>CAVOQU010000017.1:0-459149 GCA_963698455.1 uncultured Flavobacteriaceae bacterium | reverse complement strand
CTCCAGACCAATCATCCATCGCATAACCTTCAACCATGATGCCTGGGTTACCAGAAGTATTTGCGCCAGAAGGATTAACTATAGTATGCACTAAATTATCATTTATAAAAACCTCTGTAAGTCGATCCACTAACCTCTCCTCGTATTACATCACCTTCTACTACTGTATAATTAACTTTACCTTTAGCGCGTACTGAACCGTTAGTCATAACCAACATTTGTACTACACTGCCGCTACACTGCCATACGACACTCGATGTTGCATTACATCTAAGTGCTACACCTGACCAAGATACACCACCTCCTGCAAAAGTAGCTTCTGCCCATTGGTCGTCACCAAAAACTCCATTACGGAAAGCTATAGCAAATGTTCCCCCGCCTTTCTTAACTGTATTTGAAACTATACTAGCAGTGCCTCCTCCAAGTCCTATAGACTGGGTCCAGTCCGAACCTAAATCACCAGAAGCTGCCCTATTAAAATTATCTGAAAATAGATTACCCACGGCATTCACTGTATAGCCATCGCCGTCTAAATCATCATCCAATGTCAATGCATCACAATCGTCATCAATGCCGTTGTATGGCACTTCTACAGCACCAGGATTTACAGCTGGATCATTGTCGTCGCAGTCAGCAGCATTAGTATAGCCGTCACCATCAGCATCGATAACTGCTGAGCTATCTGAAGTCGCTGGATTACAATCATCATCAATGCCGTTATCAACAATTTCTGTTACGCCTGGATTGACATTCTCATCCGTATCATCACAATCAGTATTGTTATCACTGTATCCTGTAGGCGCTGTAGATGCACATAACAGTTCTGTAGCTGTAGACCCAAACCCATCCCCATCAGCATCCACATAATAGGTGGTGGCCGCATTTACGGTAGCATCCGTATCATCACAATCATTGGCATTATCAAAACCATCGCCGTCTAAATCATCATCCAATGTCAATGGATCACAGTCGTCATCTATGCCGTTGTATGGCACTTCCGTTGCACCTGGATTTACGGCTGGATCACTGTCGTCGCAGTCAGCAGCATTATTATAGGTGTCTCCTCCAGACCAATCATCCATTGCATAACCTTCAACCATGATGCCTGGGTTACCAGAAGTATTTGCGCCAGAAGGATTAACTATAGTATGCACTAAATTATCATTTATAAAAACTCTGTAAGTCGATCCACTAACCTCTCCTCGTATTACATCACCTTCTACTACTGTATAATTAACTTTACCTTTAGCGCTTACTGAACCGTTAGTCATAACCAACATTTGTACTACGCTGCCGCTACACTGCCATACGACACTCGATGTTGCATCACATCTAAGTGCTACACCTGACCAAGATACGCCTCCTCCTGAAAAAGTAGCTTCTGCCCATTGGTCGTCACCAAAAGCTCCCTTACGGAAAGCTATAGCAAATGTTCCCACGCCTTTCTTAACTGTATTTGAAACTATACTAGCAGTGCCTCCTCCAAGTCCTATAGACTGGGTCCAGTCCGAACCTAAATCACCAGAAGCTGCCCTATTAAAATTATCTGAAAAAAGATTGCCCACGCCATTTGCTGTATAGCCATCACCATCAGCATCGATAACTCCTGAGCTATCTGAAGTCGTTGGATTACAATCGTCATCAATACCATTATCAATAATTTCTGTTGCATCAGGATTTACATTCCCATCCGTGTCATCACAATCGGTACTGTTAGTCACTGTATCCTGTAGGCGCTGTAGATGCACATAACAGTTCTGTAGCTGTAGACCCAAACCCATCCCCATCAGCATCCACATAATAGGTCGTGCTTGCATTTACAGTAGCATCCGTATCATCACAATCATTGGCATTATCAAAACCATCGCCGTCTAAATCATCATCCAATGTCAATGGATCACAGTCGTCATCTATGCCGTTGTATGGCACTTCTACAGCACCAGGATTGACGGCTGGATCATTGTCGTCGCAGTCAGCAGCATTAGTATAGCCGTCACCATCAGCATCGATAACTGCTGAGCTATCTGAAGTCGTTGGATTACAATCATCATCAATGCCATTATCAACAATTTCTGTTGCGCCTGGATTGACATTCTCATCCGTATCATCACAATCGGTATTGTTATCACTGTATCCTGTAGGCGCTGTAGATGCACATAACAGTTCTGTAGCTGTAGACCCAAACCCATCCCCATCAGCATCCACATAATAGGTGGTGGCCGCATTTACGGTAGCATCCGTATCATCACAATCATTGGCATTATCAAAACCATCGCCGTCTAAATCATCATCCAATGTCAATGGATCACAATCGTCATCGATGCCATTGTACCGACACTTCCGTTGCACCTGGATTTACGGCTGGATCACTGTCGTCGCAGTCAGCAGCATTAGTATAGGTATCTCCTCCAGACCAATCATCCATTGCATAACCTTCAACCATGATGCCTGGGTTACCAGAAGTATTTGCGCCAGAAGGATTAACTATAGTATGCACTAAATTATCATTTATAAAAACCTTGTAAGTCGATCCACTAACCTCTCCCCGTATTACATCACCTTCTACTACTGTATAATTAACTTTACCTTTAGCGCTTACTGAACCGTTAGTCATAACCAACATCTGTACTACACTGCCGCTACACTGCCATACGACACTCGATGTTGCATTACATCTAAGTGCTACACCTGACCAAGATACACCTCCTCCTGCAAAAGTAGCTTCTGCCCATTGGTCGTCACCAAAAACTCCCTTACGGAAAGCTATAGCAAATGTTCCCCCGCCTTTCTTAACTGTATTTGAAACTATACTAGCAATGCCTCCTCCAAGTCCTATAGACTGGGTCCAGTCCGGACCTAAATCACCAGAAGCTGCCCTATTAAAATTATCTGAAAAAAGATTGCCCACGCCATTTGCTGTATAGCCATCACCATCAGCATCGATAACTCCTGAGCTATCTGAAGTCGTTGGATTACAATCGTCATCAATACCATTATCAATAATTTCTGTTGCATCTGGATTTACATCGTCCGTGTCATCACAATCGGTAGTAGGTACTACGGTTGTTGTATATCCAGCACCAGGGCTAGTACATTGTATCGTTGTTGAGATCGCATAATTATCACCATCCGAATCTAAATACCAAACGGTATTCGGGTTAATGGCATCATCAGTATCATCACAATCAGTATTATCACCAACATATCCTGCAGGTTGAGATGCTGCAACTTGACTTACATTTGGATCACCAAATGTATCAGAATCAGTATCTGCATACCAAGCTTGAGAGGCGTCCGTTTTTTCAATAGTAAAAGAATCATCTATGTTTCCATTTCACGTAAAAATTTAAGCGTGAGATTATTACCATCCACTTCAAGAACACAAGATCCATATTGGCTTCGAATCATAATACATGGCAGGATAATCTAAAGGCAGGGTCAGCGCCAGCAATATTTGGATGCGGTAGAAGTTATCACGTAAACAACCCCTTTATCCAGCGTCGCTACCTATATTGGCTTACTGTATGCACCTTGCATTTCCTCCTGTTGTTTTCCACTTCCACCACCATTAGCACCCACTATATGAGTTACCGGATCAAATGTACTTGATAATCCATAATGACCATTAATAAAATAGGTTCTCTCATAGGACTAAGCTGTGGCCAGTCACTACTAAATCTACTCCATTATCCTCAAGCATTGGGTAGAAATCTCCCTCATCTCTGTTAATTCGACTTCAGAAGGAACGCCAAATAATCATTACCCTCAGATGGGTGCCACCCTGCTGAATATGGCGGGTGATGCCAGAATGCCACAATCCATTTTTGGGTTGTGTTTTGGATATCACTTAAAGCCCAATTATACATAGCACTTCCTACAGACCTGTCTTCATCAAATGAATTCAAAAATATAAAATGTATATTTCCATAGTCAAAGGAATAATACGATTCAGTACCAGAAGGCATTCCTCCTGATTCCCCATTTTTAGGAAATGTAAAAATATCATAATAAGGTCCTGTTTGTGAGCCAACAATAGATGCAATATCATCATGATTTCCTACACAAGACCATGTGATTGAATTTTTCAGCTTCGAATCATACATATCAAAAACTCTATATTGATAATCTAAGTCCAAACCCTTGCTTCCAGCATTGTCTCCCAAGAAAAAGATGCCATCAGTATCTGCAGATCCAGGATAAGAATAGTAACGCATCTCTTACTAATACTGCATTTGCATTATCAGTGCCACCATTATAGGTACATCCTAACAACCAAAATTTGTAAGGATCTGAGGTTCCTGTAGCGGGATGAGTCTTAAAGTAAAGATCAGTACTGCCACTTCGTAATGACCCACCAGTTCCAATCCTATAAAAATATTTTGTGCCTGGTGATAATCCAGTAATTTCCACTTCATGTTCTGTATCTAATCCGGCAACACTTTTGGTTAAATTATAACTCGCATCCGTACTATATTCAATAATAGATGATGTATTAGAATTTGTTCTCCATTTAACAATCGCACTTGTTGGTGTTCCTTTTTGAAGATATGGGCCTCTGGTAATAGATTGGCCTGATGAAGTGAAAGCAACTAATAAACCCAGACATGATATTAATAATTTGTAATTCGGTTTCATGTTCTCTACAAATTTTACTTTTTTAAGGAGTCATCTTTTTGTTCTAATTCAGAATAAAATTCTCTCATAAACTTAGTTTTTTTATTCTGTCAGGTAATTTTTCATATTGACTTTTGGTATTTTTTAAGGATATTTCAGCTGCTAAAAAGTTTTTATTTAATATCTCTAATTCCGCAAGTTTAAGATAGCCTCTTTCCTTTCTCGGACTAAAATCTATGACCTTTTTTTGATATTCAATTGCCAATGCATAATCCTCCTGATTAACAGCAATTGAAATAAGCTTCTGATAAAGAACAATATTATCCCCTAATTTCTCATAGCCCAGTTTGTCCGATCTTTTAAGATCCTTAAGGCTTCCTTAATTACATTATTAACAGCATCTTCAAAACTTACAGTAGAGTTCCCCAATACTTCAATGATTTTTAATACTGACATAGCACATATTTTATAGTTAATAGTGTTACTAAAATAATCTATGATATTATTTTAACAAATGATCAAGATCAGTTGCATTAAGGTTTTTGATTTTTTTTTACTGAACTGCATAAAATTCACTCAAACTCAAATGGCCATGTGTATGGACAGTAACGACTGAAGCACATAGAAAAAATATTGATAGTAATTTTTTGAGCAAAATCCCTTTCCTTTATATATTAAATTTATAAAAAAAAGTGGTAGTAGGTAATTAATTTAATTTTAAAATTTAAATTTTAGACGAAATACCTAAATCTGATTTAAACTACCTAGAGCATTCAAAATGAGCATTGTAAATGCAATTTGATTTATAAAAAAGAGCTGAGTTTTTAACTCAGCTCTATCAAATAGGCTTTGGTTAGTTTAATATTTTATTAATCGTTTAAAAATACTATTTCCATTTTTTAAGCTAGTGATTTTCACTAGGTATAGAGCTTGTTCTAGCCTATTCATTTCCGTAACATTTATTATTCCGTTACTACTTAAATATTCTTTATCAAATACAAGTCTTCCATTTAGATCGAATATTTTAATATTGAACGCACTATTATTATAGCTTAATGGTACTTTAATTATGATTTTATTGTTAAATGGATTTGGAGCAATATTGATATTTCCTTGGCTATAGTCTTCAATCGTCAAAGTTCCATCCGGTGTTAATGGATTACAATCGTCATCGATTCCATTGTATAGTACTTCTGTAGCACTAGGATTTACAGCTCCATCATCATCGTCACAATCGGTATTGTTATCACTATAACCAGCAGGTGCTGTTGAGCTACATAACATCGCCGTTGTTGTCGAACCAAATCCATCACCATCGGCATCCACATAGTATTGTTGTGGTGTGTTTATAGTATTATCAGAATCGTCACAATCGGTATTGTTATCACTATAACCAGCAGGTGCTGTTGAGCTACATAACATCGCCGTTGTTGTCGAACCAAATCCATCATTATCGGCATCCACATAGTATTGTTGGGGTGTGTTTACTGTATTATCAGTATCATCACAATCATTAGCATTATCAAAACCATCGCCGTCTAAATCATCATCCAATGTCAATGGGTCACAATCGTCATCGATGCCGTTGTATGGTACTTCAGTTGCTCCAGGATTTACAGCTGGATCAGTATCGTCACAGTCTGTAGCATTATTAAAGGTATCTCCTCCTGACCAATCATCCATTGCATAATCTTGAACCATGATGCCTGGATTACCAGAAGTATTTGCACCAGAAGGATTGACTATAGTGTGTACTAAATTATCATTTATAAAAACCTTGTAAGCCGTTCCTCTAACTTCTCCTCGTATTACATCACCTTCCACTACTGTATAATTAACATTACCTCTAGCGCTTACTGAGCCGTTAGTCATAACTAACATCTGTATTACACTGCCACTACACTGCCATACGACACTCGATGTTGCATCACATCTAAGTGCTACACCTGACCAAGATACGCCTCCTCCTGCAAAAGTAGCTTCTGCCCATTGGTCGTCATCAAAAGATCCTTTACGGAAAGCTATAGCAAATGTTCCTCCGCCTGTCTCAATATCTTTAACTGTATTTGAAACTATACTAGCAGCGCCTGCTCCAAGTCCTGTAGAATGAGTCCAGTCTGAACCTAAATCATTAGCATCTGCTCTATTAAAATTATCTGAAAAAAGATTGCCCATGCCTGTAGCTTTATTATAGGTGTCTCCGTCTAAATCATCATCCAATGTTAATGGATTACAATCATCATCGATGCCGTTGTATGGCACTTCTGTTGCGCCTGGATTAACTACTGTGTTAGTATCATCACAATCTGTGTTATCAGTTACATAGCCAGTTGGCGCACCATCACAGGTAGACTGTGATACGTTAGGATCACCAAACCCATCGGTATCCGTATCGGCATAGTATGTTGTAAAAGTAATTCCATCATTGATTAGTGTATTACAATCGTTATCCAGACCGTCACAAAGTTCAGGGGCTCCAGGGTAGACGGTATTGTTTGAATCATCACAATCATTAGCATTATCAAAACCATCTGCATCTAAATCATCATCCAATGTTAATGGATCACAATCATCATCGATGCCGTTGTATGGCACTTCTGTTGCGCCCGGATTAACTGCTGTATTAGTATCATCACAGTCGGTGTTATCAGTTACATAGCCAGTTGGCGTACCATCACAGGTAGACTGTGATACGTTAGGATCACCAAATCCATCGGTATCCGTATCGGCATAGTATGTTGTATAAGTAATTCCATCATCGATCAGTGTATTACAATCGTTATCCAGACCGTCACAAAGTTCAGGGGCTCCAGGATAGACGGTATTGTTTGAATCATCACAGTCAGTATTATCACTTACATATCCAGAAGGTTGATAAACAGCATCTTGACTTACAGATGGATTTCCAAATGTATCTGAATCTAAATCTTGATACCAAGTTTGAGAGGCGCTAGTTTTTGTAATAGTAAAAAAATCATCTA
Organism: uncultured Flavobacteriaceae bacterium; assembly: GCA_963698455.1. Taxonomy (GTDB): domain Bacteria; phylum Bacteroidota; class Bacteroidia; order Flavobacteriales; family Flavobacteriaceae; genus Mariniflexile. The sequence continues at coordinate 451,554 of CAVOQU010000017.1, read as the reverse complement.
TGGCTCCGGTTTCACGTAAAAATTTAAGCGAGAGATTATTCACCATCCACTTCAAGAACACTAGATCCATATTGGTTTGAATCATAATACATGGCAGGATAATCTAAAGGCATTGTCACGTATTGTTTGTGATGCGGTAGAAGTTGTAACGTACACGTCCCTTTTCCAGCGTCTGCTACCTATTATTGGCTTACTGTATGCACCATCATCCTGCCTAATTTTTCCACCCCATCACCATTAGCACCCACTATATGAGTTGCCGGATCAAATGTAGCTGACTAATCCATAATGACCATTAATAAAATAGGATCTCTCATAGGACTCGGCTGTGGCCACCACTACTAAATCTACACCATTATGCCTCCATCAACGGGTTAAAGTTCTGCCTCATATCTATTAATTCCTGTTCAGCAGGATTGCCAAATTGATCAAAACCTTCGGAAGGATGGTACCCCTTTGAATACGGCGGGTGATGCCAAATTGCCACAATCCATTTCTGTGTAGTGTTCTGAAGATCATTTTGAGCCCAATTATACATAGTACCTCCTATAGCCCTGTCTTCATCAAAAGAATTCAAAACTATAAAATGTATATTTCCATAATCAAAAGAATAATAAGATTCAGTATTTGATTGGATTCCACCAGATTCTCCTAAGGTAGGAAAAGTGAAAATATCATAATAAGGTCCAGTTTGTGTACCAAAAGGAACGGAATTACCTTCTAGATTCCCTATACATGACCATCCGATAGTATTTTTCAGCTTCGATTCAAACATATCAAAATAATAAGCTTGATAATCTGTTTGATCATTAAAATACCCAGCATTGTCTCCAGTTACTATAATTGCGTCCGTTACATTGTTACCAATATAAGAATAGTAAGCATTTCTTACTGCTACTGCAGGTGTTTTTAAAAGGCCACCATTTCCAGTATGCCCTAAAATCCAAAATTTGTAAGGGCCTGGGGTTCCAATAACGGGATGGGTTTTAAAGTAAAGATCTGCACTGCCATTTAGTAAAGAACCATTGGTCCCAATCCTATAAAAATATTTTGTACCTGGTGATAATCCTGTAATTTCAAGTTCATGTTCAGTAGTTGGAGTAGTTTCACTAAAAGTTGAACTATAGCTTGTATTATCAGTACTATATTCTATTATAGATGTCGTACTAGCATCTGTTCTCCATCTAACAACCACACTTGTTGGTGTTCCTTTTTGAAGATAAGGATCTCTAATTATAGATTGGCCTAATGAAGTGAAAGCAACTAATAAACCCAGACATGATATTAATAATTTGTAATTCTGTTTCATGTTTTCTCGAAATTTTCTTTTTTTAAGGAGTCATCTTTTTGTTCTAATTCAGAATAAAATTCTCTCATAAACTTAGTGTTTTTTATTCTATCAGGTAATTTTTCATATTGACTTTTGGCATTTTTTAAAGATATTTCAGCTGCTAAAAAGTTTTTATTTAATATCTGCTAATTCCGCAAGTTTAAGATAGCCTCTTTCCTTTCTCGGACTAAAATCTATGACCTTTTTTTGATATTCAATTGCCAATGCATAATCCTCCTGATCAACAGCAATTGAAATAAGCTTCTGATAAAGAACAATATTATCTCCTAATTTCTCAATACCTTCAAATAACACAGCTTTAGCACGAAAAATTCCTTTATCATTTTTTAAAGAATACCAAGCTTTAGAAGCATCTATATAATTTTCTGGAAAGGTTTCTTCTGAATATGCTATGACTTTTTCGAATGCTATTGCTGATTTTTCAAATTTTCTTTTATCATAATTGATTTTACCATTTAATTTTAATGCATTAACATTATAAGATTGATCCTTTAAAATTTTTCTAACATGTTTTAAACTTAAATTATATTTTTTTAGTTTAAAGTAATTCTTAGCAAACAAAAAGTACTGCTCATTATTCTCATAGCCCAGCCTGTTTGATTTTTTAAGATCCTTGAGACTCCTTTTAAAGTCGTTATGCTGATAGTGAAGATTAGCGCGCTTAAAATACAGAAAAGCGCTGTCGGGGCTTTTCTTGATTTCTCCGGTAACCAATAATATTCGCTCATCCAAATCGCCATGTGCATGGACAGCAACGACTGAAGCAAATAGAAAAAATATTGTTAGTAATTTTTTAAGCAAAATCCCTTTCTTTTATATTAAATTTATAAAAAAAGTGGTTAGTAGGTAATTAATTTAATTTTAAAATTTAAATTTTAGACGAAATGCATAAATCTGATTTAAACGGCCTAGAGCACTCAAAGTGAGCAATTTAACTGAGGTGCTAAAAATTGATTTGTTTGTGATTTAAATATAGTTTTATTTTGTTAATTTCTTCCTTATAGATTCCTCTTTTTTTATCTATTCTATGAGCAAAGAACACTAGTCTATCTAAAATAGTTTCTGCAATAGTTTGTTCTCCTTTAATTTGATGTCAAGTGTCTACACGTAATTGAAAGGCTTTAATAGTAGCTCAAATATTATGTCTGTCTTCTATTAATTCCATAAAATAGTTTCTATTTATGGAGTCCAGTGCTCTTAATCCAAAGTTATCACAGATTAATAAATCTTGTTTTTCTTCTGTTATTTCAATCATTTGCACCAAGGAAATAAGGTCTTTGAGTCAAAGACCATAAAGCCCAAACTCATTTTTTATAAATACCGTAGGGATTAGTCTATATTTCCCAAGTCTTCTGAAAAGGGTACTAATAGATTTCAGTTTAAATGGATTAAATCTTGTTCTTTCTTGCATTTCCTGAGAATCAAGACGAATATTTGTTCCATTAAGCATACTATATAGAGAGCCTGGAAAAGGAAGTGGAAGTAATAACAGACCATTCTCAAAAATAGTCCTTTCATGATCAAACCAGAAATTTCTTCCATACATTAAATCGATAAGTTTTGGTTTTATAATCACACAGGAACCACAAACTGTGTGAAAATTTTTTAAGTTCAGATACGAATAGCTCTTACCTTCGGGATATAGATATCCTTTTTTCACATACCAACCTGAAATCGAATCATTGCCATTTTTGAAGACAAATTCGCATATTTTGTTACTTATGCAGTCATCAGAATCAACTGTCATTACATATGAGGCTCCTATTTTCAAGGCATAATCCGCAGCAAACTTTATTTTCTTGCCTTTATCCGCTTCTTTTATCCACCTATCATCAGTATTTTTTTTCAAAATAGGTGGAGAAAACTCCACCTTTAAAAATTCGACTCTAGAATCATTATTGAATTTTGTTTCAGGTATTTCATGACACGAAACAAGTACTTTGAAATTTGTATTTGATTGGTTACAAATAGAATTAATACAACGATTTACCAAACGTGAAAAAGCAATCCAATCAGAAGTTATAGTTTTACTTTTTACAGGAACAATAAATACCATCATACTTCTATAAAAGTTAAGTTAAACTTTAAAAAAAGTCTTCAGAAGGAGAAAACTTAACGATCAAAAATTATATACAGGTTTATCTTGCTAAATAGCCACCATCAACCGGTATTATACAACCCGTAACATAATCACTTGCCGACGAAGATAAAAACACGGTCAGCCCTTTTAAATCTTCTCCAGTTCCCCATCTTTTCATAGGAACTCTGTTAAACACTTCTTCAGTTCTTTTTTTATCATTTATCAAGGCAGTATTTAACTGCGTATCCATATACCCAGGAGCAATACCGTTAACACAAATTCCCTTAGCAGCCCAATCATTGGATAGGGCTTTGGTTAATTGTGCAACCCCTCCTTTTGATGCTGCGTATGCAGGTATAGTAATTCCCCCTAAAAAGCTCATCAAAGAGGCGATGTTTATTATTTTCCCACCTCCATGTTTCAACATAGTATTGCCTGCATATTTACAATAGTAAAAAGTGGCATCTAAGTTTATAGAAATTACTTTACTCCACTCTTCATCTGGAAAATCTTCGCTAGGATATCTTCTCTGAATACCTGCTGAGTTTATTAAAATATCTACTGTTCCACCAAGTATTTCTAAAGCTTCGTTATATGAATCTTTTATTTCTTCAAGCTTACTCACATCGGCCTTTATTGCACTTACACTTAATCCTTTATTAGTGAGATCTTTACACATATCAAATACACGATCATCGAAATCGATAACTACAGTTTGTGCACCTGCTTCAGATATTGCCTCTACCATTGCTATACCAAGATCACCTGCACCTCCAACCACAATAGCTTTTTTACCTGTTAATTTAAATTTATCTAAAATATTTTGCATTGTTCAGTTTTTTATTAACCAAAGATTTATTTACATTAAATTTGGTCATTTTTTAAATATTTTTACTTGTATGTAAGATTAAACTTAATTTTTATCAAAATCATAATCTTTAGTATTCCATGGTTTTAACCATTCTAATACCATGTCATTTCCTTTAGGGTCGGTAATTTTCAATAAGTTTTTAATGTCTTCAATGGTTTGATTCACTTCAACAATAGAATCTGCGTTGACATAAAATCTATAAATAATCTGCCTTTCTGTTCCCAAAAATTCTTCTTTTACAGTATCACCAACTTTAAACCTTTCTGCAACATAAGCTACATTTTTATTAGCTTTTATCTCTTTTAAACCTTCAATACGATCAATTTTTCCGCCCTTTAAAAGTATCCAAACTGAACAGGCAGTTTTACCTCTAAACATGTAATCATTTTTTTCGGGAAAATCATCTTCCCCAAAAACACCAGTAAAGGCATAGTTAATTAGCATTTTTCTATGATCAAATCCATTTATAGCTACCAGATGAATATGAGGTGCTTCCCCCTGTAATCGAAATCCTGGATCATATATATAGAAAACATTATTTTCGACAAAAAACTGAATATTGAGTACTCCGGCTTGAATATTTAAACCTTCAAACATCGCACATAATTTAGGATGAATCTCCTTTAGAAACCTTTCAGTATACTTAGAGGGATATATGGTACCTACGGCAATTGGACTAGAATCACCTTGTAGTCTTGTAAGTTGCCTATCATAGGTTGCTGAAAGATAAGGCGTGCCATTTCTAAAAGTATAATACACAGCCATATCATCACAATTTGTATCCATATATTTTTCGACCAAGACCACTCCTTTTTTTGAATATTTTAAAGCATTTTCTACCGTAGTATTATAATCTTCATCATCTCTACAAATCTTCATACCCACTCCACCACCACTATCAACTGGCTTTACCATTAAGGGGTAACTAATGTTTTTTGGTTTTTTTATTTCAGCATCTCGTGTTATATAAATACCTGGAATATCCTGAATATCATACTTTTCACAATAGCGTTTAAATCCGTCCTTACTACAAAATGCTTCTACTGCCTTTTCGGTGGCATAACATGGGAAATTAAGTTTTTCACATATTTCCCTGTAAGGCTTAACCAAGATATCAGCAACCCCAACTAAGACTGCATCAACATTTTTTTCCTTGGCAACACTTACAATTTTATCGACATCAAATCCATCTATATCGTAGGTCTCAGTGGCTCTTTTTTTTGCAGGTGCGTTAGGATTTGGATCAATAACAATGGTATGAATGCCCATTGATACTGCAACATCCACCAAAACACCGGTTTCCGGGTTTCCCCCAAGAATTATAAGTTTTTTTTTCATTTTTATTATGTGTTAAATAATTTTTTTACTAATTATGGCCTTTCTTTTTCAATCAATACCAAGGTAATTGAAATCTTCATCAAAACCTAGATATGATAGTAGTTCATTGATTTCTTTTTCGGCGGTATTAATTTTTGCAATTTTCTTTTCATCAATTCCCATAAGCGCCAATTCAAATTTAATAGATTCATAATTTGATGAATTAACTGTTGCTATTATCAAAAAATCAAAATCATTGTTATTAATAGAGCTAATTGGCTGTACAGAATTTCCGCCTATATTTAAATCGTGAAAATCAATGTCTATCCATTTGATGATTTGAAAAAAATTAGCTTTAAGATTTGTCGATAAAATATGTTGTCCAAAAGAGCCCGAACTATAGACTACTACTTTTGAGTTCTGTTTTACTTTTAAAAATGGATTAAAGAAAATACCTCCAGAGTGATTCTCAATCAATCCGCCCGATCTAACCAAAATTTGTGAGTATAAATAATACTTAATCTGTTGGTTTAAAGTTTTTTCATCGAGTACATGACTCAGTTTTACTTTTAAAAAATTCATCAGTAACCCTAATCTGTAATATTCAGTTTTCGGATTTTCAATAGATTTCACAATCGAGTCAAATCTCTGCCTATAATAATAAAGTGGAATTCTGCTTATAACTATACTTTTAGCAATGGATAGGTAGGAATAGGTTATTGCCGCATCCTCTCCCATAACAATTTCGTTAGGTACATCAAAAAGAAAATTACAAAGCAATTCTCGTTTAAAAAGTTTATTCCATACATATGTCGAAATCCCATGTTCACAAATATCACCGTTGTAAATGGCATTAGGAATTATTGAAGATTTTAGTTCATGCTCATCATAAAATCCTACCGTTTCTGGTTTGATAGTTTCAATTTTTCCGTCAAATTCTCTAAAATGACCAGTCACCACCAGGTCAGAATCATTTGCATCAGCAAGCTTAAACAAAATATCCAGATAATATTTGTCAACCCAATCATCACCATCCACAAAAGAAATATATTTTCCCTTTGCCTCTTTTAATCCTGCCTTTCTTGCACTAAGCAGCCCTCCATTTTCTTTGTGAATTACCCTTATTCTAGAATCTACTTTTGCATAATCGTCACAAATCTTGGGACAATTGTCAGGACTACCATCATCAACCAAAATCAACTCGAAGTCCATAAAGGATTGTTGCAAAATGCTGTCAATACATTCAGGTAAATATTTTTCTATTCCAAAAATAGGAACAAGTACACTAATTTTAACAGTATTCATAGATTCAAATATTATTTAATTCAATGTAAAACAACCCACCACCGTAAATATCTTTTTTAGATTCGGACTTAGCAGTAGTGACGTATAAGTTTGAATGATTATCAAAACAACAAGACGTTATGTTAGTGCACGGTAATTTTATTTCTTCCATTTTATTTCCATTTAATGGATTCCATTTTGAGACACATCCTCCACCCCATTCTGCAATCCATAACATTCCTTTGTTATCAATACACATTCCATCGGGACTTCCTTTTCCTTTAAATTCTATTACATAAGAATCAAATTCTACTTCTCCACTTTTTAAATCATAACAATACTTCGCTACTTTTTTTGTTGGTGTATCAATGAAGTAAAGAAATTTATTATCTAGTGAAAATGCTAAACCATTAGAAATAGTAGTATTCTCAATAATTATTTTGAAATGTCCCTCATGATATGAAAACACATTTCCTATTTTTTCCTTTACTTCGGGAAATCCCATCGTTCCTATTATAAATCTTCCTTTTGGATCTTTGATTCCATCATTATATCTAACAGAGTTGTCAATATCAATTTGAAAAACAAATTCCTTCTGTAATGTATTAAAGTCAATTTCGAAAAATCCATTTTTAGAAGCTGCTAAGATTTTTTTTCTACTTAATAAAAAAACACAACTAACAGGAGAATCTAGTTTAACACTACAAATTTCTTTTGTTACAGTATTGTAACAATATACTAATCCATCCAAAATAGATACAAAATATAAATGATTATTTTTTTTATCAAATACGGGTCCCTCTAAAAGTTCGGAATTAGAATGAAAAACTAATGATTGATTCATAAATTTTAATTATATATACTCTCCTCCGGTAATTCTTATTATAGAGCCAGTGGTCATAGCTGATTCATCCGAAATAAAATGCATTACGGCTGGTACTGGATCAAAACGATTTAGCATACGCCCCATTGGAAGCGTAATAGCAGCTTTTCGTTTTAATTCTTCTTCACTCATACCTTCTGAATCTCTTAATTCAATTTCTCCTTCTGTATTTGTCCACCCCATTACCACGTAATTCGATCGAATGCCATATTCAGCATAATGATGAGCAATATGAGTTGACAATGTATAAAGATTACTTTTGGTAAGCGCATATGCAGCTCTATTTTTCATACCATAATCCATGTGAGCAGAACCAAAAAATATAATCGAACCTGTTTTAAATTCCATCATAGATTTCAATACATGTTTGATTAAGAAAAATGGAGCTTTAAGATTAACATTAAAAACACTATCATAAACTTCCTCTTCAGTTTCAATTATAGATGATACAGGAGTTATTCCAGAGTACAAAACTAAAGCATCTATACTTTGAAATCTTTTTATAGTTTGAATGAAAAAATTTTCAATTTCATTGATAGTATTTAAGTCAATTTCATGAAAATAGAGCTTGTTTTCCGCTTGTAAAGATTCAATAATTTCATTGCCCTCTTCAGGGTTTCTACCACAAAAAGACACATTGTAACCTTTTTTTAAGCAGGATTTAAGAATCTCATTACCAACTCCTTTAGTACCCCCTAAAATCATTACTGTTTTCATAGATGTTTTAAATAATAAAATTATTAAATTTTGCCAATATTCAAATGTCAAATTTAATAATTTTATAATCAGAGATTATGTTTTCATCTATATAAAGAAATTAAAATCGTTTAAATGGATTGTGAAAACTTTATATGGAGAAATAAGTTTTTACTGCATTGTGTTGAAATCTAATTCAACACACGTATTTTTTTAATTGATTAAAAAATAGCTCTCTTAAATTCAGTTTTATTAATTTTTCTGCATTATTTATAAATAGTTTTACGCTTATTATTAAAATTCAGCATCAAATATTAAACTAATAATATAATTGTTGCAAATATTTAAAAAATTATGTCTTAACAAAGGTTAAAAAAAGCTTTTGACGCCATTTAAATGCAAATTTGTCTAAAAATTATATTATTATTAAATATAATAAATAGTAGTAAATTATGCATTAAACAGAGTTTTAACTATTTAAACGAAAAAATTTAGATTTAAAATTATGAAAATGTAAATTTGTTTTTTAAAATTTAAAATCAGTATGTATAAAAATTATTTTAAGAGACTATTAGACATAGTTGCAAGTTTAATTGGATTAATTGTTTTATCACCAATTATAATTCTTTTAATAATTGTTTTAAGTATTAGTTATAAGGGAAATCCATTTTTTGTTCACCAAAGACCTGGTAAAAATGGCGTAATATTTAAGCTTATAAAATTAAAATCCATGAATGATAAAACTGATGAAAATGGAGTGCTTTTGCCTCATCACCTTAGAGTTACAAAAATTGGAGATATTATAAGAAAGCTTTCGTCTAGATGAATTGCCTCAACTTATTAATGTTTTAAAAGGTGATATGAGTCTAATTGGACCAAGACCTCTGGAGGTTGATTATTTGCCATTATATAACAATTACCAAAATCAAAGACATAATGTAAGACCTGGTATTTCTGGGTGGGCACAAGTAAATGGTCGTAATGCTATTTCTTGGAATAAAAAATTTGAATTAGATGTATGGTACGTTAATAACGTGTCGTTTAAAACTGATTTTAAAATTTTACTAATGTTAACTTTAAAAAAAGTAATACTAAAAGAAAATGTAAATCTTTCTGAATCACTTAATATGGCTCCTTTTGAAGGTAATAACTAAAATATGAGTAGCAATAAATGTTAGGAGCAGGTACTTACGGACAAATTTACGCCTCATATTTAAAGGAAGAAGGTGCTAACCTTGTTAGATTTATTGACGAAGCATACTGTTTTCAAGGAATATAATTTTAAGTTTAGTAATATAATTAAAAACAGACCAATATGACATTTAGAGAATCATGGAAGAATAATTTGGTCCTTAAACCTTATTGGCTAATACAAAATTTAAGAAAAAAATTCTTGAGTATAGAAATAATTAAATCAAAGATTGAGTGGGATAATTTTCTAAAAGAGGTTGAAAATTATGATTTTTACCATACTTACGATTACAATTCATTATCTAAATCAGACAATGAAACACCAATTTTATTAAAATATAAAGAAAATGATGTTTTAATTGGAATCCCATTGCTACTTAGAAATATACCTAATACGCAATATAAAGACGCGACATGTGTTTATGGGTATTCGGGCCCAATTAGTAAAAATATCCCTGATGGATTTGACAATAGTCAATTTAAAGAAGTATTATTTCAAATATTTAAATAAAAATAATATAATAACTGTTTTTTTCAAGATTAAATCCTATTCATAAAAAATCAACATTTAATATTAAATAATATAGGTCTTTTAACAAATAAAGGCCAAGTTGTGAATATTAATATCCAGTTAGACTTAGAAAAGCAAGAAGCCGAAATTAATAAAAGACTTAAAACTTATATTAATACTTCTAGGAGAAGTTGTTCTGTACGAATGGCTTCAACAAAAAAAGACATCCAAGAATTCATGAACATTTATAATGAAAATATGGATCGTGTGAGTGCTAAAAAATTATATTATTTTAGTGAAGATTATTTTCATGAAATATTTAATACCAAAGCATTTAAGTCTGAAATCTTATTAGCTATTGATAATGAATCAGGAACTATAATTGCGGGTTGCCAATTTATTACTACAAATGGAATTGTACAATATCACTTATCTGGAACTAAAAATAAATATTTACACTTAAACGCCACTAAGTTACTAATTGATGAAATGCGAATTTTAGCAACGCAAAGAGGAAACAAATATTTTAATTTAGGTGGAGGTTTGGGTGGACAGAGATGATGACTCCCTTTTTCATTTTAAATCATTATTTTCAAAAGATTTTAAAAAATTTGATTTATGGAAACTCATTGTGAATCAAAAGATTTACGATGAACTAGTTTCAAAAAAAGGCATTATTGATAAATCTGATTATTTTCCATTATATAGATTAATTGGATGATTTAAATGTTAAATTTGAGAAACATTAAAACTCATTTATTCCATCTATACTCTTTAATATTGGATCCCACTCATTTAACCAATTTTAAAACTTATCAACGTTTTAATTGCTCTCCTCCTACTATTATTAATAATTTAGATTCTATAAAAAGAATTAACAAGCTCTACTAATATTTATATGAATGATCAAAATTTAAATAAGGAATTATACTCAGAAAAATTGTTTAACATCTGGTCTCATAAGTGAAGATTTGACTAAAAAATTATAAACATAGACTATTCTAAAATAATTAAAAAAGTTTAAACTAAAGTTGGTATGTTATCTAGAATTATTCATTTAAAAGTGTTTTTTAAAGACCCCAATAAAAAAGGAATATTTAAAATGATTAAAGAAATAATTCATTATGGATGGGTGAAAAAAGAACTGCCAACAGATTATTTTAGAAAATGCTTATATCAAAAGGAATTTATAAACTGTAATAATTATTTGAGCTTAAAAGAATACAGGAAAATTATTAGTTCAAAAAAAATGGTTTTCCCTGAAATTAAATCTTTTTTACACAATAAACTAAGCTTAAATTTTTATTTCAATACTCTAGATTTACCAATCCCTAAACTAATTAGTTATAATCTAAAAAATAATTATTTCTTTAATAATAAAATTAGCACCGTCAGTACTAAGTCCGATTTGATTACTTTTTTTGAAACTGTATTTGAATCAAATCAAGAAACACGTCTTTTTTAAAATTATTAGATTCGAACGGTCGAAAAGGAATTCTACTTCTTAGAAAAGAAAACCTAAAAAAACTAATAGAAGTGAATGCAGATATATTGCTCAATAATAGTTTTATGCATCAAAAAGTAATTAAGCAACATCAAGAATCAATAAAAAATTTCTCAAAATCTATTAATTCTCTTAGAATAATAACGTACATAAATAATAAAAATGACATATATTTTATCAGTTTTAATGCGTTTTGGAATAGAAAACAGTATTGTTGATAATACAAGTGCTGGTGGCTTTTTTATTTCGGTAGATATGAATTCAGAAATGCTTCAAGATCTTGGAAGGCAAGATTTTACAAAAGGCGCTCGGGTTTTCATAAAACACCCAGACACTAATATATTATTGGAAAATTTTAAAGTCCCATTTTTTTTCGATGCATGTGATTTGGCAAAAAAAGCGACAAAATATTTACCAAATAAGATTGTTGGATGGGATATAGCTATTAGTCCCACTGGACCAATTATAATAGAAGGGAATCATTCGCCTTCTTTGCATATGTCGGATGTTGCTTATGGTGGATACTGTAACAACCCATTAATAAAGGAAATATTAAATAATTTATGAAAAATCTTGAAAGATTAAGAAATATTTTATTTTGGACTGTTGACTTTATTAAAAAGGAGCCAAAGTAGCAAAACACTATAAAGAAATAAAATATATTTTAGAAAATTATAACTCTCCAAAGGCTAAGCAAAAGTCCGAAATTAATCTAGAGAAACTTTTACAAACATGCGGTAAATAATACAGAATTTTATAAAAAGAATATTAATTATGAGTCTTTAAATGATTTTCAAGTGATTAATAAAAAATATAATACTTGATAATATAGATGAATTTAAGTCTATGTCGTACATAAATAAAAAGTCAAAATATGTTTCTACCAGTGGCTCAACGGGATTCCATTAAAACTGATTCATGATGTAAATAAAAAACATCGAAATACGGCCGATAACATTTACTTTTCTAAATTATCCGGTTTTAAAATAGGCCACGAATTATTATATTTAAGACATTGAAGAGGGAAGCGCATAGAAAAAGTGAATTACTTGCCTGGTATTCAAAATATATATCCCATCGAAGTATTGGATTTAAATGATGACTACATTTCTAAATTAATAAATAGGCTTGAAAAAAAGCATCAAATAAAGGATGGTTAGGCTATTCATCTGCTTTTGGTTTATCTGTAAGTATTTGGATAAAACAAACTCTAAGCCTATTGAGGCTAATGTGAAATCTATTATTGCTATGTCTGAAGGTTTAAATTCATATACAAAACAAAGCATGCTCAAATATTTTAAAGGCTCCTGTAGTATCAAGGTATTCTAATATGGAAAATGGAATAATTGCCTCACAAAGTATAGATATGAAAAATGATTTTAGAATAAATTGGGCTGAGTTACCTTCGTTGAAGTATTAAAGTTTAATGAAGACAAACCTGTTAAATATGGAGAAAAAGGTAGAATTATAGTTACTGATTTTTTTAATTTCGCCATGCCACTGATTCGATATGATACAGGAGATGTTGGCACTATAGATTATAGTCAGTCCCCTCCTATATTCGATGTTATTGAAGGGCGAAAATCAGATGTTATTTTAGATACAAAAGGGAATATTATTTCGTCGTTTATAATAGCTGAAATAAATAGCTTTAATGAAATTAGACAGAGCCAATTAATTCAAGAAGAAAAAAAATATGTTCTTAAATTAAATGTGACCATTAAGTTTGATTTTGAAAATGAAATAATTAAAAAATTTAAAACATATTTAGGTGATGATGCAGAAATTTTAATTGAATATGTAAACGAAATCCCGTTATTAGGTTCTGGAAAAAGAAAAACAACTCTCAATAATTATTTAAGCAAAAACACTTCTAGAATCAAAAATTAAATCCCTATCAATGAAAGATAATTTTAATAAAACGTTATATTCAGAAAGCCTATTTGAAGAATGGGCTTATAAAGAAGATTTAGATTTTGTCGAAAAATATTTTTTAAATAACTATTTACAAAATCATTCTAAAAGAGTTATTGAAGCTGGAACTGGTGGAGGACGAATTATTTTTTATTTAGAACAATTAGGATTTACTAAACTTGATGCATTTGATTTTGTTCCACAAATGATAGAGTATTGTGAAACAAAGTCTAAAAAGAATAAATCTAATGTCCAATTTAAAACTGCAAATGCTATAAATCTCAAAGATTACGAAAAAGAATCTTTTGATTATTTAGTTTATTTGCAACAAGTCCTTTGCTTTGTGAATGAGGAAGATTTTGGCCAGTCCTTAGTAGAAGCCCACCGTATTGGTACTAAAGATAGTATCTATATATTTTCATTTCTTAATTGGCATGCAAAAACATATAATCCTGTATTAAGTTTATTAGTTAATTTTTTTAGGTGGTTTAGACGAGAAAAAACTTCTAAATATTATTTACCATGGCTTATAATTAATAGAAAGTTTAACTGGAAACTATTTCATTCAAATCAAGCCTCAAATTTATGGATTAAAAGAGATGACATTAGTAATAAACTAACTAAAATTGGTTTTGAAATTATAGAATTAAAAACAGAAGGTGAAATTGAAAAAAATACAAAATCAAAGGATTACGGGAAAATATATGTTGCCTGTAAGAAAATATGATTGAATTTTCTTTAAACTTTATCAATAAATATTTAATACGATATAATTTATCTAATTATTATAATTAGATGAATTCATTCATCGAAAATATTTGATGTACAAGCGTAATGTTGACCTAAATATCAAACATATTACTAATTTTGATTATTAAAATAATTTATTGTCAAAATATATATATTAGTGCTTATTATAAAAATGATAAAAAAAAGAAGTAAATAATAATTGTGATACTTTAAATATTTCTTTTTGAAATAATAATGAAGACCGAAAAACAAAATATTATAATTATAGGTGCATCTGGGCATTCTAAAGTGGTTATTGATATTATTGAAAGATTAAATAATTACATTATCATTGGTTTAATAGACACATATAAAACCAAAAGAAGCAAAATATTTCAATATAAAATTTTAGGCACTGAAGACAATTTATATAGTTTAATTAAAGAATTTCATATTAATGCTGGAATTATAGCAATTGGTGACAATCGGCTAAGAAAAAATATTCATAAAAAAATTACTAAGATGATTCCTGATTTTGAATTTATATCAGCTATTCACCCTAATGCTATTATTGGAAAAAATGTAAAAATTGGTAAAGGAACTGTTATTATGCCTGGTGTTATTGTAAATAGCGATTCTAAAATAGGTGAAAACTGTATCTTAAACACCAAATCTTCCTTAGGACATGACGGAATAATGAAAAATTTTTCAAGCTTAGCTCCTAATGCAACTGTTGGAGGAAATACAATTATCGGGATTGGTACTGCGATTTGTTTAGGTGCAAATGTCCTTCAGAACATTACAATTGGTAATCATTCCATTATCGGGGCAGGCTCATTAGTAAATCGAGATATTGGAGATAATAAAATGGCTTATGGAATTCCGGCAAAATATGTTAGAACCATAAATGAAGAGGAAAAATAAAAATAGAATTTTGCCGATATTGTTAATTGGTACAATATAAATTTTTAAACTCACATCAACCTCAAAACCTTTGGTTTAAAAAAAGAAAACATTATTTAATATTTAAATGAGAGTGGTTTAAATATAATAGAGCCTATAACTGGAGAAAATATTTTAGATAAAACCAATTCAAAAAGATGAAAATTCAAAATAATCCATTTACTTCCAAAACTTTTGAAAGTGTTTGGACCAAACATTTTAAACCATCTAATGCAAAACACTCATTTAAATTTATGGATGGTGTTCGGTTTTATAAAACAAGTATCTTTCCTGTTTTTTTTAATATTGGAAAAAATCTCACCAAAGGGAACTATTATGAAATTAATGACCAACGTGATTTTAAAAACAAGGTTTTTGTAATTTATGATGTGCCATCATATTTTAACGTGAATAGAATTTCACAAAATTTAAAAAAACTAAAATTATACAAGTCAATTCAATACCCTGGCTTTCTTATTGAACTTGATAAATATACTAACATGGATGACTACCTGTTGTCGACTTTTGGAAAGAACAGCAGAAACAAAATGAGAAAATATTCCAAGCGTTTAGATACTTGTTTTGATATTTCTACAAAAATGTTTCTTGGTCATATTGACAAAAATGAATATGATAAAATTTTTGAATATTTCATGAATTTATTAGTACGTAGATATGATAACAAACAAATTTCCTATAATAATATGCATCCTTCAGAATGGGAGTTTTATAAAGAGGTTGCATACCCATTAATTTTAGAGGGCAAAGCATCATTATTTGTTGTATATGATATTGATAAGCCAATAGCAATTACCTATAATTATCATTCTGATGATATCGTTTTTGATGCCATTACAGTTTTTGATATAGATTACGTTAAGTTTAATATGGGTTATATAAATAATTTAAAGCTTTTGGAATGGTGTTTTGAAAATAACATTAAAAGTTTAGACTTTTCCAAAGGATATTTTGATTATAAAAAAAGGATGTGTTCTTTAGAATATCATTTCGAATATCACATTTTATATGATACTAATTCTTTGATATCTAAAATGTTAGCTTATTTATATTTTAAATTTTATACTTTGAAAGCCTTTTTAAGGGCAAAAAATATTAATAATAAAATCCATAAATTAACTTATTTATTAAAAAACAAAAAGACGCAAAGCACAAAATATGAGCTTACTGAATTAGAAATCCTTCCAAATATTAATGGACTTACAGAAATAAATAATAAAGCTGAGCCGTTTTCTTTTTTAAATAAATTTATCTGCGATTATTTATATGTTGTATCCAAACACAGAAATGAAATTAAAGTTTACAGTGTAAATGATGAAATTAATTCACACATAATTTATAGCGCGTCTCTAATACAAAAGATAATTATAATAAAAAATTAAATAATGAAAAAGCTATTTTTAAAATCTCTGCTATATCTATTTTTAATCTTAATATGCTTAGAGTTACTAGTAAGACTGTTTCATTTATATACCGATGTACCAACAAGAATAATTGACAATAAAGGGGTTGAAAAAAGTCTCCCTAACCAAACAGGTTATGCTGTTACTGGAAACAGAAGACAAAATTTTTCTAAGTATCACATTAACAATTCAGGATTTAATTCCTATAGAGAATTTAAACCGACAAAAGAAAAAATTGAGATTGCTGTTATTGGAGACTCTTTTATAGAAGGTATGCACCAAGATTATTTTGATTCTACCGGTAAAAAGTTAGAGAGAAAATTAAAAAATGTTGAAGTTTATGAATATGGATATGCTGGTTATGATCTTTCAAATCAATTATATTTAATTAATGCATATAAAGAAGATTTCGATCTTATTGATCATATTATCATCTATTTCAAATACCAAAACGACTTATTTAAAGGAAGTTATACACCAAATAACGAAAGAATTGCGTTACTAAAATCTCCTTTATTCAGAATAAGAGATGAATTTAAATTACTTAAATATGTTTCTGACAATGGAATTATAGATCCTATCAAAACTTTTGTAATAAATCTTTCAAGAAAAATAAAAATTAACGAGCTTCAGAAAGATAAAAAAGAAGAACAGTTAGATAAAGATTTAATATATCTGGAAAATTTTAAAAAATTGGTGTCTACTTATGGTTTTGATAAGCAAAAAATTTCTTTTTTACTCAATTCTAAAACTACAAGCAAAGTGTTTTTAGATTATTGCAAACTAAACGGGTATCAAATCATAGATTTTGCAGATGCTATAGAAAATTCTAAAAGGCGAACAACTCTTATATATGATATGCATTGGAACAATTATGGAAGAGAATTAGTTGCATCGGTAATTGCCGATTATTTTAAAAAAAATAATTTAATCAATTAATTTTTTAAGTTATTTCCGTTAATCAAGATATTTTACACACTAATAATTAGTTACAATAAGCATTTATGAAAGAAATAATTGATTTTAAAAATTATGTCTTTACATTAAATAAACTTCCGAATTTTTACGAAACAATTCGTGTTAGTAGTGAGGATGATATTTTCTTATCAAACAATGAAGTTCTTCAAGAGCCATGTGAAAAAGTTATTATTATTAAAGACGTACCTCAGTATTTTGACGTTAAGATAAAAGAATTACCAAAATACATCAAGTGGTTTAATACCGAACAATATGCTGGGTTTTTAATAAATTTTAAAAATATTGCCAGTACTGATCAGTATTTAAAATCTCGATTTGGAAATAGTAGTAGATATAAATTAAGACGATCCATAAAAAAATTAGAAAATTGTTTTGATATAAATTATAGAATGTTTTATGGAGAAATGTCAAAAGAAGCTTATGATTTTATTTTTGACGAATTTTTTAGATTGTTAGAGATACGATCTGTTGAAAAAGAGATTATAGATAATGAAAATGTTAAAAATCAACTAAAAATTTGATATCATCATTATTAATTAAAAAATTGAATTTTCTCCATTTTTAATTTACCAGAAATTATAAATCTATTTGTTTCTTGGTTTTCACCAATTTTATAAACTTCAATATCTTTTGAGTTTTCTATATTATTATATTGAAACTCATAAATATGCTTTAGTAAAAATGAAAATTCTTTTTTATTGTGTTCTATTTTAATTGCATTTTTATCTATTGCTATATCAGCTATATCGAATAATTGTTTCTGAAAAATATCAGTTGAATGCTTATTACCAATTTTCCTTTTAATGAGTGTAATTCTTTCTTTAATTGGATTTATAATTGTTTCCCTTATATAAATTTTAAAAACAATTAACTTACTAAAAATATATGCTATTAATTTTTTGTGCCACATATTTTTTTTAAACAGAATATGAGTCTCATACTTGTAAATTGTATTGCACCATTCCCGTTTATATCTTAATTCTCCCCATTCCATGTTCATTATTTTAAAATGATTCATAAAACACCACTCTAGCTCTTTTAAAATTACAATGTTTCCAATACCAAACTTGGCATAATCTATATCATATGAAGGAATTCCATATTCAAAAATATTTTGATGCAAATAATTTACAACCATGGCAATAGGCTTTTTGCCATCATATACTACAAAAAGGCATGCTTTGTTATCCAAAATCAAAGCGAGAGTAGTCTCCTTATAAAATCTCCAAGATCCAAGGCTTCCATGTTTTTCTTTTCTTTCAGAAAATCTTCTTTGGATCATTGACTCAAGTTCATCAAATAAAAAATTATAATTTACCTTATCTATTTTCCCAAAATACATTTTGTAACTAATGTTAAAACATTGTTCTAACTTTTTTACACGTCGCTTTAAAGAGTATTTACTTTTAGATTTAAACTGGAAGCTCAAATAATCTTCGGCACTTTCAAAACCCTGCAAATCTATTAAAAAACCAACATGTGTTGGAACTTTATAATAATCAAAGGTGTCTTTTAACGTATTTAGTTTTAAATTAAAAAAAGGAGGAATAAAGTTTACAGTTACTATTTTATTTTTATAAACATCAATGTTAGCTCTAATGATACTTAAAAAATATTGATTGTTTATTTTATTGCAAAGGCCATCATAAAAAGGGGGTATTATGCCATTTTCAAAAAAACTTTTATGAAAATTTAATTGTATTAATATAGATTTAAAAAAAATCATCTGGTTACTGAAAATAAGTTAAAAAAATCCTTGGTCTGGTAAAACATATTTTGTTTTTTTATTAAATCTAAATTAATTTATAATTTTATTATTTTTAAAACTGAAAATAAATAAAAGATCTATCTATTCCACTATCATAAAACAATAAAATCAATAAAACAACCAGTATGTAAGCGATAAATCTTACTATTTTCGATTTAAATTTAAATGGTGAACGCTCGTCTTTTCTTATAATATATTCATAAATAACAAATAGTCCAATAAGAACATAATAATCAATCATTCGATAACCCATTAGGATGGTTATAGTTTCCAAAAGAAAAATCAGTAAAAATCCTTGTTATATAACTAAAAGCATCAGCTATTGAAGCAGACCTAAAAAATATCCAAGATAAAGTTACTATTGAAAAAACCATTAAAACTCTTAAAACTTCAGTAATTGAAGGAAATAGGGAATATTCTCCTACAACTGAATTTTTATATTTTGTGTTTTTACCTATTAAAAAAACAGGTATAAATGCCAAAGCATGAAACGCACCCCATGACACATATGTCCATTTTGCTCCATGCCATAAACCACTAATTAAAAACACAATAGTAATATTTCTTAATGATAACAGTTTAGTCCTTTGAGAGCCTCCTAATGGAATGTAAACATAATATCTAAACCAAGAGGATAGAGAAATATGCCATCGTCTCCAAAACTCCGCAACATTTCTTGAAAAATATGGAAACTTAAAATTAGACATTAATTCTATTCCGAATAATTTAGCTGTTCCAATAGCAATATCAGAATACCCACTAAAATCACCATAAATTTGAAAACTAAAAAAAACACCCAAAATAAGGGTTGATGCTGGGTAACTACTATAATTTGCAAATATATCATCAACTATCGGCGCAAGAGCATCTGCAATAACCATTTTTTTAAATAAACCCCAAAAAATAAGTTTGATACCATCAACCGACTGCTTATAATTAAATGTTCTTTTATTTATTATTTGAGAAAGTAAATTTGAAGCTCTTTCAATGGGTCCCGCAACTAATTGAGGAAAGAAACTCACAAAAGCTGCAAACGACAAAAAATCTTTAGTTGGTTTTATTTTTTTAAAATAAACATCAAGCGAATAAGACATGGTTTGGAAAGTATAAAACGATATTCCAACTGGAAGAATCACTTTTAAAGTCCAAACACTTTTAATATCATAACCAAACATTGAAATCATTTCAATCCAAGAATCCACAAAAAAATTATAATATTTAAAAAAACCTAAAAGACCAATATTAAAAATAACACTAACCCATAGCCATTGTTTTCTTTGAACTTTTTCATCATTTTCATGAATCCTTCCAACAAAATAATCAACAATAGTACTTAAAAATATTAACGAAAGAAATCTCCAATCCCACCAACCATAAAATATGTAACTTGAGATTAAAAAAATGATATTTTGAGATTTTATACTATTCTTTAAAGCACCCCAATAAAGTACAAAAACTGTAAAAAGAAATATAAAAAACTCTAAAGAATTGAATATCATACATTAATACATTAAGTCAAATATGAAAGAAGTTATTAATACTTACAATCGCATAAATTTTTCTTTGAAGATACTTAAATAATTCCCTTAAATGAAATAGAAATCTTAACACTATAAAATATTAGCCACAAAGCCACAATAAACGTGCTTTTTTTAAAACTGGAATACGTACAAATAAATTTATCTGAAAAGATAAAAAAGAAGAACAAAAAGCCCTTTATTTAAAGGGCTTTTTTATCAAAATATATATTTATTACATATCATTAAAAATAGAATGCATCAAACGTTTTTTATCATTGATACTTTCTTCAAGAGAAATCATTGTTTCTGTTCTGTAAACCCCTTCAATATCATCTAATAAAAAGATAACTTCTTTGGCATGTTCAGTACTTCTAGCTCTAATTTTACAGAAAATATTAAATTTCCCTGTAGTAATATGCGCTACAGTAACAATGGTATTTCATTTATACGCTCTAAAACAAATTTTGTTTGAGATGTATTATTTAAATAAACACCAACATAAGCAATAAATGAATATCCTAGTTTTTTGTAATCTAAAATTAAGAGATGACCCTTTAATAATACCAGCCTCTTCCATTTTTTTTACACGCACATGAACAGTACCTGCGGATATTAACAACTTTTTAGCAATATCCGTAAACGGAATTCTTGTGTTATCGATTAACATATCAAGAATTTGATGATCAATTTCGTCTAATTTAATTTTCCCCATAATTAATTATTCTTAAATATAAAGCAAAATTAATACATTTTCATTAATAATTATGCATAATTACTACATTTTATTTCGATAATAATCAGATGTTTTTCATTATTCAGCATTACGCAAACGTTTTCGTAATCTAACTTTAAGCAATCGTTCATAGGCATTAAATACCTCTATCCCCATTGCATCAATATCGCTATGCCCATAAAAACCAATCTAATCATCAATTTTTTCTACTGTTGGCATAAAGGAGATTCTACCCTCTATTAATCTTTCCTGATACAATATACCTATATCTACCTGTTTCACCTTCTCCATGTATTTTACTAACGTTTTTAATAAAAATATCAAAAAACAGTTTTTCATTTTCCGGAATCTTTAAATAAGGCTCGTAATGATCACCCGTAACTTTATTTAAAGATATAACTTAACGAAACTAAATAAGAGATGTAAATGTACTCTCGGGTTTTATCGCGAGCGTAATCATTATGAAAATGCCCTGCTTCAAATAAAATGGTTGGTATATTTTCACTTTGAAATGCATCGCCCACGCAATTTAAATTAAAAGCATCATCATAAACACCAACTTGGTCCAGGAATAAGGTTTTGCAAAGCATCATTCATAACCCCTATAACCTCCATAGCTACTTTTCTATTAGGTGTTACAGTACAAGCTTCATCTTGTGCTGGTGCTAAAAATGACACCGTAGCAGGCTTATTGGTGCTTCCGGCGCTAAAAATAGTGCGCTGACCATGCAAGTTATAACAAAAATGAGGTTTAAACGTATCAAAAACAGCTCTTAAAACCTTACTTTCTGGTTGTGTACATCTTGAGCATCCCTATTTAAATCCACCTGGTTCGCATTAATTCGGGTATATGCCTTGGCGCCGTCCGGATTTAAAATAGGAATGATATAAAGCGTACAGGCGTCTAAAATGTGAGTACAGATGGATTGTTGTTTAAAAGGGTATTTAATAAATCGAACAGAGCCTTGGTTGTTGTAGATTCATTTCCATGCATTTGCGACCACATTAAAATCCTTTTAGCCCCAGTTCCAATTTTTAGCCATAAATAGGGTTGTTTAAAACAGAGGTTCCAATGACTTCGACATCGAGTTTTTCCTTGTAGTTTTCCTAACAAGGGCTCGTATATGTTTATTGGTAATATAACGATGTTTTAAACTAGTTTCCTGATGTTTTAAAAACAATGATTTTATAAGCTCTAATTGCATGACAAATATTTAATGTACAAATGTAAACAATTACAATTTACATTTGTAAACAATCAATTCTATAGGATTGTTTACAATCGTATACATAATATTACTGTTGTTTAAGAATGTTAATTATAAAAATATTTGCAAGATTAATTATCATATGTTTATACCTGTATTTCAATGAATTATAAAATTTAAATAAAGCATTACTTTAAATATAATCAAATTCAATGAATTATTCGCTATGGTCTTTTCATGTCTTTGTGTTACATTTGTAATACCAATACACATTTGTAACGTTTACAATGATAAACACAGAGGAATTTACTAAAAGGCTACAAAAAGTAATTGATTATTATGGCGAAACAGCGTCTTCGTTTGCCGAAAAAATTGGTGTACAACGTTCTAGTATTTCACATATTTTATCAGGCAGAAACAAACCTAGTCTGGAGTTTGTTTTAAAAATCTTTGCTGCTTTTCCAGAAGTTGAATTATACTGGTTGCTAAATGGCAAAGGCGTCTTCCCTTCTACAAAACAATCTGTGGAAGTGAAAACAGAAGTTGCTACCTCAATGGTTCTTGAAAAAATTCATTCTGAAATTAAAAAAGATAAAACTATTGAAAGCATCGTCATTTTTTATTCGGACGGAAGTTTTAAAAATTTTCAAAATTAAAAGAATTCTTCAGTATTTTTACATCGTTATACTTTTATATGAAATACCTCTGCGTTCTACTCCTGTTTAGTTTTTTTGGTTGTTACACAACAACCCGTAATTGTAACGATTTTAAAACGGGAGCTTATTATAGTGAAGTCACCATTGATGGCACATTGTATAAATCTACCTTTAACCGAAGCGGAGCTTTACAAATAGAATACTATAATAATAAAATAGATTCGTCTAAGCTTCGATGGATAAACGATTGTGAAGTTATTTTTAAAACCATCCGTCCAAAAAACATGGCTGAACGAAAGGATATTCATTTAAAGATTTTAACAACTACCGATAGTTCTTACACCTACGAATATTCATATGTGGGTGAAACTAAAAAGCAAAAAGGGATTGCCTATAAAATAAAATAGACTAACAAGCTGTCATTAAGCTCAGTCAGAACTACTAGTGTAATAGGATTTGACTTTCACTTTGTAAACTATGTGCCCTAACGAACACTGCGCTGGCAGGAATCCACTGAAGTAATGTCAGTTTGAGCTAGAACTTGGACAAGCTAAGTGTGACTAATATGAAAATTACGTATCAACTGAGACAAGGCAAGATGAAACAAAAAAGTTTTATCCCCAACCAATTCAGACTTAATACATCGGATACAAAAACGATTCAACCAGATTAAAGGTAAGTTGTTTGTCATCGCTTATTTGATAAGTTAAAAACAATTCTCCCCAAAATTCTCCGTCTGAAAAATCGGCTATAATCCATTTATGGTTTAAGAATTTCACTGTATTAATCATCATTCTACCTTCGCTCGAGGCATAAGGAATTAGGGGATGCTGCCCTTTAACTTCATTCAGTTTTATAAAGCTCATCTTTTATAAAAGGCATTAATTCTGCGACATTAAAGCCTTTGTTTTCAAAATAACTGAATGGCATCTTCATTGCTGCTCTAAATTAAAATGCGATAAGGTTAAATTTTCGTCTTGTAAGGACAGGTTATAGAATCTTTATATAATTTTATTTTTTAGCTGGTCGATTCCAGTTTCTTATTTTGAACTTCAAATATCGCTTCGAATTAACATATTGAAACAAATACCAGTACTGAAAATATAAATAGATAAATAAAAATTCTTTGTTTCATAATTTAATTTAAATGGTTATTCGCAATTTATCATAGGCTAAAAACACGTTTTCTGGTAAAGTTTTTTCTACCTCATCATGAAAACCTAACAAATGACTAATATGCGTTAAATATGCTTTTTCTGGTTGTACTTTATTAATAAACGCTAATGCTTCTTCTAAATTAAAATGAGAAAGATGGGTCAATTCGCAATGCATTTATAACCAAAACCTTTACGTTTTTAATTTTTTCTATTTCGGAATCTGCAACCGTTTTCATATCGGTTAAATAAGCAAAATCACCAAATCGAAATCCGAAAACCTGTAAATTATGGTGCATACCTTTTATAGGAATCACTCTCTAAATTTCTTAAAGATAAATGGTTTGTTTTCAATAATCGTTAACAATAAGCTGAGGAGCTCCTGGGTATTTATTTTTGGTCGCAAAAATATAATCAAATCGTTTAGCTAAGGCTTTTATAACACGTTTATGAGCATAAATAGGAATATCGCCTTGTTTAAAATAAAAAGGTCTGATATCGTCTAAGTCCCAGCAACGTGATCGGAATGTTCGTGTGTAAATAAAATACCATCAATTTTTGTACATTCGGCACGCAACATTTGGTATCTGAAATCAGGTCCGCAATCAACAACATATGAATAGTCATCCCATTCTACAATACAGAAACACGTAAACGCTTGTCCTTTTTGTTCGAACTTAAACAAACAGGATGTGTGCTTCCTATAATTGGAATTCCTTGAGATGTTCCTGTTCCTAGAAAAGTAATGCGTCATGCGTTACAAGTTAATTGAGTTTAAAATTAGAACTAATTATCTAAACCCGATAAGTGATTGAGAATTTTTTAAAAAGACTTTGAATTTTTTCAATAAACTAAGTAATTTTTTGATTATAAATATGATAATTATCACATATTAAACACCTCATAAAGAATACTTTTAAAAGATTAAAAATTAAAACTTTTTCATAATGATAATAGGCGTTTTAAAAGAAACCCAAAAAGGCGACAAACGAGTTGCTATTACCCCCAAAATTGCCAAACAACTTATTGAAAAAGGTTTTGAAGTGAGAGTTGAAGAAGATGCTGGTTCCAATTCTTCTTACAAAAACTCTGACTATAGCAAGGCGGGTGCTAGTATTAGAACTAAAGGAGATCTAATTAAAAATGCAGATATTTTAATAAAAATTAATCCTTTTGATAACAATGAATTAGAAAAATTAAAAAAAGGGCAAATTATTATTGCGCAGTTATTTCATAAATCACATCCAAAAGATATGGCAATTATTTCAGAAAGAGGTGCAACTGCGTTTTCTATGGATGCTATGCCTCGAATTTCAAGAGCACAAGATATGGATGTATTAAGCTCACAAAATAACTTAGCTGGTTATAAAGCCGTTATTAAGGGTGCTTATGAAATGACCAAAATATTCCCATTAATGATGACTGCTGCAGGAACTATTTCCCCTGCAAGAGTGTTAGTATATGGCGTTGGAGTTGCCGGATTACAAGCTATTGCAACTGCCAAACGACTAGGTGCTATTGTAGAAGCTACAGATATTAGAACCGAAACCAAAGAGCAAACAGAATCGTTAGGAGCTAAATTTATATCGGTTGAAAATAACGGTGAAGAATCAGAAGGTGGTTATGCAAAAGTAGCATCTGAAGATTATGCACGACGACAAAAAGAAGCGGTAGATGCATCTCTTTTTAAAGCAGACTTGGTAATTACAACTGCCATGGTTCCTGGAAGGACATCACCAGTTCTTATTACTGAAGAGCAAGTTAAGCAAATGCAAAATGGTGCCGTAATTATAGACTTAGCAGCTGCGCAAGGCGGTAATTGTGAACTCAGTGTTATGAACAAGACCATCATTGAACATGGTGTAAAAATTATTGGAACTACCATAGCTCCTGAAAGTGTATCAACCAATGCCAGTGATTTGTATGCTAAAAACACGTACAATTATTTAGTGCATTTAACCGATGGTGATCATTTTAAATGGGATTTAGAAGAACAAATCACTAGTGATACACTTATTGTATATAATGGAAAAATAAGACAAAACGGAAAAATATCATAAACTATGACTGAATTAATAGATTTTATAAGTAACAACATGCAAATGATATATATCGTCATTTTGATGATTTTCGTTGGAGTTGAAATAATTGGCCACGTACCGGCAGTTTTACACACACCTTTAATGTCTGGTGCTAATGCCATACATGGTGTAGTAATTATTGGAGCCATTTTAGTATTGCTAGGAGTAAATCCTGATAATTATTTAGGACAAGCACTTGGTTTTGTTGCTGTTTTATTAGGAACCCTTAATGTAGTTGGTGGTTTTGTAGTTACAGACCGCATGTTAGAAATGTTTAAAAAGAAAAAATAATGGAATATATATTTAGCCTTGAGTTTATTTATTTAATCGCATCTATAACCTATATTCTTGGTTTAAAAATGCTTGGAAAACCAGAAACAGCAAGAAAAGGAAATTTAATAGCTGCAGCTGGTATGACGCTTGGCCATATTTGGAACCATTTTCTTATATCAA
This sequence comes from uncultured Flavobacteriaceae bacterium, assembly GCA_963698455.1. GTDB lineage: Bacteria > Bacteroidota > Bacteroidia > Flavobacteriales > Flavobacteriaceae > Mariniflexile. The sequence continues at coordinate 424,309 of CAVOQU010000017.1, read as the reverse complement.
GGAGAAGTACCAACCTATATTTATGTATTAATTGGAACTGCCATTATTATTGGAACCATTATTGGCTGGATGATAGCCAAAAAAGTGGCAATGACCAAAATGCCAGAATTAGTATCCCTATTTAATGGAATGGGTGGTGCTAGTGCTGCCTTAATTGGTTTGATTGAATTTGAACATTATACAGGAGACAGCCTTATCTACTGCGACTATTGTAGCAGGAATTATTATTGGTAGTATTTCGTTTTCAGGAAGTATGATTGCTTGGGCAAAATTAAATGGCACCTTAAAAAATCCGATTCGTTTACCAAAATATAATCTTATAAATAATCTTATTATTATTAGGTTTAATTGTTTTTGCAGGATATATGACCTGGTCTGGAACAGAAAGTCAATTGTTACTTATATGTGCTCTTTTTTGCGGCATTAGCTTATGGGTATTATTTAGTAATTCCTATTGGAGGTGCAGATATGCCTGTTGTTATTTCTTTATTAAATTCATTTACTGGATTAGCAGCTGCTTTGGGTGGCTTTTTATACGGAAACATGGTGATGCTTACTGGTGGTATTTTAGTTGGTTCTGCAGGTACCATATTAACATTTGCGATGTGTGATGCCATGAACAGATCTTTAGTGAATGTTATTTTTGGAAGTTTTGGACAGTGGAGATTCTCAAGAATTGGATGACTCTACATCAGAAACCATGCAGGTTCCATCAAAAAAACCACAGTGAGTGATGTGGCTATTTTAATGAATTATTCTCAACGCATTATCATTGTTCCTGGTTATGGTTTAGCAGTTGCTCAAGCACAACATGCTATTCATGAATTAGAACAATTATTAGTAGATAAAGGTATAGAAGTTAAATATGCTATTCATCCTGTTGCAGGAAGAATGCCAGGACACATGAATGTGTTATTAGCTGAAACTAATGTGGATTACGATAAACTAGCTGAAATGGAAGACGTGAATCCAGAATTTAAAAATACAGATGTTGTTTTTGTTGTTGGAGCAAATGATGTGGTTAATCCAGCTGCCCATAACAATCCTTCAAGTCCAATTTATGGAATGCCTATTTTAGATGTTGAAAATGCAAAAAATATTATTGTTAATAAACGTAGTATGAATCCAGGTTATGCAGGTATTGAAAACGAACTGTTTTATAATCAAAAAACATCCATGTTATTTGGAGATGCTAAAGCAGTTATTCAATCTTTAATATCTGAATTAAAAGGTATGTAACTTTTAAAATAATAATATATTTTAAAGCCATTTCATGATTCTGAAATGGCTTTATTTATTTAAATATTATCCTTATTTTTTTTCTATTTTTGTCTCAATTATAAAAAATAATGGCTTTAAAACTTAAAAGGAGATAAAGAAATAAGTAAGATTCTGACTATTAAACAGAAATCTTTACAGATAAATCTTAAATGAAAATATTTACGGAACGTTTGCTGAAATTGGTGCAGGACAAGAAACTGTTCGTAATTTTTTTAGAGCTGGAGGTAGTTCTGGAACCATTGCAAAAGCAATGTCTGCCTACGATAAAGATTTTAGTGATGCTATTTATGGTGTTGAAAATGATAACCGATATGTAACAGAATCGCGGTTACGAAAAATGTTAAATCATGAAGTTAGATCTGATTGAAGATCGAATTATCAGAGATAAACATCCAGATAAATTATTTTTTGCATTTGCAAATACAGTTGCTACTATTGATTTTTCTAAAAAATTTAAAGGTCATGGATGGGTTGGTATTAAGTTTCAATTAGATCCTTTAGAAGATTATAACGAAATTATTTTACATATACGTTTTAAGCAAACCAATGCCCAATTACAACAAGAAACACTTGGCGTTCTTGGGGTTAATCTGATTTTTGGTGGTTTCTATATGCATGACGATCCAAAAGAAATTGTTAAATCATTGTATGATAATATAGAGAAAGATCAAATTGAAATTGATATGATTAATTTCTCAGGAACACGGTTTATGTATGTTGACAATAGATTAATGAGTTTACAACTGGTTAAAAACGGCATGACGGAAGCCGTTATGTTTGGTCCAGATGGTAACAATTTATTGCCTGCTCAGGTATTTATAAGAAAAACATATTAGCTCTTAGAGGAAGTTTTAGACCGGTTACAAAGGTCAATATGGATATTTTAGTAAAGTCAAAAAAATTATTCTTAGAAGAAAAAACAGTTGATAAAGACAATGTTAAAATTATTTTTGAAATTACCTTAGCAAATCTTCGGGCGGAAGGAAAAATTAATGAACGTGACTTTTTAGATAGGGCCGAATTATTGTGTTCATTAGGACAAACAGTAATGATTACTAACTTTCAGGAATATTATCAGTTTGGTTGAATACTTCGCCCAATTCACAAAAGCAAGAATGGCTTTAGCCATGGGAGTTTATAATTTAATCCAAATATTTGATGAAAAATACTATAGACATCTTAGTGGTGGGATTTTGGAAGCTTTTGGTAAATTATTCTTTAAAGATTTAAAAGTTTATCTGTATCCGCTTAAAAATCATGAAACCGGAGAATTTTTTACCAGTGAAAATTTAAAAGTACATCCTCGTATGAAAGAATTATATAAATTCTTTAAATACAATGGTAAAATGCTCGATATAAAAGATTTTAATCCAGATATCATGGATGTGCTTTCAAGAAATGTCCTTAAAATGATAGTCGACGGCGAAGAAGGTTGGGAAGAGATGCTCCCTGAAGGCGTTGCTGATATTATTAAAGATCAACGATTATTTGGTTACAAAAGAAGAAGACTAAAATAAATTTATAAGCCTTCAAGAATTTGAGCCGCGTGGTCTTTAGTTTTAACCTTATCAATAACACGCGCTACAACACCGTTTTCATTAATTAAGAACGTCATTCTATGAATGCCATCATAGGTTCTACCCATGAATTTTTTAGACCCCCAAACACCAAATGCATTGATTACAGTTTTATCTTCGTCGGCCAACAATGTAAACGGAAATTCATATTTATCTTTAAAATTTTAATTGTCTGCTTTTGAGTTGTCGGCACTAACACCTAATAACTCATAACCCTTCTCTTTTAAAACTGAATAATGATCTCTTAAATTACATGCTTCGGCAGTACAACCAGGTGTATTCGCTTTTGGATAGAAAAATACGATTAACTTTTTTCCTTTATAATCATTTAAAGTTACCATATTTCCATGTTCATCTTTAGCTGAAAAATTTGGCACTAGTATCTCCTTGTTTTAATGTATTCATAATATTAACTTTGATTTCTACAAATTTACAACATGACGAAAGAAAAAAGGGTAGAATTTATAATTAAAACATTACAGGAATTATACCCCACAATACCTATTCCTTTAGATCATAAAGACCCATATACCTTATTGATAGCCGTATTAATGTCTGCTCAAAGCACCGATGTTAGGGTAAACAAAATAACCCCGTTATTGTTTGAGAAAGCCGATAACCCATATGATATGGTTAAACTCTCTGTTGAAGAAATTCGAGAAATAATAAAGCCCGTTGGATTATCACCTATGAAAAGCAAAGGCATTTATGGTTTATCGAAAATTTTAATCGAAAAGTACGATGGAAAAGTGCCTCAAAGTTTTGAAGCCTTAGAATCGTTTCCTGCTGTAGGACATAAAACGGCAAGCGTAGTGATGGCGCAAGCCTTTGGAGTGCCTGCGTTTCCGGTCGATACGCATATACACCGGCTTATGTTTCGATGGAATTTAACTAATGGTAAAAATGTGATTCAAACAGAAAAAGACGCTAAACGCTTGTTTCCAGAAGTGCTTTGGAATGATTTACATTTGCAAATTATCTGGTATGGTAGAGAATACTCGCCTGCACGTGGTTGGAATTTAGAAAAAGACATTATTACGAAAACTGTAGGAAGACAATCGGTACTAAATGATTATTATAAATTAAAAAGCCCTAATATTTAAATTAAATATTAGGGCTTTTCACCACTTAGTTTAGAAGCGCTTCAAACTTCATATTATTACAATTTATAACACTTAAAGCCTTTGAATAATTTAGAAGAAAATTAATCGTTTCCTCTCGTGGTTCAAGATCATTCAATTTATTGATAGAATTTTCAGAGTAAAGTTTTGCCATTTTATTAATTTAAGGGTTAATTTAAACTAATAACGGTGCAAAAATCACTTTATTGTATCAATTCGTTAAAATTATATTGTGCTTATCTATTATTTTTCTCAAGATTTATTAATGCATAGCGCATGCGACCTAACGCCGTATTAATACTAACGCCTGTTTTAAAGGATATTTCTTTAAAACTTAAGTCTTCATAAATTCGCATTAATAACACTTCTTTTTGGTCTTCTGGCAGTTCATCAACCAAACGTCTTACATCCGTCTCAACCTGGTCTTTTATAATGCTGTTTTCCGCATTTAAACTGTTGTCACTTAATACAGAAAAAATATTAAACTCATCGGTATTATGAAATTTAGGCATTCTGTTATTTTTTCTAAAATAATCGATTACCAGATTATGCGAGATACGCATAACCCAAGGTAAAAACTTACCTTCTTCGTTGTAGGCGCCTTTTTTTAAGGTGCGTATTACTTTTATAAAAGTGTCCTGAAATATGTCTTCAGCAACATCTCTGTCGTACACTTTAGAATAAATAAAACTGTAAATTCTATGTTTGTGCCTATAAATAAGCGTTTCTAAGGCACTTTCATCTCCTTTAATATAATCGCTAACTAACGTAGCGTCTGGTATAAGTTCGTATTGCATAATCATTACTTTTTGTGCATAGAAGTAGATTCTCTGCTTGGGGTTATTTGTTTAAAAGTAATGTTCTGCTATAGGCGAGTGTTGTTAAACGTTTGATTAATAGAATCAAATATAACAACAATCATTCCTAAAAAGCAAAAATTAATGCGTTTTTTTAACTTTTATTTAAATAATCGTTCGTTTTTTAGGATGAAATACTTATGGTATCTTTGCAAAATTATTCCTAGAAAAGTTTATGAACATTAATATTTCGGAAGTAAATCCTAAAGAAAACATCATTATTAAAGGTGCTAAACTGCACAATTTAAAAAATATAGATGTAGTTATACCAAGAAACAAATTAGTGGTAATTACAGGATTATCGGGTTCTGGAAAATCCAGTTTAGCTTTCGATACGCTTTACGCAGAAGGACAAAGACGCTATGTTGAAAGCTTGTCGAGTTATGCACGTCAGTTTTTAGGACGATTAAATAAACCAAAAGTAGATTATATTAAAGGCATTGCGCCAGCGATTGCCATTGAGCAAAAGGTGAATTCTACCAATCCGCGTTCAACAGTTGGAACAACCACCGAAATTTATGACTATCTAAAATTACTGTTTGCTAGAATTGGTAAAACGTATTCGCCGGTATCTGGTTTAGAAGTAAAAAAAGACACAGTTTCAGACGTTTTAAACTATGTGAAAACATTTCCTGAAGGAGAAAAACTACTCCTCCTCGCTCCTATTTATCTGGAAGAAGGACGCACCATAGACGACAAACTGAAAGCCTTACAACAACAAGGGTACGCCAGAATTAAAGTAAATAATGAGGTTATTAGAATTGATGAAACAAATTTATTTAAAAAGAAAGACACCGTTTTATTAGTAGTCGACAGAATTGTTTTTAAAGATGACGAAGATTTTCAGAACAGATTAGCAGACGCCATACAAACCGCCTTTTTTGAAGGTAAAGGTGAATGTATGGTTGAAACACTTACTGATAATAAACAACGCCCATTTAACAATAAATTTGAAATGGATGGTATTAGTTTTTTAGAACCTAATATTCACCTATTCAGCTTTAACAATCCTTACGGAGCCTGCCCAAAATGTGAAGGTTATGGCGATATTATTGGTATTGATGATGATTTGGTGATTCCAAATACCGGACTTTCGGTATATGAAAATGCTATTTTTCCGTGGCGTGGTGAAAGTATGAGCTGGTATAGAGACCAGTTGGTTAATAACTCCCATAAATTCGATTTTCCTATTCACAAACCATATTTTCAATTAAACGCTGAACAAAAAGAACTTATTTGGAATGGTAATCAATATTTTGAAGGTTTAAATTCATTTTTTACCGAATTAGAATCTAAAGCATATAAGATTCAAAACCGAGTGATGCTGTCCCGTTACCGAGGAAAAACAAAATGCAAAGCATGTAATGGCAAACGTTTACGTGTTGAAGCCAATTATATTAAAATTGGAGGCGCTACCATTACCGATTTGGTTGAAATGCCAATTGATAAATTGACCATTTTCTTCAAACAATTAGAATTAAACGATTACGATAATCAGATAGCCGACAGATTACTGAAAGAAATAAACAACCGCTTGTCATTCTTAACCAATGTGGGATTAGATTATTTAACCCTTAATAGAAAATCGAATACACTATCAGGCGGTGAAAGTCAGCGAATAAATCTCGCAACCTCATTAGGTAGCAGCTTGGTAGGATCTATGTATATTTTAGATGAGCCTAGCATTGGGTTACATCCAAAAGACACCGAACGCTTAATAATGGTTTTAAAACAGTTACAAAGTTTAGGAAATACGGTTATTGTTGTAGAGCATGATGAAGACATTATGAAAGCTGCCGATAACATTATAGATATTGGTCCAGAAGCAGGAACTTTTGGAGGGCATGTGGTAGCCTGCGGAACTTATGATGATATTTTGGCTTCAAATTCGTTAACTGCTCAGTATTTAAAAGAAACTTTAAAGATTGAAGTGCCAAAAAAACGGAGAACTTCAAAATACTATGTCGATATTCTTGGCGCTCGCGAAAACAACCTAAAAAATATAGATGTCCGCTTTCCTTTAGGAATGCTTACTGTTATTACAGGAGTTTCTGGAAGTGGAAAAAGCACTTTGGTTAAAAAGATTTTATATCCAGCGCTTCAAAAAAAATTAACCGATTTCTCAGATAAACCCGGGCAGTTCACAACTTTAGAAGGTAATTTCAGCAATGTTAAACATATTGAATTTGTTGATCAAAACCCGATTGGAAGATCGTCGCGATCAAACCCTGTAACCTATATTAAAGCTTACGATGATATTCGCGCTTTATTTTCAAATCAGAAATTAAGCAACATTAGAAACTACCAGCCAAAACATTTTTCGTTTAACGTAGATGGCGGACGCTGTGAGACTTGCAAAGGCGAAGGTGAAGTAACCATTGAAATGCAATTTATGGCGGATGTGCATTTAGAATGTGAGACCTGTAAAGGAAAACGCTTCAAGAAAGAAGTCCTTGAAGTTAATTTTGAAGGTAAAAATATCGATGATATTTTAAACCTGACCATCGATGATGCGATTGCTTTTTTTGAAGCAAAGAAACAAACAAAAATAAAAACGAAATTGCAACCATTACAGGATGTTGGCTTGGGCTATGTTACTTTAGGCCAAAGCTCTTCTACCCTCTCAGGTGGCGAAGCGCAACGCATAAAATTGGCGACTTTTTTAGGCAAAGGTGCTCATAAAGATAATGCCCTTTTTATTTTTGATGAACCAACGACTGGTTTGCATTTTCATGATATTCAAAAACTATTAAAATCATTCAATGCATTAATTGAAAACGGACATTCTATAATTGTAGTTGAGCACAATTTAGAGCTTATTAAATGTGCCGATTATATTATCGATTTAGGCCCTAAAGGTGGTGAAACTGGCGGTAATTTAGTCGCCATAGGAACCCCTGAAGAGATTGTGAAAGTTAAAGCCTCCGAAACTGGGAAATACTTAAAAGGCAAGCTTTAATAAAACATAAATGCAGATATAGCTATTATTACAAAAGCAATTGGAATTACTATAGTAAAATAAACAAAAGTTACAAACCAGGTTTTAAACAGACTAGCAATCCAGCCTTTATTATAAAAATATTTTACCGCCAAAAACAAATAGATTAATGTCGAGAAGACAATCATCCAATCTATCCAATCTGGGATATTGATTATAAAGTTTGTTAGTAATACGATACTAAATACTGTAAACAAAAATGAAAAATAGTAAAAACTAAATACTAAGTGATACGCGTAACTACCTGTTTTATAAAACAATAGCTTTAATATAAAAGCGAAAATTGGCAATAAAATAAATAAGGCAATCGGAATCGTATCATAAAAAGCACTTAAAATACCACCACCTCGCTGTTTATAAAATTTTAGTATCTGCGCATAAAATTTTCGTGTTAACTTACTGGCATCCGTGCTTAAACCCATAGCACTATATATTTCTTCATTTGGAGCCTTCGCAGAAATTAAGGAATCTATTTTTTGGCGCTCAAAACCAAAAGAAACCGGTTTTGGTTGATTTGCTCCTGTCAATTTTACTAAAGAATCCAATCCTTGTATATCTACATCATCAATCCCCAGCGCTTTTTGATTCATTTTGATAGGTTTGACTATATTTTCTATACTAACCGAATCTAAGACTTTATGAGCATCTAAAGATTTAGATCCTACGTGCTTCTCAAAATCGGTGCTTAATAGCGCATCAAATTGTTGTTGTTGCTCTCGTTGAATAAACGAAAACAAAAAGAAAAACACCACCGAAATAAATAAATAAAATTGCGCCGGATGCAAATACAATAAACGTTTCCCTTCAATAAAGCGTTTCGCTAAATACCCCGGTTTAAATAATAAAGGAATAAAACTTTTAAAAAATCGTGCATCTACCGAAAAATAATTAGTTATCGTGTTATAGAACAATACACCTAATGTTAGATCTTCATTCGATTTTTGTCCACAATGTGGGCAAAACTGAAAGTCTTCCACAAATTTTTGTTCACAATTTACGCAAGTAACAAGTCCTTTTTTCATCAAAATGATTGGTTTTTATAAAAGTACAAAAATATATTTCAGAATAAAATTTTATATAATGTTGAATATCAGATTTTTAAAATTGTGGCACGCAAATTGAAAACTAAACAATATGTAGCGATCGCCGAAACGCTAAATAGTAGGCAACAATTAAATATTTGAATTATGAAAAGAACAGTACTTTTATTTGCCAGTATGTTATTAGGAATAACAATGGTAACAGCAGCAACAACCCACACGATCCACGATGGCACTACTACATTAGATAAAAATAAACGTTATCGTTACGCACAACCTATTGTATTTCTAGAGCGCGGTGTTGAATTTTTAATTTTCCCTGACGGAACTTTCGACTTTAACACCAATAATAATGATGCGTATTACGGGTCGAACTCAAGAAGAAGTTCTATTAATGCGACTTATAATGGGCCGCGAGTAAGTGTTAATTACTCATCGCAACAAAGAGGCACACACATTTCTCGCGATAGAAATGGTACTATAAGAAGTATTGGCGATGTGTATATAAACTACGATAGATATGGTAAAATAACTCGTGTTGGTTCTATTTTTATGGATTATAGCCGAGGTAGAAATGCTACCCTGTCGCAAGTTGGTGGTTTACGTGTAAACTATAACCATTATGGACAAATTGTTAACATACACGGGCAAATAAACCGTTATAACAACAATTGTAATGTGTGTGGCACATTATCTTGTACTATGGATCACAACAACAAAAAAGGAAATAATGATTACGATAGAGACCACGATCGTTATGATAATGATGACAATAATTACTATTACAAACAAAATGGTAAAGACAAGAAATACAAAAAAAACAAAAGATAATCTTTTGAATTAGTCAGTAAAAATCCCGAAACGTTTGATTGTTGTTTCGGGATTTTTTTGATTGTTGAATTAACGTGTTTCTTTAGTTTGTAATAAATAACTTTATATAGAAAAAGAGATGTTTGAGTAATAGTTACCTCAACTTGAAAAAACTATATGTCAAATTGACTCATCTCTATAATACGATCCACCAGCAGTAAGTTCTATTAGCAGAAACTTTCATGTTCCCAACAAACTCAAGGCTATTTTTTAGGCTGCATAATATTATATTAATTAAATTTAGCAAACGCTTTATTTTGTATCTTTAAGTAGACTTAAGGGAATAATTCCTGAGAATACTCAATGGTAAGTAGAAAAAACATTAGTCCGTTTATTCTTTTCATTATCATACTCATGCTGTGGCAATGCAAAGAAAAAGAGGAAGAGGATATTCGGTTGATTACTTTTCAAGGATCTTACGTTAGTCGATTGCTAGACGCTGGTAAGAGTTTTTCTGCGTTGGACAGCCTAGGTTATGTGAGCCTTTTGACACGCAACGGAGACTGGATTTCCACCAATAATATTGGCTTTTTTGTTCGTAGAGAATTGGCAGACACCCTACGTGTTAATGAATTAGATTCATTAATATATATCAATGAGGATTTAACCGGGATTTCCATCTCAAAGAATAGTCCACCACTATCCTTCTTTAACCAACTTTCAGGAGAAGAAATTTCCCATCTACGAACCATCCAATTCGAGGAGCCTATTTGGGATTCCATTAAGCCATATTTAAAAAAAATTGCCCTTCTAAACCCTACGGTCGACTTAGTTTATTTTTCTGAAATGGACTCAGTAGCCATCTTAAATCGTGATTTGCATTGGTTTTCCCAATATTTTCAACCAAGAGCTTTATTACTTGCGCATAAAACAGATTCTATTTCCTTTTCAAGTCTTGCAAAATTTCCTTCCTTAGAAACCCTCATGCTTGCCCTTCCAATAGACGGAAATGGTTACCTTCCTCACCTTCCTCATTTGAAAGAGATCATTCTATTTAATGACGTAGACAGTACTTCCATATGTTCCTATTTTTTTAGAGAAAATCCTGATTTAGAGAGTTTAACAATTATTGATAACAACGGAGGAACTATTGATTGTGCTGCTTTATATAAGTTGAAAGATCTACGGAAACTTTACATTGAGTCGGATAGCATAATCCTCAATGATATATATGTACAACATCCACACCTAAGGTCTCTACATTTGAAATTCGACAAGGAGAGAGTTTCAATTTCAGATGTCTTTAAGAAAAACAAACTTAAATGGCTTTCTCTTCATCCCGCTGATGATCCCTTTATGGGGCAATCTCCTAAAGTGTTTCAGGATTCTTTTCCTGAATTGGAATATCTTGAATTTGAAAATAACGATAGCCTTTTGGATTACCGTAATTTCAAAAACTATAAAAACTTAAAATACCTTATTGTTTTCGGTAAAGTGGGGATGGATTCAACGCTCCATAATTTGGATCATCTTCGTTACCTTTCTCTTTCTGATGGTTTTTTAAAGGATTCTGTTAATAAAGTCAAATTACAACGGGCATTGCCAAACACTATCATTGCTCCAAATTCAGGGGCTTGTTTGGGTTCAGGTTGGTTGTTGCTTATCATTCCTTTGGCTGGTCTCTGGTTTTATTTTTTAAAGACCAAAACTTATAGGGATCAATGATTGAAAAATCTAAAAGAATCCCATTTAAATCTCTTGCTCTTACTGGAGCATTATGTATTTTTTCTTTGTTTATCAATTTTGATTTTCCCATAAAAACAATGGCTTTATTTGCTTTGTTAATGGCAGGGTACTGGATGCATTCTATTTATAGAGACATCCCAGAATCCGTTTTTTCGCCCTCTTTATGGCGTTTTAAGAAGTCATCTTAACTGGATTTTGATTGCAATCATTTTATCCTTGGTAATTGCCATTTATTCACGAATCGAAGATGGCTTGCCGGCGATACCATCAAAAATCGGTGCATTTGTAATAGTGGCTGTCCTAATCGGTTTTGTTGAGGAAGTGGTCTTTAGGGGATTTGTACAGGGAGGGGCGCAGCAATGGAACCAAACAGGAGCCATCGTATTGGCGTCAGTTTCCCATGCTGGCTACAAAGCGCTGTTGTTTGTTTTTCCCTTACAGCACGTTAATAACAGCTCTTTAGAATTATTTGGATATACATTTTTGGCGGGACTATTTTTGGGTTATTCCCGTCATATCACAGGATCTTTATGGCCTGCGATTTTGGCACATTGTTTTTTTGACTTTTGGTTATACATGGAGCAATCTTCTGCTCCTTGGTGGGTGTGGTAAATTTATTGAATATTTTGTATTGGACTTCCTTCTCGAATTATTGGGTTTTATTTTCTATAGTTTTTATTCAAATTTAATTTGAATCTTTAACTAATTCACAACGACTTGAAATGAAATCGTTTTAATGTTAAACGAAGTTTCAGCATTTTTCCCACAACAACAACAAAATCAAGCTCTCGACTTATCAGAAGTTGTTAATTAAAATATTTAACTGATTTTCAACCAATTAAACCCTGCTCTGTTTTTTTGGCACGCTGTTTGTAATTACATAACCGAACCCCTTAAAACCAAATATTATGAAAAAGTTTATCTTATTATTTTCAGCTTTAATCCTTTCAGGATTTACTGTTAATGCAGACACAAACAACACGAGGCAAATACAACATCAACATTTATTAATGGTTACGGTAATTCTTTCATATTTGTTGAAGGATGGTATTGAGTTTTCGGTTTTTAGAGATGGTCAATTCGATTTTAATATATTAAATAATTCACGTTTAAATGTATATATTGGACACTCGTAACGCTAAATATCAGTTTTAATTCTGGTTACGATTATAATGCCTATGTTACAGTATGATGAATTTGGAGCAATTATTCAAATAGAAAACACCCCTATTTATTATGATTATTACGGACGTAGTAAATCAAGTAGGTAACGTAAATATTAATTATAATAACTTATGGGTATGTGTCTCGTGTAGGTGGTTTATATGTGCATTATAATAGATACAACGTGTTTTCGCACTATACTGGCTTTATAAATATATATAACAGAATTATGTTTACAGACCATGGCACAATTACTATAGCATTACCACCAAGAAACTTATTGTGTAGTGTATAACAGACCTTACAGACAATATTACAATCCTGTACGTTATGTTTATAACAGACCGTTTTATAACAATTACAGACCTGTATCATGCTGTTTATAGCAGACGTGGTAATACTATTGCAAGAAATAGAAACTATGCAACTGTAAATAGAAGTTCTAGAAATGTAACTACAGTTAATAGAAATGCGAATTCTAAATATGAAAACTCTAGACGTGATGTTGCAGATAACAATAATTCAAGACGTTATGATAACAATAAAAGCGTAAATAGAAATTCTGACAGAAATTCTCAGTATCTGATAGAAATGACAGCAGAAGATATAATTCAAACGAAAACAGAATCAGTAGAGATAATTCAGAAGGAAATTATTCAAGAGTGAATACTCAAAGAAATGACTCTAGAGATAATTCTCAAAGGAATGATTCAAGAGTTAGTACTCAAAGAAATGATTCGTCAAAGAACAGACGATGAAAACGCTCTAACAGAACTGTAAACTCGAATAGTAATAATTCAAGAACAGTAACTAACACGTACAAGAGAAAATACAGTAATACAAAAACCAAATAGCACCAATTCTCGTACATATAATAAAAGCAATATCAGAAACTCAGAAGTGCACCGAAAGTAAGTACAAAGAACAACAGAACGTACTGTAACTAGATCTATCTCAACAGCAAACCAAAAGCTACACAAAGCAGAAGTAGTTCTAGTAATAATAATACAAGATCGAATCTACAAGAAGACGATCATAACAATTTTGGTTGGTTAGTTTGGAAAGCCCTACGATAAGTTTGCCTCAAAGCAACATCGTGGGGTTTTCTGTTTTTTATTCCTGCGAAGCAGCAATCTCTTTTTATGAATTATTAAGTAATTTTATTTCAACTTCAAATATCTTTTTATAAGCGAGAAATATCTTCAGAAAGATTAAACTTAAAAACAACAAAAACATAAATCGAACTAGTAATGATTTTAAAGCAATATTAATTATAGGATGAAAAGGAAAATCCCAAAAATAAAAAAGCACAAATATAATAACATTAAAACTTTAACAGTATTTTTAGTAAAAGGTATATTTTAAATTTATTATAAACAAAAAATAATTTTATAGAATTATAAATAAAAATAGCTAAAAATGTAGCTAAAGCCGCTCCATTAATCCCATATATAGGAATAAAAAAAATATTTAAAAATACCGTTAAAACAGTTAAAATAACACCTAAAACAATACCATTCTATAATAATCGCTATTAAATAAAATAGCATTATTACTTCCTAATAAACAATCGTAAAGTTTAGCGATTCTTATTAAAAAAACACTAAAATCCGCCACTAAATTCTTGGAATAAGATATAAAGTTCATTAATATTCAGTAAAATAATAAGAAAATAAATCCACTAATAATAAATAAAGTTTGCGAACTTCTTTTGTATAAATCCTTAAAGACTCTTTATCTTTTTCATTTAAATATTTAGCTGATAATGGCAATAATATTTGATGCATAGACCGTGAAGGAACTGCTATAACAGTCGCAATATAAATAGCGACATTATAATATGCTATTTTTTCAATAGGTATATAATACCTAACATAACCTTATCAATATCTAAAATAATAGTAGCAATAGAACCTGCTATAATGATTAAAAACGAATATTTTAAAATGACTCTTAAACTTTTAATTTTTTAAAATGTAATCACCGGAAATTTAATGCTAAAAGCATAAAACTTCATAATTATAATTCGAAAAATATATATAATAACTAATCCAAAAATAAATTGTTCTACATCTATCAATTTAAAATACAATAAAAATAATAAGAACATGGTTCCTACTCTATGAAATACTTCTTTCATAAAATTACCAAAAACGTTTGCATTTGCACTTTTGCCCAAGCAAAAAACACTTCAAAATAAGCTAATGCAATGGCTGCAATAAATGTGCCATAAATAATCTTTAATAATTGCATTTTTTTGAGATAACAATTCGCCAATAACTTCATAACAAAAGCAGCCATTAAACCTATAGGAATAATAACGCTAAAGGCAAAAACAACATTAAAGTTAAAAAACTATTTAATGAGATTCTTGTTTTAAAAGATGAATAAAATTTCACTAATGTATTATGCACACCAAAAGCCATTAAGGCATCATAACATTAGCCGTACTCATTAAAAATGCCACCATTCCATAATATTCATCAGTTATAAATTTGGTGTATAAAAATAAAGTATTAATAGCACCAATAACAAAACCAAAATAGGTAAATACCGTATTTTTAAAAGATTGAGTAGCAACAATTCCCATTATAATAATTTAGATAATGATTTAGTTAGCGCTTTTCTATGGTATTTTTGCAATCCTATTGGATGTACTTGTAATGTTTTATTTTGAAATGCCTTATAATGCTTTAAAATAATTGTTTTTAATGATTCATAATCATCATAATTAAAGTAGTTTCCTGTATTGGTTTCTTTAATTATTTTTTCAACATCTGAACCTTTTGGGCCAATAGCAATAATAGGTCTATTAGAAACCATATACTCAAATAATTTTCCTGGAATAATACATTTAGTGTCTTCTGAATCTATTTCAATTAACAACAATACTTGAGATTTTTTTTGATAATGTAATTGCTTCTTTATGTGAAACATAACCTACATTATTTATATAATTACTTAAATTATAATTTTTAATAGAATCTAATACATTTTCACTAACTGCCCCAATAAAATTAAGTTGAAAATCTTTTGCAAATTGATTGTTTTCAGTAATTAATTCACTTAAAACTTGCCATAATACTTCTGGATTTCGTTTTGATAATAATGAACCAATATGTGATAATGTAAATTTAGAATCCAACTGAAATTTATCCACCGATTCATCATCATAACCATTTGTAATAACCTCAATAGGTTTGTTTGTTAATTGTTGAAATTCTTTTTTAGTAGTGAAACTTGTTACAATAATTTGATCAGCAGTATTTAAAACCTGTTTTTCTAATGCTTTATGTTTTTCTTTTGAAGACTTAGTTAGTTTTAATTGTTTATGATAACCAATAGTTGTCCATGGATCTCTAAAATCTGCCATCCACTTCACTCCTAGTTGTTCTTTTAATTGCAAACCAATAAGATGCAAACTATGTGGTGGTCCTGTAGTAATAATAGTTTTAATATTTTCTTTTTGAATATATTCTGAAAGATAATTCTACAGAAGGTTTTACCCAATTTTTCGAGCATCTGGAATAAAAAAATTACCTCGAATATAAAGCATTAATTTTTCAATAAAACTTTGTTTTTTTCTTCTGAAATAATGCCTTTACTTATAGTTTTTGATGTGTTTTTTGAAAATAATCCTGCCAATTTATAAGGTTCTTTTATAGGTTGTTTTAAAATAGTTATATCTTTTGAAACTTCAGAATTTAAACTTTCATCATAATAGGATAATTAGGATTTTCAGGAATATAAACAATAGGTTCAATATCAAATTCTGGTAAATATTTTACAAATTTTAACCAACGTTGTACTCCTGGACCTCCTGCTGGTGGCCAATAATAAGTAATGATAAGTACTTTTTTTTATCATTTTTGTCATTCCCTCGAAGAAAGAAATCTTTATGATTGAAATTAAATATACTTACAATGGATTCCTGCCTTTACATGAATGACAGAGTTGACTTTTTTCTTAAACTCGAAAAACAAACCACCAAGTAATAGCAATCCAAATAAAATAGAACTTGCTAAAGCAATTTTACTTCCTGTTTTAACAACATCTGGATCAAATTTAAATTCAATAATATGATTTCCTGCAGGAATTGGCATACCTCGTAAAGTATAATTTACACGCATATGTGTTGTTTCTTTACCATTAATAAATGTTTTCCATCCATTTCCGTAATAAATTTCAGAAAACACTGCAAATCCATCATTTGAATTATTTGATTCATATTTTAAATAATTTGGTTTTAAGTTTATTAATTTAATTGAAGCTAAAGAATCCACATGTAAATTGGCAATTCATATGCTTTAAAACGTCTTCCGTATTCGAAGTCGTAAATAGACGCTTTATTTTTAGTATCTAAACTATCTAAAGCTTTAATTTCTTCATTTGCAGAATTAACTTTTTCTAATTTTTTAACAAACCAAGCATTTCCATTTGCATCATCATTTGTATATGGAAACTGGATTTCCATCTTCATCTTCTGCAATAATATATTTAGTATTAAACATATTTAACACATTAATATTGTTTTTTGAAATATAAAAATCAAATAACTCACTGTAACGTTTTAATTCTGCTGCATTATAACCATTTAATGAATTATGAAAATAAGATGGTTTTGCAGCACCAGAAACCAAATCGAAAACTCTGATAATATGCAGTTATCTTTTAAAATTTCTTTATCAGCTTCATTAGCTTCAAATGGTTTATTTACTTGAATTGCTGATACAAAATCATCATTATTTACATAACGTCTATCTACACCAACTAAATCAAAAAGAATAAGAACTCCAAAAACAATAATTACCCATTTTTCTTTAAGTTTATCTTTTAAATAGCATATAAATAAGCTCCGCAGAAAGCAAAACTAAAATCAAAGTTCTAATAGTATCTTGAGTAAAAATTGTTTTTCTATCTGCTTTTAAAGCATCAACAAAATCTTGTCCGTAATTTTGACGATAAAAACCATCATTAACACCAACAAAATCAAATAATGATGATTTAAACAATAAAAATATCAATGCTAAACCACCTGTAATTACTACCAGAATATTTTAAAGCTTTTAGTTTATCTTCTTTCTTTTCAAAATCATTAAACAATCTTACCAATCCAAAAATTGCTAAAACAGGAATACATAATTCTAAAATAACCTGTATTGAAGTTACTGCTCTAAACTTGTTGTAAAGTGGCACATAATCAATAAAAAAATCAGTTAAAAACTCTAAATTCTTTCCATAAGATAATAATAATGATAAAATAGTTCCACCAACAAGCCACCATTTTAATCGCCCTTTTACTAAAAACAAAGCAAAAACAAATAAAAATAAAACAACAGCACCAACATAAGCTGGTGCTTCAACAATAGGTTGATCTCCCCAATACATAGGTGCATGTTTAGATTCTTGTAGCTGCTTGCGTGGTTGTAGCTCCTAATTTTCTAAAGCATCATAGGTTGCAGAATCTTTACCAACATCTTCATCATTTCCACCACCCATAAATCGTGGAATAAACAAATTAAAAGTTTCCCAATACCCATAACTAAATTGTGTAATATAATCTTTATCTAAACCAGTAGTTACTTCTTTTGGTGAACCATCAGGATTAATAGTTAATTCACTTTTTCCACGTGTACTTTCTTTTACATACTCTTGGGTTGCCAAAATACTTGTTGCATTTAAAGCTATAGCATAAAATAACTGCAGCAATTAAAATACCAACAGATTTAAAATAATGTGGTAATACTTTCTTTTTTATAAGCATCAATTAAATAAGCAATACCTAAAACAATAACCAAAAACATTAAATAATAAGTCATTTGAAAATGATTAGCTACTATTTCTAAACCCATGGCAATAGCTGTTAAGAAAAAACCAGCAATATATTTTCGTTGAAACGTGAGTAATATACCACTTAAAACCAATGGCATATAAGCAATAGCATGTGCTTTACTATTATGTCCAACACCAAGAATAATAATTAAATAGGTTGAAAAACCAAAAGCTAAAGCACCAAGTGCTGCCAGTTTAAAATCGACTTTTAAAACCAAAAGTAGAATATAAAAACTCAAGAAATATAGAAATAAATAATCTGCTGGTCGTGGTAAAAAACGTAAGTGCTAAATCTAATTTTTTAATATAATTATGTGGATATTTTGCTCCTAATTGATATGTTGGCATACCTCGCAAAAGCACTATTTGTCCAATAGGTTTCTTCTCCTGTTTCCGCTTTAAAATCGTTTTGCTGCTTACTCATTCCAATATATTGCATGATATCACTTTGAAATAATTTGCTTTCCTTTTAAAACAGGACTAAAATATGCTAAAGAAATAATAACAAATCCTAATAATAACTAAGAAATGTGGAAGTATTTTTTTAATTGAAAATTGCATGAAAATGTATTAAAATCAATGATTGTGAAAATTAATCAATTTCTTCGTAATCCACATATTCACCAACATCTTTATTTGAAGTTTTTGTATTTGGCATTTTATCAATAGTTATTTCACCTTCTTTTTTAGGTGGTTCCTGTTGCTGTCTTTGGTGAAATTGACCACCAAATTTTTCTCTGCTTTTTTAGCAACATATTTCATAAAGAAAGGCGCAAAAAGTCTTGAAAGAATTTTAAATCCATAATAAACTAAGACAATTATTAAATATCATTCTTAAAAACCAGTTACAGATGCTTTTGTAACATAAAAATTATTTTTAACAAAAATACAATTCTATGTGTTTAAAAAACGTTCAAAAATGATAAAAAAAGTATAAAATATCTATATTTGAAAAGCCTTAACTAGCTTTTTATTTAAGAATCCGTAAAAATTTAATTTGCGATAACTAAAAACATAATTATGAACCCAATCAAATCTACTCTCTAATTTTACTTTGTTTAACAACCTCGTATACCTTTGCTCAATATACAGATGTTATAAACTCCAACAGACCTGGAGTTTCCAGAAGTGCCTTTTCTGTTGGTACAAATGTGGCTCAATTTGAAGTTGGTCCGTATATAATTAAAGAAAAAAGAACACCTGCTACCAGTTATGAAGTTTCTGGTTTTGGAGTTGATTTTGCTGCACGATATGGTTTGTTTTGGGAACAATTAGAATTAAATATTGAAGGTACTTATCAAAATGATACAAAAACATATACGTCCAATATTTCAGCTGAAGATAAACGAGCAATTTTAAAAATTTAACTATTGGTGCAAAATATTTAGTTTATGATCCTTATAAAAATCTGAAAATGATAAACCTAACTTATACAGTTGGAAAGCAAACCATACGCTTTAAATGGAAATCCTTAATTCCGCTGTTGCAGTTTATGCTGGAGCAAATTTTGATACTGCAAATAATCCTTATACCGCCCCTGGTATTGAAGGTTTTAGTCCAAAAATTATGATAGCTACACAAAATAATTTTTCTGGTGGCTGGGTATTTGTTATGAATTTTATTAAAGATAGAATTGGAACAGATCAATCTGATTTTCAATATATATTAACATTAACACATTCATTCAGTCCACAATGGGTTATTTTTGGAGAAACTCAAGGAATTAAAAGTGATTTTTATGCCGATAATTTATTTAGATTTGGTGGTGCCTATTTATGGAGTAAAGATTTTCAATTAGATACTGCTTTAACTTTTAACACAAAAGACACACCTTCTGTTTTTAGTGTTAATTTTGGCATGTCCTATCGATTAGATTTTCATAAAGACTAAAGAAATTGATAATGGCACTTCTGCTAAAGATGAAGGAAAACGACAAATCAATAGGCAAAAATAAAAGCAAAGAAAACAACTGATGTCATAGAAGATTACAACAAAAAGAATAAAGAAAAGACCAATAGATTTTTAATTAATGAGATTTACGACATTATAATATGATTACAATTAAAGAAGTAAAAACTAAAAAAGAATTAAAGGCTTTTGTAAAATTTCCTTTTAAACTTTATAAAGATTCTAAATATTGGGTACCTCCTATTATTAGTCAAGAAATGAAAACTTTTAACAAAAAAGAAAACCCTGTTTTTAATGATGCAGAAGCTCGATTATTTTTAGCCTATAAAAATAATGAAATTGTTGGTCGTGTTGCTGCCATTATTAATTGGCTAGAAGTAAAAAATCAAAACTTAAAAAAAATGCGTTTTGGTTGGTTTGATTTTATTGATGATTTAGAAGTTTCAAAAGCATTGTTTAGATAAAGTTAGAAATTATTGGAAAAGAACATAATCTAGATTATGTGAAGGTCCTGTTGGTTTTTCAAATTTAGACAAAGTTGGAGTTATGACTGAAGGATTTGATCATATAGCGACCATGATTACTTGGTATAATCATCCCTATTATGTAAAGCATTATGAATAGCGGGCTATATAGTTGAAAAATCATATTCTGAAAGTAAATTTCCTTTTGAAAATGTAAAACCAGAATTCTTTTTTAAAGCTCAAGAACTTATTAAAAGACGTTATCAACTGAAAGCCTTAAAATTTACTAAAACGAAGTGAAGTTATGCCTTATGCTGATAAAATGTTTGATTTATTTAATGAAAGCTATGCGTCATTATCCTCTTTTGTTGCTATTAACGATATTCAAAAAGAATATTTTAAAAAGAAATTTATCAGTTTTATAAATCCTGAATATATCAAATTTGTGGTTGATAAAGATGATAAACTAATTGGTTTTGCTATTGTAATGCCTGCATTTGCAAAAGCTTTACAGAAAATAAAGGAAAATTATTTCCTTTTGGATTTTGACATATTTTAAATGCAAAAAAAAATAGTAAAGATGTTATTTTCTATTTAATTGGTATTCATCCTGATTATCAAAATAAAGGTGTTCATGCTGTAATTTTTAATGAATATTATAATACTTTTAAAGAAAAAGGCATTAAACCTGTTTTAGAACTCCTGAATTAGAAGACAATTATGCCATACATCAAATATGGAAACATTTTGATCCTGATGTTTATAGCAGAAGAAAAACTTTTAGAAAAGATATATAACAAAAAAAGAGCTACAATTAATGAGCTCTTTTTTATTATAATAATCTATCTATATATTATTCACCCATTGCAGCCATTACAGCAGCAGACAAACGCTTATATGTTCCATTATCTAATCGTGTTCTAATAGCATCAAAAGCATCTAAAGTTTCTTTAACATCTTCTAAAGTATGAGTTGCTGTTGGAATCATATCTTAATAAAATTAATCCTTTAGGTATTACAGGATAAACCACTATAGAACAGAATATTCCGTAATTTTCACGTAAATCCTTAACTAAAGCCATTGCTTCAGGAATACTTCCTTTTAAATATACTGGAGTTACACAACTTTGAGTAGTTCCAATATCAAAACCACTTTCTTTAAATCCAGATTGTAATGCATTAACATTTTTCCCAAAGTTTTTTTTTAACTCTGGCATTGTTTTAAGCATTTCTAAACGCTTTTAAAGCACCAACAACCAATTGCATTTGCAATGATTTTGCAAACATTTGAGAACGTAAATTATATTTTAAATAATCTATAATCTCTTTATCACCAGCAATAAAAGCACCTGTACTAGCCATAGATTTTGCAAAAGTTGCAAAATAAACATCAATATCATCTTGCACACCTTGCTCCTCTCCTGCTCCTGCTCCTGTTTTACCTAAGGTTCCAAAACCATGAGCATCATCAACTAAAAATCTGAAATTATATTTCTTTTTAAGTGCTACAATTTCTTTTAATCTTCCTTGTTCACCTCGCATTCCAAAAACACCTTCAGAAATAACTAAAATACCTCCTCCTGTTTGTTCTGCCATTTTAGTGGCTCTATCTAAGTTCTTTTCTAAACTTTCAACATCATTATGCTTATAAGTAAAACGTTTACCCATGTGTAAACGAACACCATCAATAATACAAGCATGTGCATCAACATCATAAACAATAATATCATCTTTAGAAACTAAAGCATCAATAGTAGACACAATACCTTGGTAACCAAAATTTAAAAAATATGCTGCTTCTTTATTAACAAATTCAGCTAATTCATTTTGAAGTGTTTCATGCAAATCTGTATGACCAGACATCATTCTTGCTCCCATTGGATAAGCAGAACCATAATCTGCAGCAGCTTCTGCATCTACTTTTCGAACTTCTGGATGATTTGCTAATCCTAAATAATCATTTATACTCCAAGTAATAACATCTTTTCCTTGAAATTTCATTCTGTTTGAAATCTGTCCTTCTAATTTAGGAAATACAAAATAACCTTCAGCCTGAGAAGCCCATTTTCCTAACGGACCTTTGTCTTTATAAATTTTTTCAAATAAATCTTTCATTTACTATAAATCTTATTGCTATTAAAATTAAGATTAACTATTAACTGGAAGTGGCTTTAGAAGGAAACTAAAACACAGAATTGTGCTTTATAATTTTCAATGAAAGCTTTTTTAGTTCTTAGTTAGTTGATGCAAAATTAAATATTTATATTGTTTGTACATAATTTTTATGTTCAATTATTTGTTAAATAAAAAAAGAAATGACTTTTAGCTTACAAAAAAAAAGTTATCTCTTTATTATACTTACAAATTAATTATTTTATGTACTCAATATTTTGGGCAGCGGCTTCATTAATACTATCAAAGAAACCTTGTTCCTTCATCCATTTATCACTATAAACTTTACTCATATATCGTGAACCATGATCTGGAAAAATAACAACCACATAATCGTTTTCTTTAAATTCTCCTTCTCCTAATTGTTTTACTGCTTGCATTGCTGCTCCTGAAGTATAACCTACAAACAAACCTTCTGTTCTTGCTAATTCTCTTGCCGTATGAGCACTTTCTTCATCGGTTACTTTAACAAATTCATCAATAACATCAAAATCTGTTGCTGTTGGAATTAAATTTTTGCCTAAACCTTCAATTCTGTAAGGATAAATTTCTTTTTCATCAAACTCTCTGGTTTCATGATATTTTTTAATTACCGAACCAAAAGCATCAACACCAATTATTTTAATATTTGGATTTTGCTCTTTTAAATATTTTGCTGTTCCAGAAATAGTTCCTCCAGTTCCACTACAAGCTACTAAATGTGTAATTTTACCTTCGGTTTGTTTCCAAATTTCCGGACCTGTAGAGGCGTAATGTGCATCTATATTCAGTTGATTAAAATACTGATTAATATAAACAGAACCTTTTATTTCGCTATGTAATCTTTTGGCTACTTCATAATAAGATCTTGGATCGTCTGCACTTACATGTGCAGGACACACATAAACCTTAGCTCCCATGGTTTTTAGCATATCAATCTTATCAGCCGAAGATTTTGAACTAACCGCAAGAACACAATCGTATCCTTTAATAATACTAACCATAGCAAGACTAAAACCTGTATTCCCAGAGGTTGTTTCAATAATAGTGTCACCAGGAGTTAAAATTCCTTTTTTTTCTGCTTCGTCTATTATATAAGTTGCTATTCTATCTTTTGAAGATTGCCCCGGATTAAAAGATTCTACTTTTGCGTAAAAATTACCTTTGAATTTTGAAGCTACTTTATTAAGTCTAATAAGCGGTGTATTACCTACTAAATCCAATACATTATCAAAAACTTGATTTCTGTGTTTCATAAATGCTTTTTAGAAGCCACTGCAATAAAAATAAATAATATTTGTAGCTTAAAACCTGACAAAAGTAAAACTTTTTTTTTAGTTAACCATGTATTCCCTCTAATTCTAACAAAAACGCGTATTCTAAAGCCACTTCTTTTAAACTTTCAAAACGTCCTGAAGCCCCGCCATGACCTGAATCCATATCTGTATGCAATAGTAATATATTAGTGTCCGTTTTTAATTCTCTTAGTTTGGCCACCCATTTAGCTGGTTCCCAATATTGCACCTGAGAATCGTGCAAACCAGTTGTAACCAACATATTAGGATATGCTTTTGATTCAACATTATCGTAAGGAGAATAGGATTTCATGTAGTTATAAAATTCTAATTTATTAGGATTACCCCATTCGTCATATTCCCCCGTTGTTAATGGAATAGAATCGTCTAACATAGTGGTAACCACATCTACAAAAGGAACCGCCGCCAAAATACCATGATATAATTCTGGGTTCATATTTATAATGGCTCCCATTAACATACCTCCTGCAGAACCTCCATAAGCATATAAATGTTTTGAAGATGTGTATTTTTCCTTTATTAAAAACTTAGAACAATCAATAAAATCGTAAAATGTATTTAGTTTATTTAATAATTTTCCGTTTTCATACCAATCTCGTCCCAGATACTCACCACCACGAACATGCGTAATGGCATAAATAAACCCACGATCTAACAAACTTAATCGTACACTTGAAAATGAAGGATCTATGGTTGAACCGTAAGAACCATAAGCATATTGTAATAATGGACTTGTTCCATCTAACTTAACGCCTTTTTTGTAAACCAAAGAAATTGGAACCTTTACACCATCTCTTGCTGTTGCCCAAATACGTTTAGAATCGTAATTTTCTTTTTTAAACTTACCGCCTAAAACTTCCTGTTCTTTTTTAATTTCACTTTGTTTCGTTCTTAAATTATAGTCTATTACAGAACTTGGTGAGGTTAAGGAATTATAAGAATAACGCAGCATATCACTATCAAAATCGGGATTATTGCCAATATAAGTGGTATAAGTTTCACTTTCAAAAGGTAAATAATAATCTTCTTTACCATCCCAACTCATTATTCGTAAATTATTGAGTCCGTTTTCACGTTCGTTTACGACTAAGTAATCTTTAAAAATTTCAATATCCTCTAATAAAACATCTTTTCTATGAGGAATAACATCTTTCCAAAATTTCTTTTCTGTTTTGGTTTCACTGGTTTTTTGTAATTTAAAATTAGTTGCACCATCCCCGTTTGCTATAATGTAAAAACTATCTTCGTAATGCGCTATACTGTATTCTAAATCACGTTTACGCTTTTGAAATACTTTAAATATCGCCATCAGGCGTATCTGCATTTACAAACCGATATTCAGATGTTTGTGTACTAGATGAACCAATAATGATATATTTTTTTGACTTAGATTTATATACAAAAGTGTTAAATGTATCATCGTTTTCATGATAAACTTCAAAATCTTCTTGTACCAGAATGCAATTTATGTTTGAAAATTTTATTTGAACGCAAAGTCACTTCATCTTTCACACAATAAAATAAGGTTTTATTATCATTTGCCCAAGTAGAACTGCTTGTAGTATTCAATATTTTATCTGAATAAATTTCACCTGTAACTAAATTTTTAATTTGAATGGTATATTGTCTTCTTCCAACCGTATCAATTGAAAAACTGGCCATGGTATTATCTGGACTTATGGATATACTTCCTAAATTAAAAAAAGTAAAACCTTTTGCCATGTCGTTACAATTAAAAAGGATTTCTTCTGGCGCATCTAAAGATTCTTTCTTGCGAGAATAAATTGGATAATCTTGTCCTTTTTCAAATCTAGTAATATACCAATACCCATTAAATTTATAAGGTACTGAAGTGTCATCTTCCTTAATTCTACCTTTCATTTCTTCAAACAAATCTTTCTGAAAAGCTTCTGTATGCTGCATAACTTGCTTTGTATAGCTGTTTTCAGCATTCAAATAATCAATCACTTCAGGGTTTTCTTTATCGTTTAACCAATAGTAATTATCTATCCTAACATCTTTATGCTTAACTAGTTTTTTTGACTTTTTAGTTGCTTGAGGTGCTATAAAGTTGTTTTTCAACGACATATTATTCTTAAATTAAGTGCGCAAAAATATAAAAATTAAATAGCTTTGTAGTATTAAAGTACTTATTAAGTTCTTTAATTGATTCCCGATTTTGACAATTAGCAGAATCTCGATAAAATTCGCAGTGTTACAAATAATAAATTATAAAATTATGTTTGGAGATATGATGGGAATGATGGGGAAACTTAAAGAAACCCAAAGAAAGGTTGAAGAAACCAAAAAGCGATTAGATACGGTTTTAATTGACGAAAAAAGCAGTGATAACAAACTTAAAATTACGTTGACTGCCAATAGAAAAATAAAATCTATAGACCATTGATGACGCGTTGTTAAATAATAAAGAACAACTGGAAGATTACTTAATTCTTACATTGAATAAAGCCATTGAAAAAGCCACCAATGTAAACGAAACAGAACTTGCTGCGGTAGCTAAAGAAGGCATGCCGAATATTCCGGGTATGGATATGTTTAAATAAAAAAAAGAAGCTGAATAGCTTCTGTTTTGGTTTTAACTAAAAATTAACTTGCAATTGCAACCTGAGCAAGTTTCCTTCTTGAAGATTATTTAATTTAACAGCATCTTCATACCTTCTTTTTGATATGGTGTAATCTGCTACAACTTCAAAATTTTTAAAAGGTTGATATTCAATTCCAATTTCTAAGTCATTAACCTCATAACTTCGCGCGTCTAATTCATGTTTTTTACCACCTCTATATATCTGATATTTAATAAATGGTAATATGACTTGTTCTATCTACTTTTAAATTATAAAATGCTTGAATATAACCACCGTGTAATGACTTTTGTTCGATCGTATTATTTAATTTATTGAATTCCGGACCTGTACCAATATTATATTCAGCTTGCAACCCAAAAGGTTGCGGATATAATACAATGCTTGCGGCAACTCTTTCATCTAAATATTCTTTGTCATTATTTACAATCACGGTATTCGTTACACTAGTGAAGTACATATTTTCCGGTATATCCTTGAAGTCCTGCTTCTAAAATTTGACCATTTTTAAATTCAAATGGATAAGACACTCTGGCAACTACATGTTGGTTATCATTAGCCTCTGCTCTATTTGCTGTTTGACCATTATAAATACCAAAACCAAACACCCCATAGTCTCCCGAACCTTTAAGTCCATCCTTTACTAATTTAGAAAACAGGTCTCTTTTCTCTTTTGGAGCCCAATAGAAAAACAAACCTAAATCCCTTTCGTTCACAATAGCACTATTTATCGCATCATTCCTATCTAAGGATAATCTGTTTTGACTTGATTGCATGTTTTCAAACCCATAAGGAATCTTACTTTGACCAACTCTTAATCTGTATTCTTTTTTTGAATCAAACGCTAAATCAAAATAGGCATCTCTTATTTGTAAAAAATTATTACTAGTAGTTGAAGCAGACGATGCAAAATCAGGCTGAATGTAGATGTATATTCTATCGTGTACATTTCCAGAAAATACTAATCGACCTCGTCTAATAAATAACCCATTATTATCTCCCCAAGATCTATCACACTGTTCGCAACCTAAATCTGGGTTAGTTTCGAGCAGTCTATTATATCTTACTTGCATATAACCCCTCAAACTGATGGTTTCAAACCATTTTTTATCTAGTGCAACCGGTTTCTTTTCAGTAGTTTGAACATTCTCCTGTACTACAATAGTTTGTGCCTGAATCAATAAAGAAAACATTAATAAAAATACTAAAACACGATACTTTTTTATCATTTTATTTATCATAAAAATTTTAACGAAATTAATATGTTAACCTGGTTTGAATGTTAATGGAATGTTACCAAATACTCTTTAAAATGTTAATTTATTGATACTATCTAACATCTTATTATGCATAGCATCAGTATAATCTAAATGTGTAACAATTCTGAGTTTATTGGTGCCCATACCAATTATTTGAATGTTTTTATTCTTTTAGTTTTTGAATAAAATCTTTTTCGTTTACATTTTTATTTAGCTCGAAAATCACAATATTGGTTTCAATAGGTTCAACTGTTTTAATTATTGATAATTTAGATAGCTCCTCTCCTATTTCTTTTGCTTTTTTATGGTCTTCTACCAATCTGTTCATATTATTATCTAAAGCATAAAGTCCCGCGGCGGCTAAATATCCAGCTTGTCGCATATTGCCACCAAAAACTTTTCGAATTCTAAGTGCGTTTTTCATAATAGCTTCATCACCAACCAAAACCGATCCAACCGGACATCCTAAACCTTTGCTTAAACATACAGATATGGTATCGAAAACTTCTCCATATTGTTTTGGAGTTTCATTTTTAACAACTAATGCATTCCATATTCTAGCACCATCTAAATGAAATCCTAAGTCTTTTTCGTCACAGACTTTTCTGATTTTTAAAATTTCATTAAAATCCCAACAAGAACCTCCTCCTCTATTGGCTGTATTTTCAATTTCAACCAATCGCGTCGGACTGTAATAATAAGCATCGGGATTAATCGATTCTAAAACCTGTTCAGCAGTAAACATCCCTCTATTGCCATCAATTAATTTACATGAAACGCCACTATTAAAAGAAGCCCCGCCAGACTCATAATTATAAATGTGTGCATATTTGTCACAAATTATCTGGTCGCCAGGACTGGTATGGAGCTTTAGCGCGGTTTGGTTTGCCATAGTCCCACTAGGAAAAAACAAGGCGCTTGGTTTACCAAACATGTTGGCAATACGAGTCTCTAATTGGTTAACGGTTTCATCTTCTCTAAACACATCATCACCAACTTTGGCTTGCATCATGGCTTCCAACATGTCTTTTGATGGTTTTGTAACGGTGTCGCTTCTAAGGTCTATTATCATTTATTTTTTATTTAGATAAAATATTCATGCTTTTTATTCTCATAGACGTTTATTCATGCTAATTAACTAAAAAATTTATATTACCTTAATGTTTTGGTTAAGTTTAAATTTAATAAGGGAAAATATATTTTATAAAAATAATCCAAAATGACTATTTTAAATTCTGAATTTATTAAAATTAAACAATTATTTAAAAAGGATAAAATACCCCATTTTATATTTATCAACTATATTTTAGTTATACTTATATTGAGTGGAATTTATTTTATAAATTACAAATTCAATATTCCATTTGAAAAACTCACCGGAGATCCTGCATTAACTTTTAATGCTCATCCTTTCGTTGGGTTTTTATCAAATATAGGAGTTCTTATATGGAGTTTTACCGCTACTATTTGTTATTTCTCTGCGGTTATTTTGTTTAAAATAAACGATAAAAAAAATGCTCTATTTTTTCTAAGCTCTGCAATTTTTACAAATATTTTATTAATTGATGACTTTTTTATGTTTCATGACTATATATTTTATTCTTTTAAAAATTTTAAAATCGCACAGCCTCTAACATTTACTATTTATGCTATATTTTTACTTTGGTATATTATTAAATTTTATAAAATTATTTTAAACAGTCTCTATGTCTTTTTAGTTTTAGCTGTTGGCTTTTTTGGTTTATCCGTTTGTATAGATTTAATTTTTGAAAGTAGTGGTTTAGAATATTTTATTGAAGACGGTTTTAAATTTATTGGATTAATAAATTGGATGTTATTTTTTTCAATAACTGCATATCAAACAATCTTAACTAAATTAAAATGATTTAAAAATATTTCGTATAAATCTAAACGTTTGATCATATTTTTATAAACACATCATTTAAAGAGGTTTTTTACCTTTGTGTAGACTATATATATCAAAGGCAATGGGTCTTTTTTATAATATTTAATTGTAGTGTTATTAAAGATAAATTTAAATTTAAAAATAAAAAACACATCGTTTTTAACACTCTTTTTAAGTCCAAATAAATTTAGAAATTTCACGTGTTTATATATTGGCATTTCAAATTCTTCATTTAAACTTTTCAATAAATATAGATAAGGAAAATTTACACCTGCAATTTCTGAAGCTTCAGTTGTTTGCCAAAATCTTGGATTTATTTCTATTATCTTATAATCATTCTCATTTTCATCATAACGCAAATCAACGTGTGCCACCCCCGACCAATTAAGCGATTTCATGAGTTTCTTTATTGTTCCTTCTATTTCATTATTATTCAAAAACTCTAAACCTATTGGCGGTGCATACAAATGTTCAGATGCTAATGTCCCTTTTTGAATAGTGGAAGCAAGTATTTTTCCATTTTCGCAAAGAACACTACAATCAATATCATAACCTTTAACAAACTTTTGAATTATAAATTGATAATTCAAATCCTTGTCTAACAAATAACTTCTTAATTCAGAAAAATGGTTAAACTTAATTATCCCTTCACCAGTATCAACCCCTTGTGCTGGTTTAATCAATATAGGATAGTCTTTAATTATATTTTTAAGTAATTCTTGCTTTGAGTAAAAGTAAGTCTCTGGACAAGGAATACCATATTTTATCAAATGTTTTGCCAATAAAGACTTATTATCTGATTTATCAAAACTTTCTAGTGTCGGTAAGATTCCAATTTTATTTTCAAAAGAAATACTATCCTTATTTTTTATTAGAGTTCGTATACCAAAAATATCAACTGGTAAAATGAGGTCTATCTTGTGTTTTTCAAGTTCTTTTTCAATGTTTAATAACCAATCGATTTCATTATTTGTTTTAGGGTAATAAGCGAAATTTGAAAATTTATTAGAATGACTTATTTCTGAAAATGGTAAGTTTGAAATAACATATATTTTAACGTTTTTCTTTTGAGCCAAACAATTTACAACAACCGTCATAAACGCGTTTTCACTCTCTGGTATAAGAACAGAAAAATGTTTTATGCTTTGTTTCATTAAAGTTTATTCTTAAAAAATAATCTTGAAAATAGAAATTATTTTGAAAGGACTAATATTCGAAAAATAATTCTAAAATGCTAATAAATACTTTCAATTGCTTATAAAAACTATTAAAAGAAGTATTTGTAGATGAAAACATTTTTTATCTACAAACAATTATTTAAGCATATATTAAAATGAAATCTTACTATAAAATCCTATTTTTGTTCAAAATAAAATATACCTATGATAACTTCCGATCAAATTAAAGATCTTAACACCCGCCTTGACAAACTTAGGCACTATCTTTGACGTAGATAGAAAACTTATTGAAATACAGAACGAAGAAGAAAAAACCTTCGACCCCAACTTCTGGAATGATGCCAAAGCTGCCGAAGCCATCATGAAATCACTCCGAGTTACTAAAAAATGGGTTGAAGATTATAATACTGCCAAAACACTTACCGAAGATTTAGAAGTCATATACGAGTTTTATAAAGAAGGAGAATCGACTGCAGAAGACGTTGAAAAACGATACGATAAAGCATTTAATTTACTTGAAGATATCGAATTTAGAAACATGCTTTCTGAAGAAGGCGATAGTTTAAGTGCTGTATTACAAATAACTGCCGGTGCTGGTGGTACAGAAAGTTGCGATTGGGCAAGTATGCTCATGCGTATGTACTTAATGTACGCGGAAAAAAGTGGATTTAAAGTAAAAGAACTCAACTTTCAAGAAGGTGATGTTGCAGGTATAAAAACAGTGACTGTAGAAATTGAAGGTGATTTTGCTTTTGGTTGGTTAAAAGGAGAAAATGGCGTTCATCGCTTAGTACGTATTTCACCGTTTGATAGCAATGCGAAACGCCATACCAGTTTTGCATCGGTTTATGTGTATCCTTTAGTAGATGACACCATTGAAATTGAAATAAACCCTGCCGATATTGAAATTACCACAGCACGTTCTAGTGGTGCTGGTGGACAAAATGTAAATAAAGTGGAAACCAAAGTTCAGTTAACGCATAAACCAACAGGAATTCAAATACAATGTTCAGAAACACGTTCGCAACACGATAACCGTTCCAGAGCTTTACAAATGCTTAAATCTCAGCTCTATGAAATTGAACTGCAAAAGCAAATGGCACAACGTGATGATATTGAAGCTGGTAAAATGAAAATTGAATGGGGAAGTCAAATTCGTAACTATGTCATGCAACCATACAAATTGGTTAAAGACGTTAGAACTGGTCATGAAACCAGTAATGTAGATGCAGTAATGGATGGTTATATTGACCCATTTTTAAAAGCTTATTTAATGATGATGGGACAAAAACAAGAAGATACATCAAATTTGTAAAACAAATTAAAAAAGTCCCTTATTTGGAAGGATTTAAGAAAGATTATGAAACAAATTGATACTATTATTTTCGACCTCGGCGGTGTTTTAATCGACTGGAATCCAGAATACGTTTTTTTAGATGCTTTTAATGGCGATAGAGAAAAAATGGACTGGTTTTTTGATACGATTTGCACAAACGATTGGAACGAAAATCAAGATGCTGGTTATCCTTTAGCACAAGCTACACAAGATTTAGTTGAAAAATTCCCAGATTACGAACGTTATATTAGAATGTTTTATGGCGAATGGGAAAACATGTTAGGTGGAGCAATTGAAGGTAGTGTTAAAATTCTCGAAGCACTTATAAAATCTAATAACTACAAAGTAGTTGCTTTAACCAACTGGAGTAATGAAACTTTTCCTATTGCACAAAAACGTTTTGAATTTTTAAATTGGTTTGAAGGTATAGTGGTTTCAGGAGATGAAAAAACCAGAAAACCATTTAAAGATATTTATGAAATTACTTTAAATAGATTCAATATCATTCCTGAAAAATCAGTATTTATTGATGATAATTTAAGAAACATTGATGCCGCCAATGCTTTAGGTATCAATGGCATTCTTTTTAAAAATCCAGAAGAACTTATTCAACAATTAAAAACCTATAATATTAACATATCATGATAAAAATTCTTCACAATAACAGATGTAGTAAATCGCGTTGCGGATTAGAACTTCTTGAAAAATCTGGAAAGCCATTCGAAATTGTAAAATATCTTGAAGATACTTTAACCACTAAAGAACTTAAAGAAATAATTAAACTATTAGCAATAAAACCAATTGATTTAGTTAGAAAAAACGAAGCTATTTGGAAAACAGAGTTTAAAAACAAAACCTTAACCGATGACCAAATAATTGATGCTATGGTTAAAAACCCAAAGCTTAATTGAACGCCCAATAGTTATTAATGGTAAACAAAGCAGTGATTGGAAGACCCACTGAAAAAATATCAGGAATAATTTAATAACCGATTAAATTATAGCTTAGATTAATTAACTTTTTTTTAACAAAACTCCATTAAACTTTGGGGATTTTTATAAGTCCAAGTAGTAAATTGCCGTGATTAATATATTAAAATTTAATTGCTGCTTTTTTTATAAAATATCAAAGGAATTTTTTTTTGTTAAAGGTATATTCCTTAATCAAGTTAAAGATTTTATAGTGTCTAATTATTTTTTGTTTAACCTTTTTTTATATTCTTTTAACAAAGTTTTAACTTCGAACCATTTACCTTATACTAATTTTGCTCTTTCTAAATAAAAAAATATGAATAAATTTTATTTAAGTTTAATATTCACAGTTACATTTTCTTTTATGTTTTATGGTTTACCAAATAACTTTAAAAACATTCTTATTACTGGAAAAGTTATTGATAAAGAAACGAAATTACCTTTGGAATATGCGACCATTTCGTTTTTCAGTTTAAAGGAAAATAAAGTCGTTGATGGTGGGATAACCAATGAAAATGGTGAGTTTAGCATAAAAATAGAAGACGGTCTATATAATATCAACATAGAATATATTTCTTACAAAAAAGTAAGTATTTTAAAGAAACAAATTGATTCTGATATTAACCTTGGCCTCATCTCTTTAGAAATCGATTTTGAGTCTTTAGGAGAAGTTGAAATTATTGCCGAACGTACTACGGTTGAACTTAAACTCGACAAAAAAATATATACCGTTGGTAAAGATTTAACGGTAAGAGGTGGAACAGTGAGTGATGTTTTAGATAACATCCCATCAGTTTCTGTCGATGTAGAAGGTAACGTTGCTTTAAGAGGAAATGAAAACGTTAGAATTTTAATTAACGGAAAACCATCGGGCTTGGTTGGTTTAAACTCCACCGATGCACTACGACAACTTCCTGCCGATGCTATTGAGCGTGTTGAGGTAATCACCTCCCCTTCTGCAAGATACGATGCCGAAGGTACCGGAGGTATCTTAAATATCATCCTTAGACGAAGCAAACTACAAGGACTTAACGGCGCCATAACCATAAATTCTGGTTTCCCTAAAACGGCTGGTGTTTCTGGAAATATTAATTACAGAACAGGAGATTTTAACTTTTTTAATACCACTGGTTACGATTACAGGGAATCACCAGGTAAGTCAACTACTGAAACAGAATATTTTAATGGTAGCGACCCAAGTACCTTTATAAACGAATACAGAGATTTTGATAGAGTACGAAAAGGGTTAACCACCAATACCGGTATGGAATGGTATATTAATGAAACTACTTCGTTAACAACATCTGTTGTATATCGTAATAGTGATAATACAAGTGAATCAACAAATACTATTAATGAACTTGATAGTAATGGAAATTTAATAAATCAGTCTTATCGATTCGATCCAGAGACAGAAGATGATAAAACCATCCAATATTCTGTGAATTTAGACAAACAATTTAATGGAAATTCAGAGCATAAATTATCATTCGATTTTCAATTTGAAAACAGCAATGAAGACGAGTTTTCTATAATTTCTCAAGATGGTGATGATGCAGAACGCGTACAAACTTTAGAAGCACAAAAAAACATATTATTACAAACAGATTATGTTGTACCAATAGGCGAAGCAAGTCAATTTGAATTAGGCTATAGAGGTAATTTTAATGAATTAGACACCGATTATAGTCTTGAATTTAATAATAACGGCACCTATATTTTAGATACAGACGTAAGCAATAATTTAATATACCGAGAGTATATAAATGCTGTATACACACAATTTGGAAGCAAAGTAAAAGATAAATTCTCCTATTTATTAGGACTTCGTATGGAAGATTCCAGAATCACTATAAATCAAATAACAAGCGGCGATTTTGAAAGAAAAACGTATTTAGGTCTTTTCCCTACTGTTAATTTAGGCTATGAATTTAGCGATAAACAAAGTTTAACCTTTGGATATAATCGAAGAATTAGCCGACCACGTTCACGTTTTATCAATCCATTTCCATCTCGTAGCAGTGCTACAAACCTATTTCAAGGAAATCCAGACATCAACCCTAGCTATTCTAATAAAGTCGATTTAGGATATTTAAATAGATTCGGAAAAATAGTATTAAATTCTTCTATTTATTATGAACATGCCACTGATGTTTTCACATTTATATCGGAAGATACTGGCACAACAGCTATTGTTGGAGGTACCGAAGTACCTGTGATAAGAAGAACACCTATAAACTTAGCAACAAATGATCGCTTTGGATTTGAATTTACAGTTACTTACAGACCAACAAAAAAATGGAATTTAAATGGAAACTTTAATTTATTCCAATCTATTACAAAAGGCGACTATAATGGAACTAACTTTGATGCAGATAATTTAAGTTGGTTTGCAAGAATAAATAATAAATATACACTTCCAGGAAATATAGATTGGCAAACTCGTGTTTTCTATATGGGTCCGAGTCAAGATGCACAAAACATAAGAAAAGGGATGTTTTCTACCGATTTAGCTTTCAGCAAAGATTTTTTTGGTGATAGTGCATCCTTAGCTTTTAACATTAGTGATTTGTTTAATAGTAGAAAAAGAGTCATGGAATCAACTACTTCTACATTTTATAGTGATAGTGAATTCCAATGGAGACAAAGAAGTTTTAACCTTTCTTTCACCTATAGGTTTAATCAAAAGAAGAAACAAAACGGTGAGCGCGGTAATCAAAATGGCGGTGGTACGGATATGGATTTTGAAGGATAACCCACGAAAAATAAAGAACCAAATAAAAAAGGGAAGCTAAAATTAGCTTCCCTTTTTTTATAAAATTATAAATGACTATTTCGAATTTTCTCGTTTCGCTTTTTTCTCTTCTCTAATTTCTTTTAAACGTTCAATCAAAGAACCTCCAATCCAATAAGGAATTACAAAGGTGATTAAAAATATCATTAACCAAAAACCAATTGTTAAAATGGTTAAAAAAGCTAAAAATCCTAAATATTGATCAAAATCAAACATAATTGTGAGTATCCATTAAAAATATATGGCAAATATAATGCAACCGCATTAGTTAAACAATAGTATTCTTAAAATTTATTAACAGCCTATGTTAA
The DNA here is from genome assembly GCA_963698455.1 of uncultured Flavobacteriaceae bacterium. Taxonomy (GTDB): domain Bacteria; phylum Bacteroidota; class Bacteroidia; order Flavobacteriales; family Flavobacteriaceae; genus Mariniflexile. The sequence continues at coordinate 387,686 of CAVOQU010000017.1, read as the reverse complement.
TCTAAATTAGGCTGTGGAGTTATTCTTAAATAAGGTTTAATTTCTTTAAAACCTTTTGGGAAAATTGCAGGTATGTCGGCGGTTGCAATGGACGGAGACACAACACAATCATCCCCATTCACCCAATTAGCAGGCGTTGCAACTTTATGATATGCTGTTAATTGCAGAGAATCAATAACACGTAATATTTCATCAAAATTTCTCCCAGTAGATGCAGGATAGGTTATCATTAACTTTATTTTTTTATCATCTCCAATAATAAAAACGGAACGAACAGTAAATTTATCGCTGGCATTTGGGTGTATCATATCGTATAATTCAGAAACTTTTCTATCTTCATCAGCAATAATTGGAAAGTTTACAGTAGTATGTTGCGTTTCATTAATATCTTTAATCCAATCATGATGAGATTCTACACCATCAACACTTAAAGCGACTACTTTTACATTGCGTTTATCAAAATGAGTTTTATACCTAGCCACAGTTCCTAGTTCGGTAGTACATACAGGCGTGTAATCTGCGGGGTGCGAAAATAAAACGCCCCAACTATCTCCTAACCACTCGTGAAAATTAATCATTCCTTCTGTGGACATTGCTGTGAAATTTGGTGCTATGTCGCCCAATCGTATTGTTGCCATATTTATAAAATTTATGTATTTAATTTTTGTCTTGAAGCTAAGGTATTAATTTTTTATTAAGAAATAAATTGATCCACGTTATAAGTGTGTTAAAAAAAACTTATAAAAAACTAACATATATCATAATAATAAACATTCCAAATCAACTAACTTTGTAGCTTAAATTAAATACTAACAAAATGAGTTTTAGAATAGAAAAAGATACTATGGGCGAGGTAAAAGTACCTGCCGATAAACTTTGGGGTGCACAAACTGAGCGCTCTAGAAACAATTTTAAAATTGGACCTTCTGCTTCCATGCCGTTAGAAATTATTTACGGATTTGCCTATTTAAAAAAAGCCGCGGCTTTTACTAATTGCGAACTTGGAGTATTACCCATCGAAAAAAGAGATTTAATCGCAGCTGTATGCGATGAAATTTTAGCTGGAAAACATGACGATCAATTTCCTCTTGTTATCTGGCAAACAGGTTCTGGGACTCAAAGCAATATGAATGCGAATGAAGTGATAGCCAATAGAGCACAACAATTAGCTGGAAGAAAAGTTGGTGAAGGCGAAAAAGCAATCCAACCAAACGATGATGTTAATAAATCGCAATCATCAAACGATACCTTCCCTACTGGAATGCATATTGCCATTTATAAAAAAATTGTAGAAACCACGATTCCTGGTGTTAAGCAATTACGTGATACTTTGAAGAAAAAATCTGAAGCCTATAAAAATGTCGTTAAAATTGGTAGAACCCATTTAATGGATGCTACACCTTTAACTTTAGGTCAAGAACTTTCTGGATATGTAGCACAGTTAGATCATGGTTTAAAAGCACTAGATAATACCTTACCACATTTAAGTGAATTAGCATTAGGTGGTACAGCCGTAGGAACTGGTTTAAATACGCCTAAAGGATATAGTAAACGCGTTGCGGAATATATAGCACAATTTACAAGCCTTCCGTTTATAACAGCACCTAATAAATTTGAAGCTTTAGCTGCACACGATGCTTTAGTAGAATCTCATGGAGCATTAAAGCAATTAGCTGTTTCTTTAAATAAAATAGCGAACGATATAAGAATGATGGCGTCTGGACCACGAAGTGGTATTGGCGAAATTATAATTCCTGCAAACGAACCTGGTAGTTCTATTATGCCTGGAAAAGTAAACCCAACCCAATGTGAAGCATTAACCATGGTTTGTGCACAAGTTATAGGAAACGATGTTGCTATTTCGGTTGGTGGAATGCAAGGACATTACGAGTTAAATGTTTTTAAACCAGTTATGGCGGCAAACGTTTTACAATCGGCACAATTAATCGGAGATGCATGTGCTAGTTTTAATGAACATTGTGCTGTTGGTATAGAACCGAACTATGAGGTTATTAAAACATTATTAAATAACTCTTTAATGTTAGTTACGGCTTTAAATACTAAAATTGGATATTATAAATCGGCCGAAATTGCAAATACAGCGCATAAAAACGGAACTACTTTAAAAGAAGAAGCCGTTAATTTAGGCTATGTAACTGCCGAAGATTACGATGAATGGGTTAAGCCCGAAGACATGGTGGGAAGTTTAAAATAACCACTTATAAATTAAATTAAAAAAACAGGTAAAATATTTTACCTGTTTTTTTGGTTGGTTAGCTATCAATCCTTTGTCTTTAATAGTTCATAAGGAAATCAAGCCAAATATATAATTTAACATCATCTAAAATATTAACATTTGTTAATTCGTATCTAATTTCTTTCTAATTCTACTCAATTGAACTGGCGTTATACCTAAATAAGAAGCAATATGGTATTGAGGAATCAATTCATCAACCTTTGGAATTTGTTTCTGTAATGCTAAATAACGCCCCTTGGCATCTAATGAAATTAATTCGATTAATCGTCTTTCATACATAACATATACTGTCTCCAAAACCTTCGAATACAACATATTAACTTGTTCATTATTTTTACATAATTCCATGAGTTTATAATAATCAACTTCATATAATTTACATTCTGAAAGTGCTTCAAATACAAATAATGATGGCTTTCTTTTTATTAAAGCTGTTAATGAGCCTACAAAACCTATTGGTAAGTAAAAACTTTTATTGAATTCTTTACCAGATTCTGTTATTAAATAACAACGCACAAGACCAGAAACCAGCATGTATATTTTAGATGGAACTTCATTTAATTTAACCAATTCAGTTCCTGAACTAATTATTTTAAACTCGGATATTTTTAAAAGTTCGGCAGTTGTTTCGTCAGAAATACTATTGAAAGAATTTATAAAATCTGCTTGCTTATTTTTTTTACTCATAAAGTTAAAGCTAAATTGAATGCTTTTGTTGCATGAATTGTGGTTGTATCAAAAACTGGTATAGCAACATCCGATTGCTTTATAAGTAAAGGGATTTCAGTACATCCTAAAATTACACCTTCTGCCCCATCATCTATCAATTTTCCTATAATTTGCAAATAAATTTGTTTAGAAGTATTTGTTAGTAAACCTTTAGATAATTCAGAATAAATTATGTCGTGAATTTTATGTCTATCCTCTGGGTTTGGTATGATTGCTTTGATTCCAAAAGAAGCTAAAATATTAATATAAAAATCCTTTTCCATGGTGTATTTTGTTCCCAACAATGCTACAGTTTTTAGTTTTTTAATCTTAATTTGTTCACAGGTAGCTTCAGCAATATGAATAACAGGGATTGAAACAGCCTTTCTAACAGCATCGATAGATAAATGCATGGTATTGGCACAAATTAATATACATTTCGCGCCTGCATTTTCAAGACTTTTTCCAGCGTTTGCCATTAAAACATCTAACAAATCCCAACGATTTTCTTTTTGAAATTTAGAAATTTCAGCAAAATCTACAGAGTTTATAATAACTTTACATGAATGTGGTTCTCCAAAATGATTACTCAGCCAGTTCATTTAGAACTTGATAATACATTATTGTAGACTGTGGTGTAATCCCGCCAATTAATCCGATTGTTTGCATCTATTTCTAATTATTGTTGCTAAATTTATAGTTTTAACTTCTTACATACAATATTTAAATGTCTATATTAATAATTAACATAAAACAACTTCTGCAAATAAGAGATAAAAGCATATTAAAAGTTGCTGGAAGCGATATGAAACAGCTTCCAATAATTGAAAATGCTTTTCTTTTAATTGAAAACGACACTATAATAAATTTTGGAAAAATGGCTGAATGTCCAACTATTAAGACCGATAAAATAATAGATGCTAACGGTAAGGTTGTGTTACCATCTTGGTGCGATAGTCATACACACATTGTCTATGCAGGACATAGAGAGCAAGAATTTGTAGACCGAATTAATGGTTTAAGCTACACTGAAATTGCAAACAGAGGTGGTGGCATTTTAAATTCAGCTGCAAAACTACATAATACCACTGAAGAAGCACTTTATGAACAATCAATTACCAGATTAAAACAAGTTATTAAACTTGGAACAGGAGCTATTGAAATAAAATCTGGCTATGGTTTAACAACTTCCTCAGAATTAAAAATGCTTCATGTTATTAAACGCATTAAAGATAATTTTCCTGTAAAAGTAAAAGCAACCTTTCTTGGTGCTCATGCTATTCCTGAAGCTTATAAAAAGGATAAGCAAGGATATATTGATTTAATTATTAACGAAATGCTTCCTGCTATTGCCAAGGAGAATTTAGCCGATTTTATTGACGTTTTTTGTGAAAAAGGCTATTTTAATTTAGAAGATACAGACGAAATTTTATCCGCAGGAAAAAAATATGGATTGATTCCTAAAATTCATGTCAACCAATTTAATGCTTTTGGTGGGGTTGCTATTGGCGTTAAACACAATGCTATTTCAGTCGATCATCTTGAAGAAATGAATTCTGATGATATCACCGTTTTAAAAAACAGTAAAACTATGCCTGTTGCGCTACCGGCATGTTCTTATTTTTTAAGCATTCCATATACACCAGCTCGCGAACTAATAGATTCTGGATTACCATTAGCTCTCGCAACCGATTATAATCCAGGTTCGTCACCAAGTGGCAATATGAATTTTGTTGTAAGTACTGCTTGCATTAAAATGAATATGACGCCGGAAGAGGCTATTAATGCCGCTACTTTAAATGGTGCTTATGCCATGGGGATTTCAAATGAATACGGTAGTATCACTAAGGGAAAAATAGCAAATATTATAATTACTAAACCCATCCCTAATTACAACTTTCTACCTTACGCCTTTGGAGAAAACCATATTGAAACCATCATACTAAATGGAAAAATTATAGAATAAAAAAAGCCTCAATTCTAAAATTGAGGCTTTTTAAAAAGTGTTATATATCGATTATTTTAAAGTAAACTCTGAAGTAGCTACTAAATCTTTTTCGTTAAAAACGTTTACTATGTAACGTCCTTTTTCAAAATCGCTTTTTCCTTTTGAAGCAACAAACTCACAAATATCTAAATTAGCATTTTCATAATTAAACTTGCTTATGATACTATAATTTATAGTTTTGCCACTAAAAGAAACTTGTTCGTTTGATCCTAAAGTATTACTTTTTGGGTCAATTACTTGAACGTATAATTCTTGATCGCCACCTCTTACTAATTTGTTTTTTGCTACAGTAAAACAAACTCTGATTTTATCAGTACGACTTGCTCTTTCTGTTGGAATAAATTTACCAGATGTTCTTTCAATAACTCCAAAACCTTTCATGTTTACAGCACCTAATACTGCTGCATTCGAAACAACTTCTGCTAAAGCATTGTTTTGCATTAATAAAGAATCAGTAAAAATAGTACGCTCTTCTAAACGAACACGTGTACTGTCTAAAGATGTTGCTAAATAAGAATTTTGAACTTTTAACTTATCGTTTTCAGCAAGTAACATATTCATTTCTTTTTGTAATGAAACATATTTTTGTTTGTAGCTCCATAAACTTTTAACGTTAGTTTCAGAAATTTTTAAAGAGTCAATTAAACCTTGAATACGTGATCTTGCTTCAACTAAATCTTTATTTGCAACTTCATTTTCACTAATAGCTGTGTCATATTGTTTAGCCATTGCGTTTAAATCGTTCATTACCAATTGTTTTTGCTCTGTTAAGTCCTTTTGAACTTTGGCACTACTTTGGTACAAATTCATGGTGTAAAATGCAGTTCCTAAAAATAAAACTAATGCAATTCCCAGTGCTACTTTTAGCCCCATACTACTTTTGTTGTTTTCCATAATTACTTGTTTTTAATCGTTTTTAATGTCTATTGATTTTTGGTTTAAACTTTGGTTTTTTTAATGCTTTAAATAAATAATGATGTATTTTTAATTTTCAAAATTACTTCATATGGATAAACTAGTTTTATTAAACAAAATTATTTGTAATAATCTTATTAACAAACGCCTAGGCGAATCCAAATTTGGTGAACATATTCAAATATTAACCAGCATCTCCAATATATACGAACAACTTTTAAATTTGGATGTTACGCATGTAATAATTGGTTTGCCTGAAGATGTTGGTGTGGTTGCAAATTACGGCAAAACAGGGACTTCTAAAGCTTGGGAAGCAACTTTAAAAGTTTTATTAAACATTCAAAGTAATGAGTTTACTAAAGCTAACAAAGTTTTGATTTTAGGGCATCTTGATTTTTCAGAGGAAATATTAAAAGTTTCTGAACTAGATTTCACTAAAAAGAAAAGCATCAACAAAGCGCGAAAAATTGTGAGTGAAATAGACAAACACGTTACAAATATTATTCAACAAATTGTTTCAGCAGGAAAAATACCAATTATTATAGGTGGCGGACATAACAATGCTTATGGCAATATTAAAGGCACAAGTTTGGCCTTAAAAAAACCTATTAATGTAATTAATTTTGATGCTCATTCCGATTTTAGACCCGAAGAAGGCAGACATAGTGGCAATGGATTTAGTTATGCATACGCCGAAGGATTTTTAAAAAACTATTTTATTTTCGGATTACACAGAAACTATACCTCAGACATATTATTTAAAACTCTTAAAAAATTAAAACTTGTTAAGTTTAATATGTTTGAAGATTTAGAAGTAGCAAAAGAAATAATATTTAAAGAAGAGCTAGAACGCGCTTTAGAACATATTAATGATAAACCTTTTGGAATTGAAATAGATTGTGATGCTATTGAAAATATACCCAGTAGTGCCATGACTCCAAGTGGTTTTAGTGTGAATAAAGCCAGGAGTTTTGTTTCTTTTTTTGGAAAACACGAAAACGCTCGATACTTACATATTTGTGAAGCAGCTCCTACCAAAAAAACGGAAACTCAAGTTGGGAAATTAATTACTTATTTAATTACCGATTTTATTAATGCACATGAAAATTGAGATCGTTTCATATAAAAATGAATATGCTAAAAATTTTTATAGCTTAAATATTGAATGGTTACAAACCTATTTTTATGTTGAACCTTACGATGAAGAAGTTTTAAGTAAGCCTGAAATTTATATTATAAATAAGGGTGGTTTTATATTCTTTGCAAAATCAGAAAATGACATTATTGGAACCGTAGCTCTAATGCCAATAGGTAGCAACGGATTTTTCGAACTTACTAAAATGGCTGTATCCCCCAAACATCGTGGGTTTAATGTCGGGCAACAACTTATGCAATATTGTATAGATTTTGCAAAATCAAACAAAACACCAAAACTTATTATTTATTCTAACAGAAAACTAGAAAATGCCATTTATATCTATAAAAAATATGGATTTATAGAAATTCCTGTTGAAGAAAACTCACCTTATAAACGCTGTGATATTAAAATGGCGTTGAGTTTTTAATTATTTGTGTATCCCTTCTAAATCAAATATAAAAGCATAAGTTAAAGCTAATCTTTTGTAAGGTTCAAAACGTCCTGATGCTCCACCGTGTCCTGTTTCCATATTACAATCCATAATCAATAAATTGTCATCGGTTTTTAACTCACGCAATTTTGCAATCCATTTTGCAGGTTCCCAATATTGCACTTGGCTATCCCAATAGCCAGTAGTAATTAAAATATTAGGATAGTTTTTAGCTTCAACATTATCATAGGGAGAGTAAGATTTCATATAATCATAATATTCTTTGTTTTTAGGATTACCCCATTCATCAAACTCAAAGGTTGTTAGTGGTATCGTTTCATCAAGCATAGTTGAAACGACATCAACAAAAGGTACTGCTGCGACAACTCCGTTCCATAAATCTGGCTCCATATTTAAAACCGCACCCATCAATAAACCCCCTGCTGATCCACCATAAGCATATAAATGTTTGCTATTCGTGAACTTTTCATCTATTAAAAATTTACCAACATCAACAAAATCAGTAAATGTGTTTTTCTTTTTCAATAATTTCCCATTTTCATACCAATCTCTTCCCATTTCTTGTCCACCACGAATATGAGCAATTGCATAGACAAACCCTCTGTCTAATAAACTTATGCGGGATGAACTAAATGATGGTTCTGTACTACTTCCATAAGAACCATAAGCATATAATAACAACGGATTATTTCCATTCTTTTCAATTCCTTTTCTGTAAACTAAAGAAACTGGAACTTTAGTACCATCTTGAGCTTTCGCATATAAACGTTCTGAAGTATAATTTTCAGTTAAAAACGAATCATCCAAAACCTCTTCTTGCTTTAATAACACTTGTTCTTTTGTTTCCATATTATACTCAAAAGTACTACTAGGTGTTGTTAAAGAGCTATAATTGTAACGCAAAACACTGGTATCGAAATCTAAATTGGATGTTGTATATGCAACATAAGCAGGGTCATTAAATTGTAGATAATAGTCTACTGATTCATTCCATTTCATAACCCTTATGGCTCTTAAACCTTCTTTTCGTTCTTCGGCTACCAAATAATTTTTAAATATTTCCATGCCTTCAAAATAAACATTGTCTCTATGAGGTATTACATCTACCCAATTTTCTTTTTCAGTTTTACTTACTGGAGTTTTAACTAGTTTAAAGTTTTTAGCATCTCTGATTCGTTCTTATGTAAAAATAGTCTTCAAAATGATCTACACTATATTCTAGGTTTTTCTCTCTAGGCTGAATGATTTTCCATTCCCCATTTGGGGTATTAGCATCTAAAAACCTAAATTCTGTCGATAGTGTCTGAAAGCTTCCAATTATTAAATAAGCATCCGATTTTGTTTTATCTACCGTACATCTAAACGTATCGTCTTTTTCCTCATAGACAACAACATCTTCAGATTGATTAGTGCCAATAATGTGCTTTACAATTTTATTTTCACGTAGTGTTTTAGGATCTTTAGTTGTGTAAAAAACAGTCTTATTATCATTCGCCCAAGTCGTACTACCACTAGTATTACTGAGTTTATCTTTTAACAATTTACCTGTTTCTAAATTTTTAAAGTAAATAGTATATTGGCGTCTAGAAATAGTATCAATTCCGAAAGCCAGCATTCTGTTATTTGGACTTACTGATTGATCTCCAATACCGTAATATGAATATCCTTTAGCCATTTCTGGTCCATTAAGCATAATCTCTTCCTTAGCTCCTTCTTTAAGTTTTTTTCTACAATATAACGCATAATCTCCACCTTCTTCAAAGCGTGAATAATAAGAGTAACCATTATCATTTACTAGGAACTGATTGGTCATCTTTTTTTATTCGGCTCACAATTTCATTATATAACTTATCTTGAAAACCTTTAGTATGAGCCATAGTTTTACTCAAATAGTCATTTTCTGAATTTAAATAATCTAAAACGTCCTGAGTTTGAGCATCTGGTTTTTTTGCATTTTTTTGCTCATCTGTTAACCGCATCCAAAAATAATTATCAATTCTTGTATCTCCATGAATAGTCAACTCTTTCGGTATTTTTTTTGCATCTGGATGGAGTAATTGATAAATAAGCTTTGTTTTTTTCATTTGAATTACATGAAGAAAGCATGATTATAATAGCTACAAAAGCAAGAAGATTGATTTTCATAAAGTTTGGATTAATGAATACTAAAGGAACGAAAAACAAATTGATTTTTCATCGAATCAATCAACATTCAAAATAATTCTAAGGTTTTTATGAAAGTATCACAAAATTATCTCTCATCTTCCAAAAACACTTTATTAAAATTGAAATTGAATTTTTGAACTATTAAACCAATTTATGTATTTGAGCATACTGTAATAAAACAATGGTTCTGGTATCATGTATTTCGCCATTATTAAGCATTTCAATCGCTCGTTTAAATGGTAGTTCTAAAACTTCAATATCTTCGTGTTCACTTTCTAATCCACCACCATCGCTTACCTTCATGGCATCTGTATATTCGCCAATAAAATAATGCATTTTTTCGGTCATAACTCCTGGTGAAGAATAGGACTTCAAACACCTTTTTTACTTTCTTTAGTCTGTAACCAACTTCTTCTTCTGTTTCGCGTATTATGCAAGCTTCAGGATTATCTTTATCTAACATACCTGCACAAATTTCAACGAGTAAACCATCTTTATTATCATTTAAAAAAGTAGGCATTCTAAATTGCTTTGTTAATATCACTGTTCCTTTTTCTTTATTATAAAGCAAAATTCCGGCACCATCTCCTCTATCGTAACATTCTCTTACCTGTGTTACCCATTTACCATTTCTTTGCTGGTAATCGAAAGTGAGTTTGTTTAAGGTATAATAGTAATTGGAAAGTAATTCTGTTTTAATATTCTTTATTTTTTCAAAGTTCATGTTAAAAGTTTTTTCTTACTAAAGCAATTTCGCTAAAAAATTTCATATGAATACAATTTTTAATTTTTGTTAATAAATATTTATAAAATTTACTTTTAAAATCTATCATGTATTTTCTATTATAAAATGCTTATGTTGAATAAAATAGCGTATATCTTTTTTGCCTTACATATCTTACATTTTGAGTTGCAAGAAAGTCATTTATAATTGATTAGTGAATAAAAAATACTATATTTGAAATGTTTTAATACCTAATATTACCGTTATTATGCTTCCAAGTCTCTTAACCGTTTCTCCTTTATCAATTACCTTGATAAGCCAGTCAGATATTGTAATCGTTTTAATTATAGTTGTTGTTTTCTTTTCTATTTTATTATTATTAGGTGTAAGAAAATCTTATAAACTTAAAAAGGAAAATGACAGACTGGATAAGCTAAGCGAAGAATTGGCAAAACAAGAAGAAAAATATAAAGATTTTACCGATGGCCATATGTATGGTGGAGATAATTAATAAACACATTAACCTATTAACTAAAAACCTACTTATACCCAAACTTTGTTATGGAATCTATGCTAACCTTAGCACTTTTTAACTTAGCAGTCTTACTTTTTGCTTTTATAACGAAAAGAGGTCTTTATACTATTACTCCGGAAAAACAATGGAGTAAGAATATTAATGAATTTGATGAAAATTTCAAATCAATTGAAAATATAGACCTTTCAAATTATAAACTAGGTTCTGGCCACCTTTATGATAACAAAAATTAACCCCATAATATTATGAAATTATCTATAACCAACATTTGTCTATTGTTTCAAAATGGAATAAGTGATGAGCAAAACATTAATACATTAATTAGCATACTAACTGTAGGCTTTATAACTTTGCTGTTATTACTAATTATTAATTTATTTAAAGTATATAAATTAAATAAGAGAATTAAATTCTTAGAAGAAGAATTAAAAAACATAAAATAAAACAACAACAAAAGCCTGCAATTGCAGGCTTTTGTTGTTTTATACTAGTACATGATTAACGTACCAACTTTTTATACTTAATTCGTTTCGGCATTAAATCGCCACCTAAACGTTTCTTTTTATTTTCTTCATATTCAGAAAAACCACCTTCAAAGAAATAGACTTGCGAATCTCCTTCAAAAGCTAAAATATGCGTACAAATTCTATCTAAAAACCATCTATCATGCGAAATCACAACCGCACAACCTGCAAAGTTTTCTAAACCTTCTTCCAAAGCACGTAATGTATTCACATCAAGATCGTTAGTTGGCTCATCTAATAAGTAACACGTTTCCTTCTTCTTTAAGTGTCATCGCTAAATGAAGACGATTACGCTCACCTCCTGAAAGCATTTTAACCTTTTTATTTTGTTCACCTCCAGAGAAGTTAAATCGACTTAAATAAGCTCTTGAATTTACTTCTTTTCCACCCATTAAAACAAGTTCTTGCTCGTCACTAAAGTTTTGCCAAATTGTTTTTTCTGGATCAATATTGGAATGTGCCTGATCTACATAGGCAATTTTAGCAGTTTCACCTACTTTAAACTCACCTTTATCTGGCGCTATTTCACCCATTATCATTTTAAAAATAGTGGTTTTACCGGCACCATTTGGTCCAATAACACCAACAATTCCTGCCTGAGGTAATTTAAAATTCAAATCTTCATAAAGCAATTTATCATCAAATCCTTTACTTACGCCAACAGCTTCAATCACATTGGTTCCTAAACGCGGACCGTTAGGGATATAAATTTCCAGTTTCTCGTCCAGTTGTTTTTGGTCTTGACTCAATAACTTATCATAATTTTGCAAACGTGCTTTTTGCTTGGTTTGACGCCCTTTAGCACCTTGCCGTACCCATTCCAACTCGCGCTCCAATGTTTTTTGACGTTTAGAAGCCGTTTTACTTTCCTGTGCTAATCGTTTCGATTTTTGGTCTAACCAAGATGAGTAATTTCCTTTCCAAGGAATACCTTCGCCTCTATCCAACTCTAAAATCCAACCCGCAACGTTATCTAAAAAGTATCTATCGTGTGTTACCGCAATAACAGTTCCTTTATATTGTGCTAAATGATGCTCTAACCAATGTACCGATTCCGCATCCAAGTGATTCGTTGGCTCATCCAATAATAACACATCTGGTTCTTGCAAAAGCAATCTACATAATGCTACACGACGGCGCTCTCCACCAGACAATACGCTTATTTTTTTATCACCATCAGGCGTTCTAAGCGCATCCATGGCTATTTCTAATTTGGTGTCCAACTCCCAAGCATTCGACGCATCAATTTGATCTTGAAGCTCTGCTTGTCTGGCCATTAGTTTGTCCATTTTGTCTGGATTAGAATATACTTCTTCTAAGCCAAACATATCATTTATTTTGTTGTATTCATCAAGAATAGCAACAGTTTCCGCAGCACCTTCTTTTACAATTTCTAAAACAGTTTTAGTTTCATCAAGTTTAGGTTCTTGCTCCAAATATCCCAACAGAATAATCCTGTAAAAAAGTAACATCTCCCTGAAAATTCTTTTCAACCCCAGCAATAATTTTAAGCAAAGTAGATTTACCCGAGCCATTTAAACCTAAAATTCCAATTTTAGCACCGTAAAAAAAGCTTAAATAAATATTTTTTAAAACAGGCGTATTTGCCCCTTGATATGTCTTGGTTAAACCAGACATTGAAAAAATCACTTTCTTATCGTCACTCATTATACTCGACCTTTTAAGGCGTTAAACACCCAAGCAATGGCAAAAAAACCAATACCTACGGTTGCAAATCCCCATCCTGCTACATCATCATACCGGTAAGCACCCATTAATATTAAAACCACACCCATAATAATCATTAAAACAGTAGCCCAAGCCAATACTGTATTTTTATTCATTGCCATAATTAGTTATTTATTTTTAGGGCGCACCCTTGAAAAACAAGGTCGGGCTTTTCGCTGTATCTTTTTTATGCTTATATATTCAGATAACATCAAGATGTATCAAGAACACATAAAAAAGGATGCCGCTGCAATCCCTTGCGCAAATTCACAGCACAAATATCGTATTTTTAAATAAAAAAGCATCCTTTTGAAAGCTTAATTTTTAACTGGCCGAAAACATATCTTAACATTCAAAAAGTACATAACTTAACAAGTGTTTTGCTTTTAATCCGAAAAAAATGTATTCTATCTATATTATTTTTGAATTAATTTAAATTCGTGTGGATAAATTATTTAAATTTACCCGTTTTTTATATTAAATTAAAGGTGAATTTTTAAAACAGAATTTAATGTATGAACTTAGTAATGGTTAGATTTCCAAAAATAAATATATTTTAATCAAATAATATGAAAATATTTGCCCCTTATTTTCTGTTTTTTTTTATTACTATTCAAGCGCAAGTAAGCACAGAAATTGCTGGTTTAGATTTATCATCACTACCTTCAAACAGCACTGAATCAGTCGGATTTTCTCATTTAAAACCATTTAGAACTAGCACACAATCCGTCGCGGACACCGATTTTAGTAGTACAACTCCAAAAGGCGAATTAAGAGGTGTTTTTTTGCCTTCAGTATCTAGCCTTTCTTGGCCAACTAATCGCAAGGCAACACCCGCTGTACAACAAGCAGAACTCATTACAATTTTAGATAATCTTAAGGCAAACGGTTACAATACAGTGTTCTTGCAAGTACGTCCGGAAAGTGATGCCTTGTATGCCTCATCCATTGATCCATGGTCTTATTGGCTCACAGGAACCCAAGGAAAAGCGCCTACCCCGTTTTGGGATCCCTTGGAATTTGCCGTTACAGAAGCACATGCGCGAGGTCTGGATTTACATGCGTGGTTAAATCCGTATAGAGTTAAACAAACACCTACAATGGAATTAGCTCCGAATAATGTAGCAAATCTACACCCATCGTGGACTTTTCAAGCTAAAATGAATAATACGGATAAAGCATTATCTTTAAAAATGTTAAATCCTGGACTCCCTGCGGTAAGAGAATATATAGTTAATGTTATCCAGGATATTGCTAATAGATATGATGTTGATGGTATTCACTTTGACGACTATTTCTATCCTTATTCGGGTATGGAAGCTAGGCCTCAGGATGCTCAAACGTATATACAAAATAATCCAACCAATATTGCTACCATTGAAGATTGGCGCAGAAATAACGTAAACCTTATGATTGGAATGGTTTATGACGCCATACAAGCCATAAATACTACCAAAAATAAAAGTATCGCATTTGGTGTAAGCCCGTTTGGAATTTGGAAAGCAGGAACGCCTTCTGGTATTAGTGGTACTTCATCATTCAGCGCTTTATATTGCGACCCGATGGCGTGGTTAAATTCAGGGAAGGTAGACTATCTGGCACCGCAATTGTATTGGAAAATATCAAAAGCACAAGATTATATTGCATTATCAAAGTGGTGGAACGATCAAGCAAAACTTTATAGCAAACAACTCTATGTAAGCCAAGGTTATTATAGAATGGAACATACTAATCCTTGGGAAAATACAGAAATTCAATACCAGATAAATCAAAATAGACAAGCCCATATGGATGCTACTTTTGGTCAAATTGCATACAGTTATACTGCTATAAAAAACAATTTAAAAGGTGTCAATGGCGCGTTAAATAATGCTCACTTTAAATACAAGTCTTTTGCGCCACCCATTTTAGGTCCGGGTAAAGATAATGTCTCCCCAATAAAGCCATCCAATATTCGATTTGAACCATTAAAGATTTTATGGGACACCCCGTTAGCAGCTTCAGATGGAGATTTGCCAGTAAAGTATATTGTTTACGCCTTTAACAATGCTGCCGAAGCCATTTCGAACATGAATGATGGTTCTAAAATACTAGATATTGTAGCGGGAAATGAACTGACATTAACCCAAACACAAATGGATACTAAAGTTTTTGTGGTGACATCTTTAGATAAAAACAATAATGAAGCGGGCGATTTTACTCAACCTAATAAATTAAGAGATGTAAACACAAAAGCGAATGAGTTAGTTGTTAACCCCGTTCCAAATGATGACTAAATAAAAATATAATAGTGTCTGTTTTTTAAAAAAATTATTTAAAATTCCATAGGTACTTCAATAAACAACAAGCTTGAATCTTCTTCAGTTTTCATTTTAAAAGATTCGGATTCCACTATTCCTAAAGCATCACGACTTTCTAAAATATTATTATCGATCTGTGCTTTCCCATTAATTATCATCACATATACACCATGGTTTTTACTTTTAAGTTTATATTCAAACGATGTGTTTTCATTTAAATCAATTCTAGATATTTTAGCATCTTGATGAATTTTCAAACTACCCTCATGGTTTTCATCAATCGATGTTACCAATGTTTGAAGTTTATTTTTCCTTTCATTTTCGTTAAATGATTTTTGGTCATATCGCGGTGTAACATTTTGCTTATTTGGAAATATCCATAATTGAAACAAGCTTAAATGCTCATCATTTGAGCCATTTATTTCAGAATGTTGTACTCCAGTTCCTGCGCTCATAACCTGCACTTCTCCTGGTAACACAGATAACCATTCATCACTCATGTTGTCTTTATGCTTTAAAACACCCTTTAATGGAATGGTTATAATCTCCATATTATCATGAGGATGTGTTCCAAAACCCATTTTTGGAGCAATAATATCGTCGTTTAATACCCGTAATGCTCCAAAATGTACTTTTTCCGGATTATTATAACTGGCAAAACTAAATGAATGATTTGCCTGTAACCAACCATGGTTTGCAAATCCTCTGCTCTCGGCTTTATGTACTATTGTTTTCATAATATATTTTTGTCCTTCCCTTGAATAAGGGAATCTTTTTTAGTGTAACTTTAACTTAAATAGGTTTCGACTTACTCTGTAAGCTACCTTCGATAAAAATATATTTTTATCTCGCTAATGCTCAACCTGAAATTCTTACCTATCTCATTTTATCAAGCAGATTGCTTAATTGTTCTGCTTCAACTTCATTTAAATTTTTTAATAAATGACTATTAAAATTATCTGGAATGGCTTCTAACAGTTCATGACCCTTTTTTGTAATAGCGATTTTAACGACGCGTCTGTCATGGTTACATGCTAAACGCTCTATATAATTTTTTGCACATAATTTATCCATTAAACGGGTGGCATTTGGCGAACGCTCTATCATTCTATCCTTTATAATTTGAACATTTACAGGTTCATCAGCACCTTTTAATATTCTAAGAATATTAAATTGCTGCGGTGAAATTCCATAAGATTTAAAAAACTCATTTTGAAACCCTGAAATCCAGTTCGCTGTATAAAGAATATTCAATAATGCTTTAATTCTGTTATTCGCGAATTTTGAATTAATATCTTTACCTATATCTCCCATTTTCTGTAATAATTAGGCTAAAACGTCCTTATATTGGTCATTTTTTTTCATAAAAACCGCATTTGCAAACGGACACAACGGAATCACTTTCAAATTGTTAGCTCGCAAATAATCTACAGCCGCATCAACCAATTTATAACCCACACCTTGTCCTTTTAATGTTTCACTTACTTCAGTATGGTCGATTATAATTTTATTGGGTTTTGCATGTGAATAGGTCATTTCAGCCACTTTTACATCATCAATCTCAATATAAAAAGCACCTTTTTTCTCGTTATCAAATTGTTTAATTTCCATTTTACAAATTATTTTGAAATGTGTTTGCAGCTTTTAATAATCGTGTATTTAGCTCGGAATCTACAATCTTATCGACTTTAAAATACTCGCTAAAATTTGGCAATGAAAATTCAGAAACTATATTTCCCCCCATAAAAGGAAATCTGTTCTTTGCAATTTCCAGTACACTTGCACCTCCTCTGGCTCCAGGTGAAGTTGCCATTAGCAACATAGGTTTATTGCTCCAAAGCTTACCGTCAATTCTGGACATCCAGTCAAAAATATTTTTAAAAGCTGTAGAATAGGCTCCATTATGCTCTGCGAGAGACAATATAATGCCATCAGATGTTCTTATTAAGTCTAAAAACTTATGTGCATTATCTGGAATGCCTTTTTCATTTTCTAAATCAATGCCATATAAAGGCAAGTCAAAATCATTCAAATCTAAAATAGTCGCATCAATCTTGTTTACTAAGCTTGAAGCGTAAGTTGCTAATTGTTTGTTTATTGATTCCTTACTGTTTGAACCAGCAAAAGCTATAATTTTTTTCATTGAATGGTTTTTATTTCGTTTCCTTAAAGAAGGAAATCTCATTATTTTACAGGACAAATATAATCTAAATTTATTTATTTACCTAGGAAACTATTTCCATGTTATATTATTTAATAAAACATTAACAATACTTAATGGTATAATTGAAACTTTTGTACTTTAGCTTCAAACAAACGTATCGATGGATTTAAACTTCAATAAAAACGAAGATTACAATAAACTCTTAATTTCAGATCTCAATAAACGAATTTCAAAAGTACATTTAGGGGGTGGAAAAAAAAGTATTGAAAAACAACATGCAAAAGGGAAAATGACTGCTCGTGAGCGTGTGAATTATTTATTGGATTCTAATACTAAATCTATTGAAATTGCTGCATTTGCAGGCGAAAACATGTACGAATCACATGGCGGATGCCCTTCTGCTGGGGTTGTTGTAAAAATTGGTTATGTAAAAGGAAAGCAATGTATCGTTGTTGCCAATGATGCTACAGTAAAAGCGGGCGCTTGGTTTCCTATTACGGCTAAAAAGAATTTAAGAGCACAGGAAATAGCGATTGAAAACAGATTGCCAATCATTTATTTGGTTGATAGTGCCGGGGTTTATTTACCACTGCAAGATGAAATTTTTCCTGATAAAGAACATTTTGGGCGTATTTTTAGAAATAATGCCGTTATGAGTAGTATGGGTATTACTCAAATTTCGGCAGTAATGGGAAGTTGTGTGGCTGGTGGTGCCTACTTACCTATTATGAGCGATGAAGCCTTAATAGTTGATAAAACGGGTAGTATCTTTTTAGCAGGTAGTTATTTAGTGAAAGCTGCCATTGGAGAAACTATTGATAATGAAACACTTGGAGGTGCTACAACGCATTGTGAAATATCTGGTGTCACCGATTATAAAGCTAAAGATGACAAGGATGCTTTAGACACTATTAAAAATATTATAGATAAAATTGGCGATTATGATAAAGCCGGTTACAACCGAATAGACGCTGCAAAACCAAAAGAAAACCCCGAAGATATTTATGGAATTCTACCAAAATCCAGAGCCGACCAATATGATATGCACGACATCATCAAACGCTTAGTTGACAATTCTGAATTTGATGAATACAAAGCGGGATTACGGCAAAACTATTATTACTTGCTATGCTAGAATTGATGGTTGGGCAGTAGGCATTGTTGCAAATCAAAGAAAATTGGTAAAAACAGCCAGTGGCGAAATGCAGTTTGGAGGTGTTATATATAATGATAGCGCAGATAAAGCTACCCGATTTATTGCTAATTGCAATCAGAAAAAAATTCCATTAGTGTTTTTACAGGACGTTACTGGTTTTATGGTAGGTAGCAAAAGTGAACACGGTGGAATTATAAAAGATGGTGCTAAAATGGTAAATGCGGTTAGCAATTCGGTAGTACCAAAATTCACAATTATTATTGGTAATAGCTACGGTGCTGGTAATTATGCCATGTGTGGTAAAGCCTACGACCCACGATTGATCGTTTCATGGCCAAGTGCGGAGCTTGCAGTAATGAGTGGAAACTCTGCTGCCAAAGTACTACTTCAAATTGAAAAAGCATCTTTAGAAAAGAAAGGTGAAAAAATCACTAAAGAAAAAGAAGATGAGCTTTATAATAAAATTAAAGACCGGTACGATAATCAAGTATCTCCTTATTATGCTGCTTCACACATTTGGACGGATGCCATTATAGATCCATTAGATACCCGTAAATGGATTAGCATGGGTATTGAAGCTGCTAACCATGCTCCTATTGAAAAGAAATTTAATATGGGCGTTTTACAGGTGTAAATTCAAAACATATTTAAATATTTTGTATCTTATGTATTGAATATCAATAACTTCAATCATGGGAACAATAAAAACACTCAATAAGTGGGCGAATGGGCACTCCTATTTTCCACTTGATTTGATCAGAATTGCATTAGGCGTATTCCTTTTTATTAAAGGCATTAATTTTATGGGAGATAGTGTTATGCTCATGCAATTGTTCAAACCTATGGAAAATTTGGCTGGTGGTATGGTAATTATTCATTACGTAGCGCCTGCACACTTTCTTGGAGGCATGCTAATTGCATTTGGCTTATTAACACGTTGGGCAATTATAGCTCAAATCCCGATTTTAATCGGGGCAATCGCCATTAACTTCGTAGGTGAATTAAATAGTTATAATTTATTGCTTGCAACAATTACATTTCTAATCTGTATATTTTTCTTGCTTTATGGCTCAGGAAAACATTCTTTAGATTATTATTTTAAAATGCAGCAATAATTAAAAGGAATTAAAATTACTTAAAAATATGATACTAGGGTTTTAATAACTCTAATGTTTTTTTACGTTGAATTTTTCCTGATTTTGTTTCGATAAATTTAGAAATGGCAATAATAGCTTTTGGCTTTTCATATTTGTCTAAAACATCAAAAATAGCTTTGTCTAGGTTGTTATTATCATCTTCGACTATAAGCACTACTTTTTCACCTAAAGTGTCATCTGGTATTAACCTGTTATAAAAAAGTGTTTATCAATAAACTTTTTAAGCTTTCCTTCTATTTGTTCAGGGTATAATTTAATACCTCCAGAATTGATAACATTATCAAACCGACCCAACCATTCAAAACTAGTTTCAGAATGTATTTTTACAATATCGTTGGTTACTATTTTTACATCAGAAAGATAAGGTGCGTCTATCACTAAACAATTTCTATCATCTGTAGAAACAGTAATATTTGGTAATGTTTTAAAATATGATACTGTAGATAAGTCTAAAGCGCCAAAATTATTTAATTTTCTTACAGCAATATGAGAAACTGTTTCTGTCATTCCATAAGTTTCATATACTTTGGTTTTTTTGTCTTTTATAGCGTCTATAATAGCATCAGAAACATGGCCGCCACCCACAATTGCTGTTTTTAAATGATTTAAATACTTAGCGAAGTTTTTAAGTTGCATTGGTGTAAAAGCGCAAAAATCATAATCTTTTTCATAATCAATACTTGGTAATGCTACTGGTGGTACCATATCTAATTCTAGACCTAAAATAATAGCTCTTATTATCATCATTTTACCTGCAATAAAATTAGATGGTAAACAATGTAATACTTTATCACCTGGTTTTAAATTAAAAAAATCGCCTGTTGCAATAGCAGAATGAACCATGGCTTGTTTTTTAATTTTTAAATTTTTTGGTTTACCTGTAGAGCCAGAAGTTTTTGCCATAACATAATCATGTTCATCTAACCAATCCAGTAAAAAATTACCTAAATCTTGCTGGTAAGGTAATCCTTCTTTTACATAGCTATAAGCAACCTCCATTAGGTCTTCATGGTTATAACTTATATTATTTAATTTAAATTTTATGTGTACGTTGTCGTATAATTTGGTGTCATAATTCTATCGTTAATTTTAATTTGTTCTTTGGTTGGTTCTATAACTTTTCCTAATAGTTTTTCTTTCCAATCGGTCCAACCGTATATTTTGGATAAAATTAAAAGAAGTATTGGAAAAACTATAAATACGGGAACAAATATTTCTCCCATAGCCATTTCTGATGGGTCGGACATGTCTTTTAAAATGGAATGCGTTTGAAACGCTGTCCAATCGGCTGTAACCAATAATGCGGTAAATAAATTATTAGCTGCATGAAAACCTAAAGACAACTCCATGCCTTCATCCATTAAAGTCATTATTCCTAAAAACAATCCGGTTCCTATGTAATAAACCATAATTACGGATCCTAATTTATCAACTTCTGGGTTTGCAAAATGTAATAAACCAAACACTGCCGAAGTTATTATTAATGGAACCCATTTATTTTTAACAATCACACCTATTCCCTGCATTAAATAGCCTCTAAATAAATACTCTTCAAAACTTGTTTGTAATGGAACAAAAATAATTGCTATAAAGCAAAGAATTAAAAATGGCACTAAATTAAAGTTAATCACATAATCTCCGAGGATTCATAAAATAATCCGCTAAAATAAAGCTGCTCGATATTATGACCCCACACAAAAAAGATAAACCAAAAACGTTTCCAATCAATTTTCTTTCGAGATGTTGTTAAATGAGTAAATGACTGATTTATGCAAATATTTTAGAGACTAATAACAATCCTAGCAAGCCAACAGCAAACGATAGTAGCATTAAAAATAAATTAAGATTTGGCTCTAAAAGTGATAACATTTTAGTTTGATCCATTCCTTGCAAACTTTGTAAGCCATCCCCATTTTGAATCGCTTTAAATAATACAGCAACAGTTAATGGAATTTGCCCTATAAATACTGCTATTATAATTATAACAAGACCTACTAAATAGCGCCACCAATCGTGTAATACATTAAATGCCTGAGCTATATACATATTTATAAATTAAAATTCCAGTTCGTTTTATTATTATAGTGCAAAGAACCGTTTTTTACTTGTAATGGGCAATCAAAATTATTAGTAAATAAACCACCTGTTCCCAAACCTTGCGGTAAATTGCTTTGTTTTGTGTAAGTATATTGCGCAATAGCATTTAACCCCACGTTGCTTTCCAACGCACTGGTAATCCACCACCCTATTTTGTGTTGTTCCGCAATTTTAATCCATTCATCACTTCCTTTAAAACCGCCAATCAAACTCGGTTTTAAAATAATATATTGAGGTTTTATAGTTTGTAGCAACTTTATCTTTTCTGTTACAGAAAAGACACCAATTAATTCTTCATCTAAAGCAATAGGCAAAGGTGATTCTGCACATAATTTAGTCATGGCTTTTATTTGTCCTTGTTTAATTGGTTGCTCTATAGAATGCAAATCAAAATCTGATAATGTTTTTAACTTTTCTAATGCTTCGGAAACTGAAAATGCACCATTAGCGTCTACTCTTAACTCTATATCTTTATAGGTGAATTCTTTTCTGATGGATTTTAATAATTCCAGTTCCGATTGAAAATCGATGGCTCCAATTTTCATTTTAATACATGAGAAACCTGCATCTATTTTATCAGCAATTTGCTGTTTCATAAAAGATTCCGTACCCATCCAAATTAATCCGTTAATTGCAATAGCATCTTCATTCTGTGTAAACTTTGAAGGAAACAATTCAAAAGGAGTTATACTATCTATTGATTTAAAAGCCGTTTCTAGACCAAATTGAATACTTGGAAACTCGACTAATTCATTTAATAAATCAATCAATCCTAAATGGATATTATTACAAACCCATTGCAACTTTTCTTCATAATCTGGTCTGTCGTCAACAGATAATCCTCTGAAAACACCACATTCGCCAACACCTCTTTTTCCTTCAGAATCTAAAATAAGAAACCAGGTTTCTTTTGTTTTTAAGACACCTCTTGAAGTACCGCTGGCCTGTTTAAAATTAAGAATGTATTTATGGTAAGTCGCTATCATGATATGCCAAAAATAATCATTTAATTTTAGTATTTTTAACAGATTTTACTTTCATATAAATGACCAACTTTCAGAATATAATCTTATATATAACGCCATTTTTTATATTAGTCATGCTTTTTGAGTTATATGTTACAACCAATAAAAAAATAAAAACTTACGAAATAAAAGATTCTAATGACACTAAATAATAAAGTAATTTGGATAACCGGTGCATCTAGTGGTATTGGCAAAAGTTTAGCTATAGAACTTTCAAACTATCCATGTCAATTAATTTTATCTTCAAGAAGAGCTGATGTTTTAGAGGAAGTGAAACAATTATGCAAATATCCTGAAAATATTGCTATTCTTCCGTTTGACTTAGCAGATTATAAAACGATGCAAAACGTTGCTGAAAAAGCTATAAAGTGCTTTGGTAAAATTGATATTCTAGTCAACAATGGTGGTATTAGTCAGCGTTCTCCAATTATTGAAACATCCATTGAAGTAGATAAAAAACTAATGGAAATTGACTATTTAGGAACCATTGCATTAACCAAAGCTATTTTACCGCATTTTATTGAAAATCAATCTGGTAATTTTGTAGTAGTTACCAGTTTAATGGGCAAATTCAGCTCGCCTTTAAGGTCTGCTTACTGTGGCGCCAAACATGCTTTACATGGTTTTTTTGATGCTTTAAGATTAGAACACGTTAAAGACAATATTAAAGTAACCATGATATGTCCGGGTTTTGTTAACACTAATGTTGCCCGAAATGCGCTAACTGGAGATGGCAGTCAACAAGTGTTTCAAGACGAGATGACCGAAAATGGATTAAACCCAGACGTTTTTGTAAAACGAATGATCACGGCCATAAAAAAAGAAAAATTTGAAGCCTATATCGGTAAATTTGAGGCTTTTGGAATATATGTAAAACGATTATCACCTAGGCTTTTACATTGGCTTGTTTTAAGAAGTAAGGTGAAATAATTAGAGCATTATAATTCTATGAAATTCCCGATTTCAAGAAGCATTAAATCTTTATTCTTTTCAAAAAACTTGCGTTTAGCTTCTTCGTGGTTGATTTCAATATACCCAAAGGTGTCAAAATGATACCCTAAAACTTTATCACACTGCACAAAATCGCTGGCAATAATAGCATCATTAACACCCATGGTAAAATTATCACCTATTGGCAAAATAGCTAAATCTAATTTTGTTTGCATTGGTATTAATTTCATGTCGAAAGTTAGCGCTGTATCTCCGGCTATATAAATATTTTTATGTTCGCCTTCAATAACAAAACCACCGGGTTGCCCTCCATATTTTCCATCAGGAAACGAAGAAGTGTGAATTGCGTTTACGTATTTAACAGTTCCAAACTCAAAATCCCAGCTTCCACCATGATTCATAGGATGGCCTTCAATTCCTAAGGCTTCAAAATGAGATACGATTTCAAAATTAGAAATAATAACGGCATTGGTTCGTTTTGCAATAGCTTCTACATCTAGAATATGGTCTTGATGCGCATGTGTGAGCAAAATATAATCAGCCTTAAGCTCCTCAATATTAATATGTGATGCTTTGGGGTTTGCCGAAATAAATGGATCTACAAGAATATCTATATCATTAACTTGTATACCTAAACAAGCGTGACCGTAAAATGTAATTTTCATCTTAAAAGAAATTAAATTTAATATTAAGTAAAGTACAAAAAATTTACATTAAATGACCTATTCCCATTAAAACTGCCAAAGCAACAGTTGTTAATGCCACTTTTTTTAATTCCGGGTCTAATAATTTAGAATCTGTATTTTTAACTACGGTTTTAATGTGTAACAATAAAGGAATATAAGTAATCATAAAAATTAAATTATAAGGTGACGTATAGTATAATATTCCAAATAATCCAGATAAAATTATTGATAAAACAATAAGCATTATATGATACTTTTTGGCTTTATTAACACCTAATTTAACCGCTAAAGTTATTTTCTGTGATTTTTCATCTGAAACAATATCTCGCATATTGTTTAAATTTAAAACTGCAGCACTTAATAATCCAATAGTACAGGCTGGTAAAAACACAACATGATCGATAGTTTTGGCATACAATACATAACAACCAATGACACTTATTAAACCAAAAAATAAAAAAACAAATAAATCTCCCAACCCATTATAACCGTAAGCGTTTTTTCCAACAGTATATCGAATGGCAGCAATAATGCACGCAATTCCTAAAACAAAGAAAATAATAGTAAGAAAAAAGTGTTTAACCCCAAATGCTGTAAAAACTAAAAAAAATGCTAATCCAATAGATATTAAAACATTTATTTTAATAGCATTAAACATCTCTTCAGGAGATATTTTGCCTGATTGAATTGCACGTTCTGGACCGATTCTATCGTTATTATCTGTTCCTTTAACACCATCACCATAATCGTTAGCGAAATTTGAAAGAATTTGAAAACTTAAAGTTGTTAAAATGGCTAAAACACATACTTTCCAATCGAAAAAACCATTATAAGCTGCAAAACAAGATGCTAAAATAATACCAGAAATTGAAAGCGGAAGCGTTCTTAAACGCATCGTGGAAATCCATATAGAAATATTCTTCATATTAAGGAATCCATTTTTTTACAAAATTAGGTTTACGCTTTTCTAGGAACGCATTTCTACCTTCCACAGCTTCTTCTGTCATATATGCTAATCGTGTTGCTTCACCAGCAAAAACTTGTTGTCCTACCATACCATCATCGGTTAAATTCATAGCGAATTTTAACATTTTTATAGATGTTGGCGATTTTGCTAATATTTCCTGTGCCCATTCATAAGCTGTATTTTCTAATTCAGAATGAGGAATAACGGCATTTACCATACCCATATCAAAAGCTTCTTGAGCGGAATAATTTCTTCCTAAGAAAAAAATCTCGCGTGCCCTTTTTTGACCAACCATTTTAGCTAAGTATGCAGATCCGTAACCACCATCAAAACTGGTAACATCGGCATCTGTCTGCTTAAAAATAGCATGTTCTTTACTGGCAAGTGTTAAATCGCAGACCACATGTAAACTATGTCCGCCACCAACTGCCCAACCCGGAACTACAGCAATAACAGCTTTTGGCATAAAACGAATTAATCGTTGTACTTCTAAAATATTTAATCGATGGTAGCCATCATCTCCAACATACCCTTGCTTTCCTCTTGCTTTTTGGTCGCCACCAGAACAAAAACTCCAAATACCATCTTTTGTTGATGGTCCTTCAGCTGATAATAAAACAACACCAATATTTACGTCTTCATTAGCATCATAAAATGCATCGTAAAGTTCACTTGTTGTTTTTGGTCTGAAAGCATTTCTAACATTAGGCCTGTTAAATGCTATTCGAGCAACACCATTACATTTTTTATAAGTAATGTCCTCATATTCTTTAGCAATTTTCCAATTAACTTGCTCCATTTTATTTATTTTAGTCAAAAATAATTTTTATTTATTTAAAACGATACTTTCAAGAAAAAAATAACTTCTTCATTTATATTTAACACTCTTTTTATAAATCTCTAGTATTTCTTACAATGCAATCACATCATCCTTTACGTAGCATTATGAGGTAAATCCAAAAAAAAAGCCTGTGAAAATGATTAAATCCTCAAAAAATTAATTCCCTTTTTAAGATATTAATATTAGTATAAGTACTAATTGTATTGTAGTCTTTTATTTATTATATTTGTCCAGAAATTTAATTTCATCGATAAAATACACTGATTTAAAGTCTTTTTTTGTGTTTTATGGATAATTTAACCCCAACGCCTATGTTATTAAATATTACCCTTATTATTTCAGTTTTAGTAGCTATAAATTTTCTGTTATTAGTGTTTAGCTGCAATTCAACATCAAAAAAATCAAAAGTAAATAAAATGCCTGTAGTGCTTAAGCCTAATGTTACCATTGAATTGGAGACAGAAATACTTGCTGCAACAGGTAGTTAGCTTTACTAAAATGCTTATTTCCAAACCAATAACCTCTATTGGCACTTAAAGGAGATGGGTGTCCAGAAAGTAAAATCTTATGCTTCACAGGGTTTATTAATTTAACCTTTTTTTTTGCAAACCCACCCCAAAGTAAAAAGACTATATTTTCTTTTTTATCACTTATAATTTTTATTATTTCGTCTGTAAATAGCTCCCATCCTTTATTTTGATGACTTCCGGCGATATGTGCTCTTACAGTTAAAGTTGCATTTAATAATAATACCCCTTGGTCTGCCCAACGCATTAAATTTCCGCTTTTCGGGTAAGTAATTCCCAAATCCGTTTCAATTTCCTTAAAAATATTAATCAATGAAGGAGGATGCTTTATGCCGTCATTAACAGAAAAACATAATCCATGAGCTTGCCCCTCGTCATGATATGGGTCCTGACCAATAATTACTACTTTAACATCATCAAAATGGCAATGATTAAAGGCATTAAAAATTTGATTTTTAGGTGGAAAACAGGTGAAGTTTATATATTCTGTATTCACAAAATTAACTAATTCTTTAAAATAAGATTTGTCAAATTCGCTTTCTAAATATAGGTTTCCAACTTTCGTGTATTTCCATATTCATAATTTTAATTTATAATCGAACTAAAATAATACTATCTTTAATCTTAATAAAATTATTTAAGATTGAAAAAAATAAAATTTCCAACTGCCCAAACTATCCTTATTATAATTGCTGGTTTAGTAGCCATTCTCACGTTTATAATTCCTTCTGGTAAATTTGATTCTTTAGCTTATAACAAAGAAGATAGTTCGTTTACCAGAACTAGCTTAAAAAAAACAGAAATACTGCCAGCAACACAAGAAACATTAGATGCGTTACAAATTAAAATTCCTCTGGAAAAATTTACGAGTGGCGATATATGGAAACCAATCAGCATTCCAAACACGTATCATAAAGTAGAAGCTAAGCCACAAGGCATTGTAGCTTTTGCTCAATCGCCCATAAAAGGGATTATTGAAGCTGCCGACATTATATTTCTCGTTTTGTTTATTGGTGGACTTATAGGTATTATGAATTATACTGGTGCGTTTGATGCCGGAATTTCCTGGTTAGCCGAAACCCTTAAAGGCAATGAATTTATTTTAATTATACTGGTAACATTATTAATTGCGATTGGTGGAACAACCTTTGGTTTAGCTGAAGAAACCATCGCCTTCTACCCTATTCTCATACCTATTTTTCTAGCTGCTAAATATGATGCTATGGTAGCTTTGGCATGTATTTATATTGGTTCTTCTATTGGTTCTATGTGTTCAACAACAAATCCGTTTAGTGCTATTATTGCATCGGACGCTGCTGGTATAAATTGGACGACTGGTTTAACAGGACGGTTTATTATGCTTGTTTTAGGTACCTTAATTTGTATTATTTATATACTTCGTTATGCACAACGTGTAAAAAAAGACCCCTCTAAATCTGTTATTTTCAGTCAAAAAGAAGCCATTGAAACCATGTTTGGTAATAGTACTAATTCCACTGTCAAATTATCTATCAGATTAAAAATAATTCTTTTTGTATTTGCGATGTGTTTTATTGTAATGATTTATGGTGTATCAAGATTAGAATGGTGGTTTTTAGAAATGACTGTTGTTTTTTTTGTTGGAGCAATCATTATTGGAATCATTGGAAAAATTAACGAATACACTTTCGTTGACGTGTTTATAAAAGGTGCCAGTGATTTACTTGGTGTTGCTATTATTATAGGAATAGCTAGAGGCGTTACTGTTTTAATGAATGACGGACAAATAAGCGACACGATGCTTTATTACGCCAGTAATGCAACAAATGGCATGAATAAAGGTGTATTTATAAACGCGATGCTATATATATATGGTGGATTATCCTTTTTTATCCCATCATCTTCAGGAATGGCCGTTTTAACCATGCCTATCATGTCACCTTTAGCGGACGGGATTGGAATTGGTAGAGAATTTATAGTATACGCCTATCAATATGGTATGGGATTATTTGCTTTTATAAGCCCAACGGGGTTAATCTTAGCATCGCTTGCCATCGTAAAAGTAGGCTATGATAAATGGTTGAAATTTGTGATGCCTTTGGTAATCATTTTAACAATTTTCACCATGATAATGCTTACAATTTCAGTCTATATCTAACTTTTTAAGATAATATTTTTACCATCAACTCTTTAAGTAAATCACCCTGCGAAATTGCATTAGATCCAACACCTTTGCTTTTTACATCAAACTCACGGAGTGTTGAAACAACCTCACTTACTTTTTTCATCGGATAATTTCTGGCAGCGGTAACATAGTCATTCACAAAATATGGATTTACTCGCAATGCAGAAGCTACATTTCTCGGAGATTTATCATTCAAACCATGAAAATGCAGTAATTGGGAAAAAAAACTAAACAATAGAGAAACTGTAACCACCATAGGATTGTCCTTTGGGTTTTCGGCAAAATAATTTACAATCTTGAATGCTTTAAGCGCATTTCTTTCACCAATAGCGTGCCTTAATTCAAAATTATTAAAGTCCTTACTAATTCCTATATTTTCTTCTATATGCTCTGGTGAAATCTGTGTTCCTTTTGGTAAAATTATTTGAAGTTTGTCCAATTCATTACTTATTTTACTCAAATCCGTACCCAAAAACTCCACTAACATTTGAGCCGCTTTTGGAACAATGGTGTAATTTTTAGAAGATAAAATACGACGAATCCAATCTGCTACCTGGTTTTCATAAAGTTTTTTGCTTTCATAAACAACGGCGCTTTTTTGAAGTGTTTTATATAAAGCTTTACGTTTATCTATGGTTTTATATTTGTAATTTAAGACTAAAACGGTAGATGGTTGTGGCTGTTTTGCGTAATCAACCAACTTTTCAATAGTTCTTGATAAATCCTGTGCTTCTTTAACAATAATTACCTGATAATCTGCCATCATGGGGTAGCGTTTTGCATTGCTAACTACATCTTCAATAGTTACATCGCGTCCATAAAGTACCATTTGATTAAATCCTCGCTCTTCTTCTGTCAATACATTAGCCTCAATAAAATCTGAGATTTTATCAATATAATAGGATTCTTCACCCATTAAAAAGTAAATAGGCTTTAACTTTCCGCTTTTAATATCTGTAACTAATTGTTTGACTTCGTCCAAAATTTAAATAAAATTCAAATTAAAATTTCCAAATACCAACATTTATACTTTTGGTATTTGGTATTTGATTATTGAAGCTTAACTTTGAAATCTAATTCATTACCTGTTGCAAGAACTCAATTTTCCAAAGTTTAGCTTTCGATTCAAAAATAGCGAAAATAAAATTTCTATTTTCGATTGCCTGCGTAAAAAATTTGTGATTTTACAACCCGAAGAATGGGTGCGACAGCATTGTGTTTTATATTTAATTGTAGAAAAAGGTTATCCGAAATCGCATATTAATGTAGAGAAAGAGCTAGTTGTTAACGACTTAAAAAAACGTTACGACATAGTGGTTTTTAATCCCGATGGGAGTATTCATTTAATAGTTGAATGTAAAGCGCCTTCAATTGTTATAAATCAAAGTACATTCGATCAAATTGCACAATACAATCTCGCACTAAATGCTAATTATTTAATGGTTACTAATGGTTTAAATCATTATTATTGTCAAATGGATTTTGAAAACAAACGATTTGATTTTTTAAAAGATATCCCAAATTATAAATGAGAATTGCTATTGTAATACTAAACTGGAATGGTAAAAAACTTTTAGAACAGTTTTTACCCTCTGTTGTTACGTACTCAAAAGAAGCAACGGTTTATGTTGCTGATAATGCTTCTTCAGACGATTCCATAGATTTCTTAAAAGAAAAGTATCCTACAGTTAAAATCATTCAAAATAAAGAAAATGGTGGGTATGCTAAAGGATACAATGATGCTTTAAAATGTATTACGGCTGATATTTTCTGCTTACTTAATAACGATGTAGAAGTAACTAAATACTGGTTATTACCTATAATTAACGCATTTACTGCAGATAAAAATACCGCCATAATTCAACCCAAACTATTAGATTTTAATAACAGAGAATTCTTTCGAATATGCTGGAGCTGCAGGTGGCTTTATTGATAAATTTGGATATCCATATTGCAGAGGCAGAATTTTTAACACTATTGAAAAAGATTTCGGACAGTATAACGATACCACAGAAATATTTTGGGCTTCTGGCGCATGTTTATTTATTAGAAGTAATGTATTTAATGAGCTTGATGGTCTAGATGAAAGTTTTTTTGCCCATATGGAAGAAATAGACCTGTGTTGGCGGGCAAAAAACTTAGGTTATAGTGTTAAATATGTTGGGCAATCATCCATTTATCATGTTGGAGGTGCTACTCTTAGCAATAAAAATCCTAAGAAAACCTATTTAAATTTTCGAAACAGCTTATTTGCCCTAACAAAAAATGCGAAAGGAAATTTACTGTTTTTAATATTGGTTAGATTAATTTTAGACGGCGTTGCAGGTCTAAAATTTTTACTTGAATTAAAACCAAAACATACTATTGCCATTTTAAAAGCGCATATTGGTTTCTACATACATTTAAGTCATTTATTGAACCAACGAAACAGAACGCAATTCAAGAAAAAATATTACATTAAAACATCCATTGTTGTAGATTATTTCGTAAATAAAAAGAAGCTATATAGTAGTTAGTAAATTTTTAGCAAAAGTTTTGTTAAAATTCTATAAACAACTGTTTTTTATATACTTTTGCAGAAATAAACAAGTAAATTAATCCTTAAAATAACCATGAAAAAAATCCTATTACTTAGTGTGTCAGTTATGCTATTATTAAGCTCGTGTGTTTCAAAAAAACAATACACAGACTTACAAGCTAAACAACAAGAAACTCAAGACTTATTAAACTCAGCAACTGTTAAATTAAATACTTGTATTGAGGAAAGAGCTTCAGCTACCGCTAGAGCAACTACTTTAGAAGAGCAAGTTTCTGATTTAAGAAAAAGCAATGATAACTTACAAGTTTTATCTTCAAAAGGTGCTAGTAACATTGAGAAAACATTAGAAAGCATCAAAGAAAAAGATATGAAAATTACACGTCTACAAGATGCTTTAACTAAAAAAGATAGTTTGACGCTTGCGGTAGTAACAAGTTTAAAACGTGAAGTTGGCATTAACGATCCAGATATCGAAATTAACGTTGAAAAAGGCGTTGTATTTATATCTATTTCAGATAAATTATTATTCCAAAGCGGAAGCTACAATGTAACTTCAAGAGCTAAAGAAGTTCTTGCTAAAGTTGCTAAAGTAGTAAACAGCAAACCAGATTTCGAATGTATGGTTGAAGGTCACACA
This sequence comes from uncultured Flavobacteriaceae bacterium, assembly GCA_963698455.1. GTDB lineage: Bacteria > Bacteroidota > Bacteroidia > Flavobacteriales > Flavobacteriaceae > Mariniflexile. Next base: position 355,321 of record CAVOQU010000017.1, on the reverse strand, counting down.
GATAACGTACCTTACAATGGTAATGGTGTGTTAATTGACAACTGGGATTTAAGTGTTAAACGTTCTACGTCAATCATTAGAGTGTTACAAACATTAGGTGTTAATCCTGGACAATTAATTGCTGCTGGACGTGCTGATTATGTGCCTTTAGTTGATAATAATACTGCTGAAAACAGATCTAAAAACAGACGTACACGTATTGTAGTACTTCCTAAAATTGACCAATTCTATGATATGGTTGAAAAAGAAATGAAAAACCTTTCTGCTAAAAAGTAATTAGGTTTCAAAATAAATAAGAAAGCTCAATCGAAAGATTGGGCTTTTTTTATGGCGTTACCTAAAGGTCGGGCTATACGTTACAAGTCCTCGCTCGTGCCTCGCTCCGGGCTTTTCACTTCTATCCCTAACGCGAAACACAACTAATTATTAACTTACTGGTTTCATTAATGAATTACAAATAAACAACGAGACGTTAATACTAGGATGGAACGACCGAAGTAATCTCATTAATTGAAACGTCATTACGAGGAACGAAGTAATCTCATCAATTAGAACTAAAATCAAACAGATTGCCACACTCCATTCGCAATGACGTATATCAAAATATCTCTAAACTCCCTTTTCCTTCTCTAATTATAATTGGTTCATCTTCAGACAAATCAACAACTGTCGAAGCTTCATTACCACCGTAGCCGGCATCAATAACCAAATCAACTAAATTATCCCATTTTTCTAAAATAAGTTCTGGGTCGGTAGTGTACTCAATAACCTCATCTTCATCATGTATCGAAGTAGATATAATAGGGTTTCCAAGTTTTTTTACAATTTCTAAGGCAATATTATTATTTGGAACACGAATTCCAACCGTTTTTTTCTTTTTAAAAGGATTCGGTAACGTATTGGAACCTGGCAGAATAAAGGTATAAGGTCCTGGAAGTGCTCGCTTTAAAATCTTGAATGTAGAAGTATTTATTTGTTTTACATAATCACTTAAATTACTCAAATCGTGACAAACAAACGAAAAATTAGATTTTTCGAGTTTAACATTTTTAATTTGCGCTACTCTTTCAAGTGCTTTTAAATTTGTTATATCGCAGCCTAAACCATAAACTGTGTCGGTTGGATAAATTATTAAACCCCCTCGTTTTAAAACAGCAACTACCCTATCAATTTCTTTAGGGTTCGGATTTTCTTCGTATATTTTAATAAACTCAGCCATAATTTATACCTTGCTCTTTATTTTACAAAATAATTAATATTTAAGTTATAAAGTAACATTTAATCGTAATCTTTTTTAAAAACCCAGATTTAAATATTAAACAAAAGATGTTTTAAAAGATTAGCACCCTAATAAATTCACTTTATTGAACTACTTAAAAACAACACATGAATAATTCGTTATATAAAAAGCTTTTACCATTAGATAATGCGCCAAGTATTTCAATAATTATTTGCACCTATAATCGTGCAGAATACTTAAATACTTGCATAAATAGCATTATAAATCAAACAAATAATAATTGGGAATTAATTATTGTTGATGATGGCAGTGAGGATAACACTTTTGATATTGTAAACGCATATTTAAACACGCATTCAAATATTAGGTATGTAAAACACAAAAATATTAAACTAGCACTATCAAGAAATATTGGTTTACTGCTTTCTTTAGGTGAATACATTACATTTTTGGATAGTGATGATACCTTTAAAGAAAACCATATTCAAAGTCGTTTCGATTTTATGACTCAAAATCAACATATAGATTTAATTTACGGAGGTGTAGAAATAAATGAAGAAATTTTTGTTGCGGATTATTATAAGCCTGGGAAATTAATAAATGTTGAAGACTGTGCTTTAGGCTCAACCTTTTTTGGAAAAAGAAATGTCTTTTTTGAAATATCTGGATATAACAACCTGAACTATGGCGAAGACACGGAATTTTTGGAAAGAGCTGAAAAAAAATTTAATGTATTAAAATTATATGAACCTAAAACTTATATTTATACAAGGGCAAAAAATAGCATAAGTATATCGAATAGTGTTTTTTAAAAAAAAAGTTAGAAAATAGTTTATCAGTCTGCCTTCAATTTAGCAAAACGTAACAATAACTTTTAGACATCACCACCTATTAGAATAACTACTCTATATCAATTTCTTTGGGATTTGGGTTTTCTTCTTAAATTCTAATAAATTCAGCCATAATAATTATCTTGCATTCGCGTTTACAAAGTAAATATTATTTTCCTTATGAAACATCTTAAGCTTATAATCTTCTATTTCGCCTTATCATTTTTATTTTATAATTGTACAGAAGAAGCTGCAGATAATACTACAAATACAAGTTTAGACGCTACAAAATATTATCAAGAATTAAATGTTTCTTATGGTAACGATTTCAACCAGAAATTTGATTTATATCTCCCCGCGAACCGAAGTACAAATACAAAAACGGTTGTACTAATACATGGAGGTGGATGGTCTTCTGGTGATAAAGTTGATATGAATCCGTTTAAAGATTTAATTCGGCAGGATTTACCAAATCTGGCTATTGTAAATATTAATTACCGCTTAGCCGATGCCAACAATAAACCATACCCCATGCAAATTGACGATATTTCTTCAATTATAAATTATTTAAAAACCAATAAAACTAAATACACAATTTCAGATAAATTTGGATTTATTGGCGTAAGTGCTGGAGCTCACTTATCCTTACTATGGAGTTATGCTTTCGATACCAATAAAAATATAAATATGGTGTGTAGTATTGTGGGCCCTACAAATTTAACTGACCCCGCCTATTTAAATAATACATTGCCAGAATTACAAGAAATTTTAGATCTATATGGTACAAACGCTACTTCTTCATATTTAGAAGAAGCCAGTCCATTACATAAAGTAACCGCTTCGGCACCACCCACAATTTTGTTTTATGGTGGGCAAGACCCTTTAATACCAACTACGCAAGGAACAGATTTACGAGATAAATTGGTAAACTTAAATGTAACACATCAGTTTACATTATATCCAAATGCGGCACATGGTTGGGTAGGTTTAGAATTACTAGACACATGGATTAAGCTTAAAGCTTTTACACAAACACATCTTTAACTACTTTAAAAACCAGCATTTAGAAAAACGCAGCACTAATTTATTAATACCTTAATATTAGAAATATTTTTTATAGTTTAAAAGTAACTATTAGATTAAAATACTTCAAAAAAATAGCTTAGAGTGTTAATCTAAGCTATTTTTTGTGCTATTAATAATCATTAAAAGAAATTAAATATTATCTCATACCACCTCCTGGAGGTCCTCCCATTCCGCCACCTTGTTGTCCACCTTGTGTAGTATTAGATGGCGTTTTAGGTTGCTTTTCTTCCTTTACTTTCACTTGATATTTTAACCACTTAGCGTATTGCTTTTTATTAAGCAAAGCCTCTAAAGTTTTATTCAGATTTTGCTCTTGCTTATTTACAGCGGCTTTCGCGGGATCTATTTTTGCTTTTATTAATTCATTCGGGTCATCCATTTTAGAATCACTTCCCTCTCTACGACTATCATTATTACTTCCCATCTGTTGGCCACCTTTCTGACCACGTTTCGATTTTAAAGTTGTATTTACATATACATTCAGTGTGTCAAAATTATCTTTATTGAGTAATGCAATTTCATCCATATTGATATTATAAGTTCCAATAGCACGACTTACACTCTGAATTAACTTTTTGTCTTTTTTAATTTTAATCTTTTTAACGGCCTCCTCTACATCGTACTTAAAGATACCAGCAACTTGCGACGCATTAAATTCAGGCATTTTTTCTTGCTGCTGTTGCATGCCTCCTCTTTGCCCCATGCCACCACCTTGCTGCTGACCGCCCATACCACCTCCACCTGGTTGCGCGTAAGTTAAACTTATACCCAAAACGAATACTATTGCTAAAATGTTTTTCATGAAATTTATTAAAGTTTTTAAATTGAAATATTAATCTATTTCATATATAGATGCTAAAACAAAAAAAAACTTGCGGTTTGTGTATGATTTTTTTTAATTAAAACCGATTTGAAGTTAAAATGTAGTGATTTCTTAACTAACCTATTACCTCAAGTTTTGCAAAACGCAATAATAATTTTTTAACACCGCCATGCTGAAAATTAATTTCAGCTTTTATATCTGCGCCAGCCCCTTCTATTTTCAATACTTCACCAGTTCCAAAACGAATATGTTTTACAAGGTTCCCTACCACGAGTTTACTATCAAACAAATTGGTGTTTCCGTTAGTATTTGTGACAGGTTTTAAATTTTTTGGAGTAGTCACCTGAAACTTAACAGGTTCTTCTTTTGTTGAATTACCCTTTTTAAACACTTGTTGTTTCGCAGGCTTAAATCGTATTTTATTAGGTTCAACATCACCAAAAATATCAGCATCTAACATGGGGTTAAAACGACGTTCTTCAATTGGGGTTACAATTTCTAAATATTGTTCGTCTATTTCTTCTATAAATCGGCTAGGTTCAGAATCAATTAATTTTCCCCAACGGTAACGCGATAAGGCATAGGTTAAATAGGCTTGTTTTTCGGCACGTGTTACGGCTACATAAAACAATCTTCGCTCCTCTTCTAATTCACTCCTTGTACCCATACTCATAGCACTCGGAAATAAATCTTCTTCCAAACCAACAATAAAAACATAAGGAAATTCCAATCCCTTAGCTAAATGTATGGTCATTAATGCCACATGATCTGGATCACCTTTATCGGCATCAATATCGGTTGCCAAAGCTACATCTTCCAAAAACTCTGCTAAATTTCCAGTGGTATCTGCCAATTCTTTCTGACCTTCCACAAAATCTTTCATCCCGTTTAAAAGCTCCTCAATATTCTCCATTCTGGTAACACCCTCCGGCGTTCCGTCCTTTTTAAACTCTCTTATTAGTCCACTGGTTCTGGTAACATGATCGGCTAATTCAAATACATCGGCAGTTTGATTTAAAACTTGATAACTTTCAATAAGTGTTACAAAATCTTGAAGCTTTGTTTTAGTTCCAGAATTAACTTTTACATCGGTCTTATCAATGTTTTTCATCACCTCAAAAATGGTGCGTTTATAACCATTTGCAGATACAATCAATTTATCGATGGTAGTTTGCCCAATACCACGAGGTGGAAAATTGATAACACGTTTTAAAGCTTCTTCATCAGCCGGATTTATAACCAATCTTAAATACGAGAGTACATCTTTTATTTCTTTTCGTTGATAAAATGATAAGCCTCCATAAATTCTATAAGGAATATCACGTTTTCTTAAGGCATCTTCAATAGCACGCGATTGTGCATTGGTTCTGTACAAAATAGCAAAATCACTATTTTTTACATGGTGCTGTATTTTGTTTTCCCAAATAGTACTTGCTACATAACGCCCTTCATCACCATCGGTAAGTGATCTGTTAACTATTATTTTTTCACCTTCGTCATTTGCAGTCCAAACTACTTTATCAAGTTTAGTTTGATTTTTATCTATGATTGAATTCGCTGCATTTACAATGTTTTTCGTAGATCGATAGTTTTGTTCTAATCGAAATACCTTCACATCATCATAATCTTTTTGAAAATTTAAAATATTATTGATGTTTGCTCCTCGAAACGCATAAATACTTTGTGCATCATCGCCTACCACACAAATATTTTGGAACTTATCTGATAAAGCCCTCACAATTAAATATTGTGAGTGATTAGTATCCTGATACTCATCAACCAAAATATACTTAAATCTATTTTGATATTTTGCCAATACTTCAGGAAAACGAGTTAGCAATTCATTGGTTTTTAATAATAAATCATCAAAATCCATGGCTCCTGCTTTAAAACAACGCTCTACATACTCTTTATAAATATCACCCATTTTTGGGCGTCTTGCCATAGCATCGGCTTCTTTAAGTTCTGGATTTTGAAAATAAGCTCGTAACTGTAATTAAGCTGTTTTTATATGAAGAAATTCGAGAACGTACTTGCTTGTACTTATAAATATCTTTATCAAGATTCATTTCCTTGATAATAGATGCTATCAATCTATCAGAATCTTGAGTATCATAAATAGTGAAGTTGCTTGGATACCCTAATCTATCGGCTTCAATGCGTAATATTTTAGCAAAAACAGAGTGAAACGTTCCCATCCATAAATTCTTTGCTTCACTTGTGCCCACAATCGTTGCGATACGATCTTTCATTTCGCGTGCCGCTTTATTGGTAAACGTTAACGAAAGTATATTAAAAGGGTCTACGCCCTCGCTCATTAAATAAGCAATACGAAATGTGAGTACGCGTGTTTTACCAGAACCTGCACCAGCAATAATAATCATGGGTCCCTCTTTTTGTATAGTAGGCTCTAATTGTGCTTCGTTTAACTGACTTAAATATTCTTTCAAAACTTCATATAATTTTACGACGTGAAATTAACCATTGTTAGGCTTTTTATCAATCTGAATTATTATTAATTATAAACAATCAATCCACTACTTTGTTTTAATAATTTATATAAAACAAAAGCGGTCCTGATAATTCAGTATGCTAAGGATAATTTACTTCTATGCAAAAATTAAAAGATTGTTTATATTTGGAAGGAAAAATTAGATAGCAGTTTAAAGTCGCAGTATTCAGTATTTACTTGTGCATTAGAAACAAACATACTAAGTTTGTAATCAAATTATATTTTTATGGACCCAAACCGAATTATAGACCTATTTTTATTTGCAATACCTTCATTAATTACTGGTCTAATAGCTTATTATTTTTTTAAGGAACACACCAAAAACGAAGATGGCAGAAGACGCTATTTATTAAAAAAAGATATGCAGGTTAATTCTTTACCTACAAGATTGCAAGCCTATGAGCGTATGACTTTGTTTTTAGAACGAATTACACCTTCAAATTTACTAATTAGAGTTTCTCCAACATCTTCAAATAAAGAGGATTACGAAGCTTTAATTATACATAGTATTGAACAGGAATTTGAACACAATTTATCCCAACAAATCTACATAAGTGAAAAGTGTTGGAACATCATTAATGCAGCAAAAAATGCCACAATTCAATTAATTAGAAAGGCTAGTTTACTTGAAAAAACCGATACTGCAAACAAACTACGAGAAGTTATTTTAACAGAAATGATGGAAAGACGCTCCCCTAGTGATGCCGCACTTTCCTTTTTAAAAGATGAGGTTTCTGATATTTGGTAGCTAAATTATTTATCCATTCTTAGCTCGTTAGAACGTGCTTCATGGGCTTTAGTTTTTGCATAGTCGAACCCTTGTTGCCACCAGGTCATCATTAACTTTTTATTAAATATAAGTGAGTTTTCGGTAAGTTTAGATGGTGTGTAATACAAATTAAGCTTTACATTTTTATTTTTTGCAGCAAGTTTTCCAATAAGGATGTCACTCTTTTCTACCTGATCTAATAAATGCCCAAACAAATTAAGCATTAAAGAGAAAGGGTTTTTACCCAGTACCTTCATGTACTCCATGTTTTCAGATTCTAATACCACAGCATCAATTTCTGTGGCACCTCGCTGAATAGCCTCACGTATAGGGACAACACATCCAAAAGCGCCATCCGCATATTCAAAACCGTCTATTTTTGCAAGCGACATAAATGGGATGTAATTACAAGAAATCCATATCCACTCACAAAATTCTTCATAAGTAAAATCTTTAATCGACTTATATTCGACTCTGTTTTTAGACAAGTTCGAAACAGTTACAACCACATCTTCCTTAGTTGTTTTTATGAGATTATACTCTTCCACAGAAAAGTGCTTTTTAATATAACGCTTTAAAGCTTTGCTTTCTCCAAAGGTGCGTTTCATTTTTATAAATTGCCACAATGAGTTTATAAAGTTTATAGAAACAAATTCTCTGATCATCTCTCTTATGCACTTTAAAAGGATCGACACTAAAAATATTCTTCTGTCTTACATTCGTGAAAACATCATGAATTTTATCAATTTTACCTGCAGCTATATGTGGCACCAACAAACTTCCTGTTGATGTGCCAACAAACAAATCATATTTACGTCCTTCTTCCTGAATTAAATATTGTGCAACACCTCCAGCATAAGCGCCTTTACTACCTCCTCCCGAAATTACTAATGCTCTCATATTATTGTTCTAATTGGCTAAGTTCCTGATTTTTTAGTTTAGCAAAATCGTAACCACTTTGCCACCATTGCGTCATTTTTTCTTTATTAAAAATAAGAGAGTTTATTGTTAAAACAGTTGGCGCATAATAGAAGTTAATAATGGCATCATTGTGGCTCGCTGTAAATTTACCAATTCTTATATTTTGAGCTTCAATTCTGTCTAACATAAAAGCAAACATATTTGTTAATAATGAAAATGGATTTTTTGAAGGCATTCTATTAAATTGATGGACTTCGGTTTGTAAAATAATGGCGTCTACTTCTGTAGCACCTCTACTTATAGCTTCTTCTATGGGCACCATGTTTCCTAAACCTCCATCGGCATATTCGCAACCATTTTTTTTAACTAAAGTCATAAATGGTGTGTAATTGCATGAAATCCAAATCCATTCAATAAACTCCTCATATTCAAAATCTTTTAAACTTTTATATTCCACTTGGTTTAGAGACAAATTTGAAACTGTAACTACCACATCTTTATATGATTGTTTTAAAAACAAAAATTCATCTTCAGTTAAAGTGACTTTAATTAACTTTTTTAAATTATGACTTTCACCAAAAGTTTTACTTCCTCTTAAAAAGTTCATAACTACATTAAAATGGTTTATCGCTATATTCTGGCTACCATGTTTTTGTTTAACTACAAAAGGACAAACATCAAAAATACTGTCATTGGTAACATTAGTATAAACTTCTTTGATTTTTTCAATTTTACGAAGAGCTAAATGTGATGCTAATAAGCTGCCAGTTGAAGTCCCAATATATAGATGATAATCGTGATTAAGTTCTTCAATTAGATACTGTGCTACGCCTCCTGCAAATGCGCCTTTGCTGCCACCACCCGAAATCACTAATGCTTTCATCTGATTATTTTTATTGTATATCAATGTTCAGATGTAACTGCCCTAAATTCATTTCCTTTATGTGACAAATATTTAGCAATAGATGTTTCATTTAATACTCATTTTGCTCTAATTTAGTAATTAAAGTCTTATATTTTTCATCTTGCTTTAAATAATCCAATAAACTTTTTGAATATTCTTTAAAACGCCAATTATGATGTTTAGTGGCATCAATTAAATTAGAAATTATGGTTTCGTTGTAAATCTGCATCGCATTTAAATATGAAAAAGCAGTCTCTCGTGTTTCAAAATCATATTTAGAACTGGTATATGCCACTAATTCATTAAAATAGGCTTGCTTATTATTATTCTTCATAATCAAGCGTGTTTAATACCAAAGCAATCCACAACATTCTGATGCTTTTATTGTTAAAACCCTGTATCCCCTTGGTTTTTTCTAAATACTTTAATCTGTCTTCAGGAAAATTGTCACACAAATTAAATAATGCAGCTTCTATAGTGATATAGGATTTATCGTTTAAAAGTGTTTCGTAATCTTTCTTTAATTCTAATGGTATTTCCTTTAGATTTTGAGCAATGGCTTGTCGGACTTTTAAACTATTATTAAAATCTTGTTTTTTGACAACTTTAGGTGCTTGCTCAATAACTTTTATTTTTGCTTCATCCGAAATTTTGGAAGCCAAATAAGAATTACATTTCTCATTATAGGCTTGACAATCAACATCTAAATATTCTTTAATAAACTTCGATTTCTTTAAAATTGCCAAAGCCGTTTCTTTTGGAAATAGCACACTTTCTAACCAAACTTTAACGAATTCACTTAAATTTTGTCCACTAGCTTTTTCAACTTCATTTATAAAGTTTCTAGTTTCGACATTTTTAAATTGATATTTGAAAAGATAATTTTTAACAGCTCTTTTTAAAAGCATTATCGCCTATTTGTTCTCGCAACGCATGCAATACCCAAGCTCCTTTTTTATAAAACGTCGTACTACTCGATTTTGGATCTAATAACGAAGTACTTTGTCCTGCTTGGTCCTGCTCCAACAATTCTTGTGCGTATTCGTATAGTTGCCAATAGTAATAATTCTCTCCAAAAACGTCTTTTTCAGCTAACAATGCGTAATAGGTTGCAAATCCTTCCTGCAGCCAATGGTGTGTTCCAGATGTTTCGGTAACCATATCACCAAACCATTGATGTGCCAATTCGTGCGCATTCACATTTACATAATTCTTATCAATAAACGCTATAGAATCAATCACAAAACTATCTGCGAAAATAGTGGTACTGGTGTTTTCCATACCTGCATATAAAAAATCTTTTACTGGAACTTGTTTATAATTTTGCCACGGATAAGGAACACCTATTTCTTACTTCTAAAAAATCGAACATTTTTTTAGTGTAACGATATGTGGGTTCGAATTTTAATGAATCTTCGGGATAGTAATACATTTCTAAAGGAATACCACTTTTCGAATATTCTATTTTTTTATCGTATTTACCTAATGCTAAAGCTACTAAATAGCTGGACATGGGTTGTTGCATATCGTAATGCCAAGTTATAGTAGAATCGTTTATTTGTTTATTTGTTAATTCTCCGTTGGCTATAACTTGATAGTTTTTATCGAATTCAATATTTAAATCAAACTCTATTTTATCATTCATATCATCAAAACTCGGCAACCAATTACTGGTGTATTTCCCTTGTCCTTGTGTCCAGATTTGTCTTTTTCCGCCATCGTAATCCCAATCAATAAAATACATAGCTTTTTTCGGTCTTGTTTTCCAAATAATCTCAACTTTATGATGGGTATTTGATTATAAAAGAATGCTTTATAACGAGATGTTTTCCATTATATAGATTATCCCGTTTCTTTTCCATCTAAAACATAGGATATCTCTTGAAAACCATTAGCATCAATATAAATGGAATCTATAGTTTTTAAGTATATCAAATTCATAAGAAATAGTGCCACCAACTTCTTGTTTACTTAAATCTCCAAATAAGATATGGGCTTTGGCTGATTTAAAATCGACATATTCAGTTTGTTGCGAAGAGGTTTCCGACTACTAAAAAAAGTGATAAAATAATAAGGAAACGCTTCATGAATATAGTATATCAACGATTAAGCCAAATTACGCAAATTTTCTATTTTATGAATTGACTGAAAAGCACTAAATTCGTTTATTATGACTACCAATCTTCAAACTCCCATAGATTATTTAAAGGGTGTTGGCCCAAATCGTGCCGATTTGCTCCGAAAGGAATTAGGCATTCATACATACCAAGATTTAATCAACTTATTTCCAAACAGATATATTGACCGAACGGAGTATTATAAAATTAATCAATTACAACAAAGCAATGCTGATGTTCAGGTTATTGGTAAAATTAGTAGAGTTTAAAGAAGTAGCACAAAAACAAGGAAAGCGTTTGGTTGCTACTTTTCAAGATGATACCGGTGTTATGGAACTGGTCTGGTTTCGAGGACAAAAATGGATTCGTGAAAATTTAAAACTCAATACTACGTATGTTATTTTTGGCAAAACAAATTTATTCGGTGGCAAATTTAATATGGCACATCCCGATATTGAATTACTTGGAAGAACATGAAAAAAATTTAAGTTCTGCCATGCAAGCTATTTATCCTTCAACCGAAAAACTTTCCAATAAAGGGATAACCAATCGTGTGATTGTAAAAATTATGCAACAATTATTTATTGAAACCAATGGAAGATTTAGTGAAACACTCTCTGAAAATATTCGTCAAGAATTAAAGCTTTTACCGAAAAGTGAAGCGCTTTTTAATGTGCATTTTCCTAAAGATCAAACCTTACTTGCAAGGGCTCAATTTCGACTAAAATTTGAAGAACTTTTCTATATCCAATTACAACTTATAATCAAAAATTTAATTCATAAATCAAAAATAAAAGGCTATCCTTTTGAACAAGTTGGAAATTATTTCAACACCTTTTTTAACGACCATTTACCATTCGAATTAACCAATGCGCAGAAACGTGTTTTAAAAGAAATACGTGCCGATTTAGGTAGCAATGCACAGATGAATCGGTTACTACAAGGTGATGTAGGTTCTGGAAAGACCATAGTAGCGCTCATGTCAATGTTAATAGCACTTGACAACGGTTATCAAGCCTGTTTAATGGCTCCGACTGCTATTTTGTCAGTACAGCACTATAATGGTTTAGTTGACATGTGTAATGCAATTGAAAATCAATATAAAACTACTAATAGGTTCAAGTAAAACTTCAGAAAGAAGGATAATTCATGAAGAACTTAAAAATGGCGAGTTAAACATCCTAATTGGCACACATGCGTTACTCGAAAATAAGGTTGAATTTAAAAATTTAGGACTCGCTATTATAGACGAACAACATCGTTTTGGAGTCGCTCAACGCAGTAAATTATGGCATAAAAATACGTCACCTCCACACGTTTTAGTAATGACCGCCACCCCTATTCCACGCACCTTAGCGATGTCGGTTTATGGCGATTTAGACATCTCTGTAATTGATGAATTACCTGCCGGAAGAAAGCCTATAAAAACGGTTCACAGGTACGACAAAAACAGATTAAAAGTCTTTAAATTTATTAGAGATGAAATAGCAAAAGGGCGTCAAATTTATATCGTCTATCCGCTAATTCATGAAAGTGAAACTTTGGATTATAAAGATTTGATGGATGGCTATGAAAGTATTGCGAGAGACTTTCCTCTACCCGATTATCAAATCTCCATAGTTCATGGAAAAATGAAACCGGCAGATAAAGATTTTGAAATGCAACGCTTTATTAAAGGTCGAAACTCAAATAATGGTTGCAACTACAGTAATTGAAGTAGGTGTTAATGTGCCAAACGCGTCTGTAATGATTATTGAAAGCGCTGAACGCTTCGGCTTATCACAACTTCACCAATTACGAGGTCGTGTTGGCAGAGGTGCAGAACAGAGTTATTGTATTTTAATGACAAGTCACAAATTAAGTGCAGACAGTAAAACCAGATTGCAAACCATGGTAAGAACCAGTGATGGTTTTGAAATTGCTGAAGTCGATTTACGATTACGCGGACCCGGAGACATCATGGGAACACAACAAAGTGGTGTTTTAAACCTTAAAATTGCAGATATTATAAAAGATAAAGACATATTACAAAGTGCTCGAGTTTATGCAAAAAAGCTGCTTAAAGAAGATCCCAACTTTATACAACGCAGACAATAAAGATGATTTTAAACACTTATAAAGCCCTTGGTAAATACAAGAATATCTGGAATTATATTTCATAGCTCACCACAAAAATAATAATTACCTTTATAAAAAAAACAAAACTATGCTCCATTTAAAGCTAGAAACAGACCCACGTTGGGTTAATATTGTAGAATCGAATATTGAAGAAATACTAACCGATCATGCCTGGTGCGAACAAAAAGCAGCCACAAATGCTATTACTATTCTCACTTTAAATTCTGAACATACCGATTTAGTAACCGATTTATTAGCACTTGCTAAAGAAGAATTAGAACATTTCGAAATGGTTCACGAAATCATAAAGAAACGTGGCTACAAGCTTGGTAGAGAACGCAAAGACAGCTATGTTAATGAATTATACAAGTTCATGAATAAAGGCGGAAACCGAGTACAAAGTATGGTGGACAGACTTTTGTTTTCAGCTATGATTGAAGCCAGAAGTTGTGAGCGTTTTAAGCTCTTATCAAAAGAAATAAATGATCCTGAACTTTCCAAGTTCTATCACGAATTAATGATAAGCGAAGCGGGACACTATACAACTTTTATAGGATTTGCTAGAAAATACGGTAAGGATATTGATGTTGAAAAACGTTGGAAAGAATTAGTGGATTTTGAAAGTGAAATCATTAAAAATTATGGCAAACACGAAACCATACATGGATAAACAAAAAGTCTTAACGATTTCTAGTTGAGATTACGCCTATTTCCTGTTAATTAACAACTTTTAGATTGAACATACTAGGCAGGCAATTAACATTATGGTTAACTTTGCTTTTATTTAAAATGCATCAAAAACAAGAATGATTCACATTCACGAAAAAACATTACAAGATTTAGAGTTTTCAACCGTGTTAAAACAGGTAAGCGAACATTGCGCTACCGTTTTAGGGCATGAAAAAGCGCTACAAATAGTCCCTTTTAGCACGAAAGAATTACTTCTTAATAATTTAAATTTAACCAACGAGTATCTTTCTACTTTTTATAACGATAATCATATACCAAATCACGGATTTGATGCGATAACTAAAGAAATCAAATTATTACGTATTGAAAACACCTATTTAGAAGTTCATGGTTTAAAAAAAATAGTTTCTATATCACTAACAACCAATGAGATTGTTACCTTTTTAAAGAAGTTTGAAGATTATTACCCAAACCTTAACGAATTTGCTTCGCATATAGAAGTCACCAAAGTCATTATTGAAAAAGTAGATGGTATTGTAGACCGATTTGGAGATATTAAAGACAATGCGTCGCCTTTACTATTCGATTTAAGACAAAGTATTAACAAAGTAAAGGGGCAAATAAACCAAAGTTTTGCCACCGCTTTAAATATGTATCATGGTCTTGAATATTTAGATGATATTCGAGAATCTGTAGTAGATAACAGGCGTGTTTTGGCGATAAAAGCCATGTATCGTCGAAAAGTTAAAGGTTCTATTATGGGTAGCAGTAAAACGGGCAGTATTGTTTATATGGAACCCGAAACTACTCTAAAATATTCACGAGAACTCAATAATTTAGAGTTTGAAGAACAGGAAGAAGTTGTTAGAATTTTAAAAGAACTCACCAATTTTATTCGTCCGTTTTTACCGCTTTTAGAGAATTATCAGGAGTTTTTAATAGCCATCGATGTTATTTCTGCGAAAGCTAAATATGCACGTTCTATGAATGCGATTCTTCCTGAAATTTCGGAAGATAAAACCATGTATTTGCGAGATGCCTACCACCCACTCCTATATTTAAATAACGAAAAAAAGAAAGCAAAAACATTTCCACAGACCATAGAATTAAAACAGGACAGTAGAATTATTGTTATTTCTGGTCCGAATGCTGGAGGAAAAAGTATCACCTTGAAAACCGTTGGTTTATTACAAGTCATGTTACAAAGTGGTCTATTAATTCCAGTGCATGAACGCAGTAAAGTTTGTTTGTTTGATAGGATTTTAAGTGATATTGGAGATAATCAATCTATTGAAAATCATTTAAGCACCTATAGTTACCGGTTAAAACAAATGAATTATTTTTTAAAGAAATGTAATAAGAATACCTTGTTTTTAATTGATGAATTTGGAACAGGAAGTGACCCTGAACTAGGTGGTGCGTTAGCTGAAACTTTTCTTGAGGAGTTTTATCATCGTGAAGCATACGGCATTATTACAACGCATTATTCAAATTTAAAAATATTAGCAAACGAGTTGCCTTTTATGCTAAATGCGAACATGTTGTTTGATGAAAAATCATTAGACCCCTTATATAAATTGGTGATTGGGCAAGCCGGAAGTAGTTTTACATTTGAAGTTGCTCAAAAAAACGGCATTCCTTTTGGGTTAATAAATCGAGCCAAAAAGAAAATTGAACGCAGTAAAGTACGATTTGATGCTACTATCGCAAAACTTCAAAAAGAACGTTCTAAACTTGAAAAAACAGGAGAATCCTTAAAGTTGAACGAAAAGAAAAAAGGACAAGAAGCGGATAAACTTGAAGAAATTAATGCGAAGATCCAAAAGAAACTAGAAAGCTATCAAGAATTATATGACAGTAACCAACGACTAATTTATTTAGGACAAAAAGTAAATGATATTGCTGAAAAGTTTTTCGACAATAAACAGAAAAAAGTTTTAATGGATGAACTTTTTAAGTTGGTCCAAATAGAAAACTCTAAACGTAAAAAAGTTACAGTAAAAGAAAAAAAAGTAATTAAAGCCAAAGAAGTTCAAGTAAAGCAAGAAGTTGAAAAAGTAGTCACTGTCATTCGAGAAAAGAAAAAAGAAGCTAAGAAAAAAGCAATTCAAGCACCAAAATCGAAAGTTTCATTAAAAATTGGCGATCGAGTACGTATGCATGATGGTCGTGCGGTTGGAAGTATTGATAAAATTGAAAAAAATAAAGCGGTGGTTAATTATGGCATTTTTACAACGAACATTAGCTTAGAGGAATTGGAATTGGTAGAAGCTAAAAAAAATTAATCAAAACTTTTTTCACTTATCTTTGCAATTAGCCAATAAAAATCAATAGATATCAACAAATGAAAAAAACGATATTCTTATTTTTAATATTAGGTGTTCTTTATCCAACATATTCTTGTAGTTCTTCTGATAATGAAGAAAAAAAAGAAATAATTGAAGAAGAAATAGAAGAACCTATAGAACCACCAACCGAAGATCCTAAAATAGTTTGGAAGAACTGGTATTTATCTGTACCTATAAATCGTGGTGATGGTAATGCCACTTCTATTTTCTATCAAGCTATTGAAAACAATGCACTTACTGCTGCTCAATCTGAATATTTTTATAAAAATACTGATGGAAGCTATACCATGTTTACAAAATTTACTGGGTTTACAACTTCTGGTGAAGCAACACTAAATGGTGGTAAATATTGCCGAACTGAGCTACGTGAATTTTGGAGAGGTAATCAAACCACCAGCGACAACTGGTCTATGAATACTGGCACACACATTATGGAAACAACCGTGAAAGTTGATTTTGTTGAAGGAAATGGAAGAACCATAGTTGCACAAATTCATGGTATTGAAACTACTGGTTTAGTTGGCTCTCCAGCTACTGTTAAAATACGATGGAACAGTGGTGAAATTCAACTAGATTATTATACCAAACCGAATGCAGGAGACCCTTGGACAAGTACTTATGATAACAAAGTAAACGTTGGTAATGTAGGTAATGAAGTTTTTACTTTTAAGATAAAAATTGAGAACGGCCAGTTTTATTATGCACTGGTTTGCGAAGCAAAAGGAATTAATACCGATTACATCTTTGTTTATGACTATGTTGGCAATGGCTATGCCCATAACAACTATTTTAAAACAGGCAATTATTTTGGCTGGAATGCTGACTATGAAAAAAGAGCACAAGTAGTTTTGTATGCTGTGAAAACTCAGCATTTGTAATTTTCTAATAAAGACGATTAGAGAGTTATTTTATCTAGTGTTAAGAAATAATGGTAAACATCCCAAATAACAAAAAGCTTATTTTATTTGATGGTGTTTGCAATCTTTGCAATGCATCGGTGCAATATGTCATAAAACATGACAAGAAAGACTTGTTTATGTTTACTGCCTTACAAAGTGACGTTGGGCAAAATATCATCAAAGAATTCAATATAGATACCAAAAAAACAGATTCTATTTTACTCTACACACCAGAAATAGGAATTGACTATAAATCTACGGCGGCTTTAAAAATTGCACTTCAATTAGGGTTCCCAAATAATTTAATGTGCGTGTTTTTTATAATTCCTCCATTTATTCGCGATTGGGTTTATGATTATATTGCTAAAAATCGTTACAAATGGTATGGTAAAAAAGAAACGTGTATAATTCCAACTCCAGAGTTAAAAAGTAAGTTTTTAGAATGATTTTTTACGTCATTGCGAGTGCAACAAAGCAATCTTTTCATTTTTAATTCTAAAGCTAACTAGTTTCAATTCATGAGATTACTTCAGTCGTATCTCCTTCGTAATGACGAATTATTCAGGAACTAAACTCCCCCATTCTGTCCAAGAACCGTCGTAAACAGACATGTTTTTATATCCGGATAGTTCAGCACCTAAGGCTAAAACACATGCTGTTATACCTGAACCACAAGTAAAAATAATGGGCGCTTCTTTATTTGCTAAAGTTTGAAACTTAGTCTCTATAATTTCTACTGGGAGTAATTGTTTATTGGCTAGCAAATCTTCAAATGGTAAATTAACTGAATTGGGAATTGTTCCCATACGTAATCCAGCTCTTGGTTCTGCTTCTAAGCCTTTAAAGCGTCCTTCTGAACGTGCATCTATGATAGTATGACTTTTAGATTCCGAAGCCTTTTTAACATCACTTAAAAAATGTCATCAATTCTGGTTTATAAATCAGCTTCAAAATTACCTGATTTACCCGTATAAGGTTTCATAGATTCTGTAGCATAACCTGCTTTTTTCCATTCAGGAAAACCACCATTTAAAACAGCTACATGATTGTACCCGAAAGCTTTAAACAACCACCAAACACGGGCACTAGAATAAATACCTTTATCGTCATAAACTACAATTGCACTATCTTTATTTATTCCTAAGGCTCTCGCTTCTTTTTGAAATTGTGCTTCTGAAGGAAATGTTGATGGAAATGGTGCAGACGTATCACTAAACTTATTTTTTATATCGAATAATCGGGTGTTTGGAATTTGATATTGTGATGTATCAAAGACCTTATTAATAGTGCCATCTAAAACAACTAAATTCTCAGCTTCTAAATTATTCATGAAGCCATGAAACGGAAACAATAGGTTCGGTTAAATTTAATCATAATTCTATTTTTTAGATTTACGAATCTAAATCAAAAGTTTCTGTAGGATCAATTGTTCCTCTATAATCTAACATATTTTCACCATCAGCAATAATAGAACAAACTGTAGCATCTCCAGTAACATTTACAACCGTTCTAAACATATCTAAAATTCTATCTACAGGGAAAATAATAGCAATCCATGCAGGATTTAAGCCCACAGAATCTAAAACTACAATTAACATCACCAAACCTGCACTTGGAACTGCTGCAGATCCAATTGAAGCCAAAGTAGTAGTTACTACGATAATTAATTGCTGTTCAAAAGATAAATTGGTCATGTGCATTTGAGCTAAAAATATAACAGCAACTGCCTGATACAAACTAGTACCATCCATATTTACAGTAGCACCAATAGGCAAAACAAAACTACTAACTTTTTTATTTACACCTAAATTTTGCTCAACACATTCCATAGTGACAGGTAATGTTGCTGCACTACTAGATGTTGAAAATGCCAGAGTCTGTGCTGGACCCATAGCTTTAAAAAATCCTAAATAGGGTATTTTCTTTACAAAAAGTCTTAAAATAGTTGGGTAAATCACAAAAATCATCAGCAATAAACCTATAAGTACGGTTAATGAATACCAACTTAATCCTTTAAAAATCTCAACTACTTTACCAATATCATTACCTGCCATTTTGCTCACAACACCTGCTAATAAAGCAAATACAAAAAATGGAGCTGCCTGCATAACCAAGTCTACCATTTTTAAAAACACTTCGTTAATACCATCAACTAAAGTTAAAACAGGTTGTGATTTTTCGTTTGGAATAAAGAGTAAACACACCCCAAAAAACAAGGCGAAAAAGATAATTTGTAACATCAAACCATTATTTGATAAGGACGCAAAGAAATTATCAGGAACAATGTCTACCAATGGCTGTAAAGGCGTAACACTCTGTTGCTTTTTAGCTTTTTCTATTTTATCTGCTACTGACAACTTCACTTACTTGCTGAATTTGTTAGTTTAGATATTTCTGCAACTCGGTCGGCATATTTTGGATCTTTTAAAAAACTTTGTACCATCTTTAACTTCATGTCCTTCGGAAGCTGCCCAAATCTCATAACTAATTCTATTATCTATTCTACTTTCTTCATCAATAAGCCTTCCTGGTTTTATAGTATTTACCAAAACCAACCCTAATGATATAGCCATAACAGTTGTAAGCAAATAAATAAAGAGTGTTTTACCTCCCATACGGCCTAAACTTGAAGGATCCCCAATATTGGCTACACCACCAATAATAGAAAACAAAACTAACGGAACCGCAATGAGTTTTAATAGATTTATAAAAATAGTTCCAAAAGGATCTATCCAATTAATTGTAAACGCACTCCAACCTAATGAACTTGAAAGTAATGCCCAAATAATACCGAGCAACATGCCTATTAAAATTTTCCAGTGTAGTGCGAGTTTCTTCATTGAATTAAGATTTATTGGCGGAAGTTAATATATTTTATTGGAAGTACAGAATTCTAGCCCCGATTGAAGTGGTATCCTTTTTAAAACAGTAGGTTAACAAAAACTTTGGGAAACTACAATTTGGCAGATTGCTTCGTCGTGCCTCTTCGCAAAGACTTTTTAAAAAGATAAAGCTGAAAGCGGGAAATAGCTTCTAACTATAAATTTTATTTTGCAAGTAAAAATCGGCAATTACTAAAGCTGCCATGGCCTCTACAATAGGCACTGCTCTTGGCACAACACAAGGGTCGTGACGTCCTTTACCCTGCATTTCTACAGTATTGCCTTCTTTATCGATGGTATCGTATTTTTGAATTAGAGTTGCTACTGGTTTAAATGCCACATTAAAGTAAATATCCATACCATTGCTGATACCGCCTTGAATTCCACCTGAATAGTTGGTTTTTGTGGTACCATCGTTATTAAATGCGTCGTTATGCTGACTTCCTAACATGGTGCAACCTTCAAAACCACTACCATACTCAAAACCTTTTACGGCGTTGATGGATAACATGGCTTTACCCAAGTTCGGCATGCAATTTATCGAAAACAGGTTCTCCTAAACCAACGGGTACATTTTTAATAACACAACTTACTATACCTCCAACGGTATCGCCTTTTCCGCGAACTTCTTTAATATAAGTTTCCATTTCTGCCGCCATTTTTGCATCTGGACAACGAACTATATTTGATTCTGTTTGGGTTAAATCTAGTTCTGTATAAGGTTTATTAAGCTTCATAGTTCCTACTCCAGAAACATAAGCGTTAAATTCTATGCCTTTTAGCATTTGTTTTGCAATAGCACCTGCTACTACACGACATGCAGTTTCGCGTGCAGAACTTCGTCCGCCACCACGATAATCGCGAACTCCGTATTTTTTATCATAGGTATAGTCGGCATGACTTGGTCTGTAACTATCTTTTATATGTGAATAATCATGAGATTTTTGATTCGTGTTTTCAATAACAAAACCAATGGATGTTCCTGTTGTAACACCTTCAAAAATTCCTGAATGAAATTTAACAACATCTGGTTCTTTACGTTGTGTAACAATTGCAGATTGCCCTGGTTTTCTTCTGTCTAATTCTTGCTGAATTGCCTCTAAATCTAATTCAATCCCTGACGGACAACCATCAATAACACCGCCTAGAGCAGGTCCGTGAGATTCGCCATAAGTAGTCAAAGAAAATAATTTTCCAAAAGAATTTCCAGCCATAATTAAAATTTTGTTGCTAAAGTAAATCTATTCTAAGAGATACGAAAATTGTTCAACTAAAAAAGTAGCATTTATAATAGAGCTTCTTTTAAAATAGTGATAGGATGTTTAGCTTCTTTATTCGTTCCATCCTTAATTTGATGTCTGCAACTCGTTCCATTTGCTGAGATTAATATCACTACTGGATGCTTTCCTGACAGCTGGAAACAAGGTTTGTTCACCAACTTGCATACTTACTTCGTAATGCTCCTTCTCATAGCCAAAACTTCCTGCCATACCACAACATCCACTTGGAATAATGGTGACTTTATAGTTTTTGGGTAAATTCAAAACATCAAAACTAGATAATTGATTGCTGAATGATTTTTGATGACAATGCCCATGAAACTTAATGGTTTTTTCTTCGGAAGTAAATTGTTGAGAATTAATATTGCCTAATTTAATTTCTTGCTGAATAAATTCTTCTATTAAAAAGGTGTTTTTTGCAATGTTTTCTGCAGAAGTTTTATCGTCTGCTAATTTCAAATATTCATCTTTAAAGGTTAATATTGCTGAAGGCTCCACGCCTATTAAAGGCGTTTCATCTGAAATTAAATCTTTGAATATTTTTACATTTTTATTGGCTAAATCTTTGGCTTCTTCTAACAATCCTTTTGATAAAAAGGTTCGTCCTGATTCCGCGTTTTTAACCATTTTAACCTCGTAGTTTAACGCAGTTAAAACCTCAATGGCATCAACACCTATCGGAGTATCTAAATAATTCAAAAATTCATCATTAAACAAATAAATTGTTTTAATATATTTTTTATTAACTATTTGTTTTTTAAACTTTTGAAACTGTTTACTTAAACTTTTATTTGAAATTAATGGCAAACTTCTTTCTTTAGCAATTCCAAACGATTTCTTTAAAATTGAAGATGTAAATCTATTAGAAAACACAAAATTTGTAAGCATTGGAAAAACACTCCCAATTCGATTTAAGGTATTATTATAAGCAAACAATTTGGTGCGTAAAGACACGCCATTTGCTTTTTGATATTGATACAGAAATTCGGCTTTTAAACTTGCCACATCTACACTGCTTGGGCATTCACTGGCACAAGCTTTACAACTTAAACATAAATCGAATACTTCTTTAAGTTCTTTATGATCAAACTTATTAGCTTTTTCTGAATTAGTTAAAAACTCGCGTAATGCATTCGCCCGGGCTCGTGTGGTATCTTTTTCATTTCTAGTTGCTCTATAACTTGGACACATGGTGCCGCCAAACTCTGGTAATTTTCTACAATCGCCCGAACCATTGCATTTTTCAGCTTCACGCAAAATACCCAGTGAATGCGAAAAATCAAGCATAGTTTCTATTTCTGGTTCTACTCTATCAGGGACATATCGCATTGATTTGTCCATTGGCAACGGATTTACAATCTTTCCTGGATTGAAAATATTATAGGGATCAAAAACAGTTTTTATATGTTTTAAAATGCTGTAATTTTCTTTACCAATCATTAATTCAATAAACTCAGACCGCACAATGCCATCACCATGTTCACCACTCATGGAGCCTCCATATTTCTTAACTAAATGTGCGACATCGGTAGTGATTTTTCTAAACAATACAATATCTTCAGATTTTTTAATATTTAAAATGGGTCGTAAATGCAATTCACCAGCACCTGCATGGGCATAATAAATTGCTTCTTGATTATAGCTTTTCATCAATGTCGAAAACTCTGAAATATAATTAGCCAAATCTGTTAATGCCACTGCGGTATCTTCAATACATGGTACTGATTTTTTATCACCAATAATATTCCCTAACAAACCTAACCCTGCACTACGCAAGTTGTTTGCTTTGTTTATTTCATCACCTTCTAGTATTGGAAACGCATAACTTAATCCTGAAGCATCAATATCTTTTATTAATTTTTCTGTCAAGACATTTACTTCCTGCTCCGTTTCAGCTCTTACCTCACACATTAAAATAGCTTTAGGATCGCCTTCTATAAAACGTCTGTTTTCTTGCTGTGTTTTATTTTGTTTTGTACAATCCAAAATGGTTTTATCCATCATTTCACAAGTGTACAAATTATGGCGCATGACCATTTCAACAGCGTTTAAACAGGTTTCTATGCTAGTAAAATGAGCCGCTACCATAACCGCTTCTTGTGGTGGCAACTTGTCTAGTTTTAAAGTAATTTGCGTTGTAAATGCCAGTGTACCTTCACTTCCCGTTAAAAGTTTACACATGTTAAATTTTTCGGTAGTTTTAGAAAACACCTCCGATTTAAGTAATTCATCAATGGCATAGCCTGTATTTCTTCTATGTATTTCGGGTTTTGGAAAATTTTCAATAATTTGATTCTGAACAGTTTTAGAGTTCAATTCAGAATAAATAGTTTTATAGATTTCACCTTCTAAGGTTATTAAATTTGTTTTATTATGAAATATCTCCGCAGAAACTTCATTAAACACCACTTCACTGCCATCACTTAGAATGGTGTGCATTTCAATAACTTTATCGCGTGTCACACCATATTGAATAGATGTTGTACCCGATGAATTATTTCCAACCATTCCTCCCATCATACAACGGTTGGATGTAGATGTATTCGGACTAAAAAACAATCCAAAAGGTTTTAAATAATTGTTTAATGCATCGCGAACCACACCTGGTTGTACCGTAACCGTTTGTTCCTTTTCATTAATATCTAAGATTTTTGTAAAATATTTAGACACATCGACCACGATACCTTTTCCAACACACTGGCCAGCAAGTGAAGTACCTGCTGTTCTGGGAATTAATGACGTTTTATGGGTTTTTGCAAATTGAATAAGTTGTTTTAAATCTTCATTATTTTTAGGATACGCAACAGCAAGAGGTAACATTCTAAATACTGAAGCATCGGTAGCATAAACAGATTTTATTAAATCGTCATAAAATAATTCTCCCGAAAGGGTTTTGCTTAATGTTTGTAAATGAACAGTTAACGCCATTGTTTAATAAAAATGTTTATAAATCTAAAAAGTAGTTAAATATAAAAACATTTTTGGCTTTATTTTTGTTAAATATTACGGATAAATAAAATGATCTTTTATTTATATTTGAACGTATATGATTAACATAATAAAACAAAAAAACTTATGAAGAAATTATTTTTATTTTCAATTGCATTATTAGGCTTTACATTAACAACAACGGCACAAGACATTTCGAACAACGCTATTGGTTTACGACTAGGTGACAGTGATGGTTTAGGAGCAGAGATTTCGTACCAACATGCTTTAGGAGGTAACAACCGATTAGAATTGGATTTAGGCTGGAGAAATGGTAATAATTACGATGGCTTTTAAACTAACGGGCTTGTACCAATGGGTATTTCCTTTAGATGGTGATTTTAACTGGTATGTAGGTGCTGGTGGTGGTATTGGTTCATTTTCAGGAAATAAAAACTGACAATGATTATAATCAACACTATTTTTTTTGCTGCTGGTGATATTGGGATTGAATATAATTTTGATATTCCTTTACAATTATCATTAGATTTTAGACCTGAAATTGGTATTGAATGATTTTACAGATAACACGATTTTTGATATTGCTTTAGGTATCAGATATCGTTTTTAAAACAAATTAAGTATAAATAAAAGGCGCCAAAAATGGCGCCTTTTTTATTACTGATCATTATAATAATGTTATAAGACTAAACATTTAGCCAATGTATCTTCATAAACGGCTTCGTATTGTGGTACAATAGTATGTAAATCGAACTTTAATGATGCTTTACGCGCATTTTCTTTAAAGGTTTTTAATCTTGCTGCATCACTTAAAATATAAAGTGCATTTTTTGTCATGTCGGCTACATCTCCCACATTACTTAAAAAACCAGAAACACCATGAATATTTACTTCGGGAATACCTCCTGTATTGCTTGAAATTACAGGTACACTAGAAGCCATAGCTTCCAGTGCTGCTAATCCAAAACTTTCAGTTTCAGATGGTAATAAAAACAAATCGCTGAAACAAAGTATTTTATCTATCTCATTACTTTTTCCAAAGAAAATAACCTTATCCAATATACCTAATTCTTGACATCTGTATTCTATTTTTTCACGCTCTGGACCTTCTCCTATAAGCATTAATTTGGCGGGCATTTCTTTTTGAATATTATAAAAAATACTGATTACATCCTGAGAACGTTTTACAGGTCGTAAATTACTTATATGAGTAATAATCTTTTCATGGTCTTCTGCCAGCATAGCACGTTGGCAATCTGTAAACTTATGATTGTATTTTTCTAAATCAATAAAATTAGGTACTACGTGAATATCATTTTTAATATCAAACAAACGTAACGTATCATCTTTTAAACTTTGAGACACCGTTGTAACTGCATCTGATTTATTAATACTAAAAGTTACTGCTGGTTTATAAAAAGGATGACTACCAACCAAGGTAATATCGGTTCCGTGCAAAGTGGTTACAATCGGCACATAAATACCTTCATCTTCTAACATTTTTTTAGCCATGTATGCTGCATACGCATGTGGAATAGCATAATGAACATGTAAAA
Source organism: uncultured Flavobacteriaceae bacterium (assembly GCA_963698455.1). Lineage (GTDB taxonomy): Bacteria > Bacteroidota > Bacteroidia > Flavobacteriales > Flavobacteriaceae > Mariniflexile. The sequence continues at coordinate 329,397 of CAVOQU010000017.1, read as the reverse complement.
TTTCAATATTATGAAGTTTCACCATATCGACCAATTTACTAGACAATGCTAATTCATAAGGTTGGTAATGAAATAATGGGTATTCTGGCACATTTACTTCATGATAATGCACATTATTACTCAGCAGCTCTAAACGTACTGGTTGATTATAAGTAATAAAATGAATTTCATGTCCGCGTTTAGAAAGCTCTAAGCCTAATTCTGTGGCCACCACACCACTACCTCCAAAAGTTGGGTAACATACTATTCCTATTTTCATATTGTAAGTTTTAAGTGTTTAAAATGATAAATATCTGAAGTTTTTAAATTATTAACCTCAAGTACTTAACACCTTTAATACTTTTTATTCAATTATCGCTTCATAAATTAAGCGTTGTATTTCTGTTCTAATATTTTCTTTTAGTAACAAATTCTGTCCCGCATTAGGGTATGTTCTGTTTGCCAAAAACACATAAACAATGTCCTTTTCCGGGTCTGCCCATGCATATGTACCTGTAAATCCAGAATGTCCGAAACTAGTCATGGATATACAACCACAAGTTGGTCCTTCCTCTCCTATTTGAGGTTTATCGAAACCAATACCTCTTCTATTTCCATTTTCACAATAATAACAAGTATTAAATTTATCCAGCGTTTCCGGTTTAAAATAACGTTTCCCACCATAGAATCCTTTCTGTAAATACAACTGCATAATTTTGGCAACATCGTTGGCATTACTAAAAACTCCTGCATGTCCGCCAACACCATTTTGCATGGCAGCTCCCATATCATGAACATATCCATGAACTTCTTGATAACGGAAATAATCATCAATTTCGGTAGGCACTATTTTTTTACTACTTATTTTACGATACGGATTATACATCGTGTAATTAGCACCTAACGACTTATAAAAATGATCTTGTGCTAAAACATCTAATGTTTCGTCGTAATGTTTCTCTATAAATTTCTTTAAAATATAATAAGGAAAATCACTATACCTATATCTCAGATTTTTTAATAAATCTGAATCTTTAATTATTTTTTGAATAGAGTCCTGATAATCAGATCGTAAAAACAATTTATCAGTTACTTCAATATTGAATTTTTCACTACGAGTAGACCTATAATATTTATCACTAGGCTTTTTTGTTTCACTATCCAATGTATGGGCATAGAAAGGTTCCCAAGGTCGAAGTCGAGCATAATGCGAGAGCATGCTTTTTAATGTAATATTTTTTTTATTTGAGTTTTTATAATTTGGAAGTATCTGAGAAAGTTTCGTATCTAAAGTTACGACACCCTTCTCTTCTAATTCCATTAAAAGTGGTAAAGTTGCTAATATTTTGGTTAAAGATGCGACATCATAAATATCATCAAATTCAACGTGTTCATTTCCATCATAAGTATGCTTTCCAAAATTTTTATTATAAATTACTTTACCTTTTCTTGCAATCAATAATTGAATCCCTGGAGTCATTTTCTCATCAACTGCTTTTTGAGCTAAAATATCAATCTTTTTTAATTTTTCTGAATCCATACCAGCTCGTTCTGGAGAAGTATAACTTAACATTTGTATAGCGTTATTTTGAATTCCATCACCTACTTTAAAATAATTCCCAATAGAAACGGGTAAATTTCCTTTCGCTTCAATGGCACCAAAAAGTAACTGTGCCGATTTTTCTTGAGCTATTTTACTGTTTTGATAACTTACTACAATACCTTCAATATTTTCAATACTTAATAAATCTGAAAGTGCATAAGGTTTCACAAAAACATCTAAAATCACTTTATGAGTTCTGGCTATTTCGTAAAGCCATGTTAATTCTGTTTCTGTGAACTGATATTTTTTCCATGGACTTTGATTCGAGCAATGCAAGCCAACAATAACCGTGTTATAATCTTGTAACTTTGCCATAAGTTCGTCTAACATATCTGCCTGAATATGATGAACTTTGGTGTATTTTTTAAGTTCATCTAAAAATACAGAACCATCATCATCTCCCATCTGAACATAAGCAATGGTTTTTGTTTCTAATTGACGAATAGGCACTAAACTTTTATCGTTTTTTACAATGGTAATGGCATTTTCTATGAGTTCTTCATATAAAACATCATCTTTTAATCTATTTAAATCTTCGACTAAATTTTTTACTTCAATAGGTTTATAATTGATTTAATCCAACTTTATATTTTGCCTGAAGTATCTTTTTAACCGAAAGTTCTAAACGCACTTCTGAAATTTCACCCGTATAATAAGCATCAATTATTTTCGATATTCCAATAGTCACATTTTCAGACATGAGCATCACATCATTTCCAGCTTTAAAAGCGGCGAAATCTATAGCTCCAATTTCTTTAAAATCGGAGCACCTTTCATAGTTAACGCATCTGTAAATATCAGCCCTTGAAATCCCAAAGATTCTTTTAATATATCAGTTACAATAGGTTTTGATAATGAAGAGGGATACCCAGATGGCTCTAAACTAGGCACTTTTAAATGTGCCACCATAACACTTGATAATCCTTCCTTAAAAAGTTTCTTATATGGATAAAATTCAACAGAATCAATACGTTTTTCATTAAAACTTATGGTTGGAAGTGTTTTATGTGAATCCTGATCGGTATCGCCATGACCAGGAAAATGTTTTGCATTGGCTAAAACACCAGCACTTTGCATACCTTTCATAAACGCCAAAGCTTTTTTTGTAACATTGTCTCTGTCTTCACCAAAAGAACGATTTCCAATAATAGGATTTAACGGATTGGTATTAATATCTACCACAGGTGCAAAGTTAAAATGAACACCTAATCGCTTACAATGTTCGCCTATTTGCCTTCCTGTTTGTTCAATAAGCTTGTTATCTTTTATAGCACCAAGAGTCATATTCCATGGAAATGCATAGGTTGAATCAAGTCTCATGCTTAAACCCCATTCGGCGTCCATACCAATTAATAATGGTAATTTTGAAATTGATTGTAATTCATTATCTAATTTAGCTTGCCTAACAGGGCCTCCGAGAGAATATATTAAACCCCCTATATGATGTTCTTTTATTATTTTTATGATCTTATTTTTTGACACGGTATCTTGATTAGACATCACTTGAACCATATACAATTGGCCAACTTTTTCGGCTAAAGTCATAGAAGTATAAACACTATCAACCCATTTTTTTTGTGCTAATGCGTCATCTTGGATAATAATGGATTATTAACTGTTTGAGAGGCTACTGATAAGGTTATAAAAAGAAAAATTAAACTAAAAAAAGTTGGACGCATATAAGGTATTGATTAAAGCAAGATTATTAGTAATAGTATATCATTAATAACCGTGCCAAAATACTACTTTTAATAAGAAGATAAAAAGACTTTAAGATAGATTTATAATAAGTTTGTGAACACTTTTAATCCATCACAAATTTAATCCCAGCTGAAACTATATTGGCACTCAAACCAGTATTTCGTTTGTAGTTAGCATATTTGAAATCAATACTCTTTATTCCAAATTTCCATATATGCGATTTAGTAAAAATATCTGTATAACTTACTCCAAAACCATATTGATTCGCATTGAATTTTGATAAATCATAATCTGAAGTATAATATTGATTTGTCGATAGGTTTTCTTCATAAGGTGCAAAATAATCGGCTGCCGTTTGAATATAATATCTGTATGAAGGATATAATGTGAATTTAGTTGAAATTTTAATAGGCAATTCTATACTTGAAGTATGTGAATTTATACCCCAATCATCTGAATAATACCTGTAATAAGTTCGCAATGCAAACATTTCATTTAAATAATAATTTAGTCGCATACCAATTGGAATCTTAAATCGACTATTTGGAAGCCTTTCAATATCATCGGCTAATTGAAACACATCTTTATTACTTGAAGATGTATAATTGGAAATACTCTCTGCATTTCCTATATAATAATTATTAATGTCACCAAAATATACACGTTGCATTGGGTTTCCTAACCAACCTTGTTGTTTGACTAAATCGAAAAACAATGATACCTGAGCTTTTTTACTTAATATTTGAGAGAAACTAAAAGATACTGAATATGAGTTTCTGGACTTATTATTTATTAAACCAAAGCCATCAACTGGTTGCCAATTAGTACTTGTGTTCCCATTTTGATCGATTATAGTGACACCTTTAAAAAATCCTGCATTAAGATTTCCATTAACTTCAACATAAGAATCTAATTCTGTAGGATATCTTGGTCTCCAAGTATCTAAATACACCTTACCATTAACACCTAATTGTTGTATTTTTTTCATTAAAAAGTTTTGTTAACCCGCCTCCAAAACCGATTGAAGAATAATCAAACTCTGTTGCAAAAGAGGCATCTGCATTCCAAATAGTGTTTCTATTATCTGAACTATGAGAATAATCTATATTCACACTTCCCCAAATATCTTGTCGAGATGCTCCAGAAGAAGCTACCCAAGGACTTCCAGTAGGATTCCCTAATAGCCATATTTGAATTATCATCATCTTCCTCATCATCATCACCTCCAGCTGATGCACCAGAATTACTATCAAAAGGATTTAAATTACTTGAAGATGCAGAAGTATAAGCAGATATACCTGCATCGATTGTTAATACATCATTATCATTTAAAGGAATACTTATAACAATAGTAGGTGTAAAATCTGTTAACTTTTCATTACCTATACCTCCTGTAACAGAAGCATTGTTTCCTTTTTGTGTATAATAACTTGTTAAGAAATCTACTTCGGTAGTTTCTAAAACACGCTTCTTGTATTCTGTATTATCTTGAGCAAAACCTAATTACTGAAGAAAATAATATTAGGGCAATTAATAGCTTTTTCATTCTTAAATTAATTACAACCACAACCGCCACCTGATTTTCCTCCATTTGCTCCTGAAGCAGCTTCTCGATATACTTGAAAATTTGTTTCAAACCTATCCACTTTTTTCTGTGACAAAACCATATCTGGGTCACTAAGATTTACTTTTTCGTATTCTTTTACAACCGTACAGGAAGAAAACGAACCAATTATTAATACTATAAAAAGAAGCTTTTTCATTATTCTTTATTAGATTTTAGCGTGATATTTTTTGAAGTTATAACTTTATTATTATGATCTACTATAATACATTCAACACCGTTTAATTGATTTACAAAATCTAAACCGGTATCTACACCCATAACAAAAATTGATGTTGCCAAGGCATCGGCTAATTCTGCAGTTTTTGTAAAAATAGTGGCACTTAAAATCCCAGTTGCAGGATAGCCCGTTCTTGGGTCTATAATATGAGAATACAAAACATTATTAAATTTTACATATTTTTCGTAATTACCAGAAGTTACAACTGCACTATTGTGCACTGGCATCCAAGAAAATACTTTATCTTTATTTAATGGGTTCACAATGGCAACCATCCAATCTTTACCATCGGGTTGTGTTCCCCAGGCATCTAAATCGCCAGACGCATTTACAATACCAGATTCAACCCCTTTATTTTGCAATAAGGCTTTGGCTTTATCGGCTGCATACCCTTTACCTATCGCTCCAAAACCAATTTTCATACCTTCTAATTTTAGAAAAACAGTATGGTTTGCTTCATCCAAAATAATGTTTTGATACCCCACTTTTGAAACTGAATTTTTTATAGCTTCTTCTGAAGGCATTTCAGTCATACTACCATCAAAATGCCAAACTTTATCCATGGAAGCATAACTTATATCAAAAGCACCATTCGTTAATTTTGATATTTTTATGCAACGCTGTATTAATTGAAATAATTCTTCATCAACAACTACTGGTTTTAAACCTGCGTTTCTATTAATTTCAGATGTTTGTGAATTTGCATCCCAGGAAGAAATTAATTTTTCGATTCTTGATATTTCATTGACTGCAATATCAATAAAGTGATTTCCTTCAACCTCATTATTTGCCACTACAGTAATATCAAAACGACTTCCCATTAACTTAAGTGTTCTGGTATAAGCATCTTGAGAAAAAACTGAAGAAACTATAAAAAAAGTTAATGCACTAAAAAGGGTTTTCAATTTAATGTTCGAATGAAGTTAATTTTTTAAAATAATCAGATGGATTGGATTTTTCGTAACCCGTTTTACCTAACACCTTGCCATCTTTATTTAAAACAACTACTAAAGGAAAAATACCTTGATTATTATAAGTTTCCGCCAATTTTGAATTTTGAAGTGTTTGTTCTTCCGATAGTTTATTAGCCTTTTTTCGAGGAAAATCGGCTTTTAACATAACAAAATGATTTTTTGAAAGCTTTTGGAATTCTTCCGTAGCTCCAAATTTCTCTGTCTAATTTGATACATGGTGCACACCAATCAGATCCTTGAAAGACTAAAACTATATTGTGATTGTTTTTTGTTGCCATTTTTTTAGCGTCATCAAAATTAGTTGACCAATTCTGACTAATAGCACTGAAACCAAAGACTAAAAACAAACTAAATAGTAAAAAAATATTTCTCATTGATAAAAATATATAAACGTAAAGGTAGAATAAGTAGAAAATTTAGGTGTAACAAAAGTGACACTCTAAAATGATAACGTATTGTTGAGAAATATATTTTATAAAGAACTATTCAATTAAATCTATATGTCGGTCGTGATAACCTAATAAATATAAAACACCATCTAACCCGATACTCGATATAGAACTTTGTGCATTATCTTTTACCGTTGGTTTTGCATGAAAAGCGATACCTAAACCAGCAAGATTAAGCATTGGTAAATCGTTTGCACCATCACCTACTGCAATAGTTTGATCGATATTTATACCTTCTTTTTTGGCAAGTTCTTTAAGATATTCTGCTTTTTTATCCCCGTTTACAATTTCACCAATATAGCCGCCAGTTAATAAACCATCTTTAATTTCTAATTCGTTTGCATATACATAATCTATACCCAATTCTTTTTGTAGATAATGTCCAAAATAGGTAAACCCACCTGATAAAATAGCTGTTTTAAATCCGTAACTTTTTAAAGTATCTATAAGTCTTCGTGCGCCTTTTGTGATAGGTAAATTAACAGCAACATCATGAAGTACATCTTCACTCAACCCTTTAAGGAGTTTCATACGTCTAATAAAACTTTCATTAAAATCTATTTCTCCTTGCATTGCAGATTCTGTTATGGCTTTTACTTCATCTCCAACACCTGCTAATTCCGCTAATTTATCAATAACTTCTGCCTGTATAAGTGTAGAATCCATATCGAAACAAACCAATCGTCTATTTCTTCGATAAATATTATCTTCTTGAAATGCAATATCTACATCTAAATCTCGTGAAATTTTCATGAATTTTTCAGTAAGCTCAGCTTTATCATAAATATGTCCTCTAATAGAAAGTTGTATACAAGCTCTTGGATATTCTTCTTCTTTAATAAGTGATAAACGCCCTGTTAAGCCTTTTTATGGCATCAATATTTAAATTCTTTTCTGAAATTACTTTAGTTACTTCTGATATTTGTTCTGCAGATAGTTTTTCACCTAAAATAGTAATTATATATCGATCTTTACCTTGAAGTTTAACCCATTTCTCATAATTTTCATGAGTAATTGGTGTGAATTTGGCTTTTATACCAAGCTCATAAGATTTAAAAAGTAAATCTTTTAAAACTGCTGCAGAATTTTCTCCTGATTGAATTTGAAATAATATTCCTAATGATAAGGTGTCATGAATATTTGCTTGACCAATATCTAAAACTTTAGCGTCATATTGTGCTAAAACTTCTGTTAAATTTGAGGTTAAACCAGGTTTATCTGGTCCCGAAATATTTAATAATATAATTTCATTAGCCATATGCTATCCTATAATTTTTTTTAAAAAGAATTGTTTTTTAATTGATGAAGTCTTCAAAAGTTAAATACGTTATTTAAGAAATCTATTATGCCAACTTTCGCTTGCAGGCACTTCCCAGTTTTCATTAAATTCGGCAATATTTGTAACTAAGATTATTAAAGACAATGGTGTTTTTAGAAACGGCTTTTTCTTTTGCCATTTTTTTAAAATCGATAAGTGTTTTATAAGCTACAAATTCGCCTTGTTTGTAAGACACATTCATTTTATCCATTAAATCTACATCATATTCTTTTTCTAATTCCTGAATAAAATGAACAGAAGCATCAATAGAACATCCTGAAGCTTTATTTAAATTTTGGTTTAATCCAATAATTATAAATCGTTTATATTTAATTAAATATCCTGATTGCAAATCACTGCCATGAGTGGTCCAGTTTTCAATAAATATATTTAATTTTGATTGTATTTCTTCAATTTCCTGTTCTGTAAATGAACGATTAGCCTGGTAAATCCAAACTCTTGATTCTTCTGGTAATGTATTAAAATCTACTAGCATTTTTTATTATAAATCTTGTGCATTAGCAATTAATTCTGCAATATCCATAACAGCAACATCAGCTTCTTTTTCTTTAGCTTTTACACCATCGGTCATCATGGTATTACAAAATGGGCAACCTGCCGCAATAATATCTGGTTTTATCTCTAATGCTTGTTCTGTACGTTCCACATTAACTTCTTTATCTCCTTTTTCGGCATCTTTAAACATTTGTGCACCACCTGCTCCACAACATAAACCTGTTTGTTTGCAGTTTTTCATTTCCACCAATTCTGCTTCAAGTTTTCTAATTAAATCGCGTGGTGCTTCATAAATATTATTAGCTCTTCCTAAATAACATGGATCGTGAAATGTAATTTGCTTGCCTTTAAATTGCCCGCCTTCAACTGTTAATCGTCCTTCATCTAGTAAGGTTTTTAAAAATTGAGTATGGTGCATAACTTCATAATTACCACCTAATTCCGGATATTCATTTTTTATGGTATTAAAACAATGTGGACAAGCCGTTACAATTTTTTTTACTTCATAAGCATTTAAAACTTCAATATTTGTCATTGCTTGCATTTGAAACAAAAACTCATTTCCAGCACGTTTTGCAGGATCTCCTGTACAACTTTCTTCAGTTCCAAGAACAGCAAATTCAACATTGGCTTTGTTTAATAATTTAACAAAAGCTTTTGTTATTTTTTTTGCTCTATCATCAAAACTTCCAGCACAACCAACCCAAAATAATACTTCTGGTTGTTTGCCTTGAGCCATAAATTCTGCCATTGTTGGCACTTTTAGTAATTCGCTCATTTTCTATTTTGATTTTTTGAATTATATAAACTTTAAACATTTTATAAACTATTCGTTTTTCCAATTTAATCTGTCCATTTGATTATATGGCCATGGTGCACCATTATTTTCTATATTGGTCATCATGTTATTTAGTTCTACTGGAGCAGCGGACTGTTCCATAACCAAATAACGACGCATTTCTAAAATAATTGACAACGGATCGATACTCACAGGACAAGCTTCTACACAAGCATTACATGATGTACAAGCCCACAGTTCTTCTCTTGTAATATAATTATCTAAGAAGTTGTTTTCCATCATCTTTAAATTCACCTTTATTGGCATCCATATTTTTACCAACTTCCTCTAAACGGTCGCGAGTATCCATCATAATTTTTCTTGGCGATAATTTTTTACCTGTTTGGTTTGCAGGACATTCACTAGTACAACGTCCACATTCCGTACATGTATAAGCATTTAATAATTGTACCCAGTTTAAATCTTGCACATCGCTCGCTCCAAATTTAGCTGGCATATCACTTTCTGCACCTTCAGCAGGTGCTGCAAATGGATCGATGTTTGGATCCATCATCATTTTTACTTCTTTGGTAACTGCTTCTAAATTATTAAACTGTCCTTTTGGTGTTAATTTTCCATAAAATGTATTTGGAAATGCTAATAAAATATGTAAATGTTTCGAAAAATATAAATAATTTAAGAATATTAAAATTCCGATGATATGTATCCACCAAGCAGTTCTTTCAATAATATGCAGCGTTGTTTCTGGTAAATTACTAAATATTGGAGCTAAAAACTGACTTATTATATTTCCTGAATTCGAGGTTTGAAAATGAACATCGGTTGCATTCATTACCAAAAACAAGGTCATTAACACCATTTCGAAGTATAAAATATAATTAGCATCATTTTTTGGCCAGCTGGTCATTTCGCTTTTCCAAAAACGAGCTAATTTTAAAACATTTCTCCGAATCCAAAAAATAATAACTGCAATAAATACCAAAAGTGCTAAAATCTCAAATGAGTTAATTAAAATTCCATACAACCTTCCTATGTTCGAAAAAATTCGGTGTGTTCCAAAAAGACCATCAATAATAATTTCTAAAACTTCAATATTTATAATAATGAAACCTACATAAACAATAACTGCAAAAAACCAGCAATTGGACGACGCACCATTTTACTTTGACCTAAAGCAATCATAGCCATATTTTTCCAACGTTGCGATTTATTATCACTTACGTCAATATCATGACCCAATTTAATATTTCGGATAAGTTTTTTTACATTTTTAGCAAAAAAACCAATACCAGCAATAAGTACGATTGCAAAAAGTATATTTGGTAAATATTCCATTTGTGATTATTTAGTTTATTCCTCTTTGTATGGAATTTCTTTTTTAGACAATACTCTAAAATAACGTTTTGGATGAAATTTTATATCTTTCAACAAAGCTTCCATTTCTTTAGTTGCACCTTCTAAGATTATTATATAACGCTTCGTCTTTAAGCAACTTCCCCATTGAGCCTTCGCCTTTGTCAATAGAAGTTAAAATAGTAGTTAATTTATTTAAAGTAACATTTAAATTTTCTACTGTATTACCCACATTAGCATTTTTTAAATCGGTTGTAAGCACCGCTAAATCTGCACTTATAATTTTAAATTTATCAAGTATAGCCGTAATATTCTTGTCGTTATTAGAAATGACAGAATTAACAGAATTTGAAGTATTTTTAAAGGATTTTAAGGTGAAATTTAATTCTTCTATAGTACGTTTTAAACCTGCATCAGAATTATCATTAACCAGCCTATTTATACTAATCATAAGAGTATCGGTAGATTTTAACGTAGAATCTAAATTATCACTAAGGCCTGAAAAACTTTTAGAAAGACTTGTAACAAGTCCAAATTCAACTGTCAGATTGTAACACATCACCTGGTTTTGCTAATTCTCCTTCATTGCTAATGAGTATGGCAAGACCATTTCCTCCCATTAAACCAGTTTCATACATTTTAATAATACTGTTTTTAGAAAATTTCAATGCATCATTAACATCAAAAGACAACTCGGGTTTTACCTGTTTTATAATCGTAAACGATATCCTGAATTTTACCAACAGAATTTCCGTTTACGGTAACTGGAGATGATTTATTAAGTGCATTATAATCGAATTCAGTGTAATAAACATTTGTAGATTCGAATAGGTTTTTTCCTTTTAAGTAATTATACCCAAAAATAAAAAGCACAATTCCTGATAATACTAATACACCTGTTTTAACTTCTCTTGATATTTTCATCTATTTGAGTTCTTTGCTTTTAAAGATAAGTTGGAATTCGCATGATCTTTATTTTAATATGTTTCAAAATATATCAGTATGCCAATTTCAAAATTTATGTTCACATGCACAAATTTAAAATAAATTTAAAAAGAACTACTTTAATTAGCAGATGTTTTTAATGCTTCGTTTAAGCTTATTTTTTTACCATCTTTATAAGCAACAATAAAACAGGATTTATAACCTTTTTTTATAGCCTCTTCTTCTAGAGTTTTTGTTATATTATAATTAGAAGTATTTCCATAAAAATATTTAAACAAACCATCTTCTTTTTCTCTTGAAATATTTGTTAATCCCTTAAAATTATTTGGTTTAGGTTCAATCGCTCTTGAAGTTGCTGCTATTTGTACTTTATAAATAATTGAATTATCAATGGGCTGAATGTTATCAATTGGCTTTAGTTTTTCAACTATTTGCGTAGTTTTAGATATATCTGAATCAAAAACAAAATTTCCTACATTTCCATCTAAATTGTGCTTATACTCTAAAATAGCACTTGTTATAGAATTAGACATATCATTTTGACCTGCTGATGAATTTAAATAAGCACCTTCTTCTTTATTAGTTAAAAATCCGACTTCCACCAAAACACTAGGCATCACAGTTTGATGCAATACTATAAATCCAGCTTGTTTAACACCTCTGTTACTTCGTCTTAATTTATTTGTAAATCTGTCTTGAATTAAACTAGCCAACGTAATACTTTGGTCTAAATATTCCTCCTGACTTATTAAAATACTCATAATAGATTCTGGTGAATTTGGGTCGAAACCTCCATACTTACTTTTCATAATCATCTTTCAAGAAAAATTACTGAGTTTTCCTTTTTTGCAACCTCAAAATTTGTTTGATTTTTATGCGTACCTAACACAAAAGTTTCAGTTCCATGCGCTTCAGATCTATGAGAGTTACAATGTACAGACACAAATAAATCGGCATTTGCTTTATTAGCAATTTGTCCTCTTTCAAATAAATCGACAAAAATGTCTTTATCGCGTGTATAAACTACTTTAATGTTTGGGTTTTTCTCTAACTGCTTGCCCACATCTAAAACAATATTTAAAGCAATATCCTTTTCCTTATGGCCATTTCCCATGTTTCCTGGGTCATGTCCACCATGACCTGCATCTAAAACCACAACAAATTTTTCAATGGTTTGTTTTTTATCAATATTAATAAATGAAGAAAATGTTAATACTGTTATAAATAATACGAAAAGTAATACTCTGTTCGTTTTCATAGGGTAAATTAAATTTATTTTAAAATCGGTAACTCTTATACATTAACACTAATTATCTTGATTACTATTTTATTTAGACAATTATAGTTCACAAACATTTTAACGATTAAAAAACCTGGTTTATTTCTCAATTTAATTGCTCCCAAGTTTAATTTAAAATTTTAATTGAATAATAAATTAATCACAGAAAAATATATGTAATTTTGGCTTTTCAAAAATCGAGCCATACTTTTACAAAAATACATTTAAAAGCGTTGCACACAAACAACTTTAAAATACTTTTTACATTAAGTTTTACAGTGTTTATTAACACGTTAAGCTTCGCTCAAGATATACCTAAAAAAGGCATCACTATAGACCGAACTGTTAAATGATAGTACTATTATTAAGGTAGACAGTTTGGTGACAACCAATGTTTCTGAAAAAAAACAAGACTCCATTTTAAAAGATTCTATTAAACCAAAAAAAGAACTTTTAGAACATACTGTAAAATATCATGCTACTGATTATACCAAATTTAATCAAAAACAACATAAATTATATTTGTATAATGAAGCCACAATTGATTATGGTGACATGAAAATTGCAGCTGGTAACATTACTATTGATTATAAAAAAAATACGGTTTATGCAAAAGGTATTAAAGACACTTTAGGCGGTTATACTCAAAAACCAGTATTTACACAAGGTAGCCAATGTTGTAGAACCCGACTCTATTATATTTAATACAAAAACCAAAAAGGCATTAATATATAATTCTAAAACAGAACAAGGTGATGGAACCGTTATTGCTTCGCTTACTAAAAAAGAAAACGATTCGGTTTACTTTTTAAAAAATGCAAAATATACAACTGCCGAAGATATAGATGATCCTGAATATTATATAAGGTTATTAAAAGCAAAAATTGTTCCTGGAAAAAAAATAGTAACAGGTTCCGCCGGATTATATATTTATGATATTCCTACGCCAGTTTGGTTGCCATTTGGTTTTTTTCCACAATCTGATAAACAAACTTCAGGAATTATAATTCCTAGTTTTGGTGAACAATAACGATCGTGGTTATTTTTTACAAAATGGTGGATATTATTTTGCTATTAACGACTATGTAGATTTAACAGTTCTTGGTGATTATTATACCAATGGTAGTTATGGTATGCGCTTTGAAAGCACCTATGCAACACGTTATAAATTTAGAGGTAATTTTGGTTTTAGATATGAAAACTTAATTACTAGCGAACGTGGTTTTCCGATTACTCTAAATCTACGGTTTACAATATTACGCTGGTCTCATAGTCAAGATGGCAAAGCAAATCCTAATTCGCGCTTTTCTGCTTCTGTTAACTTAGGTAGTAGTAATTATTATCAAACTTCAATAAATCAAATTAATTACAGGTAATCATTTTTAAATAACACTTTATCATCTTCTGTATCATATTCAAAAACATTTCAAGGTGAACCACAAGCTAATATTAGTTTAACAGCAACACATTCTCAAAACACTAATACCGAAGCAATTAACTATGACACTTCCAACCTTTCAAGGAAGTTTGGGTAGAATATATCCTTTTGCTTCAAAAGACAGGTACAAAAAAAGGAATTATTCAAAATATTAATTTACAATATAATGTAAGAGGTGAAAACAGAATACAAACAACAGATTCTCTTTTCTTTAAAAAAGAAATGTTTGATGATGCCAAAGCTAGGTTTGCAACATACCATTCCATTAACCACTAATTTTAAATTATTTAAATATTTTAGTTTAAGTGCCAGCAGCAATTTTAATGAAGTTTGGACATTTAAAACTATCAAGAAAACGTACGATGCAGAAGAAGAAGAATTTGTTTCGGAAGATGTTAATGGTTTTGATGCCTTTAGAACCTATAATTTTAGTACCAGTTTAGGAACTACTATTTATGGTATGTTTAATTTTGAAAAAGAAGGTAAAGACCCAAAAATACAAGCGATACGACATATTATACGTCCATCTATAAGTTATAACATAAATCCTGCTTTTGATAAATATTATGAATCTGCTGAAGTTGTTAATGCAGATGGATTAACGCAAGCAGAAGTAGATGCTATATATAGTGATATTGACTTAGAATACACGCGATTTGAAGGAGGTATTTTTGGTGCTCCAGGTAAAACGTTTTCTAGTTCCATTGGTCTTTCCGTATCAAATAATCTTGAAGCAAAAGTAAGAGATAAAGATAGTACTGCTACCGAAGCTAAAAAAGATTATCTTGTTAAATAATTTAAACTTTTCAACCTCATATAATTTTGCTGGCGATTCGTTGCAATGGAGTCCTGTTAGTGTGAGTGGTGGTACTCAACTTTTTAACAATAAAATGAGTATTAATTTTGGTGCTACTTTAGATCCTTATGCGCTTGGATAGTAATAATAGAAGAATTAATAAATTTAATATTGATAATGGAGGAAGTCTATTTAGATTAACAAGTGCAAATTTAACAACTAGTTGGTCTATATCTAGTAAAGATGGTAAAGATAATAAAGACGATAAAAGATATTGAAGAAAATTTACGAAGATGGTGGACGAGATGATGATTTATTTGGTGTTTCTGAAGATTTTGCAAAACAACAAATAAATGAAAATAAAGAAGAAGTGAAAGATAAAAAAGAGCAAAGCGAGTATTTCTATTCATAAGATACCATGGAGTTTACGCTTGCTTATGCTGTAAATTATTCTAATTCTACACGGCAAAATGAAATATCATCACATTCTCTAATGTTTTCTGGTGATATTAAATTAAGTCGATAAATGGTCTATTGGAGCATCTTCCGGTTACGATTTAAAAAATGCAGGATTTACTTATACTCAATTACGTTTTGAACGTGATTTAATGAGTTGGCGTATGAATTTTAGTTGGGTTCCTTTTAGTGACTTATTCCTCCTGGAATTTCTTTATTGGTATTAAATCGAGTATCTTAAAAGATTTAAAATACGAAAAACGAAATCAAGCCGATATCCAACTTTAGGTTATTTTCTAGTGTCTAATATTTAGTAAAATACATAACAACCGCAATTTTTAGTTTAATCATTTTTAAATCAATATTACAGTTATGAAAAAAATAATTATCACACCAAATGCCCCTGCTCCTATTGGTCCGTATAATCAAGCTGTTTTAAGCGGAAACACTTTATATACTTCTGGACAAATTGCCATTAATCCAGCAAACAACGAGCTGGTTTTAAATAATATTGAAGCAGAAACAAAACAAGTGATGCATAATTTAAAAGCTGTTTTAGAGGCTGCTAATATGACTTTTGAAAATGTTGTAAAATCATCTATTTTTATAAGTAACATGGATGATTTTGCTCAAATTAATACTGTATATGGTAGTTTTTTTAATGAGGCTAATGCACCTGCAAGAGAAACAGTTCAAGTGGCACGTTTACCTAAAAATGTAAATGTTGAAATTAGTATGATTGCAGTAAAGTAAATCTGATTGTTTTAAATTTACGAATCGGGAGAATTTGTAGTCGAATATTTAATTAAAAGTGCTTTAAGTTTAGCTACTTCAATAGGTTTTGCTAAAAACTCATCTATTCCTGCCAATTTAGCATTTTCAATATCTTCCTCAAAAGCACTTGCAGACACCGCTATTATCGGTGTGTTATGTACTTTGATATTTCTCGGTCTCTTTTATTGCTTTGGTGGCTTCGTAACCATCCATATCTGGCATGTAAATATCCATAAACACCATATCGAAATCCAAAATTTTATACAATTCTACCGCTTCAAGTCCATTTTTAACAAACGTACAATCAGCCCCTTGTTGCTCTAATAAAAATTTAATTACTTTTTGGTTTGTTCTATTATCTTCAGCAACTAACACATTAAATTTTTCAGATAAAATTGGTTTTAAAATTTCTTGTTCTGTTTTTAAATTTAAAGTTTTCTTTAATTGCAAACTAAAATAAAATGTAGAGCCTTCATTTTCCTTACTTTCTAATTTTAACTCTCCTCCCATTAACTTAACAAGTTGATGAGAAATAGATAATCCCAATCCACCACCCATATAATCTCTGCTTAATGTGAGGGTTTCATTTTTAGAATCGTCAAAAATTTGCTTTATTTCATGTGGTTTTAAACCAATGCCTGTATCTTTAATATAAAAGGTTACAATTTGTTCGTCTTCAATACTAACTGTTTGGTCTACAATTATTGATATTTTACCCGAATTTGTAAACTTTAAAGCGTTATTTATTAAGTTTATTAATACTTGCTGAATTCTTGTAGAATCTCCTAAAAGAGAAAATTTTTGTTTTTCATCCATTAAAAACTTATATTCAAAATGCAAACCTTTTTCCCATGCTTGAAATTCGAATACTTTAAAAAGACTAATTAAATCTGATTTTAAATCAATTGCCAAAAAATTCAGTTTAACATCACCTAAATTAACATCGGCATTGTTAGAAACCATATTTACAAGTTGTAATAAATGCTTAGAAGAATATTCAGCAATTTCTGCTTGTGCTTTTTGATCTGCATCTAATTCGGTTTGCTTTAACATACTTAACATTCCCAGAATAGTACTTAATGGTGTTCGAATATCGTAACTCAAGTTTGATAAATAAACCGACTTATAATCTGCAAGCTTGTTGGCTTCGTCCAAATTTAGCTTTAATTCATTAATTCTGTTTTTTAAATTACGTTTTACAACTTCGTTCTTAAGCTGATTTTTAAAAAAATATTGCAACATAAAAATCAGTGAGATTAAAATAGAAAAAAGTATAATTGTTATATTTTTTATAGCTATTTTGTTATCTATGAACAAATAACCTAACAAAAGAACAGCAACTATTGAAGTAAAAATAATAATTGATAAAACTCTTCTAATTTTAATAGATTTTAAAAACTGTTTGGCAAATTTCATTTATTGAATTCTCGATTTAACAAACTTATCTATAATTGTATTAAATAACAAAAGTATTATAACTAATTAGACCATATAATATATTTTGTTTTTATTAACTTTACCTTATCGAAAATTTAAAAAGAACTAAGATAGCTTCAAAATTTAATGCGAATAGAATACGATATAAAACTAGGATTTAAAGATGTCATGATTCGTCCGAAACGCTCGACACTAAAAAGTAGATCGGAAGTTAATTTAGAACGTGAATTTAAATTTTTACATAGCCCAATAGTTTGGACAGGAATACCCATTATGGCGGCAAACATGGATACTGTTGGTACGTTTGAAATGGCACAAGCTCTTTCTGAAAAGAAATTATTCACTGCAATTCACAAACACTATTCTCTAACCGATTGGAACATTTTTTCATCAAATTTACCAAAGAACATTGAAAACTATATGGCCGTTAGTACGGGTATTAGTAAAAAAGATTCTGAATTTTTAGCTAATATTTTTCAATTTAATCCTTATTTAAAATTTATTTGTATTGATGTGGCAAATGGCTATTCTGAACATTTTGCTGAATTTGTGAAACGCACACGAAAACAATATCCAGATAAAGTAATAATTGCAGGAAATGTTGTAACAGGTGAAATGGTGGAAGAACTTTTATTATCTGGTGCCGATATTGTTAAAGTCGGTATTGGTCCTGGTTCTGTGTGTACTACACGAGTAAAAACAGGTGTTGGCTATCCGCAACTTTCGGCTATCATAGAATGTGCCGATGCTGCTCATGGCTTAGGCGGACAAATAATAAGCGATGGTGGGTGTTCGTCTCCCGGAGATATTGCAAAAGCTTTTGGAGCTGGTGCCGATTTTGTGATGCTTGGGTGGTATGCTTTCTGGACATACAGAAAGTGGTGGAGAAATTATTGAAAAACAAGGGCGACCTTATAGAAAATTTTATGGTATGAGTTCGTCTACTGCCATGGAAAAACATGTTGGAGGTGTTGCAGATTATAGAGCAAGTGAAGGAAAAACAGTAGAAATTCCGTACAAAGGCGATGTTGAAAACACCTTGCAAGATATACTAGGTGGTCTGCGAAGTACATGTACCTATGTAGGTGCGCAACGCTTGAAAGAACTTACTAAACGCACCACATTTATTCGTGTAAACGAACAAGAAAACAGAGTGTATTCTGATCAATAAAAAACCTTATTAATTATTTAAAATGTATTTATGAAGCAAATTATAACCTTTGGAGAAGTATTAATGCGTTTATCGCCAGAAGGAAATAAAAAATTTATGCAAGCTAATTTGCTAGAATTTCATTTTGGAGGTACGGAAGTCAATGTTGGTATATCAATTGCTAATTTTGGAGAAAAAGTAAAACATATAAGTTGTGTTTCGAATGATTTTATTGGAGATACGGCATTATCATTTATACAAAAATTTGGAGTGAGCACTTCGGCTATAGTGCGTTCCAGCAAACCTTTAGGTGTTTATTTTCTAGAAGTTGGTGCGGTGATGCGCCCTAGTTCTATTTCCTATAACCGTTCGCATTCTTCCTTTTCTGATATTCAACCAGAAATGGTAAAATGGAAATCTATTTTAGATAAAGGAAAATGGATTCATTGGACAGGTATTACACCAGGGCTGTGTAAAGGTGGCTACGAAACCTTAAAAAAAGGGTTGATAATTGCGAAAGAAAAAGGAATAACAGTTTCAGCAGACCCCACATATAGAAATGGATTATGGAAATATGGTGAAAACCCAAAGGATGTTTTAACAGATTTGCTTTCATATTCTACTATTTTTATAGGTGGTGTCAACGAAATAAATGAAGTTTTAGATACAAAATACGGATATTCTAATGAAGATTTTATTGAGGCTTGTAAAGCATTAATAATAAAATTCCCATCTATTGAAAAAGTTTTTGATAAAATAAGAACCCCGATTAATGCATCCTGGCACAAAATAAGAGCCAGAATGTGGAATGGAAATGAGTTTAGAGAAACGATCGATTTTGACATTACACATATTATAGACCGAATAGGGACCGGTGATGCGTTCGCCGCAGGATTAATTTATGGCTTACAAAAATTTGACGATTATAAATCTATGGAGTTTGCAAGTGCTGCTTGTGCGCTAAAACATACTTATGAAGGCGATGTTAATTACGCAACTGTCTCTGAAGTAATGGGCATTTTAGACGGAAATACATCAGGAAGATTTAATAGATAATAGTTAATATTTCGACTTACTATAATATCAAAAGGCTTTATATTTGCCGTTTTAAAATTATTAATACTATTTAATTATCATTTGATAATTTTTAATCCTAAAAAAACAGACTTCAAAATTATCGAAATACTAATTTAAAATTAAAAAAACATGTTATTTATATTCTTTTAATTTTTTAATTACATTCTTACCGTTTCAAGTAATAAATCACTTAAATTGTAAGTTTTAATCACTTTATTTATGGCTTTAAAAATCGTTATTTCACATAAAACTTTATATAAATACGACCGTTCAGTATCTTTATCACCTCATATTTTCCGATTACGTCCTGCGCCACATAGCAGAACACCTATCGAAGCATATTCAATAAAAATAAAACCAGAA
The DNA here is from genome assembly GCA_963698455.1 of uncultured Flavobacteriaceae bacterium. Classification (GTDB taxonomy): domain Bacteria; phylum Bacteroidota; class Bacteroidia; order Flavobacteriales; family Flavobacteriaceae; genus Mariniflexile. Next base: position 309,146 of record CAVOQU010000017.1, on the reverse strand, counting down.
AATCAGTTTTTTAACTGGCAACAAGACCCATTTGGTAATTATTTAGCGCGTTTAATTTTTCCTGAAAAAACAAAAGAATTATCTATTGAAGTTGAAATTATTGCCGATTTAAAAACCATCAATCCATTTGATTTTTTTGTTGAAGAATATGCCGAAGAATATCCTTTTAAATATGAAGAAACTACAAAAAAAGAACTTCTACCCTATTTAGAAATTACTGATAATGGGCAATTATTAAAAGATTTCATAAAAACCATCGATTATACTCCAAGAAAAACCATCTATTTTTTAATTGATATCAATAGAAAAATATATGAGTATTTAAATTACAACATCCGTATGGAACCGGGTGTTCAAAGTTGTGATGAAACATTAGAGCAAAAAAATGGCTCTTGTAGAGATTATGCCTGGTTATTTGTTCAAGTACTTCGTCATTTAGGCTTTGGAGCTCGTTTTGTTTCTGGATATTTAGTACAATTAAAATCTGACGAAAAATCATTGGATGGCCCATCAGGACCTGAAGAAGATTTTACAGATTTACACGCTTGGGCAGAGGTGTATTTACCTGGTGCCGGTTGGATTGGTTTTGATGCTACATCTGGATTATTAGCTGGAGAAGGACATATTCCATTAGCTTGTACACCATCGTTTGAAAGTGCTGCACCAGTTTCGGGAATGTCTGATGTTTGTGAAACCGAGTTCTTTTTTGAAAATTCTGTAAAACGAATTTTTGAATCACCTCGCGTTACAAAACCATATACCGAAGAGCAATGGAAAGCCATTTACAACCTAGGTTTTAAAGTAGAAAAACAATTAGAAAAAGGCGATGTTCGATTAACCATGGGTGGCGAACCCACTTTTGTTTCTATTGATGATATGGAATCGCCCGAATGGAATACGGATGCTGATGGACCACACAAACGAGAACTTGCTAAAAACTTGTCGGCCAAATTGTACGATGAATTTGGTAAAGGTGGTGTATTACATCAAGCACAAGGAAAATGGTATCCAGGAGAACCGCTTCCGCGTTGGCAAATTGAAATATGCTGGCGAAAAGATGGAAAAGCCATTTGGCACAATAAAAAACTATTATCGCTATTTTCAGATAACCCAAAAATTCCTGAAGACACTGATATTAAATTCTTAAAACATTAACTAAATATTTAGGAATTTCAAATAAAAATATCATTCCAACTTTTGAAGATGCTTTTTATTTTCTTTGGGAAGAAGGTAAATTACCTGTAGATGTTGACCCAACAAAAGATGATGGCAATTTATTAGTTAAAAATAAGTTGAAAGAAATTTTAAATAACGGAACATCAAAACCTGTTGGTTATGTGTTGCCTTTAAACAATTCACAAGAAAAATGGTATACTAGCGAATGGAGTTTTAGAAGAAATCATTTATTTTTAATTCCAGGAAACTCCCCTATTGGATTAAGATTACCTTTAGATTCGCTTATTAAAAAAGCCGAACATGAAGAATTCCCGAAGTTTGAACCAGATAATTTTTCAAAAAAGAAAAAACTTCCTAGTTATAAAAATATTGTTTCTAAAAGATACAATACAATAAAAATTGAATGGTATAGCGGAAAACGATCAAAATTATTTTATTCGAACTGCGTTATGTTCAGAAATAAGAGATGGAAAATTACACTTGTTTTTACCACCGTTAGATAGTGCAGAAATATTTTTAGATTTAATTGCCTCTATTGAAGCGACCGCAAAAGAGCTTAAAATACCTGTTATTTTAGAAGGTTACGACCCACCAAAAGATAGCAGATTAGAATCTCTGAAAATAACTCCAGATCCTGGTGTAATTGAAGTCAATGTGCAACCTGCAAAAAACTGGGAAGAACTTACGCATAATACCTTAACCCTTTATAAACTTGCAAAGGAATCGCGTTTAGGTACTGAAAAATTCATGCTTGATGGAAAACATACAGGTACTGGTGGCGGTAACCACGTTACTTTGGGAGGTATTTCACCTGCTGATAGTCCGTTGTTACGTAAACCAAGTTTATTACGTAGTTTATTAACCTTTTGGCAACATCATCCGGGGCTTTCTTATTTATTTTCTGGAGCTTTTATTGGCGCTACGAGTCAAGCACCAAGAATTGACGAAGCCAGAATGGAAAATTTATATGAACTAGAAATTGCTTTCAGTCAAATTCCTAAAAATGGCGAAGTGCCTTTTTGGTTAACAGATAGATTATTTCGTCATTTATTAACCGATTTAACAGGAAACACACATCGTGCAGAATTCTGTATTGATAAATTATATTCACCAGATTCGTCTTCCGGAAGATTAGGGATTTTAGAGTTACGTGCTTTTGATATGCCTCCACATCCTCAAATGAGTTTGATGCAAAATTTATTGGTAAGAACATTAGTAGCTTGGTTTTGGAAAAAACCTTACGAACATGATTTAGTGCGTTGGGGAACCGAATTACATGATAAATTTTTAATAGAACATTATGTAAGAGAAGATATTAAGGATATTGTTACTCAGTTAAATAAAGCTGGATACAAATTTAAAGAAGATTGGTTTAATCCATTTTTTGAATTTAGATTTCCGCTTCATGGCATGGTAGAAATTAATAATATTCATTTAGAATTACGTGCTGCCATTGAACCTTGGAATGTTTTAGGTGAAGAAATGACTGGTGGTGGTACTGCTCGTTATGTAGATTCCTCACTAGAACGCATTCAAGTAAAAGTATCTCATTTTGTTGAAGAACGGTATGTTGTAACTTGTAATGGTGTTAAAGTACACTTAAATAATACAGGAGTTAAAGGCGAATATGTTGCTGGAATACGCTATAAAGCTTGGAATCCACATTCATCCTTACATCCTACCATTGATGTAGATACGCCTTTAGTTTTTGATATTGTTGATACCTGGAATAAACGTTCTATTGGTGGTTGTACTTATTTTGTAGCACATCCTGGAGGTCGATCGTATGAAACGTATCCAGTAAATAGTTATGAAGCAGAATCTAGAAGAATAAACCGTTTCTGGGAATTAGGATTTACGCAAGGTGATGTTGTTGATGTTGAAAATATTTCACAGAATGAAAGCAATTCAACTAAAAATGTGCAACCACAAGGCAGTACTAAAAAATTTAAATATAAAGAATTACCAATAAATTTCGAATTTCCATATACCTTAGACTTAAGAAAAAAATAAACGATTTATGCTGATTGATAAACATATTTTATTTAAAAATTATTTTTCTGATTTTAAAAATTATGACGAAGTTCTAAAATCAAACATGACCATTAATCCTAATTGGGAAAAGGTTCTAAGTAATCTTACCAAAATGGGAACTGAGACCTTAATCTCAAAACAAAATGAGATGGATTGGTTAATGGACGAAAATGGTGTTACTTATAATGTTTACAACGACCCAAAAGGAATGCATCGTGCCTGGGAATTAAACATTGTGCCTTTTCTTATTCATCAAAAAGAATGGGAAACTGTTGAGAAAGGTATTAAACAACGTTCAGAATTATTAAACCTTATTTTAAAAGATATTTACGGAAAGCGTGAGCTTATAAAAAATGGCATTATTCCGGCAGAAGTTATTTATGCACATCGAGGTTTTTTAAGACAATGCGACCAAATTCAATATAAAACAGCAAAAAATTTATTAATACATTCTGCAGATTTAGCGCGTGGTCCAGATGGACGCATGTGGGTTGTTAACGATAGGACTCAAGCACCTTCTGGTATGGGTTATGCCTTAGAAAACAGGTATTCAACCAGTAGAATTCTACCTGATATATTTAAAAATATTAATGTTAAGCCACCGTCGCATTTCTTCTTTGATTTCAATCAAATGCTTCTTGATTCGGCGCCTCAGAATAAGGAAAACCCAAATATTGTCATTCTTACTCCAGGGCCTTTAAACGAAACTTATTTTGAGCATGCTTACATGTCTTCCTTTTTAGGTTATCCTTTAGTCACTGGAAATGATTTAGTAGTTAGAAGTGGTAAAGTATGGATGAAATCTTTAAAAGAACTGAAACAGGTCGACGTTATTTTAAGACGTGTTGATGATGTATTTATGGATCCTTTAGAACTACGTGAAGATTCTTATTTAGGAGTCGCTGGTTTACTTGATGTAGTAAGACAACAAAACGTAACCATTGTTAACCCAATTGGAAGTGGTGTTTTAGAAAACTCAGGCTTAATTCCGTTTATGAATGCTATCTGCAAATACTTTTTTAAGGAAGAATTAATTTTACCTCAAATAGCTTCTTGGTGGTGCGGACAAGAGAAAGAACGAGATTATGTTTTAAATAATTTAATAAATTTGGTTGTTAAACGAATTGATCGTTCGAAAAGAGAAAGTATCTTTTTCTGTGAATTTTTAAATGCCGAAAAACTTGAGGATTTAAAAAAAGAAATTTTATCCAATCCTTATAGTTTTGTTGCCCAAGAAAAAATATCTTTTTCAACAGCACCAGATTTTGTAAAAGATAAATTAGAACCACGAAAAGTGATGTGTCGTACTTTTTCTATTGCACATAAAGATGGTTATTCAGTGATGCCTGGTGGTTTAGTTAGAGTCGCTCCAGAACGCGAAAATTTATTTGTATCGAACCAACGAGGTGGTGTTAGTAAAGATTTTTGGATAGTTACCGATGAAATACAAACGAATACTCAACATTATTCTTGGGATAGTGCCAACAAAAATTCTATTTCTGGCATTAACGATTTACCGAGTAATACAGCCGAAAATTTATATTGGTCGGGAAGATATTTAGGAAGAGCTTTGGTAACAGCCAGATTTTTAAGAACTGTGCTCAATAAAATGAATAGTGAGCAATATAACCAAGGTAAATCTGAATCGGAGAGCTTGATTTGTTTATTACAATCTGTTACAAATATTACCTCTACATTTCCAGGTTTTATTGGAGAGGAAGGTGAAGAAACTTTAGAAGATCCTTTAAAAGAAATTTTGTCTTTAATGATTGACAAAGACAGAATGGGCAGTTTTGCACAAACCCTTTCTAGTTTTAATAATTCGTATTACTCATTACGTAATTTATGGTCTAAAGATATGTGGCGCGTGTTTGATGGTATTCAAAAAATCTGGAATCGATTTGAAGAGGAAGACGATAAAACTACTACCCCTGCCCTTATAAAAGTTTTGGATAGAATAATTACTAGACTCATTGCTTTTATGGGACTTATTGAAGAAAGTATTATGGTCGACCAAGGGTTATTATTATATTTTATTGGGTTACAAACCGAACAAGCCATGATGAATATCGAAAAATGCCGCTCGCTTTTGGTTGTAAATTATAAAGAACAACCACAATACGAAATTTTAGAATCTTTACTTACAAGTCATGAAAGTTTAAATATTTACAGATACAGTTATCGCTCTTATTTAAGTGTAGAAAACGTAATTAATCTTGTTTTATTAGATAAAGAATATCCGAAGTCATTAACCTATCAACTTAGCAGAATCCAAAAAGATATTGATAGATTACCACATTCTGAAATTACAGGTAAAGCAACCGACTGTCAGATATATATTGCTGAAGCGAATTTTAAAATAAAAAGCTTAAACATTGAATCTCTTACGGAATTAGCTACTGACGGCGCACTGAGACAAAACTTGGATGATTCACTTGCTAAATTAAGCGACCTGCTCCACGAAACATCTTTGGCTGTTTCCGATACTTATTTTAACCATTCCTATCAACAAAAACAATTGGTTAATCAAAATTTCCAATTTTAATTATGGAATTTCAATTATCACATATCACCACCTATAATTACGAATCTGGAGTTACCTTTTGTCATAATATTGCAACCATAAAACCCAAAACTATGTTGGGGCAATCCTTATTGGAGTATAAACTCGAAATAAGCCCGACACCAACTGAAATCATTGAGCGCTTAGATTTTTTTGGTAATACCATTACCCGGTTTTCAATTCAAAAACATCATACTGAATTAAAGGTGTCAGCACTAAGTAAAGTGTTAAGAGATTATTCATTACAACCTAATATTGAAAATTCAGTATCAGGCAAAACAATCACTTTAGAGCAAGCATTACAAGCATTAAAAATTAACACGCCAGAGAACATTGAAATAAAACAATATATTCTGGAATCTATTTTTATAAACAATATTTCTTCTGATATTAAAGCCTACGCAGAACAGTCTTTTAAACCAAACAGACCCGTTTTTGAAGCAGCCTATGAGTTAATGCAACGTATTTACACAGAGTTTGATTTTGATTCGAAATTCAGCACCATTGCAACGCCAATTCATGAAGTTTTAAAAGCCAGAAAAGGCGTTTGTCAAGATTTTGCGCAAATAGCAATAGCTTGTGTTCGCTCAGTGGGTTTACCTGCCAGATATGTGAGTGGTTATATTGAAACCTTAGCACCTCCTGGTAAAATAAAACTCGTTGGTACCGATGCATCACACGCATGGTTTTCTCTTTATATCCCAACTTTTGGTTGGATAGATTTTGACCCAACCAATAATCAAATACCAAAAAACCAACATATTACAGTTGCTTGGGGAAGAGATTATTACGATGTGCCACCTCTAAAAGGTGTTATTTACAGTACTGGAAAAAACAAAATGAAAGTGGCAGTCGATATTAGACCTGTGGTTTAGGTCTATATTATTTCAGCTCTATCTTTTCAATCAATAATTTGAATTTTTCCGCTTTTTTGTTTCCTATTAAAAACCCTATTTCTTCAATATAATCATTAGAAAAATTAGGCATATTAAGTTGTCTTCCTCTAAATGTAGGAATCATAGTTTTAATTGAAATTTCAATTTCTTGCCACTCTCCAGAAGTTGAAAAAGGTACTATATAGGCGTGAAGTTCCTCCGAATTGGATTTCATTCTAAATTGATACTGTTTACCATCACCGCGTAGTTTGATAATAATCTTGCTGCATCCTTTTGTTTTTATTTTTTCGAATTGATAGCGCAGTAAAGAGAATCCTCCATTATTTTCCAAAGAAATACTTCCGGAGAAAACACCAAAACCTTCGTCGTTTAAACTAAAAGTTCCTGAGGATACGCCACCCATCACAACGTCGTCTGTAACTACCCAATTTTGGATGTCTGATTTGGTATTAAAATCAATAATTATCATTGAGTTCTTGGACATCATTAAAATGTTTTTAAATTACCTTAATTGACCTTTCTTTTCTGCTAAATAATCTCTAAGACGTTCTTTAATTAAATAATTCCAGCCAGCAACACCACTTTCTCTTTTGAATTCAGGAATATTGTCAGGGAATTTATCAATAACTGTAGCTGTTACTTTTAATTTTGTTGTACTCCCTTCTTCTGATAACTCAAAAAGGGAAATTGAACTACCAAAGTAACCTTCAAATTTCCATTCATAAGCTATTTTTTTCATCGGGAGTACTTCAGTTATTTTCCATAAATGAGGATATATTCTATCTTCTACTTGAACAATGAAATTAGTTGTAAACCCTTCAATAGGCTCAAATGATGGAATATTTGAAAAGTACCATTGGGTCATCTCGTCAAGCACCGTTAGTGCATTCCAAACATTTTTGATACGCGTATTAAAATTTTGTTCTACAATTATGGGTGTATCGGGACTATTCATCAAGTTTCTATTTATAGCTAAATGTATTCTGTTTAAATCGTGACATCAATCACATACAGTATGGTCTTCTTTAAAAAGTTAAGGATTTTTGTTATTTATTCTTTAACATGGTTAATACCATTTTAAATTTCTCGACCGCAATTAATGCATGTGGAACATTTGCTGGCATAATTATACTTTCACCTGCTTCTAGAATATTGGAAATGCCATTTATTTTTATATCAGCTTTACCATCCACGATAAAAACTACGGCATCAAAAGGTGTTGTATGTTCGCTCAAACCTTCGCCTTTATCAAAAGCAAACAAAGAAATATTTCCTGTTTCTTTTTTTAAAATGTGTTTACTAACTACAGCTTTTTCTGCGTAAGCAACACTCTTGTTGTAGGAAAATATTTTCCCTTTTTCAAATTCATTAGACATAGAATTTTATTTTTAATGGTTAAATTATAGTTGCGTTAAAATATTGTTTAGAAGGTCGTTTTTATGCCTTTTATATTTTGCTGTGTGTTCATTTTTTGTCTTTAATCAGAATTATCCAAATTAGAAATGAAAATGAGAATGTAAATATAGCGAAACACTTCTCAAAATTTGTCTCGGCTAAAAGATTTCCAATAGTGTTTATTCAAAAAAAACACTAAAAAAATTTATAAAATTATGTGGACTTAATTCAGGAAGGGTTATAATATTCTACAACGGTTTGGTGAATTTCTAGTGTCTGAAAAGTGACAATACTCTTTATAATTTTATTTAAAGTTCAGATTCATTTTTTTAATCAAAATCTAAAAATTATCAAATAAAAATTCTATCTGATATTTTCTTATTTGATTTAACTAGTGAAAAACTATTCTATTTTAATCAATTTAACATAACCTGACACAAAGTTTTCTACTTGAATTGGCTCAGTAAAACGTTTGTTTTTATCATCAATATCAATCTGTATAAAATACCTCTTATCATGATAGGCTAAGTAACTAACCTGATCAGATTCACCACCCATGGAACCAAATCTGGGTGAAATTACTATTTCTTGATTAAATCTATCAATTGTAGTTGCAAGATGTGCGCCCATTATTGCTGAAGCTGCTGTTGGGTCAAAAGACATTAAACTTATATCTTTTAGTATTTTGCCCGAATTAGTTTGAAAATACGGATCCTTAAAATCATAAATAGTAATATCAATTTCTTGACAGGTATCTGGCATGCAATATTTAAACTGTAGCCTTCCTTGATAAGGATCTACAGCATTAGAATGACAATAGGCCACTTCTTTAAAAACATAGCCTGCATAAATGGTAATTCTTGGGAACATAATGTATAAATGCCCCTTTTCTTCTTTACAACCAAGTTCGGACAAAGGCGTTATTCTAATTTCGTCACGATACTTCATTGAACCGCATTGAAAATTTCCTCCATCAGTACATGGTGTTTCTTGTGAAAATCCTGATTGAACAGTTACGAACAAGGCTAGCGTTAAAACTTTTTTTATCATGTTATAAGTAGTACTTATGGGTATTAATTTAAGTTAATCATAGCAACATAATCTTTAATAAATAATTCGAATTGTTTCTGAGTTGGCAAACAACACTCTATTTTTTATAGAATTTGAATACTACTAAACTATTACTTGCCTTCCTCTAGAACCTGTTTGATTTGGTAGCAATTCGTATATAAAATCTGGATTTAATACACCTGCTTCCTTTCTGTGCGATACATACAAAATAGCGGTTTCACTTTCTGAAGCTATTTTATTTATTAGTTCTGAAAATAATGCAACATCATTATCATCAAGTCCATTTGTGGGTTCATCTAAAATAAGAAGTGGTGGATGTTTTACCATAGCTCTGGCTATTAACACCAATCGTTTATGGCCTATTGATAAGTCTAAAAAACTAGAATCTTTAATACGATACATGCCTAATAAATGTAGCCATTGGTGTGCTAAAAGAATTTGTCTGTCGGTTGGAAACTTATACAATCCAATAGAATCATAAAAACCAGAAAGTATCATGTTTTTAATAGAATCTGCGCGCATAAAACCCCGCATTAATTCTGAAGAGAAATAACCTATTTTCTTTTTAATATCCCATACGCTTTCGCCACTTCCCTTTTTTACACCAAACAAGGTGATGTCCTGTAAAAATGCTTTGGGGTTATCGCCAGAAATTAATGATAAAATAGTGCTTTTTCCAGAACCATTTGGTCCTACTAATTGCCAAAATTCGCCTGCTTTAATTTCCCAACAAATATCTTTAATAATGGTTCTTTCTCCATAAATAACATTCACTTTATTGAATTTTACTAACGGATTATACTATTGTTGTAACAGGATTGTACGGTGGTGGTAAAGCTTCTAAAAACGATTTTTTTATTTTTTGAACTTGGACTAATTTGAAAAGGAATCAATTCTTTTCCTTGTAATTGATAGGTTTCGTTTATAAAATTTAATATTTCATTCCTTCTATTTGTAATCTGAATGATGGAAATCTTTTTACTTAATTGTCCTAAGGTTTTTTCAATATTTTCTTGTGATTTAATATCTAGATTACCAAAAACGTTATCTGCAATTAAATACTCAGGTTTTGTATCAATAAGATGGTTTAATAAGGCTTTTTTTCGTTCGCCTTCAGATGATTTTTCAAGACTATTTTTAGTATCGGTGTTGAACATCAAAATGTCCATGACGCATTTCTTCTTCAATAAAAGCGTTCAAAGTTATTTCAGAAAAAATGGCTGGTTTTAAATTAACATAATGCGCTATAATATTCCCAGAAATAATGCATTCGATAAGTTGACGCTTATCATCATTATTAGAAATATAAATGGCTATATGTTTAACCAAATATTATTTGTTTAAGTTTTTGGTATGAAAAGCTACTAAACCTTCAATTGGTCTGCGCTCAAAATTACCAACCGTAAAGCCCATTTCTTTAGCTACTTCTTTAATTTGATCTTGAGAAAAATAAGCGATAGAGCCTGCAAAATGTACCGGAACCGTTTTTATTTCTTCTTTGTATTGCATAATGTAATTTTTAACAAATGTTCGAAGCCCTTTTTTAATAAGTTCTACGATATATTCAGAATCTTTGTTTAAAAACATAAACTCAGCAAAATTAGCTAAATATGCATTTGGGTTAGGTTGTTTATAAATATTGTATTTTATATAATCGGCTTCTAAATTATACTTACTACCAAAAGCAACCTTAATATCTTCAGGCATATTATTAAAATAGTAATCTCTAATTAATTCTTTACCGTAATGATTTCCAGCGGCGTCATCCATTAATATATAACCTAAAGACTGAACACGTTGGTGCAATTTTTTACCATCATAATAACTGCAATTTGAGCCTGTGCCTAAAATACAAACAACTGCTGCTTCTGCATCATGGTTAATTGTACCATAAACTGCAGCCATGGTATCCTCATCAACTTTTATTATTGCATTTGAAAACACTTCTTTCAAAGCATTGTTTACCAATTCCTTACCTCTATCGGTACCACAACCAGCACCATAAAAGAAAACATGTGTAACTTCTTTTCTGTTAGCTTTTAAATCCGGATTCTTTTTAATTATTTTCTTTAGTTTTTCTTCCTTTAAAATTTCAGGATTAAGACCTTTTGTTCTCAACTTTTCTAAAAGCTGTTTCCCATTACTATCTATAGCAATCCAATCGCTTTTGGTAGAGCCACTATCAACAATTAAAATCATATGTTTTCAAATAAAAAACTCCACAAACTTATGTATTTGAATTACAATAAATCTGTGGAGTTGTTAATAATTATTTTTTTTAAATTATACTTTACTTATGTATTGAGCAAGATCAACTAATTTTGTTGAATATCCAAACTCATTATCGTACCAAGATACTAATTTAAAGAAATTATCGTTTAAAGCAATACTTGCTTCGGCATCAAATACACTCGTCATAGGTTCTGAAACGAAATCTTGAGAAACAACTGCTTCTTCAGTATATCCTAAAACACCTTTTAAATCACCAGATTCTGAAGCTTTTTTCAATACCGCTTTAACTTCAGCCCAAGTAGCTGATTTTTCAGTTCTAACAGTTAAATCTACTACAGATACATCTGGAGTTGGAACTCTAAATGCCATACCTGTTAATTTACCGTTTAATTCTGGAATAACTTTTCCAACAGCTTTTGCTGCTCCAGTTGATGAAGGAATGATGTTAGCTAATGCACTACGTCCACCTCTCCAGTCTTTCTTAGAAGGACCATCAACAGTTAATTGTGTTGCAGTAGTAGCATGTACTGTAGTCATTAATCCTTCAATAATACCGAAGTTATCATTAATTACTTTAGCTATAGGTGCTAAACAGTTTGTTGTACAAGATGCGTTTGATACGATGGTATCTTTAGCTGTAATTTTTTTATGATTTACACCCATTACAAACATTGGTGCATCAGCTGATGGTGCAGAAATAGCTACTTTTTTAGCTCCAGCTGTAATGTGTTTTTGTGCACCTTCTAAACTTGTGAAGATACCCGTACAATCTAAAACAACTTCAGCTCCAACAGCATTCCATTTTAAATCTTCTGGGTTACGTTCAGCAGTTATTCTAATTTCTTTACCGTTAACAATTAAGTTACCGTTTTTCACATCCACAGTTCCGTTAAAACGCCCGTGAACAGAATCATATTTTAATAAGTATGCTAAATGCTCTACATCTAATAAATCGTTGATTCCAACAACTTCTATCTCGGGTCTTGAAACCGCTACTCTAAAAGCAATTCTACCTATTCTACCAAATCCGTTAATTCCTAATTTTAATTTTGACATAATCTTGTTTATAAATGTTATATGCTCATGATATCTGAGACACGCAATAATTCTAAATTTATTTTTGTTTTACCTTTAATGGCTTTTTCTAATGGTGTTAATTCCATCTTACTATTTATTAAACCAACCATATAATTGGTTTTACCTTCTAACATAGATTCTACAGCTTTTACGCCCATTCTGCTCGCTAAAACACGATCGAAACATGATGGTGATCCACCACGTTGCATATGTCCAAGTACAGATACACGAACATCATAGCCTTCCATATTCTGGTCGACGTAATCCTTAAGTTCAAAGATGTTTTTTCCTATTTTGTCTCCTTCAGCAACCACAACAATACTTGAAGATTTTCCAGATTTTCTACTTCTGTTTAACGACTCTACAAGTCTGTCTAAACCTAAGTCTTCTTCAGGGATTAAAATCTCTTCTGCACCACCAGCTATTCCTACGTTTAAAGCAATATGTCCAACATCGCGCCCCATAACCTCAATAAAGAAAAGTCTGTTGTGCGAACTTGCAGTATCTCTAATTTTATCAATGGCATCCACTACTGTATTCAGAGCAGTATCAAATCCTAGTGTATGTGTTGTACCTACTATGTCGTTATCTATGGTTCCTGGAATTCCCATCACCGGAAAGTCGAATTCTTCATTAAAAATCATGGCTCCTGTAAAGGTACCATCACCACCAATAGCCACAAGACCATCAATTTCAGCATCAATTAGCATTTGATGTGCTTGTTTTCTACCTTCTTTTGTTCTAAATTCGGTAGAACGTGCTGATTTAAGAATAGTTCCTCCTTTATTAATTATTCCTCTTACACTACGGGCATTCATTTCTTTAAAATCCCCTTCAATTAGTCCTTCGAATCCGCGATATACTCCAATACACTCTATATTGTGGTAAGCACAAGCTCTAACTACCGAACGAATGGCTGCATTCATTCCGGGAGCATCTCCTCCTGATGTTAAAACTGCTATTTTTTTTATAATTTTTGACATTAAATTTCAATTTTTCAAGGTAAAATTACTAAACAAATATCACATAGCGATGGCATTTATTCTATTTTAATAATACTTGTAAAACTATAACGTTTTAGTTAATAAAAAAAATGAAATAAAAGACAAATTTAGCTTTTTTCTAATGATAATTTTAGATTATTCGTCTGTCGAGGCCTTAATTTTTATGAAATCCGGAAGTGGATTTGACTCTTTTTCTTCCAGTTTTTCTAATGAAACCTCTTCTTCTCGTTTAGCTCTTTTAAACAAACCTCTAATCAATTCTTTAAAGGTATCAAAATCTACATTATAAGACAACCCTATACCTTGTGTATAGCCGATGGCTTCACCAAAATTTCGAATACTATTTTCACGGTTAAATACTTTTGCTGTTAAAGTACCATCTTTATTCAATAAAAAGTCTATTTCAACATCTCCGGCAATTACAGTTTCAGAAGCACCTGCCCCACCAACCGGAACACCAACTTTACCATTTATTAAAACGCGGTCGCTTATTTTTGTTTGTAAAGTTGCCACAACTCTATCATCCGTTTGAAAATCGGGTCTGTTTTGTCCTGCTTCATAATTTAAACCCAAATTAAATTTACTGTCACCGCTAGTCAAAATACTATTAACAATACCATTCAATCGTTCTGCAATGGTTCCGGAAAAATTTAGTTCGTCTAATCCTCTGGAAAAAGAGCCTGTTGACAATAAATAAAGAGCTTGATTTTGTCTATCGCTCTCAGATTGTAATCTATATTGTAATTCCGATTTAATGGTGGTATTCACATTAGGGAATTCAAAACTATACTCCGGCAACGGTTGTTCTAAATCTCCAGTTAAATTAATACCCAATTCTACTGGGATACTTCTGTTTATAGGATTATCCAGCAACGGTGATGGGTTTGCTTGTGTTTTATAAACTGCCAACATGTTTATCTGTGCTTTTAATGGCTCACCATCCCAGTTAATAGAACCACCAGGTTGTACAATAAATTCTTTTTGAACTATGCCGGCATAAGCGAAATTATATACTCCTTCAAACACGGAGAAATCACCCCACATATTAAATTTTCCGTTAGTATTAATTTCTACTAATAAACCACCACGACCGCGTCCTTTTAATGAATGTCCAGAACTTTTGTTTATTATAATTTCTACTTCGGCATCTTCGGTAATGTCTAAATCGAAATCCAGCTCCAATCCTTTTATTTCATTAAAAACTAAGTCGACTCCTTGTCTTTTTGCTAACTTTTCTTCACTGGTAATAAAATGTATATACGAATTATCTCCAAAGGATTCGGTATCGCTTAACGGAATTTTAAAAACTGTGCCAGATTTTGTTTCACCAACTACACTAATAACTAACTGATCTGTTGGCCCGTAAATAGTAGCTCTACCGCCAATAAAACCGGTGCCATAATACAAGACATCTTCAGCGTCTTTGGTGTCTAAAACTAATATTTTTGAAGTATTTAAATTTAAATCCAAACTCCACTTTGAAAAATTGATATGATTTAAAGCACCATTTAACTGCCCTTTGGTTTTATATCTGGTATCGGTTATCTGCAATTTATTAAATATAAAACTTTGGTTTTTTAACGTCACCGAAGAATTATTAGCAAATTGATAATTTACGTTAAGATATGGGACATTAAAACCTGCTTCATTTAAACTTAATTCTCCATTAATATCTGGTCGATTTAGGTTCCCTATTACATTAACTTTACCACTAGCGAGTCCTCGTATATCTGTTAAAATATCCTGTAAGAAAGGATTTAAAGGTTGTAAATTGAAATCATTAAATTCAACATTTACATTTATACTCGATTGTTTTCCGTTTACATTTAAATCTCCTATGGCTCTAAACGATTTAGTAAATTCGTTTTTTATCGAAATATCGACATTATAATTAGTTAAATTTTGGTTTCCTTTTATGTTGGCATCAAAAGACCCGAGCATGTAATTATTTACCTCGAAATTGTCTATCACAATCGATGAATTGGGTAAATAACTACCGTTTTGTTGTAAAATATCTAATTTGCCATTTACATTACCAGCAAGTTTTAAACTATCGATTTCGGGGATTATTTTCGCCAGATCAACATCTTTAAAATTAAGCCGTAAATCTTTTTGTGTAGAATCTTTTAAAAAACCTGAAAACCTAATTTCTTCATTTTTATGATTAATTAATAATTTATCAAAATTGAAATTTGTTAATTTCTTATTGAATGATACTTTATTAAATCGATCGCTTTTTTCATTAATAAACCAGGTGTTATTTTTAACTGTAACATCCGATTTTTTAAAGCCAATTACCGATTCTTTGTCTTTATTAATGGTATGATAAAAACTTAAGTTAAAAATATCATCATTATTTTTACCTCCGTTAAATTCAGAACGCATAAACAGCGTGTCATTAACAGTAACATTAATTAAACTAAACTTAGAAACATTATAATACTTTGTTGTTAAACTATCTAATTCAATATATGTATTAAAAAGCGGGTTACTATTATCAACCTGAAGCTCTATGTTATTGGCAAAATAATCTAACAATTTAATTTTTGGAGATTTAAATGTAAGCTTAAATTGTTTTTCATTGCTTTCTACACGCCCTCGAATAAATGTGTTTTTAGCCAATTCAATTTCAGGATAAAAGACTTCAATAATTTTATTATAAATTTTAAAATTAAAATCGATGCTTTGATTGGTTTTTACTTTATGAGGAATATAATTTGTATAAATATATCCTATGGAGTTTTCAAATAATTTTTTTAAATCTTTAAATATAAACTTCCCTTTTAGTTCGCCTTCAATTATATCTGGCGAGTTTATTTCGATAAAACGTATGTCTTCTTCAAATCTGGATGAAATATCGAACTTATCAAAATAATACGTGTCGTTTTGGTTTTTGTAAGCCGTATTGCTAAATGATATTTTTCCATAAGCATCATCATAATTACTACTGTTCATATTCATTTTTATGTTACTACTTAACATTGAAATAGAGTCCTTTTTAACAAAATTTAAAGCATTTAAATTGGCATAATCTACGTTCGCTTCAAAATCGTATTTATTCATTTTACCCGAAAAATCGATAAGCCCTAAAAAGTTTAATCTTAAATTTTTATCGTTTGCTACCAGATTTCCGTCAAAAATTTTATTTCTAACATTCCCTACTACATTTATTCCTGAATAATTATAGTTATTAAACTCTATTTCGTGCACATCACCTTTTACCTGAGTATTTAAATTTTTAGCTGTAAAACCGTAACCTTTCACATCAAAATTTAATGATGCATGTCCTACAATAGAATCGTTAAGGAACGTTCCAAAATCAAAATTTTCAAAAACAACCATTCCACTATATGATGCATTATCAATATCGTTAATTTTTGATATTTGCAATTTAGAATCTACAAAGCCCAATTCAGTGTCTATTTGAATATCGGCATCTACCGTTGTGGCAGTTACTTGTGAATTACCGGCAATCGTAAATTTTCCCAATTTATCGACAATAGATGGAATATTAGCTCCTAATACATTGGGCAATAACGCTTTTAATTCGCTATAAGTAGAAGATAAATTTCTAAAATATCCATTCATATAAAAATTCCCTTCTTCTTTGTTAAATAAATTTTTAAAAAGGATATCTCCTTCTATTTCGGTAAATGTGCTAGAATGAAGTTTTAAATTGGTAGTTTGTAAGTTATTTAATGTACCACTTAAATCAACACTAAGTTTTGCAGTTTGATTTTCTCCAAATTCATTATAAAAGGTATTTAATTCATCTAAAAAAATACTGGAATCCTTAAAACTGGCAGTAACTAATACCTTATCGGTAAAATATTGCAAATCTTCTCGATTATAAGAAAATTTTAAGTCGCCTTTTAATTCAGATTTTGGTGTTTTTGCATCTATGTTTGCAAAGGTTAAACTGGTAAGTGTGTAGGCAAAATTGGTTGTCATATTTTTCATGACTAATCCCCTGCTATCTTTAAATGCCAATGTATTTATTCTCGCACTTACATCTGTGCCATTTATTAAAAAATTAGAGGCATTAATATTTAATTTAGTGAATTCGAGTATTTTAGTAGTTTCCCTATTTTCATCTAAAAGTCTAAATGTGCTTTTATAAATAGACACATCGCTCGATGATAGTAAAAAAGTGCTTTCTGATTTTCTTGGATTATCATCTTCAAACTTATTGACAAAAATATCTAAATTGGTCTCGCTATATCCTTTATAAGTTTTTATATTAAAAATTAAATTCTCAATATCAATATCACCAAAAGTTAATTTTCCATTAATAAAATTATTAATACTAATAATTGATGTGTTTAACTCTGAAATACTAATAAGCGTATCTTTTTTGTAATCTCGAATGTAAATCTTTTTAAGCTCTACATCGCCATTAAACTGTAAGCTAATCCGATCTATATTTATATTTGTTTTAAATTCTGTATTAATTCGATTAGTAGCGTATTTACCAAGGCTAGTTTGAACAAAAGGAATAGATAGCACCAACACCAGAATGATGAAAAGTAGCAGTAAAATACCCGCTAATTTATATGCTATTTTGAAAATTTTTTTGATACTCCCTAAAGATATTAATTTAATATAACCAAACTACATGTATGCCGAAATGTTAAAATTGAAACTTTTGATAAAGGTAAACTACATAAACCGTTTTTTTACTTTTGTTAAAAAAATAAATGAGTAATTTTGTAATTACGAACTAAAGCTAGTATTAGACTTTAATTCTGAATCAAAATTAACAAATATTGTGCCTAATATTAAATAATGTCTTCACAAAATATTTATATTCTTGGAATTGAGTCGTCTTGCGATGATACGGCAGCTTCTGTTATCCACAATGGGCGTATTTTAAGCAATATTGTTGCTAACCAAAAAATACATGAAGCTTATGGTGGTGTTGTACCAGAATTAGCCTCTAGAGCACATCAACAAAACATAGTACCTGTGGTACATCAAGCTTTAAAAAAGGCAAATATTACCAAAGACCAATTACATGCTATTGCATTTACTCGAGGTCCCGGATTAATGGGTTCTTTACTTGTTGGAACGTCTTTTGCAAAATCTTTAGCTTACGGGTTAAATATTCCGCTTATTGATGTTAACCATATGCAAGGTCATATTTTAGCCCATTTTATTGATGAAGAAGGTTTTAACAAACCGCCATTTCCGTTTTTAGCAATGACTATTTCTGGTGGGCACACCCAAATTGTTAGAGTTAATAATTATTTTGATATGACCGTTATTGGTGAAACCATTGACGATGCCGTTGGTGAAGCATTTGATAAAAGTGGAAAAATTCTGGGTTTAGGTTATCCTGCGGGACCCGAAATAGACAAACGTGCTAAACTTGGCAATCCGAAAGCTTTTAAGTTCACCAAACCAAAAGTGGATGGATTAAACTTTAGTTTTTCAGGATTAAAAACTGCTATTCTTTATTTTATTCAAAATGAAACAAAAGCAAACCCCCATTTTATTGAAGAAAACCTCAATGATATTTGTGCATCTATTCAATATACGATAATCGGTATTTTAATCGATAAACTAAAACTTGCCGTAAAACAAACAGGTATAAAACACATTGCTATTGGTGGTGGTGTTTCTGCAAATTCGGGTATTCGACAAGCACTAAAAGATGGCGAACAAAAATTTGGATGGACAACCTACGTGCCTAAATTTGAATTCACGACAGATAATGCGGCTATGATTGCTATTGTAGGCTATTTAAAATATCTAGATGGTGATTTTGCTGAACAAAATGTAGCGGCTTCAGCTAGATTGAAGATTTAAATATTGAAGGCATGGTATAAATAATTATGAAATCGCGACATATTCATTTTTACCTTTGAAGAATAAGTTTAAATTTGAAACAAATTTAAACCCCAATTTATGACAAAATTATTCCCTCTCGCATTATTACTCTTCTTTTCAATAACTGTTAAAGCTCAAAATAATATTGAGAATGACCTTCTTACAGTTGAAAATACAGAACAAGTAAAATTATTTCTTGAATCAAGTTCGAATAAAGGCGGTAAAATAATAGTTTTCAACGAAGAGAAACATAAAACTGCTTTAGCAGAAGAACTTTTTCAATTATCAAAAGGCATGTTAAAAACTGTAATAAATGACTATGAAAAAATTTATTACAAGGTTATTGAAAAAACTAAATTGCCATATTACCGAGTAAGTTATATTTATTTCGACGGAACAAAACTTTCCATAAATGATATTAATATGTTGCGCGATACTATTATAAAAAAACACATTAATGGTGCGCCTTTTGACTTTTTGGCGCAACAGTATTCTATGGATGAAAGCGCAAACAAAGGTGGAGATTCAGGTTGGTTTAAAGAAGGAGATAACCTTTTCGATTTTGAAAAAAGTGTAACACAAGGAAATCACCAATTAGAAGATGTTTATTCAGTAGATTCACCTCAAAATAATAGTTACTACCTAATATTACAATCATACGAACCTAAGTTTATTTCAGAAATTAAAGTTTTAAAAATTGTAGAGCCCAATAATTAATGCAACTTTTTTATAATCCAGACATACTAGAAAGTACCACTCAATTTTCTTTTGAAAAAGAAGAAAGCAAGCATATTGTAAAAGTATTACGAAAAAATGTTGGCGACATTGTGCACATTACTAATGGCGAAGGTTGGTTATTTTCTGCAGAAATTACTATTCCAAACATAAATAAATGTATGGCAAACATAGTTTCAAAAGAAAAACAACCAAAAAGAGATTATAGTTTACACTTAGCTGTTGCACCCACTAAAATGAACGATAAGTACGAATGGTTTTTAGAAAAAGCTACAGAAATTGGTGTTGATAGCATAACACCTGTTATATGCGACCATAGTGAACGTAAAATAATTAAACCCGAACGTTTCGAGAAAATTTTACAATCTGCTATGAAACAATCGTTAAGTTGTTATATGCCAAAACTAAATGAAGCTATAAGTTTTAAAGACTTTACAAATAAAAGTTTTGATGGCGATTTATTTATTGCGCACTGCGAAGAAACAGATAGAAAGTCGTTAAAACAACAACTTAAACCAAAACAAAATATTACCATTTTAATTGGTCCTGAAGGTGATTTTAGTTCGAAAGAAATTGAAATAGCAATAAAAAACAAGTTTATTCCTGTAACTTTGGGTGAAACCAGATTACGTACCGAAACTGCCGCTATTGTAGCGTGCCATTCGGTGGCTTTTATAAATGAATAGCATGAAAAAAGTAATCATACTTTTAATTTTTAACTTTCTACTTTTAACTTTATCTGCTCAAGAAATTGCATTAGTTAAATATAAAGGAGGTGGCGATTGGTACGCCAACCCTACAGCCTTACGCAACTTAATTATATATTGTAACAATAACATAAACACAAAAATAAAGGCAAAACCACAGGAAGTTGAAATTGGTAGTCTCGACATTTTTCAATTCCCTTTTGTACATATGACGGGACATGGAAATGTGTTTTTTAGCGAAATAGAAGCTGAAAATCTACGAAACTATTTAATTTCTGGTGGCTTTTTACATATTGATGATAACTACGGTATGCAACCATACATAACTAAAGAACTAAAAAAAGTATTTCCCGATAAAGAATTAGTTGAACTGCCATCGAATCATGAGATTTTTAATAATGCTTTTAAGTTCCCTAACGGATTACCAAAAATTCATGAACATGAAGGTAAACGTCCACAAGCATTTGGTATTTTTTATGAAAATAGATTAGTCCTGTTATTTACTTACGAAAGTGATTTAGGCGATGGTTGGGAAGACCCAGAAGTACATAACGATCCTGCCGATGTGAGAGAAAAAGCACTAAAAATGGGCGCCAATATTGTTAAGTATGCTTTTGAAAATTAAATCTTTGGTGTATTTGTGGTACCTAAACAAATAAACGCATTAACAAATCAACACATTTGCAGCTAACACATTACAATACAAACTTTTCAAAAAGACAATTTCCTATCACATTAGTATGCGACAATGTTACCAATGCACCAAATTTAGGTAGCTTATTCAGAATTGCGGATGCTTTTGGTATTGAAAAATTGATTCTTTGCGGCGATAATATTTCTTTAGGAAGAAAAATAACAAAAACTTCGAGAGCTACCGAAAAAGTTGTGGAATATGAGATTTGTAAATCGGCTTCAATAGTTGTTGATGATTTAAAATCTAAGAATTATCAGATTATTTCATTAGAAATTACAGATAGCAGTGCGCCCATACACAGCTTCAAGTTTTCAAACAAAAAACCAATCGCGTTAATAATTGGTGATGAAAATTTTGGGGTTTCAGAATATATTCTTAATAATTCTGATGCTGTAATTCATATAGGCATGTATGGCCATAATAGCAGTATGAATGTGGTACAAGCCACGAATATTGCTTTATACGAAATCACTAAGCAACTTTTGTAAACTGTTTTATATCTTTACTAAATGAACTCCAAAATTATTACAAACGGTATTTTAAGAGCTATCGCCATAGTGGCAGGTATTGCTTTATTATTGTTTTTCTTATACAAAATTCAATCTGTAATTGCCTATATCGCCATTGCGGCTGTTATATCGCTTATTGGTAGACCTATCGTGTTGTTTTTACAACATCGTTTAAAATTTAAAAATACCATTGCAGTTATTATTTCTATGACTATTCTTTTAGGATTGTTTTTAGGCTTAGTCTGGTTGTTTATTCCATTGATTGTAAAACAAGGGCAAAATTTATCGCTATTAAATATTGAAGAGTTACAAGGAAATATTGAACATTTATATATTGAAATTGTTAGTTATTTTAACTTACATCAAATTGATTTAGAGGAATCTATAAAACAATCGAACTTACTTTCTAAAATAGATTATTCATTAATCCCTAATCTCTTAAACTCAATTATCAGCGGACTTGGTAGTTTTAGCATTGCGTTTTTTTCGATACTTTTTATTTCATTTTTCTTTTTAAAAGATAGTAGGTTATTCGAAAATGGTTTATTAACATTTATTCCCGATAGCAAAGAATCTGGTTGGAAAAATTCTTCAACTAAAATTAAAGATTTATTATCAAGGTACTTCGTTGGGCTCATTTTTCAAATTCTAATTCTATTTGTTATTTACACCATCGGTTTATTAATTGTTGGTGTAGATAATGCTATAGTTATTGCGTTTTTATGTGCTTTACTAAACCTTATCCCTTATGTTGGTCCACTTGTAGGAGCCTTTTTAATGCTTTCACTTACCATGACGAGTAACCTAGGCGCATCATTTAGCGAAGTAATTTTACCACAGGCCTTATGGGTGTTTTTGGTGTTTATTATTGGGCAATTAATTGATAATTTATTAAGTCAGCCTATAATATTCTCAAAAAGCGTAAAATCGCATCCTCTGGAAATATTTTTAGTTATTTTAATTACAGGTTTATTATTTGGTGTTATTGGATTAATAATAGCCATACCAGCATACACAGCCATTAAAGTTATTTTGAAAGAGTTTTTATCTGAAAATAAAATCGTAAAAAAACTCACCAAAAACTTATAATAAGCTTTTGAAAGATTCAATATTAAATACTGAAATCCAGGAATTTATAAACACACATTTAAATTCTGATATTGCCTCTATATTGTTAAAAGGAACCAACTTCCCTACTCTTGAAACTAAAGATATCATTGAACAAATTGAAGCTAAAAAGCGTTCTGAAAAAAAGTTGCCAACGTGGTTTAATGCAAAAAGTATTTATTACCCAAACAAGATAAATATTGAGCAAACATCTTCAGAAATAACAGCACAATACAAAGCGGAATTAATTTCTGGCGAATCTATTATCGATTTAACCGGTGGTTTTGGAGTAGATTGTTTTTACTTTTCGAAGGTATTTGAATCTGTAATTCATTGTGAAATAAATAAATCTCTTTCTGAAATTGTCAATCACAATTATACTCTACTTAATGTCAATAATATTTCGACAAAAAACATTGATGGCATCGAGTTTTTAAAATCTGCAACAAATGCTTTTGATTGGATTTATTTGGACCCTTCCAGAAGACACGAAAGCAAAGGCAAAGTCTTTTTTTTAAACGATTGTTTACCAAATGTTCCTGAGCATTTAGATTTACTTTTTAAGCATTCAAAAAATATCTTGATAAAAACATCACCGCTACTCGATTTATCGGTTGGCATCAGCGAGCTACATTTTGTAAAAACCATTCATATAGTTGCAGTAAATAATGAAGTTAAAGAATTATTATGGATTTTAGAACATGGTTTTGAAGGCGACATTTCTATTAAAACCACCAATATTAAGAAAGAAGATGTGGAACATTTCAATTTTTCAATGGAACGCGAAAAATCATTGGAATCTAAATACTCTCAACCACTCACTTATTTATACGAACCAAATAGTGCTATTTTGAAAGCAGGTGCATTTGAATCAATATCAAATCAATTGAATGTTCATAAACTTCACAAACATTCACATTTATATACAAATGAGACTTTAATAGATTTCCCAGGTAGGCGTTTTAAAATTGAAAATATAATTCACTTTAACAAAAAAGAACTGAAAAATCTGGACATTAGTAAAGCCAATATTACAACTCGAAATTTCCCTGAAACAGTCGAACAACTACGTAAAAAACTTAAAATTAAAGATGGTGGAAATAACTATTTGTTTTTTACCACCGATTTAAATGATAATAAGATCGTTATAATTGCCACAAAAAAATGACTTATAGAAAATATTTTGAATTAGAAGTCTAAATTTTTATTTATTCGATACACTTCAACTTATCAATAAAAAACTCGCTATATTCTATGTTTATTATTTCACTGGAAGCTTTTGTTCATTTAAGAAATACTGATTTAATTGGTGAATTACGTAACGATGCCATTTGTGAATTTGAAATAACGCCTTTAAAACGAATATCTCCACAATCCATATCCCATGAATGATAAAAAGTAATGGATTGATTATTTTCAAGCCTTACTTTTACATAAGATCTATTTCCAGGAAGATAACTAGAGCAACCTAAATCTTCCTGTAAATTAAAAAAAACATTGGTATTTCTTCCTCTTTTAAATAACTCAATAGATAAATTTTTAGTAAGATTGTAGGGATCTGTGCGTATAATTTTTATTTTATCAATTGCATCATATGCATTCATTGCATAATGGCAGGTATTTCGAAACACAATTTTTTCTAGTTTTTCCGGTTCGTTTTTTTCAACTTCGATCGTGTTATTACTCGCTACTTTTTCTTCGATAATTTCGGCTTCAACTGCTATAACTTTAGCTATGGAATCTTGTTTTACACTTTCAATTTTATTATCTAATGTTATTTACAATCTCCTTTATCTTCTGCCTTCTTAGTTCTTCCTGTTCTATTGTCTTTAATCTTTCTCTATCTTGAAATTCGTAAAATAAATCATCTATTTCATCATTAAAAACTAAATATTGAGAATCTACAAATCCTATAAAATCTTTATATTTTATTTTATATTGGTCTTTTCCTAAATAACCAATAACAATACTTGCATCGTTGGCTTCAAATTGAGCTAATACAACAGACGAATCATTTTGATTTTTATTCAATTTTCCGTCTTGAGAAAACTCCGTAGGAATATTTATTTCTTGCGAAAATAAATTTGATTATTACGCTTAAAAACATTAAAAGGAAACAAAAATATTTTGTAATTTATAGGTAAATATGGTAATACTAAAGATATTTAAGGCTTTAAACAAGTATAAGATTTAGATAGTTATATAAACAAAAAAGCCTCACTAAAATAGTGAAGCTTTTTGTGAGCCCTAAAGGATTCGAACCTTTGACCGCCTCCTTAGAAGGGAGGTGCTCTATCCAGCTGAGCTAAGAGCCCTCATCTCAAAATACAAAACAAGTTTTGTTTTCCGGAGTGCAAATATAAAATTAACTATATATCTAACAAAGATAATTATTGATATTTTTACTGTCAAATGAAATTTGATCTAATCCAATATTATTATATTTAAAAATACTTGAATTAAATACCGGTTATCTGCTTCATTTTTAATTTTAAGTCAATATCTTTATCCATCAAATTTATATAGCAAATGATTGAAGAATTAAAAGAAAACTATGGTTATCTATTTGAAGATAATTTATTAATTGAAATTAATAACTTTGGAACTTTTAAAGAAATTCCGGAAGGTTTTCAACTAATTGATATAGGAGATTATATAAAATCGATGCCATTATTGATAAGTGGCGCGGTAAAAATCTTACGAGAAGATGACAAAGGCGATGAGTTACTCCTTTATTTTATAGAACGTGGCGACACTTGTGCCATGACTTTATCATGTTGTATGGGCAAGAAAAAAAGTGAAATAAGAGCCATTGCCGAAACTCCTACCAAACTTGTTATGATTCCTATTGAAAAAATGAGTGAATGGATGGGAAAATATAAAAGTTGGCAAAATTTTATCCTTCAAAGTTATCATGATAGAATGACAGAGCTCTTAGAAGCCATAGATACCATTGCTTTTTTAAAAATGGATGAGCGATTGCTTAAATATTTAAGAGATAAAGCAATGGTAAATCATGACGATTTAATTAATGTTACTCACCAAAATATTGCTTTCGACCTGCACACATCTAGAGTTGTAATTTCCAGATTATTAAAGACATTAGAAAACGATGGAAAAATAATACTTTATAGAAACAGTATTAAATTATTAGACCTATAAAGCTAATGTAACAATTGTTACCTAACTAAATTACCTAGCATCATAGCTTTGTAATGTAAATTAGAATTATGTCTATTATCGATTATTTAGGTTATTTTGCTGCTTTTTTAATAGGAATTGTACTTGGACTTGTTGGTGGTGGTGGTTCTATTTTAACGGTACCTTTATTGGTTTACCTTTTAGGGTATAATCCTGTTGTGGCAACCGCTTATTCTTTATTTGTGGTAGGGTCTTCATCGTTAGTTGGCGTTATTCAAAAGCATCAAAAAAAACTAGTTGACTTTAAAACCGGATTAGCATTTTCATTTCCTTCATTTTTAGCCGTTTATATTTCAAGAAGATACCTTGTACCAAGTATTCCTGATGAAATTTTTAAAATAAACAGTTTTACGTTAACTAAAGAAATGGCCATCATGGTATTTTTTGCTATTGTTATGCTAATAGCTTCTACATCCATGATTAAATCAAAAGCTAAAACTGAAGATTATTTTATAAAACAGCCTTATTATAAAACATTCATTCAAGGGTTAGTCATTGGAGTGATTACCGGTTTAATAGGTGCTGGTGGTGGATTCTTGTATGTGCCAGCGCTTGTACTTTGGGCAGGTTTATCAATGAAAAATGCTGTAGGAACTTCGCTGGTTATTGTTTCAATAAATTCAATAATAGGATTTATGGGTGATTTACATTCATTACAGATAGACTGGGTTTTTCTTTTAACATTTTCCCTCTTAACCATTTTGGGTATATTAGTAGGAGGCTATTTATCAAAGTATCTTTCTAATAAAAAACTAAAAAAAGGCTTTGGATGGTTTGTTTTAATTATGGCCATATATATTTTGATAAAAGAGTTTTCTCAATAATAAACGTGTAACTATTGTTACTACAAAAATTTAAAAAAGAGTTATTTTTACGATTACTAAACATTTGATTATGAAGATTGAACAAATATATACAGGATGCTTAGCACAGGGTGCTTATTATATAGAAAGTAAAGGTGAAGTTGCCATTATAGACCCATTAAGAGAAGTATCTCCTTATATAAAACGCGCAAAATTAGATGACGCTAAAATAAAATACATTTTTGAAACACATTTTCATGCAGATTTTGTTAGCGGACACGTCACACTGTCAAAACTTACAAAAGCCCCAATTGTATTTGGACCAACGGCAAATCCTTCTTTTGATGCTATAGTAGCAAAAGATGGCCAAATTTTCAAATTAGGTGATATTACCATTACGGCGCTTCATACACCTGGGCATACTATGGAAAGTACAACATATTTACTAAAAGATAACCAAGGAAAGGATTATGCCATTTTTAGTGGTGACACCTTGTTTTTAGGCGACGTTGGTAGACCAGATTTAGCTCAAAAAGCAGCTCACATGACGCAGGAACAATTAGCCGGTTTACTCTTTGACAGTTTGCGAAGCAAAATAATGCCCTTAGCCGACGATGTTATTGTTTATCCTGCGCATGGCGCGGGTTCTGCATGTGGAAAAAATTTAAGCAAAAAAACCGTTGGTAGCATTGGTGATCAGAAAAAAACTAATTATGCATTACGAGCCAATATGTCTAAAGCCGAATTTGTAAAAGAAGTCACCGATGGATTATTACCGCCGCCTCAATATTTTCCACTAAATGTAAAGATGAATAAAGAAGGATATGACGATATTGATGATGTAATACAACGCGGTTCAAAACCATTAACTCCAAAAGAATTTGAAATAGCAGCGAACACTACAGATGCTGTAATTTTAGATGTTAGAAATGAAAAAGATTTTATTAGGGGTCACATTCCTCGATCAATTTTTATAGGAATTGAAGGAGGTTTTGCTCCTTGGGTAGGTTCATTAATAGCAGATGTTAAGCAGCCCATTCTTTTAATCACCCCTAAAGGAAGAGAGGAAGAAACCATAATTCGTTTATCGCGTGTTGGCTTCGATAATACCTTAGGTTATTTAAATGGTAGTTTTGACGCTTGGAAAAAAGCCGGGTTTGAATATGATACCATTTTATCAATTCATTCTGACGAATTAAAAAATAAAATTGAAAAAGAGAACGTACCTGTTTTTGATGTTAGGAAGGAAGGGGAATTTAAATCCGAACATATTATAGGTGCTCTCCATACACCATTAGATTACCTAAACGACCATCTTCACCAATTTCCAGAAAATGAAACATTTTATTTACACTGTGCTGGAGGCTACAGATCGGCAATTGCTGCATCTATTTTAAAAAGCAGAGGTATTCATAATTTTGTTGATGTTACCGATGGTTTTTCCTCAATAAAAAAATCGGGCATTCCAGTTTCAAATTATGTATGTCCAACTACATTATAAAATTTATTAAAATATTTTGTTGCAATGAGTAAATTTTCAGAACTAATAAATCAAGATAAACCCGTTTTAGTAGATTTTTTTGCGGAATGGTGTGGACCTTGTAAAATGATGTCACCAATATTAAAAGAAGTTAAAGATAGCTTAGGAGAATCCGTTGCAATAATAAAAATAGATGTTGATAAAAACCAAGAGTTAGCGGCTAAGTATCAAGTAAGAGGTGTTCCTACCCTACTACTATTTAAACACGGAAAACAAGTTTGGAGACAATCTGGTTTGGTTCAAAAGAATGATTTACTTTCAATTTTAAAATAGAAAGTTTTATTATGGATTTATCAGAAGATTATTGGGATAACCGTTATAAAAATAATAACATAGGTTGGGATATTGGTTATGTTTCGACTCCATTAAAACACTATTTCGACCAACTGGCTAACAAAAATTTAAAGATTTTAATACCTGGTGGAGGCAACTCATACGAAGCAGAATATTTATATAATAAAGGCTTTCAAAATATATATGTGGTAGACTTATCTGATACGGCTTTACTCAATTTTAAAGAAAGAGTTCCTCATTTTCCACAAACACAATTACTTCATGCTAATTTCTTTGATTTAGATACAACATTCGATTTAATTATTGAACAAACATTTTTTTGTGCCATAAATCCTTCATTGCGCCAACACTATGCACTAAAAATGAGTCAGATTTTAAATAATGGAGGAAAACTCACAGGACTTTTATTTAACGCGCCTTTAAATAGCGAGCATCCTCCTTTTGGTGGTAACCAAGAAGAGTATTCAGAATACTTTTTACCATATTTTAATATTGATATTTTTGAATCTTGCCATAACTCTATTGAAAGCAGAAAAAATCAAGAACTGTTCATAAAATTAACTTTGAAATAATTTCAAACTGATAAATGTCATGATTGAGATACTTTAAATTTTATAGATTTACTTATCTAAAATTCAAAATTATGACACACTTAGCTATGCCACTTTATAGTTGGACTAATGGCGCTATTATGATTGCCATTTTTGGTATTGTATGCCTTTCCTTAGTTGGGATACTCATCAATTTTATGATGGGTGGAAAAAAGGACAAGGAAAATAAAGAATAGTCATCTGGTTATTTTAGTGAACCTTTTAACCCAAACAACCAATTAAATTTCTTACCATATTAAATAATTTGATTGATTCATTTATAAATTAAGTGCTACCCTATTATGGTAGTAACAATTGTTACTGCGCAGGTTTTTACGTTAGATTAATTTTATAAATATTTAAAATTCAATAAATAATAAATTATATAATAATGGAAACAACACAAAATCAAGAAACATTTTCTATTCCTAGAATTGGTGATAAAGCACCAGAATTTATTGCGACTACTACACAAGGCGAAATTAATTTTCCAGCAGATTATAAAGGCGAATGGGTTATTTTATTTAGTCACCCAGCCGATTTTACACCTGTATGCACCTCAGAATTTATGACGTTTGCACATTTAGAAGAAAAATTCAATAAAGCCAATTGTAAATTAGTCGGACTTTCAATTGATGGATTATATAGCCATATAGCTTGGTTAAGAACCATAAAGGAAAAAATTAAATTTAATGGTATGAAAGACATTGAAGTTAAATTCCCTTTAATAGAAGATATTTCGATGCAAATTGCTAAAAAATATGGTATGATTCAGCCAGGAGAAAGCAAAACCCAAGCTGTTCGAGCCGTTTTTTTTATTGATCCGAAAGGAACTGTACGCGCTCTTATTTATTACCCACTAAGTCTTGGTAGAAATTTTGACGAAATTTACCGTGCATTAATTGCAATGCAAACTTCGGATAAATTTGGTGTAGCCACACCTGCCGATTGGTATCCAGGAAACGATGTTATTATTTCACCTGCAGGTTCTTGCGGTGTTGCTGCCGAAAGAATGACTGGGACTGATGGATTAGATTGTGAAGATTGGTTTTTCTGCACCAAAAAATTAGATAAAGATTTAGTACTTAAAGAAATACTTAAAAATTAAAAAACTTATTAATGTCATTAAAAAAGAGCCTCATTATTTTTTGAGGCTCTTTTTATTAATGCTTAATTCTTTTCTTAAAATTAAAACTTCTTCTGAAAAAATACAGTTATATTTCTTCCCGGTTCAGTAATTGGTACTGCCCCAAAATCTGATTGATTATTGAACGAAAAGTTTAAATGATCATGATAAGATTGATCAAACACATTTAAAACCGCAACGCCTAACGAAATATCTTTAAATGGTTTTACTCCAAAACGAATGTCTAAAGTTTCATAACCAGCAGTTTCTATTTCACCAAAGCTTTCAGATATATTGCTTTGTTTGCTAGTTATTTTATATTGTACATTCGCCCATGCTTTAGGCTTTTCGAATCCAAGTGTAAACATCATTTTAAATGGTGGTGTTAATGGTAAAGACTCAAATAAATCTTTATTTTTTGCATACACATAAGCGGCTTCCGTTTTCAAATAGTAGTCGTTTAAAAAATCTAATTTTCCCATAACTTCAAAACCTGTTTTGTAAGCTTTATCTAAATTCCGAAATACTTTTGGATGCACAGGCTCTAACGTTGGCATAAATTTTCTAGTTAAACTAGCATCTTCAATGGCAACAATATAGTTTTCAAAAAAGGAATAATAAAAAGACGTTTCGTAACTAAATTTATTCAAAATAGTATTCAAATTTTCATATCCTTTAAAACCAATTTCAAATTGATTATTAGCTTCAGCTTTTAACTCTGGGTTTCCTATATATTCATAGGAATCTTGACCTACTGTAAAATGGTTTATGAAACGTTCGATCATATTTGCAGAACGAACTCCTCTGCCATAAGCAGCTTCTATTAAAAAATTATCAGAAACCATTTTTTTAACAGAAATAGTCCAACTTATATTTTCTTCTGTCCGCTTTCTTAAATAATACATAGCTTCAAAATCTGCTTCAGGATCTTTAATATCAGAAGTAACAATATCGGCGCGTAATCCAGCTGTTAAAATCGTAGAAGGATTGATAGACCATTTTGCTTCAGTAAACAATCCTATATCGTCAATATAAGAGTCTTGCCAAACCTTGTCATAAAAAAGTCTTGGCGTCGCTAAGGTCATACCATTCATTATTTTAACAGTTCGATCCCTTCCACCATCTCTAGCAATATGCATCATATCAATACCAGAATACACATTAAGTTTTTGAAACGGTTTCCAGTTCAATTCTATCTTACCTCCTATGGTCGTTGCTTCAACCGCTGAAGATGCTCCCGTCATCATAAACGATGGCCTTAAATTATTGGTCATTAAATGATCTACATAACTATAGTACGTTTTCGCTGTGATTGATTTTAAAACAGCTCCAATGTTTGACCATTTATAATCTAAAGACAGGATACTGCTATTATCGTAATCGGTATCCATGGGCAAACCAGCATGTAATACATCTCTCCCAAAAGATTGTCTCCAATGTGCTTGTATGCGATTATTTTGAGTGAAATTATAGCCGAATTTCACGCCATAATCTGTACTTCGGAAGGATGAGGGTATTTCAATTTGGCTGCCGTCTTCATAATTACCAAAATCTCTATAACCAACATTTCCAACCAGATCGTAAGTATTTGTTACTTGTTGTAATTGCAACATGGTAACATATGAATTTCCATTAGACTCGTAACCACCCGACACTTTTCCGTGCAAACCCGAGTCTTCCATACTTGGTTTATCAGTAACCATATTTACAATACCTCCAAAAGTGGCGCCGTATCGCACTGTATAAGGACCTTTAATAATTTCTATTTTTGAAATTTCTTCGGGAATAATATGCGTCGTAATAGGATCCATTCTATTTGGACAAGCATGCATCGCTTTAGTACCACCATCATATTGAATATTTAACTGTTCATATTGTGAGGCTCTAAATGACGGGTCTATTGCATAATTACCTCTTTTAATAACAGAAAAACCGTTTATATTACTGAATAAATCGGCTACATTTTTTGGCTGAACAATATTTTTTTGATAATCGTTTGATACCAATGTAAGTACAGGATCTGTAAGCGTATTGCCTGTTATAAAAACTTCGTCTAGCTGCACTGTTTTTTGCGTAATAGTATCATTGACTTTGTCTTTTTTCTCTTGAGAAAAAGACAAGGTATAAACAAGTGTACATAAAAGTACACCATAAAATCTTCTCATTTTTTATCGTTTAAAAATTAAAATAAATACTTTTTGGAAGACACAATTATCTTCTTACTTAAATAATTTTGAGAACTATACTTGTGGTGGATGATCTAAAATAGGGACAGCAGTGTAAGCATATAAATTATTGTAAATACTTAACTCTGATTGTTTTAATGAAGCATTTATAAAATAAAATTTTGACTGCTCTACAACAAATAAAGTAATTTCTTTAAAATCAATATCTTTAAATGGTACTTCATCATCTAGACTATTTTCTACAACTTTGTTTAATTGACATTTTCCGTTACATTGTAATTCTGGTTTGTCTTTATTTTCACATAACATTTCTATAAAACCCGAAGTGTCAACAAAATAATAGGTATAAACTAAAGTAACACGTAAACTATTAAATAACATAATAGTTGCGATTAATAAAGTTAGTATGTGAACGCCTATTTTCATACGTTCAAAAATAACTATATAATAAAATATTTTATGTGACTTTTATCACATTTACCCTTAAATTTACGAAGTGTAACCTGGGTTACTTCTAAATAAAAACGTGACTCTTATTTTTACCAATAATTAAGACCAAAATATTACCCAAAACATGGAAGACATGCTCTTTTACGATAGAATGCAGTTTGCATTTACTATCACCTTTCACTACTTATTTCCGCAATTAACCATGGGATTATCCTTAATGATAGTCTATTTTAAATGGAAATTCTTAAAAACAAAAATTGATCAATACAACGATGCTGCAAAATTCTGGATGAAGATTTTTGCGCTCAATTTTGCTATGGGTGTCGTTACTGGTATTCCTATGGAATTTCAATTTGGTACCAATTGGGCTAAATTTTCTGAGCTCACAGGTGGTATTATTGGGCAAACACTCGCCATGGAAGGTATGTTCTCCTTCTTTTTAGAGTCGTCCTTTTTAGGGCTCTTTTTGTTTGGCGAAAAACTACTCGGGCAAAAACTACATTTCTTAACTGGCTTTCTGGTCTTTTTAGGCTCCTGGGCTAGTGGGTATTTAATTATAGCCACACATTCTTGGATGCAATATCCTGTTGGGTACGAAATCTTAGAAAACGGAAAATTTGTACTTACTAACTTTGGAGCGTTATTTTCTAATCCTTGGTTATTACCATCATTTTTGCACAACCAAATGGGTTCTGTTATTACGTCTTCGTTTGTAGTTGCTGGAGTTGGTGCTTTCTATTTGTTGAATAATAAGCATAGCGATTTTGGAAAACTTTTTGTAAAAACAGGCGTTATATTCGGTTTAGTTTCAAGCATATTGGTTGCGTTTCCAACAGGAGATTTAACAGCTAAAAACGTTGTAAAACATCAACCTGTAACCTTTGCAGCTATGGAAGGTATTTTTGAAACGGAAGACGGAGGTTCAGAAATTATATTAATAGGACAACCTGATACAGAAAATAAAAAACTCGATAACAAAATTGCCGTTCCAAACATTTTAAGCTTTTTAACCTACCAACGTTGGGACGCTCAAATAAAAGGTTTAAACGAATTTGATGAAAGTTTACATCCAACCAACATTCCAGGACTGTACTATGCATATCACATTATGGTTGGTTTAGGTACTATTTTTATTGGCTTAATGCTATTGGCTGCCGTACAACTATATAGGAAAAAACTTTATACTACAAAATGGATTTTATGGACTATTATGTTTATGCTCCCATTTCCATACATAGCAAACACAACAGGTTGGTACACGGCAGAGTTGGGCAGACAGCCTTGGTTGGTTTATAATTTATTAAAAACTGCTGACGGAATCTCTCCTACCGTTTCTTCGGGAAACACACTATTTACACTACTAGGTTTTATTGGACTATATATTTTACTAGGACTGTTATTTTTAATGCTCGCAGGAAAAATAATTAACCATGGACCTGAAACTACAAAACTTAACTAATTATGGAATTATTCTGGTATATCGTTTTAATGACTATGCTAACCATCTACGTCATTTTAGATGGTTATGATTTTGGTGCAGGCATCATCCACTTGTTTTTTGCAAAAACCGAAAAAGATAAAAAAGCAATCACGAATGCCATTGGTCCTTTTTGGGATGCCAATGAAGTATGGTTAATTGCATCGGGTGGTGTGCTTTTTTTTGCATTTCCAACTTTATATGCTTCTTCCTTTAGTGGTTTTTACTTACCACTGATTATGATTTTATGGCTATTAATTTTTCGAGCCATTGGTTTAGAGTTACGTGGACAAGTGCATAATAAAATGTGGGAAGCTATTTGGGATAAAGCCTTTGGAATTTCCAGTTTACTTTTAGCCTTATTTTTTGGAATTGCTCTTGGCAATGTTGTAAGAGGTGTAAATTTAGGAATGGTAACTAATGGATTGTCAACGCAAGAAGCACATTATTTCTTCTTACCACTTTGGAATTCAACGTTTAGCCCACAAGCCGAACATTTAGGAATTATTGATTGGTTTACTTTATTACTTGGCGTTATTGGTGTCGTGGCATTAACCATTCATGGTGCTAACTGGATTATTTTTAAAACCAATTCAGATTTGAATGAAAAATTGAAAAAGGTGGTCTTTAATCTTAACATTGTGTTATTAGCTTTAGTGATTATTTCGCTTTTAATTTGGCATATTATAGAACCACAACCATTTCATAATTTCTTAGATAAACCATGGTTATTTATTTTCCCAATTATCACATTTACAGGATTATTTGGAATATTTAAAGTAAAAACATTCAAAAAACATGGTTTAGGGTTTTTGTTTTCATCCTTATTTCTTTTTGGAGGATTAACATCAACAGTTGCTTCAATATTCCCCAAAGTTCTGCCTTCTACAAATAGTATAAACCCAGATTTAACATTATACAATGTAGCCGCACATGAGTATGGATTAACAGTAGGCGTGTATTGGTTTGTTATCGCAGCACTTTTAGTTGGCGTTTATATGTTTGTACAATATCGTGTGTTTAGAGGAAAAATGGATGATGTTGGTTATGGTGAACATTAGTAAAAATCAAAAATCATGACAGGAACACTAATTTCTTTAATTAGTATTTTCGTTGGTATCATTGCGGCAAATTTATTTGGGTTGTATAAGAAAAAATTTACCTTCAATTTTACTGGAAATACATTAATTGGGGTTTTTGGAAGCATCTTATTAATTAAAACTTTTGGAAGACTAGGGTTTGATCCATGGGCGATTATGAACAACGGAAATTTTAACGGTTTTTTATTAACTATTAACTTATTGGTATCTGCTTTAGGTGGTATTTTAGGACTCATTTTTGCGAAAATGCTTTATAATAAAATGAATAAATAATTTAAAAAATAATCAAACTTATTTACGGTTTGATTATTTTTTATATATTTGCTAACCATTTGGTTAAACCATTTAGTTTAATATGACAAAAGAAAAAGATTTATCAACGGAAGCGACCATTTTAGAAGCTGCCAAAAACGTATTTCAAAATAAAGGAATGGATGGCGCACGCATGCAGGAAATAGCCGATGAAGCAAAAATTAATAAAGCCATGCTTCACTACTATTATAGAAGTAAACAATTACTTTTTGAAGCCGTTTTTAAAAATGCATTTTCACTATTAGCACCACAGTTAAATACTATTTTAAATGATGAATCTTCGATTGAAGACAAAATTAAAAACTTCACATTCAATTATATATCTTTTGTTTATAAGCATCCGTATCTGCCTAATTTCATCATTCAGGAATTAAACAGAAACCCAGATTTCATGTTAAAAATTCAAGGTATTAATGGGTTCCCAAATATTGATAAATTCAAAAATCAAGTAAAAAAAGATGTTGAAAAAGGATTGATAATACCTATTGAAGCCGAACAATTATTCATCAATATTATGGCCTTAAATATTTTTCCGTTCGTTGCAAGACCTTTAGTCAAAGCATTGATTAACAAAAACGATAAAGAGATGAATGCTATAATTGAAGCCCGAAAAACTGAAGTATCAAACTTTATAATTAATGCCATTAAAAACAATTAAAATGAAAAGACTAATTTATCTATTCATTCTGCTAAGTACAGTATCTATAAATGCGCAACAAAGCATCACTTTGCAAGAATGCTATGATTTGGTAACAACAAATTACCCACTGGCAAAACAATCGCAGCTATTTAAGCAACAAAACGATTTAGAGTTAGAGGTTATTTCAAAAGGAAAATTGCCGCAGTTAGACCTTTCTGCTCAGGCTACATATCTATCGGATGTAACCAGTGTTCCGTTACCAAATACAGGCATCGAACCCCCAAATAACGACCAATATCGCGCCACACTTTCTGTAAATCAATTGCTATATAATGGTGGCATTATTAATACAACTTCACAAGTTAAAACGGCACAGTTAAAAACCCAACAAAAACAAGTTGAAGTAAGTTTATACCAACTAAAGCAAAAGGTAAATCAATTGTATTTTTCAATTGTATTACTGCAAGAAAAAAAACAACTTTTAACAGATAAACAAACGCAATTACAAGCACAACTTAAAGAAGTAAAATCTGGTGTTGTTAATGGCATTATGCTACCAAGTTCAGATAAAGTTTTAGAAGCAGAATTGTTAAAAATAGACCAGCAATTTTCTGAAATTGAAAGCAATAAAATAGCACTTATCGAAAATTTATCCTCATTAATTGGTATGTCACTTAATAATAACACGGCGTTGGCGTTGCCGTTAACAATGGCCGTTTTAAATACTGAAATAAGCCGTCCAGAACTCGATTTATTTCAACTCAAAAAAGAAGAAATAAGTCTAAATGAAGCATTAATTGCGAAACAAAATTTACCCAAATTAATGGGATTTGCCACTGGTGGTTACGGTAACCCGGGTTTAAACATGCTCGATAATTCGTTTCAAACATTTTACACCGTGGGCGTTAAAGTAAACTGGAATGTTTTGGACTGGAATTCGAATAAAAAACAACGCGAAGCACTAGCTATTAATAAAGATTTGATTGAAACAGAAAGTGAAACTTTCAAATTAAACACACAAATGGAACGCAACAGTCAGGAAAAAGAAATTGATAAAATTTCTGAAATGATAAAAATTGACACGAATATAATTGAATTACGAAAAACGGTACTTAAAGCCACCGAATCGCAGCTTCGAAATGGCATTATTACTTCGTCTGCATACATTACAGAATTAACGAATTTAAATGAAGCTGAAAACAGTTTGGCAACACATAAAATTCAGCTAGAATTGGCGAAAGCAAATTATAATATTACAACCGGAAACTAAACAAAACCATTATGAACCTTAACAAATATATTTTAGTACTTAGTGCAATCGCGATTAGCTTAACATCATGCAGCAATTCCAATGGAAAAGCAGATGGCTACGGAAATTTTGAAGCTACAGAAATAACTATTTCTGCAGAAAATAATGGAAAATTGATGCAATTTAATGTAAATGAAGGTGATTTAATTAAAAAAGAGTCCGTTTTGGGTTATATTGACACGATTCCACTTTCTTTAAAAAAAGAACAATTATTGGTTTCTAAAGCAGTTGTTATTTCAAAATCAAAAGGCGTTTTATCTCAAATAGACGTATTAAATGCCCGATTAAAAACAGCAAATATTAATAAAAACAGAACAACAAATCTTATTAAAGACAGCGCTGGAACTCAAAAACAATTAGATGATATTTCGGGTGAAATCGATGTTATTAAAAAACAAATTAGAAGTGTAGAAATTCAAAACGCACCTGTAGTAAACGAACTAAAAAGTATCGATACACAACTAAAACAGATTGACGACCAAATTCAAAAAAGCATCATTACAAATCCTATAAATGGGACCGTTTTAGCAAAATATGCCGAACCTAATGAAATTACTTCTTTTGGAAAACCGCTCTATAAAATTGCCGATTTAACCACCATGGAATTACGTGTGTATCTTAGTGAACCACAACTGGCAAACATTAAAATTGGTCAAGGAGTTACTGTTAAAATTGACGACGCAGACAACATGAAATCGTTTAAAGGAACCATTGATTGGATTGCTTCAGAAGCAGAATTCACTCCTAAAATAATTCAAACTAAAGAAGAACGTGTGGCATTAGTATATGCTGTAAAAATAAAAGTAGCAAACGATGGTACCCTGAAAATTGGAATGCCAGCCGAAATGTGGATAAACAATACAGAATAAAAATAAAAACTATGAAACAATTAATTCTTATCATTAGTCTTTTGGCTTTTATAGGCTGTAAAGACAAGAAACATAGCGAGACGGAAACTCATAATGAAAACCATGAGACGCATACCGAAGCAACACATAAACAACATCAAGATAAGGACGCAACAAGTCATGACAATTTGTGGATGAAAGACATGCAGTTAAATAATGGTGAAAAATGGGTGGCGAACAATGAAACAAATGAAGGCGTAGAACGGATGCAAGCCATTTTAAAAGCACAACAAACTGTTACCATGGAAGATTATCACAAATTGGCAGATCAGCTAGGTGAAGCCAAAAATTATGTGGTTAAAGAATGTACCATGAAAGGTGCCTCTCATGACAATTTACATGTTTGGTTAGTGCCCTTAATCGAAAAAATCGAGGCACTTTCTGAAACCAAAATGCTTGAAGATGCTGCAAAAATTAAACATAGCATAATAGAAAATATCAATTCTTACAATAACTATTTTAAATAAAAACAGATTATTATGGACAAACATGAATACAACGTAAACATTAACTGGACACAAGACCGAAAAGGTATGATGTGTTCTCCAGAATTAAACAGTGTAGAATCAAACAGAACTAACTGTATTGAAGTGGCAACACCACCTCAATTTGATAAAGGTATACCAAACATTTGGTCGCCAGAACATTTATTTACAGCTGCCGTAAGCAGTTGTTTAATGACTACTTTTTTAGCAATCTCAGAGTATTCAAAATTTGAATTTATCAGTTTTAAATGCGGTTCAAAAGGCATTTTAGACAAGGTAGATGGCAAATTTGCCATGTCGGAAGTCTTACTTTTTCCTGAAGTTATCATTTCAGATGAAAACCAACGCGAACGTGCTTTAAAAATTCTTGAAAAATCTGAAAAAGCTTGCCTTATTTCAAACTCCATAACTTCCAAAATAACCATGGAACCTAAAATTACAGTTCAAAATTAAAATGTCATGAGTATTTCGGTATCCAATATATCAAAGTCTTATAAAGAGGTAAAAGCACTTCAAAACATTAGTTTTGAAGTAAAACCTGGTGAGCTTTTCGGACTTATTGGACCCGATGGTGCTGGAAAAACAACACTATTTCGAATTTTAACAACCCTGTTACTTGCTGACGATGGTAATGCAACGGTTGCTGGTTTTGATGTTTTAAATGATTATAAAACAATCAGAAATAGTGTAGGTTATATGCCTGGGCGATTTTCATTATATCAAGATTTAACGGTTGAAGAAAACCTAGATTTTTTCGCCACTATATTCGGCACTACTATCGAAGAAAACTACGATTTAATAAAAGATATTTATGTTCAAATTGAGCCTTTTAAAAATCGTAGAGCTGGGAAACTATCGGGTGGTATGAAACAAAAACTGGCGTTAAGTTGTGCTCTAATCCATAAACCAAAAGTACTGTTTTTAGACGAACCAACTACAGGTGTTGACCCCGTTTCGCGAAAGGAATTTTGGGATATGTTGAAACGTTTGCAACAACATGGTATTACCATTTTGGTTTCAACACCTTATATGGATGAAGCCGCTTTATGTGATAGAATTGCACTCATTCAAAACGGAAAAATTTTAGAAATTGATACACCCGAAGAAATTGTAAAACATTATCCAAAAACCATTTTTAATGTACGTGCTAATAATATGTATCAATTGCTTGAAAGTTTAAAAGCCTACAAGCATCATTATAGCATCTACCCTTTTGGAGAGTTTGTACATTATTCAGATAAACGGGAACATTTTAATTCAGAAGATTTGAAAACCTATTTAGAAACTCAAAATCTTTCAGATATTCAAATCAATCAAACGCAACCTACCATAGAAGATACGTTTATGGAATTAGCTAAATAATGGAAAACAAAAACGTCATAGAAGTCGAAAATCTAACCAAAACCTTTGGTGATTTCACAGCGGTTAACGCTATTTCATTTGAAGTAAAAAAAGGTGAAATATTCGGATTTCTGGGAGCCAATGGTGCAGGAAAAACAACAGCGATGAAAATGCTCATTGGTATCTCAAACCCAACTTCTGGAAAAGCAACTGTGGCAGGTTTTGATGTTTTTACCGATGCCGATAACATTAAAAAAAACATTGGTTATATGAGTCAGAAATTTGCCTTGTACGACGATTTAACGGTAAAAGAAAACATCACTTTTTTTGGTGGTATTTATGGTTTAAAGCGAGCCCGAATAAAAGAAAAAGCCAATGAATTAATCATAGAATTAGGTTTACAGGATGTAGCTAACCAATTAGTAGGTTCGCTACCATTAGGCTGGAAACAAAAACTGGCATTTTCGGTTTCACTGATTCACGACCCTAAAATTGTGTTTTTAGATGAACCTACGGGTGGTGTAGACCCTATTACGAGACGACAATTCTGGGAAATGATTTATAAAGCATCCCACCAAGGAACAACCGTTTTTGTAACCACACATTATATGGATGAAGCCGAATATTGCGATCGCGTTTCCATCATGGTAAATGGTAAGATTGAAGCTTTAGACACCCCAAAAAAACTCAAAGAACATTATAAAACTGATAATATGAATGATGTGTTTTTAAAATTGGCGCGTGGATGAAAAATAATCCCGCAGATAACGCAGATTTTCGCAGAACGAAAGACAATAATAACCTTTTTAAAATCTGAGATTATCAGCGAAATCTACGGGAACAAATCAACTAATAATGGAAGAAAAAACAGAAAATGATATTTCATACTTAATCCGAGGGGCAATTTTTAAAGTCTACAATGAATTAGGTCCGGGTTTATTAGAATCTGTATATGAAACTGTTTTATTGTATGAACTAGAAAAGCAGGGATTATCAGTCAAAAAGCAAGTACCATTACCTGTATTCTATGATGGAATTAAATTAGAAATAGGCTTCAGGTTAGATTTATTAGTTAATAATAAAGTGATAATTGAAATCAAATCGGTAGAAACTTTGTTAAAAGTGCATCATAAGCAAGTCCTAACATATTTAAAAATTTCAAAATTTAAGCTAGGTATTTTAGTGAATTTCAATGTAGATAATATAACCAAAGGAGTATTCAGAAAAGTAAATAATCTGTAGAAATTGTTTAACATTTTTTACAGATATGCATAGAAAACAGAGTAATAATTTTTAAAAAAATCAGCGCAAATCAGCGATATCTGCGGGATACAAAAAAAATGAAACGATTTATAGGTTTTATAAAAAAAGAATTTTACCATATTTTTAGAGATAGGCGTTCATTGTTTATTCTCTTTGGAATGCCTATTGCTCAAATTTTATTGTTTGGGTTTGCTATAACTAATGAAATTAATAATGTAGATATTGCCATTTTAGACCATTCAAAAGATGCCAATACACAAGAAATTATTAATAAAATATCGGCTTCAAAATACTTCAGCATCAATCAATTAATTACAAACGAAAAAGATATTGAAGCGGTTTTCAAAAAAGGAAAAGTTAAAGCCGTATTAACTTTTGAAAAAGATTTCAGCAAAAAACTTATCAAAGACAACAAAGCCACTGTACAAATTATAACAGATGCTACCGATCCAAATACCGCCAATACCATAAGCAACTATGTAAATTCCATACTTCAAAATTACACTCAAGAATTAAATAAGAATGCTGTGATTGCTTATCAAATAGTACCACAAACACGTATGGTTTACAACGCAGAACTAAAAAGTGTTTTTATGTTTGTTCCAGGTGTTATGACAATTATTTTAATGCTTGTTTCGGCGATGATGACATCCATTTCAATCACTAGAGAAAAAGAATTAGGCACTATGGAAATCCTGTTGGTGTCGCCTTTAAAACCATTACATGTTATTATTGGTAAAGTGATACCTTATATTTTTCTATCGGTAATAAATGCGACTGTAATAATTGTGCTAAGCATTTTTATATTTAAAATGCCAGTACAAGGAAGCCTGATTTTATTAGGTTTAGAAAGTGTATTATTTATAATTACAGCTTTGGCTTTAGGCATATTAATCTCTACCATTTCTGCAACACAACAAACAGCCATGATGATTTCGCTTATGGGTTTAATGCTTCCAGTAATTCTGCTATCAGGGTTTATTTTCCCCATATCAAGTATGCCAATACCGCTTCAAATTATAAGCAACATCATTCCCGCAAAATGGTTTATTATTATCATAAAAGGTATTATGTTAAAAGGTGTCGGGTTACAATATTTATGGAAAGAAACACTGATTTTAATTGTAATGACGCTGTTTTTTATTGGATTAAGTGCTAAAAAATATAAAATCAGACTGGAGTAAAAAAGTATTCAGCCATTGAAGTATTTATGCTAAAACTTTTCAATGCAAACAGAAAATATTAGTGAATTCGTAGCTAATAAAACTAAATAATTATGAAAACGATAGGTTACATAATACAAAAAGAGTTCAAGCAAATCTTTAGAAATAAAGGTATGTTACCTATTATTTTTGTAATGCCTTTATTACAATTAATCATTCTTTCGAATGCAGCCACTTTTGAAATTAAAAATATCAAATTTGCTTATATAGACCACGATCATTCTTCAACATCTCGTGCCTTAATTGAAAAATTTGATGCTTCAACGTATTTTAAAGTTTT
This sequence comes from uncultured Flavobacteriaceae bacterium, assembly GCA_963698455.1. Classification (GTDB taxonomy): domain Bacteria; phylum Bacteroidota; class Bacteroidia; order Flavobacteriales; family Flavobacteriaceae; genus Mariniflexile. The sequence goes on along the minus strand of CAVOQU010000017.1, from coordinate 265,589 downwards.
AGATAATTTTCCTTCGGAAAGACAATCAAGTTCTGCCATGTTAAATGGCGATGTGGATGTGGTTTTAGAAATTCCTCAACATTTTGAACGCAACTTACAAAAAGAGAAACATCAAGATTTAGGGTTAACAATCAATGCCATTGATGGCGCCGCAGCTGGTGTTGAAAACGTTTATGTAAATCAGATAATACAAAGCTTTAATAAGAATGTAAGTGCAACATTAATGCAACCTTCAGATGTAAATGTAAAACCAGTAAATATTCTTACTATTCCATCATTCTGGTATAACAAAACCTTAAATTATAAAACTTTTATGGTGCCTGGAATATTGGTTTTATTAGTAACTATGATTACGCTGTTTTTATCTGGGATGAACATTGTACGGGAAAAAGAAATAGGCACTTTAGAGCAAATTAACGTTACACCGATACGTAAAAGCCAGTTTGTTATTGGCAAGCTTTTCCCTTTTTGGGTTATAGGTTTAGGTTTGTTAACCATTGGATTAATTATTGCTAAACTTATTTTTAATGTACCTATGGTTGGTAGCTTAGCACTTATGTATTTCTATACGTCTATTTATATTTTAGTGGTTTTAGGTATAGGACTTTTTATTTCAAACTTTACAGATACCCAACAACAAGCCATGTTTATTGCTTGGTTTTTTACAGTTATTTTTATCTTGATGAGTGGTTTATTTACACCTATTGAAAGCATGCCAAAATGGGCGCAAATAATAACAGAATTCAACCCAATAAAATACTTTGTAGAAGTGATGCGCATGGTAATGCTTAAAGGTTCCGGTTTTATAGATATTCTGCCACATCTTTCGAAAACACTGCTTTACGCCGTTATTATGAATGGGTTGGCTGTTTGGAGTTATAAAAAAATAACCTAAAGACATTCTAAAATAATATATTATGAAGAAAAGTAAATTTTTTACATATGGAATTGCAACTGCTTTGTCCGCTTTTGCTTTACTGACGTTGTTTTTAAGTAGTTCTGTGTTGTTTGATTGGTTTGGGATACGGGCAAAAGAAGGAAACTATGTGCCATTTATTGTTTGGGCAAATTTTATTTGTAGTATCCTATACTTAATGGTTGTTTATGGGTTTCTGAAATTTGAAAAGTGGACATTGATGGTCTTAATTGTTTCTATATTAATATTGATAATTGCACTTATCGGTCTATATTTTCATATCCATGCTGGAGGTTTATATGAAACCAAAACCATTGGTGCTATGTTTTTCAGAATTGGAATAACACTTGCTTTTACAATAGTGATTTACTTGCTAATTAGAAGGAAAACTTGATTAAACATAGCTACATATCATTAATATTTTACTTCTTTATTAGTTTTGGCTATGCTCAAACTGAAAAAGACACAATAGTTCGCCTAGACCTTGCTAAAATGGCGGAAGTAAACCAAGGAGAAAGTTATGTTACTTTTCCTTTTGATATTGGGAATTTAGAACCATTAATGTTTGAAGCAAATGTAAGTCCTAACTTTACAATTCGAGAACGTAAAGATTCAAGATTAATGGCAGTGCTTACTGCTCAAATTGTTATAAGAATGTATAATGAGCTTTCTTATCCTATTAAAACGCCAAGTTATATTCCGCAAATAGCCTTTTATTTTTTAACCGGACATAAAACGTCTTTTAATAAGCTAACATTATTTGGTAAAATTGCGCATCACTCTAATGGTCAGGATGAAAGTTTTTATAATGAGAATGGAGATGTGAATTTGGAGTCAGGAAATTTTGCAACAAATTATGTCGAATTAGGTTTTTTAAAATCATCTTACAGTGACCAACTTAATGCTTTCAAATTTATTAAAAGTTCCATTGAAATTCACCCAAAAAGTTTGATGTTGAATGAGCTCCAAGGGCAGTATAGCGGGCTTCGATGGCACAATACTTTTTTAGCATACAAACTTCCTATATTAGGTGATAACGTTAAAAATAATGGTCAGAAAGCAAATTTCTCGCTTAAAGCTGAAACGACTTGGATGTTGGATAATTTTAATAATAATGATGCCTTTAACATCAACAGACTAAATGCTAGTTTAATTATTTATTATCATCCAAAATTTCTAGAAGACATTGGTTTTTTTGTTCAATTCTATCATGGTATGGATTACTACAATATTTATTTTCAACATCAAATTAGCACCATTCGTTTTGGTATAATGACAGAAGTATTAAAATTTTGAAACAATGAATTATGCTGAAAAATGAAATATTTGTAAAGAAAAGCAACGAAGAAATTGAACCTTTTTCCATTCAAAAACTAAAACAATCGCTTCAATCTTGCGAAGCATCAAAAAGATAAAACAACCTAACAACTATGTAACAATAGTTGCTGTAAGATTTTCATTTTATGCTGAAATTTGATTATTAAAAAAAAATAAATATTATGAAAAATCTTATTAAAAAATACGGACTTCTAGCAGTGTTATTAGTATCGTCATTTACATATTTATCGTCCTGCGAAAATGATGCTTCATCCAACGAATTAGTAGTTGATACTACGCTATCTAAAAGTGATCAAGATGCTTTGCTATTTATGCTTGAAGAAGAAAAATTGGCCAGAGACACATATATCTATTTAGATAATTTATGGGCAATTAATCAGTTTTCAAACATAAAAAACAGCGAACAAACCCACATGAATACCATAATTAGTTTATTGGAAGAAAATAAAATAGACTATACTATTTTACCTACTGGCGAATTCGAAAATCAAGATTTACAAAACTATTATAATCAATTTATTGCAGAAGGTTCTGTAAATAGTGTTAATGCATTAAAAATTGGAGCAACTATCGAAGATTTAGATATTGTTGACTTAGAAGAATACATAAAGGCCACTTCAAATACATCTATAATTTCAGTTTTTGAAAGTTTGCAATGTGGATCTAAAAACCATTTGAATAGTTTCATGTCCGGAATTATAAACAACGGTAACACTTACACACCGCAATTCTTAACTCAAGAAGCATTTGATGCCATTTTAGCAGAAGGCAAAAACCAATGCAACTAGTGAAATTCTATTTTGTAAACATTTTTATCGCCCTTTGCAACAAAAGTTACAATTAGGATTTTTGCAATGAATTATCTTTATTAAAAATTTTAATAGATGTCAAAAATTGTTGTTTTAGGTGCTGGAATTTCAGGACATGTTGCGGCTTCTCATTTACGTAGAAAACTTTCTAAAGAACATGAAGTAGTAGTGGTATCACCCAACAGTAATTATCAATGGATTCCATCGAACATTTGGGTTGGCATCGGTAGAATAAAATCGAGTAAAATTTTATTCCCACTGGCTCCATTATATAAAAAAAGAAACATTGGATTTAAACAAGCTAAAGCAGTTTCCTTTTATCCAGAAGGTGATTCGAAAGAACAAAATCCCTACGTTTTAGCTGAATATGTTGCTGGCGAACATAAAGGGCAGCAAGAAAAAGTAACGTACGATTACCTAATAAACGCCACCGGACCAAAACTTAATTTTGAAGCTACTGAAGGTTTAAATCCTGGTACTAACAAAACATATTCCGTTTGTACTTATACACATGCAGACCATGCCTGGGAAGGGTTAAATAAAATCATCCAAGAAATGAAAAATGGCAAAAAAGCCAAAATTCTTATTGGAACTGGTCATGCAAAAGCAACCTGTCAGGGTGCAGCCTTTGAATATATTTTGAATGTGGAACAAGAATTACGTCGCCATAAAGTGCGCGATATGGCAGAAATAACATGGATATCAAACGAATACAAATTAGGGGATTTTGGAATGGATGGTATGCTACTTAGTTATTCCAGTATGACCATGAAATCGAGCGAAATGGTTGAAATGATTTTTGAAGACCGCGAAATAAACTGGATTCTTGGAGCCGGCGTTAATAAAATTGAAGAAGGTGTAGCACATTACGAAAATTTAGATGGTGAAACAAAAACTGAAGCATTTGACTTTGCTATGTTGATTCCGTCATTTTCTGGTCATGGTTTTAAAGCCTTCGACAAGAACAACCAAGATATAACCGACAAACTGTTTAAAGGATTTATGGTTGTTGATGCAGATTATACACCGAGACCTTACGAAGAATGGACTGTTCAAGATTGGCCGGAAACTTATCAAAATCCAAGTTATAAAAATATATTCGCTCCTGGTATTGCATTTGCACCACCTCACAGCATTTCAAAACCTAGAAAAAGTAAAAATGGTACCGAAATTTTTCCATCGCCACCAAGAACAGGCATGCCATCAGGGATTACAGCAAAATTGGTCGCAGACAATATTATAGATTCTATAAAAAAAGGAAAAGAAAGCCTTAATCATCTAGGTTCAATGGGAAATATGGGAGCTGCTTGTATTGCTTCCGCTGGATTTGGACTAACGCAAGGAAGTGGTATTAGCATAACAACCTACCCTATTGTACCTGATTATATAAAATACCCAAAAACACAAGGAAGGCATTTAGGCAAAACATTTGGTTCTATTGGCTTAGCAGGACATTGGCTAAAACTGGCATTGCATTATGCCTTTATTTATAAAGCAAAAATGAAACCACTTTGGTGGTTGATTCCTGAATAGGAATGAAACTTAAAAAAGTGATTCCTGAATAAATTGTTAAAGATTAGAAGATAATATTATAATAATTCAAACTTAAGAAATGACAAAACGAATATCGCCCATACAGCGTTTTAAAATGATGAATCCTATAATTCAATTATTCAAGTTTTTCATTTTAAGTATTAAAGTTATGGTTATTGTTGCTGGTGGTCATGGAGGCACCAGAAAAGCACACACTGACAATCTCTCTTGATTGTCAGGGTTTTGGTTGGTTGATGTCTAAAAGCACTCTGTTTAGGGTGCTTTTTTCTTTTTAAAAGTGATCACTAAAATTATTATCAAAGTTTCAAGTAAGCTACTGATTAATATCATTGTTGGAGTACTTTAAGTAAGCTAAATTTTGACTTAAATAATTTACTAATGGAAAACCATGTTATAAACTTGATGAAATTTTTAATTTCAATTTATACAATGGTAAGTAACATTAGTTACTTACTACAGTATTTGTCTAACCTACATTTGCAATATCAAATTAAAAACCATGAACAAAATAATATATTATATTCCTTTTGTGTTTTTATGCTTTGCATCATTACTTCAGGCTCAACAATTGGTTCCTATTACGTAAGTCTGAAGTATTGAGCAAAGTTTCAGAAGACAACCAAACACTTAAAATTTCTAACGAAGATTTCAATGTAGCAAGAGCGGATTACAGACAGACCAATGCTGTATTTTTACCAAATATTTCCGTCTCTCACACGGGTATTTCTACTACCAATCCGCTTATGGCTTTTGGTTCTAAATTAAATCAGGAAATCTTAACGCAAAACGATTTTAATCCTGCTTTACTGAATAATCCAAATCAGACTCAAAATTTTGCAACGAAACTAGAAATTCAACAACCATTAATTAATGTTGATGGTATTTATCAGCGCAAAGCAGCCAAAGCTAAAATGGAAGCCACTTCACTACAATCACAAAGAACAAAAGAATATTTGTCTCTTGAAGTTGAAAAAGCCTATATGCAGTTACAGTTAGCCTATAAAGGTGTTGCGGTTTTAGAAAAAGCATTAGAAGCAGCCATGTCGAATAAATCGCTTGCCGAAAATAGTTTTAAACAAGGCTATTTGCAACGTGCTGATATTTTAAATGTTGAAGTCCATGTTACCGAAATTAAAAACCAATTACAAACAGCAAAAAGTAATGTGCAAAATGCTTCAAATTATCTGTCGTTTTTAATGAATGATGAAACATACGTAGTATATCAACCGAGCGATAGCTTAACTATTGACAAGATTGAAGATAAAAACGATATGAAGATTTCTGAAAATCGCTCCGACATTAAAGCTATGGAATTTGCTTCGAACGCTTATGGGAACATGAATAAAGCAGATAAAATGGCTTTTCTACCAAGATTAAACGCTTTTGGAAGTTATGAGCTGTATGACGACCAGGTTTTTCAAGGCGATGCTAATGGGTACCTAGTTGGTGCTCAATTAAGCTGGGATTTATTTCAAGGATCTAAACGTATTGGGAAATCACAAAAAAGCAGAGCCGAATTTGAAAAATCGAAGCTACAATACGAACAATATGTATCGCAAAGTAATTTAGAATTAAACAAAGCAAAGCGCGCGTTTACCGATGCTGAAAACAGATTAAACCTAACAGCTTTAGCCTTAGAACAATCTGAAGAATCACTAAGAATAAGAACAAACAGATTTAAAGAAGGATTAGAGAAAACATCTGATTTATTGATGGCAGAAACCCAATACGCACAAAAGCAATTAGAATATTACCAAACTATTTTCGAATACAATTATGCACAAGCTTATTTAGAATTTTTAACTAAAAACAATTAACCTCTCGACTGCGCTCGAGGAGACAAATACTTGTCAGGTCGAGCGCAGTCGAGACCTAAATAAAAAAACAAATACCAAAATGAAGAAATATACATACATAATCGCTTTTATCGCTGTATCACTTTTTGTAACAAGTTGTGGAAACGAGAAAAAAAGTAAAATAGCAGATAATACAAACCCTATTTCTGTAAAAGTAAATGCAGTAACAGAAAATGCTGGCAACCCATTTTTAACAGCAAGTGGAACTATTGAAGCTGTTAATAGTGCTAATTTAAGTACCCGAATGATGGGATATGTTACAAAAGTGCATGTAAAAGTTGGTGATAAAGTTACTAAAGGTCAATTGTTAGTTTCTATAAACAATACCGATTTACAAGCTAAACAGGCACAGGTAAACGCAGGTATTACGGAAGCTACTGCTGCTTTTAATAATGCAAAAAAAGATTACAACAGGTTTAAAAGTTTATTGGCAGACAACAGCGTATCTCAAAAAGAATTTGATGATATGAGCGCCCATTATGAAATGGCAAAAGCACGCTTAGAAGGAGCTAACCAAATGAAAAATGAAATTAATGCACAATTTGCATATTCAAATATAACAGCGCCTTTTAGCGGAATTGTTACAGGAAAAACAATTGACGCCGGCGATATGGCAAACCCGGGAATGCCTTTAATTTCGGTAGAAGCACCGGGGAACTTTGAAGTAGCAGCCAATGTGCCAGAAAGTGATATTTCTAAAATATCTTCTGGCACTTTAGTGAATGTTCTTGTAAAATCGATGAACAAAACCGTGAAAGGAAAAGTTACCGAAGTAAGCAATTCTGCGAAAAATACAGGTGGACAATACGCCGTTAAAGTTGCTTTAGATAAAACGGATATTTCCATCTTATCTGGAATGTTTGTAACTGTACAATTCCCTATTGAAACTCAAGAAAAAACAGACATGGTTTTATTGCCAAAAGAAGCCTTAGTAATTAAAGGTCAGTTACAAGGCGTTTATACAGTTAGTGAAAGTAATACCGCATTATTACGCTGGTTACGCTTAGGAAGAACGTTTGGTGATCAAGTGGAAGTATTATCTGGTTTATCGGCAAACGAATCTTATATAGTTTCTGCTGACGGGAAATTATTTAATGGTGCTAAAGTAAATATTCAATAATAATTAATGCGTTAAGGATAGCAGTGAAAATCCTTTTTTTTGAATTTATAAACGTCATTTTATGGCATAAGATTGCCCTAGTAAATTAAAAAATTTACTTCGCAATGACGGAACAAAAAAAAAGATTGCAACGAATAGCCTGTTAAAACGCCCAAAAATATAAAAAGATGCAAGAAGGAATTTCGGGTAAAATTGCCCATTTTTTCATCAACTCCAAGCTAACTATTTTGTTAATGATTGGCTTGATGGTAATTGGAATATATAGTTCATTTCTTATTCCGAGAGAGGAAGAACCACAGATTAATGTGCCTATGGCCGATGTACTTGTAGGGTATCCTGGTGCAAATCCTACTGAGGTTGAAAACAGGGTTGTTAAGCCTTTGGAAAAAATTATTTCGAATATTAAAGGTGTTGAGCACGTGCATAGTATGGCTATGAATGGGCAGGCAGTAATGGTAATCCAGTTTTATGTGGGTGAAGATACTGAGCGCTCGTACGTGAAGCTTTATGACGAATTGATGAAGCATGAAAATATGTTTCCGTCTGGGGTTTATAAACCTGTAGTTAAAACACGTTCTATTGATGATGTACCCATGCTCGGACTAACACTCTGGAGTGAAAACTACGATGATTTTCAATTACGTCAAATTGCTGAAGAATTAACATCGGAAATTGAAAAAGTTAAAGATGTTTCGATTACCAAAGTTATTGGAGGCAGAAACCGCGAACTAAAAGTGGTTTTAGATAAGGATAAAATGGCTGGAAATGGTGTAGATGCCTTAGGTATTATGCAGATGATTCAGGCTAATAACAGCAGCTCGCAATCGGGTAGTTTTGTAAATAACGATACAGAGTATTTAATTACAACCGGACGCTTTTTAGAAACTGCTGAGGATGTTGAAAATTTAGTTGTAGGCGTCAACGAAAACAGACCGGTTTACTTAAAACAAGTGGCAACTATTCAAGACGGTCCATCTTCGGCAAAAAGTTATGTGTCTTTTGGATTTGGGCAAACCAACGAAGGTTTTAAAGATTTTAAATCGGAATATCCTGCGGTTACTATTTCCATTTCGAAAGTAAAAGGGGCTGATGCGATGAAAATTTCTGAAAAGATTTTAACGCATATTGATAAATTAAAATCTACTTTAATTCCTGACGATGTACATATTGATGTTACCAGAAATTATGGTGAAACCGCATCGGATAAAGTAGGTGAATTATTATTACACTTAGGAGTTGCGATTTTAGCTGTAACCATTTTAGTAATGCTGGCAATGGGTTGGCGTGGTGGTTTGGTGGTATTCTTTTCTGTGCCATTAACCTTTGCTTTAACGCTTTTTGCATATTATATGCTGGGCTATACACTGAACAGAATCACGCTTTTCGCCTTAGTATTTGTGGTAGGTATTGTGGTAGACGACAGTATTATTATTGCCGAAAATATGCATAGGCATTTTAAAATGAAGCGTTTACCGTTTAAACAAGCTGCCATTTATGCAATAAACGAAGTTGGTAACCCAACCATTTTAGCAACATTTACAGTAATAGCAGCTATTTTACCCATGGCATTCGTGTCTGGTATGATGGGGCCCTATATGAGTCCGATGCCAATTGGAGCATCTATTGCGATGATTTTATCGCTGTTTGTAGCATTAACGGTTACTCCATATTTAGGGTATCATTTATTGCAAGAGAAAGATGGACAAGCCCATAAGGAAGACGAAGGTTTAGAAACAAGCTGGATATATAAAATCTATAAAAAAGTTGAACAGCCATTTTTAGATAGTTCTAAAAAACGAAACGTTATGTTTATAATTACAGGCGTGCTGCTTTTAGGGTCTGTGTTGATGTTTTTTACCAAATCGGTTGCAGTAAAAATGCTACCTTTTGATAACAAAAATGAATTTCAGGTAGTTATTGATATGCCTGAAGGTACCACTTTAGAAAGAACTGCAGTTGTTACTCAGGAAATTACACAATATTTAAAATCGATTCCTGAAGTTGTTGATTATCAAAATTATATAGGTGCCTCTGCTCCTATTACTTTCAATGGCTTGGTGCGTCATTACGATTTAAGAGGAGGTAGTAATATGGCTGATATTCAAGTGAATCTTTTACATAAAGAAAATAGAGATTTACAGAGTCATGATATCGCTAAAATTGTTCGTCCGAATATTCAGAAAATTGCCAAAAAATACAACGCGAATGTGAAAATTGTGGAAGTTCCACCAGGACCACCTGTACTTTCAACTTTAGTAGCCGAAGTTTACGGACCTAATTATGACGAGCAAATTAAAGTTGCTGATCAGGTTAAAAGTATTTTGGAAAATACAGTAGATGTTGTAGATGCCGATTGGATGGTTGAAGCAAATCAAATAGAATATCGTTTAGAAGTAGATAAAGAAAAAGCGATGCTGCATGGCATTGCTCCCCAACAAGTGGTTGGTAATTTAACCTATTTGTTGCAAGAATATCCAATAGCCAATTTATATGATGAAACGTCTAACGATAATGTAAGTATAGTACTTTCGCTAGATGATAAGGACAAAACATCGTTACAAGATATTCAAAACTTAAAAATAAAAGGAAGTCGTGGAAACGTAATTCCTGTTAGTGATTTGGTTTCGGTTAAAAAAGAAACTTTAGATCATACCATATATCGCAAAGACCAAAAACGTGTTGTTTATGTATTGGCAGATATGGCAGGAGCTTTGGAAAGTCCGGTGTACGCTATTTTAGGAATGAACGAAAAACTTCAGAAAATAAAACTTCCTAAAGGCTATAAGTTAAACGAATTATACATGGATTCGCCTTCAGAAGAAACCGATTTTACTGTGAAATGGGATGGTGAATGGCAAATAACTTTGGAAGTATTCCGTGATTTAGGCGCAGCATTTTTAATCGTAATTGTTATCATATACATGCTTATTGTTGGATGGTTCCAGAACTTTAAAACACCGTTGGTTATGATGGTAGCTATTCCGCTTTCATTAGTTGGTATAGTTTTAGGTCACTGGGTTTTGGGAGCTTTCTTCACAGCAACATCTTTTATTGGAATGATTGCTTTAGCAGGAGTCATGGTTCGAAATTCAGTGCTGTTAATTGATTTTATCGAAATCCGATTAAACGATGGTATTCCATTAAAACAAGCCATTATTGACGCTGGGGCTGTTAGAACTACGCCAATTTTGCTTACAACTGGCGCTGTTGTAATTGGAGCTTCTATTATTTTATTCGACCCAATATTTCAAGGATTAGCGATATCGTTAGTAGCAGGCGCTATTGTTTCTACATTACTGACGCTAATTGTTGTACCATTAATTTATTACATCACTGAACGTAAAAAATGGGAATCTAATGAAACATTAGAAAAATAATAATTAAATAAAAAACATTATGAAACTAGTTATTATTACCGCAATAAGACAATTTGAAAAAGACATCAAATTACAACTAAAGAAAGCCGATGTCAAAACCTTTTCCTTTAAAGAAGTGACTGGATATCGTGACAGTACGGAAGATGCTGTAGAATCGAATTGGTTTTCTAGTGAAATGAATCAAACAGAATCTATTGTGTTTTATGCTTTCGTAAAAAAGGAAAATGTAGATAAGCTATTTGAATTGATAAATGAATTCAATAGTAATCAAAAATCGAAGTCTCACATTCATGTTGTGGTTCTAAATATAGAAAAATCAAATTAAAAAATAAATTATAATGAAAAATAGAGTTTTTAGAGCCGTTGTAGGTTCACTTATACTAATCAGTTTATTACTTGCGGTTTATGTGAATATAAACTGGTTGTGGTTTACCGTTTTTATAGGAGCTAATATGTTACAATCTTCAATGACGCAATGGTGTTTATTAGATACTATTTTAAGTAAATTAGGATTAAAGAATTAAAATTAAATGATTTCAAAATAGAATTCATCCAACTTTATTTTCCACAATTGCTAATTGCATTATGTTAAAACATATTGGTTTGCAATTGTGGAAATTAAAAGTAAATTTTTTTTTATTTATACTAGATTCAATTAAATCTTCATGTAAACCGTTTTGCGATTCACAAACTCCATCATGCCATCTTTTGCCAATTCTCGTCCATATCCCGAATTTTTAGTACCTCCAAATGGTAATCTGGGATCAGATTTAACTAATTCGTTTATAAAATAGGCGCCATCACTAACCCGATTTGCAAATTCTAAAGCCTTCTCCGTATTTTTGGTACATACCGTTACCCCGAGTCCATAATTAGAATTTTCTGATAACTCGAATGCATGATCCATATCTTTAGCTTTAATCATGGCAGCTAATGGTCCAAAAGTTTCTTGATCGAAAGCAGCCATACCTGGTTTTACATCACCCAAAATGGTAGGTTCGTGATAGCAATCATTTTGATTCCCTCCCAGCAATAATTTAGCGCCTTGTGCTAAAGACTCTCTTACTTGATTGTTCAATTGATTAGTAAGGTCAATTCTAGCCAGTGGGCCTATGGTTGTTTTTTCATCTAATGGGTCTCCTGATTTCAACTCTTTTACGGCTTTAGTAAATTTCTGAACGAATTCTTCATAAATACTCTCCATTAAAATGAAGCGCTTTGCCGCAATACAACTTTGGCCGCAATTAAGCATCCGAGCAGTAAGTGCTATTTTAACACTTTTATCAATATCTGCATCTTCACAAACAATAAAAGCATTATTTCCACCGAGTTCTAATACTGTTTTCTTTATATAACGTCCCGCAATTTCAGCAACTGCTGAACCTGCTTTTTCACTTCCGGTTAGTGTAACTGCTTTAACAGCATTATGGGAAATTATTAGCTCAGTTTGTTCGTGATGAACAATGAGATTTTGAAAAACATAAGGAGGATAACCAGCTTTAGTAAATACATCCTCAATTTGTTGGGCACAACCAAATACGTTAGGGGCATGTTTTAACAATCCAGTATTACCCGCTGTCAAAGTTGGAGCCGCATATCTAAAAACTTGCCAAAATGGGAAATTCCAAGGCATAATTGCTAAGACACTTCCAATAGGGTCATGTCTTACAAAACTTTTATCAGCTTCAGTTGTAATGGATTGATCTGCAAGGAATTCTGTAGCATTATCTGCATAATAATCACATACCCATGCGCATTTATTTACCTCAGCTCTTGACTCCGAAATCGGTTTTCCCATTTCCAAAGTAATCATTTTAGCATACTCCTCTGCATTATCTCGCAGCACTTGTCCTGCTTTTTTAATAAGATTACAACGTTCTGAAAGCGGTACATTTCTCCAAGATTCAAAAGCTATTTGACTTTTATTGAGTCTATCTTTTAATTTCTCCTGTGAAATCGCTTTGTATTGCCCAACTACTTGTCCATTATAAGGATTGACACTCTTAAATTCCATATTACTTTGTTAAACTTCCGCTTAGTTCGATTTTTTCACGTTTGTCTTCGACTATTTGAGAAACATATTTGTTACGTATGGCATTAATCCAATTTTTTGCACGTCCGTTAATTTTAAAATCATCGGTCATCATACGTCCTCTTGACACCAAAATACCCATATCTGCTCCTTCATATAAATAATCACCTACTTTGGAGATATGTAGAAAAAATGCTTCGTTTTCAGACTCAACCGCTCTTCTATGCGTATCCATTCTATCGAATTGTATGTGTCCATTATCGAACATTTTATAAATCCCTGATTTTGGTGCTTCAGAAACATACTCTATAGTATCTTCAGTATGTTTTATAATTAATTGGCTCCATCCGTCTACGTTTTCTTGTCTTGCCCATCGCTCATTTAACTCTTTTATGTTTAAGTCGTAATCTACGTTCATCCATTCTAAAATATGGAATATAAAAAGAGGTGCATCTGCTAAAGCAAAAACAGCATGGTTTGTTATAGAACTTGCTCCCGTAACCCTAGGGTTTAATTCGCCTAAATATACTTCTCCATTATCCTGATCGATTAAAAAATCCAGTTCAAAATAACCTTTGTATCCTTCTTTTCTTAATTGATTACCGAAAAGTTGTGTGTATTTTGTTGCTTTTTCTCGAATTTCAGGAGTAAATGCATTCGGGTAAATTTCGTTACCACACCATCCTCCTTTGTAAGGAGTCAGTTCTTTAAAACCAACAAGTTCAGTCATTAAAGGAGCCACGATGGTACCATGTCTTGTAACACACGCTTCAATTGCAGAACCTTTACAATTGATGCGTTTCATTATTTTTACTTCATTTTCTTTAACAATCTCTTCCTCATACTTTTTGAATTCTTTTTCATTAGAGATAAAAAATGTGGTGTGACCCGAATCTCCAAAAGGTGTTTGAATCACTAAATCAGTGCCAAGAACTTTAGAGATTTTATTTAAGTGTGCATAGTCTTCAACAGGTGAAAGCACGTAAGGTACACAGGGTACACCAGCCTTTTCTGCAATTCTATTGGTATTTACTTTGTTATCCATTAAGGTTCGCATCTTTGCAGGAGGGAACATGATTTCAAGTCCTAATTTTTTGGCGAGTTTTTCAGTCGTTTCATCAAACATCAAAAACATGGCCTTCCCAGCAGATTTCCCTTTTTTTCTAAGGTTTAAGTACGCCTGAACTTCCGGATGTTGAAGCAGGTAGTTATTAATGTCTTCAATACATGTGAAGTCATCATGCGGAATTTCTTCCTTTGGAGAAAACACATTTGGATGCAGGCCATCGAAACATTCGATATGACAAATAAACTTAAATCCTTTTATCCATTCATCAGCACCAAGCATATTGAAATTTGTAGCACTTATAAAATAAAGAGGTGTTTCGTTTTTATAAAAGAATCGTCTAATGTCAGGTACGCCATTAAGAACTTCTTTTTTAGCTACCTTTTTTATAGGCGTTGCTTTTTTAGCAATTGGCTTGGTTACTTTCTTTGTGTCTAATGATTTTTTAGTTGTCATGTAAATATTTTTCAATTATTAAATTAATTATTATTCGTTTTAACATCGGGCATACTACCCATTGAAGTTGTAATTTTATGTCTGTCCAACACCTTCTCTTTGAATACTCTTAAACCCAAATCTGAACGGTATCCATGTATTTCACTAACATCCAACACAGTCATAAAATTGATTATTTCTTCGCTTACCACTTGCCCCGGCACTAACACTGGGAAACCAGGTGGATACGGAATTACAAAGGTTGAAGCTACAAGATTTCTTCCAGTACCCATTATAGACAAACACTCCTTTAGAGGTATATATTCATAATTTTCTTCATCATACGCCAAGAAATACGCTTCGCGCAAATTACCTCCAGGAACTCCTGGCACTGCCTGAAATGAGTGATGGAAATAACTAAAATCTGGCAATGGTGGTACTTCTTTTGTTAAGGAATGTATTCTTTTATCTCTAATTTCTCTTTCCTTATTATTTAATGCCTTTAACTCATCGTCTAGTTCATCTGCAATTTTTAGAAGCGCATTAATAAGATAAGTAATACTACCTCTAGTGGTTCCAATATTTGTCATGAATAACACCGTATTACGAGACGTTTTGTTAATTTGGATATTGAATTTATCCATTAAATACTTGTTTTTAAAAGTATCACCATCAACCCCAGTTTTTCCAATATATAGGGTAATTTTTGTTGGGTCTAGAACAAATTCGTCTTGCTCCCAAGCTTCATCCATACGGTTCCAACCTTCTAGTTTGGTGTAATATTCCTTAAGACCGGTTTGACGAAATTTATCCGGAATGAAATCATGCACGGTCAAAACATCAAAATATTTACTCAATTGGGCATTGTCATTCACTTTGGCTCGAAGTACCATGGCCATTTCAATACTCTTTTCAACCAATTCAAATCCTTCCAATTGCACCTGGCGTCTGCCAACATCTAAAGATGCCAACATTTGGTAGTTTGGTGATGTAGACGTGTGAGTCATATATGCTTCCAGAAAGGTGTTTTCTGTTTTTCTACGGAAATCCTCATCCCATATATGAATCATAGAGCCTTGTCTAAAACTACTTAAAGTCTTGTGTGTACTTTGGGTGGCATACACTCTTATTCGAACCCTATCAGGATCTGGCAATTTTGATTGTTCTCCCTTATTTAATCCTTTTATATACTCTTTGTACTGTTTTTTATAATTAGCACTCTTATATTTTTCATAAAGCTTGTTTGCAGTGAACATGCCGGTACGTTGTCTGTAGTTGTAAGCAAATCCTGCAAAGGCAAACCAAGCTTCATCCCATAAAAAAACCATATCTGGTTTAATAGCAAGAATTTCCTGCATTACACGCTCTACATTATATACAAGACCGTCGAAAGTACAATTGGTTAAAAGTAACATTTTCACCTTATCCAATCTTCCTGCATCTTTTAATAGCAGTAACTTCCTTTTAATTTGTTCTAAAGGAACAGCGCCATACATAGAATATTCCTCTATTGGGTAGGAATCCAAATATACCGGGTAAGCACCAGCCAAAACCAATCCATAATGATGTGATTTATGACAATCTCTATCAATAAGAACTACATCTCCAGGTTTAACCAACGCCTGCATCACTATTTTATTAGCCGTGGATGTTCCGTTGGTAACGAAATAGGTGTTTAAAGATCCATAAGCATCACGAGCCATTTCTTGGGCTAATTTAAGAGGTCCCGTTGGTTGCAATAGGGAATCAAGACCACCAGTGGTCGCCGAAGTTTCGGCCAAAAACATATTACGCCCGTAAAAATCACCAAAATCATGAATCCATCTCGATTTAAAAACCGAATTTCCCCGCGATATTGGCATAGCATGAAAAACTCCTGTTGGCTTTTGACTATATTCTACCAAAGCCGAAAAGAATGGTGTTTCATAACGTTCGGTAATACCATGCATAATAGTTAGATGAAGTTCCTGTATATCTTCAGATTGATAAAATATACGTCTGAAACCTGTTATGGTATTGTCTTTTAGATGTCCAAGTGAAGAGTCCGTAACATAATAAGTATCTAACTCGGGACGCAATTGTTTGATTAACTCACCAATGATTGGACCAAGGTCGGTTTCTGGTCTTGATGAAAAATCCAATTTTGTAACTTCTTCAATATATGGTTTTATAAGCGGTGTAATTAACTTTGAATGGTAAGGTGGCGCATAACGCACCACAACTGCCTGGATATTATGATTAAAAAGTAATGTAATCATGGCATCCTGAAAAGAACGTTGCACTACAACCCCATAACTAAACTTATCATTTGGAGTCTGTAGATTTCTTAAATTATGCTTTAATTTATATTCTTCTTCTTTGGAAATATTGTCCACAAACAACACCTCAAAATGATTTTTTCTAATATTATTATGTTGCTCATAATCTTCTAAAGACTCCGAGTTTTGTTCATCAAAATCAACCAAGTCAGGTTTGCTTTTATAACTGTCGCCTAACAATTGTCTTGTAGTTTCAGCTACCAAATGGGATAAGGAAGCATATTCATGCGTGGAAAAGGCATTTTCAAGTTTTTGCAAGCGATCTTTTCCCGGGAATGCGAAAAAGCACTCTACCACTTTTAAATCCTTTATTAACTCCTTTATATTGAGTTTATGTGCTTTTTCATTCTCAGACCCTTTATAGCATCGAGTCAATTCAGAAGTTTCCATTTTTAGTTTGTTCCAAAAATCAACCCGAAGCTGTCCGATGTTATAATAAGGAGCACTTTTTGTTTTATTTTTAATCACGTTTAATTTTTTGAATGCAAGGCTAGTTTGTTTCCCTGTGAATCTATAAATATTGCAAAATAACCTGCATCCTCTGTAATGAGGGTTTTTGGCATTACGACGCGTCCTCCTGCCTCTTCTACCTTGCTTAGAACATTACTAAGATCGTTTCCTCCGTTTAAATAGATTAATGGTCCTTTATCAGAAGGTATCGAATTAGGACCCGCTATTACGGCACCACCAATTCCTGATGTTGCAGGAAAAAAGGCAATCGCATTTACATCGGTTATGTTTTGTATCATTTCAAAACTAAAAATGTGATTATAGAAATATACTGCGCGTTGAAAATCTATTGCAGGTATTTCAAACCAACTTACATAATTTTTGTTCGCTATTGTATTACTCTTTTTACTCATTGGAATTCCACCCATATTTTTTGTTTTAAATTACACCATCCCCTTTATAGTGGATTTGTGAACTTTGATGCTCTAAAGAATTTTCTTTGATTTTTAATTCTGTAATTTTATCAAGGCGAGTAGGTTTAATCAGTGGTCCTAAGGAATCCAGATATGGTGTTGGGATATTAGGTTGATAAATACCAAAATGACCTGATTTTAAATGATCTCGAAAGCTTTTAAGAGGTTGCCCTAGGCGTAATATTCCTAATTCACGACTTCTCTTAGCCCTTTCAATATTCAATTCTAGGGGTATTATTTCTTCGGTACCTTCTGATTGGTGCAAGATACGACCATCAGGCCCACAGACAATAGAACGTCCACATCCACCAGTATCCAAACCATTAACATCAAAGAAAAAGCATTGATTTACAGATGCCATTGCTCTAACAATAGATAATTCAATATCACGATCTATGGTTCCTGACATGGTAGGATGCATAATGACTTCCGCTCCCAAAGTGGTTAACGTACGAATGGTTTCAGGAAACCACATATCATAACAAATAGATACACCAAATCTGGCTACGTTAGGTACATCGAAGACACAATAATCCTGTCCTGGCGTTACTCCTGTTTCATAAGGATAAAAAGGAAACATTTTTCGGTATCGGGTTACAATTTCTCCCTTTGGATTGATAACCGTGGCTGTATTGAAAATTTTACCTTCACTTTTTTCGAATATGGAACCTGGGAGCAGCCATATGCCATATTGTTTGGCTTTGGCCTGCATTTCTGCTTCAAAATTATTGGGAATTGGTTGCGCTGTATGGGTCAATGGCCCATAAGCACACAATTCACTGAACATTATCATTTGTATCCATGGATAGAGATTCATAGTGATATCGATTTTCAACTTCATCATCTCCACGTTGGAAGCGACGGCCGACACTTTCATTTGTATTCCTGCAATTGCGAATGGTCTCATAATTATTTTTTTGTAGCTTTTTTAATTTCGTTTTCTAAAATGGTCATACCCATATCTAATTGCTCTGGGGTTATTACTAATGGTGAAAGTATTCTGATAATATTTTTATGTGTTCCTGCACTCAACAAGATTAAGCCGTTTTCTGAGCAACCATTTACAATTTTTGAACATAAATCAGCATCTGGTTGACTAGGGTCATTATTTTTCACAAACTCAATAGCGATCATGGCACCAATACCTCTTACATCACCAATTTCAGGACAGACCTTCTTCAAGTTTTTTAAACGCCCCTTAATGGTTACTCCAACTACCTTTGCTTTTTGATTAAGACGAATCTTCTTCATGTATTTGATTGTAGCCAAAGCGGCTGCACAACAAACGGGACTACCAATATAGGTACCACCAATTGATCCTGGAGCGGCGGCATCCATTACCTCGGCACGACCTACAACTGCCGCAATGGGAAGACCCGACCCCATAGATTTAGCATAGGTACTTATATCGGGCTGTACTCCATAATGTTGCCAACTCGCCCAATGCCCTGTTCTACAAAAACCACTTTGTACTTCATCCATAATAAGCATAATTCCATGCTCGTCACAAAATGTTCGTAGTCCCTCTAAATACTTTTGCGGCATTGGGTTAAACCCGCCTTCACCTTGTATAGGTTCAATTATAATAGCGGCGACGTTTTTTACATCGACCAAATTAAGAGCGCTTTCTCGCAATCGTTTCAGTTCATCCCTAACAAAGGCAGCTTCACTCCTAATCCCTTTATATCGGTAAACATTTGGGAATGGAAGCCTATACACTTCCGGAGCAAACGGGCCACAATCGTATTTATAGCTTATCTTACTCGTCAAGGTCATAGCCATCATAGTACGCCCATGATAAGCTCCTGTATAACAAATAACAGCGGGACGTTTCGTAGCTTGTCTTGCAATCTTTATAGCATTCTCTACCGCTTCTGCCCCAGTGCTTACCAACATAACCTTCGTTTTTTCCCCATGTGGTAAAATTTCGATCAATTCCTCACATAATTCAATATATGGTTCGTAAGTCACTACATTAAAACTGGTGTGCAGGTATTTCCCTGCTTGTTCCCTTATTGCCGCCACTACAGGTTCGGGACAGTGTCCTGCATTTACAACCCCAATGCCGCCAGCAAAATCAATTAGTTCTCGCCCATCGGCATCAATAATTATGGCGCCTTTAGCTTCTTTTACCGTAGCGGTATTAAACACACCAACTCCGTTCGCCACAACCTCTTTTCTTCGATTTAAGAGTTCCTGCGATTTAGTTAATTTTTCTATCATTTATTTCAAAAAATCTATATTTTGTAAGTTAAGATTAATAATTTGGTTTTACAACGATTCACCCTATTCTAAAATAGGAATATAAGTTTTTAAGTTATGACCCGACCAACGATTTTTCCAGTAATGTCAAATAGTAGTTTAGTTACATATAAACCATTATGCCATTTCATTTCATAAAGATTCTTATTAGGAGATAGTACATGGCTAATTTGTAGAATTCCTTCCTCGTTAAATGTTTCTTGAAATTTATGTTTTATTGGTTCTGGGGTTTTATCCAAAGTCACGACAGAGACGGTTTCCAACCATTCACCTTGACAATTATATAAAGCCAAGTATTTATTCTTTTTCACAGAGCAATATACTTGCCACTTCGATGCATCAACCCGTTTCCACAACACGTGTTTCGCATTTGGAAATTTTGAATTAAAGGAGCGAAGCGCCAGTGGATTAACATTAGCTTTCTTCCTAGTGAATAATGTTTTAAGTGATATAGACATTGTGATTTAAATAATCTTTTAAGGTTAAAATTGATCTTGTTATTTTGGGCTTACTTCCAAAAAACAATACATTAACTTTAGGCTTTATGCCCAGATTATATTCAAATAGACTAAATAAATGGATATCTATGTAAGGTGTGAATAAAAAAAGTAATAATGTAACTTTCTTCTAGGTCACAATATAAGCAATTCTATTTGATAGAACAGCTACCTAGGTATCACTCGAGTTATATTAAATTTAATAATCACTATAATTTTTAAATAATCAAGAAAGATATTTTTCTTCAGTTATATCCAAAAGTATTTTTAGATTTTTCACATTTATTTTTTTTCGACTCACCGAAATGGCTCCACAGCGTTTTAATTCTTGAATATGTCTGCTTACAACAGATCTCGTAGTACCAATTAGGCTTGCAATCTCATCATTTGGCAGATTATTGATTAATTGCAATTTATTGGTTTTACCATTTATATTTTTAAGTAGTAAAGCGGCTAAACGAACCAAAGTACTGTGCAAAGTAACATCCGTGGCGACATCCATGAGTTGTCTCATTCGCTCTCCCAAATAGTACAAAATAGCCTTATGCATCACTGGATGCTCATTAATCCATATTCGCATATGATCCATTGGAATTTTTAATACTTCTAATCGGTCTAATGCTTCCCAATAAACATCGTGTGGTTTAGAATCTAACAAAGAAAGCACATCAAAAACATCTCCCTTAGACAATACAAATACGGTGTGTTCCCTGCCCGATTCGGGATTAGATTTAAATACTTTAAGCTTACCAGAAACTATAAAGTAAAATGTGGAACTCACTTCTAAACTACTTTTAAAGTTTTTTGTTTTCCATTGTTCTATTGCCATTTGATTTAAAAGTTCTTCAAGTGACTCCATACTGGAATCCTTGAAGAAAGAAGATTTTTTAAGGGCTGTTAAATATTTTTGGTAGTAATTGTCTTGCGGTGTCATTAATACAAATAAAATTAAAGGTACTGAAATTAATAAGACAATGAGTTGTACAAGTTCATCAAGGAAAATAAGGATGCTAGAAAACTAGATATTTAAGGATGACAGGATCTAAACAATCCTAATAAATTCTTGTGAACAATATTTTTAATTTTCTCAAAAAAGTAAACTTTTTTCAAAAATCTAAAATATTAATTGTCGGGATGACAGGATTTTTTAAAAATCTATAAACCACTGTTTATCAGTATTTTAAACACTTTTAATTTAGTATAATTCACCGAATTGCACACTAAAGTCAAAAAGAACCATTTAAAGGCAAATTGTATTTAGCTTTAATATTATAAAGTTACAAATTATATTAAAATAATAACCGAACAATTTTATTTTACTCAATACGCTTTGAAATTTACCTTTTCCATAAATTCAAAACACTACTATAAAAAGAATTATTTAATAAGGATTTATAAAAGCATCAATATCTGACCTCAACAATACAGGATTTGCTCCTTCACTTTGCGCTACCATAGCACCAACGGCACATGCAAAATCTACAGCTTCTTGTGGATTCACTTTATTTAGTAATTGACTTATTAAAGAACCTAAAAATGAATCACCTGCGCCAACGGTATCAATCACTTTTATTAAATAACCACTATTATAATAAAACTTATCATCATACAATAAAACAGCTCCATGATGTCCTTTTGTTACGCAAATATGTTTAGTATTTGTTTTCTGGGCAATGTATCGAATATTCTGTTCCATCGAACGGTATTTAGAATCTAAATACCCACTAACTTCATACAATTCATCATCATTAAACTTAATAAAATCGGCTTCGTTCATTAATTTAATTAAAAGCTCTTTCGTATAGTATGGAGGTCTTAGATTTAAATCGAAAATTTTGTATTTAGCCAGTTCTATAAGTTTAAATAACGTATTTCTAGAACTTTCATCTCTTGCGGCAAGACTACCAAAAACAAAAGCATCCGAGTTTTTAACTGCCTTTTTGTTTACTTCCGTCAATCTTATTTTATCCCAAGCTCTTGGGTATTTAATATCATAGGAAGCTGATCCTTTTTCATTCAGCATCACTTTTACTTTCCCGGTTTTATATTCATTAAGTACTTGGACACAACTCAGATTTATACCACAATCCTTAAGGTATTGCATAATTTTAGCTCCACTTTCACCCTTCCCAATAGCGCTAATCATGGTTACATCATTGTTCAAATGACTTGTAATCTGCTCGCAACATTTAAAGGTGCTCCTCCTATTTTTTTATGTGTTGGAAACACATCCCATAACACTTCTCCAAAACATACTATTCTAGCCATAATATTTCTTTAAAAAAAATCCCAGAAGAAGTTAAATTTAACTTCTTCTGGGAAAAATTCAACTAAACTAAACACTAACTCAACTATTTATTTTTTTACTATTTTATAATTTAATGACTCTTTAGTGTTTTCATCCAACGTTTTAATAACATAAACAATGGCAGTGTATTCTAATACACTGCCATTAAATATGTTATTGGTTTGCAAGCCCTAAATCCGCTAAGTGGCGTAAGATATTTTTAGTAATAATCTTCATGTTATCGCCATTAGGCACACCTCCTACTTCCCAGTCCCAAGTTCCACCTATAGCGCAAACTACGGTACCAGTTGTTCCATCTGATGGCCACTCAATACCCCAAACTTCATTACCTCCACAATTACCCCAAAGAATATTTCCTCCAACCATTGTTTCAAAATTTGATCTTGCTGCTTCTAAAGTTCCTGCTGCCCATGGTCCAAAATCCATGTTATATTGAGCAACTCTATTCTTTTTTAGAGTACCAGCAGCTAACGTTTCAAAATTTGTACCAATACAACCACCTGTCCAGTTGAAGATACGCCTGCAAAGTATGGGCTAGAAGTATTGGCAGTCCAGCTACCACCCCAAGCATCACCTGTTGCCCAAGCTTCATATCCTGTACCTCCCCAAGCTTGATTAGGAACTCCATTGCCATCAACTACACCAATATCATCTAAAATAAATGCAGCGAAATTACCAACAAGTATGTTACCCCCAGCTTCATAATAGGTTTTAACTTTATTAATTAAATTATCGGCTAAATCTGGACATGCAGGGCCATCTGCAGGTCCTTCACCAATTATACAGTTAGCACCATTTTTAGGAAACTGAGCAACTCTGTCTCCCCACCAGCCACCATCGAACTGAATCCAAATAGCATGATATACACTTAAATCTACCTCGCCATTGGCCACATCGGTGAACGAATGATATGTAACTTCTGTTAATGGCCCTGCAATATTTGGAAACCATGTCGCAGCAGTTTCATCGTCATCTACTGTAAAATCTCCTCCATTGGAGGCATTCCATGCAGCTGGCGTGTTTTCTGAAGCAGCACCTAAAAACGCTATTTTTCTAATATCAAAACTCACAAGATATTCAATAATTCTAGAAGGTGAAATGACATTAGCAGTGTTAAAAGTATTGATTTTAAAAGTATAATTTCCTTCAGCGATATCACTAATAGTGTAAGATGTGGCATTTCCAGGTAAATTTACCACATCATCATTAATTTGTAGCCTTATACTTTGTAAACCGGTTTCTATTAAATCCCATGTAAGAATAACGTCCCTAACATCTTGTTCGGCCTTAAAGTTGCGAACAGCTTCTGGACCTTCCCTACGTAAACTAACAGTTTCACCTAAAGAAAGATTACCTTCAGCATCTTTTGTTTTTACGGTAAATGTATAATCCTTATTTACATCAATAATGCCATAGCTAAACGTTGTTACAGCACTTTGAATGTTTGCAACACCATCGGTATGAACTACAACTATGCTACTTGCATTTGATGGATTCGTCCAAGTTAAAACAGCATCGTCACCGTTTAAATCAATACTCAATCCACTTACTTTTTTAGCAATAGTTGGAGTTATTGGGTTCAATTCTAAATCTTCACAAGATGAAGTTAATGTTAATAAGAAGCCGAACACCATAAGTATGGACATTCTTTTAATAATTTGAATCATGATTTTCTTATTTTAATTGTTGTTTTATTTTATAATACTTTATACTGTACACAGTAAATTAACTTATGGTTTAGTTACCGTTATTGTTTTAAAAGAAACTAAACTGTTATCTGCAAATACACCCCAAGAT
Source organism: uncultured Flavobacteriaceae bacterium (assembly GCA_963698455.1). GTDB lineage: Bacteria > Bacteroidota > Bacteroidia > Flavobacteriales > Flavobacteriaceae > Mariniflexile. The sequence goes on along the minus strand of CAVOQU010000017.1, from coordinate 240,981 downwards.
GTATTTGATGCTTTATAAACTCTTGATGTAAGCGCAACTTGATTATTAACATAGATTACTACTATGGAGTTTTCAATGACAACCTGTACATCATAATCTGCATTAGGCTCTAAATCAATTTCAACTTCATTAAATGCAACGGTGCTGTTCGTTAGTGCGGATCGATTTGTTTTATCTAATCTAATTTTGTTTTGACCAGGCACAAAACGTAAACTTATAACGTTATTACCCTCATCACAAGCTCCAAGAAAGAACCCGAAATCATTAGAAGATTCTTCATAAGATATTGTTGTTGAAATAGAATACCTTGCTGCATCAATAGGCTCATAAATCACACTTGAAATATCTGAGCTACTTGTAAGTGTATAAGATTCTAAACCTGTTGAAATTTTGTCAACTGTACCTAACGTTCTATTTACTTCTAATTCAACATCTGTTTGGAAAATCGCAGAAACTGCATCTGGTATTGCTAATTCCAACTCATTATTGTCGTTTTGGATTAACTTATGGGTTATCATATTACCACCCCAAAGTCTATTGCCAGAATCGGTATTGCCTTCAAGCTGGGATGTAAAACCTAAAATGTACGCATTGGTGCCATCGCTAACTGCCTTGGCAGCATAGAAATCATTACCATCTAAAAATTCTGAACCTGTAGGTTTTGACCATGGCCCTTGTATTGAAGAACTCATTCTATAATTTACTCTACGTGCTATCAATATCAGAGAAAATCAAATAATAGGTGTCACCCAAATTAAATACCTGTGCAGTTTCCAACATGAAATAATTGTCCGTACCACCATCATAAAAAATACCATCGTATGTCCAAGAAAGTAAATCTAATGATTTGTAAGATGCTAACACCCCTCTCCAAGTGCCACTTACATTAGCCCTAGCACTAACAAGCATATAATAAGTTCCAGAATCTTCGAACAGGTAGGGATCCCTAAAATTATCCTGCTCATCAAATTGCATCCCACTGGGTGCATAAATAGTTGAAAAAGAAGTGGATTTAGTAAATCCTGAAGATGGGCTTGTAGATGTTGCCAACATAACTCCTTCCTTTACAGTAACACAAGAAGAAGGGTAATTTGGATTATGCCCTGTGTAAAAGCCATAATAAACATCATCTTTTTTAATTACTGATCCAGTACCTATTGCATAATCCTGTTCACAACCTTGGTTGCTACTAGCTATTATTTCCCCAGCTGCTACATTATCAAATGATGAAAAATCTTCAGTAGTAAAAGCATACCATGGATGCCTTTGGTGGGTTGCATCATTCCAAACATCCCTAAGATAATAAATATAAAAAGTCCCGGATTGTTCATCAAAATACGGCATTACATCGCCAACACGTATTCCGTCGTCAGTTATCCTATAGATAGTATAATCTGTCTGTTCAAATTGAGCATTACATTTTAAGGCTTTAGCATCTGGATCTGGGTCTGTATTATCATCTGGTTTAGACAAAACGGGTCCTTGAATGGTATCTACCGAATCATTATTCGGCTCACAACTAATCACCCCAATAAATAGGCTTAACAGAAGTACTGTGGTAAAAAACTTAATGTCATTTTTAGTGTTCATAACTTCATTTATTTATTATATTAATATGCTTAATCTTTTAACATACAGAAAAACCATTTTTAATTAATTTCTTCTGATATTACTAAATCAACACAAAAACTATAATCATTTCTATCAATTAATATCCTGGATTTTGTATATATATTCCTCCTGTTACATCAATTTCTCTTTGTGGGATTGGATAGTATTCATCTCTGCCAGCGGTAAAGTGTGCATTAGCTAAAAAGTCTCTTTTTGTTTTCTCAACCTCTAAATAACCATTTAAAACCTGTGCTGCTTCGCCCCATCTAACTAAATCAAAAAATCTGGCACCTTCCATGGCAAACTCTAAACGGCGTTCAAACTTTAATGCTTTAAGTGCATTTTCTTTTGAAAGTGTCAATGGGTAAGCTCCAATAACATAAACATTAGAGGCTCCTGCATTAATTGGTCTGTTTTTGCTGTTAGCAGCACGAGCTCTTATTTGATTTATTATTGCTAAGCCCTGAGATACTTGGTTTAATTGGATTAAAGCTTCTGCCTTCCATAATAGTACATCAGCATATCTAATAAAATCGACATTTTTTGATGTTCCAACAAATGGCCCTTCTTTTACATAACAAGAACAGTCTGGAGCTTGTTGCTCTTTCATATTCCCAAAATATCCATATACACCAGGATCTCTAGCCCATGAAAAATTGTAAACCATATCTCCAGATTCATTCACTGTATTTCTATATTTAAATGGTCTTCCTGGAATTCCTACGGTATGATCAATCCTAGGATCTAATGTAACTCCTGATGTCAATGGTGCTTTACCATTACCATCAATAACGTTGAAAATATCCGTATTATTAAAAGTATCCAGCAGTGGTAAACCGTTAGCGTCAGTTCTAAAGGCATTTACCATATTTTGACTTGCTAAGTGAAAACCACAACATCCATATAATCCTGAACCATGAGGAGAATTAAGCCCTGTAACAAAACTAACTCGGCTAACCAAAGTACCATCATTTATGGAAAATTGAGCTGCCCATATTGATTCTGATCCATTATCATAACCATCTAAAAAGTTATTTCCAAAATCAGTTTCTAAAACTCCCGTTACATCATCAGCATAATCAATTACTTCTTGTAACCTAGAAGGGTTTATGGCAGTTACTTGATGTGTGTCATTTTGCTCATAAGCTTGGTATAAACGTAACTTAGCTAAATAGGCTGCAGCTGCATTTCTGTCGGCTCTTCCAACTTCATCTTGTGATTGTGGTAAATTATTATAAGCAAATAAGAAATCCTCTGCTATCATATTCCACAACGCATCATTGGTCATATCGTTAGTTGCATTAGCTTGTTCTTCAGCCGTCATAGTTTCAACTATATAAGGCACTTTTTTAAATAACAACTTCAACATAAAGTGACTGTGGGCTCTTAAAAAACGAAGCTCGGCTTGTCTTAGCGTTTTTTTAGGAAAATCTTCTTCAGATGCTTCGTTTATCAATTCTAAAGCAAAATTAGCACGACTTATGGCTTTATAATGGTTCACCCAAGTTTTAGGTGTCATCCAATCTCCATAATCCGGAATAGTAAGATTATACATTTCATAACGGTGAATTACATCCACATCACCAATTCCTCCTCCCCCTTTGTAAGCGTCATCAGCTCGCACACTTCCATATACCCATTGGTGCGTTATTGGCCCTACCATTTCATCATTTGCTATACCTGCATAAGCTGCTATAACCAACCCTTCTAAATTCTCGGTGGTACTTACATCGGCTTGAGATAATAATCCTTCTGGTTTATACTCTAGAAACTCTTCGCTACAAGCTGTTAGGAAAATCATTGCTAACAGCCCAATTAAAAATTTATTATTGTTTTTCATGATCTATTTTTTTAAAAGTTTAGGTTAAATCCTAGAGAAAGGACTGTTGGCACTGGTATTCTATTCACATCTGTTCGCTCTGGATCTGGACCTATATAGTCTTTATGTGTTATCCAGAATAAATTCTCTCCTTGTAAATAAAATCTAGCACTTGTCATTCCTCCTAGTCCACTAATCATATCTTTTGGTAAAGAATATCCTATTTGAAGGTTTCTTAATTTAAAATAAGAATTTTTTCTAAACGTGTAATCTGATGTTCTTGTATCGTTAAATGCTAAAGTTGCAGATGGGATATTAGTATTGGTATTCTCTGGAGTCCAAGCGTTTAAAAGCCCGACACCCCCATTTTCTCTACCCGATGCAAAATTATTCCAAAATACGTAAGGATCTTGACCAATACGGTTTGTTACTCCTGAACCGAATAACGATAAATCAAAATTCTTATAAGCTAAGTTTATTGTAACGCCATACTCTAACTCTGGCAGAGTTGTTCCTATCCAATCTCTATCATCAACATCTATAACCCCATCTCCATTAATATCAATATACTTGATACTGCCTGGTCTTGCCAAATCTTGAGTTGGGCTATTATTAACGTCTTCTTGACTTTGAAAAAGACCATCTGTTCTATAACCAAAAATGGAGAACAATGAGCGTCCAATAATTGAATTATCAACAGTGCCTCCAAAATCTGTTTCTCCACCTTTGTTAAGCTTTGTTATTTTATCTGCAAAATGAGATACATTGGTTGAAATCCCAAAAGCAAAACCATTATCAAAAGTTTTGTCATAAGCTATGGCTAACTCCCAACCTTGCCCTTCTGTATTAGCAATATTTAATACAGTATTAGCGCCTTCACCCTGTGTTGCGATTGTTCTGGGAGCACGCAAAATGTCTTTAGTTTCTCTCGTATAATAATCAAAAGACCCTGTAATTTTATTTTTGAATAACGAAAAATCTATACCATAATTATATTCAGCCGTTTCTTCCCAACTTAAATTCTTATTCTCTGATTGAATTCTTACAAACCCTGATGGCAATGTTCCTGTATTATTACCATTAATATCATATGCTGTTCCCACATTATAATATATATTGAAGAAATCTGGTGAATATAGATTTTGATTAGGTCCATATCTTGTTTCGTATAAACCAAACCGCGCACCATCACCAATTTCTTGATTACCAACAACCCCATAACCAGCTCTTAACTTTAAACTAGAAACAACCTCATTTTCTGGAAAGAAGTCCTCATTGCTTATTCTCCAACCTACAGTTGCTGCAGGGAAAATGCCATATCGAGTATTGGCTCCAAAACGGGAAGAACCATCACGACGTAATGTAAAGGATGCTAAATATCTATCAGAATAGGCATAATTAATTTTTCCGAATTGAGAAATGGTTGTATTTGCCGTTGAAGTACCTCTAGAAGTTCTTGCTCCTGTGGCCGCATTCAATACAAAGAAGTCTTCCGTCTCAAATGGAAAATCGTCGGCTTGAGCTACAAATGTATCAAAATCATTTCTAATATATTCATATCCTAATAAAGCTCCAAATCGGTGATTTTGTCCTAATTCTAAATCATAATTTAATGTATTTGAAAACACAAAACTTGAAAACTTATTGGTATCAATTATTAAACGGTTGGTTGACCTAGTAATAAATCCATTGCTTACTTTACGTTCAATATCTTTTCTTTTAAAATCGCTAAAATCTAAACCTACATTTGTTCTAAATGTTAAACCCTTTAAAAGATCAATTTCTGCAAACAAATTACCAAAAAAGCTATTTTTATCAGCATTATCCCAGCGGTTTAAATATTGCATTAACAACGGATTATTTCTATCTGAATAACCTGCGCCAATTGGACCAGCAAATTCGCCATAAATATCAAAAACTGGAATTGTTGGTGCTAAAGTAATTGCTAAACCTGTAGTTGGAGCACTTCCAACATCTGGAGATACTAACGTTTCATTCGAAGTGAAAAATTGGGTATTAGCCCCAACTCGTACTTTATCATTAAATAGCTTAGTACTAGCATTTATTTTTGCAGAATACCTATCATAATTTGTATATTTTAGCATTCCTGTGTTTTTTAAGTAGCCGAAGTTCATCATAACAGATGATTTTTCTGAACTTGCAGAAATAGTCACCTCATTATTATATACGAAACCGGTATCATACATTACGTCTTGCCAATCGGTATCTCCAACAGGCACACTTGTATCACCTCCAACAAATGGTTGCGTTGTTACACTGTTTAATACAGGATTATTAAAATCCCCATTCCAGTCAAAGTTGTATATTGAACCATAACCTGCATTTGGATCGGCTTTATCATTAACAGATGCTTGAAATAACACTTGCGCTCTTTGAAGTGAATTCATCATATCGTAACGCTGTTGTTTTTCAGATTGAATGGATAAATTTGAATTAAAACTTACAGTAACACGCTCTCCCTTGGCTCCGCCTTTAGTAGAAACTACTATAACACCATTACCGGCTCTAGATCCATAAAGAGATGATGCTGATGCATCTTTTAGCACTTGGATAGACTCTATTGATTCTGGATTTAAACTTGCAAAAACCTCTGGCCTCTTGGTAGGAACTCCATCAATTACATAAAGAGGACTATTATCACCTAGTGTGGTAATACCACGTATTAAAATATTACTTGCTGCCCCAGTTGGGTCTCCAGACTTTTCAACAAATAGCCCAGGAACACGCCCCTGTAAAGCCTGCATTGCATTTCCAGAACTTCTACTCTGCCCTTCAATGGCACCAACTTCTACAACGCTTATAGCCCCTGTAACATCTACTTTACGTTCTCTAGAATATCCAGTTAATACAATTTCATCCAGCTGTGCCATATCGGTTTCTAATTGTACATCAATTGTAGATTGACCGTTAACAGGAATTTGAACGGACTTGTACCCTATATAACTAATTAATAATGTGGCATCCTTAGACACATCACTCAAAACATAGTTCCCATCAAAATCTGTAGCAGCACCTTGCGTTGTGCCAGATACAATTACAGATACACCAGGTAAAGGCATCCCGTCCTCCTTCGAGGTAACAGTACCTTTTACCTGAGCTTGCGCCAAAATGCTTATAAGAGCAAATACAGGCAGAAATAAAAGTTGTTTTAATTTCATCTTTAATTTAATTTAGTTAATATTTAGTTTGTGAATTTCAATGTTGCCAAGAATAAATTCTTGGTCTTTAGGTTCAATACTTAGTTCGCTGAATGGTGAGTTCGGAAAAAATATTTCTGTTATTACTGTTTCTCCACTATCAAAAAACAGTTCTATAGATGTTTTATCAAGAATAATTGTTCCAACCAATTCTGGATTTATTGATGTTCTTTTAGCCAAAGAAACTCGATCTGCAAATTTTTCTGAAAATTCTTTTTTACCAGATTTTCTTTTATCTACAAAAAAGTTTTTATCACTGTTATTATACCCAAAAGCTAAGGTGTCCCCTTGTTTATTGGTGAGTTTGAACGTGAAACCACTATTTTTTAAATCTAAAATTTTAAAATTAATTTCTGTACTTGATAAATCGATTGCTTTTGAATCAATAATTTTTTCAGCTCTTTTTATTGCTATTGATTCTTTTTTAAATTTGATGCTTCTATAATTGGTTAATTCCTTTACAGGTTTAAATAAAAGTTTGTAACTGGCATCGATTTTTTGAAGTTCAACAGTTCTTGCCACGGTCATAGCACTTCTCCAAGTTTCAGTTGGCACTACATTGGCATAATCCCAATTAGACATCCATCCCATAAATAATTTCCGACCATTGGTATCTGGGATATTAGCCCATGTTACTCCTGCATAATTATCTCTTCCGTAGTCAATCCAAATAGATTTATGCTCAGTATTATTTAAGTCGTTTTCAAACGATGGGTCTATTTTAAATTGCTTACCATCAAAATCGCCTACAAAATATTGGGTGGCACTCCCTCCGTTTGGTCCGCCTGGGTTAATACTAACAAACAAAACCCATTTTACCTCCTCCGTTCCTTGAACTACCATTGGAAAAAAATCTGGACATTCCCATACACCACCGTGTCCTCCTATACCATCACCAAAATCAGATTCTAGTTTCCAATCTTTTAAATTCGAAGAGCTATAAAACATAATTTTTTGTCCAGCGGCCAATACCATTAGCCATTTTTCGTGTATGGAGTCCCAAACAATTTTTGGGTCTCTAAAATCTTTAATACCTGGGTTTTTAATTACTGGATTTTCAGAATATTTAGTAAACGTTTGTCCTTCATCTAAAGAATATGCAATAGCTTGAGATTGGTAATTTATTTTACCAGCTTTTTCACCATCCATGTCATGATAAGTAAACATGGCTATTATTGGCTCAATACCATTTTTGGAAAACCCTGAACTATTATTGACATCTACAACCGAACTTCCTGAAAAGATATATCCTTTTTCATCTGGGTATATGGCTATGGGCATTTCTTTCCATGTTACCATATCTGTACTTATGGCATGCCCCCAATGCATAGGACCCCATGTGTTTCCATCTGGATAATGCTGAAAATATAAATGATAATACCCATCTTTGTAAAACATCCCATTTGGGTCATTCATCCAACCTGTCTTAGGAGTAAAATGAAAATTAGGTCTACTAAGTTCTTCTTCAGAGTATGTTATTTTATCTGACTTGTTTTCTGTAATTTGACTTTCTTCAGTCTTATTTTTACAACTAACAAATAACGATAGCAACAAAATAATTATGACAAAGTTTGAATTATTAATACGTTTCATACACTTATTTATTTCGTTCATTAATTAGTTTATTACTTAATTCTTCTAGAGATACTCCTTTTGTTTCTGGCATCATAAAGAATACAAATACCAATTGTAAAACCATCATGATGGCAAAGAATAGAAACACCATACCTGCACCAATTGTTGAGAATAATATAGGAACTAAAGAAGGCACAACAGCCGCAAGTACCCAATGTACAGAACTACCAAAAGATTGCCCCGAGCCTCTTAAATGATTTGGGAATATTTCTGAAATAAAAACCCATATAACTGTTCCTTGCCCAATAGCATGTGCTGCTATGAACATGAACAGTAATATGGGAACAATACTACCTTCCCAGCTCAAAAAGAAAGCAGCAGAAACTAAACTCAAAGAGATTATATAACCAAACGAACAGATATACATTAATTGTTTTCTTCCCAATCTATCTATTAGGATAATTCCTAATAGTGTAAAAAGCATGTTTGTAACACCAATACCAATACTGCTTAATAAGGCAGTACTCTCGCCAAGACCAGCTTCTTCAAAAATTCTTGGAGCATAATATAGTAAAGCATTAATACCAGATAGTTGATTGAAAAATGCTATCAAAAAAGCTAGAATTAAAGGGAATCGGTATTTTTTAAGGAATATATTTTCATTAGGTACTGTATTTTCCATCTCAACCTTAATCTCTAACATGAGTTTTTCAGGATCTTGACCAGGATTTATTTTTTGAAGTACAGCAATAGCTTCACTATTTCTAAATTTGGTTAATAACCAACGTGGACTTTTTGGAATTGTCAAAGCAAACAACGTATAAATAGCAGCAGGAAAAGCTTCAACACCTATCATCCAACGCCAAGCATTTTCTCCCACATTATTTAATAAGTAGTTTGATAAAAATGCGATGAGAATACCAAACACGATATTGAATTGGTATAAGCCAACAAGTTTCCCCCTATCCTTTGCTGGGGCAATTTCAGATATGTATGCCGGAGCAGCAATAGTTGAAGCTCCTACGCCTAAGCCTCCAATAAATCTGAAAATAGCGAAAGTCAATTGGATCATTGGCTAAAGCAGATCCAATTGCAGATATAGTATATAAAACGCCTATCCATATTAAGGTGTTTTTTCGCCCTATTTTATTAGTAGGAATACCTCCAAAAAATGCACCCACTACAGTTCCCCATAATGCCATTCCAATAACAACGATGCCATGAAACATATCGGAAGAACCCCATAATAATTGTAATTTTTTTTCAGCACCAGATATAACTACAGTGTCAAATCCAAATAAGAAACCTGCTAACGCAGCGGTAATAGACCAGATTAATATCTTTCTGTTCATGTGGTGGTGTATTTAGTTTAGTGATCACAATGTACATTGAAAGACCAATTCTGTATTTCAGATTTGTATCAAATGAATTCAATATTGTTCAGACTAAGTCGAATAAAACACAACTATTTGATTATTAGTTATTTAGCACGAAATTTATGTGAAATAAATAAAATGAAGTTTAAAATTGTTACATTTTTTATTCAAAATTGTTACAACAAAAAAGCAAATAGCTTATCAAATTGAAAAAATAAAGGATATTTTATTTGTAAATGAGTAGAAAAGGGTATTAAATATATGAATTAAACAAAAAATGTAGTGAATTTTGCGAAAATCCTAATCTAAAAACTTGCTTTTGATTTAATCCTCTCTAAACTCTTTTGGAGATTTTTTGAATTTTGCTTTAAAACTTGTAGAAAAATAATTTGGAGATGAAAAACCCGTAGCATAAGCAATTTCTGAAATAGTTAATCGCGTCTCTTGAAGCAATGATTTAGCTTTTTCAAGGCGAATATTTTGAATGTAATCACTAACATTTACACCCATAATGGCCTTCATTTTTCTATATAACTGAATACGGGAAATATTTAGATCACTGGCTAAATTTTCAACTGAAAATTTAGAATTATCTATATTGTCATTTATTGTCTTATTAATCTTCGAAATAAATTCTTGTTCAAAAGAACCAAAATTGTTGGACGAATCTACATTATGAACATTGTTTACAAAGTAATAGCGAAGTTTTTCTCTATTATAGATAAGTGTCTTTATGGATTGGGATAATATGGCAAAACTAAATGGTTTTGTTAAGAATAAATCTGCACCGGATTCTAATCCTTTTATATAGGATTCCTTGTTATTTAGCGCTGTAAGAATTATTGTTGGAATATGCGAAGTTCTTAAATCCTTTTTCAATATTTCACATATTTCAAACCCGCTTTTCCCTGGCAAACTAACATCACACAAAATAATATCTGGGATAAGTTCAAGGGCCTTATCTATAGCATCTGTACCGTCAGATATATGGACACTGTACTCTGAAGATAATTTTCCTTTTAAATATTTTATCAAATCAGGATTGTCTTCTATAATTAGAATAGAATAATTTTCATCATCATTTAATGGCTGTTGCCCAATAAACGAATCATCTTCATATTCTGTGTTAAAGCTTAAAATTTCACTATCTATTACATCGGCTTCATAAATAATTTCATCTGAATTTAAATGAACATTATCCTTATAAAGTGTAATTATAAATTCTGTGCCATGTTTGGAATTTATTTCAATACTCCCTTTGTGCATTTCAATAAATTCTTTTGATAGATGCAAGCCAATACCGGAACTCGCTTTGTTGTTATTTGAACCTTGAAAAAAGGCCTGAAAAACATTATTAATTTCCTTTTTTGGTATTCCTATTCCTGAGTCTTTAAAATGTATTTTTACAAAATTACTCTCTGCCTCTTCTATAATATCAATTGAAATTGAACCGTTGTTAGGAGTGAATTTAAACGCATTAGAAAGTAAGTTAAAGTAAACTTTATCCATTAAATTTCTATCTAAAAAAATGGATAAATCTTCGTTATTTGTGCTAATTGTAAAGTTAATATTCCGCTTTTGTGCTTCACGTTCAAAATCTTTAAAAATTAAATTTGAAAATTGAAACAAATTAGTTTTTGACGCTTTTAATATAAACTTACGGTCTTCTATTTTTCTAAAATCTAACAACTGATTGATTAAGCGAAGCAAACGTTTTGAGTTGTTATAAATTAATCCAACTTCATTCAACAATTTATTATCTCGAATTATTTTGTTTTCGGTTAAAGATTCTGTTGACGATAAAATAAGCGTAATAGGCGTTTTAAATTCATGCGACAAACCAGTGAAAAAGTTAACTCTGGCTTCGTTACTAATTTTAACTTCTTCTGCAATCTTTTTAATTTGATTACGCTGTATTGTAATTTTTTGATTTCGTAGTTCAAGCTCTCGCTTTTTCTTTTTTATATTGTATACCGAATAAATACTAAAGACAGCTAAAAGCAAACTTGTAACTAATAACACTAAAAGAATTTTTAGTATGTTACTTTGGGTTGAATAGGTTTCTTCCTGCTTTTTAATTTTTTTCTGTTGGTTTTCAATATCTAATTGATGTTGATTAATCTTTTCAAACTGATTTTTCATTATATCAGCGTTTCTAGAGTCAATTACAGTAGTGGTTAAAACATTTATTTTAGCCACTCTTTCACCATTCAAAATTTTTAATGCTAATTTGATTGCTTCGTCTCCACCTGTAGGATATAATATAGATGCAGACAATATCCCATTTTGCACTAATTGAATACCATTATTATCACCATTTAAACCATCTACACCAATAAATTTGATGGTTTTTTCAACCCCCTTAGATTTTGCAATTTTCCAAGTATTATAAGCAATTTCATCATTAAATGCGTAGACATAATTAATTGGTTTCACATTTAAAGAATCTAGGATTTGAGGTACTCTTCGGTTAATATCTTCATCTTTAATACTATAACAAACAGTTATTTTTGGCTCATTGTTAACTATTTGATTAAACCCAGAATGTCGTTCTATAACGGGTGAAGAATCATCACCTCCTTTTATTTCTAAAACATTGATTTTTTTTTCATTTTGTGACGCAATATAATTTGCAGCATTACGACCAACTTCAATGTTATTAGCTCCAATATATGCAGTGAATTTTTGAGAATTAATTTTACGATCTACAATAATAACTGGAATCCCTTCATCATAAGCTTTTTCAATTATTGGAACTAATGGTTTTGATCTTAGCGGAGAAACTATAATTACATCAAAACCATTACTTAACATATATTCAATTTGTGATTTTTGAAGTTCTATATCTCCATTAGCTTGAAAAATCGTTAAATCTATTTCCGGATTTAATGAAGCTTCTACTTTCATTTCATAATCCATTGATTTTCTCCAATCATCTTGACTGATGCATTGTGAAAAGCCTATTTTGTACTTTTTGGAATCAGAATTATTAGAGCATCCATAAGCAATAAAAAGGCTTATTAGTAAAATAGACTTTAAAAAATAGTAAATACGAATCTTTATCATTTCTTATATTATAGTGTAAATTTCTAAAGTATAAATTTTTCTGATTAGATACTATTATATTATTCCAAAGTTTTCCCGAATGAAAGACAATTAGAATTAAAGGCTAATTATTTTACAAGAAAGCTCTATGTAAAGCGACATTGCGAAATCTAAGGGAAGAGCAAGAGGGTAACACGCTGCGCGATGTTACTGATTTGTATTTGATTGATTTATAACAAGTTACCATATTAATAGATTTCGTTTTTCCGTGAATTTTACTAAAAAAGCTTCGAACACCCAGTAAAATCAAGGAGTTTTTTAGTAAAAATCACGGAAATCTTAAAATTTGACTCTATTTGATAGAATTTGTTAATAGGGATTTTCGTGTAAATTAAGTCCTTGCTACCGCGCTCGCTTTGGGCGAGCTTGGTTCATTTTTAAAGCGATGGATTCCCTGCGCACACTTCTGAACTGATTCAAAAACCGTTTTTAAATACCCAGCCTCTGAATCCATCCCTTGAAAAACGTTTTTCAAACCTCTAAAACTTCAATTCGTTTTTGTTTTTTCGCTTCAAACCTCATAAGCAAGTTTTGAATATCCTCGCTTATCTTGGTCTCCACTACCCGCGCATAGAGTTGCGTGGTGGATAGTTTGGAATGTCCCAACAGTTTGGACACCGTTTCTATGGGAACGCCGTTGGATAGCATCACCGTAGTGGCAAAAGTATGTCTGGCAACGTGGAAGGTAACGTTCTTGTGTATCCCACAGTCTTTGGCAATTTCCTTTAAGTAACTATTTGCCTTTTGGTTTGAGCAAAGGGGCAATAACAGGCTGTTTTCTTTCTTTTCACTGGCATCCCTGTATTTATCGATAATAGCCATGGCTTGGGGCAGGATGGGTATCTTTACCCTTTCGTTTGTTTTTTCCCGTTTGGTGAATATCCAATGAGTCGCATCTATCCCTATCGTGATTTGGTTTAATGTTAGTTCCTTAACATCGACATAGGACAGTCCTGTATAACAAGAAAATATGAAACAGTCTTTTATTCGCTCTAGCCTATCGTTGTTGTAATAAGTGCTTTCGATTTGCTCCAGTTCCCTATCTGTTAGGTATGCCCTATCAAACTTTTTAAATTTTAATTGAAATTGTGCAAATGGGTTTTTCAATATCCATTCCAGTTTTACCGCTAGGTTTATCATTTTCTTGAAGCGTTCCAAATGTTTCATGACACCATTATTAGATAAGGACAATTTCTTTTTATTGTTCTTATAGTGTCTCAAATACTGCTCGAAGTCAATGATAAAGCGATAATTCAATTGTTTTAAATAGATGTCGTTTGTGTTTAGTTTTTGGTCTAGGAATTTATCCAAGTATTTTTCTGTGGTAGCATAGTTTTTCATCGTACCATGTTTCAAAACACTAACCATATTGGTATTATGATAGGCTATTAATTCCTTTAAGGTCTTATGGTTATCATCCTCGCCCAAGTACCTTGCTTTTATGGCATTGGCTGTAATGATCTTGGATTCTTCCAACAGTTGTTTGTGGCAATCCAATAATTGGCTATAAACTTGGTCTAGATAGGCGTTCAAAACTCTTATTTTATAAGTGCTTCCTCGTCCTCTGTTTTTGGAACTGTCCCATTCTTTAAACAGAATCGTTCGTTTTAGACTAATTTCTGAACGTTGTCCAGAAACCGTAATGCGAACATAAATGGATAACTCGTTCGCAGTACTTCTTGATTTTCTAGTGAAGAAAATAATTGAAAAGGTGCTGTTTGTCTGCATTTTTAACGGCTTTAGTTTGACATTTTTTTGTAAAAACGAAAGTCAAATTGCTTTTAAATGCTCTTTAAATTTACGACAATTCTGGTGAGAAAGTGCACACCTGATTGCACACCTTTTTATTGAGTTTAATTGCTTTTATTTGGCATCAAATAAAATGCCTAAAAACAAAAAGCACTGATAATCATACAATTAACAGTGTTTTGATACTTCCTATTACTAGGTTCGTCGGGATGACAGGATTTGAACCTGCGACCACACGGCCCCCAGCCGTGTACGCTACCGGACTGCGCCACATCCCGTTTTAAAAACAGTTTTCAAAGAAAACACAATTTTAATAAAATCTAAAAAAATTAATTCGCTTTTATACAATAAAAAAGCCGAAGTAATTGATTCTCCGGCTTTATGAAATAATATCTTTTTAATTATATGAAGATGTAGACACTTCAAAAGTAGAATCTTTTGCAGCTAAATAGCGCTCAGCATCTAAAGCTGCCATACAGCCTGTTCCTGCAGCTGTAACGGCTTGTCTGTAAACATGATCTGCAGCATCACCAGAAACAAAAACACCATCAATATTTGTTTTTGATGTTCCAGGTACATTTATAATATATCCTGTTTCATCTAAATTTAAAAAACCTTTAAAAATATCGGTATTTGGTTTGTGCCCGATGGCTACAAAAAATCCTGTAGCAGGAATTTCGTGTTTTTTATTTGTTTGATTGTTAATAACGCGTACTCCGGTAACTACTTGTCCGTCGCCTAAAACCTCATCGGTTTCTGTATTAAACAAGATTTCTATATTTGGCGTATTTTTAACTCTGCTCGCCATGATTTTAGAAGCTCTAAACTCATCGCGTCTTACAAGCATGGTTACTTTCTTGCAAAGTTTTGAAAGATAGTGCGCTTCCTCGCAAGCAGAATCTCCTGCAC
Organism: uncultured Flavobacteriaceae bacterium; assembly: GCA_963698455.1. GTDB lineage: Bacteria > Bacteroidota > Bacteroidia > Flavobacteriales > Flavobacteriaceae > Mariniflexile. The sequence goes on along the minus strand of CAVOQU010000017.1, from coordinate 225,619 downwards.
CAACAAGAACAACTTCCTGATTTCTATAAAAGAATCCGTCGCAAACTGCACAAGCAGAAACTCCTCCACCTAATTTTAAATATTTCTGTTCAGAATCTAATCCTAAATATTTTGCAGATGCTCCGGTCGATATAATTACGGTATCGCAATGAATTTCTTTAACATCGTTAACCCAAACTTTGTGCACATCGCCAGAGAAATCAACTTTTGTAATCCAGCCATCACGTACATCGGTCTCAAAACGTTCTGCTTGTTTTTGTAATTCCATCATCATTTCTGGTCCCGTAATTCCATCTGGATATCCAGGAAAATTCTCAACTTCATTAGTAGTTGTTAATTGACCTCCTGGTTGTGTTCCTTGGTATAAAACCGGATGCATATTAGCTCTTGCAGCATAAATGGCTGCCGTATAACCTGCTGGTCCAGAACCTATTATTAAGACACTTTACTCTTTCTATTGTATTAGACATAATTGTTGTAAATTATTAATCTAGCAAAAGTAGATTTTTTTGACTCAAAACTTTAACTAAAATTATCAAAAGATATTATCACATCATAATTTACGGCTATCCATCTATTAATTAGCATTTTTTTTGTAAATTGTAACAACCTGACATTTAATTAACTAAATAAACTAATTATGAAAACTATTGTATTTATTCTCTGTTCCTTCCTTGTGTTTTCTTGTAATAAAAAAATTGAAGAAGTAACTCCCCCAGAAAAACCGAATTTAAAAGGAGCTTGGGAGTTGGTAAGTTTTTTAAATTATAATGAAGATGGCAGTGCAGATACCATTAAATCTTCTAACGATTACAGACAAATAAAAATGTATTCTGAAACCAAAATTATGTGGAGCAGATTACGAGCATGGGATTCATTAGATTGGTTTGGTGTGGGGGATTACACTTTTAAAGATAGTGTTTTAACTGAATTTTTAGATTATGGCTCTAAAGCCATGGCAAGCCGAATAAATGAAAAGAAACCCTTTGTTTTTAGAATACTAATTGACGAAAAAAACTTTACTCAAATAGAAACAGATAGTTTGGGACATCCAATTATAGCTGAAATTTACAAACGCATAGAGTAAAAAAAAGGCTGAACAATTAAGTTCAGCCTTTTTTGTTTTTTGAGAAATATTAAAATTATTTCAAAAAAAAAATAGCCTAAGTAAAACTCTTAGGCTATTTATTATAAATATGTTATTACAATTTAATCGATTGAAAACAAAATATCTCCTTTAGTTACATTATCACCAGAATCGAATTTTATTCCAGAAATTACACCATCTTTACTTGCTTCAAAATTGTTCATCATTTTCATTGCTTCTAAAACAACTACAATTTCACCAGCTTTTACAGTATCACCATTCTTTTTCTTAAATTCTACAATCATACCTGGTATTGGAGCTGTAATAGCACCTTCAACAACAACTTCTTTCGGTTCTTTCTTTTTCCAAACCGATCTTGTAGATGTGTTTGTTTTTGGAATTGACACAGTAAATGACTCTCCATCTACCAATACTTCCATATCACACATGATACCAGAAGCATTATTACCTCCTCCTGCTTTAAGTTCTCCTGAGAGTGCTTTGGCAATTAATTCTTCATCTCTCTTAACATCTTCCATGGTTTTTGCCTTCATATCTTCTGGCATTTCTTCTAAACCATATTTGATTTTTAAGAATTTTTTACCTGTAACTGGATATAACGCCAATAATACTTCATCGTCAATGTCTTTTGCTAATCCTTTTGCGGCAGCTTTTACAGCTTCCATTTCTGGCTCTAAAACACTTCCTGGTCTAACTTCAATGTGTTGTTCACCTCTAGGGTAATCTTTTAAAGCTTTCTTTCTAAGTTCTGGGTTAATTGGCAACGTAGTTTTACCATATAAACCATAACATAAATCTTTCACTTCTTGTGTAATACGAGAATACTCACCTTCATAAGAATCGAATAATACATTATTTACCGTTTGAACGCCAACAATTTGACTTGTAGGTGTTACCAATGGAATTTGCCCTAAATCTTTTCTAACTTTAGGTAACATTTTAAATACATCATCCAATCTATCTAACGAATCCATTGCTTTTAACTGATTCACAAGGTTAGAAAGCATGCCTCCTGGTGTTTGATGTAAAATTACATCGGTATCTATAATTGAATATTTCGGACTGTTATCGAGGTGCTTGTATTTAGGAATCACTTTTTCCATTTGAGCACTAATAGCCGATAATTTTTTAATATCTAAACCTGTATCTCTATTGGTACCTAATAATGAAATTACCAATGGCTCGATAGCTGCATGAGACGTTCTATAGGCATATGGAGACATACATGTATCTACAATATCAACTCCAGCTTCAATAGCTTTAAAAATCGCTAAATCGCCCATACCCGATGTAAAGTGAGTATGCAAGTTTAAAGGAATATCAGTGATTTTTTTGAGTTCAACTACTAAGTTATAAATATCATAAGGAGCAATTAAACCAGCCATATCTTTAATACAGATTGAATCTACTCCAAACTCCATTAATTCTTTAGCTTTATTTAAATAATAATCGATGTTATAAACGTCGCCGCCTAATCTTGGTTCTGTTAAAGTATAGCAAATGGTTCCTTGAAAGTGTTTACCATTACGTTTTACAACTTTCGCAGCAGTTTCAAAATTTCTATAATCATTTAACGCATCAAAACATCTAAAAATATCCATGCCATTATCGCATGCACGTTGTACAAAGCTATCAACAACATCATCGGCATAATTTCTATATCCAACAACATTTTGCCCTCTTAACAACATGAAAAATGGTGTTTTAGGCATATATTTTTTAAGCGTTCTTAAACGTTCCCATGGATCTTCACCCAAGTACCTATGCATGGTATCAAAAGTTGCTCCACCCCAAGTTTCAATGGCGTGAAAACCAATTTCATCCATTTGCTCTGCAAAAGGAATCATATCTTCAGTTCTTCCTCTTGTTGCAAATAAGGACTGGTGTCCGTCTCTAAAACTTAAATCTTGTATTTTTATGGGGTTATCAGCTTTTGGTCTGTCTGCATTATAATCCATTTTGGTCATTTGCAATACCCCGTGTTTATCAAATATCATTTGTTCTGTAATTTTTAATTAAATAAGTCGAGCTCCTATTGCTCTGCCGTTGCTAAATAGTATTTTTCTATCGTTCATTCTTCTTATCAATCCCATTTTGCCCCATCCATAACGAGATACAATTTTTTCTTTATCTTCTTCCATTTTAAGATAAATTGTTGCTGCGATTACAGCTGCTTTTCTCTTTTTTTCTAGTAATGTCATAATAATAAATATTTATTGAGGAATGTTTCCGTGTTTTTTTGCTGGCACTAATTCAACTTTAGATCTTAAAGCTTCTAAAGCCATTATTAATCTTTCTCTGGTTTCGCTTGGTAAAATTACTTCGTCAATGTAACCTCTTTCTGCCGCCAAGTAAGGCACACCAAAAGCAGTTTCATATTCTTCTATTTTCTCTTGTGTTTTTGCTTGTTTATCTTCGGCTGCTGCTATCTCCTTTTTATAGTTTGAAATAACTTCAACAGCACCTTTAGCACCCATCACAGCTATTTCTGCAGTTGGCCACGCGAAAACCATATCGGCACCTAAATGTTTTGAACTCATTGCCACATATGCGCCGCCATAATCTTTTCTTACAACAACTGTGAATTTAGGTACAGTAGCTTCTGAATAACTCCATAATAATTTTGCACCATGTCTAATAATTCCGTTCCACTCTTGTTGCACTCCTGGTAAATACCCTGGAACATCAACAAAGGTTATAATTGGAATATTAAAAGCATCGCAAGTACGAATAAATCTACTAATCTTATCTGAAGCATCAATATCTAAACAACCAGCTAAAAAGTTTGGTTGGTTTGCAATAATACCTACTGAGCGATTGTTAAGTCTACCAAATCCAACAATACAATTTTCGGCAAAATGCTCGTGAACTTCATAAAACACTCCCTGATCTAATACTTCTTCAATGATTACTTTCATATCGTAAGCCATTTTAGAATCGTCTGGAATAATGGTATCCAACATATCGCAAGATCTCCTTGGGTCATCTTCCATTTCAATTATAGGCGTTAACTCCATATTATTATTAGGAAGATAATCTAGTAATTCTCTTATTTGTTCGATACAATCGGCATCATCTTCACAAGCAAAATGTGCATTTCCACTTTTTGTGTTATGCACCATGGCACCTCCTAATTCTTCAAAAGTGGTTTCTTCACCTGTAACTGTTTTAATAACATACGGACTGGTAATAAACATATTACTTGTTTTCTTAACCATGAAAATGAAATCGGTCATTGCAGGTGAATAAACAGCTCCACCAGCACAAGGCCCCATAATTGCAGAAATTTGAGGTATAACACCCGAAGCTCTTGAGTTTCTAAAGAAAACATCGCCATACCCTTTTAAAGCATCAACACCTTCTTCAACTCGTGCACCACCAGAATCATTTAATCCAACAACAGGTGCTCCAGCTTTCATGGCTAAATCCATAATTTTACAAATTTTAGTAGCATGCATTTCGCCTAATGCGCCACCACCAGAAGTAAAATCTTGAGAAAAAGCAAAAACAACTCTTCCATTAACGGTTCCGTGACCTACAATTACACCATCTGATGCAAACTCGACGTTTTCCATTCCAAAATTTGTAGATCTATGTTTTACTAAAGAATCAATTTCATAAAAACTATCTTCATCAAATAATAGGTCTATTCTTTCTCTAGCAGTTAACTTCCCTTTTGCATGCTGTTTTTCAATTCTAGCATCTCCACCCATTAAAGCAACTTTTTCTCTCTGAGATTTTAAATAAGCAATTTTTTCTGTAACCTTCATATAATTTTGGTCTTTTTTAGTGTGAAAATGTATAACATTTTCTATGTTTGATTCCTACTCAAAATTATCTTATAAACAACTATTTAATTATGACAAATGTCATATAGTGGTCAAAAGTCACTTTAGCAAAATATTTATTTTAGAAATTTATTTAAATTTTATTCATTTTTATACATGTTTTTATGTATTATTGTTAATACATATGCGTTTTAAACAATATTTATTGCAGATTATTTAATTAGCGACTTTTTTTAAAAGATATAAGCTGTTGGGGTAAAAAAATTAGTTTTTTAATTTTTTTATATAAATTTTTAAGCATAAAATTGCTTTCTACAACGTTTTCGGAATTTTAAAAAATTGAAGTGAAAAAAAATTATTTATTTGTAAAATTTTAGTCAAAAACCATAGATTTTTGGACTTGAAATAAAAAATAAATATTTCAAAACGCTAAAAAGAGAAAACTGATAAATAATTACACAAAACGCAAGGTTTTCTAGCAAGCTATTTAAATAAAGGCAAAACCTCAATCAAAAACTTCTTTTCTTACATATTTAACTTTTATAAAAATATGTATACGGTATTAAAATACTTTAGCGGTATACGCTTGTTGGCAAATTTAAACTTAAGAAATTAGTGCTAGTAAAAAAAAATGCCGAACAATTCTTGTTCAGCATTTTTCTTATAATATAGTTTTAGAAACTATTTTCTAACAGATTTTACTATCGCTAAAGCTGCTTTAACATCTTGCTCTAATTTAGCATAATCTTTTTTAGTAATAATTTCTTTAGAAATTAATTGAGAACCCATTCCAACACAAGTAACACCTGCATCAAACCAAGACTTAAGGTTTTCAACCGTAGGAGATACTCCACCAGTTGGCATAACACTTGTCCATGGTTGTGGGCCTTTAATACCTTTTACAAAGTTTGGACCATAAATATCCCCAGGGAATAACTTCACAATTTCGCAACCTAATTCTTCAGCCCTTGCGATTTCGGTTAATGTTCCGCAACCTGGAGACCATAATACCTTTTTACGATTACATGCAATTGCGATATCTTCTCTTAAAACCGGAGTTACAATAAAGTTTGCGCCTAAAGCCATGTATAAAGATGCAGCTCCAGCATCGGTAACCGAACCAACACCCATTATCATGCCTGGTAATTCTTTAATAGCGTACTTTGTTAATTCGCCAAAAACTTCGTGAGCGAAATCGCCACGTGCTGTAAATTCCATTAATCTTGCGCCTCCATCGTAGCAAGCTTTTAATACTTTTTTACTTAGCTCTATATCACTGTGAAAAAACAAAGGAATCATACCTGTATCTTTCATTGCTTGAGCTACTTCTAATCTTGAAAATTGTGCCATTTTATTGTTATTTAGTTTTTAATTCCAGTTTAATATTTTTTTAAAATCATATGCTTCAGGGTTTGGAACATATGCTTTAGCAAGTTCATAATCCTTTTCCTTAATATAGAAAAGGTTATTAATAAATAATTGAGCCATATCTGAATTGATATCCACTAATCTAGGTGGAATTTTGCCATTTTCATCCTCAAAATCCTTTAAATATAGCGGTGTTATATCTCCGCGTGAATTGGCACTAACAATACAACCTGTAGTACCTTCGTCGAATAATTTTTTAACGCCAATACCTAATAAGGTACATAAAGTTAAATCGAATGCAATTGGAGGACAACATCTTAGTTCATAACCAAGTTCTACTGGTCTTGATTTTATATCTAACCCTATTTCTTTCAATTTAACTTGTAATAAATAGTTAAAAATATGCGACTTACTAACATTACCTAGTTCTGGATGCCCGTGATCATCATAAGTGAAGTTAATTCCAGAATTAATAATTTCATCTTCTTCCATAAAATGAAAAACACCTTCACTCACTAAAGCTACTCCGTATTCAATACCTTGAATTTTACACTTTATGATTGAAGAAATAATCATGTTAATAATTTTTTCGAATGTGATATTAGTTTTGTCAAACATTTCAGGAATAATCATCATTTGGTAATGACAAGCAGATGCAATTCCAAATGCTAAATGACCTGCAGAACGCCCCATGGCAGCCACTACAAACCAATTTTCGCTGGTTCTGGCATCTTCATAAACCGTATTACCAATACGAACGCCTTCATCTTTGGCTGTATGAAAACCAAACGTTGGGTTTCTATCAGGCAATGGTAAGTCGTTGTCTATTGTTTTAGGAACATGAACATGGGCTACATCCAAATTCTGGTTGTTCACATATTTGGTTAATCTATTAGCAGTTGAAGCCGTATCATCTCCACCAATTGTAACCAGTAATTTTACATTATGCTTCTTAAAAAAATTAGCATTAAAATCACTGTCTTTTGGTTTAAACCTACTCATTATTAATGTAGAACCACCGCGGCTAAAAATACGATCGGCATGATGAAAATCAAAATGTACTAGCGAAGGGTTATCCGAAAGCAAACCTTTATATCCGTGATGTACTCCTATAACGTTGTAGCCATCTTTTAAAAAAGTTTTGGCCAATGTACTAATAACCGTATTAATACCCGGTGCCGGACCACCGCCACAGATAATTGCAATAGATTTTTCCATAAAGTATTGAAAATTATAATGAGATTGTAAAACTAATATGATTCGTTAAAAACCTACAAGGTTTTGAAAACCTTGTAGGCTTATAAATATATTATCTAGCAACTCTACCAGAAGCATCACCACCCATTAGTTTGGAAACTTCTTCAACAGTTACTAAGTTTGCATCACCTTTAATGGTGTGTTTTAAACAAGATGCTGCTACTGCAAAATCTAATGCATTTTGATCGTTATCAGGGTACGTTAATAATCCGTAGATTAAACCACCCATAAAAGAATCTCCGCCACCTACTCTATCAACGATATCTGTAATTTGATACTGACGCGTTTGTAACATTTTTTTACCGTCGTATAAAACGCCTGCCCATGTGTTATGAGATGCAGAAATAGAACCTCTTAAAGTTGTAATTACTTTTTTAGCTCTTGGGAATTTTTTCATCATTTGCTGACAAACAGATAAAAATGCTTCAGCTTTAACGTCATGTCCATGAGTTTGAACTGCTGCACCTGCTGGTTTAATTCCAAAGTGCATTTCAGCATCTTCTTCATTTCCTAAAATAACATCACAATATGAAGTTAACTCAGTCATGATAGCTTCACGGTCTCCACCATATTTCCATAATTTTGCACGGTAATTTAAATCTGTTGAAATAGTAACACCTAATTTGCTAGCCGCTTTAACAGCTTCTAAACAAACATCGGCAGAACTTTGAGAAATAGCAGGAGTAATACCGGTCCAGTGAAACCACTCTACTCCTTTAAAAACTTCTTCCCAGTTAATCATACCAGATTGGATAGTAGACATTGAAGAATGTGCTCTATCGTACACTACTTTACTACCTCTAGAAACTGCTCCAGTTTCTAAGAAATATATACCTAAGACGCTCACCACCCCAAACAATTTTATCTACATTAACACCTCTTTTGCGCATTTCCATCATGGCACATTCGCCAATATCATTTTTAGGTAAACGTGTTACAAAATCTACAGAAATACCATAATTAGCTAATGATACTGCCACGTTAGACTCTCCACCACCGTAAACAACATCAAAATTGTCTGCTTGAGAAAATCTTAAAAATCCTTGAGGTGCTAATCGAAGCATGATTTCACCAAATGTTACTACTCTACTCATGTTAATAATTTTTATTTATTTAGTTAAATTAAATTATTGCTTAATCGTTTAAGCATACAATTTCATATAATATATAGAAAACATATTAAATTTCATACAATTAACAGTTTTGGTTATTTAAACTAAAACTGTATTTTTGCTTAAACGATTAAGCAAATATATAAAAAATTGGTTAACCAAAAAAAAATAACGATAAAAGACATTGCAAATGTCTTAAATATTTCTCCAGCGGCGGTTTCAAAGGCACTTCACGACGACTCTCGTATTAGTGCCAAAACGAAAGCAGAAGTAAGAAAGGTTGCAAAACAGTTAAACTACCAGCCCAATCATCTAGCTAGCGCACTGCGTAAAGGTAAAAGTAACTTAGTTGGAGTGATTGTACCAAGAACAAACAGTCACTTTTTTTCGTCTGTAATTCAAAATATTGAAGAGGTTCTAAATAAAGAAGGCTATAATATTATTATTACACAATCGAATGAATCGTTTAAAAAAGAATGCCGGAATATTGACACCCTATTATTTACACAAGTAGATGGCATCATTGCTTCTATGGCCAATGAAACCATTGACCTAGATTTTTATGAAAAAATTAAATCTAAAGGCATTCCTTTAATTTTATTCGATAGAGGTGAAAATGATTTAAATGTAGACTATATTGGTATTAACGATTACGAAAGTAGCCATATGATTGTTGAACACTTAATTCAGCAGGGTTGCAAACGAATCGCTCACATTGGAGGTTACCGCCGTACACGAATTTTTAATAATAGAATCAGAGGTTATGTAGATGCCATTAAAAAACATAATTTCCCTTTAGACGAATCTTTACTTCTTGAAAGTAGTCTTACTATTGAAGACGGTAGAGATAAAATGACACAACTTTTAGCCTTAGAAAACAGACCAGATGCGGTTTATGTTGCGGGAGATTACGCAGCTCTTGGTGCATTACAAATACTTAAAGAAAACAACATTGATATTCCCAATGAAATAGCTTTAATAGGTTTTGGAAATGAACCATTTACTTCTATGGTTACGCCTTCAATTTCAAGTATTAATCAACATAGTACCGAAATTGGCAAACAAGCGGCCTTAACCTTTTTAGAACGTGTAAAAGACCCAAGTTTAAAACAAACTTTGAACAAGATAATTTTGGATGCAGAATTGATAGTTCGAGATTCTTCAAACGTTAAAAAGCAATAATTTTCAATCTAAAAAAAGCATTTAATTCTTAGATAATCCTTGTAAAAAACTTGCGTACTGCGCGTTATTTGGAAATAATTGGACTAATCTTGTCAATATATTTTTTGCCTTGTTTTCATGTCCATATTTTGAATAATGATAGGCTAATGCATACAATATACTTTCGTTATTAGCATCTATTTTTAATCCTTTAACCAGAATATTTTCGGCGTTTTTTTGATCATTCTTTTTGTCATAAAGCAAACTAAGATTATAATAAACTCTGGTGTTTTCTGGCATTTTAATAACAGCCTTGTTTAATTGTACTATCGCTTCATTAGTTCGGTTTAATTCGGCATACATTAATCCTAATGAATAGTAAGTCGGACCATAATCTGGTTCCTGCTCAATAATTGTTTTAAAAGTTTCCTCTGCTTTTTTATAATTTTTAATATTATAATACAAATTAGCTAAAGTTAATCGTAACTGGTTATTTATAATATCGATAGATAAAGCACTTTCATAACCCGCAATTCCTTTTTCAATATCACCTTTTTTTAGATAATAATTGGCCCTTTTAACGCGTCCACCAACAAAATCTGAATTTGTATCTAAATGCGTAAAAAACTCTTTTTTCACCTTTTCATATGATGTTTTATAAACTTCAGGCACGTTACTTTCGTTCAAACCGCTTAACGCATAAAATGCTTTTATTCTCACACTTCTTTTCGGATCCTTTAAAAGCGGCAAAAATGAATTAACATAGTCTGTGTTATTAATTTCACTTAAAACATCTACCGTCGCGCCACGAACTACCGCCGACCTATCATTTAACCAAGTTAAATATTGATTTATAAAGTTCTCTGCATTATATCCAGACAGGCTTTTACAGCTGAAGCTCTAACTATTTCATGTTTCGTTTTTGTCATTTATTAATTCTAACAATCCTATATCGCCCATGTGGTTGTCTTGTAACTACCAGGAACCAATTTATCTGAAAAATGAATAGAATCTACAGTTCCAAATTGTTTTTGAAACGCTTCCCATGCCCATTTATCATCTTTTTTATGACATCCGGCACAAGCATTGGGCATTCCATATTTTAAACTAAGATCTGGTCGTGGTACTCTAAAACTATGATCGCGTCTAAAATCATTTCCCATATAATATTTACCGGGCATATGGCAATTAATACATAGAGCCGCATCGGTACCCATTTTATGAAAATGATGCTTTGTTGTATTATATTTATCTGGAACGTGACATTGCGCACACAAAGCATTGCCATCAAATTTTAATTTTAATGAATGTGAATCATGACAATTGTTGCAAGCCACATTATTTTTATACATTTTACTTTGAACAAAAGAACCGTACACATAATCCTCATCTAAAATTTGTCCATCGGCATAGTAAGTGGGCTCTTCAATTAATTGCGGAAAATAATGATCCAACATCGTGCCTTCAAAATTAAAAGCTTCTGAAAATTGTTCTCTACGCATGTGGCAACGGGCACATTGATCTACAAGATCTTTAGGCGCGGTATTTAATGTCATATGCATAGTTCCTGTTGATGCATATTTATCTCCAAGTCTTCGAACGTCATCCACATGTTGTTTCCCAGGACCATGACAAGCTTCACAATTCACGTTAATAATAGCGTATTTTGTATCGAAGCTTTCTGTTTTAAAATCGTAATTTTTTCGAACATTTGTTGAATGGCAATCAGAACACATGGTATTCCAGTTTAATCCGCCTCTAGACCAATGCAACCATTCTGAATGCACTACTTTAAAATCGGGATATAAATCGAACCATTTATTTTTTACCGAATCCCAGGCTGTTCTTAAACATTGATAATTCCCGTTAGGAAACTTAACGATATACTGTTGCAAAGGCGTAATTCCGAAGGTATAAACAATTTTGTAGTCATGATATTTCCCGTCTGGCCCTTCTGTATTTACATAAAAATCGGCATCTTTTTTAAAAAAAAGACTGGTAACTCCTTGACTTGTATACTTTTTGTTCTTAAAGTTTCCTAAAACAGAAATACTGTCTGCCAATTGCATTGCTTTATCATGATGGGACCCGCTCCATGCTTTAAATTCATCTTCATGGCATTCTTTACAATTAGTATCGCCTAAAAAGTGACTATCAGGAATTTGATTTGTTGAAACAAAAATATCTTCCTCAGAAATACCTACATACTTCGTTTTTTTATTGCAAGATAAAATCGAAACACCTACAAATGCTAAAAAACAAATACGCTTAATTTTAAAAAGAGTTTCAATTTTTATTATACAATACATCGGATTTTTCAAATAAAATAAACTTTAAAAGCAAAAAACAAATATTGTAAATTATATTCGTTTGGTCATGCTTGTTATGCTAAAAATAAATTAAACCACTAAAAATGAATACATCACTAATTAAAACTATTAAAGACAGTTTCATTGCAAAATTTAAGTCAGATCCTGTCGTGGTTTTTTCACCTGGGAGAATTAACATTATTGGCGAATATACCGATTATAACGACGGTTTTGTGTTCCCCGTTGCGGTAGATAAAGGCATAGTTGCCGCGATTCAAAAAAGCGACTCAAATACTTGCATAGTTTATGCTGCCGATAAAGATAGAAACTGTAGAATTTTCATTAAGCACTTTAAAACCAATGGCTCAAGGGTCTTGGCAAAATTATGTTCTTGGTGTTGTTTCTGAAAATCAAAACAGAAGCTGAACAGTTACATCAATGGAATCCCAAAAGCGAAATAGTAATTATTGACGGCGCTAATCATGTATTTGGAACTCATCATCCTTGGGAAAAGGAAACCCTATCGAGTCAGTTAAACGAAGTTGTAAAACACTGTATTGCCTTTTTGTTACCTTAATGCATCCAAAAATTACTAATGGCATTTTATTGGTTTTAATTTACTAAAAAAGGAATATTTGCTGTGGCAGCATGATTAAAACCATCGTCGGCATATGCAAACAAACGGTACATTCCTTTTTTAGGTGATATAAATTTTAACTCTCCGTTTTTATCACTTATTATGTCAATTTTTACGCTTTCTGGCCGCTCTTCAAAATCTCCACCATCTTGCAAAGATGTACTTTCGAGGAGCAATTCCCAACGATAATTGATATGATTATTTTCAATATCCACCACCTTAAAAACCGCAACCTGTTCCTGTTGTGCTTCTAAAATCACACTTTCATAAGCTGTTTTCTTATTAAGCGTAAAAGATTTTACCTGAGGCGTTCTGTTATCTGGCCATTTATTATTCCAGATATAATGCATCACATCTACCGATTCCGTTTCATTCCCATCTTCTAAAAACACACCATACCATGTTGGCGTTCGTTCTTGTTTCTGACCCCATAAAAACACATAAGACCCAAGACAATGATTCGGATCTGATGCTATGGCTATTTGATACCTTTTTAAATAATTTGCAGCCTTTAAGGTACTATTTTCTTCAACAGGAATATTCCAAGTAGTTTTTGGCACTTCCCAATGTCCTGTAGCGCCCCATTCGGTAACAATATAAGCTCCTGTATAACCAAACTCTTTTAAATATTCTGGCAATTTCTCTATCTTTCCATATAACTGCACAGATAATATATCAATATCTGCACAACGCTCTTTTATATAATTAATTTCTTGTTGTGAAATTCCCGCCAGCGTAGTTGTAGTTAAATGATTAGGGTCTATTTCATGAATCATTTTAGAAATATCGTTAACAGCATCCCAAACTTTTGGGTTGGTTGCTCGTAAATTAAGTTCATTTCCTATAGCCCAAATTAATAATGATGGATGATTTTTAAGTTCTAACACTTCTTTTCTAATTCTTTCCTTTTGCTCTCTAACTGCTACCTCATCATTATAATCGAATCCATGACGTTCCCTAGCAACTTCAATGCCCATTGTTACCATTAATCCATACTTATGAGCTTCATCTAATACTTCTTTTCCACTTTGTTCCCCATTATCGGTTCGCCATGTTCTAAATGAATTTCCATGATGCTTTGCTAAAGCTGGAATATTCCCAAATTCTAATCCTGCCCCCTTAATGTAAAACGGTTCGTTATTTACTAATAACTGGTAATTTCCATCTGTATTTTTTAATGTTACTTTTGCCACTGTTCTTTCTAAAATATTCGATTCTGGTTTTGTTGTATTCTCTTCAAATTTAGTCATTTTACATGCCATAAAAAGTAGGGCACAAAAACATGCTATAAAAATATTTTTCATCTGTACGAATGTTAATTTTTAACTAATTCACGCTCCAATTGTTCTAGTGATTTCCCTTTGGTTTCTGGTAATATTTTTAACAAAATAAAAAATCCAACAAAAGCAATGGCGCCAAATATGAAAAACGACATGGCATTACCCAGATTTGATAACTCCCACGGAAATATAAGTTGCACCACCGAACTTAAAAATGAATTTACAAAGGCAATAACACCAATAGCTAGTCCTCTATATTTAATTGGGTACAACTCAGAAAGTAACACCCACATCACTGGTCCTAAAGAAAAAGCAAAACAAGCAATAAAACCTAAAATTCCAATAAGCACCAAAGTGGCATTCATGGTGGTTGCTGCCTCTAAAATGGCACCATCGTTTTTGCTGTATATCTGATTTCCTAAAGCCAATTTCATGTCGTTTTTAAAATCGACATCGTTGTCATACAATTTGTTTGCAAAAGGTTCCAGATAATCGGCTCCTTCAAATTGAAAGCTACTTATAGCTTCAGGAGTTAACTGGTATGTTGCCTGTTTAAAACCATAAGCACATAACAATAAGCTTAAAGCTATTCCTGCTGTACCTACTAATAATAAAGGTCTTCTACCCATTCTATCAATTAAATACATGGCTACTAAAGTGAAAATAACGGTTATGGTACTTAACAAAACACCCGATGAAAATGCAGCATCGGTGCCTATTCCTGTTTGTTTAAAAATGGATGTCGCATAAAAATATACTGCGTTAATCCCTGTAACTTGTTGCAGTATACCAACTACAAACCCAACCATTAAAATAAAGCGTAAGGACTTTTTTAATAAATCTTTAATTACCACTTTTGATTTGTTCTTCTCTGCATCAATATTTTGTTCGATAGCTAAAATTTCTTGCTCCCCAAGTTGTTTGCCATGTATTTGAGTTAACACGTTTTTTGCTTCTTCTGTCTTGTTTTTTAGATATAACCATCGCGGACTTCGCGGTACAAAAAACAGTGCTATAAAATATAATAGAGCTGGAATTAATTCAACTCCCAACATCCATCGCCAAACATTTTCATCGGTTAAAAAAACGCTGTTTGGTGTATTGTATTTATTAAAAAAGTAATTACTTAAAAAAGCGGCGAAAAAACCAAGAACAATATTTAATTGTTGAATGGCCACAAGTTTACCTCTATTTTCTGCGGTCGATATTTCTGCTATATACATGGGTGCTAAAATAAGTGCTGCCCCAAAAGCTAAACCGCCTATCATTCTGGCGATATAAAGCATTTCATACGAAGTCGCATAAGCCGATAATAAAGCCGAAATCGCATACAGGAATGCAACTATCAGCAGTATTTTTTTTCGCCCCACAATATCGCTTAACCTGCCTGAAATAAGCATTGCTATCATGGCAGCAAAAGACGGCGAACTTACAACCCACCCTACTTGTCCTTCACTTAAATTAAATTCTGGTCCTGCATAAGACATCACTCCAGATATAATTCCTGCATCAAAACCAAATAGAAATCCTCCTAAGGAAACTACGAATGCAATAAGTAATAATTTTTTAGACATAATTAATTATTTAGTTGGTCTATATTGTGTTTTTAAATTGAATGTGTTGCTATTTTTATTAAAGCTGTTGTAGAGTATTTTGGTTCTGTGTAATCGCAACCATTAATACCAATATAACAACATCGGAATATAATTCATTTCTTAGATTTCGACTTAAGAAAGACAAAAAGGGGCGGCGTTTTTTGAGAGTAAAACCCACCCCTTTTCTGCTAATCAACTCAATTACCTTATTTATTTACTCGTTTTTCTTTAATAATTTACCAGACGATAGTTTAATATTTTAGACCGATTATTTACGTCCTACTTCCTTTGCCCAATCGCCTCTATAAATTATTTTTTGATCGTGAATTTTAAAAATGAATTTACCGTATTGAACAAAAACTCCTGCAGACGCGTTTACAATCCAACAATTATCCGGGATATTAAAGAAATTTTCAGCTGTAATTATTTTTTTGTTCAATTGATCATTTATAGAAACCGATGCTTGTGGTCCTACATCCCATCCAAGGTGTGTATTATAACTTAATGTTAAATCGCCAACCAATTTAAAATTTTCTTTGGTTTCTATATTGGTTTTTATACTGCCTATTTTTCCTTCGTTTAAATCTTTTCCTGGAGTTACTTCAATAGTTAATTTAGGTAATTCAAAAGGTGTTTTTGAAGCCAATATCAGTATTGATTCGTTTTTAATAATATTATTATCAACGTCATAAAATTCGAAAGCAAGTTCCATATCTTCTATTCCATCTGGGTCAATTGTCAATTGATCTGCAAAATAGCCTTCGTTTGTTATGTTTTTTTCATAAATCACTTTATCAAGGTATTTCACCACAACTTTTTTAACCTCTTCAGTATTAAAAAGCTCTAAAGGAATTTGAGTATTGGTATGTATCGATTTGTTTTTAGGGCTAATAATTAATCCCTTCATATAATCTCTCATTGCAAACCAAACCGGACGAGGCGAACCATATTTATCGTTTACATCTTTATAGCCCCAGAACCCAAACCATTCTTCTGGCTGATTGATGTTATGAACCGATTTGTCGCCACCTTTCCACCAACCATCGGCATAATAAAATGGGCACATACCTACAGCTCCAGCGTCAATAAGATCTCGATAATTTGAAATCAACCCATCGCTTTGTTGCGTTAAGGTATTAGAACCATATTCACCAAAACCTCCTTCTGGCGACACTGAATATCCAAATTCGGTCGTTATAAATGGTTTGTTTAATCCGTTTAATTCATTCAAACCTTTAATGTAATCTTTAAAACCCATGGTTGCTGTTTGTCCTTCATTGTGATCATAACAATTGTAGGCATAAACATCAAATATAGATTCATCCATATAATCGCTAATCATAGCATTGGCAGAAAGCGTAACGGGAATTCCAGGATGATCTTGATGAATAACGTTTATTAGAAGTTTCATAAGGTCAACAAATGCTTTACCTGTTACGCTATGAATATGATCTGTTTGAGGTTCGTTGATAACCAAGTATGAAATGATGCAATCATAATTTTTAGCATATTTCATGACTCTTTTTAATTCCTTTTCACTGTCCTTAATAAATTTTGGGTCTCCATAATCTGCTTCGGGGTTTATTTCTAAACCCATAATAAGTTTTAGTCCTGACTCCTGAACAAGTTTTAATTGCGCTTCAGAATATTGACTCCAAGTTCTAATGGTGTTATAACCACCTTCTTTGATTCTATCTAGATCAAATTTCATTAATTCCAGGTCATCCTTTTTTGCATCTTCATAAGGATGTTGTCCTGGTCGTGCGCCTATTTCGTAACCAATGGCTTTAATAAAGAACTTTTGTCCATTTAAATAATACCAGTTGTCTTTTAATTCAATTTTAGTCTTTGATTGAGAATATCCGAAGATAACCACCACAAAAAGTAAGATGCTTGTTACTATTAAATTTCGTTTCATGTACTTGTTTTTTTAACTTATATTAATAAAATGAAAATGTTTTTTAAAAATCCTTATTAGAAAGTTACTTTTAATCTACTCGAATACGGTTCAATATTTATTTATTGATACACCCTAACATAATCTACCTCCATAGTATCTTGTGTAAAATTAGGATCAACAGTTCCACCTAAATTTCCACCCATCGCAATATTTAGGATAACAAAAAAGTCTGCATGGAACGGTAAATTGCCATTATTAGTAAAGGTGACATAGGGCACATCATCATAAAGCACATATATAACACTTGGAGTCCATTCTAATGAATATAAATGAAATTCTGTAGTTGATGTACTCGCAGTAGTATCTAATCCGTATCCTGCATACGAATTGCTAGCACTATCTTGCCAATGAAAAGTTCCTAAAACTTTATTTTTTTCCCATCCTTTTTGTTCCATAATGTCCATTTCACCACAAGTTGGCCATCCAACGGAGGTAAAATTAGATCCCAACATCCAAATAGCTGGCCACGTCCCGGTAGACGCAGGTAATTTAGCCCGTACTTCAATTCTACCATAAGTAAATTTTCGCAAGCCTTGAGATTTTAATCGGGCTGATGTATAACCACTACCATTTGCTTTTGCTTTAATTTTAAGAACACCACCTTCCACTATCGCATTTTCGGTGCTATTGGTATAGGTTTGTAATTCATTGTTTCCCCAGCCACCAGCGCCTAAGTCGTAACCCCAATTTGTCGTATTCGGAGCTCCATTCACATCAAATTCATCAGACCAAACCAGATTTTTATATATAGAATTTGCTGGTCCTTGATTTCTATCTGGCACATCAGCTGTTGTTAAAACAACAAACCATTTTAAACCATCTGCACCAATACAGCTAACAGACAGTTCTGTATTACTTCTAGAAATTATGGTATATGCATGATTTCCACCAGTATAATAACCTAGAAATCCAATGCCTGATAATGTCATAGTTTCTTTTCCTTCAACTAAACTTAGCGACCATGTTTTAGAATAATTAGCATAAGGGTAATTTTCGAATTCACCATCGCTATTTGCAGTTAAACCTTGGCTTCCTCCTAAATCTGATGTTATAGGAACAGATTTCCCATAAACATTACCATTTGTAGTATGCGTAAATGTTGCATTTGTATTAAAAGTAAACCTATCATCATAAGCCCCTAAATTTTCTCTCTCATAAGCTTTCGCAGACCATAAATTTGCTGTAGTTGCATTCGCATCACCATAGCCAAAATGTCCTGAGCTTTCAAACTTGATGCGCCATTCTTTGGAAGCATCATTTGTAAGCATCGAGATTAATTCTGTAGAAGGCGTATAATTATAGTATACTTCAACATTCAATGTCTGACTAATGGATTTATTATCTGAACTAATAGCTATCGCAGTTATAGCATATACTTTAGTGCCAGAGTTTTGAAAAGTATATTTTTTTGTTCCAGTTGGAGCTGCTGATGTAGTACCATTATATTCGAATTGATATGTAATAGCATCATCAGCAGTAGCCGTTAAAGTAACGACACCACTTCCGTCACCATAAGGATTACTAATATCTGCACCTGCAATGGTAACTGAAACTTGTAAGTTTGAAGGTGTTATAGTAGAACCTCCATTGCCATCGGTATCATCTACACTATCCGATCCACAGCTTATAAAAAATAGTAGCGCTAAAAAATGGATTAGGGTTGTGAAGTTTTTCATTTGTATTAAGGTTTAATGTTTATTTTTAAGTTTAGTACAGTAACGTTTGCATAGCATGTGGTAGAATTTCTAATGAAATCTTACTATCGTTCACTATCAAATTATAGACGATTTTGGTATCCGTTTTGTTCATTACTACCGTAACCATAGAGCCATCTGTATTTTTAAACGTGGTACTTTCAAGAGTGCTTCTGCTTGTTGTGGTGCTTACTCTAACGGCTTTAGGATTGATAAACTTCGAAAAATGACCAATATAGTAATAAGATGGTGTATAAATTAATTCGCCTGTTTTTGTGTCAGCATGTATTGGCGCGAAGCATAAATTCCCAACATGATTTGGACCTCCAGTTTCATCCAATAAAATATTCCAATCTGTCCAACCCACAACACCACTGTTAAAATCATTTATCATTGAGTTTCCATAGCGTTCCGCATTAGACCATCTTTGATATTGAGTGGCATCAAATTTTTCCTGACAACCTTCTGTAAATAATAAGTTTTTAGTTGGAAACGATTCCTTAACATTTTTAAGATTATCGTACATAGGGTCGCCACCTGCCCAAGTTTCGTACCAGTGAAACCCAATTCCCCAAGCATATTTTGCTGCTTCCGGGTCTTCAAAAATAGTATTAGCTCTGTGAGACAATAAATCGCGGTTATGATCCCAAACCACGATGTTTTTATCTCCCATACCTGCTTTTTCGAATGTTGGTCCTAAATAGTTTTTTAGGAAATCACGTTCTTCTTCTGCTGTATAAATGCAAGATTCCCATATTTGAACTGCCATAGGTTCGTTTTGTATGGTAACACCCCAAACAGGAATGCCTTCTGCTTCATAAGCTTCAATAAATTTTACATAATAATTTGCCCAAGCCTGGTTGTATTCTGGCAATAATTTACCACCATGTAACATATCTTTATTGGTCTTCATAAAAGCCGGAGGACTCCATGGACTTGCATAAAAAACCATGTCGTCTTTAATTAATGCCGCCGCTTTTTTAATCATGGGGATTCTAAATTCCTTATCATGTTCAATAGAAAACGTTTTTAATTCCCCATCGCCTTCTTCGATATAAGTATAACTTGCAGAACTAAAATCGCAACTATGAATACTTGTTCTTATAACATTATAACCAATACCTTCTTTTCGAGAAGTAAGACTTCATTAGTTCTTCTTGTTTTTCGGTACTTAATTTTGCAAATACTTCTGCCGAAGCATCTGTTATCGCCCCTCCAATTCCTAAAAATTCCTGAAATGTTTTATTTGGATTCACAAAAACCGAAATTTCAGCTTCGGTTGGTTGATTTGTAGTACCAAATACTGCGTCATTGGTTTGTGTGAGCTTTAAATCTGTATCTTTTGCAGTTGTAAAAACTTTAACTTTTTGGTCTATAAAAGACTTTACCACGTTTTCTTCTGGTGTAGTATCGGTTATTTTCAATTCTTCTTTTTTAGAATTATTACATGAGACCATTAGCATTAACAATGCTATTAAACCTAAATATTTATTTTTCATAGTATTATATGTATATCTGTTAATTTCGTTTAAATTCTAAATAGTTTAATTACGATGCCACCTTTATCAAAGACCAGCTTAATTTTATTTTCTCCTTTTGCTAATTTTACATTTGCAAAAGTTACTGTTTTATAAATGGCTTCATTGTTAGTTGTTTTTGGTAGGGCGAACACTTTTGATATGTGCTTTCCCTTATTTTCCAAATGAATGTTACTTTCTGAAACATTACTTGAATAGCGTATTGAAATAGCAAACGAGCCTCCTGTTTGTGCTGTAACAGTATATTGCAACCATTCCCCATCTTGAATATCGAAAATCTCATAACCGTTTGAATTTTTATCATCACACATTTGAATATCGACACCGTCATTCCGCATTTTATTTCCTTTATTCCAGGAAACTCTAATACCAGTAGATACCCTGTAATTAATAAAATCTTCATCCCGATATGCATAACCATTCGTTCCTAAATCATATTCTGTTGCGTATATTATACTTGGAATATTATTGTTTTTAAAAGGTTTGGTGGTGTTCGTGTTTACTTGTCGAAACATGGCATCAATAACATCGGGTTTTATTGTGAGATGCTCCATTTTGTAATTTTCGGCCAATTGCATTAATGCGGTAAACGCAAACGCTTCAGATGGTTTCTCGCCTCCATTTTTCCAATAGTTGTGAATAATATCAAAATCGGAATTTTTGGTAACGGAAGTAACCCCCGCTATATTATCCACTTTTTTCATGGGCCAAAATGCCCAGCCAATATTGTTGCTTTCAACTAAGCTAATGGCCTCTTTAAACCAAACATTTGAGTTTTCACCACTTTCACCCAACCAAATTGGCACATTATATTCCTTTCTATAATTTAAGAATTTTTGAATGGATTCTGGCGTATTATAATTCCAGTATTTATGAAAACTTAATACCGTATTATCGTCCCAAAGCGGAAAAATACCTTCGTAATTATTTCCCCAACAATTACCTTCAATAAAAATAATATGATTACGATCTACTTCTCTAATAGCTTTCGTAATATTAACCATTAAGGTTCTTAAAGGCGCATTTAATGTTTCGTCACATCCATTAATGTTTTCTCCCGTAAAATTCCAATTAGGTTCGTTGATTATATCGTAACCTCCAATCCAAGGTTCATCTTTATAACGATTTGCTAACTTCTGCCATAAAGCAATCATTTTTTTTTGATTTGCTTCACTTTCCCAAAGGGAAGGTTTCGATTTATCGTAATCAGAAATATTGGCGTCATTCCCTTGTCCGCCTGGTGCGGCATGCAAATCTAAAATAAGATACATTTTATTTTCTTTACACCATTGCAACAAGTCATCTGTCATTTGAAACCCTTTCTCAATCCAAGTGATTTCGCCGTTTTTTTCATCCTCTATAGGTGGTGTATATAAGTTATAATGCATTGGTAATCTCACAGAGTTAAAACCCCAAGCAGCCAAAGAATCTATATCTCTTTTGGTAATACCATTAGCTAAATAAGCATCATAAAATTGCTTTGTTTTTTCTTTACCAATAAGGTCTTCTATTTTTTGTTTGATAACATGTTGTGGTCCTGCGAATTCGCCAGTTTGCAACATATACCCTTCCTGCACCATCCATCCACCAAGACCTAAACCTCGTAATAGCACATTCTTTCCATTTCCGTCAACAATGTTTTGGCCTTCAGCATGTAAAAATATTTGAGCATTAGCACCATTGCCTAGTGTTAAAACCAAGCAAAATACTATTAAACCAAAATATTTGTTTTTCATAATTGATTTCTTTTTAAATGCTGATTACCAAACATACGTTCCAACAGCACCGGCATCTAAAGATGTTGTTACAGATTCGCCTGTTGTTTTTATATTAAAAGCTTTATTGACAGCTGTGTTATTCACTACTATTACTACAATATTTCCACTAGGCGTTTTAAATGCTACATTTGGTAAATCTGAAGCATAGTTTGAATTGATTCGTACTGAACCTGGTCTTACAAATTTTGAAGCATGGGCAATAATGTAATAAGCCACATTTCTTTTTACGGTGTTATTATCAATGGTTAAAGCACCTAAACATTCAGTACAACCACCATTAGTATGTGGCTCTAATTTGGAGTTTGCAGCCAAATTCCATTCCAATACCGTTTTACACCAATTTCGCGTGGCGCCAACGATTAACTCGCGTGTGTGCCAAAGTAAATTGTCTTTAAATTCACTATTAACACCAACCCACTGTTCTGTAAAATATAGGTTTTTATTTGGATATGCATTATGCACCGTACTTAAATTATCAATAGATCCTCCATATAAATGGAATGCCGAACCATCAATATATTTATTGGCTTCCGCATCAGCAAATATGGTCATAGGATAACTTGGATTATCTGCATTATGGTCCCAAACTACAATTTTTGTTGCAATATTTGCAGCCACAAAAGCAGGTCCTAAATGATTTTTAACAAATTCGGCTTGACTTAGTGCTTCCATGTACATACTTGGGTTGTTACCATCATGTAAAGGTTCATTTTGAACCGTAATGGCATCTATCGTAATACCCTCTGCCTTATATGCTTGAATATATTTTACAAAGTAATTGGCATAAGCAGCATAATATTCTGGTTTAAGACTTCCTCCTATGGAATTGTTATTGGTTTTCATCCATGTTGGTGCAGACCATGGGGACCCCATAATTTTAATATTGGGGTTGATGGCTAAAATTTCTTTTAAAACTGGGATGAGGTTTTCTTTATCTTTTTCAATTGAAAACTTAGTTAAGTTTACATCGGTTTCACCATCAGGTAAATCGTTATATGAAAACACTTCTGCGTCTAAATCGGAAGCGCCAATACTTACTCTTAGATAACTTACACCTATATTATCTACACTAAAAAGTTCATTTAAAATATTAGTTCGTGCCGAAGCAGACATGTTATTAAGATGCAAAGCACTACCGCCAGTTAATGAAAACCCAAAACCGTCCATTTCCTGATAGGTTGTCTCTGCATTTACGCTAATTGAGAAATTAATATTCTCTGTATATAAAGGCACTTTTGTAGATTGTAATTTAAACAACTCTGATTTATCAGATTTTGTAACGTATAAATCTACATTACTGTAAGTTATGTATTGATTAGGAGGTGTTACATCTGGTTCATTAGAAGTTGAATCAGATGATGAGCATTTTATCAACAAAAAACTTAATATTAAAAGTGCAATAGGATGATTCATTTAAATATTATTTAAATTCATTAATTCAAATTGGTTATTACTCAATACTGAATAGACATAAAGTTATTAGCATAGCATTAAACATATAAAATAACTTATGTTGCGCTTTTAAAAATACAGATTTTTTTATTAAAAGTTTAAGCCCATATCCATACTTTGATGCATATGGGCTATTAAACTAAACAAACTCAAAACAACTATTAATCTAAACTATGTTTTTATATTAATTAGAACCTCTCATTTCTACATTTTTAACGGTAATACCAGAAGTTTGGTTACCACCACATTTAATGACTAAATAAATAGTGCCCGAAGCGGCGAAGGTTACTTTATTACTTTTAGAACTTGTATAGGAACTATCTACACAACCAGCAGTAGAAAGTAAACCACTAAAGGAACCAGTACCACAACCTCCCCAGGTATTAAGCCCCATAACAACATTATTGGCATAATCACTTCCTTGAACAGGTGCAACTGTACTAGCAAATACTTCGAACCAAGTTTCATTGTTTCCATTACCAGATACAATCATATCTATTTTATATTCTTTATCTGCAACAACATCAATAGCTTGATAAATAGCTTGTTGGTTCCAACCACCAGCAACAATAGTTGCACTGCCAGTATTGAACGTCCAACTTGCGCCACTAGCACTAATGTTTAAAACCGTCCATTCTGCATGATCACTAGCGTCTGCAAATTTTCCACCTCTTACTAAGTTTCCTGCTACTGGATCGGACGTTTCAACATCAACACTTTGTGAAATAATGGCAGAAGCTCCACCTATCCCAGTTACTTTATGTTGAATATTATAAGTTCCTGCATCTGGGAAAAATACTTCTTCGGCGGTTCCTCCATTTGAAAAACCTGCACCAAAACCAAAGTCCCAAGATGATGTTATATAGCTATTGTTCGCAGAAAGCAGATAAGTGTTATTTGCACTTGCAACCTCTGTAATAGTAAAACTTGCATCCAAATCTGTTGCCGTAAGTCCATTACCGCTTCCTAATGTATCTGGTTGACAAGATACTGCCAAAGCAGCTAAAACTATAGACAAAAACTTAACAACTTTATTTAATTTTATATTTAAGTTCATTATAATTTTATTTTAATGATTAATAATTAGGATTTTGTACAATTAACGTATTTTCCAATTCGGCCAAAGGAATAGGTAAAATTTCATTTTTTCCAGCTACAAATCCTCTACTTGCTAAAACAGTAGCTGCTTTACCTGTTCTTACCAAATCGTACCATCTATGACCTTCACCAGCTAATTCTAAACGTCGTTCATTCCAAATTGCTTCTAAAGAAACCGTTACAGAAGGCAATCCTACTCTATCTCTAACCGCATCAAGTAAAGCCTGTGCGCGTGCTCCCGTTCCTCCTAGTGCTTCCGCTTCTAATAAATAGGTGTCGGCTAAACGAATCATGTAAGTGTGTTGTTTATAATTAAGCACGGTAGCACCTCCACCTGTTGAAACATCAGAATTTAAAGGCATAAACTTTTTAAGGTAATAGCCCGTATATTGATAGCTTTCTTCTAACTCAACTTCACCTAAATCAACATAAGCTTGTAAATTTTCAATTGTACTATCAAATCTTGGATCGCCGTTCATGGCATCGTAAAGACTTTGAGTTATAATATTGAAACCCCATCCTGCAGCATAATCTGGTGCAGTAGAACCAGTGGTACGCACATAACCTCTTGGGCCAACCATAACATTTAAACTGTTACCTTCGTCACTACTAGAACCCCAAAACCACCAATCGGCATTACTTTCGTCGGTATGTGCAATTTCAATGATAGCTTCACTGTGGTAATTATTACCTACTACCCATAAATCTGAGAAATTATCAAGCAATTTATAGCCATAGGTACTTGTAGTTCCTGGTGTTCCATTTACATCTGCAAACTGCGCTGCAGCTTCAGCGTTCTTATCTTGATACAAATACACTTTTCCTAAAACAGCTTTTGCAGCACCTCTAGTTAAACGACCTCCTTCTGTTGCAATACTTAGTGATATTGGCAAATCAGTAATTGCCTCAATTAAGTCTGTTTCTATTTGTGCATAAACAGCACTTGGGTCTGCTTGAACAACAGTATAATATTCGCCGCTAGTTAAAGGAACTGTTATAAGTGGAATATTCCCAAAAAGTCTTACCAATTCAAAATAGTAAATAGCTCTTAATGCTTTTGTTTCAGCTGTATATCTCAATTTCAAAGATTCATCCATATCAATACCTGGTAGTTTTACTAAAAGCGTATTTGCTCTAAAAATACCTTGATAAAAGTCATCCCAATAACTTTCTGCTACAGTAGATTCACTAATGGTATAATTAGAAAACGCCTGTAGTTGTGATCCATCCGATGAACTTCCGCCACCTGTATAATGGTCGTCTGATCCCGAATTTAATAAGGCTATCATGTTTTCAAAACCTTTAGATTGTTTTCCAATAACATCGTAAACTGCTACTAGACCAGAATACGCTTCTGCTTCATTTGTATAGTAGTTTTCTTCTAAAGTGGTTCCTTTCGGATCTACTTCTAAGAACTCTTCACTACATGATATCATGAGAAATACTATTGGCAGACCAATACATAAACTCACTATTCTTTTTAATTTTATTAGTTTCATATCTCTATATATTTTTATTAAAACTGTAAATTAATTCCAATTTGATTTGTAATTGCCTGTGGATAATAACCACGATCAATTCCAAATATACCACCACCAATTTCAGGATCGTACCCACTGTATTTGGTAAACGTTAATAAGTTTTCTGAAGTTAAATAAATTCTCAATTTATTTATACCATATTTACTTAAAACATCCGCTGGAAGTGAATAACCAATTTGAACGGTTTTGAATCTTAAATAATCGCCATCTTCTAAATAAAAATCAGAAGGGTTAGCAAAGTTTTTATTAGTATCGTTTGTTGTTAATCTTGGATAAGTATTTGAAGTCCCTTCACCAACCCATCTGCCTAAAGCAGCCGTTTGGTAATTGGCATTTTCTACATCTAGTCTTTTTAAACCTTGAAAGATTTTATTTCCAGTTGCACCTTGACAGAATACCAATAAATCAAAATTTTTGTAATCTAAATTCATGGTAAACCCAAAGGTGATTTTTGGAATAGAGCTTCCTAAGAAATCTCTATCGTCTGAGTCGATATTTCCATCATCATCCAAATCTTTCCATTTAAAGTCTCCAGGTTGTGCATTAGGTTGAATGATTGTACCTGTAGAATTCACATAACTATTAATCTCTTCTTGGTTTTGAAAAATACCATTGGTTCTAAACCCGTAGAAAGAATTTACCGGTTGCCCTACCTGTGTTCTAGTAATTGGGTAGCTACTTGATTGAATGGTTGCTCCACCCGATAAAAAATCTACATCATTACCTAAATAGGTTACTGTATTTTTTAAAAATGAAACGTTTCCATTTAATGAGACATTAACTTCATTAATTTTTGTATTATATCCAAGTTCTAAATCAATACCTGTGTTTTCCATATCTGCCACATTTCCTGTTGGACTGCTTACTGCACCAACGTAACCAGGAATTGTAACACTTTGTAATATACCTGTTGTTTCTTTTTTATACCAATCGAATGCTACCGAAATATTATTGAAAAATTTAGCATCGAAACCAATATTTAACTGACTTGTTTCTTCCCATTTTAAATCTGGATTTGACGGTGCATCAGGACTATTACCAATGGTTACAGAACCAGAAGTTCCCATGGTGTAATTTCTTCCACCACTAACAGTAGATAAATATTGAAAATCCCCAATATTATCATTACCAGTTACACCATAACCTCCTCTAATTTTTAGTTGGTTAACAACCTCGTTGTTTTCCCAAAAAGACTCTTTTGATGGCACCCAACCTGCGGAGAATGATGGGAAAAATCCGTACTTATTATTACTACCAAAACGTGAAGATCCATCGCGTCTTATAATTGCAGTAAGTAAATATTTTTCGTTATAATCATAATTTATCCTAGAAAATAATGATGTTACTATATGCTCCGTACCTGTCGAAGCCGAAGCATTAATTTGGTCTGTTGCAGTGTCGAAATTAAACGAAGCGTCTTTATAACTATCAACTGGAATATTGTAATAGGTTACAGTTTCTCCCGATGTTATGTTATCCACATAAACACCTTGCCCAAGTAATACACTGAAATTATGATTCTTTAATGATTTTGTATAAGAAACAACGTTTTCTAAATTCCAACCAAACCCTTTATTGGTTCCTCTGGAAATATTATTTTGAGTAGTTATAGAAGCTGCATTTAAATAGGATACCGGAGAATAACTATCATAACCCCAATACGCCAATTTACCACCTAAAGTACTTCTGAATTTTAAGCCTTCAATAGGTTCAAGTTCCAAATATGCATTCCCCACAAAATTATCGGCCCAACTATAATTACCTAAAAGTGTTTGTTGATAAGCCAATGGGTTAGACATTTCTTGAGCAACCAATCCTGAAATACCATAAGGATTTCCATTAGAATCTCTCCATATTCCATTATTTGTATATGGTGCTTGACTAGCCAATGTAGCATTAGTTTCTACTATTGGTGTTAATGGGTCTAAATTTATAGCAGATGATAATGGCCCTCCATATTCACTATTGGTATTTCCTATACCAATGTTTTTTTCGTTTGAATACCCCACTGTTTGTCCAAAACGAAGCTTATCGGTAATATTATGTGTTGAATTTAAGCGGATATTTTTTCTTGTATATTTTGAAATATCACTCATAACAATACCTTCCTGATCGTTATATCCAAATGATGCATAAAATTTAGAAACATCGTTACCACCGCTCAAACTAAATTCATGACTAGTTCTTTGAGCACTGTTATTGAAAATTACTGATTGCCAATCGGTACCTTCACCATAAGATGCTGGGTCTGAAAATAAAATACTTCCCCCTCCATTAACAGATTTTTCATTTAAAAGCGTAGTATACTCCGTAGCATTTAATAAATCTAATTTTCTAGCGGTAGAAGATACTCCTGTGTAACCATTATAATTTATACTAAGCTTGCCTAATTTTCCTTTTTTGGTAGTAATAAGAATAACTCCAGTAGCTGCTCTGGCACCATAAATGGCTTGAGAAGCGGCATCTTTTAATACCTCTACAGATTCAATATCCGATTGGTTTAAAAAACCAATACCTCCTGAATCTACAATAACACCATCAACAACCCACAAAGGTTCGTTACTACCTAAAGTAGTAATACCTCTAACCCTAACCGTAGATGAAGATCCTGGCTGGCCAGAATTTGCAGCAATAGTTACACCAGATACTCTACCTTGTAAAGTTTGTTCCACTCTGGTAATAGGTAAATCTTCCAATTCACTTTGTTTAACTCCAGAAATGGCGCCTGTAACCACACTTTTTTTCTGAGTACCGTACCCAATAACCACAACTTCATCTAGTTGTGCTAAATCTTGTGCCAAGGTAACTGTTAAACTAGAGCTGTTTTTTACGACAACATCTTGTGTAACAAAACCAACATAGCTAAATGATAATGTTGACCCAACTTCTGCATTGATAGTATAGGCTCCATCAAAATCTGTTATGGTACCACTCTTAGTCCCTTTTTTAATAACGTTTACTCCAGGAACAGGCATTCCTGTATCATCATTTACAACTCCTTTTATGGTGATTTCTTGTGCAAAAGAAAACCATGATGAAATAATAAATAGAATGGTGAACGATTTTAAAATTAAATTGTTTTTTTTCATATTTAGTTTAATTTAGTTTTTAGCCCTTAAATAATGAATGGCATGAAACAAATTAAACCAAGAGACTTGAAAAGTACAATGCGAAGTACAAAATAAGTAGATTTAGTACAACTTAAAGAACTGTTAAATATTTGTTAATTAGGTGTTTAAATTTAAAATAAATAAAAAATAAAGTAGTGAAAATATACTGGTAACACAGAAAAATTAAAAGGATTTATTTGAAAAATATTAGAATTCAATAATTTTTGGTTAAGAAATTTAGCACACTCTTAATTTTACATTATTTTTTTTACCAAATCCTCAAACGCTTCTCGATTAATAGCGCTATTTCTAACTTTAACGCGATAATTGTAAATGGTATTCACCGAGTATCTTAATATTTTTGAGATTTTAGAACTGTTTGAAATACCCAATCGAATCAAGGCGAAAATTCGTAATTCAACTGTTAAGGCATCTTCTTGTTTAACAATAATTTTTCCTTCTTCATTCAATAGCTGATTAAAACTTTCAATAAAATGTGGATATATATGCAAAAAAGATTTGTCAAAATTAGTATAGAATATTTTCAATTCCTCATCTACTACATTTTTCGATTTAATAAGTTCAAGTAAATCATTCGTTTTATTGGTAACTATATATTTTCGAACTGTTTTTCTGTAAACGTCGAGTTTATCAATATACTCCGAGTATAAATTCAAAAAGGTTCCTATATATTGTTCTTTAATAATATCGACTGCTGAAAGCTCTTCATATAATCTTTTAAGGTCTTTATTTGTAAAACTTAATTTTTCATTTAAATCCTTAAGCTGTAAATTGGCAGTTTTCAAATATTCTCGCCCTAACTTAATTTTTTTGAATTGCTTAAAAATGAAAAACAAAGCAATCATTAATATTATAGATAGGAAACTAATATACATTAATTGCTTTTTAAGTTTATTGCTTTGCTTAACATTTTCTGTTTCATATGATTTTGATATGACTGGTAACACATAGGAAATATCTAAAAACCTTAATTTTGAGTTATAAAATTTGGCATCTTCAAAAGAAAAGTCAATATACTTATGAGCTCTTTCGACATCGCCTTCTTCAAAAAGAATTACAGCCAAATTTGCCATAGAAGCATTGTCTTTTACAGATGATTGGATATCTGAAATAGCTGATAGAATTAGATACTTTTTTTGATTTAATCTGTTTCCATCTATTTCAGAACTCATATAAGACCTATTAAAGGCTACCATCGCGTATTCTCGAGTTCCCATTTTAGCAAGAGCTAATCTTTTAGCATTTATTTCTAGTGCTTTTCTAGTATCAAATGCATCGCGAAAATTTTGTTCAGTAACTTCTAAGTACATTTTTGAATTTTCACCAAGTTTGGATATTTGAGCATCCAAGGAATCTTTATAGGCAAAATATAATTGGTTGTATTTTGCACTTATACTATTTACTCTCGAAATAGTTCTAAGTTCATAATAACACCTTTTATAAATTATATAATATTCCCTTATTAATTCTTGCGATAAATTTGATGTGCTTATTTCTTCAAGTAAATTTATAGACTCATCATATCTGCCCGATGTTGCTAAAAGTTTTGCAAGTCTTAAAGTGGATTCTTTTAAAAAATAATCGTTCCCTAAATTTTTTGCCAACGCCAAATTTTCTTCAATGAAATGTAGTGTAGAATCAAAACTGTAATATTCATACTCCGTTATTAGCTTGTTGGTAATAAAATAATGATTTTCGGGAGTGATATTCGCATCAGATAAAAGTGTCTTTAAATTAGCAATCCGCGATTCTTTGGCTTGGTCGTAAGTTTCCCTCATAGCCATTTCTTTTTCCAATTTTACCGTTAACGAATCTAATTCGTTTTGAGAATAAAGAGGTGTAGCTACAATAAAAAGTAGTATATACAGAAATATTTTATGCATTGTAATTTAATTTTGAAATAAAATCAATTTTTATAAGCTCTAAATAGCAGAGTTTAAAACAAACTAATTTATCAAAAATATTAATGCTTTTACTATTTAAGTTCTATTTATAATTTAAAAATATATTTCTGATGTACATTGAAATCCTTTGGTTTTTATATAAAATACTCACATATCACTTTTTAAGTTTATTTTAAACCTTGGTTGATTCCGATTTTAGTTTGTCCAAAAAATTCAAGACTTTAATTTGTTAATTGCATCTTAAAACTACAGAACTTGTTACCCGAAAAAAGAGCATTCATAAAATAGAGTTAACTATTTACAAAAAAGTATCAATGAAAATAATACTTCGTGGCGACAAAAGTAAAATGACTCTTTAAATTTACGACAATTCTGGTGAGAAAGTGCACACCTGATTGTACACCTTTTTATTGGGTTTAATTGCTTTCATTTGGCATCAAATAAAATGCCTAAAAACAAAAAACACTGATAATCATACGATTAACAGTGTTTTGATACTTCCTATTACTAGGTTCGTCGGGGTGGCAGGATTCGAACCTGCGACCTCCTGCTCCCAAAGCAGGCGCGATAACCGGGCTACGCTACACCCCGATTTGGTTATCTTTTATTTGCGGAGAGACAGGGACTCGAACCCTGGCGACAGTTACCCGTCGACAGTTTAGCAAACTGCTCCATTACCACTCTGGCACCTCTCCTATTAAATAATATGAACTTATGCAATAAAATTGCGGTTGCAAATGTAATCTATACTTAACAAGAACGCAACTATTTTATTTAATTTTTTATAAAAATTATTCAGGGTATTCTATCCGCAAATGGTAAATGTTTGCAAGCTTGTGTTTTAGTACCTTTTTAATTGATTGTATCTCCTTAAATGTAATATTGGCATTTAAAAACTGACCTTCTTCAATTTGCTTATCCACAATACTTTCTACAAAGGCGTCGATTTTTGTAGATGTTGGTTCTTTTAAACTTTTTGAAGCTGCCTCTACACTGTCGCACATCATTAAAATAGCCGTTTCTTTGCTAAAAGGTTTAGGTCCTGGATAACAAAAGTCTGATTTTTTAACTTCTTCAATATCCTTTTTTTCCTGCATATAAAAATAATATACAACACTTGTTCCGTGATGCGTTCTAATAAAGTCTATTACCCGATCTGGTAAATTGTATTTTTTAGCTATTTCTATACCATCAATAACATGCGATACTATGAGTCTTGCACTTTCCTTCGATGATAATTCGTCATGCGGATTAATTCCTGAAGACTGATTTTCAGTAAAATAAGTTGGGTTCTTCATTTTACCAATGTCATGATACAATGCTCCTACCCTCACCAACATAGCATTTGCACCTATTTCGTTCGCTGAAGCTTCGGCTAGATTAGCTACATTTAAGGAATGATGAAAAGTTCCTGGCGCCTTATTAGATAGCTCCTTTAAAAGCGTAGAATTTGTATCAGACAGTTCTAAAAGTGATACATCTGATACCAAACCAAATATCTTTTCATAGGCATAAATTAATGGTTGCACAAATAATGTTGCTAGTCCATTCAATATAAACCAGATAAACATTTCCCATTTAATGTTTTCCACACTTCCTTCATGAATAACAAAAAATGCAAAATAAGCCACTATGTAAACTAATGTAATTTGACCTACAGATATAAATAAATTAGCGCGTTTATAAAGTTCAGAAACCGTTAAAATAGTTACAATTCCAGCGAGTATTTGAAGAAACATATACTCATAACTATTAGGCACTATAAACCCAAGTAATAATACCGTAATAACATGAGCAAATAAACCTAATCGCGCATCAAAAAAAGCTTTATATATTAAAGGTAGAATACAAATAGGCACTACATAAATAAACTTGGAATCGTAATTTACAACCAGTGTTGTAATAAATATCATTAAGAAGATATTAAAGAAAATAAAGGTGACTTTCGTATTATTTTCAAACACTTCTTTTCGATACTTGCTTAAAAACAAAAATAACATGAGTAGTGCAAGTGCAACTAATAATGTATAAGCAAAAATTATCCAGTAATAATTTGACTTACTCCATTCCTGAGATTCGAATTCAGATTGTAAAGACTTTAATATTTGGAATTTTTCGGCATCAACTACTTCTCCTTTTGCGATAATTAAGGTGCCTTTTTCAACACTCCCTCTGGCTAATGCTACTTTATTTAATTCTTCCTGTAATGCTTTTTCGGTAAACGATTTATTAAAGGTTAAATTAGGTTCAATCAAATCAAAAAATAACGATACAAAATCTGTTTTAAACTTAACCAAATTATGTTTTACCAGAATTTTTTGAATGATTGGTGTTATAGCATCTTGTTTAATTATTTCAGAAAAAAAACCTTCTTGTATCTTTACACGGTCTTCAAGAATAACAACATTACTGGTTTCGGAAAAATTATAGCTTTCACTTAAAACACCAACCGCATAAAATTCTGATATAATTTCTTGACCTACTTTAAATAAACTATTATAAGTGGCTCGCGGAATTGAATCGGAAAACGCTTTTCTAAATTGCGGTGCGTATGATTGTAAAATCCGTGATTTAACCGTACCATCTAAATCAAAATACAAAAAAGAATTATCTGTAAGTTCTTGTTTTTCAAGAGTTAATTCAGCATCTGTTTTTTTTATTGCAAAATCAAAAGGTGCTAATAACACTTCAGATTGCCAAGGCTTTCCTTTTTCAAAGTTGTACTTAAATTTCCCGCTTTTAGGAAACAAATACACAATTAAAAATGTTGTACAAACAAATAGCAATCCTTTATAAATTAAGGAATGATTTCTGTATAATTTATTTATGAAGTCTTTCATTTAAAAAGTTAAAGAAACCAAATGTAATAAAATTATAAACTTCCACCATTTTTTATAATGACCGAATCGTTCAAATTTCTACTAAAAATTGATTATTTTCGCATGTACTAAGCTTAAGAATAAACTAATGAACAAAGAAGTCGTAATTGTATCTGCAGCAAGAACACCCATTGGCAGTTTTATGGGAGCATTATCAACCATTACAGCACCTCAACTTGGTGCCATAGCTATAAAAGGAGCTTTGAGCAAAATCAATCTCAAACCAGATTTGGTCGACGAAGTTTTAATGGGCCATGTGATACAAGCAGGTGCTGGTCAAGCACCAGCAAGACAAGCAGCAATTTATGCCGGTATTCCAAATACGGTACCATGTACAACTGTTAATAAAGTTTGTGCCTCTGGTATGAAAGCTGTTATGCAAGCGGCCCAAAGTATTGCTAATGGCGATGCACATATTATTGTTGCTGGCGGTATGGAAAATATGAGTTTAATTCCTCATTATTTATATGCGAGAACAGGTACGAAATTTGGACCTGCATCACTAATTGATGGCATGCAAAAAGATGGGTTAGTGGATGCCTACGACCAAAATGCCATGGGAGTTTGTGCAGATGCCTGCGCAACTGAATATAAATTCTCCAGAGAAGATCAGGATGCTTTTGCAATTCAATCATATAAACGCTCTGCGGCGGCTTGGGAAGCTGGTAAATTTGATAATGAAGTTGTTCCTGTAGAAGTACCTCAACGTCGCGGAGAACCTGTTATTATTAGTATAGACGAAGAGTTTACCAATGTTAAATTGGATAAAATTCCCCAGTTGCGTCCAGCATTTACTAAAGATGGAACCGTAACTGCAGCCAATGCCTCTACTATAAATGATGGTGCAGGTGCTGTGGTTTTAATGAGTAAAGAAAAAGCGCAAGAACTTGGTTTAAAACCACTTGCCACTATAAAAAGTTTTGCCGATGCAGCGCACCAACCGGAATGGTTTACAACAGCACCAGCAAAAGCATTACCAAAAGCTTTAGATAAAGCAGGAATTAAAATAGAAGATGTGGATTATTTTGAGTTTAACGAAGCATTTTCTGTAGTTGGTTTAGCTAACATGAAAATTCTGGGGCTTAAAGACACAAACGTCAATGTGAACGGTGGCGCCGTTTCGCTTGGGCATCCTCTTGGTTGCTCGGGAGTTCGAATTATAATCACTTTATTAAATGTATTACAGCAAAACAATGCTAAAATTGGTGCGGCAGCTATTTGTAATGGTGGTGGTGGAGCTTCGGCAATTATAATTGAACGATAACGTTTTTGATTATTTTTAATTGAATATTTTTTATTTTAATATGGTTTGTTACTCGAAGTTTTTTATTTGGAATATGCATTTTATATTTCATCGTATTTCAATATATAATTATCAATAAGCAATAGACAATAATTATATGCAATACGGAATTTGTAATTTAAGCATTGTTCCTTTACGATTTGATGCTTCTGATAAGAGTGAATTAGTTTCTCAAGTGCTTTATGGCGAGTCTTTTAAAATTTTAGAGCTCCGTAAAAATTGGAGCAGAATAAGATTGTCTTTTGATAACTACGAAGGCTGGATAGACAATAAACAATATTTAGAAATAGACGAAAAAAACTACCAATTACTTCAGAAAGGAAACCTTAAACTGTCTATAGATTTAGTTGAATTTATTCAAGACAACGATCAATTACACCCCATATTATTAGGTTCGACATTAAATGCGTTAGCTATTTTAAACCATACACATGATGGCCATTCTGTATCAGGCAAAAAACCTAAAGACCACTTATTAGAAACCGCTTTTTTATATTTAAACTCACCTTATTTATGGGGTGGTAAAACACCTTTTGGTATCGATTGTTCTGGCTTTACACAAATGGTTTATAAGCTTAATGGTTACAAACTTTTACGTGATGCTTCGCAACAAGCAACTCAAGGTGAGGCTTTAAGTTTTATTGAAGAAAGCGAACCAGGAGATCTAGCTTTTTTCGATAATAATGAAGGTGCAATCGTGCATGTTGGTATCATTATGAAAGACAACTATATAATTCATGCACACGGAAAAGTGAGAGTAGACAGGTTAGACCATTCCGGCATTTATAACGTAGACAAAAAAACACATACTCATAAACTTCGTGTAATTAAAAAAGTGATATAACTTACTACTTAAAAATTTCAAAATTGATTTTATCAGAAAAAAGTTAAAACTTAGTTTAACTTCGAACATATTTCATGTTAACGAAATCATATTTGCTTCAAGGTGGATACAAGAAAAACCACAAATAAAAAAAGCCGCTTATTGCGGCTTTTTTTATTGGGCAAAAGAAATATGAAATATTAATTTTCTCCAGCAGCTTCAAGAGCGTCCACTTTAGCTTTCATATCTTTATGATTCGCAGTTTCACCAAGAATACTATAAATATTCATTAGAGTTTTTGCAGCACTTATGTTTTTATCATCAATTTCCATAGCTTTTGTTAAAAATGGAACGGCATCTTTATATAATTCTTGACGTCTGACCTCTTAATTCATCATATCTTAAATCATCTTTTTTAGAACTACCCAAACCATTCATTTCTTTTATAATTGGTTCTTCCTTACCCAAAATTAAAGCCGCTAAATTAATATAAGCATTAATATAATTTGGGTCTAAAGAAATACATTTTTCATAGTATACTCTTGCTTGCTTCAGATCGCCAGACTCTGCCGTAATAACACCTAAATTATATTGTAATTCTGGGTTATTCGGGTCCATTTTAGTAGCTTCTTCTAATAAATTCTTAAATTGGTCAGTATTTCCCAATTTATAGTGAATATTAGCTTCAGATAAAATTAAATTCACATCATCAGGACTTTCAGCTCTGGCGTCTTTCATCGCTTTAATGCTTTTTCATCTTCACCATTGCTTACATAAATTAGTGCAACATTTTTAACAATTTCTGGTTTTTTAGATTCTGAAAGTCTATCTCCTGGATTAGTATGTGTTTTTGTTTTAACAGAAATATCTCTTAAATCTTTATTTGAAAATAATTCTTCTTCATTATTAGAATCGGTAGCAAAATATTGTTTTTCAATACCTGTATAGCCTAATCCTTTTAATTCTTCATACAAAGTTAATGCTCGATCATATTCTTGAACATTAACTGCCGTTGCAGCTGCATAATATAGGAAAATAGTGTCTTTAGTACTTAAACGGTAAGCTTTTTCAAAATATTTTGATGATGTTGAAAAATCTTTTTTCTCATAAAAACTATTCCCTTTAGTTAATATACCATTAACCATAGTTTGTTTTAATACTGAAACTTCAGAACTATAAGATCCTTGTACTTTATCCAAACTTTCTAAGGCAGAATCAATATCATTTATTGTGCCTGCTCCATTTGCATATAATGCTTCTGCATTCAAATAATAATATTGAGCTTTTAGTTTATCATCCATTGATGACATTAGCCCTTCTGCCTGTTTTAATGCTGCTTTAGCTTCGGCAAAATTGTTTCCTTTTATTGCTTTTTCTGCTGTTTTCAATTCTTTTTTCTGCGCAAATGAAAATGCACATATTGAAAATGTTAAAGCGATGATAATCTGTTTTTTCATTTTTAATAATATTTAATTTAATTTTCAGTGTTATTTTCGTCTATGTTAGTATCAAGAGTTGTGCCATCATCTAAATCGGCACTGTTTTCAATGTCTCCAGTTATATCTTCTGCTACTTCATCATCATCGTGCATAACTTTCGCAACTGCTGCAATGGAATCGTTGTTTTTAAGATTGATTAATTTAACACCTTGAGTAGCTCTACCCATAACTCTTAAATTTTTCACCTCTAAGCCTAATAGCAATTCCTGATTTATTAATAATCATTAAATCGTCTGTATCAGTGACACTTTTAATGGCTACTAATTTACCTGTTTTTTCTGTAATTGAAATAGTTTTTACACCTTTTCCACCACGATTGGTAATTCTGTATACTGGCTCTCCATCTTCCGGGTCATCAATATAGGTGCGTTTACCATATCCATTTTCAGAAACAACCAATACCGATTCTTCTTGTGGATTTTCAATAGTTACCATTCCTATTACCTCATCATTTTTATCGGCAAGTCTAATACCTCTTACACCAGATGCACTTCGACCCATTGGACGAGTTTTAGCTTCTTCAAAACGAATGGCTTTACCAGATTTAAGAGCTAACATAACCTGACTTTCGCCTGTTGTTAATCTTGCCTCTAATAAAATATCGTCTTCTTTAATGGTTATAGCATTAATACCATTTGTTCTTGGACGTGAATATTGCTCCAAAGAAGTCTTTTTAACCTGACCTTGTTTTGTAGCCATAATGACATAATGACTGTTTATATACTCCTCATCTTTAAGATCTTGCGTACAAATAAATGCCTTAACCGCATCGTCTTGTTCAATATTTATTAAATTCTGAATGGCTCTACCTTTTGAGGTTTTACTTCCTTCCGGAATTTCATAAACACGCATCCAGAAACATTTTCCTTTTTGCGTAAAGAATAACATGTATTGGTGATTTGTACCAACAAATAAATACTCTAAGAAATCTTCATTTCTGGTAGTTGATGCTTTTTGGCCAACACCCCCTCTATTTTGTGTTTTGTATTCGTTAAGCGAAGTACGCTTAATATAACCTGCATGAGAAATAGTAATAACCACTTGCTCATCAGGAATCATATCTTCAATACTTAAATCGCCACCAGCATACTCAATTACTGAACGACGTTCATCACCATATTTATCTCTTACGGCAATCAATTCTTCTTTAATAATTTCCATACGACGCTCTTTTCTTTCCAAAATATCTTTTAGATCAATAATAAGCTTCATGATGTCTTCGTATTCAGAACGTAATTTATCTTGCTCTAAACCAGTAAGTTGACGTAAACGCATTTCAACAATGGCTCGGGCTTGTAATTCTGAAAGTTCGAATCTTGTTATTAAGTTTTCTCTGGCTTCATCAGCATTTGAAGACGCTCTGATTATTTTTATTACTTCATCAATATTATCGGAAGCTATAATTAATCCTTCTAATATATGGGCACGTTCTTCCGCTTTGCGCAATTCGTAAGTAGTACGTCTTACAACAACATCATGTCTGTGTTCTACAAAATAATGAATTAACTCTTTTAAATTTAAAAGCTGCGGACGACCGTTTACAAGTGCAATATTATTTACACTAAAAGATGATTGTAGCGCCGTGTATTTATATAATTTATTAAGTACTATGTTTGGTATGGCATCGCGCTTTAAAACATAAACGATGCGCATTCCATTTCTATCGGACTCGTCGCGAATCGTAGAAATTCCTTCTAGTTTTTTATCGTTCACTAAATCAGCAGTTTTTTTAATCATATCTGCTTTATTAGTCTGGTAAGGTATTTCAGTTACAATTATGCACTCACGCCCTTGTACTTCTTCAATAACCGATTTACCACGCACCACTATTCTACCACGACCAGTGTGAAACGCCTCTTTAACACCATCATATCCGTAAATAGTTCCGCCCGTTGGAAAATCTGGTGCTTTTACATGTTTTATAAGTTCGTCAATTTCAATTTCTGTATTATCAATGTATGCAATAGTACCATTAACTACTTCTGTTAAATTATGAGGTGGCATATTTGTAGCCATCCCTACCGCAATACCAGATGCTCCGTTAACTAATAACCCTGGAATACGTGTTGGTAATACAGTTGGTTCTTGTAAAGTATCATCAAAATTCAGTTTGTGGTCTACAGTTTCTTTGTCAATATCGGCCAACATATCTTCAGCAATTTTACGCATACGTGCTTCTGTATAACGCATTGCTGCAGGACTATCACCATCTATTGAACCAAAGTTACCTTGTCCGTCAACTAACATATATCGTAAACTCCATTCCTGAGCCATACGCACCATGGCGTCGTAAACTGATGTATCACCATGCGGGTGATACTTACCTAAAACTTCTCCAACTATTCTTGCTGATTTTTTGTGTGCTGTATTTGCTCTAATTCCTAGTTCATGCATGCCAAAAAGTACACGTCTATGAACAGGTTTTAATCCATCTCTTACATCAGGTAATGCACGTGACACAATGACCGACATTGAATAATCAATGTAAGCCGTTTTCATCTCATCTTCAATATTAATAGGGATCAATTTTTCTCCTTCTGCCATAAATAATTTAATTAAGTTTTATGAGTTTTTCAAAACATGCTAATATACGTATTTCAATAGTGAAGACGAGACTAAAAATGGCCTTTTTTCGTGTTTTTTATTAACAATTTTGATGTCTTTTTTCGTTAATAAGTATATATACAAAAATTTTGATTTTATAAAGATTTTTTCGTCAATTAGCAACTTTCACACATTTTAAGGTATAGTTTTTGCCGTTAGTAAAATGTTTTAGTATTTTTAATGCAGAAAGGAAACTAATATGGATGATAATTTTTCACCTAGAGTAAAAGATGTAATTGCTTATAGCAAAGAAGAAGCGTTACGATTGGGTCACGATTTTATTGGGACTGAACACTTAATGCTTGGACTTTTACGTGACGGCGATGGCAAAGCCATTAATATTTTAAATGCTTTAGATGTGGATTTAAACCACCTTAGACGCAAGGTTGAAATATTAAGTCCGGCAAACCCAAGTATTACGGCCGCTTCAAATCAAAAAAAGAACTTACATCTTACACGTCAGGCAGAACGTGCTTTAAAAACAACATTTCTGGAAGCTAAACTTTTTCAAAGTACTTCTATAAATACAGCGCATCTATTGCTTTGTATTTTAAGAAATGAAAACGACCCCACTACCAAGCTTTTAAATAAGCTTAAAGTTGATTACGACAATGTTAAAGAACAATTCAAATTTATGATTACAAACGACAGCGATTATACAGAACCAAAAGCAGAATCGTTTCAAGATGATGATTCAAATGCTGAGGACGACACTTCAAAAGATAATATTTTTAATACCCCGACAGGAAAAACTAATAAAAAATCAAAAACTCCGGTTTTAGATAATTTTGGTCGTGATTTAACCATTCTAGCAGAAGATGGTAAACTAGACCCTGTAGTTGGTAGAGAAAAAGAAATTGAGCGTGTTTCCCAAATTTTAAGCAGAAGAAAGAAAAACAACCCACTTTTAATTGGTGAACCTGGAGTTGGTAAATCTGCCATTGCAGAAGGTTTAGCGCTTAGAATTGTAAAACGAAAAGTATCGAGAATACTTTTTAACAAGCGTGTTGTTACTTTAGATTTAGCCAGTTTAGTAGCTGGTACTAAATATCGAGGTCAGTTTGAAGAGCGCATGAAAGCGGTTATGAACGAGCTCGAAAAGAATGACGATGTTATTTTGTTTATCGACGAAATTCATACTATTGTAGGAGCCGGTGGTGCTACAGGAAGTTTAGATGCGTCTAACATGTTTAAACCTGCTTTAGCCCGTGGCGAAATTCAATGTATTGGTGCTACAACTTTAGACGAATACAGACAATATATTGAAAAAGATGGTGCTTTAGAGCGTCGTTTTCAAAAAGTAATTGTTGAACCAACTACCGTTGAAGAAACAATAGAAATACTCAACAATATTAAAGAAAAATACGAAGAACATCACAATGTTAATTATACACCAGAAGCTATTGAAGCTTGTGTAAAATTAACCAATAGATATATGACTGAGCGTTTCTTACCAGACAAAGCTATTGATGCTTTAGATGAAGCTGGATCGCGTGTTCACATCATTAATATTGAGGTGCCGAAACAAATACTTGAACTTGAAAAACAATTAGAAACTGTAAAGGAGACAAAAAATTCGGTTGTTAAAAAACAAAAATATGAGGAAGCTGCTAAACTTAGAGATGATGAAAAACGTCTTGAAAAAGAATTAGCAATTGCACAAGAAAAATGGGAAGAAGACACCAAACAACATCGTGAAGATAGTTACAGAAGATAATGTTGCCGATGTGGTTTCTATGATGACTGGTATTCCTGTAAACAGAATTGCTCAAACAGAAATTAATAAACTTGCCGAATTACCACAACTTATTAAAGGAAAAGTAATTGGTCAGGACGAGGCTGTTGCTAAAGTAGTTAAAGCTATTCAACGTAATCGTGCAGGACTTAAAGACCCAAACAAACCGATTGGTTCATTTATATTTTTAGGTCAGACAGGTGTTGGGAAAACACAATTAGCCAAAGTTTTATCTCGTGAATTATTTGACAGTGAAGACGCTCTTGTTAGAATTGACATGAGTGAATATATGGAGAAATTTGCCATTTCTAGATTAGTTGGAGCACCTCCAGGATACGTTGGTTATGAAGAAGGTGGTCAATTAACCGAAAAAGTGAGACGTAAACCATATGCGGTAATTCTTTTAGATGAAATTGAAAAAGCACATCCAGATGTGTTTAATATGCTGCTTCAAGTTCTAGATGATGGCTATTTAACAGATAGTTTAGGTCGAAAAATCGATTTTAGAAATACCATTATTATTATGACTTCAAATATTGGAGCTCGTAAACTTAAAGATTTTGGTACTGGTATTGGTTTTGGAACCGCTTCACAAAAAGCACAAGAAGATGCAAATGCACGTGGTGTTATTGAAAATGCCTTGAAAAAATCGTTTGCACCAGAATTTTTAAACAGAATTGATGATGTGGTAATGTTTAATGCTTTAGAAAAAGAAGATATCAACAAAATTATTGATATTGAACTTGGTAAACTTCTTATTAAGAATTAAAGATTTAGGATATAATTTAAACCTGAGTGACAAGGCTAAAGATTTTATTGCCGAAAAAGGTTTTGACAGACAATACGGAGCGAGACCATTAAAAAGTGCCATTCAAAAGTATATTGAAGATGCTTTAGCTGAAGAGATTATAACATCGCATGTTCAAGAAGGTGATAGTATTAATATTGATTTAGATGAGAAATCTCAAGAACTAAAAATAAAAATTGATAAAGCCGAAAAACCTGCTAAATCTTAAATTTTATAATTTTTGCTCAAAATTAAATTCCTACATTAAATTGATGTGGGAATTTTTTTTTCTTCAAACTGTAACAATCTTAAAGTATGTTAATCTTTATAATATCAATTTGCTTTAGTGACACTAACCAAACTAAATATTGAACAACTCGTAGAACTCTGTAAGTCGTAACAACCAATCTGCGCAATTGGAAGTTTACAACAGGTATTATAAGGCCATGTACAATGCTTCATTAAGAATTGTTAAAAACAGTTTTGAAGCAGAAGACATCATGCAAGACTCATTTTTGTTAGCGTTCACAAAATTAGATAGTCTTAAAGATGCTAAAATATTTGGTTCTTGGTTAAAGCGAATAGTAATTAATAACAGTATTTATCATTATAAAAAAAACAGTAAAAACAACAACGTTCCTCTTAGATCATATTATTTATAAAATTGAAGATAGCGTAGAAGGTATTAATTGTGAGGATATTACAAGCCTTAAAGCAAATCAGGTTTTAAAAACTATGAAAACACTAAAGGATAACTATCAACTATGTTTAACACTTCATCTTATTGAAGGTTTTGATTATGAAGAAATTAGCGAAATTTTAAAAATTTCTCAATCTAACTGCAGAACGATGATATCTCGTGCTAAAGAAAGTTTAAGAAAAAAATTAGAATTAGTAGTTTAAAAAAATGAAAAATGAAAAAGGATAAAATTGATAATCTATTTGAAACATTGCATTCAGAATTTGATTTTGAAAACCCAAACATTGGGCATAAGCAACGATTTTTATCAAAATTAAAAAATCAAAATTCTGAAACTGTAATAATTGCTTCAAGAAAATCAAATTACTGGAAACCATTTCTAAGTATTGCAGCTTCAATTGCGCTATTAATAAGTGTTTTTACTATGCTACAACCAACTGAACAAGTTAAAGATTTAGCAAGTGTTTCAACAGAAATGTCTAAAACTCAAAATTT
This sequence comes from uncultured Flavobacteriaceae bacterium, assembly GCA_963698455.1. Taxonomy (GTDB): domain Bacteria; phylum Bacteroidota; class Bacteroidia; order Flavobacteriales; family Flavobacteriaceae; genus Mariniflexile. Next base: position 181,083 of record CAVOQU010000017.1, on the reverse strand, counting down.
CTTTACTTCAACCATTTCAGAAGAATTATTAAAACTTAATGAAGAACGCTCTCCAGAAACCGAAGTACTAATTAATGATGGTCTGAAACAAATGAAAATTCTTGAAAAAGAATATGAATCACTTAAAATTGATTTAACAAAAAGTGGAGATGATAAACGCGTTATTTATGCCATGATTTCAAATTTTCAAACAAGAATAAACATCTTAAAAAATGTTATGGAAACTATAGAAAATGTAAAACAATCTAAACAACAAAACAATGAAAATTCAACTATTATATAAAGCAGCAATACTACTTTTTTTATTACCTGCAATTGCTTTAGGGAACAACACTTTAAATGGAAAATACAAAAAACAAAAAACTATTAAAAAAGAGTATACTGTTAATAGCGATGCACTTTTAAAAATTGATAACAGCTACGGAAACCTAGATATTATTACTTATAGTGGTAATAAAACAATTATTGAAGTTACTATAAAAGTGAGTGGAAATGATGAAGAAAAAGTACAAAACAAACTTAACGCCATTAACGTAAAATTTAATGCAACGTCAAGTTTGGTAGATGCTAAAACTATTTTTAATAACGACAAAAAATCCTGGTGGAATTGGGGAAGCAGCAATAATGTAAGTATGGAAATTAATTATGTTGTAAAACTTCCTATAACCAATAGTGTGGATTTAAATAATGATTATGGAAGCATCAATTTAGATAAACTACAGGGTAAAGCTACTATTAATTGTGATTATGGTAAGATTACTACGAAAGAGCTTATGGCAGAAAACAATTCTTTGTCTTTCGATTATACTAACAACTGTTATTTTGAATATATAAATACCGGAAAAATTAATGCAGATTATAGCGGATTTACTGTGGCAAAAACTAAAAAATTAGATATTAATGCAGATTATACCAAGTCTGTAATTGAAATAGCTGAAAATGTTTATTTTAATTGTGATTACGGTTCAATAAATATAAATAAAGTAAATTATGTAACTGGAAATGGTGATTATTTATCGATGCGATTAGGCGAAGTTTATAAAAATGTAAGTATTAAAGGTGATTACGGTTCTCTTAAAATTGATGAAATGACCGCTAATGCTGGCAACCTCAATATTGAATCTGATTACTTAGGAATTACTATTGGATATCATCCTGAATATCATTTCAATTTCGATATAAATACAGAATATGCTTCGGTAAGAAATACAGAAGGTTTTGAATTCACTAAAAAAAATAAAGATTCAAATAAATATTATTACCAAGGTTATTACGGTAAAAATAATTCATCAAACTTAGTTAAAATCAATTCTGATTATGGAAGTGTAACTTTTAATAAAAATTAATTTATTAATATTCTGATAAAATATAAAATCATCAATCAAAATAAAAAGTCGGGACTTAAAGGTTCCGATTTTTTTTATTCAATAATTACTTCTCTGTATTTAATTCAGGCACTCTAAACAATAAAATAATACCTGCTAAAAAGAATAAAAACAAAAACAAAATACCATTTCGCATACTACCCGTTATCTGGTCAATTGATGCGAAAATTATCATTCCAATTACGATACCTATTTTTTCAGCGACATCATAAAAGCTAAAATATGATGTAGTATCTTCTGTTTCGGGTAAAAATTTAGAATATGTTGATCTTGCTAAAGCCTGTATTCCTCCCATAACCATACCAACTAAAGAAGCTGCTATGTAAAATTGCAATGGCGTTTTCATGAAATAAGCATAAAAACACAATAGCATCCAAACAACATTTACAAAAATTAAGGTTTTTATATTTCCAAATTTAGCTGATGCCCTTGAAGTTAAAACCGCTCCTAATATGGCAACTATTTGTATTATTAATATGCTAACAATAAGTCCCATTGTTTTTTCACCATCTCCACCCCAGGCTATTTCTTCTTCGCCAAAATAAACGGCTACTAACATAATAGTTTGTACCGCCATACTAAAAACAAAAAAAGCGTATAAATAACGCTTTAATCTTAAATTTTGCTTTAGTTCTTTCCAAACTAACCTCAATTCTCTAAGTCCATTAAAAACCACTGCGGTGGTGACTTTATGACCTGAAGAAGTTCCTTTTGGCAGAAAATAAAACGAATATTGACTAAATAATGCCCACCATAAACCAACCGTGATAAAAGAATAACGCATCATTTGCATTTTAGCAGGCTCCATCGTCTTGACTCATAACCATAGCTAAATTAACAACAAGCAAAATAACACTCCCGATGTAACCCAATGAAAACCCTTTGGCACTCACTTTATCTTGTTGTTCTGGAAATGCGATATCTGGTAAATAAGAATTATAAAACACCAAGCTGCCCCAATACCCTATTAATCCCATAAAATAAAACAACAAACTTAAATGAATTCCATCTGGTGAAATATCAAACCAGTACAAACCAATACAACCAGCACTTCCAACATAACAAAAGAATTTTAAAAAATTCTTTTTATTACCAACATAATCTGCAATTCCTGATAGAATTGGCGATGTAAATGCAACTACTAAAAACGTAAACGCAGTTACAAAAGTGATTAATGCGGTACTTTTAAATTCAAAACCAAATGCCTGAACTTTTTTTATTTCACTTAAAAATAAAGCGGAATAAAATATGGGAAAGATTGATGATGCAATGGTTAAAGTATAAACTGAATTTGCCCAATCGTAAAACGCCCATGCGTTGAGAAGCTTTTTACTTCCTTTCTCCAATACTGCCATAATAAAAAAGCTGCTCTTTTTATGAGCAGCTCCTAAAGTAACTAAATATTTTAATTTATGTGAAAAACTCTTATTTAAATGTCGTTACCCCAAATTTTGCAGCTTCTGCTTTGGCCTTTGGCGCTAAAGCTGTAAGATTTGCAATACGTGAATCGTTTGAAGGGTGCGTACTTAATATTTCTGGTGGTGCTTGCCCGGTACTACCAGCACTCATACGTTTCCATAGTTCGGCAGCTTCATCTGGATTATAACCAGCAATAGCCATTATATATAATCCTATTTTATCTGCTTCGGTTTCATGACTTCTACTAAAAGGTAACATCACACCAACTTGAGAACCAATTCCATAATATTGATTAAAAGCATTTCTAGACTGCTTCATCTTTAATCGCAATATTTCCAGCAATAGCGACACCTTGTTGCAGATAAGCAGCACTCATTCGTTGCTGACCATGATTTGCTAAGGCATGTGCAACTTCATGTCCCATAATTGCCGCTAAACCAGTTTCTCCTTTTGCTATTGGCAAAATACCTGTGTAAACCACTATTTTTCCTCCTGGCATACACCAAGCATTTACCGCTTTATCATCTACTAAATTATATTCCCATTTATAATCGTTTAAATAACCAACATAGCCATTTGCAGTTAACCAACGTTCTGCAGCAACTGCTATTTTTTGACCAACTCTGGTTACCATAGCAGCATCTGTTGTTCCTTTTATAACTTTATTTTCAGTTAAAAATTGATCGTATTGCGCAAAAGCAGTTGGAAACAATTGAGAATTTGGCACTAACGCCATTGTTTTTTTACCTGTAAATGGATTTACAGCACAGGCTGAAATCAATCCTGCTACTGCAAATACTATAAATACATTTTTTAGTTTCATCGTTCTTGTGTTTTAATATTCATTAAAAGTACAAAAATTGTACCTTTATTTTTTTACAGAATTTTATTTTTATTTTTTATAATTAACACTTCATTAAAAATGTTAAGTTTCCCAATTAATTTCGACCTATTAAAAAAAACAAAATGAAGAAATTTATAATTTTATCTTATATCAATAATGTTTCTTAGCTGTAATAGTAACGCTCAAAAAGAAGCTAGTAAGACTTTCAAAGTAACCAAAACAGATAAAGAATGGAAAGCCGAATTATCTGAAGCAGCATATTATGTTATGCGGAAAGAGGGAACAGAACGCGCATTTTCAAGCCCTCTAAATAAAAACTATAAACAAGGTACTTATGTTTGTGCAGGTTGTAATACTCCTTTATTTAAAAGTGAAAATAAATTTGATTCGGGTACAGGCTGGCCTAGTTTTGATAGAGAAATAAAAGGTAATGTTGCTTTTGAAAGCGGATCTAATTTATATTATGGTATTGAAGAACATTGTGCAACTTGTGGTAGCCATTTAGGTCATTTATTTAATGATGGCCCAAAAAACACAACGGGTGTAAGACATTGTATTAACGGGGTTGCTTTAAAATTTATTCCAAAAGAATAAAAATTATATTCAATATATGGATAGCTATTTGGTTTCTGTAATTAAGCAATTTGAATATTATAAAAGTTTAGGAGACAAAACTTTTGAACAGTTAACTTTTGAAGAACTTAAGAAAGAATTTGTAACAGATTCGAATTCCATAGCTATTATTGTGAAACATATTTCTGGAAATATGCTAAGTCGATGGACCAATTTTTTAACAGAAGATGGTGAAAAAACATGGAGACATCGCGATTCTGAATTTGAAGATTCTTTTAATTCAAAAGAAGAACTAATAGCTCATTGGGACAAAGGCTGGAAATGTTTATTTGATGCCATAAAACCATTAAATGAAAATGATTTAGAGCGAATTATCTACATTAGAAATGAAGGACATACAGTTACCGAAGCTATTAACAGACAATTAGCCCATTATTCTTATCACGTAGGCCAAATAGTGTTTTTAGGGAAACTTTTAAAAGGTGAAAACTGGCAATCTTTATCAATTCCTAAAGGAGATTCTTCAAAATATAATAAAGACAAATTCAGCAAAGAAAAAAGTGTCAGGCATTTTACAGATGATTTATAACTTAACTATTAACTTCGTCTCAATTTCTTTTTAAAAGGTCTAATAATTAAACGTGCTTCTCTATCAAATCTAATATAATTATAGACCCAATTTATAAAAACCACTACGCGGTTTCTAAAGCCTATTAAGAAAAATAAGTGCACAAACATCCATACATACCATGCAAATACTCCTTGAAATTTAAATTTTGGTAAATCCACTACCGCCTTATTTCTTCCAATGGTAGCCATCGCTCCTTTATCCTTATATTCAAAAGGAACCATTGGTTTTTCTTCAATTAGTCGAATCATATTTTCACCTAATTGTTTTCCTTGTTGAATTGCTGGTTGCGCCATCATTGGTAATCCATTTGGAAATTCATCGTTAGCCATACAAGCAATATCGCCAACTGCAAAAATGTTATCAAATCCTTTTACCTGATTGAATTCATTAACTAAAAGTCGATTCCCTTTTGTAACAAACTCTTTAGTATTCAATCCTCTAATGGTTGCTCCTTTTACGCCAGCAGCCCAAACTAAAGTGGCGGTTTCAAATGTTAAATCGGTATTGGTAGTTACCGTTTTACCATCGTAATTAGTCACTCTTACATTCTTCCAAATATTAACACCTAACTTTTCTAAAAAATCTTCTGCTTTGGCGGAAGCTTTATCGCTCATGCCTTTTAAAATGCAATCGCTAGATTGAATAATATGTATTTGCACCATTCGTGTATCTAAGTCAGGATAATCTTTTGGCAAAATGCCTTTTTTAATTTCTGCCATAGCGCCAGCTAACTCAACACCTGTTGGACCACCGCCAACAATAACAAAATTCATTAATGCATTGCGTTCATTTAAATCGGAAGTTAATAAGGCTTCTTCAAAATTTTCCAGAATTAAACTTCTTAAATTTAAAGATTCCGGTATGGTTTTCATGGCCATACTCTTTTTTTTAATTTCAGAATTTCCAAAATAATTGGTTTTCGCGCCTGAAGCCACTACCAAGTAATCGAATTTAAGTTCGCCAATATTAGTGATTACTTTTTTCTCCTCCGTACTAATTTTTTTTACATTCGCTAGTCTGAAATGAAAATTAGGAAAATCTTTAAGTATTTTTCTAATAGGATACGCAATAGAATCTGGCTCTAATCCACCCGTAGATACCTGATATAAAAGTGGTTGAAACGTATGATAATTGTGCTTATCCAGCAAAACAACCTGCAATTCTTGTTTTGATAATTTTTTTGCCAAGGCAATTCCAGCAAAACCACCGCCAATAATTACAACTCGAGGATAACTGGTTATAGGTATGTTCATATTCGAATTCTTAAAACAAAGGTAACAAAACATTCAAATTTTTAAGTTTCTAAATTCTTTATTCAAAATACGTTTCGTAAATTGTAACCTAATATTAACTGATTATAAAAATCTCATGAGTAAATACGATATTATTGTTCTTGGAAGTGGACCTGGTGGTTATGTTACAGCTATTAGAGCATCGCAATTAGGTTTTAAAACCGCTGTAGTTGAAAAAGAAAATCTTGGTGGTGTATGTTTAAACTGGGGATGTATCCCTACTAAAGCATTATTAAAATCTGCTCAGGTATTCGAATATCTAAAACATGCAGGAGATTATGGTTTATCTGTTAAAGATTTCGATAAAGATTTTGGTGCTGTTGTAAAACGCAGTCGTGGTGTTGCTGATGGAATGAGTAAGGGTATTGAGTTTTTAATGAAGAAAAACAAAATAGACGTTATTAAAGGTTATGGAAAACTTAAACCAGGAAAAAAGATTGATGTTGATGGAACTGAATATAGTGCCGACCATATTATAATTGCTACTGGAGCACGTTCTCGCGAATTACCAAGTTTACCTCAAGACGGTAAAAAAGTAATTGGTTATAGAGAAGCAATGACTTTACCAAACCAACCTAAAAAAATGATTGTTGTTGGGTCTGGTGCCATTGGTGTTGAATTCGCATATTTCTATAATTCTATGGGAACTGAGGTTACTATTGTAGAATTTTTACCGAATGTGGTGCCTGTTGAAGATGAAGACGTATCAAAACAATTAGAAAAATCATTTAAGAAAAGTGGTATTAATATTATGACTTCTGCTGAAGTTACTAAAGTTGACACTTCTGGAAACGGCGTAAAAGCGACTGTTAAAACCAGTAAAGGTGAAGAAATTTTGGAAGCTGATATTATTTTATCTGCAGTTGGTATTAAAACCAATATTGAAAACATAGGATTAGAAGATGTTGGTATCGCTGTTGATAGAGATAAAATTTTAGTAAACAATTTTTATCAAACTAATATACCAGGATACTATGCTATTGGAGATGTAACTCCTGGACAGGCATTGGCACACGTTGCTTCTGCCGAAGGTATTTTATGTGTTGAAAACATTGCTGGACAACATGTTGAAGCTTTAGATTATGGAAATATCCCAGGTTGTACTTACTGTTATCCGGAAATTGCAAGTGTTGGTTTAACAGAAAAACAAGCTAAAGAAAAAGGAATTGAAATTAAAGTTGGAAAATTCCCATTCTCTGCTTCTGGTAAAGCAAGTGCTAGTGGAAATAAAGATGGTTTTGTAAAAGTTATTTTTGATGCTAAATATGGTGAATGGTTAGGTTGCCACATGATTGGTGCTGGTGTAACCGATATGATTGCCGAAGCTGTTTTAGGTAGAAAACTTGAAACTACTGGCCACGAAGTATTAAAAGCTGTACATCCACATCCAACAATGAGTGAAGCAGTTATGGAAGCTGTAGCTGATGCTTATGGTGAAGTAATTCATTTATAGACAATTAGATTTATTAGACATCTTAGATTATTAGATAAAAAAAGTTCCGAGAAATCGGAACTTTTTTGTTTTATACAACTTTTATCAAAGTGTCTTATTTATCTAAAAATCTAAGTAGTCTTACAAAAAACTTTGAATAGCCAACTCATAACTCTGTAAGCCAAAACCTAAAATAACACCTTGGGCATTTGGTGAAACAAAAGATTGATGACGAAACTCTTCTCTATTAAATGTGTTGGAAATATGAACTTCTACAACTGGCGTTTCAATGGCTTTCACGGCATCGCCTATTCCAATAGAAGTATGTGTATAAGCTGCTGCATTTAAAATAATACCATCATAACTAAATCCAACTTCGTGTAATTTATCAATAAGTATACCTTCAACATTAGATTGAAAATAGTCTAATTGAATATTTGGATACTTTTCTTTTACAGTTTCTAAAAACTCTGTAAATGATAAACTTCCATATATATTAGGTTCTCTTTTACCTAATAAATTAAGATTCGGACCGTTGATGATGATTAGTTTTTTCATGGGGTAAAAATACAAAAGTTATTATAAAAAAATAGGAAGCCGATTGGCTTCCTATTCTGAATTATTTTACGAGTTTAAAAAAAATAGCCTATAGAAATTGACAGTACAGTATTTTTAACATCCGCATCGCTAAATACATCGCTTAATCCCAAATTGTACCGTGCTTGGAAAAACAATCCACTATCCATCTTGAATTGCGCGCCAAAAACAGCTCCAAAATCAGTGCTCTCGGCATCTAAATCCTCAGATTCTCCTTCTGCTTCTACCTTATCTGTAACTACAAATCCTATTTGGGGTCCAGCTTGTAAACTAAAACCTTCTGCAACTTTAAAATCTGCTAATACTGGTAAAATAATATAATCCAATTTTCCAGTTATATCAAACCCCATTTCAGACAATGTAAAACCCTGAGACGAATAAAGAAGTTCTGGTTGAACTGAAAAACTTTCTGATATCCCAATATTAGCAACAACACCAAAATGAATACTTGTTCTGCCATCAAGACCATCAGCGTCATCACCAGATAAGGACGCAAAATTAACTCCTCCTTTTGCGCCAAATTTCACTTCTTGAGCATTAACACTAGCGATAAGGAATAACGCTAAAACGGGTAACAATAATTTTTTCATAATTTATTAATTTTTAGTTGGTTAATAAGAAATAAATTTAATGTATTTTTTAATGCATTCTTAAATTTATTTTTACATTTTTATTGATTCCACAAAAAATACGTAGAATTGCGTATTAAATATTCTTAAAAAAAACTCTAATAGAATGTTCTCTTTTTTTACTTATGAAATGACTACAAGCATTAAAAGAGAATTGGTTCTAATAAAAAAAAGGAAGCAATCCGCTTCCTTTTTTTTATTGATTATTACAATTTATTAAAAGAAATACCCAACACTTACTTGGATAACACTATTTTGATTTTTTATTCCTCCGGTATCAATATCCCAAAGGTCTGACAAACCTAAATTATATCGTGCTCCAAAATTTAATCCATTTTCTAATTTATAACCAAGTCCTAAATTAACACCAAAATCGATTCCTTTAATTTCATCCTTTAAATCTTCTGTACCTGATTCATTAAATTCTGGATCTTCTTTATCAATGTATTCATAATCTGCTTCAGAATTCATTAAAAATCCAATTTGCGGTCCAGCTTCGATACTAAAACCTTCAGCTACATAATATTTGGCCATTAATGGCAAATTAATATAATCTAACTTTATTGTTATTTCTTCTTTTTCAAATTGATCTTCATAAGTTGATTTGGCTCCTTGAGCAGAATATAATAATTCTGGTTGAAAAGAAAATTTGTCCGTAATCATAATTTCGGCTACACCACCAATGTGAAAAGCTGTTCTACCATCAAGATCTTCGGTATCGTCTCCAGATATATTTGCTAAATTAAGACCTGCTTTTACCCCAAATTTTACTTCTTGGGCATTTAAGTTCACAAAACACATTACTGCAATTGCAATAAAAAATAATAATTTTTTCATGATTTTATATGTATTGATTAATATATAAATATATCTCACTATAAAACAAACTGAAATGACCATTATCAGTTAACTAAAGAATCATTATTAATTAATTTTTAATCAACTACATTTTAAAATAATAGATTATTTTTACTTTAATGAACTGGAAAAACGCATTAAAAGATTATCAACTCTATTTAAAAATAGAGCGTGGGCTATCTAAAAACTCCATCGTTAACTATACCCTTGATGTCGAAAAATTAATCCATTTTCTGGAAGACAAAAACATAAGCGATTCGCCTCTTAGCATTTCAACGGAAACGATTCAACAATTTGTTTATGAAACTGCTAAAATTGTTAACGCAAGATCTCAATCTAGAATAATTTCTGGTTTGCGGAGTTTTTTTAATTATTTAGTTTTTGAAGATTATATTAAAACAAACCCGCTAGAACTTATAGAATCTCCTAAAATAGGAAGAAAACTTCCAGACACACTTTCTGAAGAAGAAATTGACAGCATAATTAATGCTATAGATTTAAGTAAACCAGAAGGCGAACGAAATCGCGCTATGCTCGAAACCTTATATGGCTGTGGTTTGCGTGTCAGCGAATTAATAAACCTAAAAATATCCGATTTGTTTTTTGATGAAGGGTTTATAAAAGTTACTGGCAAAGGTGATAAACAACGTTTTGTTCCTATAGTAAATATTACTCAAAAATATATTAATCTCTATAGAACCGAAATTCGTAACCATATTAGTATTAAGCCGGGTTTCGAAGACACTTTATTTTTAAACAGAGAGGTAAGCAACTTACCAGAGCCATGATTTTTACAATTATTAAACAATTGGCTGAAAAAATAGGTCTAAAAAAAAGCGTTTCACCACATACTTTCAGGCATTCTTTTGCTACACATCTTTTACAAAACAATGCCGATTTAAGATCCATTCAACTCATGCTTGGACATGAAAGTATTACAACAACAGAAATTTATGTGCATTTAGATAAAAGCCATTTAACTAAAGTTGTTGAAAAATACCATCCTAGAAAATAGAATGCATTTCATCGATTATTTTTGTTTTTAAACGTTTTTTTATTATATTTGTTATTAATAAAATCAGTGTTATCGTACAATTGTTATATTTGATTTCCCCAAATCTCTCGAATAATAATGAATATTAGAACAAAAAAACTAAGGAATATTGACCTAACTAATTTAAAGTCAAGCAATTTCAATGAGTTAAAATGGAAGTTTGCACTTAAAAACTCAACCATTGGAATCTGGGAATTTGATGCTCATTTAAACAGGGTGTTTTTTTCTTGCGAATCAAAAAAAATAATAGGCTTTAAAAATGAAGATTTTGGGTCTAATCCTCACGATTGGAATGACAGAGTGCATCCAGATGACAAAGAAAAATATTTTAAAGATTTTGATGACCATTTAAAAGGATTAAAACCTTTATACACGAACGAACACAGGGTTTTATGTAAAGACGGAACTTATAAGTGGATTTCAGACAAAGGAAAAATAATTGAACGAGATAAAGACGGAAACCCTGTCAGAATTATTGGAACTCATTTAGACATTACTGCTCATAAAGAAAATGAACTTGGCAATGCTAAATTATTAAAATTACTAACACTTCAAAATGATAAATTAACCAATTTTGCTCATATAGTAACCCATAATCTCAAGTCGCATTCTGCAAATTTTGAAAATTTGTTAGAATTTTATGATGAAGCAGAAACGACCGCCGAAAAAGAAGAGCTTATTGCACACATAAAAACCGTTTCTGATTCATTAACGAAAACAATTTCTAATTTAAACGAAATAGTATCTGTTCAAACCAATAAAAATGAACAAGTAAAAAACTTAAATATTTATCATTATATCAACAATTCTTTAAAACTGTTGAATGTTGAAATAAAACAATCTAAGGCTGCTATAATTAATGAGGTTAATCCAAAAATAAATATAGATTTTAATCCTGCCTATTTAGAGAGTGTTTTCCAAAATTTATTATCAAATGCGATTAAGTATAGACATCCAGAGAGAAATCCATATATTCAGTTTACTTCTATTGAAACTAAAAAAGAATTTACAATAACCATTCAAGATAATGGTTTAGGTATTGACATGGATAAATATGGAGAAGAAGTATTTAAACTTTACAGGACTTTCCATAAAAATGATAATGCAGAAGGCATAGGTCTTTATCTTATAAAAAATCATATAGAATCATATGGTGGGACTATTACCTTAAATAGCGCAGTGAACGAAGGTTCTATATTTACAATTAAATTACCAATCAAAAAAAATCCAGTTAATTAACTGGATTTTTTTTGATTTTTATTTAGCAATATTTACAGCTCTTGTTTCTCGAATTACTGTCACTTTTACCTGGCCAGGATAAGTCATATCTGTCTGTACTTTTTGAGAAATACTAAACGATAAATCGGCCGCTTTCTGGTCGTCAACTTTTTCGCTTTCAACTATAACTCTTAACTCTCTTCCTGCTTGAATTGCATACGCTTTTTTAACACCATTAAATCCGAAAGCAATATCTTCTAAATCTTTTAAACGTTGAATATAACTATCTAATACTTGGCGTCTCGCACCGGGACGTGCTCCAGAAATAGCATCACAAACCTGTATGATTGGCGAAATTAAAAATTTCATTTCTACTTCATCATGGTGAGCACCAATGGCATTACATACTTCTGGTATCTCTCCATATTTTTCTGCCCATTGCATCCCAAGAATAGCATGTGGTGTCTCCATATCTGCTTCAGCATCCGGCACTTTACCTATATCGTGTAATAAACCTGCTCGTTTAGCTAGTTTCGGGTTTAATCCTAATTCGGCAGCCATTACACCACAAAGTTTAGCCACTTCTCTTGAGTGTTGAAGAAGATTTTGTCCGTAAGATGAACGGTATTTCATTCTACCAACCATTTTAATAAGTTCAGGATGTAAATTATGAATTCCTAAATCTATTACTGTACGTTTACCAACTTCAATAATTTCTTGCTCGATTTGTTTTTTTGTTTTTTCAACAACTTCTTCAATTCTAGCAGGATGTATTCTTCCATCTGTTACTAATTTATGTAATGACAAACGAGCAATTTCTCTTCTTACAGAATCAAAACATGATAATATGATAGCTTCTGGGGTATCATCAACAATAATTTCTACACCTGTAGCAGCTTCAATAGCACGTATATTTCGTCCTTCACGACCAATAATACGTCCTTTAACATCATCCGATTCAATATTGAAAACAGACACACAATTATCAACTGCTTCTTCTGTTCCAATACGTTGAATCGTATTTATGATGATTTTTTTAGCGTCTTGTTCTGCGGTTAATTTTGCCTCTTCCATCGAGCTTTGAATAAATGCCATGGCATCACTTTTAGCTTCTCCTTTTAATGACTCAATTAATTGCGATTTAGCTTCTTCGGCAGAAAGACTAGAAATGACTTCTAGTTGTTGTACTTGGCTTTTATGTAACTTATCTATTTCTTCTTGTCTTCTTTTCAAGTACATCTATTCTGTGATTATAATCATTTGCTTTACTTTCAACGTCATCATTAAGCTTTTTGGTTTTGGATAATTCATTGGATATTTGCGATTCTTTATCACGTGTGCGCTTTTCGGCTTCAGCCATTTTTTTATCACGAGATAAAATCACTTTTTCATGTTCAGATTTTAGCTCTAAAAATTTTTCTTTAGCTTGAAGTATCTTATCTTTTTTTATTGTTTCTCCTTCACTATTTGCTTCTTTAAGAATTAAGACAGCATTCTTTTTTGCCTCTTTAACCAGTTTAGAAGCTTTATTTTTTTCTAAGGTTTTTGATATAATAAAACCTATTACAAGGCCTAATATTACACCACCAGCAATCAATATAATTGAGTTATCCATTATTGTGTTTAGTTAATTTTAATATATAAAAAAGCCTACATCAGTTTGAAATTTTGTATAAACTCCTTAAATACAGGTTTAAGGCTAACAAGCTGATCAAGGATCTGCTCAAGGCAGCATGCTTTTACAACTTAAACTCACCTTTTTTAAAGAATTAACGTTGAGTTTATCAAATATAAATAACTAATGTAGGCAGTAACTTTTAGTTTATTTTAAAGAACGTTTAAGAGACTAAATGAGAATGAAGCAAATTGTTTAAAGCACTTAATTTTTCTTCCAAATGCTCACTCACACTCTCTTTATCAATAGACTTCTGTTCTACTTGCGATGCAAATTGTAAAGCACACATGGCTAATACATCTTGTTTATCGCGAACTGAATAACTTTGCTCAAATTGTTTAATCATAGCATCAATGTTTTTAGCTGCTTTTCGTAATCCCTCTTCTTGATCGGCTTCAATTGTTAAAGGATATACTCGATTAGCTATAGATAGCTTTATTTTAAGCTTTTCTGACATTGGTTATTTTATGTATTAATCTGAGAGTTGCGCTATACAATGGTCAATATCTCTAATTAATGCGTTTATTTTAAGCTTAGTTTCTCTTTTATTGTCGTCACTACCAAGTATTGAATTTGCCATTTTTAAAGCTTCATACTTCTCTTCCCAATTTGCAATAAGCAATTTTTGGTTTTGAATTTCTTGCGTTGAAACCTCTAATTTCTTCGTTTAATTTCAAGTTCGCAAGCTTTAAAAGCTCAAGTTTGTGTAATACTTTGCTAATTTTGTTTTCTAAAGAATCTACAATATCTTCAATATTACTCATTTACAAATTTCAATACTTATCTCACAAAGTTAACATACCTGCTTATAAATTACAATTGTTTTTTAATAAATATTTATTTTTCTCGTTATTAATCAAATTCAATACTGTGGCACGATTTTTATTTCATTCTTTTGCACATTCATTTGTAATTAATAATTTAGCCACAACATTACACATATGCGATTAATCCTTGTTTTCTTTTTAACTTCATCTATATTTTCTAACGCACAAAATAATTATCCACAAGATTATTTTGGAAATCCTTTAGATGTTCCACTTATCTTATCTGGTAACTTTGGTGAGTTACGGTCAAATCATTTTCATTCTGGGTTAGATATTAAAACGCAACAACGTGAAGGCTTAAAAGTATTAGCATGTGCCGATGGTTTTGTAAGTAGAATAAAAGTTGCTCATTTTGGATATGGCAAAGCACTATATATAACACATCCAAATGGATACACAACGGTTTATGGGCATCTTCAAAAATTTTCCCCAGAAATAGAAGCCTATATTAAAAAACAACAATACGATAAAGAATCCTATGAAATTGAATTATTTCCTAGTGCTGAAACCCTTCCAGTAACTAAACAAAGTCTTGTAGCATATAGTGGTAATTCTGGTGGATCTGGTGGTCCGCATTTACATTTTGAGATACGCGATAAAAATGAGCATCCAATAAATCCTATGCTTTTTGGTATTTATATAAAAGACACGACAAAACCTGTAGTAAGATCGCTTTATGCATATGCTTTGGATGAAAATTCGTTTGTTAACAAATCTAATTCGAAACAAAAACTTAGACTCATTCCTCAAAAAAGTGGTGATTATATAGCCGAAAATATTAATGTGATTGGAAATATTGGTTTTGGGATTGACACTTCAGACAGACAAGATTTGGCAGCAAATTCGAACGGGGTTTATAATATTCAAACCTTTGTGAATGGAAACAAAAATTTTGAAGTTGATTTTAGTTCATTTTCGTTTGATGAAAGCTCATGTATTAATCAGTTTATAGATTACGAACATTATATAAGTAACAGACAACGCATTCAAAAGTTATTTAAAAAAAATAATCCTTTAAGTATGCTAAAATCTACCTTAAACGATGGTGTTTTATCTGTAGATGATAACACCAATTCTGTTTACAAAATTCGAGTATCCGATTTTAAGAACAATGAAACCTGGGTTACTTTAAATATAAAAGGTACTAATTCCGCTATTTCTTCGCCTCAAAAACAAAAAATCACACCTTATTACATGACCGTAAACCATACCAATAATTTAAAATCCGGGAAGGTATCAGTAGATTTTTATCCAGATACTTTCTACGAAGATTTTTATATTGATTTTGATGTGAAAAACGACACGTTAACACTGCATAAAGACATCGTTCCGGTTAGGAAGAATTTTAATATAAGTTATGATGTTAGTAACTATCAAGAATGCCGATAAAGAAAAATTATTTATTGCCAGACTCGTAGGTTACAAAAACTATCCTGTTTACTCTTTTACCAAAAGAAATGGTGATTATTTTAACCACAAGTACTAAGACATTAGGCACTTATGCTCTTGCTTCAGACACCGTAAACCCTACCATATATTCCTTAAACTTTAAAGAAGGACAATGGTTAAGTAATTTTAGGTATTTAAAAGTTAAAATTGATGATGATCGCTCAGGAATTTCCAACTACCGTGCAACGGTAAACGACAAATGGATTTTAATGGAATACGATTACAAAACAAAAACACTTACTTACGATTTTAACGACGATATTGTAACCGATAGTAAGAATAATTTCAAGCTAATTGTAACCGATAATGTTGGAAATAGTTCTACTTTTGAATCGATGTTTTACAGAAAATAAAATTTAATAATCATTTGAAATCAACATTTTTCGTTTTTACATTCCTTTTTTTATCGATAATCTTTGTTGGTTATTCACAAACGGCTACCATAAGAGGTATTATTTTAGACGAAAATAACACGCCTGTTGCAAATGTAAATATTAAAGCAAATACCAAGGGAACAGTATCAAACAACAATGGTTTTTATATTATAGAAATTCCGGCAAACCAAGATGTTTCTATAGAATTCACACACCTTTCAAATAAAAAAATAGTCAGTATTTTTAATTTAAAAAATGGAGAGGATTATGAATTTAATCCTGTAATGAGCACCTCTGTTGAACAAATTGCCACGGTTGTTGTAACCAACAAACGCCAAAGAGAAGTTGAAGGAATTATTACATTAAAACCAGAAACCATTCGCAAAATACCTGGTGCCAATGCAGGTGTTGAAAACTTATTATTAACATTACCTGGTGTAAGTAACAACAATGAATTAAGTACGCAATATTCTGTTCGTGGCGGTAATTACGATGAAAACCTTGTTTACGTTAATGATATTGAAGTATATCGTCCGTTTTTAGTGCGTTCTGGTCAGCAGGAAGGATTGAGTTTTGTGAATACGGATATGGTTCAGAATGTCGATTTTTCTGCTGGTGGGTTTCAAGCCAAATACGGCGATAAATTATCGTCTGTTTTAGATATTACTTATAAAAACCCTTTCGAATTTGAAGCAAATGCTGATTTAAGTTTATTAGGTGGAAGTCTTTCTGTTGAAAATATAAGCAAAGATTCAAAATTTTCGGGAATAGTTGGTCTACGTTACCGCGATAATAGTTTATTGGTGAAAGCGAAAGAAACCGAAACAAATTTCAAACCTTCGTTTGCGGATGCTCAAGCGTATTTTACCTATAAATTTTCGAGCAAATTTCATTTAAGTTTTTTAGGAAACGCTTCTATTAATAAATACAATTATCAGCCACAAACACGTCAAACCAACTTTGGTACATTGAGCGACCCTATTGCACTTCTGGTTTTTTACGAAGGACAAGAAAAAGATGAATATCAAACATATTTTGGAGCTTTTAAAGGCACTTATTTTGCGAGTGACGATTTAACATTAAAACTAATTGCTTCAAGATATCATACTACCGAAGAAGAATATTTTGATATTTTGGCACAATATAGATTAGGAGAAGTCAACACGAATATAGGCGATGAAAATCTGGGCGAAGTTGAATTTAGTAAAGGTGTTGGAAGTCAGTTAAATCATGGGAGAAATGATTTAGACGCCCTAATTACCAATATAGAACATAAAGGTGATTTCGCTATAAAAGATAACCGTATTGAATGGTCTGTAAAATATACTAATGAAGATATTCGCGACCGGCTTATTGAATGGGAAGTTATTGATTCCGCCGGTTTTTCTATCAGACCGCCGAAAACAATTCCGGTAAATGAGCAACCATATGTACCTTATAGTGGCCCCTTAGAGTCGTTCAACAATGTTCGGGCAACTAACAATACACAAATTAACAGATTACAAGCTTATGCGCAATGGAGCAAACGTGCGTCATTAGGTACCAGTGATGTTTGGTATAATGCAGGTATTCGTACTCATAACTGGTCTGTTAGCGGCGATGGCATTTCATCTTCAAACCAAACGGTGTTTAGTCCAAGAGCACAATTCGCTATAAAGCCATATTGGGAAAAAGATATGTTGTTTAGAATTGCTGCGGGTTTATATTATCAACCACCATTTTATAGAGAACTTCGTGATTCCAATGGTGCTGTTCAACCCAATGTAAAAGCACAACAATCATTTCATCTTGTGTTGGGTAACGACTATAGTTTTAAAATGTGGGACAGACCATTTAAATTAACTTCTGAGGCCTACTATAAAAATCTCTCAGATGTAAACCCTTATACACTTGAAAATGTGCGTATTCGTTATGCGGCCAATAACAATGCGAAAGCCTATGCTTACGGATTAGATATGCGATTGAATGGTGAATTTGTACCAGGAACAGAGTCTTGGTTTAGTTTTGGTTATTTAAAAACTGAAGAAAACATCGATAATAAAGGCTATATAGCAAGACCCACTGACCAACGATTAAAATTTGCGGCATTGTTTCAAGATTATGTACCTAATGTTCCTAGTATGAAAATGTATTTGAACTTAGTATACAATACAGGTTTACCAGGAGGTTCTCCAAGTTATGCAGACCCTTATCAGTATCAAAATCGTTTACCCGCTTATAAACGTGCCGATTTAGGCTTACAATATGTTTTGGTGGACGATAAAAAACAATTTAATAGTGGTTGGAAAAAACCATTTAAAGAGCTTTCTTTTGGGTTTGAAATCTATAATATGTTCGATGTTCAAAACTCTATTACGAACACCTGGGTTAGAGACGTTTACTCAAAACGTCAATATGCCATTCCTAATTATTTAACACCACGGGTTTTTAATGTTAGAACTACCATGAAGTTTTAACTATTCGACAAACTCCTTCAAAACATCAATCACATAATCAATTTCTTCTTTGGTATTATAAATACTAAATGAAAACCGAATGGATGGTTTTTGCAATTCATCTTCATTTAAAATTTCATATAATACATGCGAAACTTGGTTACTTCCACTTTGGCAGGCACTTCCTTTTGAGCAGGCTATTCCTTTTAAATCTAACTGAAACAAAATCATGGAAGCTTTTTTAGGTGGCACAGGTAAACACACATTTACCAAAGTATAGGTGCTTTTTTCTAAATCTTCAGAAGCACCATTAAATACTACATTAGGAATATCGTTTTTAATCTTATTTATAAAATATTGTTTTAAGCCTTTTACATATTCAACTTCTTTTTCAAGGTTTTCATAAGCCATTTTTAAAGCAACTTCAAGACCTACTATATTATGAATACTTTCAGTGCCTGCTCGTAAACCTCGC
The DNA here is from genome assembly GCA_963698455.1 of uncultured Flavobacteriaceae bacterium. Lineage (GTDB taxonomy): Bacteria > Bacteroidota > Bacteroidia > Flavobacteriales > Flavobacteriaceae > Mariniflexile. The sequence goes on along the minus strand of CAVOQU010000017.1, from coordinate 161,916 downwards.
TCCTGCTCGCCACCAAAAATTAACGCTTTTAAACCTGAATTCTTTCTAACAAATGTAAACCCAACACCTTTTGGTCCATGAAATTTATGTGCCGAAGCTGCTAAAAAATCTACCGGAATATCTTGTAAATCTAAATTAAAATGCCCTACAGATTGTACGGCATCGGTATGAAACAAGGCCTGGTTAGTTTTGCACAGTAAAGCCACTTGTTTAATATCTAACTTGTTGCCTATTTCATTATTAATATGCATCAAACTTACCAGTTGCTTTTTATTAGAATTTGCTAACAAGCCCTCTAAATGAAAAGGATTTATACTCCCATCTTTTTCCAATTTAAGAAACTGAACACTAATATTGTATTCTTTTTGTAATTGTTCAAGCGTATTTAGCACAGCATGATGCTCTATTTTGGTTGTGATTATTTCTTCAACGCCCAGATCTCTAACAGCGCTTCGTAATATTAAATTATCGGCTTCAGTTCCTCCTGAAGTAAAAAATATTTCACCTGCCGAAACATTTAAAAAACTTGCAATTGATTTTCTTGATTTTTCTATTAAAGACTTTGATCCTCTACCCCAACTATGTGAAGAAGATGCATTTCCATAATTATTGTGCATAACTTCAGTCATCGAAGTAATTACTTCTTCACGTATTGCCGTGGTTGCTGCGTTATCAAAATAAACCTGTTTCATATTGCCTTTATAAAAAAATTATAAAAAGTGTTACTTTCAAAATAGTGTCTTTTCAAGGTTCAAAAATACTTAGAATAAAATTATTATTAATAACCCGCGTTATAATTAACAATTCCTTTATTTTTGTCGAAACAAAACCCAAACCTAATGCGAAAGTTATTTTTTGTTCTTTTACCAGTTTGCTTTTTAAGTTTTTATACCTGTAATGATGGGGATATTATTACTACAGAATTAGATTTTGATAATACGTTTGAAACGTGTGGAGATTTAATTTTTTATAAGACGATAGAAGACCCGTCTGAATCTTTGTCTATTGAAATGTCAGATTTAGATTTTGAAGATCTTTTTGTAGTAGAAAATGGTGAAACAATAACTTTAACATCCACATCAAATAACATTTACTATATTACTTATAGCAACAGCAGTTTACCTTCAGATTTGTTTTGCAACAACACACCAGATGTAGATGTAAATATCACAAATAGCTATTCTAGTTCGAACAATACAATAACCATGACTTCTACTTTAATAGAAGACGACAACGATGGTATTTCTGCCGATTTAGAAGACATTAATGGCAATGGTAATTATGAAGACGACGATACAGATGGTGATGGTTTACCAAACTACCTAGATGCTGATGATGATGGTGACAATGTTTTAACTAAAAATGAAAAACCAGATCCCGACGGTGATGGTCAAATAGATGACGCTCAAGACACTGATGGAGATGGTAAGGCTGATTATTTAGATGATGATGATGATGGAGATGGCGTTAAAACCCGTGATGAAGAAAATGATTCTCGAGATCAAAACCCAGCTAACGATATTACAAACAGCAATGTTGGTGCAGATTATTTAAACCCAGATGTGGCTACAACTGTAGCTGCAACCGCATATAGATCTCATGCCATTTATCTAACTTATGTTATTAAACTTACTATTTTTAATTTAGATTTAGGAATAATATCTTATGATGAACTTGATTTTGGAACGTTAGACAATAGTTCTACTTCGAATACAAGAACTATTACGCCAGTTTTTAATTAGAAGGTAAATTTTGATAAATATAAACTTCGGTGGCTCCAACGCCATATTTTTGGTAATTAGCATCATAGAATTTAATATTACTGTACCGCCCAAATAAATATTCTAATTCTACTTTTAGAATACCTTCACCAACACCATGTATAAAAACTATTTTTTGAATCCGTTTAGAAATGGCGAATTCTAATTGGCGTTTTGCTGTATCTAATTGCAGGGTAAGCATCTCATGATTAGACATGCCTCTTGAAGATTGCGTAAGCTGATTAATATGTAAATCTACTTCCATGGTTGGCTCGTAGCGATCTTTAGCTCTTACCTTTTGCTGTTTTCTTTTTACAGATAGTTCCTTTTCTTTAATGGCATCTGTAGCTTTTGAATGTGAAAACAATTCGTTTTTAAGCGTGTTTGTTGACGTTCTTTTTAACTAATTCTTCACTCTCAAATTCTAGTAAAAACCCATCGGTAGTTTCTATCGAAACAGTATTGCCCTCTATTTTTTTTACAAGACCAGACATCACTTCATCTAATACTAAAACGGTATCACCAACTATAAACTTCATCACGTTTAATTTTCATTGTTATCTAAACTATCGTTTTCATCATTTCTGCTGGGAATCGTTTTAGAAATCCTATAAATACCAGCCATTAACATGGTGATGCCTCCAATTAATATATACTGATTTTGTTCTGTTCCAGTTTTGGCATAAATTGCTACAACTGCACCAACTATAATTAATAAATAGTTTAAATATTTCATTAAATACATTTTAATTTCAGGCTATAAAATTACATTAAAAATTAAAGTAATTACCTCCTCATTCAAAATCAATTTTAATATTTTTCACGTTGAAACACGTATTTCATCGATAAAATGTTATAATTTCGAAATTTTTATTATATTTGCTATGTAAATTTGCTATGCTCTCAAATCATGTCAATAAAGTTAACTACTATTTTCTTGCTATTATGCACTATATCATACGCACAGTTATCGGTAAGAAATAATGCTTTTGTATTTGTAAACGATCAAATTGTTTTTGTTAAAGACAACATCAATTTGAGCGAATCGAATAGCAAAATTTATCTAAGGAACGAAGCCCAAATAATTCAAGGTTCTGGAACCACTGGAAATTCTGGCGTAGGTGAACTAAGTGTTTACCAAGAAGCCAACGTTGGAGAATACGAATATAACTATTGGTGCTCACCTATTGGGAATAAAACAAATAACAGTGTAAATAATTCTTTTGGAATTTCATTATTAAACGATGTAACGGGATTGATTACTTCTACACCAGCAATAATAGCTAATGTTCCAGGGTTTAATAGTATTTCTAGCCCATTAACAATTGAACCTTATTGGATTTGGAAATATGTAGCAGGCACCAGCTACTCAGATTGGACTTTTGTTGGCGGCAATACCACAATAAATCCTGGACAAGGTTTTACCATGAAAGGTACTGCTGGCTCTGGTGATGCGCAGCGTTATGACTTTAGAGGAAAACCAAATACAGGTACTATTTCAACAAATGTATTAAACAATGAATTTACGTTAGTTGGAAACCCTTATCCGTCTGCTTTAGATGCTGTAGCATATATTCATGATGTGCAAAATGCGTCTGTGATAACAGGAACACTCTATTTCTGGGAACAGAATCCCGCAATAAACTCGCATTACTTAAATCAAATTGATGGCGGTTATGCTACATATACTATTAATGCCTCGGGAACCATTGATACTTATACTCCTGCCGTTTTTACAACATTTAATAGTGACGGAACCGTCAACGGCACCACCGGAACTTCGCCTTCTGGAAAAAGACCTAGAAGATACATGCCAATAGGACAGGGATTTATGGTGGAAGGTACTACAACTGGTGTTGTAAGAGCCAAAAATAGTCACCGCTCTTACGTAAAAGAATCAGCTGCTAACAGCGAATTTTTTAAAACTACAAATTCAAAAATTAAGTCTAATAATGGATTAACCAATAAAGGTTTTTCTGAGATTCCAAGTGATTTTAAACGTTTTCGATTAAATATAGATTTTAACAACGCTTATACAAGACAACTAGTTGAAACTTTTCATGCCTCTGCTACCATTGGATTTGATTATGGTTTAGAGTCGAAAATAAATGCAAACGACATATTAAACTCTGATGCTTTTTGGAGTAATAATAATGAAACATTTCTTGCTGAAGCATTAGCTTTTGATGAAACTTTAAAAATACCACTTACCATAAAATTGGCCCAAAACATGCCAATAAATCTTAGAATTTCTGATATACAAAATTTTGAAAACACCGAACATATCTATATTCATGATATTGAAAATGATACTTATGTAAACTTGAAGGAGCAAGATTATAGCATTAATTTAGGAAGCGGAACTTATGCCAGTCGTTTTGAAATTACATTTAGTAAAACGACTTTAAATACAAGCACCTCAACTTTGAACGATTTTAATGTGTTTCAAAACAACCAGGTGTCGGAATTAATAATTAATAATCCAAATTCTCAAATCATTAATTCATTTCAATTATTTGATGTTACTGGTAAACAGGTTTTAATTGAAAAATTAAATTCCAACAAAATCAAATATTCTTTTTCTACCAAATCGTTAAGCGATGGTTTATACATTGCGAAAATAACTTCAAATGATTTACAAGTATTCAGTAAGAAGGTTATAATTACAAATAAAAAATAAGCTTCACTAATACTCCAAATTCGTACAAAATTTTTATAAATTTGAAAAAATGAAATTTATAAAATGCAGTCTGTAGACAATTACATGCTTCCATGCTTAAACAAAAAACTTTTTGGGTTTGAATGTATGGGATGTGGTATTGCAACGTTCGTTTTCTTTGATTCTTCATGGAGAATTTGTTTCAGCTTTTTACATGTATCCTGCTATTTTTACACTAATACCATTGGTATTAGTAATTATTACATCATTATTTATCAAATTTAAATATTCAAGTAAAATTATAAACATACTAGCAATTGTTTCAATTGTATTAATTATAATTAGCTTTATAATCAAGAAAATTAACTAATCAATAACTATTTTATGAAAAAACAACTCAACACAACATTAATCTACATTTTAACAATTTTTGGTTTATTATGTTGCTGCCTTGGAGGTTTAGGCGTTTTCCTTGCTGGACCTGCTTATTATATAGCGAACAACAAATTAAAAGATGCACAATTAAATCCAGATGATTACGAAGGTGATTTTAAGGCAATGAATACAGCCAAAACATTTGCTTTAGTTGTAACTATAATCTGTGCTATAACACTTCTTTATAATATTTACGATTTAGCTAGTGGAGGATGGGAAACTAGACAAGAAGTTATTAAAGGTTTTATGGAAGGATTCGATAAAGGTGTTAATGACGCAAAATAATTAATAAATTAATAAAAAAAGCGACCAAATGGTCGCTTTTTTTTTGTTTATTTTGACAATATTACTTTTCAAACTGTTTAAGTGTTTTAATAATAATATTTACACAATCTAGTAGTTGTTCCTTGTTCATAACCAAGGGTGGAGCAAAGCGTATAATATTACCATGAGTTGGTTTTGCCAACAATCCATTGTCGCGTAACGCCAAACAAATATTCCATGCCGTATCACTTTCCTCCGTATCGTTAATTAATATAGCATTTAAAAGGCCTTTACCTCTAACCATGTTAACTATATTACAGGTTGCAATATAGTTATTCAATTCACTTCTAAATAATTGACCTAATACTTCGGCATTCTCAGCCAACTTTTCATCCCTAACCACTTCTAGAGCGGCAATTGCTACAGCTGCAGCAACTGGGTTTCCTCCAAAAGTACTGCCATGGTTTCCTGGCTTAATTACATTCATAATACTGTTGTTAGCCAAAACTGCCGATACTGGATACACACCTCCACTAATTGCTTTTCCTAAAACCAAAATATCTGGCTTCACTTCTGGTGTACCAGAACAATTTTTATCTTCACAACTACAGTTACCACAAGTAGCCAATAAACGCCCTGTACGTGCAATACCTGTTTGTACTTCGTCTGCAATAAATAAAACATTATACTTTTCGCATAATGCTTTTGCTTTGGCTAAATAGCCTTCTTGAGGCACATAAACGCCAGCTTCTCCTTGTATCGGTTCTACTAAAAAACCAGCCACATTTGGGTTGCTTTTTAAAGTAGTTTCTAAAGCTTCTAAATTATCGTATTCAATTTTTATAAATCCTTTTGTAAAAGGTCCGAAATTTTTACGAGCTACGGGATCATTAGAAAATGAAATAATCGTAGTAGTTCTTCCGTGAAAATTATTTTCACAAACAATAATTTCAGCTTCATTTTCATCAATACCTTTTACTTCATACCCCCATTTTCTACATAACTTAAGAGCTGTTTCTACGGCTTCAGCACCTGTATTCATGGGAAGCACCTTATCAAAACCAAAAAACTCGCAGGCAAATTTTTCGTATTTTCCGAGTACATCATTAAAGAATGCCCGAGATGTTAAGGTTAAGGTTTGTGCTTGTTGCACCATGGCATTCACTATTTTCGGGTGACAATGCCCCTGATTTACAGCAGAATACGCCGATAAAAAATCGTAATATTTTTTACCTTCAATATCCCACACATAAACACCTTCACCCCTGTTTAATACTACAGGAAGTGGATGGTAATTATGCGCACCATATTTGTTCTCTAATTCAATTGTTTGTTGCGGTGTTAATTGTTCTAAAACAGCCATTTTAATTTAATTTAAATTGATAAAATAACCATTCCTTCTGTACCTTTATTCTTTCGAAGTGTTCGAAAAAGCAGCGTGGGAGAGAAATCATCCCCGGATAGAGGCGCAAGATACTAAATATTAGTGTCTCTATAAAATTTTTATATTTCGAAAAAAGCGTTGAAAATTGGGAATTTAGAATTTAGAATTCAGAATTCGTTTCATTACTTTTGCAGCATGTCAAAAAGAACAAAAAAGCGAGAATTTACGAACGTAGAAGTTTTAGATGCTGGAGCTAAAGGAAAAACCATTGCCAAAGCGCCAGATGGTAAAGTTATTTTTATACCAAATGCTGTACCTGGCGATATTGTAGACGTGCAAACATTTAAAGCCCGTAAAGCCTACTACGAGGCAAAAGCAACTGTTTTTCATAAATTATCCGATAAACGTACCACACCAGCATGCGAACATTTTAATGTTTGCGGTGGTTGCAAATGGCAGGATATGGGGTACGAGCACCAACTTTTTTACAAACAAAAAGAAGTAACCAATAATTTAAAACGAATTGGACATATTGAGCTACCTGAAATAACGCCCATTTTAGGTTGTGCTAAACAATATTTCTATAGAAATAAGATGGAATTTTCGTTTAGCGATAGCCGTTGGTTAACCCAGGAAGAAGTAGATTCTAACGCCGATTTAGGCGATAGAAACGCTCTCGGATTTCATATTCCTGGCATGTGGGATAAAATATTGGATATTAAAAAATGTCATTTGCAAGCAGACCCATCTAACGATATAAGAAATACTATCAAACAGTTTGCACTAGATAATAATTTTGAATTTTTCAATACCCGCCATCAAACAGGATTATTACGTACCGTTATGATTCGTAATACGAGTATCGGAGAAGTTATGGTGGTGATTCAGTTTTTTAAAGAAGACAAAGCAAAACGTATCTTATTATTAGATTTTCTAACTGAAAGATTTCCGCAGATAACCTCATTGCAATACATTATTAACGGAAAAGCAAACGATACCATTTACGACCAGGAAGTGATTTGCTATAAAGGCAAAGACCATATTTTTGAGGAAATGGAAGGTTTGAAATTTAAAATAAATGCCAAGTCATTTTACCAAACCAATTCAGACCAAGCATTCGAATTATATAAAATAACCCGCGAATTTGCAGGTTTAACAGGCAGCGAACTGGTTTACGATTTATACACAGGTACTGGTACCATTGCACAGTTTGTAGCAAAACAAGCTAAAAAAGTAATTGGTGTGGAATCGGTTCCTGATGCTATTGCAGCGGCCAAAGAAAATGCACAATTAAATGGTATTAACAACGTTGAATTCTTTGTGGGCGATATGAAATTGGTTTTTAACGATGCGTTTATAGCAGCACACGGACATCCGGATGTGATTATTACGGATCCTCCGCGTGATGGAATGCATAAAGATGTTGTACAACAAATATTAAATATCGCACCTAAAAAAGTAGTTTATGTAAGTTGTAACAGCGCAACGCAAGCGCGCGATTTAGAAATATTGGATGCCATGTATAAAGTAACCAAATCACAGGCGGTTGATATGTTTCCACAGACATTTCACGTCGAAAATGTTGTACTTTTGGAAAAGAGATAAGAATGTTGAATTGTTTAAATGTTGAATTGTTAAATCGGATAAATACTTGAATTTAATTCTAAAACAAACAAATAAACTCACAAAAAAAATTAATGAAAAAAACAAGTTTACTTTTAATTCTACTAGTCATCGTTGGAATTGGAATAAAATTAGTTGTGAAAGCGACGATATTTGTCCGGAAAGCACTGCTACTACCCCAAGCTTAATTATTAATGTATTTGATGTAAGTAGTCAAGAGGATAGTAAGGACGTTGTTGATTAATACTTATCGGTGTAGAAAATGATGATGTTTTAGATAATTATGATACTGTAGATACCAATTCAAATTTTACCTTTAAAAACCGATGCAGCAACTCTACCCAATACAGACTTTAAAATAAAAGGATATGATGCAGATGATGCTACCACGGGAAATACCGATATAATTACCATAATTACACAGAGAAGAAGTATATGTATCGAGGGCTTGTGGCTACAAAACCATTTTTACAAACGTAACACTTACAATTGTACCCGATACCGACAACTGGATAAAATCAAAACAATCTTAAACGATAACCAATCAGTAGAAGATGAAACAGAAACACATTTTAACATATTTCATTAGTAGTATTACTTTAGTGCTTCTGTTTTGTGTGTCTGCAAATGCTCAAAACGACAGCATCACAAATACAGCTAAAGATTCCATAAAAATTAAGGAAAAATACGGGGTACGAGTTGGAGGTGATATTGGCAAACTAATACGTTCTTTCGTAGATGATGATTATACGGGTTTTGAAGTTTCGGCAGATTACCGACTAAAAAAACGATTTTACATTGCTGGTGAACTGGGTTTTGATGAAAAAGATACCAATTCCGATTATTTAAATGTTACCAGTAGCGGTAGCTACCTTAAAGCTGGTATAGATTACAATTTATACCAAAATTGGCTGGATATGGATAACATGATTTATTCGGGTTTTCGTATTGGTGCCAGCACGTTTAGCCAAAAACTGAATAGTTATACCATTTACAATACAGACCAGTATTGGTCACCACAATTTTCTTCAACCGATATAAAAGAATTTAACGGCTTAACTGCCATTTGGGTAGAACTTATTATTGGCATAAAAGCAGAGTTATTCAACAATCTTTTTCTAAGTTTAAATGCACAATTAAAAGTATTGGCGAGCGAAACAGAACCAGATAATTTTGAAAACCTTTATATCCCCGGATTCAATAAAACATTCGATAGCACGAGCATTGGAGTTGGCTATGGTTACACCCTTTCGTATCGCATACCGCTGTATAAGAAAGATAAATAGTCTTTTTAAAATTATATATTTGTATTAAATTTTCAACACTTCGTAATGCCTAAAAACACATACAAAATAGCTGTGATTCAATTAAATTTGAATGACAAGCCTGAAAATAATCTCAAAAAATGTTTAAAATGGGTTAAAGATGCCGCTCAAAAAGGAGCCGAAGTTATCTCGTTACCCGAATTATATAGTAGTCATTATTTCTGTCAGAGTGAAGATGTAGATAATTTCGCTTACGCGGAACCATTATACAGCACATCCTTCACCGCTTTTAGTGCCTTGGCAAAAGAGTTAGGTGTGGTTATTATTGTGCCTTTTTTCGAAAAAAGAATGGCAGGTATTTATCATAACAGTGCTTACATTATTGACACCGATGGAACGGAAGCTGGTTTATACCGAAAAATGCATATTCCGGACGATCCTCATTTTTATGAAAAATTCTATTTCACTCCCGGCGATATCGGTTTTAAATCCTTTCCTACTAAAAAAGGGAATATTGGTACTTTAATTTGTTGGGATCAATGGTATCCAGAAGCTGCGAGATTAACGGCTTTACAAGGAGCAGAAGTTTTGTTTTACCCAACGGCTATTGGATGGCATCCACAAGAAAAAGCAGAATATGGTGTAAACCAACAAGGAGCCTGGATGAATGTCATGCGCGGTCATGCGGTTGCTAATGGTATTTATGTGGCTGCGGCCAATCGTATCGGACTAGAAAAATATCTTCCAGACACCAATGGAATCGAGTTTTGGGGCTCTTCGTTTATTGCTGGACCACAAGGTGAAATTTTAGCACAAGCTTCGGTTGATAAGGAAGAAATTTTAATTGCCGAAGTCAATTTAAATTTACAAGAAAACGTACGTCAAAACTGGCCATTTTTACGCGACAGACGTATCGATAAATATGGCGACATTACTAAACGAGCAATCGACTAATTATGAGTAAAAGCAATTGGAGATTTCCTGCTGAGTGGGAAAAACAACAAGGTATTTTATTATGTTTTCCTCATAATGGTAACGATTGGCCGGGGAAATATGAAGCGGTGCAATGGGCCTTTGTGGAGTTCATTAAAAAAGTAGCTTCGGTGGAAGAAGTTATACTAGTTGTTGCCAATGAAAAACTAAAAACTAAGGTTTCAAACATGCTTGAAACGGCACATGTTAACACTAAAAAAGGTATCTTACATTATTCATAAAACGAACCGCAGTTGGATGCGCGACTCTGGCCCCATTATTGTAAAAAATGGGAATTGCAAGAAAAGCGATGAATTTCAACTTTAATGGATGGGCAAAATATTCCAACTATAAATTAGATAAACATGTTCCTGCCAAAGTGGCAGACTTTTTAAATATCCCGTTAGAACAAGCTGTTCATACAATGGCAAACCTTTTATTTTAGAAGGTGGTGCTATTGATGTGAATGGAAAAGGCACTTTAATTACTTCGGAAGAATGTTTATTGCATCCAGATATTCAAGTTAGAAATGCAGGATTTACAAAAGCAGATTACGAAGCTGTTTTTAAAGACTTATTTAGGTGTTACCAATGTGATTTGGCTTGGAGATGGTATTGAAGGCGACGATACCCACGGACATATTGATGATTTAGCGCGTTTTGTAAATGATGACACCATAGTTACCGTAGTAGAATCAGATCCAAAAGATAAAAACTACAAGCCACTTCAAGACAATTTAAAACGTTTACAAGCAGCTACTTTAGAAAACGGAAAACAGCCAAAAATAGTAACTTTACCCATGCCAAAACGATTAGATTTTGATGGCATTAGAATACCTGCTAGTTACGCCAACTTTTTAATTCTGAACAAAAGTGTTTTAGTACCAACCTTTAACGACGCTAACGACCGGATAGCACTCAATACTTTAGCAGATTGTTTTCCTGATAGAGAAATCATCGGGATTGCGCGCCACCGATTTTATTTGGGGCTTTGGCACACTACATTGTTTGAGTCAGCAAATACCAGAGTAAATATTATTATCTTAATAGGTAATTGTATGAAAAAATTAATCTTAACGCTCATTTTCATGATTGTCTATTCAAATCATAATGCACAAGCAAAATTTGAACCTGAAGATGGTACGTGCTTGTTTTTTATTGGCCAAGATCTACAAGCCATTGGCGGTCTTGAAAACTATACAGATGGCTATTGTGACCATTTTGATATACCAGCAGGATTTACTTTATACACCAATTTTTCACCTGGTGATGAATCATTTGGCTACTATCAAAAAGGTAATGATGGTATTAAATCTATAGCAAATTGGGGTGCCGAAGATTCTTGTGCACAATGTTATATTGATAATCCAAGTTTTAATCATAGTATACTTGCCATCGGATTATCTTTAGTAAATCATGATAAAAAAATAGCTAAAGGTGAGCATGACAACCTTATTATAGAATTAGGAGAATGGATTAAATCTATTAAACGCCCTGTATTTTTACGAATAGGTTACGAGTTTGATGGTTGGGATTGGAACCACTATAATAAGAAACACTATTTAGCCGCTTGGAAACGTATTCGTGAAGTGTTTGACACTTTAAAAGTTGATAATGTGGCTTTTGTTTGGCAATCTAAAGGAACCGGTTCGGGACAAGATATTCTTGAAGCCTGGTATCCGGGAGATGATTTGGTAGATTGGTGTGGCTATTCTTATTTTGGGAATCCAGATCAAGAAATGCTCATATTTGCCAGAAAACATAATAAACCGGTATTTATTGCCGAAGCATCACCTGTTATGGAAGACAATGGATTGTTTTTTGATACAGACCTTAGTAAACCTAAAATAGCAAAACAAGTTTGGGACGCTTGGTTTGTGCCATTTATTAATACTTTAAATAACAACAAAGACGTTATTAAAGCCTTCTCGTATATTAATGTTAACTGGTCTGTACAGCCTATGTGGATAAATAATCAAACGTTCCAAAAAGTAGATTCACGAATTCAGGAAAGTGAATATATTTCAAAAAAATGGAAGGAAGAAATTCTCAAAACCCAGATATTTAAAGCCTACACCAGAATTGTGGGATAGCTTAAAATAAGCAGGCGGTGAGGTCATGTCTTCGCGTATGACCTACAAAATGGTATTCACAGATAAAATTATCTTAACAAAGGATTACTTTTGGAAAATACCCACATAACGGATTTTTTGATTCATTTTTAATCAATAAAATTATCATATCATGAACAAAATTGCTTTTCTTTTTCTTATTCATATTCTGGCCTGGGTTGTTGTATTTTTTTGTGCTTTAGTCATTGTAAATGGCAGCATTGAGTTTGCAGATACCCCAAGTTTAAATGCAACGTCATTAATACTTTCATTCTGGTTAATAGTAAATTTTTATGTGTTTTATTATAAACTTGTACCCGATTATCTCGAGAAAAAAAAATACAAAAAGTTTGCTATCTATACCATTCTAATTGTGTTATTAATAATCCCTATTGATTTGTTATTGTGGTGGGGAATATTTTATTATAGCATTTATAAGGAAGGCGATTTTCCTTCTCTAGCTTTTCCATTTGTAAACATAATTTATCTTTATTTAGGTATTATAGCGGGATCATTATTTAGCGGTGGGCTCGGTACTTTTTATAGGTTTGGCATATCTTGGTTTAAAAACCAACAACTAAAAAATGGTTTAAAAAATTAAACCCTCTAGCATAAAGAATGTAAAAGCTGTAAAACTAGCATTCTTTCCAAACCATGAGCTACCAGTAGTTTTAAAATAGCATGACACGCCACTATTCAATAAATTCACATTACTACCTTGAAACATTTAAATGAATTCAAATTATGTTGATGTGCGATTTGAGTATTTATGGATGATATTCATATATTGCCAAGTAAAAAATAATTAATGTATGTTTACATTATAAAAAATAATTTTTAAAAAGGCGCTTCAATTGAAGATCCAAAAAATCAAAATTATCTTGTTTTATACATTATAAACTTAAAAAAATACCATTATGAAATACTTTAAGATTCTTGCCATACTATTATTTAGCTCAGTCATTTCTTTCTATGCATGTGATAATAAAACTAAAGAAGCAAAACAAGAAACCATAAAACCAATGGAAGTTAAAGATTCGCCTACACCACCAAAAGCTGCGACTCCAAACCCGGCTAATCTTGAGAGGCTGCTCAAAATGCAGGAGGTGTCTGGCATTATACCTGTATAAAAGGTTGTGCTGGAGGCTCTGGATCGGCTGTGAATTGTAATACATGTGGAAACCCTTTAGCACATAACCAGGCATATCATGCCAATGCTAATAATACGCTAAACACGTCTCCTTTTGCTACACCTCCACCTGCGGCTCCTGCGGCTGAACCTAGCAGAAATGCAGCTGGAGCATGGCATTATACCTGCGGGAAAGGATGTATTGGCGGCTCTGGAACTGCTGGCGCTTGTACCAATTGTGGTGAGACCTTATCTCATAACACAGCTTATCATCAGTAAAATGTAAACTGTTATAATTTACAAAGTTTTGCAGTTGCTATTGTTGGAACAATTCCTCTGTCCGAACAGGTTAGCTTTATAACGTCATTGCGAGAAACGAAGCAATCTCTTATGGATTTGCGTCATTGCGAGAAATGAGGCACGAATGCCGAAGCAATCTCATGATGTAAACTTCAAGACTTATTTGCAGCTCACAATAAACAGATTGCTTCGTTACCCACATGCTGACCTCATCGCTAAAATAGTCTACTTGACTATTTCTTTAACTTCATGAAATAATCGAAAATTTCAGGAACATTTCCATTCCCCATATCAGCAGTTACAGCAGCTTTAAGGTTTGTAGAAGTAGCTTCAGCAATTAGAGAAGTTGTACCAAGATCATTCATCATTTGTACAAAATATCCCAAATCTTTGTTAGCATTATTAATAGAGAAACCTAAATCACTTACGTTGTCTACAGCGTAGTTTTTACAGAATTTCATAAACGGCGAATTCGATGGTCCTGATGACATGATGTCAAACAATTGCTGAGTATCTACACCTGCTAATTTCGCTGCTGCGAAAGCTTGCGACATAGCTACCACTGTCGTCATTCCCATAAAATTATTAATCAACTTCGTTGTATGACCAGCACCAAGACGACCTAAATAGAATACATTCTCACCTTGTTGGTCAAGAATTGGTTTAACTTTCGCGAAAGTCTCTTTATCTCCAGCTGCCATAATGTTAAGCAGTCCGTCTTTTGCATGTGCAGGTGTGCGTCCAAGTGGCGCATCAATCATACCCGCTCCCTTCGCAGCTAAGTCTTTACCTATCTTGATGGTAGATGCAGGAATCGAGGTTCCGAAATCAATCAAAACAGCTCCTTTTTTAATTCCAGCTAAGATACCTTGTTCACCGTAAACAATCTTTTCAACAACTGCAGAAGTAGTAAGACAAAGCATTACGATATCACTCTTTTCAGCTAATTCTTTTGGCGAAGAAGCTTCAGTAGCATTACCGCGAGCAATAACTTTTGCAACTTCGTCCTTATTAAGATCCATTACTATTAATTCGAATCCTCTCTTTTGCAGATTTTCAACCATGTTTCCGCCCATAAGGCCAAGTCCGATAAATCCGATAGTTGGTTTTTTCATATTTAATTTATAATTATAGGCACAAAGATACGTATCTGTTAGCTAAAATATAACACTCGACTAAAAAAAGCGAAATCCACAAAATTTAAATAGAAAAGTTATGATTTTAAAAATAATTTAAAAAATATTGCGAAATAATCTCATGATGTAAACTACAAAGCTTAATCGCAACTCACAATAATCAGATTGTTTCGTCGAACCTCCTCACAATGACGTGAAAATGTCGATAATTAGGTATAACTACTTATTGCTTTTGCGTTAAGAAATATCTAACTTAGCTTAATTGCGAATATAAATCATTGAAATAGATTGATTTTCAAAAGATTATGCATCAATAATAATTGCCAAATGGAATTTAAAAAGCTAATTATTATAGTACTTATATCGGGATTCTTTTTTAGCCATAAAAGTCTTTCTCAATCATCAATTGACTATGGCTCCAACCATGGCAAGTATCTTGAAATAAACCATACAAAAATTTATTACGAAACTTATGGAGAAGGGACAACCACTGTTATTATGCTTCATGGTGGATTGGGAAGTATTTCTAATTTTCAATATATAATTCCAGAATTATCTAAACATTTTAAATTAATCGCGATTGATAGTCCAAGTCATGGACGTTCATACAGTATCGACTCTTTAAGTTATCCGGTTTTAGCAGATTATATTGTTGAAATGATTGCTGAATTAAAACTAGAAGAAGTTAATATTATAGGTTATAGCGATGGTGCCATTATAGGCATGTTAGCCGCTAACAAGGCGCCAGAAAAAATAAAAAAAATCGTATTTGGAGCTGGAGCGTTAAATCTAAAGGCGAGTAAACCCGAAGCTTTACAGATGTTACAAAGTACAAGTCCAGAAATACTTCCTAAACAATTTGCTAATTCATATAAAAACAAAGCTCCAAACCCTGAGCATTGGGAGAAATTTGTGTACAACACAAAAGAAATGTGGTTACAAGACGTGTGGATTCCTCAAGAAATATTACCACAATTAAAATGTAAAACACTTATCCTTTTTGGAGACAGAGACTCTTTTGTTCCTTTAAGTCATGCTATTGATATTTATGAAAGATTACCAAATAGTGAATTGTTTATACTACCAAATACACACCATAATATTTTTGACAATCCGAAATTGGTGAATCCGGTTTTAATAAATTTTTTGACTGAAAATTAAAAATACATTTTATATCAACGCATTACCAACCATAAAACAATTTAATTATGACATATTCTTTAAGAATTTCCATATTTTCCATTTTAGCATTTTCAACTTTTAATATAAGTTGTATATCCAAAGATGATAAACCCGAAACAACGGAACCTGTTCAAACAGAAACAAAGGAAATTCCCGCTACCCAAGACGAATTAGATGTAAAAGCAACCATAGATAGTTTATTGGTTGCGGCAGGTAATTACAACCTTGAAGATTTAGATCGTATGGTTTTTGATAAGTCCAACCTAGGCATAACCAGCTTAAAAGACGGACAATGGCAAAATACCATCATAACAGTTTCTGAGTATATTGAAAGTGTAAAAAAGCGTAAAGCCTCTCCTTATTGCGAAATTATTTATGACTCTTCTATTCAAGTAAGTGAAGGGCAGTTGGCATTTGCAAAAGCCGATAACATCGTGTATCGTTTAGGCATTCCACTAACCCGAGAAATCAACTATTTTACACTATTGAAAGACCAAAACCGTTGGAAATTTTTAAATATTGCTTTTACCGTCATACCAGTAGCCGAAGCAGAAAAAACATTTAATTTGGAAATTTTCACGAAAAGCTACGCACAGTCCTGGGGCAGTAAAAGACCCGAATTTGTAGCCTCATATTTTGCTGAAGATGGGGCGTTACAAGTAAACGACGGCGCTCCAGCAAAAGGTAGAGAAGCCATAGCAAAAGTGGCGCAAGGTTTTATGACAGATTTACCAGATATGCAGGTTAGCTTTGATAGTTTGGTTGAAAAACCAAATGGCAAAGCATTTTATTGGACGCTTACCGCCACAAATTCTGGACCTGGAGGCACAGGTAATAAAGTAAAAGTTAGCGGCTACGAACTTTGGCAGTTGAGTGAAAACGGTCTTATACAAAGTTCCGAAGGGCATTTTCCAACGGAGGAATATAACCGACAACTTAAATTTGGTGTGGATAAATAACTTCGCGTAATCGTCATTGCGAGCCACGAAGTAATCTCATCATGTTTACGTCATTGCGAGACATGAGGCACAAATGCCGAAGCAATCTCTTAATACTTTCCGTCATTGCGAGACACGAAGCAATCTCATGATGCTACCCGTCATTGCGAGGCACGAAGCAATCTCTTATTAATTAACGTCATTGCGAGGCACGAAGCAATCTCTTGAATCGAAACTAAAAGCTTATTTACATCTCACAATAAACAGATTGCTTCGCTTCATTGCATGAGGCTCGCAATGACGAATAAAAAGTTGATAACTCTGAATAAGTTAGTTGTTTCTATTTCTTACAATTTTTGATTAAATTAGCTTATTGAGTGATATAAATCATTTAAACGATATCACATACATCACGTTATGAAGATTTTAAATTAACATTGGAACCAAACATCCACTTAATGAATCATCTATTTGACAATCGTTAATCATAAAGCGGACTTATTGAATCTTGATGAAAATAAGAAACCAATAAAAGGAGCATACGCAAGTCGAATTCATTGTTCAAGATAAAAAGTGATTTTTACTGATAACTTAGTGGCATGTAGATTCAGAGTTTTAACATGCATAATATTAGGAATTTTCCACGAGAACTGATTGCCTAATCAGAAAATTCTGAAAGTTAACTTACAAAACTGTGTTACACGACCAACAAGGTTTTCAATCATTGGTGGCAATCAGTTTTCAATTTTAGAACTATACAATGGCACGGTAATACTCTTTGGATTCAAAACAAACAAGATGTTCCAAATGAAGACCTTAACTCTATAATATAAAAGTTCCATTTTGGAATAATATGGTCAAGCTTCCATTGCCCAAGAAAATTCAATATCCAACCTTTAATTCATCATGGAAACGAACTATTGAAAATTCACCAAATTTGGGAAAAAATTTACGTAGAGGTTATCCATATGGATATATCACGTTAGGCATTGAGCAACCAACTGCAATAACATTAACACGGTTTTTAGCAGCTAACAAAATTAAAGAAAGACGACTGAATGTTATCTTGATGGACCTGGAGCTCCAGGAATGTCAGGCGGTCCAGTATTTATAGAGCGTAACAATATTTTATATTTATCAGGAATCTACAAGGATTGATTTATCCTGACTTCATGATCGGTAGTAATGAAAAATCAACAGGCTTGGAACAATGTCAGATTTGGCTTTATGGAGACATGTAGGAAATGAAAAAACATCTTCGAACATCGCAAAAATAATGCTTAGTTTTGTGCTTAACCAAGAGTCCGTACACTTCTGTTACGTCTGATTCTCCTGCGGAAAATTCTCTGACACAAAACCGCACTATTATTATACGTAAACGATAAGCGCACCTCAAAAATCCCTACTTCATATACTTCCCCTTTTTACTACCTTCATACATCACATATTTAACTAAACGTCATTGCGAGGAGGCACGACGAAGCAATCCCTTTAATAGAAACTATCACTTAATCAATAACTTAAAATAAACAGATTGCTTCGTGCCTCGCAATGACGGTTATTTCATATACTTCCCCTTTTTACTACCTTCATACATCACATATTTAACCAAACGCGCTTCGAGTTTGGCGTTAAATAAATGTATTTTTCTTGAAGGTCGTAAACCTACATGCTTTAAGTGCATCGAGGTTGGAGGTAATAAACCAAGCATCGGTGCCCGGGTAATTTTGTTTTAGGGTATCGCCAATATTTTTATAAAAATCTTCCATATCGATATCTAAACGCTCACCGTAAGGCGGGTTAAATACCATGTGTAATTTTTCGTCGCCTCCTTTTTGGGTTTTAAAGAAGTCTTCGTGTTTTACTTCAATAAAATCGTCTAATTGCGCATTTTTTACATTTTCGATGGCTTTGGTTACGGCACTTGGTGCTTTATCGTAACCTATAATTTTATGATGAAAATCGCGGGTTTTACCCAATAGCGATGCTTCAATTTTTTCAAAAAGGTCTACATCCCAATCGTTCCAACGCTCGAAAGCAAATTCTTTACGCATCAGGTTTGGTGGAATGTTGCAGGCTATCATAGCCGCTTCAATAAGCATAGTGCCTGAACCACACATGGGGTCCATAAAATCGGTTTGTCCGTCCCAACCCGATAACATAATTAAATCCTGCTGCCAACACTTCGTTTATGGGCGCAATATTGGTAGCTAATTTATAGCCGCGTTTATGCAGGGAATCGCCCGAAGAATCTAATGAAATGGTAACTTGGTGTCTGTCTATATGCACATTTACTTTTAGGTCGGGGAATTTTAAATCGACATTAGGGCGTTCGCCCGTGGTGTCGCGAAACTTATCGACAATGGCATCTTTGGTTTTTTGGGCTATGTAGAGCGAGTTGGTAAATAATTCGGAATGAATCGTAGCATCAACCGCAATGGTTCCAGTAGGTTTTACATACTGGTCCCACGCCATTTTATAAAGGTTATCGTATAAATCCTGCTCGTTATTTACTTTAAAACTATGTATGGGTTTTAATATTTTTATAGCGGTACGCAAAGCCTAAATTGGCTTTGTACATAAAGCCTTTATCGCCTGAAAAAGACACACTTCTTACTCCTGTTTTTACATCCATGGCTCCCAGTTGTGTGAGCTCTTTTGCTAACAATTCTTCAAAACCAAATAAGGTTTTGGCTAACATATTATAATTTTCTTCCATTTTTTAAGTCGAATAGATTGCAAAAATAATGTAATTTTGCGGTTAATTAACCAGCAATTGCTGATAATGGGTTAAGGATTGAAGCGGCATCCTTTTTAAAACTGATCATTACAGCATTGTACTTTGTTGAGTACTCTGATTTGGCAAGATTGCCACGTTCTTCGTTCTCGTAATGACGTTTTAAAAAGATATAGCGGAAAGCCTGACCCCGATTTTCATCGGGGGAACCCCAAAATAAAAAAAGATTCCTGCCTCGCAGGAAATTAATATGAATAAAGACACTTCTACTTGGTTTACTTCTTGGTTTGACACGCCATTTTACCATATTTTATATAAAGACAGAGACGACACCGAGGCGCAACATTTTATGGATACGCTTACCGGCTATTTGAATATTCCCGAAGGTGGAACTATTCTGGATTTGGCTTGTGGCCGTGGGCGACATGCTATTTACTTAAACACATTGGGTTTTGATGTTACAGGTGCCGATTTGAGTGAAAACAGCATTAATTTCGCCAAAGAATTTGAAAACGATTCTTTGCATTTTGATGTGCACGATATGTGCAAACCTTACAACAAAACTTTTGATGCCATTTTTAATTTGTTTACCAGTTTTGGGTATTTTGATAATGATGTCGATAATTTAAATACCATAAAAGCGATAAAAACCAGATTTAAATGATGTTGGTTTTGGGGTGATTGATTTTATGAACAGTGAATTTGTTATTGATACGTTAGTGCCCGAAGAAGTGAAAACGGTTGATGGTATTGATTTTAATTTGAAACGTTATGTGGCAGACGGGTATATTGTTAAAGATATTAGTTTTACTGCCGATGGTGAAGATTATAAATACCAAGAACGTGTTAGAGCTTTTACTTTAGCCGATTTTGAAGCCTTTTTTGAACAAGCAGATGTTTATTTATTAGATGTTTTTGGTGATTATAAATTGCGTAAGTTTAACGCGAAAACATCGGAACGTTTAGTGATGATTTTTAAATAGGTCGATAAATCGACATTTGATTATACTTACTGTTATGGCAAGATGTTATTAAAAAGTTACCAATTCGAGAGTTTCGATGTTGCATCGGGATGTATCGAGAATTAATTAAAAATTTAAGTTTTATTATTTTTAAATGAATAAGTTTCTTTTACCAATTTTAGCGGTTGTTTTTGGGTTTATGATTAGCCACAATAACCAAAAACAAAAAATCATGGAACACCAAACTACTACTCTCTTTTAGTGGTTCGTTTTTACTGGCTTTAACACTTTTTGAATTATTACCCGAAGTTTACGAGCATTTAGATGCTAAACGTGCCGGATTATTTATTATGAGCGGTGTTATGCTGCAACTTGTTTTAGAATTATTCTCGAAAGGTGCTGAACACGGGCATGTTCATATCCATGCACACAGCACGGTGTTTCCTTGGTCGTTATTTATAAGTTTGTGTATTCATAGTTTTTTAGAAGGGTTTGCTATACACGACCATAACGATATGGTTTATGGTATTTTAGTTCACAAAACACCTATTGCTGCTTTAATTACTATGTTTTTGTTTCAATCGGGTTATAAAAAACAACAAATTGCGTTATTTTTATTGATTTTTGCAGCCATGACACCTCTGGGAACTTTCATTTCCAATACCAATGAAGGTATTGCCGAATATTCGCAGATTATTAATGCCGTGGTTATTGGTATCTTTTTTCATATTTCAACTACCATTTTGTTTGAAAGTGGCGAAGGACATAAATTCAACATGTCTAAATTTATTGCTATCATATTAGGTGTTGGCGTAGCGTTTTTGATATAGATAGTTATATTTTCAATGTTTTCAAAAGAAGAATCTAGAGTATTACGACAAGAATTTTGGACGAGTTTCGGAAAATCGTTTCCACGGAAATGGATTTTGTACGACACCAAATTGAAAGGATTCTCTTTTAAATTTCATTTTGATAATAAAAGTGCTTTAGTGGCTTTAGATTTGGAAGACAATTTAGAATTCAGAATAAAATACTGGGAAAAACTCGTTGCTTTAAAATCGATTCTTTTAGATGAATTTTTACCTGAAGCCATTTTTAATGAGGAATATATTCTTGAAAATGAAAAAGAAATCTCTAGAATTTATGTTTCTTTAGAACAGAAAGTATCTATTCACAACAAAAATACCTGGCGCGAAGTCATGGTGTTTTTCAATGAAAAAATGAGCTTATTTGAAGCTTTTTTTGAAGAATACAAAGATATAATTGAAGATTAATTTAGAGGTTTCGACTGCGCTCAACCTGACATAAAAATATATTTTTATTAAATTAAACAAAGTAAACAAACTATTAAAATACATTATGATTATTGATATACACACTCACATAAACAACTACCATGAAGACCGCGTTATTTCGTTAGAAGGCTGTTTAGACGAACTTACCGCAAGCATGAAAAAGAATAACGTAGATTATTCTTTGGTATTAACGTCGTACAAAGTAAATGAGCACAGACCAAGTACCAAACAAGTGGTAGAAGCTGTTAAAGGTTACGATAATTTGGGTGTTGTTGCTGGTATTAGTTACCTTAATTACAATTACAAAGACATTATAGAAATTAGTGGTTTTTTAGACCAAAAACTTATAAAAGGACTGAAATTCTATCCTGGTTACGAACCTTTTTACCCGAACGACAGTCGTTTAAAAGTGTTTTATGATATGGCGATAGAATACGATGTTCCTGTGATGTTTCATTCCGGCGACACCTATGCACCAACAGGAAAAGTAAAATACTCACATCCTTTACATATTGATGATTTGGCAGTTGATTATCCGAAAATGAAAATTGTAATTTGTCATGTTGGAAATCCTTGGATTCGTGATTGTATGGAAGTAGTGTACAAAAACGAACATGTATATGCTGATATTTCAGGATTGGTTTTAGGGAATTTCTCAGAAAAATTTGAGCGTTTCATGAAAAAGGAAATTGAAGAAATGATAACTTATGCCGGCGACCCTAATTATTTACTTTATGGTACCGATTGGCCAATTTCGAATATGGATTCGTATTTAAAATTTATGAATCAACTGGATTTACCTGATGAGAAAAAAGAATTGATTTTGTGGAAAAATGCAGCAGAGTTATTTAAAATTGACGTTTGTAAATTGAAAAAATAGTTAATCTAGTATTGTTTTCTCCATTTGGTAATCGTCCATTATATACCCATTACCAATATCGGTTACTAAAGGACCTACATTTTTAAAGCCCATTTTTTCATAAGCTTTTATTGTATTGGCATTATTTACATTTACCGTAAGTCTGATAGTTTTTAATTGATAGCCTTTTGCTTTGCTTTCGATAAAACTCCATAGCCGCTTTACCTATTTTTTTTCCTCGGTAGGTGCTTAAAACATATATTTTACTCAAAAATAAAGCTTTGGCTTCTTTTTTAATAGAAATATAAGCTACTGGAGTATTGCTAAATGAAATTAAATAGTATTCGAATCCCTGATTAACTTGTTCTGACATTGCCTTAGCCGACTGATATTTTTCCAACATATAATCAATTTGCGGTTTCCCAACAATAGGAATATAATGTTCGCGCCAAATAACATCTGCCAAATGTGCTATTTGTTCAAAATGTGCAAAACTGGTAGCCGGATTCAATTTTTAGCATTTTAAATGACGTATAAGAAAATCATAAAAAAATGAAAAACGGCACCTGCAAGCACAAACAAATGCCAAATTACGTGGTTATATGGAATTTTTTTAATGGCGTAAAAAATGATTCCAACGGTATAACTTAAACCGCCTGCAAAGAGCAACAACACCCCATTACTATCCATTAAATTAGATAAGTTTGTAAAATCGAATACAATTAACCATCCCATTACCAAATACAAAAGCGTTGAAAATATTTCAAATCGACCAGTAAAAAATAATTTTAAAACCACACCAAAAACTGCAATTCCCCAAACTACATAAAATAAAGTCCAACCCATACTTTGATGCAATGTAATTAAAAGCACAGGTGTATAAGTTCCAGCAATAAGTCCATAAATACTAATGTGGTCTATAATACGGAAGTAATGTTTTTTAGCCTCATCTTTTACAGAATGATATAAGTGTAGAAGCAGTAAATAACACAATGATAGAAATGCCATAAACAATAACACTAAAAAGACTCCAATTGGTTTTATGGCTGTTAAAAATTATAAGTGCAATTAAACCCAAAATACCTAAAATAGCACCAATAGCATGTGTAATGGCATTTAAGCGTTCTTGTAATGGGGTTTGTTTATAATTTTACCACTATTTATTTCTTTTTTTATCGAGCCATATATCGGTTAAATCGTAGAAATTATATTCTATAGCGGCTTTTTGTCTAACTAATTAAACCATTTTTAAAACTTCGCTGTAAAATATCTTCAATAAGATAATCTTCATAAACATTTTTAGGATCGTATGGTTTTTTTAACGAAATATCAAACATACCTGCTGTTGTATTATACCAAAAGGCACGCCAACCGCTACGAAGTTCCTTTACCAATCCGAACGTGGTTTTACCTGTTTGTCTGTGTATCAATTTTACTAAAATCTGACCTTCGGTACGTGTCATTTTTTTTAATTCATCTGAAAACTCACCTTCAATATATTTCTGAATTATCTTGGTATAACGCCTTTTATCACTCGCTTTTTTCATGGATTCTAAACGAGCGTTTAAAGAATCTAATCGTTCGGCAGCTAATTTGGCATAGGGATATACTTTTAAGGTCTTTCTGCGTAAAATTAAATACTTAATTCGATCTTCACGACTGGCAAATTTCATTTCAGTAAATATATAAACCGTATTAAGATTTACGACTGTTTGAGGTATAGAATCACCTTCGATGATCATATATTCATAATCCGCTTTTTCATCATCCTCATCTTTAATCTGAGCATTGAAAAATACTGGGAAAAGTATAAATAGATATATTATAAAATTCTTCATAAAACTATTGGAGCAATAATCATTCAAAATTAACAATTTACATTCTTTAAAACATTTTTTTTGTATTAATATTATTAATTTAGTGCAAAATTTTAATACAAAACGATGAAGAGCATTTTAAACAAAAAGTCCATGGACTTTTTAGAAAAATATTTAAACAATGCAGCTCCAACAGGCTACGAATGGACAGGGCAAAAACTGTGGATGGATTATTTAAAACCTTATGTAGATGAATTTATTACTGATACATACGGTACTGCAGTTGGTGTAATAAACCCAAAAGCAAAATACAAAGTAGTTATTGAAGGACATGCCGATGAAATTTCGTGGTATGTAAATTATATATCAGACGACGGACTCATTTATGTGATTAGAAATGGCGGTAGCGACCACCAGATTGCACCAAGTAAAGTGGTTAATATCCATACTAAAAATGGCATTGTAAAAGGTGTTTTTGGATGGCCAGCCATTCATACGCGTGATAAAGCTAAAGAAGAAACTCCAAAACCAGACAACATTTTTATTGATTGCGGTTGTAAAACCAAAGAAGACGTTGAAAAATTGGGTGTTCATGTGGGATGTGTTATTACATATCCAGACGAATTTCATATTTTAAATGGCGATAAATTTGTTTGTCGTGCATTAGATAACCGTATGGGTGGTTTTATGATTGCCGAAGTAGCCCGTTTATTAAAAGAAAACAAAAAAACTTTGCCTTTTGGATTGTACGTTGTGAATGCCGTACAAGAAGAAATTGGTTTACGTGGTGCAGAAATGATTACACAAACCATTAAACCGAATGTGGCGATTGTTACAGATGTAACCCACGATACCACAACGCCAATGATTGAAAAGAAAATACAAGGCGATTTAGAAATGGGTAAAGGACCGGTTATTGCTTATGCACCTGCGGTACAACAAAAACTACGTGATTTAATTACTGATACTGCTGAGGCTAAAAAAATACCGTTTCAAAGAAATGCCTTGTCTAGAGCCACAGGAACAGATACCGATGCCTTTGCTTATAGCAATGGTGGCGTTGCTTCTGCGCTAATTTCGTTGCCGCTTCGTTACATGCATACTACAGTAGAAATGGTACATAGAGACGATGTAGAAAACGTTATAAAACTTATTTACGAAACTTTACTTAACATAAAAGATGGTGAGTCTTTTAGTTATTTTAAATAATATTTAAATTGAAACGTCATTGCGAGGCGCGAAGCAATCTTTTAATTTGTTGTTAAAATTAAAAGATTGAGTCGTGATACTTCCTTCGCAATGACGGGTCACTATTAATTAATATATGTTTGGGCGTTACCACAAGGGTCGGGCTTTCCGCTTTATCTTTTTTGCTTTTCAAAGAAAAACCAAAAGGATAACACTGCAATCCCTAACGCAAACCCTGCTTCAAATGACAACAACATTTTACAATAATCTTTTATGGACGAATACATAGACATTGCAGATAAACACGGAAATCCAACAGGTAAATCAGAATTAAAATCAGTAATTCACCAAAAAGGTCTATACCACCATACAGCCCATATTTGGTTTTATACTAAAAATGGCGAAGTGTTATTATCGCAACGTTCGGCAAAAAAAACTATTTGTCCGCTTATGTGGGATGTATCAGTCGCAGGTCATATCGATGCTGGCGAAACTGCAAAACAAGCTGCGATTAGAGAAACCTGTGAAGAAATTGGATTAACAATATTAGAAACCGACCTAATTCCTATAGGAGTTTTCCCTTGCTTTCAATCGTATAAAAATGGCATTGAGGACAACGAATTTCACAACACTTTTAAATGTTTATTATCCGTTCCACTTTCTACATTAATGCCACAAGTAGAAGAAGTTGAAGCACTAAAACTAGTGTCGTTTAATGACTTTAAAGCACTTATAGATAATATTGGTATAGACAATCATTTTGTGCCTTCAAACAAAAAGTACTACGAATTAGTATTACAACACATAAAGAAATCATTTTTGTAAATTATTTTACCTACAGTTCCTCTATTTAAACTTGGTATTTTATGGTTTAGAAAAACTAGGTAAAACCTCGCTAAAATTCTTATATTTACTATATATCAATTGGTAAAATATGAGCAAGTTATTTAAAGCGAGCGTTGACAATTCATTTCATTTTGAAATTACTTCCGAAGACATATCCAGTCTAGATGCTATTAAAATTTCGAACACTAAGTATCATATTCTTCAACAAAACAAATCATATAAAGCGGAAATAAAAGCATGTGATTTTAACCAAAAATCATATAAAATCACCGTTAACAAAAACACTTATAATATTAAAATCCAAGATGATTTAGATCTTTTAATTGAAAATATGGGATTTTCATCAACCATAGAAAAACATGTAGATTTTATTTTGGCACCTATGCCGGGTCTAATTTTAGACTTGCATGTTAAAATCGATCAAGAAGTAAATGAAAATGACCCCTTATTAATACTTGAAGCCATGAAAATGGAAAACGTGATTACTTCTCCGCGGAATGGTCGTATTAAATCTATTCTCATCAAGAAAGGAGATGCTGTCATAAAAAATCAAATATTAATTGAATTTCAATAAGCCATGAAAAAGATTTTAATTGCAAATCGTGGCGAAATTGCCATTCGAGTGATGAAAACAGTTCAAAAAATGGGCATAAAAACGGTGGCTATTTATTCTACTGCCGACAGGAATGCTCCCCACGTAAAATTTGCAGATGAAGCCGTATGCATTGGTGAACCGCCATCAAATGAATCGTATTTACGAGGTGATAAAATTATAGATGTTGCTAAAAAACTACAAGTAGATGCCATCCATCCTGGTTATGGTTTTTTAAGTGAAAATGCAGATTTCGCTGAATTGTGCGAAAAAAATAATATCATATTTATCGGTCCAAAATCCAAAGCCATTCGTATTATGGGAAGCAAACTGGCGGCTAAAGAAGCTGTTAGTCATTATGATATTCCAATGGTTCCAGGCATTGATGAAGCTATCACAGATATTGTAAAAGCCAAAACAATTGCAAATAAAATTGGCTACCCAGTTCTTATCAAAGCATCGGCTGGTGGCGGTGGTAAAGGCATGCGAATTGTTGAAAAAGAAAGTGAACTGGAATCTCAAATGGATCGCGCCATAAGCGAAGCAACATCAGCTTTTGGAGATGGTTCTGTTTTTATTGAAAAATATGTGACGTCTCCAAGACATATCGAAATCCAGATTATGGCAGATAGCCATGGTACTATTTTACATTTTTTTGAACGTGAATGTAGCATTCAACGTCGCCATCAAAAAGTAATTGAAGAAGCGCCATCATCAATTTTAACTCCAGAATTAAGATTAAAAATGGGAGAAGCAGCCGTAAAAGTTGCAAAATCTTGCGATTATTTAGGCGCTGGTACCGTCGAGTTTTTATTAGATGCCAACCATAATTTTTACTTTTTAGAAATGAATACGCGGCTCCAGGTAGAACACCCTGTTACTGAAATTATAACAAATGTTGATTTAGTAGAACTTCAGATTCGAATAGCTCGTGGTGAAGTACTTCAAATAAAACAAGAAGATTTAAAGATTAATGGCCATGCTTTAGAATTACGTGTTTATGCCGAAGACCCATTAAATAATTTTTTACCAAGCGTTGGCCATCTTAATATTTACACATTACCGGTTGGTAATGGTATTCGTGTGGACAGTGGATTTGAAGCCGAAATGGACATTCCAATTTATTATGATCCCTTGCTTGCAAAGCTCATAACCTATGGAAAAACAAGAGAAGAAGCCATTGAGCTTATGCTTGAGGCTATTGAAAACTTTCATGTTGAAGGCGTAGAAACAACCCTCCCATTTGGATCATTTGTCTGCGAACATGAAGCGTTCCGAACTGGGAATTTTGACACGCATTTTGTAAAAAATTACTATTCTCCAAAAGCCCTAAAAGAACAAACTAAAATAGAAGCAAAAATAGCGGCAAAAATAGCGGTTAAACAATATTTGGAAGACCTAAAAATAGTACGATTACCAAATCAGTAAATTATGGATTCAAAAATCAATAGATTAAATAAACTTAATGCTTTAGCGAAATTAGGTGGTGGGCAAAAGCGTATTGACAAGCAACATGAAAAGAAAAAATTAACCGCCAGAGAACGCGTAGATTATTTTTTGGATAAAGGCTCTTTTGAAGAAATTGGTATGTTGGTAACGCACCGATCTAATGATTTTGGAATGGAAAACGAAATATACCATGGTGATGGTGTTATTACTGGTTATGGTACTGTTAATGGTAGATTGGTATATGTTTACGCCCAAGATTTTACTGTTTTCGGGGGTTCTTTATCAGAAACCCACGCCGAAAAAATATGCAAGGTCATGGATTTAGCAGTTAAGGTTGGAGCCCCCATAATTGGTTTAAATGATTCTGGTGGTGCCAGAATTCAGGAAGGCGTAAACTCTCTTGGAGGCTATGCCGATATATTTTATAGAAATGTAAATACTTCTGGTGTGGTTCCCCAAATTTCAGCTATCATGGGTCCATGTGCTGGAGGTGCTGTTTATTCACCGGCGATTACCGATTTCACCTTCATGGTTGAAAACACAAGTTATATGTTTGTAACCGGCCCAAACGTTGTTAAAACCGTCACGAATGAAGATGTTTCAAGTGAAGATCTGGGCGGTGCTTATACACATGCATCCAAATCGGGTGTGGCTCATAAGATATCAGCAAATGATATTGA
The DNA here is from genome assembly GCA_963698455.1 of uncultured Flavobacteriaceae bacterium. Taxonomy (GTDB): domain Bacteria; phylum Bacteroidota; class Bacteroidia; order Flavobacteriales; family Flavobacteriaceae; genus Mariniflexile. The sequence continues at coordinate 132,334 of CAVOQU010000017.1, read as the reverse complement.
GTGCTTAAACGATGTGAAAAAATTACTTAGCTATCTTCCTCAAAACAATTCGGAAACAACCAAAAAAATTAAATTTAAACTTAACGATGAAATAAGAGAAGTACTATCTGATATTGTTCCTGAGAATCCAAATAAACCATATGATATGCACAAAGTGATTTTGGGTATTATCGATGAGGGTTCCTTTTTTGAAATCCATAAAGATTTTGCTGAAAATATTATCGTTGGGTTTGCCAGACTTGAAGGACGAAGCATAGGCATTGTAGCAAATCAACCCATGTTTTTAGCTGGCGTTTTGGATGTTAAAAGTTCGAAAAAGGCAGCAAGGTTTGTTCGGTTTTGTGATTGTTTTAATATTCCGTTATTAGTTTTGGTGGATGTTCCCGGATTTTTACCTGGCACTGATCAGGAATGGAATGGCATCATTGTTCAAGGCTCAAAATTATTATATGCCTTTAGCGAAGCCACGGTACCCAGAGTGACGGTAATTACAAGAAAAGCCTATGGAGGCGCCTACGACGTAATGAATTCTAAACACATTGGGGCAGATTTAAATTATGCATGGCCAAGTGCTGAAATAGCCGTCATGGGCGCGAAAGGAGCCGCTGAAATTATATTCAAAAAAGAAATTGAAGATGCTAAAGATTCTGACGCAAAATTAGAAGAAAAAGAACGGGAATATGCTCTAAAATTTGCAGACCCTTATCTAGCTGCTAAACGTGGTTTTATAGATGAAGTCATTTTGCCAAAAGATTCTCGAAAAAAGTTAATCAAAGCCTTTGCAATGCTAGAAGACAAAGTGATTGTTAAGCCAAAACGTAAACATGGAAATATTCCATTATAGAAAAAGGAGTCCTTTCACAGACTCCTTTTTACTCCCTAAAACCAATCTTTTTGTCAATAATCCTTTTTGTTTACTTGTTTAAATAAATTAAACAATTCCAACCACGTATAAACAAAAGTATATATATTACTGAAAAAATCAGTCCTTGATTAATAGCGTTACAAATATCATAATATGAATTGTTTTTGCATAGTTTATTACTACGCACTTACTACACGGTAATTATTTATCAAGCATCTTTTATGCACAAATACCCATACATATAACTAATTTTTCGAACTTTATTTAACTTGAGTACTTTTAAAGGTAGTTTCGAGATGGTCAACTAAAGAAGTGGTTTCTTTGTTATAATCGTATTCAATCTTTTTTGAAATTCTATAGCGTTTACTTTCTAAAGCCCTAACTGATGTATTTAAAAACATAGCAATTTCTTTATTTTTAAAGCCCATAAACAAATAATAACAAGTAATAACCTCAGAATCATTTAATTCTGGATATTTTGAATGAATTTGATTAAAAAATTCAACATTCAGGTCATTCACCAATTCTAAATGACTCTCACTTTTATCTAAAAGTGTGGATGAATTAATATGTAAAGTGGTGTATAATTCTTTTATTTTTTCACGTTGCAAAGAAATTTCATGTATCGTCGATATTTGTTTAATTTCCTTTTTTAAATTGCCTAAATATTCCTCCAATCCGCGAACTTTTCCTGTTAACTTTTCATTGGTAAATTTTAAATATGAAAAGTTACTCGCTATATCTTTAAAATCATCCAATTTAAATTTTTGCCTTTTATAATAAATAAAATAAAAAACAGTAGAATAATAGTAAAACAAAAAGTAGATAACGACGCGCAATATCCCATTTCGATTGCTTTTTTCACTCTCGTTTTGCTAATTGAGATTTGGCTTCCAATAATGGCTCGTTTAATTGAAAACTTGCATCTACAATATTCTTAAACATTTTTTTTTCTAAAATATTTAAAGAATCAAGATAAATTTTTGCTTCGTCTATTTGTCCAGAAAATTTATAAGTATCTGCTTTTAAACCTAAATATTCTCTTACCAAATCAGTACTCATATATTTTCTAAGTTCTGTTGCCTTATCAACATAATGAGTTGTAGAATCTAATTGATTTTTCGTTAAATAAACTTCTGCAAAAGTTAAATAAATACCTGCCTCAAAAGACAAATAGTTATACTTAACTATGGTAGCATTGTTTTTTATAGTTTGAAACTCGCTAAAACTAGAATACGCCTTATTAAAATCTTCAAGCTTTATATAGTTTTCTGTAAGCATGTAAATGGCAAACATGTAGTAATAAGCATCGCCTTTTATATTTTTATACTTTTCTAAATGAGGCAATATTAAATCATTGCAGTTTTTATATTCATGGTCTAAATACTTAACATAGGCATACATTTGTTCTATATCTATTAAACCATGTTCGTATTTATCAAGGTTGTAAAATTCTTTTGCCTTTTCTAAATATTTATACGCAGTAGTATCTTTTTTTGCAAAATATATGTTGGAGAATAATTCTATACATGCTGTTCCTCCTACTCGATAGTTTTTTTCTTTTTCAGCATAATTTAAAGCTGAAATATAACTTTGATACATTTTAGCATAATCACCATTATCACTTTGAATTAAAGCTTGCGTTGAATAATAATCAGTTAATCTTCCTTTTATGTGTTCTTCTAATGGTTTGGGAATGGAATCCAGATAAGCTTGCGCTTTATTTAATGATTTGCCAACATTATAATTCGCAGAATCTATTAAGCGCGTGTAATTTTGGTCATTCTTTTTTTGACCATAGAGTAATGTGATACTTAATAAAAGATAGCAACATAACAATTCGCCCTTTTATTATAATCTTGTTGTTTACGGGTCTATACAAAGATATTTTGAGAGTTTTTTTGTTAATAATTTATATTAACTCTAAAAATAAGGAAATATTCAAAATTTCCTTTTTAATTAAACGAAAAATTATCATTTAAAGTAACATTAGAAAGAAAGAAAATTTATTTTTTAAGTAACACTGTTTGAGCCAGAAACATAAAAGATTCCTGCCAACGCTCAAAACGCGTATCAAATTTATCTGAAAAAACAAGGTACTGACATTTACCAATACTTTCTGGTGTTCTTGTAACTTCTGCAAAATTGTTGTTTCTAAATAAAAATTCGGCATCTTCAACAATACACATTTGCAGTTTATTCAAATTAATGCCATTTAAATAAAAAATTCTATTTAAACGCTTTGGTGTTGCAATTACAATATCGGTACCCAAATATAGTTCTTCGCGTTGCAATTCCAGATTATGCTCGTCATAAGCGCAATATACACGTAAATCGGTGCCCCGTTTGTAGATGTTAAAAATTTCAGCAAGGTCTAAACATGCCTGTTTATCTTTTACAAAAATTAATGCGCGTGGCGCGTCTTCAAATTCATTTTTCAATTTATTAATAACACTTATTACAATACTGGTTGTTTTGCCAGAATCTTTTGGCGCAATAACAAATAAACTTGAGCCTCCCTTTATTTTAGAAAGAATCTTTGATTGAAGCGTATTGGGTTGCTCGATACCCTGCGTTTTTAAAGCATCTTTAAGTGGTTCTATTAATTTTTTAAATGACATAATATGTTTTAGAATGGCAAATATACTCTTTTAAAAAACCTTTAATGCATTAACAAAAAAACAAAAAAAAGACATTCATTTCTGAATGCCTTTAAATGCTATTAGTCACTAGTTGTATTAAAACTCTAAATCTGAAACTAAGTCAAATTCATCGTAAATAGCTTTGTCTTTTAAATCATCAAAAAAGCTTGTAGATCCATAACGTACATCATATTTTGTTCTATCAACCTTTAATGATGCGGTTGCTTTGTTTCCGTAAATTGAAATCGCAAAAGTTATAGGGTTTGTTTTTCCTTTAATGGTTAAATCACCGGTAACATTATACGAGTTTTTTCCTGAAGCAGTTACGTTCGTAAAAACTAAAGTAGCCGTTGGATGGTTTTCAACACCAAAGAAATCATCAGATTTTAAATGGCCATCTAGTTTTCCTTTATATTCTCCTTGTAAATCGGTACTACCTAAAGTAGTCATATCAATAACAACTTCTCCACCTACTAATTTACTTTCGTTAAAAGTTAAAAATCCAGATTGAATACTAATGGTGCCTTCATGAGAACCAGTTACTTTATAACCTTTCCAAACTACTTTACTTTTATCTGTTTTAATTTCTTTTTTTTCATTAGCAATTTTAGTGAATGATAATGTCGTAAAAGCTACTAAAACTACGATAGCTAAATTTTTAATTGTGTTCTTCATATTATTTTAAAATTTATTATTGTTTAAACTATTATACGACAAATTTCGTTAATATTTAATCGTTACAAAATAAAGTAGTTTATAAAATAAAGTTAATCTAGTTTAACATTTATTCTTCTAAGGCAAGCTGACTTTTTATTTTACTCAGGAATTCTTTTGTTATTCCTAGGTAAGAAGCGATCATATATTGTGGTATTCTTTGCTCAATTTCAGGATATTGCTCTCTAAAATACATATATTGTTCTTTGGCCGATAAACTAAAACCTCTAACAATTCTTTTTTGTGAAGCCACAAATGCACGTTCAGTAATTTGTCTGAAAAAACGTTCTAACTTAGGAATTTCATTGTATAGTTCTTCATTAACATCATGCAAAAACACAACAACTTCCGTGTTTTCTATACATTGTACGTTAAAATCAGCTGGTGTTTGCGTTATAAAACTACCCATATCTGAGGCCCACCAATCTTCAATTCCAAACATAAGAATATGCTCCTGCCCTTCTTCATTGACATAAAATGTTTTGGTACAACCAGATAAAATAAAGCATGCTCGCTTACAAATATCCCCTTGTTGTAATATAAATTGCCCTTTTAAATATTTTCTAATAGTAACCTTAGATTCTAAAATATGCACTTCTTCATCCGTTAAAGTCACGAAATTATTTATGTATTTTAAAAGTGGCGCTATGGACATACTTAAACTATTGAATATACCTTTAAATATTAGTTAACAGAAATTAGTTCTACGTCAAAAATAAGGACTGAGCCTCCTGGAATTCCTCTATAATCTTTGTCTCCATAAGCTAAACGAGACGGAATTAACAAAACGCCACTACCACCTTCTTTAAAATAAGTAATACCTTCTGTCCATCCTGCTATGACACCATTTAAATTAAATGAAATGCCTTGAGCACTCTGGTCGAAAATAGTTCCATTAGTATAGTACCCTTTATATGCTACCGTTACATTTGAAGTCGCCATTGGTTGTGCGCCCGATCCTATTTCATTAATTATATAATATAACCCAGAATCACTTTTTTGAGCCACTAAATTATTATTACCAATATAATCTAGAATCTCCTGTTCGTTGGCTTGAGTAAAATCTTTAACCTTATCGTTAGAAGAACAAGACACCATTAATATCAATATAATAGGTAAAATAATTTTTTTCATAATTTTATTTTTGAAACAAATATAACAAACTAGATAACTTTAAAAGTTAAAATTATAATTGTGGAAATGGATTAATAAAAAATATAATTAAATCTTAGCTTGATAGGTATACAAATCAAAATAGCGACCTTCTAAAGCAATAAGTTCTGTGTGCGTGCCTCGTTCTACAATATGGCCAGCTTCAATTACTAATATCTGATCTGCTTTTTTAATAGTACTTAACCTATGTGCAATCACAATAGTCGTTCTGTCTTTTATTAATTCTGCTAAACTTTTTTGAATTAAAGCTTCACTTTCGGTATCTAAACTTGAAGTAGCTTCATCTAAAATAATGATTTTTGGGTTTGCTAAAATAGCACGAGCAATGGCTAAACGCTGACGTTGACCTCCCGATAATTTAACCCCACGTTCACCAATTAAAGTATCTAAACCATCATCAAATCTATCGGTAAACTCGTTTACATAAGCTGCTTTAACTGCATTTTGCAATTCGGTTTCAGTGGCATTAGGTCGCGGAAACATGATGTTTTCTCTTATGGTACCTTCAAATAAAAATTCATCTTGCAGAACAACGCCTAAATACTTGCGATACGTACTTAATTTTACTTTTGATAAATCTTGATTATCAATAGTAACTTTTCCAGATTTCGGTGTTAAAAACGTTGCCGACAATCCGGCCATAGTCGATTTTCCAGAACCCGAACTTCCAACCAACGCTGTTACAGAACCTGCAGGAGCAGTAAAATTGATATTATGCAAGTACTTCTTTTCCTTCTTCATATGAAAATGACACATCATTAAATGAAATATCTCCTTTAATATTTTTTAATTGAATAGTACGCTGCTCGTTATCTTCTTCGGCAGTCATATTCATAAGTTCTTCAGTTCTATCTAACCCTGCCAAAGCTTCGGTAAGCTGGCTACCAATATTGCTCATTTGAACAATCGGTGCAATCATAAAACCAAGAATTAGAGTGAAGAATAAAAAATCACCCGTAGTCATTTCTCCTTGAATCATATAGTAACCACCCATACCCATAATTCCAGTCGTGGCAACACCTATTAAAAAAGTTGAAGAACTGGTCATAAATGCGGTGGCTGTTAAACTCTTTTTTACATTTTGGTATAGTTTATCTACACCTTTTTCAAACACTAATTGTTCTTGTTCTTCAGCATTAAAGGCTTTTATAACCCGCACACCTGCTAAGGTTTCGGTTAATCGTCCAGTAACTTCGGCATTTATTTTTCCTCTTGTTCTAAAAATGGGACGAATGTATTTAAAGGCTCTAAGTGCTATATACCCAAAAATTGACAGCGGCACAAACACAAAAAGGGTCATCCAAGGATTTATTTTTATTAAGATAATTAATGAAACGATAGCCGTAAAACTACCACCAACTAATTGCACTAAACCAGTTCCAATAAGGTTTCTTACACCTTCTACATCACTCATAATTCGAGAAACCAAAGCGCCAGATTTCGTGTTATCGAAAAAACTTATTGGTAACGATAATACCTTTTTTTGTACCTGAGCACGTAATTCACTTATTAAATACTGCGCCTGTACACTTAAAATACTTGTTAATAAATAAGAGGTTACGGCTTGTACTAAAATAGCACCTAAAACAATGGCAATTAAGGCTATACAAATGTCCAAAATCTTTATTCGGTATCACCTCATCCAGAAGTACTTTACTCTGCCATGGTAAAATTAAACCTGAAATACTTTTTATTACGATTAATATTAACCCAATAAAAACCAGATTTCGCCTTGGCCAAATAATGGTTTTAAAGGCCTGAGCCATGGTTACTTTTGGTTTTGTTTTAGTTGTATCTTTTAAATGTCGCATGAATTGACTCTATATTTTTAAATTGACTGCAAAAATAACCAATCTTATTTTTGTATTCCATGAAATGGTATTAAATAAAAAACCACTCCAAAAGAAGTGGTTTAAATATCAAATATTGATACAAATAAGTTAAGTGCGCTTTGCTTTTTTAGCAAGTTTTGCTGCTTTCTTTTCTTTTGGTGTTAAAAGGGGTTCCTTTTTAACAGTTTTCTTTGCGTCTTGTGATTTTGCCATAATAAATAAATTTTAATTGATTTTGTTTTAAGTTTTTAATACAATTCTAAATCGTGCTTTACCTTCTTCCAGATGTTTCAATGCTTTATTAACGTCTTCCATTTTAAATTCTTCAACAGTTGGATAAATATTGTGTCGAACGCAGAAATCTAACATTGTTCTTGTTAAAGCTATACTTCCAAGTGGACTTCCTCCAACAGTTTTTTCACCCATCAACAAAGTAAATGCAGGAATTGCCATTGGTTCTAAGACTGCTCCTACATTATGAAAACGACCTTGAGGAGCCAAAGTAACAAGATAAGAATTCCAATCTAAAGTCACATTAGTGGTATTTAAAATAAAATTTAAAGATCCTGCAATTTTTGCTAATGCCTCCGGATTTGTAGAATCGACAACACTATGTGCTCCCATTTCTAAAATTTCTTTCTTTTTTGACGGATTAGAGCTAAATGCAGTAATCTCGCAACCCCATGCTTTTAAAAATTTAATAGCCATATGTCCCAAGCCACCAATACCAATTACTCCAACTTTATCTGTTGCTTTTACGCCTGCCAAAATAATAGGATTAAATACGGTAATGCCGCCACATAATAAAGGGCCTGCTTTTTTCATATCTATACCCTTGGGTAATGGAATAGTCCAAGACCAATGACTTCGAACTGAGTCTGCAAATCCTCCATGACGACCTACAATTGTACCCTGAACACTTCCACATAAATGCTGATGCCCATCTAAACATTGGTTACAATGCATACAAGAACCAGAGTTCCAACCAACACCTACTTTATCGCCAATTTTCAAACCTTTTACTTCTTTACCTAATGCTGTAACTTCCCCAACAATTTCATGACCTGGAACTAATGGGAACTGGGTCATTCCCCATTCGTTTTTAATCATACTTAAATCTGAATGACAAATTCCACAGTAATGTACTTTAACATCAACTTCTTCATCGCCTATTGCTGGCAATTCGTATTGAAATTTTTCTAATTTTGCGCCGGATACTTTTGCCGCATAAGCATTTACTTTTTTCATTTTAGTTTAGATTAGAATTTATGAAGATACATAAAATCGAGATAAATTTATCTTTAGTAAAAGTTAAATTTAGTTTAATATTAAGTGCCTTATTAGTAAATTTACATTTTAATTAATAAAACACATTAAACCATGAAAATAATTGGAATTGGTAAAAATTACGTAAGCGATAAATCTGAAATTGATGCTATTAAAAATGGCGATCAATTAATATTCTTAAAAGCCGAAAGCACATTGGTAAGCAATAACGACAATATTGTATTTCCCTCGGTTACAAACGAGTTAGCTTATGAAGTAGAACTAGTTGTTAAAATTGGAAAAAAAGGTAAAGACATTTCTTTAGAAAATGCGACGTCTTTTATTTCTGAAATCGCTGTTGGAATAGATTATACAGCTAAAGACTTACTTGCCGCAAGTCGCGCTAATAAAGGGCCTTGGACCTTAGCCAAAGGATTTGACGGCGCATCACCAGTTTCAAAATTCAAACCAGTTTCTAACTTTCCAGATTTAAATAACATTAATTTTGATTTAGTTATAAATGGCGAAAAAAAACAAGTTGGAAATACCGATTTTATGATTTATAATTTTGCAGAAATTATCTCATTTGTATCTAAATACATGACTTTGGAACCAGGCGACCTTATTTTTTCAGGAACGCCAGCATTAGGAGCCGGTTTAAATGTAAAAGGTGACCATTTACAAGCATCTATAGAAGGTGAATTGCTTTTAGATTTTAAACTTATTTAGTTCTTATTTTCTATAATTTAGAATTGTAACTTTACTGAATGAAGAATTCTATTGCAGAACGTGTTTATGATTTTTTAAAACTTCACCCACCTTTTAATATTCTAAAAGATGAAGATTTATTCGAAATTGCTAAAGAAGTTTCGATTGTTTACTTAGAAAAAGGTGATACGTTATTTAAAAAAGGAGATGCTTTTAACGAACATTTCTATATGGTTAGAAATGGGGCTATTACGCTGTTTCATACCAACAGTAACAATACGCAAGAAATTATAAACATAAGTGATGCCGGCGATATCTTTGGAGTTAGACCCCTAATTGCAAAAGAAGACTACAAACTTACTGCCACTGCAAACGAAGAATCTATTGTTTATGCCATACCTATTAGCATTTTTCAACAAGTTACACATGATAATACAAGCGTATATAAATTTTTAATTACTGCGTTTGCAACCAATGCGTACGACCCGTATACCGCTGAAGAAACCGGAAAGATTTTTGTTGATTATCTGCCCAACAGTGCTCAAGATATGGTTAATTTTCAAACGGCAAATTACACTAAAAATCCAATAACCTGCGATTATAGGTCATCGTTAAAAGAAGCTGCTATTAAAATGAGTGCTCATAAAATTGGTTGTATAATCGTTATTGATGACTACAAAAAACCAGTTGGCATCATCACAAATAGTGATATAAAAAATAAAATAGCTACTGGCTTATTTCCTATAGATACGCCTGTAGATAATATAATGAGCTCGCCAGTTATTACCAACAAAAAAGATTTAACTGTTGCCGACGGACAGCTTCAAATGATTAAACATAATATTGGCCATTTGTGTATTACAAAAGATGGTACAATTAATTCTAAACTTGTTGGCGTATTATCACATCACGATGTTTTGGTTACTTTGGGTAATAATCCATCGGTCATATTAAAAGAAATAAAACGCGCTAAACGAACCAAAAAGTTAAGAGCTGCCAGATTAAAAGCAAATACTTTATTAAAAAACTATCTGGAACAGAATATACCACTTTCTCATATTATAAAAATTATATCACAAATAAATGATGCTGTAACCATTAGTGCTATAGAAATAGCAATAAAAAAAATGCCATCACCTCCACCAACTTCATTCTCCTGGTTGTCTTTAGGTAGTCAAGGTAGAAAAGAACAAATGCTTTTTACGGATCAGGATAGCGCTATTGTATTTCAGGACGTTCCAGAAAATAAATATGAAGAAACACAAACTTATTTTTTAGAACTGGCTAGACTGGTTACTAAATCTTTAAATAAAATAGGCTTTGAATATTGTGAGGCTGATATGATGGCGAGTAATATAGAGTGGTGTAAATCTCTAACTGAATGGAAGTTACAATTCGAAAACTGGATATTAAAACCCAATGAAAAGGCTGTTTTATTGTCTTCCATATTTTTTGATTACAGTTGTGTATATGGTGACCAAAACCTGGTGGACGAATTGTCTGATTCTATATACGAATCATTGAATAAAACTTCATTATTTTTTAAGTTTTTAGGAAGTGATGCTCTTAAAAACCCACCGCCTCTTGGTTTTTTTAAACAATTTTTAGTTGAAGAAAATGGAGAACAAAAAGATCTTTTTAATATAAAAAGTAGAGCCTTAATGCCTTTAATTGATGCTGCCAGATTACTTATCCTAAGCCATAAAATTAAAGGCATCAATAATACTTACGAACGATTTGAAAAATTAGCTGAAATAGAACCAAACAACAAGGAGCTCTTTGAATCATGTTCGTATGCCTTTAAAGCGCTGTCTAAATTCAAAACAAAACAAGGTTTATTACATAGTACTTCAGGAAAGTTTATAGCTTTAGAAACCTTAACAAAAGAAGAAAAATTAAAACTAAAACGCTGTTTTAAACCCATTCATGAAGTTCAGGAAACCTTGAAAATAAGGTTCGATTTAAAAAACTTTCTTTAAAATGATGTTTAACTGGCTATTCAAGAAAAAACAAACTTTTCCGGATTATTGGAACGACTACCTTAAGTGCTTTGAAAACAAAAAAGACGAATCTATCCATGCAAGCCGTTTTATAGCTTTTGATACAGAAACCACAGGGTTCGATAAAAAAGAAGATCGAATATTATCGATTGGTGCGGTTGCTTTGATCAACAAAACAATTCAAGTAAACAAAAGTCTTGAACTATATTTGGAACAAGATATTTTTAAACCGGAAACTGTTAAAATTCATGGTTTAATGAAAACAGGATCACTTAATAAAGTAACAGAATTAGAAGCTATAAAAGCATTCTTATTATATATAAAAAGTGATATTTTAATTGCGCATCATGCCAATTTTGATAAAAACATGGTTAACGAAATGCTCTTAAGACATGGTTTAGGTAAGTTGAAAAATAAATTTATAGATACGGGTTATTTATATAAAAAATCCAAGCATATTATTTATCAGGAAAATCTAAAACCTCTTTCATTAGACGAGCTATGCATTGAACTTAATGTACCTATGGTAGATAGGCACACCGCCACAGGCGATGCCCTAATAACCGCTTTGGTATTCTTAAAAATTCTGGCGCGTTTAGACAAACGTAAGCATTTAAATTGGGGGTATTTGTTGAGTAAATAAAAGACTGAAGCTCCTAATCTACAACTAAACCCTAAAGCACATTATCCATAATTTCCTGAACTACCTCCGGATTTAAAAGCGTACTGGTGTCGCCTAAATTACTTGTTTCCTTGCATGCTATTTTTCTTAAAATACGTCGCATTATTTTCCCTGAACGCGTTTTTGGCAATCCACTTGTAAATTGTATTTTTTCTAGTTTTGCAATAGGGCCAATACGATCCGTAATAATTTGATTGATTTCCTTTCTTAAATTATCATGTACTCTACCTTCCCCTGCTTCTTTTAAGATAACAAATCCATAAAGTGCATTTCCTTTTATATCGTGAGGAAAACCGACTATAGCAGATTCTGCAACTGCAGGATGTTCATTAATAGCATCTTCAATCGGTGCTGTTCCTAAATTATGTCCAGAAACAATAATAACGTCATCAACTCGTCCTGTAATTCTATAATACCCAACCTCATCTCGTAAAGCGCCATCACCTGTAAAATACTTGTTTTCAAAAGCTGTGAAATAGGTGTCTTTGTATCGTTGATGGTTGCCCCAAATAGTTCGAGCAATACTAGGCCATGGAAATTTTATACACAAACGACCATCTACCTGATTACCTTTTAATTCGATGCCGTTTTCATCCATTAAACATGGCTGAATACCAATGAAAGGTAACGTAGCATACGTTGGTTTTGTAGGCGTTACAAACGGTATGGGTGAAATCATGATTCCTCCAGTTTCGGTTTGCCACCAGGTATCTATGATAGGGCTTTTCTTTTTACCAATATTGTCATTATACCAATGCCATGCTTCTTCGTTTATGGGCTCGCCAACAGAGCCTAATACTTTAAGCGATGTTAAATCGTATTTATCAACTAATTCACTGCCTTGTTTGGCCAGGGCTCTGATTGCAGTTGGTGCTGTATAAAATTGGGTGACTTTATGCTTTTCTATGATTTGCCAAAAGCGTCCGAAATCTGGATAATGTGGCACGCCTTCAAACATGACGGTTGTTGCGCCGTTTGCTAAAGGACCATACACAATATAACTATGTCCTGTAATCCATCCTATATCGGCCGTACACCAATACACATCGTTTTCTTTATACTGAAATGCGTTTTTAAAAGAATAAGCTGTGTAAACCATATAACCAGCCGTAGTATGTACCATCCCTTTTGGCTTTCCAGTTGAACCTGACGTATATAATATAAACAATGGATCTTCTGCGTCCATAACCTCAGCTTTACAAACTGGTGATGCCGCATCTAATAGCGGCTGCAACCATTTATCACGACCTAGCTTTCATGCTAATATCTGAGTGAATACGTTTTGCTACTAGCACAGATTTTACACCCGGACATTTTTCTAAAGCTTCATCTACTATACCTTTTAAATCGATGGATTTTGCACCACGAAAAGAACCATCTGAAGTGATAACCATTTTACAATCGCAATCATTAATTCTTGTTGATAAGGCCGTAGCGGAAAAACCTGCGAAGACTACTGAATGTATGGCACCAATTCTAGCACATGCCAAAACAGAAACAGCAAGCTCAGGAATCATAGGCACATAAATACAAACACGATCGCCTTTTTTTATTCCTTCGGCTTTTAGAACATTTGCGAATTTATTTACGCGTTCGTACAATTGATTGTACGTAATATGTTCTGCAGGTTCATCCGGATTATTCGGTTCAAACAAAATAGCTGTTTTATCCCCTCGCGTAACCAAATGTCTGTCTATACAGTTTTCAGTAATATTAAGTTTCGCTCCTTCAAACCATTTTACATCGGGCTTACTAAAATCCCAACTTAAAACATTGTCCCATTTTTTGCGCCACATAAAATGCTCTTCGGCTACTTCTTCCCAGAAATTTTCTGGTTCTCTTATTGATTTTCTATAAACCTGATAGTATTCTTCTAAATGTTTGATGTGGTAATTACTCATGATTTGTTGTTTGAAACATTTAATATTATAAAGATTCTAAATTAATAAAATTATGTGTGACTTCGAAGTTTTTTCTACCTACAACTTAAAACTATCCGTCGAAAGCATATTTTAAAACATTAACAACCTGAAGCTTATGCTAACAATTGGGTATTCTAATATTTTCAACTAAATCTTGTATATATGGTGCTTTAAACATATAAAGAGACTAAATCTGCTAAACTTATACACCAATATATAATAAGATATTTACTATAATTGCATAAATATATCATTTTTGCTGTATCTAGATTTAAAATAATAAAAGTATATTTAACCCTTTTAAACCAAAATTGTATTGCAAACAACTCGTTTATACTTTATCGACGCCGTGCGAGCATTCGCCATATTAATGATGCTTCAGGGTCATTTTATAGATACGCTTATCGACCCTGTTTACAGAAATTCAGCCTATACAGCATATAATGTCTGGTCTTATTTTAGAGGTATTACAGCACCCACATTTTTTACTATTTCCGGATTAGTATTTACTTATCTGTTGTTGCGCGCCAATCAAAAAGGAGATGTCCAAAAACGTATTAAAAAAGGCCTATTTAGAGGCTTGCTATTAATTGGTATTGGTTACAGTTTACGTATCAACATTTTAAGTTGGCTAAGCGGTTATTTCAACACTTACTTTTTAGTCATAGATGTTTTGCAATGTATTGGTTTATCGCTTATTATTTTAATTTGTTTGTATACCTTATTTAAAAATCATAGTTATATTTTTTCTATTGTTCTTTTTAGTATAAGTATTATTTGCTTTATAACCGAACCACTATACAGAACCTTAGAAATAACCAATTTACCGCTGATATTAGCTAATTACATGACCAAAGTTAATGGCTCTGTATTTACTATTTTACCGTGGTTTGGGTATTCGGCAGCTGGTGCTTTTTTATCGACGGTTTTCTTTAGACATGTGCATAGAAAACAATTTAGAGTATTAACAATTATTACTTTTTATACAGTTGGTTTTATATTAATCTTTTATTCTACAAAAATACTTTTCCAACTACACAGACTTACTGGTTACGACTTATTATACCGCTGTGCCGATTTTAATTATTTGTTTATTAGAATGGGTAATGTTTTAATATTATTTGGGCTCTTCTATACTTTCGAGCGTTATTTAAAACAGTCCATCATTTCAAAAATTGGTGAAAAAACACTGTCCATGTATGTCATTCATTTTATTCTTCTTTACGGAAGTTTTACAGGTTACGGTTTAAAAAATTTCTATTATCAAGCACTCACTCCGTGGGAAGCTATTTTTGGAGCTGCTTTATTTGTGACGGTTGTTTGTTTTATTTCCTTTTATTACGCCCAAACCAACCATTTTGTATACGGTCTGGCAGGTAAAATAAGTAGACTTTTTAAAAAATAAACAATGGCTTTTGATGCGTTTTTAGCAGATAGAATTCGTCAACAGCTTCAAGAAAAACACACCCCGTTTGAAGAATTAAATATGATGGGTGGTTTGTGTTTTAAGGTAGATGGCAAAATGCTTTGTGGCATCCATTTCGATAAAAAGTTTGGCGCTAATTTGCTGATGGCTCGTGTGGGAGAACATATTTATGAGGCTGAACTTAAAAAACCTAACTGCTTACCAATGGATTTTACAGGTCGACCTATGAAAGGATACATTTTTGTGACACCTGATGGTTTTGATACCGACGATGAATTATCTTATTGGTTAGATTTATGTTTGGCTTTTAATCCTTCAGCAAAATCCAGCAAACCTAAAAACAAAGGGAAATAACTTTCCTAAAACACTTCTGCTTTCTCAATTTAAAATTGACAATTTTGTTTCTTCATCATTTTTATTACAATTTTAAAATATTTATATTTAACACGTAGACGTTTGCATTTATGAGTACCAACGCCATTAACATATCGCCCATTACCAATAAAATCACTTTAAAAAAGAAAGGTGATTTTTATTCGGTTTGTTGGATAAAAGACGACGTATCTGCGATTGAAATCGACAAAGTAGTTTACAAAAATATATCCAATTCTATATTCTTTTTAAACTCCAGAGTAGATTGGAAAATAAAAAAGAAAACAACCTCGTCCTCGTCTGGCTATGTACTTTATCTACCAAAAGAGATTTTAAACAATCCGATGTTAAGTCAGTTACATATTAGCGAAGTCGTACTTTTTTCAAAAAATGAAATCCCAAAAATCAACCTAGCTCCAGGTATTGAAAAAAGAATACAAGCTATTTTAGAAATGCTTGACGAATTAATAGGCTCTCATTTAAATCATAAAGACGATGCTATTATTTCATTATTAAACACCTTTTTTGTTTACTGTGATGGTCAATGCAATATAAAATCGATTATCAGCGAAAACAACACTAAAAAAAACATTGTTTACAAGTTTAAAAAATTAGTAGACAAACGGATTTTTGAGTTACATGTAGTAAGTGAATATGCCCGGTTATTAAATATTTCTAATAGCTATTTAAACGAGTGTGTTAAAGAAATTTTAGGTGTAACCGCGATGCAGATAATTACAGAACAACGTATCATGAGGTCGCGACACGAATTAAAATTCACAAATAAATCCATCAAAGAAATTTGTTTTGATTTAGGGTTTTCTTCCCCAGATTATTTTAGTTATTTTTTTAAAAAACATACTGGAACAGCACCTTCTGCCCTCAGATAATTAGCGAACCTTTAAAATTCTAATGATTTACCTTGTTTTGTCTATGGTGCGATACCTATTTATGCAATAATTTGCGTAAAAAACAAATCATGAATCGTAAACAATTTATTAAAACTACTGGAATTGGCTTAAGTCTTACTTTAATTCCTGGACTTGTTCAAAGCCAAACAAGTCATTCAAAATCAAGCCATTTAAATAATGCTGATCCTAAAATTATTAAAGACAAAGACGGCAAGGTATTAAACGTTATTGGCGATATACAAACCCATAAACTCGTAGGCAGTGATACTGGCAATCAAATAGTAGAATGGGTTGATAATGTAGATCCTGGAGTAGGCATTCCTCCTCATATTCATACATTGGAAGACGAGATTTTCAGAGTTATAAAAGGGAAGATAGAAATTACAATTGATGGCAAAACTATAGTTTTAGAAGCAGGCGATGTGGCTTTTGCTCCAAAAAACGTACCTCACGCTTGGAAAGTTGTCGGAACAGAAAAAGCAAAAATGATTACCTCGGCATTTCCCGCAGGTATTGAACATATGTTTAAAGCCTTATCTGAACTTCCTGCAGGTCCGCCAGATTTTGAAAAAGTTACAGCTATCTGCGCCGAACACGGAATTACATTTGTTTAAACATGTAATATATATTCTGTCGTGAACTTTATTCAAATGATATTACTTATTTTCCTGTTTAGCCAATAAACCCACAGTAAAATGAGCACGCCCAAAAATAAAAAATGAGGCCTTAAAATATTTTTTGGGCCTTATTATTTTATTTTTTTTATACATTCCAGTTATATACTTTTACATGTTACCATGAACTATATAAAGTAATAGTTCGGGTTTACATACTCACTTCATATTTTTTATCGAAACATGGAA
Source organism: uncultured Flavobacteriaceae bacterium (assembly GCA_963698455.1). Lineage (GTDB taxonomy): Bacteria > Bacteroidota > Bacteroidia > Flavobacteriales > Flavobacteriaceae > Mariniflexile. The sequence continues at coordinate 114,958 of CAVOQU010000017.1, read as the reverse complement.
ACATCAACATCCTGGATAGTTCTAATTTCTTACGTCCTCTTGCTGCTTTTTATTGATTTTTTTGTGCTTCACAAAAAGAATAAAGAACCCAATACTAAAAGAGCCATTTTCGAAACTATTTTCTTTATTACCAATGCTTTGCTTTTTTCGGTTTTTGTTTATTACAGTTATGGCAATTCACTGGTCAATAACATTAATAACCTCTCCCCAATTGATGCCGTTATAAAATATTTAACTGGTTATATTATTGAATTGTCTTTAAGCGTTGACAACCTTTTTGTTATTGCCATCATTTTTACTTCCTTTAAAATTCCTGCAAAATACCAGCACAAACTTCTTTTTCTAGGGATACTTGGCGCTCTAATTTTTCGTGCCATTTTAATAAGCATTGGTTTGGTACTCATTAATAAGTTTCATAGCATGAGCATTATTTTCGGGTTATTCTTGTTGTTTACGGCCGTTAAAATGTTAAAAAAAGAAGCTCAACATGAGGAAGTTCAGGAGCCAAAAGGTATTATGAAATTGTTCAGATTTAGCAATGTTATTGATGGCGGAAAATTTGTAACGCATATAAACGGTAAACGAACTTTTACAGCACTTTTTGGTGCTTTACTAACCATTGAACTAACTGACTTACTTTTTGCTTTAGACAGTATTCCTGCTATTTTCGCCGTAACAACCGATCCATTTATTGTGTATAGCTCAAATATATTTGCTATTATGGGTTTACGCTCTTTGTATTTCTTTCTAGCTAACATGCTCGATAAATTTGTGTATTTAAAATATAGTGTTTTTGCAATTCTCTTGTTTGTATCACTTAAATTAATGACAGCCAATTGGGTTGATATTCCTGAATGGTTTTCGTTATTATTTATTGCATTATCACTATTTATAGGGATTTATGTTTCTACCATGAAAATTAAAAAAGTAAATTAAGAATACTTAACTTCGTTGAAACTTCTAAATACACATGACACATTCTGTAAAAGACGGCTTTCCTTATTATATCGAATTGGTTGGCAACCATGATTACAAAGCCCTTTTCCTGTCGGAAGACAATATAAAACTATTAGAATCTTTAACCGAAGCACAAGCTAATTATCGCTATGCACCGAACAAATGGAGTATCAAACAAATTATAGGACATATTACAGACCACGAACGTATTATGATATATCGCGCCTTGCGATTTAGCAGAAAAGACAAAACACCTTTACCGGGTTACGATCAGGATTTGTATGTTAACAACGGTGGTTTTGATGAACTGCCATTTAGCATTATTTTGAATGATTTTAAAAGTGTACGTAAGGCAACGAATAGCTTTATCGCATCCTTGTCGTCCGAAAAATTTGAACTTACGGGAACTGCCTGGAAATACGAACTTTCCATCAACGATTTTTTAAAATCAACCATTGGTCACGAATTACATCATTTTGAAGTGCTGAAGCAAAAGTATTTAACTAAATAAAATAACCGGCTCATTTTTAAATTTTTAAAACTAACTTCGTAGTCTCTGCTAAAATTCTCTAGGGTTCAATAAATATTAATACCTAAAAGCATAGAATAAATCAATATATCATGGACACAAATATAAATTTAGCAGTACTAATAGATGGTGATAACATTCCGTCGGCACACGTAAAAGAAATGATGGAGGAAATAGCCAAATACGGCAACCCCACCATTAAACGTATATATGGCGACTGGACCAAGCCACACCTGTCTAAATGGAAAAACCTGTTGCTTGAAAATGCCATTACACCTATTCAACAATATGGTTATACCACGGGGAAAAACGCCACCGATTCTGCGATGATTATCGATGCCATGGATGTTTTGTATTCAGGTAAAGTAAATGGATTTTGTCTGGTATCCAGCGATAGTGATTTTACGCGATTAGCCGTTAGGTTACGAGAAGCAGGTATGCTGGTAATTGGTATTGGCGAAAAAAAGACACCGAACCCATTTATTGTAGCTTGCGATAAATTTATTTATGTTGAAATATTAAAAAATAAATCTGATAGAGCAAATATTGATGTTGATGCTGTTAAAGATAGTATTGATAAAATTACACAGAAAGACATTGAATTAATTAAAACTACCATTTCTGATGTGTCTGACGATGATGGGTGGGCATTTCTTGGCGATGTTGGTAGTTTACTCCAAAAAAAGCAACCCAATTTCGATTCCAGAAATTATGGTTTCGATAAGCTCACACCATTAATTAAATCGATTGATATTTTTGAGTTGGAGCAACGTGAAAATCCAAAAAGTCGCCATAAATTAATTTTTGTACGCATTAAAGCGAAGCAAACACCTGTTAAAAAGAAACGACGCTGATAGCTGCACATAAAAATGTCTTTAGGTGCCATTAACATAGAAAAAGTTAAGGTTTCAGAACTAAAACATCTGGTTACTATCAGCCGGCAAACGTTCTATGAAACTTTTCGAGATCAGAACACAGAAACTGATATGAACTCTTATCTGAACGACCGTTTCAGTGAAGCACAATTAGCAAATGAGTTTAATACACCAGATTCTCATTTCTACTTTGCCAGAATAGATAATGACATTGCAGGCTATTTAAAACTAAATTTCGCCCACGCTCAAACCGAACTACAAGATAACCATGCTCTTGAAATTGAACGCATTTATGTGTTACAGCCTTTTCAAGGAAAAAAAGTTGGTAAAGCATTGTTTGAAAAAACCATAAACATGGTCAAAGAAAAAAACTTGAGCTACATATGGTTAGGCGTTTGGGAAAAGAACCTGAAAGCTATTCAGTTTTATACCAAAATTGGCTTTATTCAATTTGATAAACATGATTTTATGTTGGGCAGTGATAAACAAACTGATATTTTAATGAAACTAATTTTATAGTAAAATCAAGTTAAGTTCGATCTACTTTAAAAGTAATTAATCCTGCGATGTTTCAATCGTGCTTTCAAAAAGCAAACCGCCTTTGTACATACCTTTTAAAATAGGACGAATATCTATTCCTAATTCGGTTAAACTATATTCTACACGTGGTGGTACTTCAGGAAAAACAGTTCTGTGAATTAATCCGTCTGCCTCTAATTCTTTAAGTTGCTTGGTCATCATGCGTTCACTAATATCGGGCATGAGTTTTACCAATTCATTATAGCGTTTATCACCTTGCCACAGATGCAAAATAATCGTGCCTTTTCTTTTTCCTTTAATCGAATTAATAAAAGTATCTATCGGACAATAACTTTTTTTCATTTTTTTTCCTTTGTATGTGCAGTATACACACAAGATAGCACAAAATGTTCGTTAGGTCATAATTTGTAAGGTCTTGTAAACCAACATATTTATATCGAACTTTGCCACAAAAATAAACAAATGTTATAACATAATATCATGAATACAGAATCAACATTTAAAGCGTTTCGTGTAGAAGAGACCGAAGGAAATTTTACGACAAGCATCAAAGACATGTCTTTTGAGCCATTAGAATCTGAGGAGCTCCTTGTGAAAGTACACTACAGCTCATTAAATTACAAAGATGCCCTATCGGCTACTGGTAATAAAGGTGTAACCCGGAATTTTCCACACACGCCTGGTATCGATGCCGTTGGAACTGTTGTTGAGACTAAATCTGATGCCTTTAAAACCGGCGATAAAGTTATAGTAACTAGCTACGATTTAGGAATGAATACCGATGGTGGATTTGCACAATACATTAAAGTACCTGCAATTTGGGCGGTTAAATTACCAGAAAATCTAAGTATGAAAGACGCCATGATATTTGGTACCGCAGGGTTAACGGCAGGTATGTCCGTGTTGCGTTTAACACAATTAGTGAAGCCTGAAGATGGCACTATCGCAGTCTCTGGAGCTACAGGTGGTGTAGGTGCTTTAAGTGTGTCTATACTTAGTAAATTAGGGTATAAAGTCACTGCCATTTCCGGAAAAGAATCCGAAAGTGACTATTTAACACATCTTGGTGCTGAAAATATCATCTTGCGAAACGATTTTGAAGCTTTAGACAATAAACCACTTTTAAAACCACAATTTGCAGGCGCCATTGATACGGTTGGTGGTGTTATTTTAGAAAATATTATAAAATTAATAAACCCTATGGGAGTGGTTACTAGTTGTGGAAATGTAGCTTCACCAAAATTAAATTTAACCGTATTCCCTTTTATTTTAAGAGGTGTATCGTTAATTGGAATCGATTCTCAAAATTACCCGATGTACTACAGAGAGCAGGTTTGGAACCAATTAGCAAACGAGTGGAAACCAGATACACTTTCCGAAACCTGTACCGAAATCAATCTAAATGAATTAAATGAAAAGATTGATTTAATGCTGAAAGGACAATTAAAAGGTCGAACCATAGTAACGCTGGAAGTTTAAAAGAACCCTTTATCCTATTTATCTAAAGCGTGATTCTAAATCTATTTTAGAATCACGTTTTTTTTAAAAAACTTTTATTGTAGATATTATATTACACATTGACTTTTTGATTTTAAAAAACTAACTTCGCTTAACGTCTGATATAAAACATAAATACGATTTCATACCATCTTGATAAGCGCAACTACAAAAAACCAATAAAAAAAAGACCTCACAACAGTAAGGTCTTTTTTAATTTATTGTCTGTCATGTCGAAATGAGGCATGATTGAGACATCACACTCGTTTTTTACACCAAACTTTATGGGATTTCTCATTATGTTGAAATGACATATCTAACTAAATAGAATATTTATTTCTTTAAATACTCTAAAACATTGGTTTCAATACGTTTTAGAATGTTGCTAACATCCCCTTTTACAAAGGTTTCGCCTGTAATATTTTCATACAATTCTATATAGCGTTCGCTAACGGTATCAATGTATTCGTCGCTCATAAAAGGGACGGTTTGTCCTTTTAATCCTTGAAAATTATTGGCAATTAACCACTGGCGTACAAACTCTTTACTTAGTTGTTTTTGTGTTTCGTTTTTGGCTTGTCTTTCCTCATAACCTTCAGCATAAAAATAACGTGAGGAATCTGGAGTGTGTATTTCGTCAATGAGTACGATTTTGCCTTCTTTGGTTTTACCAAATTCGTATTTGGTATCTACTAAAATTAAGCCTCGACTTGCAGCTATCTCGCTACCACGTTTAAACAGTTTGCGAGTGTAATCTTCTAAAACAGCATAATCAGCTTCGCTTACTATACCGCGTTTTAATATATTTTCGCGTGAGATATCTTCATCATGGTCGCCCATTTCTGCTTTGGTCGCTGGTGTAATAATAGGCTCTGGAAACTTATCGTTTTCTTTCATTCCTTCCGGCATAACTACACCACAAAGTATGCGTTTTCCTGCTTTATATTCGCGTGCTGCATGCCCGCTCATATATCCACGTATTACCATTTCTACTTTAAATGGTTCGCATAAATGCCCCACGGCCACATTCGGGTCGGGAGTTGCCGTTAACCAGTTTGGTACAATATCCTGCGTTGCAGCCATCATTTTGGTAGCTATCTGGTTTAGTATTTGCCCTTTGTACGGGATACCTTTTGGCATTACCACATCGAATGCCGACAGTCGGTCGGTTGCAATCATTACCAACTCCTGGTTTTTAATGTTATAAACTTCTCTTACTTTTCCTTTATAGACGCTAACTTGACCCGGAAAATTGAAATTGGTAGTAATAATTGTGTTCATTAAATGCAGCATATTGATTGTTATGCAAATGTAAATTGTTTACTGTTGCCAAACAATATCTAAATAAAAAAAGGAGAAATTAACTTTCTCCTTTTAAATTCAAATAAAACTTATTTTAATTATTTAAATCGAATGTTGTAAGTAACCCCAACACCTACGTTTTGCAAATTCACATCGTTTTCGGCAAATGTATTTTGGTAAAAGCCATAGATATTCCAATCTCTGTTATGGTAACCAATTTGAGGGTTTACGTATAGTCCACCATCATTATTATCAATATTGGTTAAAAAACCATAACCTAAATCCGCACCCAAAAACAGGCCATTAGGTGTGAAATAATAACGTGCAAATCCCGCTACAGGAATGATTCCAAAATCTTCCAATCCATCTTTTGCAAAATAATGACTATAACCTGAAGCTATACCTATCGCAAAATTTGGGTTGAATAAATATTGCCCTCTAAGATCTAAACCTAAATTAAAAGACGATACATCGCCTGCGTCGCCTACTGGTATTCCCGCGGTCAATCCTGCTTTTAACCAAGAATTGTTTGGCGTAATTTCTATCTCTGTCTGTTGTGCGAACATTGGACTTAATCCTAAAAATCCGATAATAAAAAATAATTTTTTCATGTTGTTTCTTTTTAAATATTTATAATGCAAATCTCTATAACAACTGCAGAAAAATATTTACAAGATTTTTATAGAATATTATAGAATTAAAAGAAACCCTTATAAACACAAAATCTAACAGATTGATTATCTTATTAAAACAGAAAAACTTCCAAATAAAAAAGCCAGTTACATCTGTAACCGGCTTTATTTATGTTTTTAAAGAGAAAAATTAATCTTCGTGTTCGATACTTCTATAGGCTTCAATGACCTTTTTAACCAATCGGTGACGAATCACGTCTTTATCGTCTAGAAATATCATGCCTACACCTTCTACATTTCTTAATATTAACAGGGCTTCTTTTAATCCTGAAATGGTACGACGAGGTAAATCTATTTGCCCTGGGTCTCCTGTTAATAAAAATTTGGCGTTTTTACCCATACGGGTTAAAAACATTTTCATTTGGTTATGCGTAGTGTTTTGACCTTCGTCTAAAATCACAAAGGCATTATCTAAAGTTCTACCTCGCATAAACGCCAGTGGTGCAATTTGTATGGTGCCGTTTTCTATGTACATAGCCAGTTTTTCTGCTGGTATCATATCGCGTAACGCATCATACAAAGGTTGCATGTAAGGGTCTAGTTTTTCTTTTAAATCGCCTGGTAAAAACCCAAGGTTCTCCCCTGCTTCTACCGCTGGGCGTGTTAAAATAATACGTTTTACTTCTTTATTTTTTAATGCTTGTACTGCTAAAGCAACACCTGTATAGGTTTTACCGGTTCCCGCAGGCCCAATGGCAAAAACCATATCGTTTTGGCGCATACTTTCCACCAATTTACGCTGGTTGGCTGTTTGTGCTTTTATTAGTTTACCGCCAACACCATGAACCAATACGGCTCCACTGGAATCGGAAGTAGAATAATCGTCACTACTTTGGCTGGTTAAAACACGTTCAATCACATTTTCGTCCAGTTTATTGTATTTGGCAAAATGTGCTAAAAGCATTTTCAAACGACGGTCGAATTCTTCGAGTAAATCGTCGTCGCCAAAGGCTTTTATTTTATTGCCTCTAGCTACAATTTTTAGCTTGGGAAAATATTTTTTTAGGAGTTCAATATTGGCATTTTCGGCTCCAAAAAATTCTTTTGGAGTAATTTCTTCAAGTTCGATACTAATTTCGTTCAAAGGCGTAGAATTTGTTTAAAAATTTCTTCTAAGAATAATGATAATATTGTTTACTCAGACGAAATGATTTATTAGTTTTGTTAAAACTCAAAAATACATAAATTTGAGTGACCTAACATTAAAAACATATCAACAATTTGCCAATGGCAATAATAACTTTAACTACTGATTTTGGTGAAAAAGATCACTTTGTTGGCTCTACAAAAGGGGCTATTTATAGTGAATTACCCGATGTTAGAATTGTTGATATCTCGCATTCGATATCGCCTTTTAATATTTTAGAAGCAGGATATATTATCTTAAATGCCTATAATAGTTTTCCAAAAGGAACTATACATATTATTGGTATTGATTCAGAAATTAATGAAGAAAACAAACATATTGCATTAAAACTAGACGACCATTACTTTATATGTGCTAATAATGGCATTATGAGTATGATTTGTTCTGAAATTGCACCCGAGAAAATTGTTGAAATAAACATACATGATAAAATACAAACCAGTTTTCCCGTGCTGGATGTGTTTGTAAAAGTTGCTTGCCATATTGCCCGTGGTGGTACGCTGGAAGTTATTGGAAAAACTATTCCAGAAATAAAGCCTATTAAAAACATTACTCCATTTGTTAACGATGACAAAAACCAGATGATTGGCAATGTTATTTATGTTGATAATTACGGAAACGTAATAACAAATATTAAACGACCATTTTTTGAAGCCATTCAAAAAGGAAGGAATTTCGAAATTTCGGCACGTAATTATAAATTTAAAAAGATTTACCGCAGATACTCAGATATAGTAAATTTTGAAATCCCAGAAGATAAGCGACATGATGAAGGTCGTGGAATGGTGTTATTTAATTCGGGTGGCTTTTTAGAAATTGCTGTGTACAAAAGCAATAGTGCTACCGTAGGTAGTGCATCAACATTAATGGGTTTAAATTTAATGGATAACGTTAGTGTTAGTTTTATTTCAGAACCGATTCTGCCCATAGGATTTGAAGATATGGCGATAGAATAATTTAATTTTTGAACTCAAAAAACGAATAAACATATAAATAAATGTTGATAAGAATTGTAAAAATGGGATTTGATGAAGCGAACATTAATGCATTTCTTAGTAATTTTGAAACTAATAAAAATAATATCAGAAACTTTAAAGGATGTCAGTTTTTAGAGCTTTATCGCGATAAAAACGACCCAACTATTTTTTTTACATACAGCTTTTGGGAATCTGAACAACATCTAGAAAATTACAGGCAATCGAACATTTTTAAAAGTGTTTGGGCTAAAACAAAACCGCTTTTTAACAAATTACCAGAAGCGTGGAGTGTTGATCGCATTGATAGATTGAAATAACAACTTTGAATGATGATTTTTGATTAATTAAATAATAAATATTTTTGCCAATAATTGACAAATTGTGTTTAAACTAAATTTGAAGAACTCAAGATTAAAAAAATAAACACATCAACGCATAAACTAAAAAATGTTCGCCATACTAAAAAAAGAAATAAACTCGTTTTTCGCATCGCCCATAGGGTATCTCGTAATTGCCATATTTTTGCTACTTAACGGTTTGTTTTTATGGTTATTTAAGGGAGATAACAATATTCTAGATTACGGTTTTGCCGATTTATCATCGTTTTTCATGATGGCGCCATGGATACTAATTTTCCTGATTCCTGCTGTAACCATGCGTAGTTTTTCAGACGAAAAAAAACAAGGTACTTTAGAATTATTACTTACCAAACCCATTTCTCTTATCAACATTGTTTTAGGTAAATATTTTGGCGCTTTTATATTAATTTTAATCGCCCTGTTACCAACCTTACTTTATGTATATACTGTATATCAATTAGGAAATCCTGTTGGTAATTTAGATGTTGGCAGTACATTGGGGTCTTATTTCGGACTGTTATTTTTAATTGCTTCTTATACTGCCATTGGGGTGTTTGCTTCTACCATTTCCGATAATCAAATTGTGGCTTTTATTACTTCAGTTTTTATATGCTTTGTATTTTATATTGGATTTGATAGTATTGCCGAATTTAGCCTAAGTATTTTTATAGAACAATTAGGTATGAACGCCCATTACAAAAGCATGAGTCGTGGTGTTTTAGACACCCGCGATATTATATATTTCTTAAGCATAACTATATTCTTTATTATGCTTACTAAACTCAATATTAACAAAGAAAACAAATGATTTTTACACCACTATTCATTATTTTTTTAATTGTAGTTTTTATTTTAGTATGGATGTTTACCAATACCATAGACAAACGTAAATGGTTAAGTTTTTTAATTAGTTTAGCCTTAACACCTATTGTATATTTTTATGTTTTTTATCCTTTATTAAATATTTTTAGCAGCTACCACCATGAAAAACATTTTGATGCCGAAGCTTGGAAAGAAAAACCAGCTTATCGATTTGAAATGAGTAATGAAATGATTAGACAACAATTCTATAAAGGAAAAACAAAAAGCGAAGTAGAGGCTATTTTAGGAACCAGTGAATGGTATGGTTGGGATGATAGTATTAAAGCGAATTCACCTGAAAAATGGAATTACAACTTAGGCTACAAACCAGGTGCTTTTAACCTCACTCAAGAGTGTTTAGAATTCGAGTTTAAAAACAATAAAGTAGCCAGTGTTAAACAATATCAATTAGAAACAAAGTTTGAAGAAGCACCTTAAAAGTATAGGCATACTATTAGTAATCTTAATTGCACTTAATTACATTAGCAGTTCAGTTTTTAAACGTTTCGATCTAACAGAAGATAAGCGTTATACACTAAGTGAATCTGCCATTAATGTAATTAATGATGTAAACGCTCCTATTGTTGTAGATGTGTTTTTAAGTGGCGACGATTTTCCTTCGGAATTCAGACGACTTCAAAATGAAACTAAGCAATTGCTTGAGGAGTTTGCATCGAAAAACAACAATATTATTTTTAATTTTATAAATCCGTTAGCAGACGAATCTACGCGCGATCGAAACATTCAACAATTAACAGAAAGAGGTTTAACACCCATGCAATTAAGTGTTCAGGAAAGTGGTAAAGCATCGCAAGCTATTATTTTTCCTTGGGCATTGGCTAGTTATAATGAGGAAACTGTTATTATTCCATTAGTTAAAAACAAAATTGGTGCCTCACAACAAGAATTGGTAACCAACTCGGTACAACATTTAGAATATGCTTTTGCCGATGGTTTTAACAAATTAACAAAACCTAAAAGCCATAAAATTGCTGTTTTAAAAGGTAATAAACAACTAAGTGATATTTATATTGCTGATTTTATTAAAAAATTAGGTGAGTATTATTTTATAGCACCTTTTACGTTAGATAGTGTTGTCGAGTAATCCGCAAAAAACATTAGATGGATTAAAAACTTTCGATTTAATTATTTCAGCAAAACCAACTGAAGCCTTTACCGAAGAAGAAAAACTGGTGTTAGACCAATACACCATGAATGGCGGCAAGAGCTTATGGCTTATTGATGCCGTTGCTATGGAAAAAGATAGCTTGTACAACGACAGTGGTTCTAATTATGCGGTGCCCAGAGATTTAAATTTAACCGATTTCTTTTTTAAATATGGCGTTCGCGTAAACCCGGTAATTGTAAGTACGCTCTACTCTGCACCTATTACATTAGCTATGGGAGAAGGTAGCGAATCGCAATTTCAGCACTTACGCTGGCCTTATTCACCTTTAGCTTCTACAAATAGCACTCACCCAATTGTAAATAATTTAAATTTGGTGAAATTTGATTTCGCCAACCAGATTGACACGCTTAAAAACAAGGTTAAGAAAACCATTTTACTGGAAAGCGCACCTTTAAGCAAGCTTGAAGGCACCCCAAGACTAATAAGTTTGGAAGTTGTAACCCAAGAATTAGATCCAGCCTCCTTTAATAAAGGCAATCAAAATTTAGCGGTTTTATTAGAAGGTGAATTTCCTTCGGTATATGAAAATCGCATAAAACCGATTACACGTTAAAAAATGATAAAAATCTAAGCACATCAACAAAAATGATTGTTGTAGCCGATGGCGATATCATAAAAAATGAAGTTTTTAGAAAGTCACCACAAGAATTAGGATTTGACCGATGGACCGGACAAACCTATGGAAACAAAGAATTTTTACTGAATGCCGTTAATTACCTTTTAGATGATGACGGACTTATAAACATTCGTTCGAAAGAAATAGACGTAGCTTTTTTAAATCATGAAAAAATAGCTAAAGAAAAAACCAAATGGCAACTTCTAAATATCGTGCTGCCATTAGTGTTATTAGGCGTTTTTGGTATAATATTTAATTATTTTAGACGAAAAAAATATACTCATTAATACATCTTTTCTGTGAGAAAAATTTTCGTAAGTCAAGAATTAAATGTTAATAAGTTTGTTTCCAATTTCAGTCTGTATAGAATATATTTGTAAGTAGTATAATTTAAACATAAACTAAGCGATATTAAATGAAATTTATAGTATCAAGTACCTATTTATTAAAACAATTACAAGTTTTAGGTGGTGTTATTAATAGCTCGAATACCTTACCTATTTTAGATAATTTCTTATTTGAATTAGACAATTCAACTCTTACAGTTTCTGCTAGTGATTTAGAAACCACCATGGCTTCTTCACTTGAAGTAGAAAGTGAAAGTAAAGGAAGTGTTGCCATACCTGCTCGTTTATTACTAGATACTTTAAAAACATTTCCAGAACAACCGTTAACTTTTGTAGTTGAAGAAAACAATACTGTTGAAATAAGTTCTAATCATGGTAAATATGCATTAGCTTATGCAAATGGAAACGAATTCCCAAAAGCAGTTTCTTTAGAAGATCCAAGTAAAACTGTGGTAATTGGCGATGTTTTAGCTACGGCTATAAGCAAAACGATTTTTGCTGCTGGAAACGACGATTTACGCCCAGTAATGAGTGGTGTGTTTTTTCAGTTTTCAACAGAAGGTTTAACTTTTGTGGCAACAGATGCTCATAAATTGGTAAAATATACGCGTGAAGATGTTAAGGCAAACCAAGTAGCAGAATTTATTATGCCTAAAAAACCTTTAAATCTTTTAAAAGGTATTTTGGCTGGAAGTGAAAATGATGTTACTATTGAATACAACGAATCTAATGCGAAATTCACTTTTGAAAATTCTGAATTAATTTGTCGTTTAATTGATGGGAAATATCCAAATTATGAAGCTGTTATTCCTAAAGAAAATCCGAACAAATTGGTGATAGACAGAACTCAGTTTTTAAATTCTGTACGTCGTGTTAGTATTTTCTCTAATAAAACAACGCATCAAATTCGATTAAAAATTGCTGGTGCTGAACTTAAATATTTCTGCTGAAGATATTGATTATAGCAATAAAGCCGAAGAACGTTTAACTTGTGATTACCAAGGAGACGATATGCAAATTGGTTTTAACTCACGTTTTTTAACAGAAATGCTGAATAATCTAAATTCTAATGAAGTGCAATTAGAAATGAGTTTACCAAACAGAGCAGGTATTTTAACGCCTATTGATGGTTTAGATGAAGGTGAACAAATTACTATGTTAGTAATGCCGGTAATGCTTAATAATTAGTTTTTAAAATCCCTTTTAAAGTAAGAATCTCAATAATATAAAAGCGACTATCCTGATTTATTCAGATAGTCGCTTTTTCTTTTTTAATAAAACACCTGTCTGCACAGGAATTCATTAATTAATAAAATTTATCGATATTGGGTATTTAGGTACTTCTCCATTACTTGCTCTAACGGCATTAATAATTGGAAATACTACCGATATTAAACCTAATATTATAAAGCCCAATAAGCCTAAGCCAAATAATAAAATTAAAGGAATACAGAATTATAAAATATACTATTAAACTTAATTGAAAGTTAACAATATTCTTGCCGTGTTCATCCATTTGGTAAACCTTTTCTTTTTGGGTTAACCAAAGGATTAATGGGATTAATAAGCTTCCAAAGCCGGTTATTAATGTGACTAACTGACTTAAATGGGTAATAACTAAAAGTTGATTGTCTTGTCTCATGATGGTGATTATTAATTGATTGATACTAATATGACGAATTAATAAACCAATTGTTACATCACAAGTAAGAAATATTTAATGCATACCTTTCATGCCTCTTCCCCTATTTTGTCTAAAATGCTCTTGAAACCATTCAGGTTCGTCAATTTTATTATCAAAAATATAATCAGCTATTTGTTGTACATCCTTTTCAGGATACGGTAATTTTGGCATTACTCCAAATCGTTTTACGGCACCAAACATTTTAGCATCCTTTTCATTTGGGTTTTTAACCCAGTTTTGCACAATATTTATAAACTCCTCCTTGGTTGTATCATTAAAAATGTAACGTGTTTTAACGGCAATCATAGGTGGCGCAAGTCGCTTATCTTCAGGTGTATTTGCATCATGACATGCGTAACAATAAGTTTCCATAAGTTTTTTACCAGGATGTTCTTCACTTAATTTTTTACCATAAAAATTTAATGAAGTTTCGTAATTGTACTTTTCTGAATCTTTGCAACCTATAAGTAGAAGCATTGAAAATACTATGAAGGGTACTTTTTTCATTTAACCTCTTTTTAATTATTAACATGAATAACTAAAAACGGAACATCTATGCTAAAAGCGAAAGTTTCTAATGCATGCCGTGTAAACAGGCGCTCAATAAAAGAATGGCGTTCACTCATCATGACGAACATTTCAACTTTATTTTCTTTTATATAGCGATGCACCGTTTTAAACATATCTTTATTATGAACATCAATATAATCATGCTCTGCTTCTTCAAAATAGGTGTTAAAAAAATTCATGTTTTGCAGTTGTTTTTGTGCCTGCTGAAACTTGTCTGCTACATGTAAAATATTTAATTTAGAATTGTAAATCGCTAAAATATCTTTAAGCATACTTAACTGCTTAATATTAAAGGTAGTTAAATGATTCGTTGTAAAAGCAATTTTATTTAAACCTGCTAAGGTGCATTCATCAGGTATAGCTAAAACGGGTGTTTTACAACGCTGCATAACCCGTGCTGTATTACTTCCAAAAATGACTTTTTCTAAACCAGTAGCACCCTTGGTGCCCATAATTATTAAATCGACCTCATATTTTTCGGTTACCTGGTTTATGGAATCGATAAAATTATCATAATCTACAATGGCTTCAAAATGATGCTTATCATTATTATATTGCTTCTTTAATTTTGAAATAATATTAGTAATTGATTTTTTAGCCGCATCTATTATGGTATTATAAATAGTTGCTGAAGAACTGACACCCATCATGTCATCAGAAATATATGAAGAAGCCCTTTGAACATTTAAAATATAAAAATTACATGGCTCGTTTCTATATAATTCCATAGCATAATTAATGGCATTAATAGAATTTTTAGAAAAATCTGTTGGCAGTAATATAGTTTTCATTGATAAGAGTTTTTGCTTTAAAAGTCTGACTTCAACATATCAATAATTTCTGTAAAAACTAAAATTTGAAATTATTTCAATTCATTTTAATGAAAATTGCATGGAATTAAATATAAAATAACGATGTAAAAGAAACTATGACAAATGTCAGTTAGTTCTTAAAAAGCAAGAAAACATGGAAATAAAAATTAGTATAATTATATAAAGCATCGTATTTTCGGCACAATAAATGCTTAATGATTCGTTATAAAAAATAACATAAACCTATATGATGCGATTACCCCTTTTTTTTGCTTTAATAATTACATTTAACTTTAGCATAAATGCTCAGAACAATGCTATAGCGGCTGGCGAAAAACTTACGTTTACTGCTTCTTACAACATGTCTGGAATTCTTACAGATCTTGCGGAAGTCACCATGGAAACCAATGAAGTCAAAACTTCGAAATCAACATTACTCAAGCTAAAATGTACTGCTGTAACTTATAGTAAATGGGATAATTTCTTTAAAATTAGAGATCTTTACGAAAGTTATGTAAATCCAAAAACACTTACACCCTATTTATATAATCGCGATGTTAATGAAGGAAGCTACTATAAAAACATGAAGTATACTTTTAACCCAAGTACCAACACCGTAAAATCGATACAGAAAAAGAAAAATAATAAAATAGAACACAAAGACCTAAAAATCCATTCGGGAACTAAAGATATCGTGTCTACTATCTATTATATGCGTATGTTAGATTTTAAAAATATGGCTGTAGGCACGAATAAATCTTTTACTATTTTATTTGACAGAGAAGAAATAAAAGGGCTCATTACCTATTTAGGCAAAGAAACAATTAGCACAGCTATAGGTAAAAAACAATGCTATAAATTAGCAATTGGCAGTAGTGAAACCCATGTATTGCAAGGTAAAAATAGTAATTATTTATACCTCACTGCCGATGAAAATAAAATTCCGGTATATGGAAAATTCAAAATACCTGTTGGTAATGGAGAGCTAAAAATTAAATCGGCTACCGGGTTAAAAAATTAATTTATTAAAATAATAATAATCTTTTTTGATGAAAAAAGTATTTACCATTTTAGCCTTTATAGCGTCTGCTTTAGCAATAATCTTGGCCGTATTACCTATTTCTAATTTAGCTATAATACCGTCGATTGCTGCCATTATTTTTGGAGTAATCGCATTCTATTTATCCAAAAAAACAGGAGAGCCAAAAAAAATTATTCAGTTTACATTACTCTTAACAATTGTAGCATTGGCTCTGAGTGGGTATAAAGCTTTTTTTACGACAACTGTAGTCGCAAATACAGACGTTATTGATGCTAAAGAAATACAATTTGAAGAAGAAGCTATACAAGAATTGGAAGGTCTTGAAATAAATGATACTGATTTTGAAGAAATAAATACAGAAGAATTAGATTCAATTCTCGCTGAGTAAGTAATTTCGTCTTTTTTAATATATTTGCACAAATTTTATTACGTAAAAATCGAATAAATACATTTTATTCCTAATTTTTATTGTGATTTATTGTAAATTACTGTTGCTTAGCTATATTAAAAATACATGAAAACTTTTTGCATACTCTCTGCTTTTGCCCTGGTTGGTACTTGCGCTACACCAAAATACACTTCCAAAATTCAAAATTTAAAAGATAGTATTAAGATTGTAGATAGTGCATCAATTACTAAGTACGCCAATACAATTACTGCACAAGAATTAAGCACACATTTGTACAAATTCGCATCAAAAGATTTTAATGGTAGAGAGGTTGGTAAAGAAGGCGCAAAAAAAGCGGCACATTTTATAAAATCTTACTACCAAAATGAAAGTATTCTTTCTCCACACGGAGATTCAAATTATTTTCAAATTATTCCCGCTGAATATTTTTCAAAAGAAATTAATGCTTCTGAAAATGTACTTGCTTTTATAAAAGGGACAACAAAACCAGAAGAAATTATTGTAATTTCTGCGCATTTAGATCATTTGGGCATTAGTGAAAATGGCGATATTTATTATGGTGCAGATGATGATGGCTCTGGTACTGTAGCGATTATGGAAATGGCACAAGCTTTTAACCAGGCTAAAAAAGATGGTCGCGGACCTAAAAGAAGTATTCTTTTTTTACATTTAACAGGTGAAGAAATTGGAAAAAGGGGATCGGAATATTATACGGCTCACCCAGTATTTCCATTAGAAAATACGCTTGTTGATCTTAATATAGATATGATAGGTAGAGTTGACGACGTACATAAAAACAATAAAAACTATATATATTTAATAGGATCAGACAGATTAAGTAAAGAACTCCATTTTATTTCGGAAAAAGTTAACCAGGTTTTTTTTAAGATAAATTTAGATTACAGATATAATGCAGAACGAGAGAAAAACAGGTATTATACCAGATCAGATCATTATAATTTTGCAAATAAAGGCATTCCCGTTATTTTTTATTTTAATGGTGAACATGCCGATTACCACGAACCTACGGATACTCCCGACAAAATAGACTACCAATTATTAGAAAAGCGTACCAAACTTATTTTTGCAACTGCATGGCAGATAGCCAATCAAAACCACAGATTAGTAATAGATAAAAAAAATGAATATTTAAATTAGCATAAAAAACACCTTTTAATAGCTTCAATTTTGTATTATAGCAAACAAATAACTTAATAGTAAATGAAAAAAATTATAATGTTTTTATGCTCCACCTTATTAATGGTTGGATGCAGTTCTTCACAAAACAAAAAAACTTCAAAAAATAATGGTAATCCAACCGATTATGCAACAATAATTACCGCCAATGATTTAAAGGAAGCCCTTTACACCTATGCATCAGATGAATTTGAAGGCAGACAAACGGGTGAACCCGGACAAAAAAAGGCTGTCGAATTTATTAAAGACCACTATGTGGCTTTAGGAATTCCGTCGCCCATAGCGGCAGATGATTATTTTCAAGAAATTCCAGCTAGTTACTTCAATAATGAAGCGAAAGGTGATTCTGAAAATGTACTGGCTTATATAAAAGGATCTGAGAAACCAGATGAAGTTATTGTAATTTCGGCTCATTTAGACCATATTGGAATATCCGGAAATGGCGATATTAATAATGGTGCCGACGATGATGGTTCTGGAACTGTGGCCTTAATTAGCCATTGCAAAAGCCTTTAAAGCCGCTGCTGATAAAGGATTCGGACCAAAACGCAGCATTCTGTTTTTACATGTTACTGGTGAAGAAATCGGACTTTATGGATCTCGTTATTATTCAGAAGTAGATCCTATATTTCCCTTAGCTAATACGGTAGCAGATTTAAATATAGATATGATAGGTCGGGTTGATAAAAAACATGAAAAACAACGTAATTACTTATATTTAATAGGTTCGGATAAACTAAGTCAAGAACTTCATGATATTTCTGAAGCTGTTAATAAGAAATATTTCAACATGGTTTTTGATTATACTTATAATGATGATAACGACCCAAATCGTTTTTACTACCGATCTGATCATTATAATTTTGCAAAAAACAACATTCCTGTTATTTTTTATTTTAATGGTACGCATGCCGATTATCACAAACCAACAGATACACCAGATAAAATAGAATACGACCTTTTAGAAACTCGTACGCGTTTAATTTTTCATACTGCCTGGGAACTAGCCAACAGAGAAGAACGCATTAAGTTAGATAAAAAATAAAAATTATAAAGCAAAATACAAAAAGCCTTTTGGGAATCCGAAGGGCTTTACTTTTTAAATTAATCTCGACTCCTTGAAATTATACCACAAAAAAAGCCTCTCATTTCTGAGAAGCTTTATTTTTGGGTGGAAGACCGGGCTCGAACCGGCGACCCTTGGTACCACAAACCAATGCTCTAACCAACTGAGCTACAACCACCATGTAGCGTGCATTATAAATGCGAGTGCAAATGTAATTGATTTCAATCTTTTCTACAAAGACTTTTTTTAATATTTTATAAATGAATTAGAAATAATTTAAAACCTCTAGTTAACTATTTCATATTAAACAAACTATCAACGGCAATAAAACGCTCAACAGTAAATCCTTCCGCGTACTCTACTCCTACCAATCTTCCCAAATCTCTGGCTCTATAAATAACACTATCGGTAAAGTTTTTGCTTGAAATTGGTGTTTCTGGTTCTTTACTATTTTCATCATAAAACTGCGTTTTATAAGCTAATACCGATTTCATCTTTAATTCCATAAAATCTGAAACATCAACAACAAAATCTGGTTCCAAATTTTTCCATTGTATATAATGATACACGTGCTTTGGTCGCCATGGGTCTTGCCAAATATCTGTATTCACATCCTTAGTATCTATTTTTAGCAATCCGCTTAAAAAACATGCATCACTAACTAATTTACTTCCTTTGCCATGATCAATATGTCGGTCGTCAATTGCATTACAAATAACAATTTCTGGTTGGTATTTACGAATCATTTTAATAAGTTCTAATTGATGAAATTTATCATTTACAAAAAACCCATCAGCAAATTCCATATTATCCCTAACGGCAACTCCTAATATATTTGCCGCCACCTCAGATTCAACATCTCTTGTTTCTGCAGTTCCTCGCGTTCCTAATTCACCTCGTGTTAAATCAATTATACCTACTTTTTTTCCTTTAGAAACTTCTTTTGCTAAAGTAGCTCCACAACCTAATTCTACATCGTCTGGATGCGCTCCAAATGCTAAAATATCTAATTTCATATATTAAATAATTTTTTTAAAATAGTTAATTGTTAAATCTACCATTCATTTTATTAAAACTTAATATTACTCTCACGTTTTCGTAAACTTATTTTTTACTAAAAAACACAAATAATTGACTTATTTGTAAAAATACGTCATTCAGTTAATTTATGACATTCGTCATAAATAATGGAAGTAGTACGATGTAATTTTATATCATAAATGTGTTTCGTACCTTTGGTTCTAGTGCTTAAAAGGATCGTTTGGCATCAAACTAATTAACAAGTTTTAAAACTAAGGTTCGATATAAATGTATTATTATTTGCAAATATACATAATGGTTTTACTGAAAAACAGTAAAACACTTTCGCAAATAAATCATTCTCACTTTTGTTACATAAAGTGTTGACAAAAGCGATATAACTACCAAAATCGTTTTAGCATAGAGTTTGTTTTAAAGGAAAAATGTGAAGCTAATAGAGGTAAATAAAATTGAAAAAAGAAGATACTAACAAATAATTAAAACTTTTAAAATGAAGAATATTAAAGTTATTCAGGAATTACACGATTTAGGAATTACAGGTTATCATGAAGTGGTTTATAATCCTTCTTATCAGGAATTGTACGATGCAGAATTATCTTATGCAAGAAAAGGTTTTGAAAAAGGAGCAGATACCGATACAGGTGCCGTGGCAGTTAAGACAGGAGTTTTTACCGGACGCTCTCCTAAAGATAGATATATAGTAAAAGATGATATTACAAAAGATACTATTGATTGGAATAGTGTAAATGTTGCAACAACAAATGAAGTTTATCAAGATTTAAAAGGGTTGGTTTTAGAACAACTTTCAACGTCTCCAAAATTATATGTAGTTGATGCTTTTTGTGGAACAAATATAGATACTCGCTTAAAAGTACGTTTTGTAATGGAAGTTGCATGGCAAGCACACTTTGTAACTAATATGTTTATTAGACCGTCTATTCACGAGTTAGATAATTTTGGTGAGCCAGATTTTGTTGTTATGAATGGTTCTAAAACAGTAAACCCTAATTGGAAAGAACATGGATTAAATTCTGAAAACTTCGTGGTTTTCAATTTAACTGAAAAAATTCAACTTATTGGTGGTACTTGGTACGGCGGTGAAATGAAAAAAGGAATGTTCGCTATGATGAACTACTACTTACCATTACGAGGCATTGCTGCTATGCATTGTTCTGCCAACGTTGGGGAAAAAGGTGATGTTGCAGTATTCTTTGGTTTATCAGGAACTGGTAAAACTACACTTTCTGCAGATCCAAAACGTTATTTAATTGGTGATGATGAGCACGGTTGGGATGATAATGGCGTTTTTAATTTTGAAGGTGGTTGTTATGCAAAAGTTATTGACTTAAGCGAAAAAAATGAACCTGATATTTGGAGAGCTATTAAAAGAGATTCTTTATTAGAAAACGTTGTTGTTGATGAGTATGGAGTAGTAGATTACTACAACCATACAATCACTGAAAACTCCAGAGTTTCATACCCAATCTACAATATAAATAAAATTGTTTTGCCATCTAAGGCTGGTCACGCAAGTAAAATTATTTACTTGTCTGCTGATGCCTTTGGTGTATTGCCTCCAGTTTCTATATTAGATGACGCACAAGCTCAATACCATTTCTTATGTGGATTTACATCTAAATTAGCAGGAACAGAAAGAGGAATTACAGAACCAACACCGTCATTCTCACCAGCATTTGGTGAAGCGTTTTTAACATTAAGACCAACTATGTACTCATCTACTTTGGTTGCTAAAATGAAAGAACACGGTGCTAAAGCCTATTTAGTAAATACTGGTTGGAACGGAACAGGGAAAAGAATTTCTCTTAAGGATACCCGTGCCATTATTGATGCTATTTTAGATGGATCATTGGATAAAGCAGAAACAGTTGATATCCCATTCTTAAACTTAACGGCTCCAAAATCATTACCAGGTGTTAGTGATATTTTAGATCCAAGAAATACATACAAAGATGTTGCTGAATGGGAAGTGAAAGCTAAAAAATTAGCTGGTTTATATATTAAAAACTTTGAGAAATATTGTGATACTGAAGAGGGAAAAGCATTAGTTCCTGCAGGACCACAACTATAAAATAAGAGTTTTTAAATTAATTTATAAAGGAGTCGTTTCAATACTAGAGGCGGCTCCTTTTATATTATATCTTTTTAGAAAACATATTATCAACCCTAACCTATTTAAAAAGTCGAAACAATAGGATTATTTAAAATGAAAATTATTATTCCTTTTTAGTTATCACTTTTTTCGGGTTGCAATGTTATGCCCAAACATCGGCAGAAGATAAACTTGGTAATTGGTATACGCTTGGAAAAATATATATTAGTTAACTTACTTTGTAAAACTGACTTGAAAAGGGAATCATAAATTATATTCTTACTATTTTTATGAGTGTTTGACTACTCAAGGCCATTGTTTGGCGAAAATATTTGAAATTAATTTAATTACAGTCTTACTTAGCTATTAAATAATTAAAATTGAATATCATGAAACCAAAACTCATTCTTTATTTTGTTTGCTTTTTTATTCTTAGCTCATGCGTAATTAAATCCTTACATCCTTTTTATACCAAAAACCTCCTTTACTTTGAAAAGAAATTTATTGGTAATTGGCAAGATTTGGAAAATGGCAATTGGCAAATTTCACCCATCCAAGAGGTTATTTTAAAAGAAAACAAGAAAACAAATCCTTCTCAACTCGATAAAGATCAACTAACAATCTATAATAATTATAAACATGGATATGCTGTGTATTTTGAAAAAGACAGCACCAAAACATTATTTTTAGCAATGCCCTTTAAAATTAAAAATCAATTATTTCTTGATTTCACTCCGATAGAAGATAGTGAAAGTGATGGCTTAAAAAATGATTTATATAAAATGCATTTAATTAAAACGCACACCTTAGCTAAATTTGATATTATTTCTGAAAATGAAGTAAACATTAAATGGCTTGCTTCAAAAAAATTAGAGGCACTATTAAATGAAAATAGAATAAAAATTAAACATGAAAAAGTAGGGTTCGAAGAAACCGTATTATTAACAGCATCCTCAACGGAACTCGTTAAATTTATAGAAAAATATATGTCTTCTAAAGACGAAGATAAATGGAAAACAGATGTAGAAGTTACAATGAAAAGAATTCATGAAAAAAAATAAAAAATCAACATCATTTAAACATTCTATGCAAAAAGAAGTAATATTTAATGGTATTTTATGGTTTACTACTTTTATTATTTTATTGTTAATTTTTTCTGAAGATAACAGCCCAAAAAAAATTGATTATGTTTATACAGGTTCATTTTTAACCACCCTAATAATTCCTGTTCTGCTTAATTTTTACATTTTAATTCCTCTTTTGTTGAAAAAGGAAAAGTATCTATTTTATGTAATTGCTTTTTTGTTAAATATAATAAGCTTCACTCAACTCAACATCTGGTTTTTTGATTATTTTATTGATTTCATTTTTCCAGATTATTATTTTATAAGCTATCATTCAAATATCAAATTAATACTCGTTTTTAGTGTCTTTTTAGTGATTACCACTTTGGTAAAATTGTCAGTAGATTGGTTCTATTTTAACAAACAGGAGAACGCAGCATTAAAACTAAAAAATCAAAAAATTGAAATGCAACTCGCATTGTTAAGATCGCAAATCAATCCGCATTTTTTATTTAATTCTCTTAATGTAATTTATGCTTTAGCAATAGGAAAAAAAGAAGAAACGAAAGATGCCATTGTGCAACTTTCAGATATTTTACGTTATGTTATTTATGACTCAAACACAACACGTGTCGCATTAAAAGATGAAATCACTTTATTGAAAAACTATATTGAATTTCAACAATTTCGATATTTAGATACAGGAAATGTGTCCTTTAATTTTTCAATTAGTAATAATGACTACCAGATTTATCCTATGTTATTATTACCTTTAGTCGAAAACAGTTTTAAATACGGTATTAAAGGTGATATTAATAACACGTTTATTAATATAACTTTAACCCAAAAAGACAATTTGTTTAACTTTTGTATTGAAAACAATTTTTCTAAAAATGAAATCGTAGCAAATGAATATTCGGGTTTGGGCAATGAAAACCTTAAAAAAAATCTCGAAATTGTTTATCCAAATCAACATGAATTTAAGATTTCTAAAAAAGAAACAACATATACAGTGAACCTTAAAATATTTTAAAATGACCTTGAGTTGCTTAATTATTGATGATGAACCTTCTTCTCAGCTTGTTTTAAAAACTTTTATTGCAGACGTAGGTTTTATAGAGCTTATTGGTATTGCTAATAACGCTGTTGAAGCGCTTAATTTACTAAACCAAAATCCAGATGTAGATTTACTTTTTTTAGACATTAACATGCCTAAAATATCTGGTCTAACTTTTTACAAATCTTTGCAAAACCCTCCATTCGTTATTTTCACAACTGCTTATTCTCAATACGCCGTACAAGGATTTGAAGTTAATGCAACAGATTATTTACTAAAACCATTTTCATTTGATCGCTTTTTATCTGCGGTTAATAAAGTAGTTGAAAAAAAGTATGTTAATGAATTCACCCAAACTGGAGATCATTTTATACTGATTAAAAGCAATAAAACATTGCATAAAATTAATTCTGAAAATATTTTATTTATCGAGGCGTTTGGTGACTATGTTAAAGTTCATTTGATAGATAAATATATTTTGACCAACGCTACATTTACATCTGTTTTAGAGAAATTACCGAGAAATATATTCGTGAGAACACACAAATCATTTGCTATTAATTTTATTAAAATGGAGAATATTATTGGAAATCAAGTTACGATTATTGCACACAAAATCCCTATTGGTCAAAAATACAGAACTGAATTTTTCACTTTCGTAAATAATGCTTCAGCTAAATAATTTTCTCTTTTAAAATTATTATTCTCACTTGGTTTTCGATAAAAATGTCCAGGCTACTATTCTTGATATTTTATTACCATGTCCCATATTAATGGTTCTTATATCGGTGGCTCCTAACTTCTTTAAAGAATCATTCATGCCTTTTACTAAATCATTGTTTGAAACCAATGATGTAAACCAAAAGCATTGATTTTTATATAATGAACTTTCGTATAAATAATTATGTAAAAATGCTTTTTCGCCACCTTGATACCATAATTCATTTTGTGTGCCAGCAAAATTTCTAACTTTGTTATCGCTTGCTTTATTTAATCCTTTTAGCTTTCTGGCAGTCGCCTCCAATGCTTCTAGTTCCGATTTATAAAATGGCGGATTACAAATAGATGCTCCAAACATATCTGCTTCATTTATCACCCCATTTAAAATTTTAGAGGCATCGGTTTGATGTCTTAAAGTAATAAATTTTTCTAGTCTGTTTTTGCTAATATTTTCTTGAGCAAAATGTAAAGAATTTTCATCTATATCTGTTCCCACAAAATGCCAGCCATATTCGGCATGACCCAATAAAGGATATACACAACTTGCCCCGGTTCCTATATCTAAAATTTGTTTGCTATCAGTGTTTGTAGATTTCAACAAATCTGCAATGCGATGTAAATAATCAACGCGACCAGGAATTGGCGGACACAAATTTGAATCTGGAAATTTCCAAAATTTAATATGATAGTGAGCAAACATCAATGCTGTATTTAAGGCTTTTATAGCTTTAGGATTTGCAAAATCTATTGTAATTGTTTTGTGCACGTTCTCAAATACAAATGGTTCTAATTTTGGATATGTATTACACAATAAGTCAAAATCATAGCCAGATTTATGTTTGTTTTTCGGGTGAAAGTTAGAAGTTGTTTTGATTGCCATTTGTTTAAATGATTGTTCTTTTTTAAGTAAATGTAACTTATAAAATACGAGTCGAAACCTGATTAAAAGCCTTCGCCATATCTCCATATGGTCATGGATATTACAATAAATAGCAATGTATATAAAACTTAACACATAACTTCTAAATACGGATAATAATGATAGGTCAAACACCACCAGTACGGACTTCGAATCTTCCTTTTGCTATTATACTTAAAATTTATTAGCAAAATATTAAAAACCAAGCATTTTTAAACAAACGAAATAGAAAATCATAGTAATTAAAAATTAGAACAGCATTAAACCCCTAGCCTTTTCATCACATCGTCTTTATAGGTTTCGCCTATAGGAATTCGCATGTCACCAATTACAATTTTTGTTTTTTGTAGTGCATTAATAAAACTAACATTTACCGCAAAAGAACGATGAACTCTTATAAAATGAGTTGCGGGAAGTTTATCTAGTATATCTTTAAAACTTGAGAGTGTTAAAATGGCTTTTTGCGATTCGGAAGAATAAATTTTAATATAATCTTTTAAACCTTGAATATATTTAATAGTGTCTATATTAATTTTAATATTTTCGTATTCAGATTTAACAAAAATAAAATCGTTTTGAATATTATTTTGTTGTGAATCGAAGTTGATTTCACTTTTAGCTTTAGGTATCTGTTCCAATTCATACTTTTCTTTTGCCCTTGTAATAGCTTTTAAAAAACGGTGAAAAGGAATTGGTTTTACTAAATAATCTGTTGCATTTAAATTAAACCCATCTAAGGCATATTGAGAATATGCTGTCGTAAAAATAAATTGCGGAATATTATCTAAGGCCTTTATCAACTCAATCCCCGTAAGGTTTGGCATTTCAATATCTAAAAAAATCAGATCTACTTTATGTTTACTTAATAAGGTAATTGCTTCTAAAGGATTAGTACATTTAGCAACAATATCTAACCCTCCTATTTGTAAAATATAAGACTCTATTACATCTATTGCTAAAGGCTCATCGTCTATAATTATACATTTCATGAGGTTGTACTATTTATTTTTTATTGGTCACATGGTGCTTCCATTTAGTCATTATCTTGGATGTCGAAATCTAGTTATGGAAGATTCATTAACTTAAATTAAGCTGCAAATTTACAATAAATCTGTCGTTATCATCTTCAACTACTAATGTATGTTTTTCAGGATATAAATACTCTAATCTTTCTTTTGTGTTTTTTAATCCTATGCCCGAGCTATCATTATCCTTTTTTCTATTCCCTATTAAATTTATACATTTAAACTGCATTTCATCTTCATTTACATGTATTTCAATTTTCACTTCGGTATTTCCTTTATAATCAGTACCATATTTAAATGCGTTTTCAATAAATGAAATGAGCAATAACGGTCTTATTTTTTGATTCGAAATAGAACCATGTATATTTATTGTTACATTCTTATTGTTTGCTATTCGCAACCTTTGCAATTTTAAATAATTCTGAATATATTCTAACTCCTTATTGAGTGGTACAAAATCATTGTTTGTTTCGTACAACATATAACGCATTAATTCTGATAAAGTTATGACAGCTTCAGGAGCATCGTTCGATTTTTTGGTGGTTAGCGAATAAATACTGTTTAATGAGTTAAATAAAAAATGTGGATTCAACTGATTTTTTAAAAAAGACAGTTCGCTTGCCGATTTTTGTGCTTCAATTTCTTTTTTATTCCTTTCGTTTTTATTCCATTCCGCATAAATTCTTAATGCTGTTCCTGTTATTATTAATGAAAAACTAAAAACAAGAGGCCTTAGTAATTTCATAAAAACAAATGGTTTTGGCCTGTTTCCCGCAAAATT
The DNA here is from genome assembly GCA_963698455.1 of uncultured Flavobacteriaceae bacterium. Classification (GTDB taxonomy): domain Bacteria; phylum Bacteroidota; class Bacteroidia; order Flavobacteriales; family Flavobacteriaceae; genus Mariniflexile. The sequence continues at coordinate 87,573 of CAVOQU010000017.1, read as the reverse complement.
TGGTGGTATTCCATTATGATTTGGTTCAAATTTTGGCATCAATTCCTCAAAAGCCAGAACAGATAATATTAACATAACAATGACTATGAACCCATACATTATTGTTTTATTTTTAAGTAACAACCTATCGACCAGATATAAATAATTAACATAAAAAAGCAATATGTTAGAAAATAAAAAAATTACTATACGGTAGTTTATAATATTAGACTCTGCCTGAGGTTGCATTAAATTAAAAATAATAAACACCGTCCAGATTGAAATATGCAATAGTACTTGCCTGTATTTTATATTTAATAAAAATTCTGTTTTTGTCATCTAAACAATTATTATTTTTAACCAGTTACTGTATAACTTATTTATTGGAATTTCAAAATAGAAATATTAGTCAAGTTTAATTATTGCAATTTAATTGAATATTAAGTTTATTTAATTCTTGCAATGAAACATTTGGATTTTCTTTTTTAATCAATTTTTCTTTAACCAATTCTGCAATTTTTTGTGCATCATCAAAATTACAAAAAGCTTGGTTGTTTTGAATTACAGGAATATAATCCTGCTTAATTAACACTTTGTTATTATAACTTATACTATAACCAAACCCTATTTCTGTTTTAAATACCGACGCTTTAAAATCATCTTTTTCGTTCCCTTTATCTGTCCTTAAAACGATTAGACAAACTAAAGAAACACTAAAAATTAGTAAAACAATAACAAGGTATTTTTTCAATTTATTCATTTTTAAAAAACTTTAAAAACCAGAGCAATTTCTCATTTGATTAAACAAAATAAGTAAATATGCTCTGGCAAAAAAACTACTAATCAAATAATTATAAAGTGACTAATCTTCATCATCGTATTCTTGCTGTGGAAATATCTCATAAATATCATCTAAATAATAACTACCACTTTTACCAAATAAAACAAACCCTCTATAATCTGTAGAAAAACTAACAGCATCTTGTCTAACGGATCCCTCAAGACTTGTTATGTTTTCCCATAAATCAGTGGATGCGTTGTATTCCCATAAAGTTGATACTGCACCTCCATAATAGCCTGTTGCTATATAACCTAATCCATCAATACTAAACCCAACAGCGTTAGATCTAACTATTGAGTAATCATCGTCATCATCTAAATCTAACTTTTTTGTCCAAACTTCAGTTGCTGGATCAAACATCCAAAAATCGGTATTATAAGACCCGTTATTAAGACCTGTTCCTAAATAAACTTGATTGTTTATTACAAATGTTGTGGCATCTCTTCTTTTATCTCCCCCAAAACCATAAAGTTCGGTCCATTCGTCTGTAGTTGGGTTGTATTTCCAAAAATCTTTTTTCTCCTTATCACCGTCGTAACCCGTTCCAATATACCCGTAGCCATTAATTCCAAACTCAACAGCTCCCATTCTTACGCCACCACCAAAATCTGCTTTTTGAGTCCATGAATTTGTGCCGGGGTCGTATTGCCAAAAATCGCTTAACCTATTAAGTCCGTCATAACCTACTCCAACATAACCATAACCATCCAAAGAGAATCCAGATGCAGAAGTTCTCGCTACTCCAGGAAAACTGGCTTTTTGTACCCAATAATCACCTTCTATATTATATTGCCAAAAATCATTTAAATAATCGTCTCCATCATATCCTGTACCTGCGTATCCCATATTGTCTATAACAAATCCAACAGCATTACTTCTAGGTGTGCCATCAAAAATTGAACGCTCTATCCAATTACCTCTCTCATAGTCATCATCACTAGATGAACAACTTACCGTTATCACTACAAGGATTATTAATCCTAATAAAATTCTCATATTACTTTTCATAAACTACTTTTTTTACTTTCTTAATTTAAATTTTATTCCTACTAAAAAACTGTTTTTGGTGTCGAATTAAAAACAAACAGATCTATTAACTATAGAAACGATAAATGCTATTATTATGATTCTTATCTTTTGTTGAGTCAAAGTTTCAGCAAAGGTATTTACAGCTTCTAATTAATAAAAAGATAATAGCTGTTCAATTGATAAGTCTATACCAACTGGCTATTTTTGAAGACAAACAGTGCATAATTGATTTGGTCGTAAAAATCACCCTGTCTGCATATTAAAATATGGTTTCTGTATAACTCATTTTATTTACCGCAAGAGGCTAATTAAGTTTGCTGAAATTTATATTTATTATGAGTATTAAGCATGTAATTGCAGTCCCATTAGTGTTTTTTGTATCCCTATTATTATTCTTGGTTTCATGTGAAGAAGACACTGAACTAACAGTCGGTGAAGATTGGATTAATGTAAGTACCAAAGTTTATTTTATTGATACACTAACTGTAAAGGCCACTACTTTTAAATTTGATTCCATCAATGTATCCAATGCAAGTCGTTTAATGATAGGTGCTTATACTGATCCTGTTTTTGGTGTTTCGAAAAGTAAAAGTTATGTGCAACTATCTAATTCTATTTACTCCCTAGATGACGACGCCGTTTTTGACTCTATTGCTTTAATTTTAAATTATGACACTTACTTTTATAACGACACCATTCCTACTCAAAAATTTAATGTTTATAGGGTTACCAAAAAAATAGAAGCTAATGATGAGACTGATGCTTTTTATAACACAACCGAATTTACTTATGACGCGACACCAATAGCAAGTGAAAGCTTTCTAGCTTATCCTAAAAAAGAAGATTCATTGCACATCCTTTTAGATAATACTTTTGGAAAAACACTATTTAATGATATTAGAGACAATGAAATTAATAACAGTGAGGAATTTCTATATAGATATAAAGGTTTACTAATTGAAGCCGACAATAACAACACAGCCATTTTAGGGTTTTCGACCGATAGTTATTTAAGAATTTATTATTCCATTCCAGACGAAACGAACGATGAATCCTACGAATTTGATATACCATTTAATTCAACTAATAGTTTTAATAATATTTCTAGCGATACCCAAGGCACTTATTTTGAAGCACTAACAGATCAAGATGTTTACCTACCAAGTTATTTAACAAATAACGCTTCCTATATACAAGCGGGAACCGGAATAGCCACAAGAATTGAAATACCTTACCTCGAAAAAATTAACGACATACCAGGTACAGGAACTATAGTTGACGCAAATTTAAAACTTTCAATAAAACAAAGTTCAAGTACAAAAACTCTGTTTACCAGCGATAATTTAAACATTTATATCTATAATAAAAACGGCGAGGTTATTAGCAGTCTTACAAATACTGCGGGCGAAACTGTATTAGGGCTTATTGAAAGTGAAAACTCAGAATACAACATTATAACATACTCTATACCTCTCAAATACTTTTTAGATCTAAAATTAAGCATCATAAATGATGATAATTTATTTTTAGTCATTTACTCGGAAAACTATAATGAATCCATGGACCGATACATCTTTAACGGCGAAAATGCCTCTAACGACTTAAAAGTTAAACTAGAATTAACTTACGCTATTTATGACAACTAAACATATTGTATACTATTCTTTTTTATTGTTTTTTTCAATAAAAATAACAGCTCAAAGTAATTCGTTATCAAGTTCGCCATATTCATTGTATGGACTCGGACAAACAAATGAAATTAGTACAGGGAAAATTAATGGATTAGGAAAATCTGGTATAGCCATGTCTTCTAGTTCTTTTATAAACAACACAAATCCAGCTTCTTTTGCAAGTATTCCTTCAAACTCGTTTTTCTATGATTTTGGTTTCAAAGCTGAAACTAATAACCTAACCGAAAATGGACGTAAAAATTCTAAATTAATTGCCAATTTTTCTAATATAGCCATTGCTTTTCCTTTATCTGAAAAATCTGGTTTTGGAGTTACTTTAATTCCCTTTACTAGTGTTGGGTACACTTTAAGTAATATTGAATCTAATATTGAAGGAAGTACGAATTCATTTTATACAGATGTGGATGGTGAAGGAGGCATAAACAATCTTAAATTAAATTACGGGTATGCCTTAAATAATAAATTTAGATTAGGTTTAACGGGCTCTGTTTTATTTGGGCAAATAACTCAAACACAAACCAGTTATATACCTCTTGTCGCTAATAATATTGTATCTACAAACATTATTTCTTTATATGATGAAAATTATTATTCTGGTTTTCGTTTAGGTTCTGGTTTACAATATGATATCTCAAAAAATATGTCTTTTGGAGCCATTGTAAATTTACCAGTAACATTAAATGCAGATAATGATAGAACCGCTACGTCAACAACAGAAAGTTTAGAAACTAGTGTTTCCAATAGTAATATAGATGATTTTAAACTTCCTCTAGAAATTGGTTTTGGGTTTCAATCTAAAATAAAAGAAGCCTTTAACTTTACTGTAGATTATAAAAAGAATTTTTGGGATAACACGAATCAATCGGACCAATTGGGTACTTATGTAAATCAAGATTTCTTTGGACTGGGACTTCAATATGCAGCCAAAAAAAGTACTCCTAAATTTTTCAACAGTCTAGAATATAGAGTAGGTTTCAATTATGACAACGGTTATTTAGAAGTAAACGATCAGCGTATTCAAAATCAATCTATAAACTTAGGTATTGGAATGCCTTTAAATAGCTACTCTAATTCTATGATAAACATTGGGTATTCATATGGTAGTAAAGGACAAATTACAAACGGGTTAATAAAAGAAAACTACCATTTACTTTCAATAAATTTAAGTTTGGAAGGTATTTGGTTTCAAAAAAGAAAAATTGACTAATTAATTTATTGCTTAGGCAAATCGCTTTCATTCTAATATCTTCGCAAAAAAAATTTAAAGATGCTGAAAGCGGTAATTTTTGATATGGATGGCGTTATTATAGATAGTGAGCCTATGCACCATAAAGCATATTATGATATGTTTAATGAAGTTGATATTAATGTTTCAAAAGAATTTTACGAGTCGTTTACAGGACAATCTACCATAAATATTTGCAAACGATTATGCGACCATTTTAATTTAATTGAATCTCCCGAAACTTTAGTTGGTTTAAAACGAAAACATTACAAACAGTTTTTTGAAAGCAATTCAAGTTTAACACTTATTGATGGCGTTCTCGATTTGATAAAGGAATACCACAACAACGGATTAACTTTAGTTTTAGCATCGTCGGCAGCTATGACAAGCATTAATCAGATTTTTGAACGCTTTGAATTAGAGCAATATTTTGTTGCAAAATTAAGTGGTGGTGACTTAAAACAATCGAAACCACACCCCGAAATTTTTATTAATGCCGTTCAGTCAACTGGGTATTCTAAAAATGAATGTATTGTTATTGAAGATTCAACAAACGGCATTGAAGCTGCTAAAGGCGCTGGTGTGTTTTGTGTGGGCTTTGATAGTTTTCACTCAAAAAACCAAGATTATAGTAAAGCAGATTTGGTAATAAAAGATTTTAACGAGATTAATTATAATAAAATAAGCTCATTAATCATATAGTTTAATTTTTAAACTTATAGCGTTACCAAAAGGGTCGCGCTATCCGCTAATAGTTTTGGCTCGATGCTGCCGCTCGCCAAAAGCTACCTCTACTATCGCTAACGCAAAATAGAAACACATAAATAAGTCTTATCTTAAAATAATTGACAAGTGCTATAATTATACCAGGCAATAGTATAATTTTTACTCTTTAGATTTTTTAATAATGGCTTTTAATTTTTCTTTACGTAAAACCTCTCCAGACTTTTTCTTATTCTTCTTCTGAACCATTAACTTAGTATGCTTCGCCTTGTTTTTTGTGTTTTTATCTCGACCCGTTTTTGCCATAAATAAAACTTACTTCTTATAATATTTCGCGTAACCTCTATATGCAAAAAAGCCTAATAAAGCAATAATAACAGCGGCAATGGCAATAACATTAAAACTTGCTATTTGCTGACCAGACTGGTAAGAATGTAGTCCTGCCAAATAGAAATTTACCCCAAAATAAGTAAAAATAATACTTGAAAATGCTACAATCGACATAAAGTTAAAAATCCAACGTCCACGAAGTCCAGGAATTAATCGCATATGTATAACAAACGCATACACCATAATACTAATAAGAGCCCAGGTTTCTTTAGGATCCCAACCCCAGTAACGTCCCCAACTTTCGTTAGCCCACATACCACCTAAAAAGTTTCCAATAGCTAACATTACTAAACCTACGGTTAATGCCATTTCGTTTATTATGGTAAGTTCCTTAATGTTTAAATCCATTTTAAGTTTGTTTTCTTTCGTTGTAAAAATCATTAGTAATAATGATACAACACCAAGAATCATTCCCAGAGCAAACGGACCATAACTTCCCACAATAACTGCCACATGAATCATTAACCAATAACTATTTAACACCGGTTGTAAGTTGGCAATTGCTGGATCCATCCAATTCCAATGTGCAATCATAAGTAGCATAGCCGTTACAAACGCTGTAGAAGCTATGGTTAAATCACTTTTTCTTCCGAAAGCTAAACCAAAAAACATGGTTGCCCAAGCTACATAAATCATAGATTCATATGCATCACTCCAAGGTGCATGACCAGAAATATACCATCTCGTAATTAATCCTAAGGTATGTACAATGAATAACCCCAAAATAATGACTTTAAAAACGGTAACCGAAATATTAATGGCTTTACTTTTTTCTCTAAATATTTGAACAATTAACAATACAAACAACAAACTACCTGCGTATAAATACCAGCTAAATAATTTTTTAAAAATATCGTACTTATTGTATAAAATTTCAGCATTTATTTTATCGTCCGATAGCATTACCGATGTGCCTAAATCGTGCTGTGTTTTTTTGAAAGCTGCCAAAAGTTTTTCTGCTTCAGTAAAATCGCCTGTTTGCTTTGCTGTATTTAAAGTGAATACATACATTTTAAACCCATTCTTTACAAAGTTACTATAGAGTGAATCTTCAATTTTATAATCTCCGTTCTGGTAGTCGTAGGCAGAAATCCATTTATTAATTGGATCATTTGGTACAGGAAATATTTTTAACGACATGCCTTCAACCGTATTGTATAATAAATTCACGCGTTGATCTGCTTCTTTAAATTCTTTTTGAAAGGCATTTGGTGCTAAAGTTTTGTAGGCATCGTCTAAATATGGAGATAATTTATATTCCCCTTTTTCTGTAAAAAAATCGGCAAGAGATACATATTTCTCACTTTTATCTACACCTATTATATGTCTAATGGAATCAGCCTTTTTCATGGCCAAATAAATTATTGGGACATTATACCATAGCATCGGGCTTTCCTGAATAGATAAAAACACCTGGTTGGCATCATAACCTTCGTAAGTATCATTTTTGCTTAATTTACGAAGCATTTCAGAAGCATAAGTATTTACCGGCATCATTCGACCTCCTATATCTTGAATTACCAAATGTCCAAAAATATCGGCATGCTCCTTAGGCGTAATATTGGCTGCTAAAACAGAATCTATTTGTGTTTTAGTTGGTTTATTGTGATTATGCCCATCATCATCAGAATGTGTTTGTGAAAACGATTGCCATCCAAAACATAAAAATATAAGGGCTAGCATTTTTACTTTTTTGGCTTTCACTTTATTCAATTTATTTTTTAAATCCCCAAAACGAGAATGTTTACTAAACAAAATTGCCATCAATCCAAAATACAATAAGAAATAACCAATGTAGGTTAACAAAGTTCCCCAGTAATCGTGATTTACTGATAGCACGGTACCCTTTTCATCGGGATAGAAACTCGATTGAAAAAATCGATATCCTCCATGATCTAAAATATTATTCATAAAAATCTTATAATCAAAACTACCATCTTTTTCATCAATAACAGTTACCTGACTTGAAAACGACGAATATCCTTTTTCAGTTCCTGGGTAACGCTCTGCTTCGAAGTCATTTAGTTTAATTGCGAAAGGTAATTCTAAAACTTTAGCCCCATATTTAACCGCGAAATCCAGTCCGCCAATTTTAATTTGTTTGAAGGCATTATTCACGCCAACACCACCTAAAACCCCAATTTTTTGAGTCTCACCCTTTGTAGTAACTTTCAGAACTATACCATCGTCATCGTTTTTAGAACTATCAGATTTTTGAGCAATACCTAATACCCCTTTTACAAGTGGGTTTGGAAACACCATTTGCATATTCCCAATAATATAGCGAGAGCGTAATATAAAGGGCTGTAAACTGTCTTTTACCAATTTTCCTTGAGCCATGGTAGCCATAGTCATATATTCACCTTCGAATGGCGATTTTATGGTAAGAGAATCATCAGTATACGTAATATTTATGGCGCCTTCGGTAGGTTTGTTAAGCGCAATTAACATATTATGAACATTCTGTACTTCACCAACTTTTAAAAAGTGTGTATGAGGACCTTCACCTGACGCTTCCACAAGTTTTAAGTACGAATCACCATTTTCATCTGGAACTATGGCTTGTTCTGCACCAACTACAAATTTTTCAAGCTCGATAGTAACCGGTTGTTCGTTGTATTTGGTCTCAATTTTAAAATGATTTTTTAAACGTCCCGAAAAATCTACTTCCCGTTCAACAGATAAACGTTGTGGCACACCATCAATTATATAATCACCATCAATGTAAGCTGTTATATATGTTTTTTGTGATAAAAATGTATTTTCGGTAGCGCCTTCCCGAATGGCCATCGTACCTTCAAAACTTATATTTCTTGTTACAAATGCACCAATCAAGATGAAAATAAAAGATAAATGTAATATTAAAGTGGCCCATTTTTCTTTTTTATGTAATTTGAATCGGATAATATTTCCAACGAAATTAATTACAAAAAATACCATGATTGCCTCAAACCACCATGCGTTATAAATTAAATTTCTTGTATAAGGAGTTGGCGATGTATCTTGTCCGGCATCTAAAAATGTACCAGTTGCCATGGCCGCAGCAAAAACTATAAATAATATTCCCGTAAGTCGAGTTGAAAAAAGAATTTTGGCGAGTTTATTTTGCATAATATGAGCCTTTTTTTAGGTCAGGCAAATTTAAGTATTAAAGTTTATTTTAACGTGCTAAAATTTAAAAAAAAATTGACACAATCTAACGATCCTTTTTGTATTTCAAAACTAATTTCGGCTATTAAAAACTGCTCATTAAGTTTGTCTTGCTTCAAAAATTTTTAAATATAAAAAAGTACTCATTTTTCTGGCGCGTTGTTTAGCATTGTTGGCATAATCGCCCTCAAAAAGTTCATCAATAGTTTCAAACCATAAATTCATCCAAAGCCCAAAATGCTTCTCGGTAATGGTGTGATTGTTTTCTTTATCTACTTTAGTATGTACTTCTAGTGGATTTCCTAAATATCTGGTTTTCAAAAATAAACTAGACTCCCAAAACGATGTTAAATTATCTAAATGGGCATCCCAATCTTTTATTACATCATTAAAAAAAGGCCCTAAAACAGCATCTTTTCTAACTTTCTTGTAAAACGAAGACACTAATAAGAAAATATCCTCTCTGTTTTGAATATCCTTTTTCATATGTAACAAAATTAGCACTAAAAGTATAATAAAACTCAATGTAAAAAATATTTAATAAGGTATTCAACTTTTAGCTTTATACTTTCAACTTTTAACATAACTTATGTATTTTTGCTACATGACTTCAGTAGTAATTCTAGGCGCTGGCAATGTTGCAACGCATTTATTTAAAGCTTTTAGCAAAACGGAACACGCTCGTGTTATTCAGTGGTATAACCGTAATTTAAACGTTTTAAAAAATTATAATTCACAAGTTGAAATCACAGATGATTTATCACAACTTAAAAAAGCCGATTTATATATTTTAGCTGTGAGTGATGATGCGATAAAAACACTTGCATCGTTATTACCTTTTGAAAACAGATTAGTGGTACACACCTCTGGCAGTGTCAGTTTATATGATATTGACAAAAAACACAAACGTGGTGTTTTCTACCCATTGCAAACTTTTAGTAAAACGGCAGATATTGATTTTGCCAATGTACCAGTTTGCATTGAAGCCCTTAAAAAGGAAGATTATCAAGTTTTAAAAAAATTAGCGATCGCTATAGGCAGTCCAACTAAAAAAGTAAACAGCGACCAACGTAAAGTATTGCATTTAGCAGCGGTTTTTGTCAATAATTTTACAAATCAGCTTTACAGAGTTGCGCATGAAATAACTGAAAGTGAAGGTGCCGAATTTGATGTTTTAAAGCCTCTTATTTTAGAAACCGCGAAAAAAGTGCAAGATCTTTCACCCTATTTGGCACAAACTGGACCTGCAAAACGGAACGACAAAAAAACCTTAAAAAAGCATTTAAAACTTTTAAAAGACCCGCACCATAAAGACATTTACAATTTATTAACCAATTCTATACAACGTACTCATGGAAGAAAAAAGCTATAAAGAATATTTAAACCATATCACCACTTTTATTTTTGATATAGACGGCGTGTTAACAGATGGATCGATTTTCGTGACAACTACAGGCGAACTTTTAAGAACTATGAACATTAAAGATGGCTATGCACTTAAGACTGCTGTTGATCAAAAATTTAATATTTGCATTATTTCTGGAGGCTCTAACGAAGGTGTTAAATTACGTTTAGAAGGGTTAGGCATAAAGGAAATTCATCTTGGAACCCATAATAAAATCAGTCAATTAAATGAATTTTTAGAGAAATACAATCTCAAACGAGAAAATGTCCTTTATATGGGTGATGATATACCCGATTTGCAAGTTATGAAATTGGTTGGTTTGCCATGTTGTCCGCAAGATGCTGTTCCAGAGATTAAAGCCATTTCTAAATACGTATCACATAAAAAAGGTGGCAAAGGTGCCGTTAGAGATGTTATTGAACAAGTATTAAAAGTTCAAGGAAAATGGCAAAGCAGTGTTGATGCCAAGTATGATTAATTTAGTTGTTAATGGATTAGAAATAGCTAGTGCTTAAAAAAGCTATCAATTATAAATTTTAACTTTTCACTCTTAACTATTCACTAAATGCGCAGTGTTTTAAACCTCATTCGCTGGAAAAATTTACTCATGATTGGCATGGTGCAATTATTAATAAAATATGCCCTTTTAGAACCTTTTGGAGTTGCAACCAGTTTAAGCGCCTTAGGGATTTCACTTTTAATTTTAGCAACTATTTGTATAGCTGCTGCGGGAAATATTATTAATGATATTTATGATGTTGAAACCGATTTTATAAACAAACCAGATAAACTTATTGTAGGTAAATCCATTTCAGAAAAAACGGCTTATAACCTTTTTATTATTTTCAATGTAACAGGCGTTGGTATTGGATTTTATTTATCACATTATGTTGGCAGAAGTGCTTTCTTTTCCATTTTCGTTATTATATCAGTATTACTTTATGTGTATGCCAGTTATTTAAAACAAATACTAATAATAGGTAATGTTGTTATATCGATATTAGTGGCATTAAGTTTAGTTGTGGTTGGTGTTTTTGAATTGCTTCCAGGAATTACAAGCTTTAATCAGCAAACACAATTAACGTTTTTTAAAATAATTTTTGATTATGCGGTTTTTGCTTTCATCATAAATCTACTTAGGGAAATAACTAAAGATATTGAAGATATCGACGGCGACTATAAAGCAGGCATGAACACACTTCCTATTGCAATCGGTAGAGAACGAGCTACTAGAGTTTTATTTGTTTTGTCTTTTATTCCATTATTTATTATTGGGTATTATGTGATTAATTCACTTTATAAAAACCAATTGGCGGTGTTTTATTTTTTAATTTTTATCATTGGTCCATTAATTTACACCAGCATTAAACTTTTTAATGCAACTACAAAAAAAGAGCTTCGACATATTAGTAATCTATACAAATTGATAATGCTTTTTGGAATGTTTTCGTTGTTGCTTTTTTTATTTCTTTTAAAAAAATAAAGGTACTTATATTAACTAGCTACGATTTTTTAATTTTTACAAAAAAACTTAAAAATGCTTAACGATAAACTAAAAAACTACCACATTATTTTGGCATCTGGTTCACCCAGAAGACAAGAGTTTTTCAAAACATTAGGCTTAGATTTTGAAATTCGATTAAAACCCATAGCAGAAGACTTTCCTCCTCGACTAAAACACTTTGAAATAAGCGATTATTTAGCACAATTAAAAGCCTTGCCTTTTAAGAATGAATTAAAGGAAAACGAAATTCTTATTACAAGCGATACCATTGTTTGGCATAATAACCAAGCCTTAGGGAAGCCTAAACACGACAAAGATGCTTTCAATATATTAAAATCATTAAGCAATACTACTCACGAGGTTATTACATCTGTTTGTTTTACTACTAAAACTTTTGAAAAAACCTTAAACGCTATTACAAAAGTTACTTTTAAAAATTTGACAGACGAAGAAATAAACTACTATATAAACACGTGTAAACCATTTGATAAAGCTGGTGCATATGGCATTCAAGAATGGATTGGACAAATAGGCGTTACAAAAATAGAAGGCTCTTATTTTAACGTTATGGGATTACCAACACATATTGTTTACAAAACTTTAAATGATATTGCTAAGGAATTGTAAAAACTATAAAATCCGTAAAACTATTTTATTTTCTAACGTATCTTTGTCCATCAATCAATCTTAACAAAAACAAGCATGCTTTTTATTGAAAAATTTCAAAGTGAATTAATTATAACGGGGTTTGTTCTCATTTTTTTACTCATTGTACGTTTCGTCACAAATTTCACCATAACTAAGCTCGCCAGAAAAGGAGGTATAAACGAAGCTCGAATTCGCTTAATACGGCGTTATGTAACGGTTACTTTAGTGGTCATCGCTTTTCTTATAGAATCTTTTGTTTTTGGAACTAATCTGGAAAAAATTGCTATAATTTTTTCATCGGTTTTTGCCGTATTAGGTGTTGGTTTATTTGCGGTATGGTCAATTCTAAGTAACGTTACTTCAGGGATTATCATGTTTTTTAATTTCCCCTATAAGGTTGGAGATAAAATAGAGATACATGATAAAGATTTCCCAATTACTGCAGTCATTGAAGATATTAGAGCATTTCAACTTCATTTAAGAATAGATAATGGAAATCTTGTAACCTACCCTAACAATTTAATGTTACAAAAAGCCGTAACACTTATAGAAAAAGATGCGATTGAAGATGAATTCGAGTTTGAAGATGATGATATTTAATTTTTCCATATATTTATAAAATGGGTAAAACTAGAAAAAAAAAGCATTATAAAAAGTTAGGAAAAGCACCTGGAAGTGTTATTTATACAGGTACTAGAGCAACTGAAAAATTATTTATTGATATTTTCGATTACAACCTTGAAAAATGTATTGAGAAGGAATTAGATTCAGTTGAAGAAGCCTTTGATTATAAACATTCAAATTCCATAACATGGATTAACTTAAACGGTTTAAACCATGTGGCAGAAATAGAAAAATTAGGCATTCATTATAATTTACACCCATTAGTTTTAGAAGATATTGTAAGCATTTCTCAACGACCAAAAATTGATGAGTATGACGATTATTTATTTGTGGTTTTAAAAATGCTACATATCGATAATGATGATAATATAGTTTCTGAACAAATTAGCTTTATATTAGGCCAGGGTTATGTCCTTTCGTTTCAAGAAGCAGAAGGCGATGTTTTTGATGCCGTTAGAGAACGGATTAGGCAAGGAAAAGGTAGAGCTCGTGGTTTACAAGCAGACTATTTGCTATATATTTTGATGGATGCGATTGTAGATCATTATTTCACAATTATTGAAACTCTAGGAGATAAAATTGAAGATTTTGAAAGCGATATTTTCTCTGGAAATGTAAGCAAAACCGTTAATAAAGATATTCAAGATTTAAAGCGGGAAATACTAAGAATACGTCGTGCTATTTTTCCACTTCGTGAAGTAATCAATAGAATTGAAAAACATGAAAGTTCACTAATTGAACCTAAAACGAAAACTTTTTACCGCGATATATACGACCACTTAATACAGGTGACTGAAAACATAGATATTTACCGCGAAATGATTTGGAGTTTAATGGATATGTACATGACTACCATTAGCAACAAAATGAATGAAGTTATGAAAGTGCTTACTATTATGGCTTCCATTTTTATACCGTTAACTTTTATTGCTGGTATTTATGGTATGAACTTCGATAATATACCCGAATTACATTATCAATATTCTTATTATATTTTATGGGGTGTTATGGTTACACTTTTTGCCGGCATGCTTTACTACTTTAAACGTAAAAAATGGCTGTAAAATAGCCAGCAGTCAATAGTTATTAGGGATTATATTTTTAATTTTAAAGCACCAATGACTAACAACTATTATCAAGAGACCGTTTAACGTTAAATAAACATTAAAAGCACCTTTTCACCTAGTTTACTTTGTTATATTTGGTTTTTAGCTAACTAAAAATCTATGCAAAAAGTAATAATTTCATTTGTAATATCTCTTTTATCACTCACCTTATTACAAGCACAAAAACCAATAACACCAAGTACTTCCGAGATTTTTGAGTCCATCCAAAAACTTAATTTTTTAGGATCGGTTTTATATATTGCAGCACATCCCGACGATGAGAATACCAGGTTAATATCGTACATGGCTAATCATGTAAAAGCCAGAACCGGCTATTTATCGTTGACTCGCGGTGATGGCGGGCAAAACCTTATTGGTTCAGAAATAAGAGAATTATTAGGCGTTATAAGAACTCAGGAATTATTAGCCGCAAGACGCATTGATGGCGGCGAACAATTTTTTACACGTGCTAACGATTTTGGCTATTCAAAACACCCCGATGAAACACTAGATATCTGGAATAAAAAGGAAGTTTTAAGTGATGTGGTTTTAACTATACGAAAATTTAAACCAGATATTATCATAAATAGATTTGACCACAGAACCCCTGGAACTACTCACGGACATCACACTAGTTCTGCAATATTAAGTTTTGAGGCATTTGATCTTGCTAATAATAAATCTTCGTATCCTGAATTACTAAAAGACACTGGCGTCTGGCAACCAAAACGCTTGTTTTTCAACACAAATTCATGGTTTTATCGCACACAAAAAGAATTTGATGAAGCCAATAAAGAAAACAGAATAAGTTTTGACATTGGAACTTATTATCCTCTGAAAGGAGAGTCGAACAATGAAATGGCTGCGGTGGCTAGTAGCCAGCATTTAAGTCAGGGTTTCGGTCGTTTATCACAACGTGGCTCTCAAAAAGAATATATCGAATTTTTAAAAGGTGATGCGTTAAATGATAACGACGATATTTTTGATGGAATCGATACGTCCTGGAATCGAATAAAAGGTGGGAAAGCTATTGGAGACATCCTATATAAAATTGAAAATAATTTTAATTTTAAAGACCCTTCATTACATATTCCACACCTAATAGAGGCCTATAAATTGCTTCAAAATATTGAAGATACTCATTGGAAAATTCAAAAAACGAAAGAATTAATGTCAATTATTGAAATGTGTTCTGGTTTATATTTAGAAGCATCTGCAAACGAACCTTCAAGCACTTTAAACCAAACAATTAAAATTAATATTGAAGCCTTAAACAGAAGCAATACTAATGTTCTTTTAGAAAGTATCTCCCAAGGTGATGGAAAATTGATTACAAGAAATTTAGAATTAAAAAATAACGAGTCTGAAAAATTTGATACAGACTATTTTATTTCAGCTAAAGAAAATTACACTTCGGCTTATTGGTTGAACGACAAAGGCTCATTGGGAATGTATTCGGTTGAAAATAAAGCGCTAATTGGTTTACCCGAAACACCGAGAAGTGTTAAAATAAATTTCAATTTAAAAATTAATAACATCCCTATTACCTTTTCAAAGGATGTTGTTTACAGATATTCAAAACCTGATAAAGGCGAATTATACCGACCGTTTGAAATCATACCAGAAGCATCAGCAAAAATTTCTGAAAAAGTCATCATTTTTAATAACGATAAGCAACGAGAAATAAGTGTTACAGTAAAAGCGGGACGCGATAATTTAGATGGTTTTGTGGAAGTATGCCATCCTAATGATTGGAATGTATTTCCAGCAAAACAGAAAGTATCAATAGCCCACAAAGGTGAAGAACAATTGCTAACGTTTGCTGTAATTCCTCCAAAAAACCAAAGCGAAGGATATATTAGTCCTATAGTTCATATAAATGATAAAGATTATACCAAAGAGCTCGTAGAAATTAATTACAACCACATTCCGTTTCAAACCGTTTTACTTCCTAGCGAAAGCAAAATTGTTCGTTTAGATATTAAAAAGAAAGGCGAAAACATAGCCTACATAGCAGGTGCTGGCGATGTAGTTCCTGAAAGTTTACAACAAATTGGCTACCATGTTTTAACCCTAAAACCTGAAGATATTAATGCCGAAACTTTAAGTAGATTTGATGCTGTTGTTGTAGGTATTAGAGCTTATAATACCGTAGAAAACCTTGAATATAAACAACAACTGCTATTCGATTTTGTTGCCAATGGCGGTAATATGATTGTGCAGTACAATACCAGCAGAGGTTTAAATACTGATAAATTGGCCCCTTTCGATATAAAATTATCTAGCGACCGTGTAACAGACGAAAATGCCGAGGTTCGTTTTTTAACTCCGAATCATGAGTTATTAAACTATCCGAATAAAATTTCGCAAAAAGATTTTGAAGGCTGGACACAAGAACGCGGACTTTATTTTCCAAATTCGTGGTCGGACGAATTTACGCCAATCATCTCAATGAATGATAAAAACGAATCACCAAAAGATGGTAGTTTATTAGTGGCAAAATATGGAAAAGGCTATTATATGTATACAGGATTAAGTTTTTTTAGAGAATTTCCAGAAGGTGTTTCTGGAGCATATCGTTTGTTTGCCAATATGCTTTCTATAGGAAAAGAAGATTTAAAATTAAGCACAAAACCAAACGACTAGTTATGAGTGAAGAAAAACAAAAAAAACAACCCTGGCTAAAACTTTACTCCATCGTTTTAATAGCTAATGCTATTTATTTTATTGTATTTTATCTAATCATGCAAGCCTTTTAATATGCAAACACTAAGCTTGATTGATTGGATTGTTTTAAGTTCCACCTTACTGGCCATAGTCGCTTATGGCACCTGGCAAACAAGAGGTAGTAAAAATGTTCAGGACTATTTAAAAGGAGGTAACACATCAAAATGGTGGACTATAGGGTTGTCAGTTATGGCAACCCAAGCCAGTGCCATTACGTTTCTTTCAACACCAGGACAAGCCTTTAACGACGGCATGGGGTTTGTGCAATTTTATTTTGGTTTACCTATAGCGATGGTAGTTATATGCATGGTTTTTATACCATTATACCACAGATTACAAGTTTATACGGCCTATGAGTTTTTGGAAAATCGCTTCGATTTAAAAACACGAACACTTACTGCTATTTTGTTTTTAATACAACGTGGTTTAGCCGCTGGTATTACCATTTTTGCCCCTGCCATTATACTATCGGTGGTGTTAGGTTGGGATCTATTATCACTTAATATTATTATTGGTTTTTTAGTGATTATATACACGGTTTCTGGCGGTACACGCGCAGTTAATGTGACACAAAAACATCAAATGGTGGTAATTTTTATTGGTATGTTTATCGCCTTCTTTTTAATTGTTGACAAACTTCCAGAAGATATCACTTTTAGCAAAGCATTGAGTATAGCAGGCGCCAGCGGGAAAATGGAGATTTTAGATTTCTCGTTCAATTTAAATAATAGATATACTTTTTGGAGCGGTATTATTGGTGGTACGTTTTTAATGCTCTCGTATTTTGGAACAGACCAAAGCCAGGTGCAACGGTATCTTTCGGGCAAATCGGTTAAAGAAATGCAATTAGGGTTGATTTTTAATGGGGTTTTAAAAGTGCCAATGCAATTTTTTATATCTGCTTGTTGGTGTTATGGTGTTTGTCTTTTATCAATTTAATGAAGCGCCTATTAATTTTAATCCAACAGCGACCGAACTGGTTTTAAATTCTGAATATTCGAACGAATACAAATCACTTCAAAAAGAACAACAAACTATTTTCGAAGAGAAACAAATACTTATAAATTCATTTTTACAATTCTGAAAAAACTGATTCGTCTTATAATATTTCTTTAGCCAATAAGGCAAGTGACTCTATCAGAAATATAGCTAGAAATCTAATTGATAAAGTGGCCAAAAACCAAAGTGTAAAAGTTGAAAGCAACGATAAAGATTATGTATTCATTCATTTTATATTAAATAATTTACCACGAGGACTTATTGGTTTGTTATTAGCGGTTATTTTAAGTGCCGCTATGTCTAGCACCGCGAGTGAATTAAACGCATTAGGATCAACAACAACCATAGATTTATACAAGCGAAACACCTCAGAAAAAACCGAGGAGCATATGGTGAAAGCTTCAAAATGGTTCACATTTGCATGGGGAATCATGGCTATTGGGGTAGCGTGTGTTGCAAATCTTGCCGAAAATTTAATCCAACTAGTAAACATTATTGGTTCCATTTTTTATGGCAATGTATTGGGTATATTTTTACTGGCTTTTTTCTTCAAATTTGTAAAAGGAAATGCCGTTTTTATTGCCGCGTTAATTACTCAAGTTATTGTTTTTGGATTATATCTTTTAGATTTATACGAATATATCAACCTACCATTTTTATGGCTTAATTTTGTAGGCTGTATTTTAGTTATTACTATAGCCTGCATACTTCAACTATTTAATAAAAATGAAGACACAATCACAACCTAAAAAAATTAAATGGGGCATTATTGGTTTAGGCTCCATAGCTAACAAATTTGCAACCGATTTATTAACCATTGAAGATGCCGAACTTTATGCAGTAGGTTCCAGATCTCAAGAAAAAGCAGATGAATTTGCTAAAAAATTTGGAGCAACTAAAGCTTATAATAGCTATGAAGCCATTGCAAACGACCCTAATATTGATGCCGTTTATATAGCAACACCCCATGCGCTGCATAAGGAAAACGCACTCATGTGTTTAGAAAAGGGAATTGCTGTTTTAGGCGAAAAACCTTTTGCTATGAACGCTGCAGAAGTAGATGAAATGATAGCGAAAGCCAAAGAAAAAAATGTACTTCTTATGGAAGCACTTTGGACCTATTTCCTTCCTCATTATCAATATGTATTGAATCTTTTAAAAAACAAAACATATGGAAACATATTAAAATTAGAAAGTAATTTTGGATTTGAACGTGCCTATAATACCGATGCAAGACTTTTTAATAAATCGATGGGTGGCGGTAGTTTATTAGACATAGGCATCTACCCTATTTTCGCTTCACTGTCTACACTTGGAACGCCAAAAACTATAGAAGCTGAAGCTACTTTTTTTGAAAATGGTACCGACTCATCTTGCACCATGAAACTAAGTTATCCTAATAATGTCACTGCAAATTTAAAAAGTTCGCTTTTGAAGTATTACCAACCGAAGCTATTTTTTATTGTGAAAAAGCAACTATCAAAATTAACACTATGTTTCATATGCCAACAACCGTTTCATTAATTGTTGATGGGAAAGAAGAAATTAAAGATTTTGGATATACAAAACTATTGGTTATAATTTTGAAGCGATTCACTTTAACCAACTCATAAGAGACGGCAAAACTGAAAGTGATATTATGACTTTTGAATTTAGTAAGCAACTTATAAAAACACTTGATGCCGTTAGAAATATTATTAAATTAGAATATTAAATTATATATAATTACTTATTTTTTTAAAATGAAAAGCCCCACAAAGTGCAGGGTTTTTCTAAAAATCATATCGTTTTTATCTTAATCTTCCAAAATCATAACAAAAGAATTATTGTCATTACCTTTCGAAGTAAATTTTAAATTCTTTTTAGAATTATTATTCATAATTTGAACTCTATAAATTTTCGTAACATCTTTTTGATCCGTGTAATTAACGGTATGTACAACTTTTAAAACACCACTTTGCGGATATTGCATTGCAATTGACTTGCTCATGTTTTTTGGTAACATAATATCTTTGTAATGTTCTTTAGTGGTTAATATTTTACCACTACTATCGTAAGTGGCAATTATATACCCTTTGGTTCCTTTAAAAATAATTTTAAAAGGCTCATCGCGCCCATCGAATTTAGGTGATTCCAAAACATTATACCTTGATGCTTCGGATTCTAATTCTTTAACAAAACTTGCCGTTGTATAATCTTGTACTTTATCAAGATAATTAAAATTAATATTTGCCTTAAACACCTCATTATTGGAATTATGAGATATAATAACATCCTTTAATTTTATTTCATCAAATAGACTGTTTTTCTCTTGTGAGAACCCAAGGGTGGTTAACCCAATTGCAAATAAACCAATTACTAAATTTTTCATGACATTTGTTTTTAAAGGTTAATAATTAATGTTTAAGCAAATTTGCGACATTAAATAAAGCCTCACTTAACAGTCATGTTGTAATTGATTTAAAATATTTTTTGAAGTGTTTTACACATAATTTAAATCCTATAAATTATGTTGCATTTTAATAGCAAAAATTAACAAATCAGAGTGTTATGATTTTTTTAACAAAAAAATAAAAAAATTATTTAACATCTAAAAAACCTATGTTTTTGAGAAGCTTCTTGTAACGTGAATCATTTTTTAGAAGATTGAGGTTGGGGTCTGCCTTAAGCCAAATTAAATCTGCTTCATGTTTTGCATAAGCAATATCCAGCCATTTAAACGCTTCATCATTATTACCAAGGCGTGCGTAATAATGGGCCACATAAACATTAATTTCGGGTTCTCCTTTATTAGCACGATCTATCACCTCGTTTAACAATTCCAAAGACTTCTTTTCATCCCCTAGATAATGGTAAACCAATGATAGATGTACAACCATGGAAGCATAGCGTTTACTCGAAACTTGTAAACCTGTTTCTAGAACGTCTCGAGCTCTTTCATATTCTTTCAAGGCTAATAATATATTCCCCATATGTTCACAACTCCTATCAGAATTAGGGTCATTTAGCAATATATTATTAATCATATATAAGGTGGAATCTATTTCACCTTTATGATAATACCCATAGGTTAATGGATAAAAACTGCCGCGAATCGGATATCTCTTTAAAACGTTAGTACCTCTTTTAATAACCTGGTCATAACGCCCTTGGGTTAACTCAATAAAACTAGAATAAAAATGATCGCCACGTTTATTCCGTATTATCTTATACATAGAATCGGTAAATATAAAATTCCAATTAGAAAATTCTTTATTTGCTATTGCTTCCATTACATCTAAATTATTGGGATCAAGTTGAATGGCTTTTTTAATATAAGGATCTGCTAAACTATCCGCTACTCGTTTGGTCATTGTTCCTCCCCATGTTCCCATCAATGAATAGGTAAGTCCAAGATTTAAATAGGCTTCAATAAAAGTTGAATCTAAAGCAATCGCCGTTTCAAAATATGGCCTAGAAGCAACAAGATTCTTAGCTGAATTGTTGTAAGTAAAAAATTGTATTCCCTTTAAATAGTTGTCATAAGCTTCTGTATTATCAGTTAAGGTTTTCCTAATATCCATTCGTTCCTTCTCTTTAATCTTAACATTCATATGTTTAGCAATAGCTTCTGCTACTTTAGATTGAATCTTAAAGATTTCACCATCATCCCATGATCCTAAATATTCTTCAGACCATAATAATTTATCATTTGGTCCGTCTATTAATTGAAGATTAATTTTGATGTTATTCCCTGATTTTTGGAACTCAGATTCTAAAACGTAATGCACATTGAGTTCTTTGGCTATTTCGGGCATGGATTTATACTTATCCTTATAATTTAGTCTCGATGTTAATGAAATTACTTTACTAATGCCATTAATTTTTGAGAGCTTAGATATTAAGATATTTGTTATCCCATCACTAAAGGCATCATTATCAGTTATTTCACTCTTATTTATAAAAGGGAGTACGGCAATGGAGAAATCTATGGGGTTGGTATTTTCCTTTTCTGATATTAAGGTTTCATCTGAATGTGTTAATTTATAATAGCTAAAGCTAACAACTAAAATTAATACCAAGGCGCCTATAATATAAGTTTTGAGGTCGTGAAGCCATCTCTTAATTGTGATAGTATTGGAGTTTTCAATCAATGGTTCTCTATCCTTCTTCTCTTCATTGATCAATGGATTTCTAAATTTAACTTCGCCTGGCGGATAACCATAGAAATCATGAAAGCAGGTGTTAAAATAACTTGGACTACCAAACCCCACTTTATAAGCAATCTCTGAAGCAGTTGCCACATTATTCTGAAGCATCTTCTTAGCCTTCTCTAATCTATATTCTCTAATAAACTGACTTGTAGATTTGCCGTTAATGGCATTAAGTTTTCGGTGTAACTGAGATCTACTCTTACCAATGGCTTCTGCTAATTCTTCAACGCCAAAATTTTCATTCTCAAGATTATGCTCTATAAGATTGTTCAGTTTTTCAAGAAATTCTTGATTCATAGAAATTTCAGCGTCCATCTTATATATTCTTATAAAATAGAAGGTTAAAATAAACTGTAGATTCTATACTAAATTAAGAAATTAAAAGGAGTAAAAAAAAATAAAAAAAACAAGAATTAACTTCACACTTTATCATAATTAATTCAATAAGAATAAGTTATCGAAACACATAGTATGTTTTACTTATTATTCAACAATTTAAACAAACAATTATACTACATTATATCTCAGATTAAACAATTACATACGCATTGGTGGAATCTTATTTATCACTTATTTAATTCTAGGTATATGCTTTTAAACTTATGTGATTAGGCATTTACAACAAACTATTTTAGTTTAATAAATACTTCTATATTAGTTAACAAAATACACTTTTTCATGATACATTAAGTAAATCTCCAAGCCAAATGTTTTGTAAAAAATAGATTATATTTGATAATCAACTAAAAAAATATCATGGAGGGTTTTCTAATATTAATTGTTTTGATTCTTGTTATTGTTATTCTCACGAAAACTAATACGCACCGTAAAGAAATAAACCATTCCATTGATGAGCTTCATCAAAAACTAAATCAATTAAGAAATGAATTATCATCATTTCAAAATCTGGAGGCTAAACCAAAAGAGCCCGTAAAGGAAACTCCTAAAGTTGAACCTGAAATCACAAAACCAATTGAACAAAAGCCAGTCATTAAACTGCATAAACCAATAGTAGCCGATACGGTTTCAAAACCAATTGCAGTACCAAATCCTCCACCAGTAAACAAAGAAGTAAAACCAAAAACACCTAAAAAATCTTGGTTTGAAACCTTTAAAGATGACAATCCCGATTTAGAAAAATTTATTGGTGAAAATCTTATTAATAAAATAGGAATTTTAATTTTAGTATTAGGTATTAGCTTTTTTGTAAAATATGCCATCGATAAAAACTGGATTAATGAATACGCCCGTGTTGGCATAGGTATTTTATGTGGATCGTTGGTTATGGGAATTGCGCATAAACTCAAAAAACATTATGCTGCTTTTAGCTCGGTAATGGTGGCAGGAGCAATCAGTATATTCTATTTTACTATAGCTATCGCATTCCACGAATATCATTTATTCAATCAAACGGTGGCGTTTATTATCATGGTTATTATTACGGCGTTTAGCGTTTTAATTTCAGTCGCTTATAACCGCCAGGAACTTGCTATTTTATCATTAATAGGCGGGTTTGCTGTACCATTTATGGTAAGTACTGGCAGTGGTAATTATATTGTATTATTTACTTATATCGCCATATTAAACATAGGAATATTAGCTATTTCATATTTTAAAAAATGGAACTTTGCGACCATATTATCATTCCTTTTTACATCTTTACTTTTCTTTTCGTGGATTGTAAAAGAACTATATAACGATACATTACCACATGGTGGCGCACTTACTTTCGCTACACTATTTTATTTTGTTTTTAGCATTACCGTTGTTTTAAATAACTTGCGAAATAAAGGCGCTTTTTCTTTAATTGAATATGGAATTCTTATTGCCAACACTTTCTTTTTCTTCGGAATTGGCATTACCATCATTCATGATTGGGAACTTCAAATAAAAGGATTATTCACACTTTCACTAGCTGTTTATAACCTGATATATGCGATGATTCTTTATAAAAAATTCGGTTTAGACAAAAATGCCATCTATCTCTTAATAGGCTTAACATTAACCTTTGTAACCTTAACCATTCCTATTCAATTTAAAGGAAATTATATCACCCTCTTTTGGGCAGCCGAAGCGGTTTTATTGTTCTGGTTATCACAAAAATCAAAAATTAATGGCTTTAAATACGGCGCCATTATCGTTCAGGCTTTAAGTATCGTGAGTTTGGTTATTGATTGGGGACAAAAATACATGCTATCTGATAACGAATTTTTACCCATCCTTTCAAACGCGATATTTATTACTGGCATTGTTGTTTTAGCGGCATTAATTATAAGCTTTTATATTATTAAAAAAGAAACCTATAGTTTTAAAATATTAGCGTTCGATTTAAACCTGTGGGCTATACAAAAGTTTGCTTTTAATCGCCGCAGTTGGTATTGGTTATTTTGTTGGACTTTTTGAAATTATTTACCAGTCTAATCAATACATTGCCAACCAACCATCTGCT
The DNA here is from genome assembly GCA_963698455.1 of uncultured Flavobacteriaceae bacterium. Taxonomy (GTDB): domain Bacteria; phylum Bacteroidota; class Bacteroidia; order Flavobacteriales; family Flavobacteriaceae; genus Mariniflexile. The sequence goes on along the minus strand of CAVOQU010000017.1, from coordinate 62,890 downwards.
CTGTCATTTGCCGTTGCCTATCATTTTGTATTTAGTGCTGTATTGTTATACTTCGGTTTAAAAAGTAAAAGTCAATCTGTTTACAGAAATTTGCTTTACTACTTGCTATAGCTAATATTGTGTTTTACATTCTTTTATATTATAACCTTACTTCAAACGAAATGGCAGCAAATTATAATTTAACTTCAAATTACAACTATGCTTTTTTATTTCATTATATTATTCTTGCCTGTTTAATTTACTTTGGTATTTGTTTGGTAAAACAAGCAAAAGAAAAACCTGTTTTTAAATTTTTAAATTCAAACCTGGCGCTTTGGGTTTTTGCTTTCGCAATCGTGTATGTTTTTAGTAGTCGAAGTTATTATTCATAGCTTAAAATTAACTCCACAATTAGTAGATGTAACCGAACTAAACACAAGCTATCCTAAAACAACGTCAGATAATTACTATTATGAAGATTACGGTAGAATCGAGTTTTATAAACAGTGAATTCAATGCTGTAAAACGTCAAATTATAAAAATTGGATATCCTATTTTATGGGGCGTTTTATCATTTGTGTTTCTAATTATTGGCATAAAAAGACAATGGAAACAACTCCGAATTATCGCCCTATCACTTTTGGGAATTACCATTATAAAGTTATTTGTTTATGATATTAATAACGTTTCTGAAACTGGTAAAATCATTGCTTTTATACTTTTAGGCGTACTTATTTTAGTTATTTCGTTTGTATATCAAAAAATAAAAAAACTAGTTGTAGATACCGATTCGTCTAAAAATCTCGATACTGATGATTAAAAAGCTCCTTCACATATTCGTAATACTTATTACCTCTACCGTAGTTGCGCAAAACTATAAAGGAAGTATTGAAAATATAAATGAAAACGGATTTCATAAAATACTACTGTCACCAGAAGTTCGTTCGGCAAGTTTATCGAACATTAATTATTTTCGAATTTTAGACAGTAAAAAACATGAAGTCCCTTATGTATTTCTGAATGATGAAAGCATCTTAAAATCTTCATATTTACCATTTATTTTCGAAACTAAAAATAGCTATAAAGACTCTGTAACATCGATTATTATCGACAATAAAAGCAAGTTAAAACTGGACCATTTAACCTTTAAAATTACCAACACAAAAGTTAAAAAAACGTATAATATAAGTGGAAGTAATGATAAAAAAGAATGGTTTGGACTAACTACAAATCAGTTGTTTTTTGGATTGAATGAAGCGGAAAAAACGACGGTAGAACAAACCTTTTCATTCCCTTTGAATGATTATGCCTTTATAAAATTCGAATTTAGCAACAAGAAATCATTACCGCTTCAAATTCTAAATATTGGCTCGTATGAAAATCAGTTTTCAACGGTTGCTCAAGTTGAAATTACCGATTTCAAAATAAAAAATAGCACCAATAAAGAAAATAAAACGACACAATTAACCATTACTTTCGCTATTCCTCAACATATTGAAAGTATGGCTTTTGATATTGAAAATGAGGTTTTTCTTCGTGAAGCAAAAATCTTGGTAAATAAAACTCAGAACCATCAAAAAAAGAACAGAAAACTTATCAAGAAAATGTGTTTAATTTTGAGTTACACTCTGGTACACACAATACTTTTGATGTGCCTTCTCTCTTTGAAAAAGAAATTAGTATTGAAATTGAAAATAACGATAATCCTCCGTTAATTATCAAGCATCTAAAATTCTTTCAAAAACCACTTTATGTTATTTGTGATTTAAAGAGTAATGAAGTATATGAAACGATCATAGACACAACATTGCAAAAACCAATATATGATTTGGTTAATTTTAAAACTACTTTTAATACAGACCTACCACAAGCGTTTATAACTAATTTTAGTAAAATAGATACTCAAAACAAATCCACTTCAAGCGAAAAACCATTCTGGCAAACCAACGCATTTATGTGGCTTTGTATTTTATTAGCCATCATAGTGATATCATATTTTGCATTAGGTCTCTTAAAAGATTTAAAAAAATAGTCTCTTAGCTTCTGAAAAATATAATCAAAAACTTATTAAATTAAAAAAACCTAACAAGTATAAAATCTTGTTAGGTTTTTTTTATTTATAATTCTCTGGAATAAAATATAATTTTTCCAGAGTAATGTTTTAAAAATCTATTTTGTTTCCCACTCTTTTAGCGAGTCTTTATTCATTTTAACATAATCTGCATTTCCAGCAGCTTCAGAAGCAATCAACGATTTTTTAGCAGCATCAATAGCTCCTGTTTTATCTCCAGCTTTAGCATAAATTAACGACTGTTGTCTTAATTGCCAAAATTGTACTTTATCGCCAGCCATGGTTATAGCCTTATCTATCCAGATTTTAGCCTGTTTAACATCTTTACCTTCTTGTAAATAATATACAGCAGCAGCATAATAATCATTACCTGTTGGTGTTCCATTCATCACATCATTTATGTTAGTAAGAACCATATTATCGGTTGGCACATCAAAAGTAACACCTACATAAACATCTTCCCAAAGTATCCCTAAAGTCGCATTATTGTTGCTTAAAGCATCAAAAGTCATTGTAAACGTTTCAATTTTCATTGGCATTTTATACACTGGAGTATTCACTTTTGCAGCAACTTTAGTATCATCCCACTCTTTTGGTGTACCACCACCGTTGTGCTCTGTATAAAAATAAACATCCCAACTCTCTACTCCCGGTTTTGTAAAAATTGCATAAGTTCCTGCAGCAAGATTTTGACCATCAATGGTTACATCCGTACTAAAAGTAATCTTTGTACGTGCATTAGCTCCAGTTCTCCAAATAGCGTCATAAGGAACTAAATCTCCAAAAATAGTACGTCCACGCATACTTGGTCTAGAATATTCAAGAGTTACATCTGATAAGCCTACCTTTTGCTCAATTTTAGAAGACGGACTAGGTTGCGGTGTTTTAATCTGGGCATTTACATTTAAAGCCAATGCAAACACTAAAACAAGTAATAATAATTTTTTCATAACGGTTATATTTAATATTTAGTTTTAATTAGCCATAAATTTAAGCATCAAAAATCCTTTAATTGTTAACAAAATCTTAAATTTCAACAACGAGCATTTATGGCAGAATTATTTGAGTGCCTGCCAGCAGCCAGATTACTTAAAGGTCGGGATTTCGGTAGTTACGCTATTATTGCTTCCCTATTTACAGGTAATTTTATATCTATGACTTTATTTTTGGCTCCTATTTTAGGTCGAGCAACATTAATTACTATCTATAAAGTGATAAAAGTTCTGACTTATTTAGCTTTTATTTGCTTCATAATATCTTCCATCATTTCAACCTGTACTTGTTGTATGATAAGTAGTTCCTGTTGTTGGTGCACGATTAAATGGTCTATTTTTTCATGTAACATTCTAATTTCTAATTCCGATTTTAAATTTACCATATAATCCTGTTTAGAACGTTCCCTATCTTTTTCTTCTTGACGGTTCTGGCTCATCATAATAACTGGCGCTTGTAATGCGGCTAAACACGATAAAATAAGATTTAAAAGAATAAAAGGGTATGGATCAAAACCTTTATTCATTAAAAAAATAATATTAGAACCAATCCATATAAAAATAAATAGCCCAAAAATGATTATAAACTTCCAACTACCTCCAAACGACGCTATTTTATCTGCTAACCGCTGTCCAAAAGTAAATCCTGAAATATCCGATTCAATATCAATTTTACTCGAAATTGTTTCGTGGTTTTGCAATGTTTTTAATACATCTTCCTCCAATTCATTCAATTCACCAACTTCATGCATCAAATATTCTGCAATATATTTTTGTCTATATTGATTTAATTCTACCAAAGCAATTAAACTTTTTGAATTAAAATCTGGATGTTCTTTCTTAATTATTTCAAAAATTGATTTTCTAATGGCATTGGCATGAATTTTTTCAGTTTCCTGGAATTCAATATTAGAAATACTACTTATAAATGTTTTCATCTGTTTAAATTTATTGTTTTTTATCAGTCAGATGCAATTCGCCATCAATTATTTGGGTTGGTGTCAAGTATTGCAATGGCTCATTCCATAATTGATATTTTTTAATCTTACATTTGCCAAAAATTTTAACCCCTAAAATTACTTGTTTTTAATATTATGAATACCAAGATAGCAACATTTATTTTATTAATTACTTCTTCAATATTATTCTCACAAACCAGATATCTAGACCCAGTTTTCGAAAACGTTTCTAGTAAAACTTACATTTATTCAATAAAAGCTAAAGACACTTTAAAACTGGATTTATACGAACCCGAAAACGATTCTCTGCGTAAAAGACCCTTGTTTGTTATTGTTCATGGTGGCGGATTTAATTCCGGTGAAAGAAATAGCAATTCCTTAATTTCTTTAGCTGAAAATATTGCTAAAAAAGGATTTGTTGTCGCCTCTGTAGATTATCGATTATTAGGTAAAAATAAGTCGTTTAATTGTAGTACGCCTGTAAATAAAAAATTGAAAGTTTATTCAAATGGAGCTTACGATTTACTGAGTGCTTTACAATATTTAATTAAATATAAATCTAGTTTTGAAATAGACGACTCTAAAATTATTTTGGCAGGAATTAGTGCCGGTGCAGAATCGGTTTTAAACTTTACTTATAATCGAGAATTAGTCATAAAAAACTCAAAGCGCTATGGTTATATTAAACCTGCTGCTATAATATCTGTATCCGGAGCTTTGTTAAATGCCGATTTAATCCATAAAAAAAATGCGGTACCAGGTGTTTTTTATCATGGAATAGATGATGGTGTTGTTCCTTATGGTAAAGGCGCTCATCAGTCTTGTAAATTAAATAGCAAAGGATTTTTAAGTATTGATGGCTCAAAAAGAATTACTGAGAAATTAGAGAGTTATAATGCCAGTTTTTTACTGTATAGTTATACAAACCAAGGGCATTATGATTTTGATGTTCCGAATGATGATATTAAACAAGCTTTCATATTTATAAACAAAGTCGTATTTGAAAAGAAGCCGTATCGTGCTAAAATTATTCAGTAAAACAATTTAGTCCTCTTCAGGAATATGAAGCATATGCAATAACCGATGTGCTATTGGTGCAAAAATTACGGCCACAGTACTTAAAAAAGCAATACCGCTAAAAAGCGCATAAAATGAAGCAAACAATTTAGCCGCTGTAGTATGCATTTCATTTACTGGTCCCATTCCTGTTAAAATTAATGAAGCATTATAAAACCCATCAATCCAGGAAATTTCACCATAATAATGATAACCAATAGTCCCTATTGCTAGAGAAAACGCTATCAACATACTTGAAAATAGAAAATATTTAAGTACCCTTTTTAAAAAGACATTAAAAGGCAATATTTGTCGATTTTGATTTTTAGTTTTCATTATTCTATGATTAGTTCCATTAAATATAGCGATTATATCGATTAGCAGCAACGCAATTAATTCCTTTTAATGTTTTTTTGTTTAACTTTTATTGAATTATGTTAAACATTTTGTATATTTGCTAAATAATTAAAAAATTATGGCAAAGAATAAAATTATTTCAGACAACGACATCTTATCATTTTATATGGATTATGTCTTAGAACATAATGAGAAACCAACCTCGGTATATTCATTCGCGAAGGCTAATAATTTCGAAGAATCAAAATTTTATGAATTTTTTGGGTCTTTTGAGGCCATCGAGAAACACGTTTTTAAAGCTTTTTTTGATAATTCAATGATTGTTTTAAATAAAAGCGACGAGTTCCAGACTTTCGATGCCCGCAATAAATTACTAAGCTTCTACTTTACTTTTTTCGAAAACTTAACGGCAAATAGAAGTTATGTGATTTATGCACTTAATCAGCATAAAAATAGTTTAAAAAATTTAGCATTGCTATCTGAGTTGAGAAAGAGTTTTACACATTTTATATCGCTTTTGGATATAGAAACCATAGATATTAAACAAGAACAACTAGAAAAAATCCAAAATAGAGCTTTAAAAGAGTCGGCGTGGTTACAATTGATGCTAACAATTAAATTCTGGATGGACGACACTTCGGCTTCGTTTGAAAAGACCGATATTTTTATAGAAAAATCAGTAAACACAAGTTTTGATGTTTTAAACATCGTTCCTTTAAAAAGCATTATCGACTTTGGGAAATTTATTTTCAAAGAAAAAATGCACATGAATTAAGACATATGAAAACAATTGATTCTATTCCGGTTTCCAAAATACAACGTGCATCCAAACTAGTTTCAACTGGTGCTAAAGTTGGCGTTAATTACCTTAAATATTATGGTGATAAATTAACAAAAACTGAAGATGTAGCCCGAGCTACATTAAATGAAAACAATGCTGGAGATATTTATGATGGGCTAAAACAATTAAAAGGAAGTGCCTTAAAAGTAGCGCAAATGCTAAGTATGGAAAAAAGCATTATGCCTCAGGCCTATGTAGAAAAATTTTCGTTGGCCCAATTTTCGGTACCACCTTTATCACCTCCTTTAGTGCTAAAAACTTTTAAAAATTATTTTGGCAAAATGCCAAACGAATTATATGATTCCTTCAACTCAACATCGGTTAATGCCGCCAGCATCGGACAAGTGCATGTGGCAGAAAAAGACGGGAAAAAACTTGCTGTGAAAATCCAATATCCCGGTGTGGCACAAAGTATCGCTTCTGATTTGGCTCTTGTTAAGCCAATTGCTATGAAAATGTTTAATATCAAAGGGAAAGACTCAGATAAATACTTTAAAGAGGTTGAAGGAAAGTTAATTGAGGAAACAAATTACGGGTTAGAAATTGTACAAAGTAAAGAAATAGCTTTAGCATGTGCTCACATTTCTAACCTAAAGTTCCCCAATTATTATGAAGAATTATCATCTGATAGAATCATTACCATGGATTATATGGAAGGCGAACATCTATCGGAATTTACCGCTTATAATACCAATCAGGAAACCGCAAATAAATTAGGGCAAGCACTTTGGGATTTTTACATGTTTCAAATTCATAAGTTAAAAAAAGTACATGCAGATCCGCATCCTGGTAATTTTTTGGTTTCAAAACTAGGCGATTTAATTGCTTTAGATTTTGGTTGTATGAAAACCATTCCCGATGAATTTTACATACCTTATTTTGAGTTGGCAAAACCTGAAAATATCACAAATAAAGATTACTTTGTAGGTAAATTATACGAACTGGAAATACTTCGCGAAGATGATTCTAAAGAAGAATTAGAGTTTTTCACAGAAATGTTTCATGAATTATTGAGTCTGTTCACACAACCTTTTCATGTAGAAAATTTCGATTTTTCGGATGCTGATTTCTTCGGCAGAATTACAGAATTAGGACAGCGTTATTCAAAAAACACAGAACTGCGTAAAATGAATGGCAATCGTGGTTCCAAACATTTTATTTACATGAACCGAACCTTTTTTGGTTTATATAATTTAATGTTCGATTTAAAAGCAAAAGACATAAAAATTAACAATTATAAAAATTTATAATGCCACATTTTAATATAGAAGATATTAATAATATGCAGCATTTATACCGAATCAACCTTATTAATAGTTGTTCTGGTTATAAATCTGCTAATTTAATTGGCACTAAATCTTCCGATGGTATTTCTAATGTGGCAATATTTAGTTCGGTAACCCATATAGGTTCTGACCCCGCATTATTGGGCTTTTTTTTAAGACCAACTACTGTAATAAGAAATACCTATGATAATATTAAAGAAACAGGCTGTTTCACAATAAATCACATTCACGAATCCATTTTAGAAGATGCCCATCATACTTCGGCAAAATATGAATCGGAGATTTCTGAATTTGATGTCACACAATTGGAGGAAGATTATAAAACTGGATTTTATGCTCCTTTTGTAAAACATTCGCCTGTACAAATGGCAATGACTTATGTTGAAGAATACCCTATAAATGCAAATGGCACCATTTTACTTATTGGTGCCATAAAAGATTTGTACCTTCAGGACAATCTTTTAGGGAAAGATGGTTTTGTAAATCTGTCTGAAGCTAATGTGGTTGCTATAAACGGGTTGGATGGCTATGCGATGCCTAAATTAAAAACACGTTTAGAATACCAAAGACCAAAAAATTTATCTTATCTTAAAACATAAAATGAAAATTCTTGTTACAGGTTCCACAGGCTACATAGGTAAAAGACTCATCCCTATATTAATAAATGAAGGGCATGATGTTGTTTGTGCTGTAAGAGATGCATTAAGAGTTGATAAAAACTATTTAGAAGACGAGCATATTACTATTGTTGAGGCTGATTTTTTAAAACCTGAAACGCTTAAAAATATCCCTGATGATATTGACGTAGCATATTATCTAATACACTCCATGTCGAATTCTTCTAAAGATTTCCTGACTTTAGAAGCTGATTGTGCGCAAAATTTTAAGAATCACTTCGAATCCACAACTTTAAAACAAGTTATATATTTAAGTGGCATTACCAATGAAGAAGAACTTTCTAAACATTTACAATCCAGAAAAAATGTTGAGAATATTTTAGCTTCAGACACCTACTCACTTACGGTTTTTAAAGCAGGAATTATAGTTGGCTCTGGTAGTTCATCATTTGAAATTATTCGCGATTTAGTAGAGAAACTGCCTGTAATGATAGCACCTAAATGGCTAAACACCAAAACACAACCGCTGGCAGTTCGAGATGTACTAACCTTTTTAAGTCGAGCAAAAGGTAACGAAGTACTTTATAATAAATCCTATGATATTTTTGGACCAGAAATATTAACTTATAAGCAAATGCTATTAAAATTTGCTAAAATAAGAGGCTTAAAACGTTATATCCTTACAGTTCCGATAATGACACCAAAATTATCCTCCTACTGGTTGTATTTTGTTACATCAACATCATATAAATTGGCATCCACCTTAGTAGATAGTATGGGTGTTGAAATTGTTGGAAAACCAAGCGATATCAATCAAATTTTAGATGTTAATCCCATAACATATGCAGAAGCAGTACAATTGGCCTTCGAAAAAATAGAACAAAACAGTATTGTGTCAAGCTGGAAAGATTCCATGATAAGTAGTGGTCGTTTAAAAAATAGCCTACATAAATACATTAACGTACCGCAATATGGCTGTTTTAAAGATTATAAAGAACGTAAAGTTATCAATGAAGAAACCACAATTAACAAAATATGGTCTATCGGTGGAACAACAGGATGGTATTATGGCACCTTTCTTTGGAAATTAAGAGGATATCTTGACAAGTTAGTTGGAGGTATTGGCTTACGTAGAGGAAGAACGCATGTATCGGAATTAGATGCAGGTGATGCTTTAGATTTTTGGCGTGTTATTTTCGCTGATAAATCAAAGAGAAAACTATTACTTTACGCTGAAATGAAGCTTCCAGGTGAAGCTTGGTTAGAATTTAAAATTGAAGATGGTTTACTAAAACAAACAGCCACTTTTAGACCTCGAGGATTAGCTGGTCGTTTTTACTGGTATAGTGTTTATCCTTTTCATGGTTTTATTTTTAATGGTATGATTAAAAAACTGGTGGATGTCTAAAATATCAAAAGAGCATTTACCCACAAAAATATGTCCCGTTTGTCAATTGTCATTTACTTGGCGAAAAAAGTGGGAAAAGAACTGGCTGAATGTAAAATATTGTAGTGAAAAATGCAGACGAAACAAGACGGTACAGCTTTAATTTGGTTTAAAAATAATTTAAGAGTTCAAGATAACCTAGTTTTAAATACAGCTCTTAAAAACCACAGACAGGTTTTGGCTTTTTATAGGTTCAATTATAAAGATTTTCAGGAAACCGCCTACGGATTTAAAAAAACAGAGAAATTCAGAGCTCAATTTTTGCTTGAAAGTCTAACAGATTTAAAATTAAATCTTAAAAAGTTAAACATTGAACTTTTTGTGTTTGCAGAAAATGCTAAAAGTGAAATACATAAGTTGATTCATACCTATAATATCACTTCTGTATATGTTCAAAAAGAATGGACATCAGAAGAACGTGTTGAATTCGATAATATTAAAAAGGAGGTTCCTGAATCAGTTGTCATTAATGAAATTTATGACCAATTTTTATTTCATGCAGATGACATTAACATCAAAATAAATAACATTCCAGAAGTATTTTCAAACTTTAGAAAAAAGGTTGAAAAATATAGTTTTATAAGGCCATCTGCCGAAAACAAACCAATAAATTCTGATATACCAATTGAAAATGATACGAAAATTCCAACTCTTGAAGATTTGGGATTTAAATCATTTCAAAATGATCACCATTCAGCCTTTCCTTTTAAAGGTGGAGAAACACAAGCATTAAAACGACTAAATGATTATTTTTTTACAACAAAAAATATAGGTATTTATAAAAAAACAAGAAACGGATTAATAGGCACAGAATACAGTTCAAAATTTTCTCCTTGGTTAGCTAATGGAAGTATTTCTGCAAGAACCATATTTTGGGAACTTCAAAAATTTGAAAAAGAGTTTTTTAAAAACGAATCGACATACTGGCTCATTTTTGAATTAATATGGCGCGATTATTTTAAGTATATCAGCTTAAAACACGAAAATAACATTTTTAAAATTGGTGGTATTTTAAATAGAATCTACAAATGGAATGATGATAGTACGTTAATTCAAAAATGGATTAATGGTGAGACGTCATCAAATTTTGTGAATGCTAACATGATAGAATTAAAAAAAACCGGTTGGATGAGTAATCGCGGCAGACAAAATGTAGCTTCTTTTTTTGCTAAAAATTTAAAACTAGACTGGAGGATTGGTGCTGCGTATTTTGAATCCTTACTGCTAGATTATGATGTTCACAGCAACTATGGAAATTGGATGTATGTAGCAGGCGTTGGTAACGACCCAAGAGACCGAGTCTTTAACGTTGATTTGCAGGCAGAACGATATGATTCAAATGGGAAATTTCAAAATCTTTGGTTGCAAGAAACCCTGTTTTAATGAAAACACTAAGACTCATATTAGGCGATCAACTTAACATTAAACATTCATGGTTTAAAAACCCTGACAATAAAGTGTTGTATTGTCTTTTTGAAATGAAACAGGAAACAGAATATGTTACTCATCACATCCAAAAGGTTATCGGTTTTTTTGCTGCCATGCGACAGTTCAATTCCGATTTAAAGGAATTAGGACATCAGGTGGAATATTTTAAAATAAATGATATTCACAATAAACAATGTTTGGATGAGAACTTATCCATGTTAATAAAAGAACATAACATTCAAAACTTTGAATATATACTTCCAGATGAATATCGATTAGACAAACAACTTAAAGAATTTTGTCAATCATTAAGTATAAATACTAAGTCAGTTTCTGCAGAGCATTTTTATACAGATAGAGAAGAATTATCGCAATTTTTTAAGGGTAAAAAGCAATATCTCATGGAAAACTTCTACAGATATATGCGAAGAAAACATAATATCTTAATGATTGCTGACCAACCTGAAGGAGGAAAATGGAATTATGATCAAAGTAATCGAAACAAATGGACCGGTCAAGTACCAATTCCACCTTTTAAATCATTTAATAATGACATTTCAGAAATTATAGAAGTTATCCAAACGGCAAATATCAAAACAATTGGTCAATTTAATGATAATCTATTTTCTTATCCCATAGATAGAAAACAGGCTTTAGCACAGCTTAAATACTTTTGTGAACACCTATTAATACATTTTGGAGATTATCAAGATGCTATGCATACAGAAGAACGAAATCTGTTTCATTCCAGACTTTCTTTTGCCATGAATCTTAAATTAATTTCACCAAAAGATGTCCTAAAAACGGTTTTAAATTATTATCGAGCAAATAAAAATGATATCGATATTTCTCAGGTTGAAGGATTTATTAGGCAAATCATTGGTTGGAGAGAGTATATGCGTGGTATGTATTGGGCTTTAATGCCAGATTATAAAAATGAGAATGCATTAAATAACAGAAATAAACTCGCTGATTTCTTTTGGACAGGTAATACAAAGATGAATTGTTTAAAACATAGTATAAAGGATTCAATAGATACAAGTTATGCACATCACATTCAAAGATTAATGATAACCGGAAACTATGCACTGCTGACACAAACAAATCCTGATGACGTTGACGCTTGGTATTTGGGCATTTATATTGATGCGGTTGAATGGGTACAATTAACCAATACAAGAGGTATGAGTCAATATGCTGATGGAGGAAAAATAGCTACTAAACCTTATGTTTCATCTGCAACTTACATTAATAAAATGAGCAATTACTGCAATTCATGTCACTACAATAAAAATAAGAAAATAGGCGATGATGCCTGCCCTTTTAATAGTTTATACTGGAATTTCTTAGATGATAAAAGATCATATCTACAAAATAATTTTAGACTGGGTATGATGTATAAACTTCTGGATAAAATGGATAGAAACGACCTGATGAGAATAAAAGAAAAAGCAAATCACATAATAGAACACCAAGATGAATACTAATCCACAAATACACATTGTTTGGTTAAAACGAGACTTGCGTTTAGAGGACAACGAAGCCATTGTAAATGCTCTAAATTCTGAAAAACGGGTATTATTAATTTACTTGTTTGAATATTTACTTTTAAATGATCCTCATTACAGTCAACGTCATTGGGATTTTATTAAACAATCACTTTTAGATTTAAATGAGCAATTAGAACCGTATAATTCCAAAGTATTAATTATTAAATCTGATATTATAGCTGCCATAAATCAGTTACTTACAAGATTTCAAATTAAAGATATTTACTCCCATCAAGAAACCGGAATTTTAGTTACTTATAACCGTGACAAATCATTTAAAAGATTTTGTAGAAACAATTTAATTACCTGGCATGAATCCATTAACAATGGGGTGATAAGAGGTTTAGAAGACAGAGAACATTGGTTAGAAAAGAGTAATGACTATCTTGAGACCCAACCACTACCCTTTTATCCACAAAAAAATCAATTATTAAGTATTGAAGAAATTAATGCAATTGAAATGTTATTCGTCAAAATGACATTAAACACGAATATGACTTCACCTTTTCAAAAAGGTGGCAGACGAATGGCTTTAAAGTATTTGAATTCATTTCTTGAAAAACGCTATGAAAACTATGTGTTTCATATTTCAAAACCTGAATTATCTAGAAGTAGTTGTAGCAGATTATCACCTTATTTGTCTTGGGGTAATTTATCAATAAGAGAAGTGTATCATTGTGCGCAGCAGCAAAAAAAAACAATCAAAAAACAAAAAATCTATCGATGCTTTTATGTCGCGATTACGTTGGCAATCCCATTTTGTTCAAAAATTTGAAATGGAACACACCATGGAAGAAGAAAGTATCAATAAAGGATTTCAAAAATTAAAAAAGCAGGTATCCATGAAATATCAAATGGCTTGGAAAACTGGAAATACGGGTTTTCCTTTAATTGATGCTGCAATGCGTTGTTTAAACGAAACAGGTTATTTAAATTTTAGAATGAGAGCTTTGGTAGTTTCTTTTTTTACGCATAATTTATGGCAACCTTGGCAAGATGCTTCCAAGCATTTATCACAAATGTTTTTAGATTTTGAACCTGGCATTCATTTTCCACAACTGCAAATGCAGGCAGGCGAAACGGACACTAATATGATAAGAATCTATAACCCGATAAAAAATAGTTTAGAACATGATCCAGATGCTGTTTTTATAAAAAAATGGGTATCTGAACTCAAAAATTTAGAAATTCCATTTTGTCATGAACCTTATTTAATGACAGAATTGGATCAGGTTTTTAATAACTTTAAATTAGGTGAAGATTACCCATATCCTATTGTGGATATAAAAGAAACCAGAAAAAAGGCCAGTGATATCCTATGGAATATGAGAAAAAATAAACAGGTAAAAACAGATGGTAAATGCATCTTAAAAAAACATACTTCTAATTTTGAAACAAAACCTTAATTAAAATATTGAATGCTTTATTGTCTTTTGATACAAATTCTAACATCTACAGCAATAATATCATTTTCAGAAGCCAAAAGAGGATTTATATCTAACTCAGAAATTTCCGGAGCCATACAAAGCAGTTCAGATATTTTTATAATGATTTCTGCATACTTTTTAATGTTGATTCCTTTTTGACCTCTCACACCTTTTAAGACGGGATAAGCCTTTAAACCAGTAATCATTTTTAATGCCTCATTCTCTGAAATTGGTACCATTGAAGCGCTGATATCTTTTAAAACTTCAACAAAAATACCTCCAAGTCCACATAATATGATATGCGGATAATTACTTTCCTTTTTTGCGCCAATAAATAGTTCCGTTCCCTTTATCATAGGTTGAATTAGAACAGATTTTGCACCATCAATCTGCATTAATGTATCAAAATTGTTATTCAGTTCTTTGTCATTTGTTATATTTAAAATAACGCCTCCAACATCTGATTTATGCAATGGACCCTCTACTTTTAGTACGACTGGATATTTTATTGTTGATAAAACTTTGCTAAGTTCTTCTTTAGTTCTTGCATATTTTGGACCTGCAAACTTTACGCCTACACAATCTAATAAATGAAAAGCTGTTTCTGATGACATGTATCCATTTGGAAGATCATCTATCACCTTTCTTACTTTTTTGAAGGATTTGAATTCTAAAGCTTCAACTTTATCTTTAACTATACTTTGATTAGATACCTTAGCTAAAGCCTTTCCAAATAAAACTTCATCATGAAATGCAATATTTCCTTTTGATATAAAATCGTTTATTTCATTTTTTACATTAACCACTGATGGCAATATAGCATAAATTGGTTTTTTGGAAGTCTTTATTTTTTTGTTCAATACATCATAAACATCATAAACAGATGTTAACCCCGGGCTACCAAAAATGACAACCATGGCATCAATCTCATCAAATTTATTTTCACAATAATCAATAATGGTTTCTAATTGTTGAGCAGTTCCCGTAGCTAAAAAATCAATTGGATTAGTAACTGAAGATCCTTCAAACAACTCACTTAATAATGTTTTACAATGAGTTCCTTTTAATGAAGGAACTTGTAATCCGTTTTTTGATAAGACATCCGTTAGCATCACAGCGGGACCTCCGGCATGTGTGATTATGGCTATATTTTTTCCTTTAAATTCCTTTTGTAATAAGATACCCGCAACCGTAATAAGTTCGTTTCTGCCATAGCAACGAATGATTCCTGCTTTTTTAAATAAGGCGTCAATAAAAACATCTGAATTGGCAATAGCTCCCGTATGTGAAGACGCAGCCCTATTACCGGCTTCTGAACTACCTGCCTTAATAGCCGCTATCTTGCAGCCTTTACTTATTAATGAACCCGTATGCTTTAAAAACTTAAGTGGATTCTTAATACTTTCTATATAAAGTAGTTTTACTTTGGAACTTTTATCTTCTTCAAAAGATTGGTCTAAATACTCTAAAATCTCCTCCACGCCTATTTGGGCACTATTTCCAACCGTATAGACACTTGAAAAAGTGAGTCCCATACTTTCTGCGGCCTCTATAATAAATACTGCTGTGGCTCCGGAACCAGATATAAAATCCACGCCCTTTTCATCCAATTTTGGTATAGGTGTTGTAAAAACACCAGTAAAATTTTTGTTTATTAAACCAATATTATTGGGCCCTAATAAACTGCCTCCTACGTCATTTATTAAGTCAACTATTTCCTTTTCAAGCTTTGCCCCATTTTCATCTTTTTCACTAAAACCAGCTGAAAAAATGATAAATCCTTTGGTCTCCTTTTGCTGCGTAAGAATCCTGATAACTTCCGGAATATATTTTGCGGCGATAGCCACTATTGCCAAATCTACTTTGGGTAATTCACTAACATTATTAAAGGATTTAATCCCCTGAACTATTTCCTGCTTAGGATTCACAACAAACAAATGTCCTGGGTACTTATGATCAATTAAATTTTTCAAAACGCGACCACCCGGACTATGAATATTATCAGAACCACCAATAATAACAATACTTTTTGGATGAATTAATTTTGGATGAAGCATAATTAAAAAGAATGTAATAATTGTAAAGTAAGTCCTTTTAAACAGGATTTTAGCTGATATTTATCACAATCTATCTTATTTAAATTTTGTTATTTTGAAAAGACAGATAATATATTATAACCTATGTATGCATTTTCAAACGCAGTAAATTCCATGCATTCAGAAGACATTAAATTATTAATGAAACAAGCTTCTGGAAAAAGTATGATTTCATTTGCAGGTGGTATGCCAAATAATGATTTATTTCCTGTAAAACAAATTGATGATATTTATAATTCTTTACCAGAAGATATTAAAAAATTATGTTTTCAGTACGGACCAACTTCAGGTTATCCTCCTTTAATAAAATCACTACAAAGCTATCTAGAAAAGAAAGGATTGCCTGTGAATGGAAATAAAATTTTAATCACTACGGGGTCTCTTCAAGCCATCTCAATTATTACCCAAGAATTTATAAACGAAGGGGATATTGTATTAACTGAAAACCCATGTTTTGTTGGAGCTTTATCAGTCTTTGAAACCTTTGGAGCCGAAATACATAGCATTCCAATTGATAAAGATGGGATTGACATAAAAGCTTTAAAAAGAAAAATTGCTTCTTTAGACAGAACTCCTAAGTTTTTATATGTAACACCTAATTATCATAATCCGGCTGGTATTATTTACACACTTGAAAGAAAAAAAGAACTTTTAGAAGTTTTATCTGGTACAGAAATTATTTTACTTGAAGATGATGCCTACAGTGATTTGTATTTTAATGAAGATGAAAAATACCTAACCAAATCCATGAAGTCATTTGGCGTTAAAGACGTAGAAATTATTTATACAGGTTCCTTCTCAAAAATACTGGGTCCGGGTTTTAGGTTAGGTTATATGCTCTCTTCACCAGAAATATTTGAAAAAGCAGAAACCGTAAAACAAGCTTTGGATGCCTGTACTTCAAATTTCATGCAAATATTAGGCAATGAATTTTTAGCACAACATAAATTAGAATCCTATTTAAAATTCTTAAGAAGTGAATATTTAGAAAGGAAAAATTTACTGCAACGGAGTCTGGAAAAATATATGCCAAAAGAAGTCACCTGGAATGAACCAAAAGGAGGTTTTTACATCTGGCTAAAGTTACCATCTCATATTAAGTCAACAGACATCTTCAAAGAAAGTGCTGCCAATGGTGTTGTTTTCGTAACAGGAAGAACCTTTGATCCGGCGAGTAAAAAGGATGACAGATTGCGACTTTCTTTTTCAAATATGCCAAAAGAAAGCATTGAAAAAGGAGTCATTATTTTAGCTAAAGCCATAAAAAAAGTACTTAAAAATTCTAAAGTTAAAAGCTCTTAACTTATATGTTTATTTAATTCTTGGCAGCTAAACCTGTAATTTCTTTGGCTATTTTTTTCCCCTCATTAAAGGCTTCGAAGTTTAAGCTTATTATTTTTTCACTTTTATGCTGAAACAATTTTTTAATAGCTTCAAGAATACTTTTTTCTGGTAAAGGAATAATAGAAGCAGCAGCGCCAAGTAATACCATATTCGCCACTTTAGAATTACCTAGTTTTTTAGCAATTTCTGTGGCATTTATAATAACGTGATTGGGATGCTTTTTAATTTGTTCGAATAAATCATTTTTTTCGGGATAGTTATCCGTATTAATAAATGGAAGTGAGTCTGTAACCAACCAGCCATATTTATTCAAAAAGGGTATATATCGTAATAATTCCATAGGTTCTACAGATAATATTAAATCCGCTTTTCCTTCAGGAATGAGGTCAGAAAATATTTCTTTATCAGATATTCTTACATGGCATTGCACAGCACCACCACGTTGACTCATTCCATGAACTTCAGATTGTTTTACAAACAAATTTTCACTTAATGCAGCCGTATCTAATACCGCAGCAATGGTTAAAATACCTTGTCCGCCAACACCCGATAATATAATATTTGTTTTCATGCTTTTATTTTAGCTTAATGAAGCAATTTTAGCTTTGATTTCTTCTTTTTGGTCTCTGGATAATCTAACACAAGGTCTTTCAGAAATAATAACGGAAACGCCTTTATATTTTAACTCATTTCTCAAGAGTTTCACGTTTTCGTCATGATTTTTCTTTAAAGGAGTCATTTTTATGAGATGATCTGGATGCACCCCAAGACCCAAACATATATTATATAATCTACCTACAGCACTTGATTCTTGCGCACCAGTCATTGCGATGGCAGAATTATCAGAAATAATAACGGTAATAGGTGAATTTTCAAAAACGGCATCCAATAATCCTGTCATTCCAGAATGTGTAAAGGTGGAATCTCCTATAACTGCAATGGCATTCTCCAGTCCTGCATCTGTAGCACCTTTTGCCATAGTAATGGAAGCTCCCATATCTATTAATGTGTTTATGGTATTCAATGGTGGTAAGGCTCCTAATGCGTAACAACCAATATCTCCAAAAACATTTTTATCACCAATTTCCGGTATCAATTCATTAATTGTATTAAACAGATCGGTATGTCCACAGCCTTCACACAACTGCGGAGGTCTTGGTGTAACAATAGATGGAATCGGTTTTGGATTTCCTTGAAAAAGACCTAAAGAATTGCCAACAATATTAGGATTCAGTTCTCCTGTTGATGGTATATCTCCAGTTAATCTGCCTTTTACTTTATCATTTTCATCAAAATAGTTGTGCAATAATTCTTCAACTACAGGATATCCTTCTTCAACTACCAGAATCTTTTGACAATGCTTATATAACTTTTTAATTTTTTTCTTAGGTAAAGGATATTGTGATATTTTTAAAATAGAATAATACGCTTCGTCATCACCTATATTTTCCATCACATAGTTATATGCGATACCACAGGCGATAATACCTATCTCTCTGTCTTCACTTAACTTTAAACTATTGAGATTAGAGTTTTCAGAAATCTCAATTAATTGACTTTTTTTATTAACCAGTTTATCGAATTGTTTTTTGGCATTCATTGGAATTAATGCAAATCTTGAAGTATCATGTGGTAATTGCATCACATTCTGAGCTCTTCTTTCTCGTAACTCAATACCGGCACGCGAATGAGACAAACGGGTTACCATCCTTAACAAAACGGGTAGTTTTAATTCTTCAGAAAGATCAAAGGCATAATGCATAATGTCATAAGCCCCTTGCTGGTTTGAAGGCTCTAATATTGGAATCATAGCAAATTTTCCATAAAACCTTGAATCTTGTTCGTTCTGTGATGAGTGCATGGAAGGATCATCTGCCACAACAACCACAAGTCCACCATTAATTCCCGAAACGGCCATATTCATAAAAACATCTGAAGCCACATTTAATCCGACGTGCTTCATCACAACCATGGCTCTTAAACCTGTATAAGACATTCCAAGAGCAGACTCCATCGCCGTTTTCTCATTAACAGACCAAGTAGTATGAATTTTTAATTCCTTGGCTAGTTTTGACCTTTGAATATATTCAGTAATTTCAGTAGAAGGTGTTCCAGGGTATGCATAAACTCCTGATAAGCCGGCATCAATACTACCTTGAGCCAGTGCTTCATTACCTAATAATAAACTTTTCATATGATACTTTTATTTCTAAAATCAAATTTAATTCTAACACAATTAATAGAGCATGATTTATGTCATACGGCAACCAAGAACTTTATAAAAATAATTATAAATGTTAATTTTTGTTTAATCTTTTTGTATATTTGTTAAACATTATAAAAAAATTGACTATCTTTATACTATGATTTTAGAAACAACTTATAAAAACAAAGAACAAGAAGAGTTAATCAATGATTTGGTTGGTAAATCTATTGGGTTTTTACAGTCATTTAAAATGAAAGGAACAGGTTCTAAACGCATGATAATAGACGACGTGAGCGTCAATATGAGAGATTACGTAAATAGTGTGGCTGATGCTACTTATGCCAATATAGAATTACGTCCAATAGGTATTCTTATAAGAATTAATAAAGGTTTAAGAAATTTTACTTGGGTGATACCCTATTATCAATTAGTGATTTATAAAACAAATGGAAGTAGTATTCATGCCCAAGGACGTTTTATTCATTTTAAAAACAACATCACCTTTAAAGAAAACAAAAGATTTTTTGACAAGATGTTAGAAGAGAAGGCAAAATACGACTCACAATATAGCTTTTATGCAATACAATGAGTTATAACGAAAGAGATATTGACCGCATTATAGAAATGGCCTGGGAAGACCGTACGCCTTTTGAAGCAATCACATTTCAGTTTAACCTTAAAGAACAAGAGGTTATTAAATTGATGCGAAAAGAATTGAAACTAAGTAGCTTTAAAATGTGGCGAAAACGCGTGCAAGGTCGCAATACAAAACATCTAAAATTACGAGCATTTGCGAAAGGTAGGTTTAAATGTTCTATGCAAAAACAGATAACACATAACTCAATTTCAAAACGATAACGTTGCTTTGTTTTATGAGATGAGTACATAAAAACAGCACATAAAAAAGACATTATGAATACAGAAACACTAGAAGTAAAGAAGAAGAAAGATTATAAACTCAACGGTTTTACCATTGAAGATATTGGAGACGACCATTTGTACACAGGACTAGAAACTCCAATGAAACCGGATGCCTTCAAACTTTCTGATACCGAAAAGAAACAACGCATCGCCTTATTATTTGAAGAAATAATGGAAGTTATGGGTTTAGACTTAACCGATGATTCTTTAAAAGGTACGCCTGAACGTGTTGCTAAAATGTACATCGACGAGATATTTTCCGGATTAAATCCTGCGAATAAGCCAAAAATAGCATTGTTCGATAACAAATACCAATACAACCAAATGCTAGTAGAAAAAAACATAAGTTTCTACTCTAACTGTGAGCATCACTTTGTACCTATTATTGGAAAAGCGCATGTGGCTTACATATCATCAGGAAAAGTAATTGGGCTTTCAAAATTGAATAGAATTGTACAATATTATGCGAAGCGACCGCAAGTTCAAGAACGTTTAACGAATCAGATTGCTGAAGATTTAAAGCATATTTTAGGAACCGAAGATGTGGCGGTAATTATTGATGCTAAACATCTGTGCGTATCGTCCCGAGGGATAAAAGATGAATCATCGGCAACGGTAACATCGTATTATGGCGGACAATTCAATACGGCATCAAAAATAGCAGAATTACAAAACTATCTTAAAGATTAAAATTATGGATATTATAAACGAAGCATTAGAATTTGAACAGACTAAATTAAGATCGCTAACCACCAGTGACAGAGTTGTGATTTCAAGAAAAGCTAAAACCTTAATTTTAGGTTTAAACGATATTTATAAGCAAAAAAAGGATGAACAAATTATGGACATCATGAAACGCTTAACAGCTATAAAACGAAAAGTAGAAAAACGATTGAATGGCAAACATTTAATCGCTCATATTTAAAAAAATGAAAACAATTGTAATTATTGGTGGTAGTAAAGGTATTGGTAATGCTATATTAAAAACTTTACTGGAGACACACAAGATTATTAATATTAGCCGAACTGCACCAGATTTAATACATCATAACTTAACACATCATACCTGCGATATTCTAATAGATGAATTGCCTGAAATAGAATCTTTAGATGGATTGGTATATTGCCCGGGAAGCATTAACTTAAAACCAATATCTAGACTAAGTTTAGATGATTTTAGGGAAGACTTTGAAATAAACGTTTTAGGCGCTGTAAAAGTAATTCAAAAATATTTAGGCGCTCTAAAAAATGGGAATAAACCATCTATTTTACTTTTTAGTACGGTAGCTTCAAAATTGGGAATGCCCTACCATGCAAGTATTGCCACAGCTAAATCTGGAGTAGAAGGTTTGGTAAAATCATTAGGTGCCGAATTAGCACCAGCTGTAAGAATAAACGCCATTGCACCAACGATTACAAATACAGAATTAGCGTCAAAATTATTACGAAACGACAAAATGATTGAAGCCATTACAGATCGTCATCCGTTGAAGAAGTTTTTAAATCCAGATGAAGTTGCAGATATGGCCGCATTTTTGTTGTCAGACAAAGCAACATCCATGTCTGGGCAAATATTTGAAATGGATTGTGGGATTGTTTCCTTTAAAATTTAATAAATGAAATTCTTAATTATAATGTACTGTATGTTTTCACTATTTAGTAGTTCAAAACCAAAAACCGACCCAATTATGTCTATTTACGACGTTAAAATAAACGCCCTCAATGGCGAGCCAATTAATCTGTCTGATTATAAAAACAAATATATTTTATTTGTAAATGTGGCCTCTAAATGTGGGTTTACTGGTCAGTACGAAGACTTGCAAAAACTCTACGACACCCATAAAGACAAACTTATGGTTATTGGTGTACCGTGTAATCAATTTGGTGGACAAGAACCTGGAACCGTAAAGGAAATTCAAACATTTTGCCAAGTAAATTATGGCGTTACATTTTTAATGACTGAGAAAGTGGATGTAAAAGGAAAGAACCAACACCCACTCTACCAATGGTTAACACAACAAGAAAAAAACGGAAGCTCCAGTTCATCGATAAAATGGAATTTTCAAAAATATTTAGTAGGTAAAAAAGGAGAATTAATAGATTACTATTTTTCTACTACGAATCCGCTAAGCGATAAAATTATTAATCACATAAAAAAATAGCTATGTTTAAATTATTTAGAAAAAAATCTGAAGTTGAAAAACTGGAATCGACTTTCAAAAAATTAATGAGAGAATGGTATGAATTGTCGAGTATAAATAGAAAACTCAGCGACGAAAAATATGCCATGGCACAAGCATTAATTCCTCAAATTGATCAATTAAAAAAAAGACATGAGGCTTATTAAATTAATTGTAGTCTTTCTTATTATTAATTTTTCAGCTTTAGGTATAGGCAGCTGGTTAATGAATAATGGGCCGCAAACCGAATGGTACACTTCTCTAAATCAAGCACCTTGGACGCCTCCTGGTTGGGTCTTCGGGGTGGCATGGACAAGCATCATGTTGTGTTTTGCCATTTATATGGGCTACCTGTATTTAAAAACACCAACAACCAAAGTTATTATTCTTTTTAGCATCCAATTTGTTTTAAATGTTATTTGGAATTATATTTTTTTCAATCAACATTTAATTAGTTTAGGGTTAGTAGTTATTATAGCATTAACTATAGTGGTTGGTATATTTTTAATATCATTCAAAAATGATTTAAAACTAAAAACACTTTTTATAGCGCCCTATTTTATTTGGCTATGCATTGCCACCTCACTTAATGCCTATATTTTAATCAATAATTAACAATCAGATTCCCTTATTAAAAGGAATAAAATTAAACTCTTAATGAAAATATATACGCTTCACAAAAAGCAAAACTTACCCATCACTTTGCAACAAGCCTGGGATTTTTTATCCGATCCTAAAAACTTAAAAGTAATTACGCCCGACTATATGGGTTTTCATATTTTATCTGGTGCCGATAGACCCATGTTTGCTGGTCAAATTATTCAATATATAGTGACACCGGTTTTAGGTATTAAAACCAAATGGGTTACCGAAATTACTCATGTTAAAGACAAACATTATTTTGTTGATGAGCAACGTTTCGGTCCATATGCACTATGGCATCACAAACATTTTATCAAAGAAATTGATGGCGGCGTGGAAATGGAAGATATTATAGATTATAAAGTCCCTTTCGGAATATTAGGTCAATTAGTACAGCCTATTTTAGTAAAACCAAAATTGGAAGAAATTTTTAATTACAGAACTAAAAAGTTAGAAGCATTGTTCGGAATTTATGATGAGTCTGTTCGAGAGCATGCAATACCAGTTTAAATTTAATTTATGAAACAACCTGTTAATATTTTCTGGTTTCGGCGTGATTTAAGGCTGGATGATAATAAAGGGTTTTACGAAGCCTTAAACGGAAACCACCCCGTTTTACCCATTTTTATTTTTGATTCAGAAATTATAGACACACTTCCAGTTGACGATGCTCGGGTTACCTTTATTCATGAATCCTTACTTAAAATGAATAAATCGCTTCAGAAAAATAATGACAGTAGTATAGCCATGTTTCATGGTAAGCCTTTAGATGTTTTTAATCAGCTCATTGATACTTATACTATCAACACAGTATATACTAATCATGATTACGAACCGTATGCCAAAACTCGGGATTTAGAAATTAGAACTTTCCTATCAAAAAAAGCTATAGCATTCAAAACCTTTAAAGACCAGGTTATATTTGAAAAAGATGAAATTGTAAAAGCGGATGGTACACCCTATATGGTTTATACGCCTTATATGAAAACCTGGAAATCAACTTTCAAAATTAGTACCTTAGAAATATTTGACACAAAACCACATCTAGATAATCTTATTAAAAATAAAGACTTACCAAATTTAAACTTATCAGATATTGGTTTTAAAACGTCAAAGCAAAAAATTACAGATTATATTGTAACACCAAACTTAATTCAAAACTACGAAGCCACTCGAAATTTCCCTGCAAAAGATACGACATCAAAACTAGGGCCTCATTTACGCTTTGGTACTGTAAGTATTCGCAAAATGATAGAAAAAGCCATTGCTGAAAAAAATGAGATATTCTGGCAGGAACTTATCTGGCGTGAATTTTTTATGCAGATTCTATGGCATTTTCCACACACCGTAACTGAAAGTTTTAAACCCAAATACGACCGCATTGTATGGCGTAACAATGAAGAAGAATTTAAAAGTCTGGTGTGAAGGAAAAACAGGCTACCCATTAGTCGATGCTGGAATGCGACAACTTAATCAAACAGGTTTTATGCACAATCGTGTACGGATGTTGGTTGGTAGTTTTTTATGCAAACATTTACTTATCGATTGGCGATGGGGCGAAGCGTATTTTGCCGAAAAACTACATGATTACGAAATGTCAAGCAATGTAGGAAACTGGCAATGGGTTGCTGGTTGTGGTGTAGATGCAGCACCTTACTTCAGGATTTTTAACCCAACCACACAAATTGAAAAGTTTGATAAGCAATTAGAATACATTAAAAAATGGGTGCCGGAATTTCAGGAACTTACCTACCCTACACCCATTGTTGATCATAAATTTGCGAGAGAGCGGTGTTTAGAAGCTTATAAAACAGCTTTACAATAACACGCTTTTAAAATGTGAAATGTTAAGATTTATTTAATATTATGCAATAAATTCTTATAACGTTTTTAGTTTTAGTACCTTGCGAAATTCTGATAAATAATATTATCATAAGTTTATTAAAATATTTTAAAATTCATGGAAATTATTAACAACGCTTTAGAGTTCGAACAAAGAAAACAATCTTTTAAAACAACAAGCGAACGCATTGAAGCATCTCGAGAAGTAAAAGACCTTATATTAAGTTTAAATACTATTTACAAAAAAGAACAAGATCCTGAGATTATGGATCTAATGAAACGCTTAACAAGTATTAAACAAAAAATTGAAAAACGATTAAAAGGAAGACCATAAGTTTGGTTTAACAAAAATCACTAAAAGCCTCTATTGAAAATATAGAGGCTTTTTTTGTTTTAAATGTCTCTTCGATGTGGTTTTCGAAGCATGAGAAAATTGTATCGAGAAGCTAGCTAACTATTAACCGTTCTCGATACGCTGCGCACTCGAACTGACAAACTAACTATAAACATAATTCTAAAACCAAATGTCACTTCGAGTGATTTTCGATAGCATGAGAAAATTGTATCGAGAAGCTTGCAAAAAGACAACACAATAAGTATATTTAAAATATGAAAATCTATTACGTTTATATTTTAAAATGCACTGATGATACTTACTACACAGGTATAACATCAAATCTTGAAAAAAGAATTTTAGAACATCAAGCAGGTAAACATATCGATAGTTATACCTATTCAAGAAGACCAATAAAACTCATGTTTTATGCTGAATTTACAGAACCGGATTTTGCCATAAAAACAGAAAAACAAATTAAAAAATGGTCAACGGCTAAAAAGGAAGCCTTAATAAATAATGAATTTGATAAGTTACCGAATCTTGCCAAGAAAAAGTTTAATTCCAAATAGTTCTCGATACAAAATACTTCGTGCCTCAGTATTTCACTCGAACTGACAAAACAACTATAGCACAATTTCAAAACAAAATGTCACTTCGAGTGATTTTCGAAGCATGAGAAAATTGTATCGAGAAGCTAGCTAACTATTAACCGTTCTCGATACGCTGCGCACTCGAACTGACAAAACAACTATAAATTACAAAACGAATTGTCACTTCGAGTGGTTTTCGAAGCATGAGAAAATTGTATCGAGAAGCTAGCTAACTATTAACCGTTCTCGATACACTGCGCACTCGAACTGACAGGTCAACTACAAATACTATCAAGAAACGAAATGTCACTTCGAGTGGTTTTCGAATTGTATCGAGAAGCTAGCTAACTATTAACCGTTCTCGATACACTGCGCACTCGAACTGACAGATCAACTATAAATACTATCAAGAAACAAAATGTCACTTCGAGTGGTTTTCGAAGCATGAGAAAATTGTATCGAGAAGCTAGCTAACTATTAACCGTTCTCGATACGCTGCGCACTCGAACTGACAATTTAACTCAAATACTACTTTTAATAAATAATAGAAAATCCTACCCAATCTTCAACTCCATAAAATAAAGCTCTCACTAATATGTTGAAATAAATTAATAAACATGATTTAATACCTAAATTTGTTTTTTTAATTAAATACAAAGCATGACTTCGAATTTATTAAAAATAGTAATGATGGGCGCCACTGGTGCTGTTGGCACACAAACGCTTCGAGTTTTATTAAAAAGCAAAAACATAAAACAATTAACCCTTTTAGGTAGAACTCCTATAAAGAATATAGATGCCCATTTTGTTGAACAACACGAAATAAGCATTTTTGAACCGAAATCTTATCAAGAATTATTAGAAGGACATCATGTTGCCATTTGTACTTTAGGTGTAGGTGAACCATCAAAAATAAGTAAGGAAGAGTTTGTAGCAATTGATAAAACTGCGGTCATTAATTTTGCAAAAGCTTGCAAGAAGGCTGGAATAAAACATTTTGAGTTATTAGCTTCTGTAGGTATAAATTCCAAATCACCTTCCTTTTATCTTAAAACTAAAGGTGAATTAGTTGAAGCCTTAGAATCACTAAACTTCGAGCGCTTAAGTATCTTTAAACCTTCTATGATTTTAACACCTACTAATAGATATGGTCTAAGTCAAGCAATCACTTTAAAGGTGTTTCCAGTTATAAAACCATTATTAATTTTTGGATTAAGAAAATATCGAGGTATTCCCGTTGAAGTACTCGGAAAATCTATGGCACTCAATATTTATAAAAGCGAATCTGGTGTAGAAATGTTGTACTGGGATGATTTTTATATAATCTTAGAAAACAATAAAGATTAAATCCTTTTTCGTATTTAAAAATTCAAATCAACAGATGGCCACAGCAAATAAAATTTGCTTCGCAATGACGCATATATCTACTCTACCCTTTCAATATGTGCACCAATAGCACGCAAACGTTCATCTATACGCTCGTAACCACGGTCTATCTGTTCAATATTTTGAATTATAGAGGTTCCTTTAGCAGATAAGGCTGCAATAAGTAACGATACACCGGCACGAATATCGGGTGACGTCATGGTGGTTGCTTTTAAAGAAGATTTATAATCATGCCCAATGACGGTAGCACGATGTGGGTCGCACAAAATAATTTTAGCACCCATATCAATTAGTTTATCAACGAAGAATAAACGGCTTTCAAACATTTTTTGATGAATCAACACACTGCCTCTTGCTTGTGTGGCTACTACCAAAATAATACTCAATAAATCGGGTGTAAACCCAGGCCAAGGTGCATCAGAAATGGTTAAAATAGACCCATCAATATAATTTTGTATTTCATACCCATCAGTATGAGCAGGAATATGAATATCATCACCACGTCTTTCAACTGTAATTCCTAGTTTTCTAAAAACGGTTGGAATAATCCCCAAATCATCCCAAGAAACATTTGTAATAGTAAGTTCACTTTTAGTCATAGCAGCTAGACCAATCCAGCTACCAATTTCAATCATATCAGGCAACATAGTATGATGTGTCCCATTTAATTTTTCAACACCATCAATAATTAACATATTAGAACCAACACCGCTAATTTGAGCACCCATTCTATTCAGCATTTTACATAATTGCTGTAAGTAAGGCTCGCAGGCTGCATTATAAATGGTGGTTCTACCTTCAGCTAAAACAGCTGCCATAACTATATTGGCAGTTCCTGTAACCGAAGCTTCTTCAAGAAGCATATATGTACCTTTTAGTCTTTTGGCTTCAACACCATAAAACTGATCTTCTTTGTTATATCTAAATTTAGCTCCTAAATTAATAAAGCCTTCAAAATGTGTATCTAATCTACGACGACCAATTTTATCACCTCCTGGTTTTGGGATATAGCCTTTTCCAAAACGTGCTAACATGGGGCCAACAATCATAATAGATCCTCGTAAACCACGACCATCAACCTTAAATTCATCAGATTCTAAGTACTTTAAATTAACATCGTCCGCTTGAAATGTATAACTCCCGTGTTTTAGTTTTTCAACTTTCACACCTAGCTTTTTTAATAAAGTAATCAATTTATTAACATCTACAATATCGGGGATGTTATTAATGGTAACCATTTCTGGCGTTAACAAAACTGCGCACAAAATTTGTAGCGCTTCATTTTTTGCACCTTGGGGTTGTATACTTCCTTTTAAACGGTGACCACCTTCAATTTTAAATGTACTCATATAGTTTTAGTAACGTTTTCTTGGACGGTTAGAAGTATTCTTCTTATGGTGACCGCCTTTTTTGTTTGTATTGGAAAACTTGGTTTTGGCTCGCATTAAACTTGTGGAATCTGATAAATCTTCATCAGAATTCTTTAGGTTTATTTTTCCGCCAGAAAGCTCGAATAAATGTCCATAAATCACATCATCTTCCACCGTGTCTTTATTCCAATTTAAAAAACACTTTTTCATGTGGTTGGCAATCGTATAAGTTAAGGCTTCTTTAAGGTCGCCATCTTCCCAAGTATTAGCAACATCAATCATGGTTTTAATATTGTTTCCATAAAAACGATATTTCGGAAAATTTTGAGGATATTTTAAAGGCTCCGGGCGTTCCTCAAGAAGTTCTTTTGTAGGTTTTTCAAAATCAGAATCAACATCCAATTCAAAATTAGCCATAATAAAAAGTTGGTCCCAAAGTTTATGCTGAAAATCTGGAACGTCTCTTAAATGTGGCTGCATGTTTCCCATTACCGCGATAATGCCTTTTGCAACTTTATTGCGTTCTTCTTTTGTTTCTAAAGTTTTAGCATGATTAATCATTTTCTGCATATGGCGTCCATATTCAGGTATAATCAAATGTTCACGCTCTGTGTTGTATTCTAATTCGTCTATTGTCAAAATAATGTGTAGAGTTAAATGTTTGGCATGTAGTAGTTATGCTAGCGCAAAATACAAAAAAAAACTAAAGACTTATCACGCCTTCAACTTTTTCTGCAACTTCCTTGTATTTTTCTATCACAACATCGGGGTTTAGCATCAATACATTAATAGAAATACTGGTATATTTTCCATTTTTACTCTCGGTAGTTTGTATTACTGCTCCTAAATTATCAAAAATAACCTCAATTACAGCAATTTTATGGCTATCCGTTTTAATAATAAACTTATACAAATACTCTGTTGGCCAAAGTGCCGTATCGTATAATTGGGCTTTTAATTTTTTGTAAAATTCGTCCTGATCTGGAGCTGTATTCATAATAACTAAATATCTTGCAAATATACATTTAGTAAGCAGATTATAAAAAATAAAATAATTAAAATTTGGGCGTTACCCTCCTAAAGTCGGGTCGGGCTTTCCCTTACAAGTCCTCGCTCCTTCGTCGCTGCGGGCTTTCCAGTACAATCCCTAACGCATTAGTATTCACTTACAGTAGCTGTCTCAGCTACTGAATTCAGCATTCAGTTTTTCAAAAATTGTAAATAATAAATTTAAAATATGACGCGTTTACAGCGATAATTTATGTTCTGTTTTTTTTATCGCCGTTAAATTCCGAATTTTACAGCTAAAATTATCACTTTTTGAAAACAAAGAAAATTGTAATTACCGGAGGTCCGGGCACCGGAAAATCAACTTTAATAAACGAATTAATAAAAAGAGGCTACACGTGCCTTGAAGAAATTTCGCGTCAAGTCACCTTAAATGCCAAAAAAGAAGGGATAGACCAGTTGTTTTTAACCAATCCGTTATTGTTTAGCGAACTACTTTTAAAAGGCAGACACCAGCAATATAGGGATGCCGACAAATTAAACACAGAAATTACTTTTTTCGATCGAGGAGTTCCAGATGTTTTAGCCTATATGGATTTTATTGGTGATACGTACCCACCCTCGTTTATAAATGCCTGTGAAAATGCAGTATACGATACTGTTTTTATACTAAAACCCTGGGAAGATATTTATACCAGTGATAACGAGCGTTACGAAAATTTTGAGCAAGCTTTAGAAATTCACGATTGCCTTTTAAATACGTATCAAAAATACGACTACAATTTAATAGATGTCCCTTTTGGTACCATAAAACACCGAACCGATTATATATTAAAAGCGTTGAAGCTATAAATGGAACAACCCATAAACATATTAGAACGTTATTGGAATTTTACCGAATTCCGTCCCGAACAGGAGGCTATTATAAATGCCGTCATTGAAGGGGAAGATACGTTTGTGCTATTACCAACTGGTGGTGGCAAATCATTATGTTTTCAAATTCCATGCGTTAGCAAAAGAAGGTATTTGCATTGTTATTTCACCTTTAATTGCTTTAATGAAAGACCAAGTGCAGCAACTAAATGATAAAGGCATTAAAGCCATGGCGCTAACAAGTGGTATAAGCTACAGTAGGTTAGACACACTTTTAGATAATTGCATTTATGGAAACTACAAGTTTCTTTACTTATCGCCCGAACGTTTACAACAAGAACTCGTGCAGGAACGTATCAGGCAAATGAATGTGAATTTAATTGCGGTAGACGAAGCGCACTGTATTTCGCAATGGGGCAGCGATTTTAGGCCTGCATACAAAAACATTGTTCTATTACGACAATTACAACCCATGGTAAATGTAGTGGCTTTAACAGCCTCGGCAAAACCAGAAGTGGTAAACGATATTATTAAAGAACTAGATTTTATAAAACCTAAAATATTTAAACAATCGTTTTACAGACCCAATTTAGGTTATATGGTTTATCATGAAAATGACAAATACTATCGCATTGAAACCATTTTAAAAAAATACAAAGAATCGTCCATTATTTATGTTCGAAATAGAAAATCAACGCTAGATCTCAGTACTTTTTTAGAATCAAAAAATATTTCTGCAACTTATTATCATGGGGGTTTACCAACCGACGAAAAAGATAAGAACATGACGCTTTGGTTGCAAAACCAAAAGCAAGTAATGGTTGCTACCAATGCGTTTGGTATGGGTATAGATAAACCCGATGTTAAAACGGTTATTCACTTAAACCTGCCAGAAAGTATTGAAAGTTATTTTCAGGAAGCTGGTCGTGTGGGTCGGAATGGAGAAAAGGCATTTGCTGTTATTCTAAAAAACAATAGCGATGAAATCTTGGTTAAAAACCAGTTTTTAAACGTGTTGCCCACCGTAGATTTTGTAAAGCAGGTATACCGAAAATTATGTAGCTATTTCCAAATTTCGTATGGCGAAGGCGAATATGAAACGTTCGATTTTGATTTTAACAGCTTTTGCAAAACCTACAAGTTCAATCCGGTTTTATCTTATAATGCCTTGTTATTGTTAGATAGAAATAGTGTCATTACATTATCTAAACAGTTCAAAAATAAAGTATCTGCTCAATTTATTATACCAAGCGCGTCACTTTTTAATTATCTGGAAACACATTCAAATTTCAACATCATAGTAAAATCTATTTTAAGAATGTATGGTGGTATTTTTGAACACGACACCAAAATTGATTTAGCTAAAATATCAGAAAAGGCATCTGCTAACGAAAGCAGTGTTACAAATACCCTTTTGCAATTAGAAAAAGACGAGGTTATTACTTTAAATTTGGCAAAAACCGATGCCCAAGTAACATTTATAGAACCCCGTGAAGACGATAAAACCATCAACCGCATTGCAGCTATTATTGAGCAACAAAACGAATTAAAACAGACGCAAGTTAAAGCTATGCTCGAGTATATAGAAAATGATTCTGTATGTAAAAGCATGCAACTTCTCGCCTATTTTGGCGAAAAAGACACCAAACCTTGCGGTATTTGTTCGGTGTGTGCAAGCACTAAAATAACGATAAAACCACAAGGATATTAATACCATTAAAAAACGTATTATAGAATTACTTGAAACTGGTGACCAATCATCCAGAAACATAATCGCCGCTTTAAATTGTACTGAAACGGAATTAAAAAAAGTTTTAAAATTACTTTTAGAACACAATATTATAGCGCTTACACCAACAAACACATATAAATTAAGTCATTTATGAAATGAGCATTCCGAAATCTCATCATGTATCGGAACAAAATATGCGAATTACATCTGACAATTAAAAAAACAATAAACATCAACAGATGAAAGATTTAAGAATTGTTTTTATGGGTACGCCCGATTTTGCCGTAGCCACTTTAAAAACATTAGTAGAAAATAATTATAATATTGTGGGTGTCATTACTGCACCCGACAAACCAGCAGGA
The DNA here is from genome assembly GCA_963698455.1 of uncultured Flavobacteriaceae bacterium. Taxonomy (GTDB): domain Bacteria; phylum Bacteroidota; class Bacteroidia; order Flavobacteriales; family Flavobacteriaceae; genus Mariniflexile. Next base: position 29,991 of record CAVOQU010000017.1, on the reverse strand, counting down.
CGTGGACAAAAACTAAATGAAAGTGCTGTAAAACAATATGCAGTATCGCAAAATTTAACCGTTTTACAACCTACCAATTTAAAAAATGAAGGTTTTTTAAATGAATTAAAAGAATTAAATGCTAATTTACAAATTGTGGTAGCTTTTAGAATGTTACCAAAAGTAGTCTGGCAAATGCCTGAATATGGTACTTTTAATTTACATGCGTCGCTTTTACCAAATTACCGAGGTGCAGCTCCTATTAATTGGGCTATTATAAATGGTGAAACAAAAACAGGTGTTTCTACCTTTTTTATTGATGAAAAAATTGATACTGGCGATATGATTCTTCAAGAAAGTGTTGAAATACAACCTGAAGAAAATGCTGGAAGCCTACATGATAAACTTATGGATATAGGAAGCAAACTAGTTTTAAAAACGGTGAATTTAATTCAAAACGGAGCCGTTAAAACCATGCCTCAAACGAATCTTCTCATATTAAAACCGCTTATAAACTGGATAAAGATAATTGTAAAATTGATTGGAACGACTCTTTAGAAAATATATACAATTTGATTAGAGGTCTTAGTCCGTATCCAGCAGCGTGGTGTACTTTAGTTAATGGTAACGATACTTTAGATGTAAAAATTTATAGTGCAGAAAAAGAGCAATGCATCAAATAAAAACGCCATCGGAACTATTATTTCATCTAAAAAAGAGTTAAAAGTAGCAGTCTCAAATGGTTACATAATTATTAAAGAATTAAAGCTCCCTGGAAAACGAACCATGGACGTAAAATCACTTTTAAACGGATACACTTTTGAAGTGGATGCCAAAATGCTGTAAACCCTTTGTATCATTGCTATTACAAAAAAAATCGACAAACAACACATTCTTTATTAACAAAAGCACCAATTTATCAACAATACCATGCATTTCCCTTGCTATTACTTGCGTGATTGTATAATCCGTATAAATTTGTAATAGGATTTAACGAAATGTTTAACCAATTTATTAATAATTAAATTTTATATTATGAACAAAACAGATTTAATCGATGCAATGGCAGAACATGCTGGAATTACAAAAGCAGCTGCAAAAAAAGCATTAGAATGTGCACTAATTGAAATAGAAGGCGCTTTACAAAAAGGTAACCGTGTTTCTTTAGTTGGATTTGGATCTTGGTCAGTTTCTAAAAGAGCTGCAAGAGAAGGTAGAAACCCACAAACTGGAGCTACTATAAAAATTAAAGCTAAAAAAGTTGTGAAATTTAAAGCAGGAGCAGATTTAGCAAATGCTGTAAATTAATTATTTACTTCTTACATATTAAAAATGCCTTCAAGATTTGAAGGCATTTTTTTTATATTTTATTAAAACAGTTGCATTTTTAATAAATATATATTAGTTTTAGTTACTAATTCCTTACTAGTATGGTTATAATCACACCAAAAAAAGGTCATTTGTTAATCGCTGAGCCTACAATAATTGGCGATGTTTCTTTTAACCGATCCATTATATTATTAGCAGATCATTCTTCAGAAGGCTCAATAGGTTTTATACTTAACAAACCATTAGATTATACTATTAGTGATTTAGTTCCTGAAGTTGATGCCCCGTTTAAAGTATATAATGGAGGTCCTGTTGAACAGGATAATTTATATTTTATTCATAAAATCCCCCACTTAATACCAAATAGCATTGAAATTTCATTAGGTATTTATTGGGGAGGCGATTTTAGTAAAGTGGCCGAACTTATTGCCAAAGAAATTATAAGTGAAAACGATATTAAATTCTTTCTTGGGTATTCAGGTTGGGAAGCCAATCAATTAGAAAGTGAACTAAAAACGAATTCGTGGGTTGTTACCGAAAATATTTATAAAAACCAAATCATCGAAAAGAACTACGAAACCTTCTGGAAAGAAAAAATGCTAGAATTTGGAGATGATTACAGCATTTGGTGTAATGCTCCGGAAGACCCAAATTATAACTAACCCAAACGCAATTTCACATTTATTTTCTGCAGTAAATTATTCGATACCTCGGTCGTAAATAGCTTCTTTCTATATTTTGTTATAGGTTGAATTCCAACAATAACGTTTGTAATAAATATTTCGTCTGCTTTTTGAAGCTCAAAAGGTGAAATAGAATCTTCAACAAATTCATAATCCTTACTGGTTTTCAAAATATCTATTATTTGTTTTCGCATAACACCTTTTAAACAGCCATCACTTATTGGAGGTGTTTTAATAAGATTCCCATTAACCAAAAACACATTTCCGTTTAAGGCTTCAATAACATGTTTATTAGTATTTAAAATAAAACAATTATTCAAATTATTTTCTTTAGCATAAATACTTCCAACGACGTTAAGTGCTTTACTATTTGTTTTTAAAGTAGATAATAAAGTTGGCGATACATAATAATCTTTAAACAAATCGACTTCATAAAAATCGCTCTTTTGTACGTAAAAATCATCTTCTATTTGCTTAGCGTTTATTATAAAACTTACTTCATTAGTTTTAGGCAAATATAAACCACCTTCATTTCTGTGAACCGATAATTTAACGCGTGCCGAAGCTTTATCTAAATTTGATGCTTTTAAGGTATTTTGAATTTGTTCTTCAAGAAATTCCATGGTAAAATTCATAGGGATTTCCATACGCATAATACGCATGGATGCCATAAGTCTGAAATAATGATCTTCCCAAAAAAACAATTTACCATGTGAAACTTTTATAGTTTCAAAAAGAGCAGTCACCATAAGCGTATCCCCTATTTTGAATAGATAATAATTGCTCTTTATCTGTAATAGTACCGTTAAAATTTATCATAAAAAAAGTCCCGAAGTACACAATATAATTTAAATCATATGGGACAAATATAATTTAATAATCATAACTTATGTTCTGTTGATTAGGATGAACCCAATACTTGCTTTAAACTAGAAATTTGATTCTCCCAAAGCATTTTCGTTTCTTCTACCTCATCTTCTTCAGCAAAATCGGTTACAATTAACGATACATCTTTAGTAATTTCGTCAACCTGAATTTTAATTTCAAAATAAGAAGTAACGTCTTCTTCGTCTGTTAACCATCTAAATTTAATGCGCTCGCCAGTTTTTTTGCTTATCAATTTAGCTTTCTCCTCACTATCATCCCAAATAAAAGTAAATAACTCGCCTCTTGAGTTTACATTATCTGAAAACCATTCAGACAAACCAGATGGCGTTGAAATGTATTGATAGATTAATTGTGGTGATGCTTGTATAGGAAATTCAATTTCAAATTTAACTTTTTCGTCCATAAGTACTGCAAATATTTTGAGTTCCCAATATATACATTAATTGATAAGAAAGGTAATAATATTTAATAATATTTTACACAACTTATGTTTGTTGAGAATAATATTGTTTTTATATTTGCAGCCTTAAATTATGGCGAGGTAGCTCAGCTGGTTAGAGCGTCGGATTCATAACCCGGAGGTCGGGGGATCGTGCCCCCCTCTCGCTACAAGGAAAATAATAAAAAAGCTGAAGATTAATCTTCAGCTTTTTTATTTAAGCTATAGCATAACTAAACATCGCGCTACATAGTAAATTGTATGAATTGGTTTTTCTCCATTAATAAATCAAAAACCATGTTTGCTTTTCTAAATTTCAAGTAAATATATTTATAATTAATCTATTCATTAGAAGGTTTTCCTATAGTAGCTAAAATACCGCCGTCTACATAGACAATTTGACCACTAACAAAATCACTGGCCTTAGAACTTAAAAAGATTGATGCACCTTGTAAATCGGAAGGATCTCCCCAACGACCTGCAGGTGTTCTACTTATTATGAAGTCATTAAAAGGATGTCCGTCTACACGAATTGGTGCTGTTTGACTTGTTGCAAAATAACCCGGACCAATACCATTAACTTGTATATTATGCTTTGCCCATTCTGTAGCCATATTTCGTGTTAACATTTTTAAACCGCCTTTAGCAGCAGCATATGCACCTACGGTATTTCTCCCCAATTCACTCATCATAGAACAGATATTGATTATCTTTCCTGCTTTGCGTTCTATCATACCTTTAACAACATGTTTAGACACAATAAACGGACTTACTAAATCAACTTTAAGTACTTGCTCAAAATCTGAAACTTCCATATCTTCCAATGGAATTCTTTTTATAATACCTGCATTATTTACTAAGATATCTATGTTTCCTACTTCACTTTCAATTTTGGCAATGTTTTTAATTACTTGTGATTCATCAGTTACATCAAAAAGGTATCCGAAAGCATTCAACCCTAAAGCGTTATATTCTGATACTGCTTTATCTAGTTTTTCTTGAGATGAAGCTCCATTTATTATTAAAGTAGCGCCTGCATTTCCTAATCCAATGGCAATTGCTTGTCCTAAGCCTTGAGTTCCACCCGTGATAAGGGCTATTTTACCTTTTAAATCAAATAAGTTAATAGACATAATTATATTTTTTACGGTTGGAAAATATGAATTTGAAACACATTCATATCCCCTTCATTCAAATTTATAATCCCAAGTTCTCTTCTTGCTATAAAATAAGGCGCTTTTCTTCGGAAAATTCTTTAATTTTTGAATTAAAAAAATAATGAACTGAAATTCAGACCAGTAAATTTATAAAAACTAAATATACTTACTCACACGATTAAAATGTAATTTTTTTAATTTTAAGCTTAGCGTCATAAAACCAAAAAAAGTTTAACTTAGTTTAATTTTTGATGACTTTATTAATATCGTAAGTCGTTAAGTATACTTGTAATTAGTTTAAATCTTTATTAATCAAGTATTTTTTAAAGAAAAATAATAATACTAATTAAAAATTATTATATTTGGTGCACCAGTTTGGTGTACCAGATATTTATTTTGTGTAAATTACGAATAATTTTTTCGAGATTTTTTTGCAAGCTTATTATTCTTTTGTTAACTGATTAAACAGTATCTTAATACTCCAATTAAAGAAACTAAACAACAATTAAACTAACTATAATGAACACCAAAATCTTCAAGTCCATATGGCAATCTTTTTTAATGGTTGGCATAGCCTTTTTACTAAACGGTTGCTTTAATTCAGCAAAAAAATCTGATGCTAATAAAGCAAAAGCAATAGTTTATCCTAGTGATGTGATTTCTTTTATGGACCAATTCAGCATTCTTTGTGGTGATGGTACAAGCATTAAAGATTTAATAAAAACGGAACATAAAGATTTTTTTTATGTTGCTAATGACGGCAAAACAGATTGGGTAGTCTATAAAACACCAAATTCAGGAATTACTTCACGCACTTCAAGCAATACAAGAACAGAATTAGGTCAAAGTGGAAAATGGACACCAGAAGAAGGTGGCAAATTAACAGGTACATTAAAGGTGCAACATGTGTCTATATCTGGCGATGCACGGGTAGCTGCGTCATATTCGGTTGTAGTGGGACAAATTCACGGTAAGGAAGGTCACGAAAACGAACCTTTAAAAATATTCTATAAAAAATTCCCCGGGCACAAAAAGGGGTCTGTATATTGGAATTATGAAATAAATACTGCAGGTGATGATAATTCGGGAAGATGGGATTTTTCAACAGCAGTTTGGGGTTTTGATATGTCGGTTGTTGGTTCAAGCCCAGATACATATCCTGCAGAACCAGAGGATGGTATTGCGTTAGGTGAAGAATTTAGTTATGAAATAAATGTTTATGAAGGCATCATGTATCTTACATTTTCAAGTAAAGGTCACGAAACTAAAACCTTTACAAAGAACTTGCTGAAATCAGATTTTGCAACAAAAGAAGCAATTCCTCAACAAATTTGGACATTATATTCAGCAATAGGTCGTGACGGCGTTGAACGTGAAAATGCCTATGCTGGAGAAATTCAAAATTTTAAGCAAGGTGCTTATAATCAAACTAATGGAAAGAATCCAGAAGAAAATATCGTGTGGTATACGGGGTCAGAAACTTATAATGGTGATATAGCAAAGCAATATGCCAATGGATGTTATGCCGAGGTTTGGTTTAAAGAAGCGACTGTAGGGCCTGGTACTTTGCCAAATAAATAATAATACAGTTTATTTCAGAAATTATATGAAATTTAACAATGTAATATTTGTCATGGGGGTTTCAGGTTGCGGCAAGAGCACTATTGGTAAGCTGCTATCTGAAAAACTTAATATTCCATTTTTTGATGGTGACGATTTTCATCCGAAATCAAATATCGACAAAATGAGCAGTGGTGTTCCTCTAAACGATGATGACCGCAACGGATGGTTGGTTACGCTCAATGAATTGGCAAAGAAACAATTGCAAGAAAACAGCTGTGTTATAGTGTGTTCCGCTTTAAAGAAATCTTATCGAGATATTTTAAGTACAGACATTCAAAACCAAGTTAAATGGGTTCATTTAGCAGGGAGTTTTAATCAAATTTTAGAACGTTTAAATAATAGGAACAATCATTTTATGTCTTCCGATTTATTGCAATCGCAGTTTAACACTTTAGAAAAGCCCGAGGAAGCTTTGGAAATAAATATTGGATTAAAACCAGAAGAAATCGTTGAAAAAATTACAAAGGAAATAAAGATGAAATCAGAATTCGGGTTATTTGGATTAGGTGTCATGGGAAAGAGTTTAAGTAGAAACTTAGCTCAAAAAGGATTTAAAATCTCCCTTTTTAACCGTGAAGCAAAAGGAACAGAAGAAGATGTGGCCATCAAATTCAAAGAGGCTCATAAAGAACTTGCAACGGCACAACCATTTTCAGACATCAAAGCATTTGTAAACTCATTACAAACACCAAGAAGAATCATGCTTATGGTAAATGCAGGTAAGATTACAGATATGGTTATAGAGGATTTAATCCCATATTTATCGAATGGCGATATTTTGATTGATGGAGGTAATTCAAATTATTTAAAAACAAAAGAACGCTACGATTATTTAAAAACAAAGCATATTCATTTTATTGGTGTTGGGGTTTCTGGAGGAGAAGAAGGCGCACTTAAAGGGCCTTCCATTATGCCAGGGGGAAATAAAGAAATTTATAACCTAGTAAAACCTTATTTAGAAAGTATTGCAGCTAAAGATACCAACAATCTCCCCTGCTGTACATATATAGGTGAAGAAGGTAGCGGACATTTTGTAAAGATGGTGCATAATGGTATCGAATATGTAGAAATGCAATTACTGGCAGAAGTTTATACCATACTTAAACTCGCAGGAAAGAACCCAGATGAAATTGCAGACATTTTAGAATCATATAAAACCAAAGTTAATAGTTACCTGTTAGGAATTACGGTTGATATTCTTAGAAAAAAAGATGGTGAAGATTGGTTGGTAAATAAAATAGTGGATAAAGCTGGTAATAAAGGCACGGGGAATTGGACAACTATTGCCACAGCAGAATTAGGAGCTCCAAGTACCTTAATTGCATCAGCATTATTTGCACGTTATACCTCCTTCTATAAAGAAGAAAGACTTTTAGCAAGTGAAAATTTTAATGTGGAGCCATCTGCTTTAAATCTAGAAGTAGATACTGTATTAAAAGCGTATCAATTTGCAAGAATTATAAATCATTATCAAGGACTAAAATTAATTTCTGAAGCAGGAAAAGCTTATGGATGGCATTTAAACCTAAGTGAAATAGCCCGAATTTGGACTAACGGATGTATCATTAAATCTGATTTTATGGTAGAATTAATTTCCGTCTTAAAAGAAAATGATAATATTTTAAAACACAAAACTATTATTGATCAAGTTAAGTTATTAAAACCTTCAATAAACAAAGTAGTAGCACAATGTATTTTAAATGAGTTGGCCATTCCTTGTTTAAGTGAATCTGTTAATTTTTTAAATACCTATACTACAGCAAATTCATCAGCAAATATTATACAAGCACAGCGTGATTATTTTGGAGCACATACCTATCAACGTACCGATGATCCTTCTGGCAAATTTTACCACACCAAGTGGCAGTAATGATTAACTAAATAAAGAACCAGCAACCAACTAACTAAATATCAAAACCATGTCAGAATCTATAAAGAAGAAAACCTTAGTAACTAAGTTAATTGCAATAGTTTTAGGTTTTGGTCCAGGAATATTTGCCATAGGTTATACCATTGGTACCGGAAGTGTTACTTCTATGATAGTAGCGGGCAGCAAATTTGGGATGCAATTATTATGGGTGTTATTATTAAGTTGTTTTTTTTCTGGTATACTCATGTTTGCCTATGGGAATTATGCCTTAATCACAGGAGAAACAGCACTCTATGGTTTTAAAAAACATTTAAAATATGGAAAGATTTTAGCCATATTAATTATTATTGGAATCACGTTTGGGCAATGGAATTCGCTCATGGGTATTTTAGGAATTTCTTCCAATATTATTTTTGAAATTTTAGCTATTAATTTTGAAGGTTTAGTAGCATATAAATATGAAACTGTTCTTACTATAGCTGTTCTAGTTATCATTATTTTTTATGCGCTAATGCTTGTCGGAAAGTATACGTTTTTTGAAAAAATTCTTGTCATTTTTGTAACTTTAATGGGTTTGTCCTTCGTGATCTCGCTTTTCTTTGTACAACCACTTCCATTAGATGTTGTAAAAGGTCTCATTCCAACCATTCCAGAAGTACCAGGTGGAAAAATGCTGGTTGCAGCATTTGTTGGGACAACCATGGCAGCAGCTACTTTTTTATCCAGACCATTATTTGTAAAAGGAAAAGGGTGGACCATTAAAAATTTAAATCAACAAAAAAAAGATTCTATAACCGCTGCGGTTTTAATTTTTATGATAAGCGGAACAATTATGGCTGTTGCATGTGGCGCGTTATACCATCAAGGTAAAGTAGTCACTGAAGTATTAGATATGGCGAATACTTTGGAACCTGTCGCAGGAAATCTTGCTGTGACCATATTCTTTTTTGGGGCATTAAGTGCGGGTCTTTCATCTATATTTCCATGTTTATTAATCGCACCTCTTTTGGTTGCAGATTATCAATCGGGTGAGTTAGATACCAATTCTAAACAATTTAGAATCATTACAGCACTTGCCTGTGTAGTAGCTTTAATTGGTCCGGTGTTAGGCTCAAATCCAATTGAAATTCAAATTCTATCTCAGGTTTTTAATGTATTTGTTTTACCTATAGTTATCGTCGGAATTATATTAATGATTAATAATAAAAAAATCATGAAAGGCTATAAAACAAATTTGGGTGTAAATGTTGGCTTATTTGCAGCATTTCTTTTTTCTTGTATTATTTCTTATAACGGGGTATTAGGCTTATTAGAATATTTTTAATCCCTGATTTTAAGGATAAAACGTTAAAATACAATCGATTTTTGGATAGGTTACTAATTAATTCTATATTTGGTAAACCAATCTGGTAAACCACTTTAAAACATCAAAATATGTCTATTAAAAACCTGTATTACTTAATGATTTTGTCAATCACTATTTTTTCTTGCAATAAAGAAAATACAAGCATCGGTTTAGTTTATAATATTGAAGAATTTAACGAGGCTGTTAAAAAGGCAAAACCGGGTACAATAATCACCTTAGCAAATGGCGTTTGGAAAGATGTTGAGTTGGTGTTTGAAGGACATGGAACTAAAGAAAATCCCATTACTCTTTCTGTTGAAGAAAAAGGAAAAGTAACTTTAGAAGGGGCATCAAATCTTCAAATTGCAGGAGAACATTTAATTATTGAAGGTCTTGTTTTTATTAACGGATTCACACCAACAAATGCTGTTATTTCTTTTAAAAAGAATGATAATGAAATAGCTAATAATTGTCGTTTAACCGAATGTGTTATAGATAATTATAATAATCCAGAGCGTCAGGTTCAGGATTATTGGATAACTATTTACGGAAAAAACAACAGAATAGATCATAACCATATTGCAGGAAAAAAGAATTTAGGAGTTACTATGATTGTTGGGTTAGATACCAAAGAAAGTATAGAAAATAATCATAAAATTGATCATAACTATTTTGGTCCACGACCAACTTATGGTAATAATGGAGGGGAAACCTTAAGAATAGGTACGAGTCATAATGCATTAGAAAATTCTAACACCTTAGTAGAATCTAATTATTTTGACAGATGTAATGGTGAACACGAAATTATTTCAAATAAATCCTGTCAAAACACCTTTAAGTACAATACTTTTTTTGAATGTACAGGAACATTAACCATGCGTCATGGTAATGAAACTTTGGTTGATGGAAATGTGTTTATTGGAAATGGTAAGCCAAGTACTGGTGGTGTACGTATAATTAATGAAACACAAACGGTTATTAATAATTACCACGTTGGTTTAACAGGCTATCGTTTTAGAGGCGCTTTTGTTATGATGAATGGTGTGCCAAATTCATCACCAAACCGTTATGTACCGGTTATAGATTCAAAACTAAGCAATAATACCTTTATAAACTGCGACCATATTCAATTATGTGCAGGAAACGATGCGGAAAGAAGTCAAGCACCTAGAACGTCTGAAATTTCAGGAAACATTTTTTATCATGAAAACAAGAAGAATCTTTTCACAGTGTATGATGATATTAGCGGCATTACATTTAAAGACAATATTTTAGGTAATAATATGGAGTCCGGAATTGCTAGTGGATTTGAAAATGCAGATATGCAATTAGTAAAAAACGACCAAGGGTTTTTAATTCCGAAGTCAGATAAAATTAAAAATGAAATTACAATTAGTCCAAATATTGCAACAAAAGAAAATACAGGTGTTTCATGGTATTCTAAAACTGATACCTATGTAGCCCTGAATTCTGGAGCGAGTATTAAAGCAGAACCAGGCATAAATACCTTGTTTGATGCTGCCGAAAATTCTAAACCAGGCGATATTATAGAGTTAACTTCGGGTAAAACTTATTTATTAACTAAAGCCGTAAAAGTTAAACATCCATTAACCTTTAAATCTTCAGGAAAGGAAAAGGCTATTGTTTTATTTGAACGTATGATGGCTTTCGAAATTCAAAATGGAGGAAGTTTATCTCTAGAAAATATAAAATTTGATGGTGCAAGTTCTCCTGATTATGCAGGAAATTCGGTAATAAGCACCAGTAAAAATTCAATGTTAGAAAATTATAAATTATTTATCGATAATTGTGATTTTGAAAACTTCATTGTGAATCATTCTTTTGATGTATTAAGAGTTGCTAAAGGAACATTTGCTGACACCATTAGTATTCAAAATTCAAGATTTAAAAACATTACAGGTCACATTGCTGCATTAGATACGGAAACGGATGATATTGGAGCGTATAATGTTGAATACTTTATTATGAAAAATAACAGTCTTAAAGATGTACAAGGTGCTGCATTAAGACTTTATAGAGGTGGAAAAGACGAAAGTACATTTGGCCCATTTTTAGAAATGGAACATAATGTTTTAGATAATGTAGGTTACGGAAGTAAAAATAAATATGAAGCAGCATTGTCTTTATACGGTGTTCAAGTGGTATGGTATTGAAAATAATATATTCAATAAAACAAAACCTGTGAAAATGCATTTAGTTGTTGGAGAACCTGTTGTGAATATACTTAATAATAACTTTTATGAATCAGATAAGTTAATGGTAACTGGCGATGAAAAATATAATGTACAAAACCTTTGGACTTTTAATCCGGGTTTTGATGGAGAATCATATAAGTTATTAGAAAATTCACCTCTAAAAGGTAAAGGAACCGATACTTTGGACTTAGGAAATTTAAATTAAGTATAGCATGAAAATAAAAGATATTAAAGTTTTTGTTTGTTGTCCTGGTCGAAATTTCGTTACTGTTAAAATCATAACGGACGAAGGTGTGTACGGAATTGGAGACGCCACTTTAAACGGGAGAGAATTAGCGGTTGTTGCTTATTTGGAAGAACATGTTATTCCATGTTTAATTGGTAAAGATGCACATCAAATAGAAGATATTTGGCAATATCTTTACAAAGGAGCCTATTGGCAAAATGGCGCTGTTAGTATGGCAGCCATTGGAGCTATTGATGTAGCTCTATGGGATATTAAAGGAAAAGTTGCCGGTTTACCAGTTTACCAATTACTTGGTGGTAAAAGCAGAAGAGCCGTTACGGTGTATGCACACGTGAACGGTGAAACAATTGAAGAAGTGCTTAAAGGTTTGGGAGTGGCCATTAAAGATGGGTACAAGGTAGTTAGGCTACAGTGCACCATTCCGGGTACAGAAGGAACTTACGGAACTTTAGGTGATAAAAAAAATTATTATGAATTACAGGGTAATAGACCATTACCACCAGAACATGGTTGGTCTACATTAAAATATCTAAACTTTATTCCAGAATTATTTAAACGAGCAAGAGAAAAATTTGGTTATGATATCGAATTGTGCCATGATGTACATAGTAGATTAACACCTATAGAAGCTGCTCAATTAGGAAAAATGCTAGAGCCGTATCGCTTAAAGTTTCTGGAGGATGCAGTAACTTATGACAATGCTGAAGGTTATAAAATAATAAGAGACCATACCACTACCCCATTAGCTTTAGGCGAAAAATTTAATACCATATGGGATGCAAAACCCTTAATTGAAAATCAAACTATAGATTTTGTAAGAACCGCTGTAACCCATGGCGGAGGCTTAACGCCATTAAAAAAGTTAGCAGATTTTGCTTCGCTGTATCATGTAAAAATGGCACCTCATGGCGCTCCTGATTTGTCTCCTGTTTGTTTTATGGCACATATGCATTTGGATTTATGGGCACCAAATTTTGGAGTTCAAGAATTTATTGGCTTTGGAACACCAGAATTAAATGAGATCTTCAGTTTTAATGCCACATTAAAAGATGGAGAAATTTATATAGAAGACAGACCAGGGTTGGGAGTTGATTTTAATGAAGAAGTATCTAGAAAATATCCATATAAAAGATCCTACCTCCCAGTATCTAGATTGGAAGATGGTACTTTATGGAGTTGGTAATTGAATATATTTAATGGCAGTATCTTCAATTAAGAAGTTAAAAGTCATGACGTTTTTTATTAAAAATATGGTTTTACAAACAGAATTAGTTTAAAGACAACTTTTAAAATAGATTATAATATTTTCTGGGCATTTTTTTATGATGTTAGTTTATGAATTCCATTTTTTCACTAATTTAATTTGCACTTAATCTAGAGTTCATTAAATGATATATAAAAATATTTTGATAAAACATTTTTTTAACATATATTTGGCAAACCAATTTGGTAAACCAGTTTGGCGCACCAAAATAGACCATTAAAAAAACCATTTTAACAACACTAACTAAAACTTTATATGACGCTAAAATCACCTTAAAAAAACTTACCATTTTAAAAAATACTTCATGTGTAACTGAAGTAAAACATTTGACATGTTATACTATACATAATCAGGCTTTATTCAAAATATTAAAAAACAAGTTGTTTGAACAGAAAGATTGTGATTTATGTAAAGTAATTGATGAGAATTTCTTCTCTAAAACAATGTATATTACTGCATTGAATATTTAATAATTAACAAAACAAATTCCAAATGAATTTAAAAACTAAACTAATTTTATTGCTCGTATTGATATTCAATATATCATTATTTGCACAAGGCGGATATGAATTATCCGGAACAGTAGTAGATGGTACAAACATGCCTATTCCAGGTGTCAATGTTATTATAGCCAACACCTCCAAAGGTGCGGCAACTGACTTTGATGGAAACTTTCAAATACAAGTTAAAAAAGGAGATGTACTTAATTTTTCTTATATAGGTTATATTAAACAATCTATTACGATAACAAACCAAACAACGCTTAACGTTGTTATGGTAGAAGACGCTAGTAAACTTGATGAAGTAGTCGTAGTTGGATATGGTACTCGAAAAAAATCACATCTTACTGGAGCCATCGCTAAAATAGGCGGTGATGAAGTTGCAGCTGTGCAAGTTGCTCGTGTGGATGATGCACTAGCAGGAAAGTTGCCTGGTGTTAGAATTCAAAATCAAAGTGGTGAGCCTGGTGCTGATCCAAAAATTCAAATTAGAGCAGGATCTTCGCTTTCAAGTAACTCAGATCCGTTAGTTGTTGTTGATGGATTTCCAATTTCAGGTAATTTAGCAACGGTTAATCCAAACGATATTGAAAGTTTAGAGGTATTAAAAGATGCTGCTTCAGCTGCTATTTATGGTTCTTTGGGAGCAAATGGTGTTGTTTTGATTACCACTAAAAAAGGAAAATCAGGTAAACTTAATTTTAGTTATAACGCCTATACAAGTACTTCAAGAAAGTATGTAAAGGATATTGAAATGCTTAAAACTGCTGGAGAATGGGCTGAAGAGTTACAATCTGGTGCTTATGATCTTACTAATACTGATCCACGTTTATTACAATATAGATTAGATGCATATGCAAATGCACCCGATGTTGTGAGTATGGAAGATTGGCTTTTTCAAAGTGGTAATTCTACTAGCCATGACTTCAGTATGAGTGGTGGGTCTGAAAATATTAAAGCATTTGCTTCACTTGGATATTTAAATACCGATGGTATTGTAATGGGGCAAGGTTATGAAAGATATAACGGACGTATGAATATCGATGCTAATTTGAATGACAAGTTAAAAGCAGGATTGAGTATGAATGGATTTTATGGTAATCAGGATATTGTACCTTGGGAAATGAGGGATCTTTTGAGAGCCTATAGCATTAGTCCTATTTACCATACACAAGCGTCGATTGATTTCGTTCAACAATTGGATGCCAAGAGACAAGCATTATTCAATTCAGGATATACAGCAAATAATTTTGGAAGAACATTCGACCAAGACTATAGAGGTATTGGCCTTGACCCTACAAGTATCTATGACTTGGTACCTGGTGATGTCGTTCACGACTGGCAATACGGTAGAAATCTAAATGGTATTGGAGGAACGGGAGATGCAGGTGTAGCCGCGAAGTTTGATAATTCAAGAAGATATAAAAAAACGTATTATGGTAACGTGAGTTCTTATTTAGAATATGAAATCATGGACGGGTTAAACGTAAAAACCATTTTTGGAGCAGATTTGCGTGATGTCAATGAGTACGTATATGATGGAATATTAGCTGATGGTCAACAACGTTCTAATCAAACGGACTTAGATATATCAAATATTAAAAAATCTACTGTGTTAAGTACAACTACTTTAGATTATTCAACTGTGATTAATGATAAGCATGATATTAGTGCCGTGGTAGGTATGGAGTTTGTAAATACCAAATTCAAAGGGTTTTCATCGAATGGAACGAATGTACCTTATGGTCTACCTTTAAATTATTCGTTTTTTGCCGCTGAAGATGTGATTTCACAAAGTATTGATGAGTCGCAGTCAAGAAGAGGTCTTTTTGGAAGAGTTGCCTATGCGTATGACGATACATATTTATTATCGGCATCGGTTAGAAGAGATGGCGATTCACGTTTTGGGGCTAATGAAAGATATGCAGTATTTCCAGCGCTTTCTTTAGGATGGAATATGCATAAAGAATCTTTTTTACAAAATAATGATGTGCTAAGTCTATTAAAACTTAGGTTTAGTTTAGGTTCTTTAGGTACTTCTTCAGATTTAGGTTCTTATAGCTCATTGAGTATTTTAAATACGGTATCATCCGCTTTTGGTACAGCATTTTTAATCCCAGACGATGTTGCAAATCCAGATTTAACTTGGCAAACCAATAAAGAGACTAACTATGGTGTTGATACAGGATTTTTAAATAACCGTTTCAGATTTAGTGTGGATTATTATACGTCTGATGTTAATAACATGTTAATTCAACAAAGTGTTTCTGAAGTTCTTGGTACACCTCAAATTAGACTTAATCGTGGTGATATAACAAGTTCTGGTTTAGAGTTTGAAGTAAATGCAAATATAATACAAAAGGAAGATTTTTCTTGGAGTTTGAGTGCCAACTTATCTACGGTTAAATCAGAAATTACTAGTCTAGGTGCTATCGACGAATTACCTCGTCAAATCTATGGTGGACCGAGTGGTAGAGGTGCTGAGTTCAGAAATTATGTAGGTGGCGAACTTGGTGAAATGTGGGGCTATGAAAGTGCAGGTCAAGTGGAATCTATATATCTAAACGATCCTACTAGAGCTATTGGATATACAACTGGTGTTCAATATGTGGTAGATCAAAACAAAGATGGTCAGATTACTTATGAAGATGATTATGTTAAATTAGGATCTGCTACTCCAGATTTTTATTGGGGACTGTCGAGTAATATGAACTACAAGGATTTTGATTTTTCATTCCAGTTTCAGGGATCTCAAGGAGCAGAACTTTATAATATAGATCCTATTTACTGGCAATCACAATTTCGTGACGATACAACACCTGCTTTTGACCTTAATAACGATAAAATTGCCGATGCAAATGGTTTGCATTATTTAGAAACCAGAGATGTGCATGGTGCAATGATTCAAGATGCCTCTTATATCGCTTTAAGAAACCTAACTATAGGTTATACACTTAAACCAGATTTTATTAGCAAAATGGGTATAAGTTCTATGAGAGTATATGCTGCAGCTACCAATTTGTTGTATATAATGGGTAAAGATTATACGTCATTTAATCCTGAAGGTGTTGAGATTGAAAATGGTGGTTATGCAGGACCAACAACCTACGGTTATCAAGAAGGAGCGAGTCCGATTGTAAGAAGTTTTACGTTCGGTGTAAATGTTAATTTTTAATTAAAAAATAATGAAAATAATGAAATATATATATATCGTATTAGTGTCAATGCTGTTTATAACAGCATGTGATAATGATTTGGACCAATCGCCTCCTTTAGAATTGGAAGCAAGTAAATTGGAGCAATTTGGACCCGTTTTAAATGCAGCATATTACTACCAGACAGGAGTTGCAATGTCACAAGCTGTTTTGGGTGATTTTAGAGCTGACAATATGTTGATGATAGAAAACCCTTTTACATCAATGGATACCTATAATTCCGATTTAGCGGGAGGAGATATGACAGGAGCATTTTTTAGCCCGGTCTATAGTAATTTGTATAAGGCAATCTTAAGTACGAATAACGTTATTGAAAATTCATCGGTTGCTACTGAGGTAGCTGAGGCTAAATTTTTAAGAGCTTTGTCTTACTTCAAGCTAGTGACGATTTTTGGTGATGTTCCTATAAATTTATCGGCTACACCAAGCACTTCAGATCTGTCTATTTTAGTGAGACAGCCAAAAGCTGACGTGTACAATAATGTAATCATTCCAGACTTGCAAGATGCCATAGCAGGTTTAACTAATTCTGGTAAAGCAGCTGGACGCGCAACTCAAATCGCAGCACGCGCATATCTTGGAAAAGTTTATATGCACAGAGGTAATTATCCCAGCGCAGCAACAGAGCTTGGAACTGTTGTAAGTGGTGCTACTGCTGCAGGTATAACTTTAGAAACCGACTTTGCTAATGTTGTAACCGATGTGAGTAAAGAAATCATTTTTGCAACCAAAATTTCATCTTCTATTGCAAATGCCGAAGGATCTTCATCTGCATCTACGTTTGTAGGATGGTTTGCTGGAGCAGACACAAAATCTAGTACGCCATTAGATCCTCGCTTAACAGCTGCTTTTGATGCGAATGCTTCTAGCGCTATTATCCCTGGTGGAGTGGATTTAAGAAAAGCATTAACTATTGATGTGGCAAATGCAAAAGGTAAGAAATATACTGGACGGTCTTGAGCAGGACTTTATAGAAATGAGATTATCTGATGTTATTCTATTATATGCAGAAGCTTTAAACGAAACTACAAATACAGCAGGAGCACAATCTGGAACTATTTTAGGCGGATTAGATGCTATTAGAACTAGAGCAGGGTTAACCAGCTTAGTTGGTACCGCTACAACCCAAGCTGCGGTTAGAACTGCAATTGCTAAAGAAAGACGAGTAGAGTTGGCCTTAGAAGGCCATAGATGGTTTGATTTGGTGAGAACAGGTACCGTTGATGCCGAAATGGGCTTAACGGTTAATGCTAATTATTATGTGTTTCCAATTCCAAACTCAGAAATTCTTGCAACTGGTGGAGTAATCACTCAAAATCCAGGTTATTAAATAAAGTATAGTTTATAAGTTTGAGTTAGTTTAGTTTTTTATAGGTTAACCGACCAAAATAAAATAGGTCGGTTAACCTTTTAAAATTATGATATTTATAAGGAGGTTTGTTCTCGGAAATGAATTAAATTCAATAAGTTTACCGAACCAATCTGGTGCACCAATTTAATTTATTTATATGAACTTAGATGTCCTTTCAAAAAATGAAAATCAAGAAATTACTAGCCGAGTTAAAAAATTAATTTCTCAAATAAGTGGTTTAATCGCCCAGAAACATTTGGAACCTGGAGATAAATTACCAGCTGAACGCATATTAGCTGAAAAGTTTGGTGTAAGTAGAAGAAGTGTTAGGGTAGCTATTCTTAAATTAGAATCCTATGGCATATTAATGTCAAAACCGCAAAGCGGAACATTTGTTGCAAATATCGGTACCATTGCTATGAATGGAATGGTAGAAGATATTCTAAGTCTTGGTTTACCTAATTTTAAATCTTTGGTAGAGACTAGAATTTTACTAGAATTAAAAGCTGTTCAGTTAGCCGCCGTGAGACGTACAGAAGCTGATTTGCGAAAAATTAAAAAAACCTTAGAAGCTCATATAAGCAAATTAAAATCTGGAGAAGACGCAGTTCAAGAAGATTTATTATTTCATTTAGCAATCGCTAAAGCAAGTGGTAATGTTACTATTAATCAGATTATGATAGGTATTACGCCCCAAATAATTGTTGATTTTAAAAAGTATCATAAGAATTATGATAATCTAGATGAAATTAGAATAAAGGAGCATACCGAAATATATGAAGCAATTAAAAATAAAAATCCGCAATTAGCAGAAGAAATAATGAAACTGCATTTTAAATTATTATACGAGTATTGTGGTGTTAGCTAGTATTAAAGAAAAAATCTTGAAAAAATAAACATTGGTGATTGCAAAAAACACGGATTTGAATATTTGACAATCTTTATTGCCGTGATTTCTACAATTACATTGAATAATTGGAATAAAAAAAAAGACGAATTGATGATTCTGAAATCTTAAGGATTATCAACTCTATTAATATAGGAACAACATGAAAAACAATAATAAATTAACCGGAAAAAACGTTCTTATCACAGCTGGTGCTCAAGGAATTGGTGAATCAATTACGAGACACTTTATTGATAGCGGAGCCAATGTTGCAATCCACTATTTTTCCAGTGATGATACTGCAAAACAATTGACGGAATACGCAATTAGCAAAGGACAAAAAGCGGTTGCTATAAGTGGTGACTTAACAAAAGAAGCCGATGCGAATGCATTGGTCAAAAAAACAGTAGAAGCGTTTGGAGGTTTGGACATACTAATCAACAACGCAGGTTCCCTTGTTGCACGTAAAATGTTGAGTGAAATGGAGGCTGAGTTCTGGCATAAGGTAATGGACATTAATCTCACATCCATGATGTTTGTCACGCGAGCCGCAGCGCCTTATCTCGCAAAAAATAAAAACAGCAGTATTGTTAATTTAGCATCACTCGCTGGGCGCAAAGGAGGTCACCCAGGGTCTCTAGCTTATTCTACAAGTAAGGGCGCTATTTTAACACTAACACGAGCACTCTCTGCAGAATTGGGACCACAAGGTACGCGAGTAAATGCCGTTGCTCCAGGTCTTATCCTAGGTACTTCATTTCATAACACGCATACAACAAAAGAATCAGCGGCTGAAACAACGGCTGGCATTCCAATCCAACGAGCAGGTAACGCAGATGATGTAGCAAGAGCGGTTTTATATCTGGCATCAGAATACGACGGCTTTATTACGGGTGCTACACTCGACATCAATGGCGGTGTTTACAATATGTAGATTCCCGTAAAATTATATTTGGCTTAACGCTAAACCATATGCTAATAATTGTTGAAAAATATAAAAACAAAAAGCACTAGGAACTAAATAGTTCCTAGTGCTTTT
This sequence comes from uncultured Flavobacteriaceae bacterium, assembly GCA_963698455.1. Taxonomy (GTDB): domain Bacteria; phylum Bacteroidota; class Bacteroidia; order Flavobacteriales; family Flavobacteriaceae; genus Mariniflexile. The sequence continues at coordinate 9,960 of CAVOQU010000017.1, read as the reverse complement.
TTTAAATAAAAATTTATGCTAAAGACACCAGTAATACACCCAACGATAATGGAAGCGCTTGCACGTTCAGGCCATTTTGCACAAGTTGTCATTGCAGACGGCAATTTACCAGTCGGTGCCATGACAGGTCCTAATTCCACCACCGTACACCTTAACTTTCGCCCTGGGCTATTAGATGCTCTCACAGTGCTTGAAGGCATACTGGAAGTCTGCCCTGTTCAAGGTGCTATCGTCATGGAAAAGCCTGCTGAAGCAAACGCAGAAATACACGATGCTTATAAAAAATTACTAGGAGACGTTACTTGGGACGAGATGGAACGTTGGGCTTTCTATGACAAAATAAGAGAACCTGCCACCACATTAATTATTCAAACAGGTGAACAGCGACGCTTCGCTAATTTAATCCTAATTGTAGGTGTCGTAAAAATGGCAGAAGAAAGTGATTTTTAGAAAACTGAAGTATAGGTTTTGAATCACAAAAGATTGAATTAAATCTATTTTAAACAGGCATTAAGTGATCTAGAAAGTATGCTAAACACATGTCTCAATGGTAGCAAATTGTGAAAAATTCACTAATGCTTCGTCAAACAAATTATAATAATTTAAAAAATGGATAGAAAATTAAAAGTCCTTAATTTCTGGAACCGGATTTGCTGGTCAAGGTCATGCAGTTGCATTTCGTGCGGCTGGTACCGAAGTAGTTGGTATCGTTGGTAGAACCCCAAGCGTTGTAAGTGAAGTGGCTAAAAAAATGAATATTCCCTATTCGGGCACAGATTGGCAACAAGCCTTAAAAGATTGCCAACCAGATATCGTTTCTATTGCAACACCCGGTGGCGCACACTATGAACCAATAAAACAGGCCATTGAGTTTGGATGTCATGTATTTAGCGATAAGCCATTAACAGATACGGGAGCGTCTTCATTGGAGTTGTACAAACTAGCCCAACAGAAAAAAGTAAAAACAGCCTATGCTTCCAGCTTCCGATATATGCCACACATTCAACATGCTAAACAGCTTGTTGCAGATGGTGCTATTGGCGAACCTGTAGAAGTAGAATGTATGTCGCATTTTAATTTGGAGCGGGATATTCCATTCGGCTGGTCACATCGAAAAGAAGATGGTGGCGGTCGACTTAACAACAACTTTACCCACATGATATCTATTGTGACATCTGTGATTGGTGAAAAAATCCTTTCGATAATTGGAGAAGTGCGTGACGATTTAGGTAAAGCACCTATTGTTGAAGGCGTGCATAATTTCAAAACCAGAAGAGATTTTATTCCTGAAGATTTAAATGACCCTTCACTTAAATGGGGAGAAAGTAATGTGGAATGGTCGTATACGGTGCTGGCAAAGTTGGAAAGTGAATTTGCTACTAAACCGGTATCTGTACTGTTTAAACATGGCGGACTAAACCCTAAATTTCAAGAAAACCATATTGTGTTTTACGGTACAAAGGGCGCCATTTTTATTGAAGGCCATTATGGTATGGGACCACTTCATTTGTATGGTGAAAACAAAACATGGGAAGAACTTCCAATACCTCAGGACATTGCCGATAATCAACCAAAAATTGCGGGAGATACGGAACGAAATTGGCATTATCTCGTAAGAGAATTTGTTAAAGATATTAAAGGTGAAACAGTAGCTCCATACCAAACCTTTAAGGAAGGTAGTCTGTACCAGCAACTCGTTGACTTAATTAGAAAGAATGATAACTGGACAGATGTTCGTCATCTGCAATAAAAAGGCAAAACTATGTTTTATGACTATCTAGTAATTGGAGTTTATTTTGTATTAATCCTTGCAATTGGTGTTATATTTTCACGAATGGCAAGCAAATCTACGAGTGATTATTTCCGTGGCGGCGGAAGAATGTTGTGGTGGATGGTAGGCTCAACCGCTTTTATGGCGCAATTTTCAGCTGTGACTTTCACGGGGGCGGCAGGAAAAGCCTTTCACGATGGATTTGCTATTTGTGCCGTGTATATTGGAAATACTTTTGCATTCTATTGTGGATATTTATTCTTCGCTCATCGATTCAGACAAATGCGAGTTGATACACCCACAGAAGCAATAAAAGGGCGATTCGGCCCTCAAAATGAGCTGTTTTTTTCCTGGGCTTTAATTGTATTTTCGTTTATAAACGCAGGTGTATGGTTAAATGCTTTAGGGGTTTTTACTAGTGCTGTTTTTGATGCGGATATTTTTGTTACCATTATAGGAATTGGTTTGACGGTAGTTTTTGTATCTGTACTTTCAGGAGCCTGGGGGGTTGTTGCGTCCGACTTTGTTCAAACTTTGGTAGTGGCAGTTGTTTCAGTTGCCTGTGCGGGGGTCGCATTAGTAATGGTTGACGGCCCAGTTAATTTGGTTAAAAATTTCCCAGGTGGTTTTCTCGAAGGTCCTAATATGAACTATCCCTTAATATTAATCGGAACTTTTATCTTCTTTTTGCCGAAACAGGTTATAACAATGATGAATCTTCATGATTCATTTCGATTTCTGGGAGCAAAAGACACCATCAATGCACGTAAAGCTGCATTATTAGCCATGGCGCTCATGGGTGTAGGAACAATTATTTGGTTTATCCCACCATGGGCAGCAGCTACTTTATACCCAGATGCTGCAGAAAACTATGTCGCAACTTGGTAACAAAGCAGCCGATGCTGTATATTTATATTTTGCCCGTTACGCTATGCCTGTAGGGACCGTTGGGTTACTAATGGCAGGTCTTTTTGCTGCTTCTATGTCTTCAATGGATTCAGCACTGAATAAAAACGCTGGTATCTTCGTAAGAAGTATCTATCAACCTTTTCTTGCTAAAAGAAGAAACATAATAGTGACAAGAAATTATTGCGAATCAGTCAATTGGTCAGCTTTATTAGTGGTATGGGAGTTATTGCTGTTGCGTTTTATTTTGCAACGCTAAAAGAACTCAGTTTATATGAACTAATGATGAGGGTTTCAACAATGGTTCAGATGCCAATGATGGTGCCACTAGTAGTTGGTATTTTTGTAAAAAAGACACCAAAATGGGCGCCTTGGGCAACTATTGCTCTAGGTTTAGGAGTTTCCTGGATTGTTGATAGTGTTATGACTCCAGATGTTGTTGTTTCATGGTTTGGTGTTGAATCTTTAACTAGTCGTGAAATTGTTGACATGAATATCATTTTAACTATTGCTGGTCATGTGTTTATCACAGGAGGATTTTTCTGGTTAACTTCTTTATTCTATAATGAAGCAACAGATGAACACAAATTAGAAACTGAGCGCTTTTTCAAAGATCTTGTTACACCTGTTATTGCAGATGATCAACAAGACGAATTTGACAAGCAACAAAGAAAAAAATTGGGTAATATGGTAATGGCAATGGGTGTAGGTATTTTGCTTATGACTCTAATTCCAAACCCGTTTTGGGGAAGAGCTATGTTTGTGATTTGTGCACTGATTATTTTCGGAATTGGTTTTATGTTGAAACGTAGTACGATAAGTAAATCTGCTTAAACCTAATTTCAGAAATTACTTATGTATATAAAAAAATGGGCCGCATTACTGATACTTCTATTATTGTTAGGTTCTTGTAATGGGCAGAAACTGTTACTAACACAAGGTATAGATGAATCAGCTGGTGGAGGTTCTGCATACATCATTACAACACCATCTGCAACCTATTATCTCGAGAAAGAAGGTGGAGGTTTGTCTAGTATGATTGATAAAGATGGTGTAGATTGGATAGGCTTTCATAATGAAGAAGGGTCGGGTCATAAAGGCGAATACCGAGGGTTTCCAAATGCGATTCACCGTCAGGACGGTAATTATTTCCACGCTATGAATGCGGGTACCGATCCTTCAACTTCAATAGTTGAGATTGAGTCCAAACAACATGTTCGCATTTCCTTTACCTCAAATAACGGAAAATGGCAGGGACAGTGGGATTTTTATCCAGAGCGCTGTGACTTCACAATGACAAAAGTTAGTACTGGTTATAAATATTGGGTGCAATATGAAGGTGTGCCAGGTGGTGAAATGGATGCCACTGATTATTGGTATGCATCTATCGATAATAAGCGGCATCCAATAGAGGAGCCCTTTGTTGGTGATCTGCCTGCTCCTGAATGGATGGCCTTCGGAGATCAGAAATCACCCCGTGTGTTGTATATGCTGCATCATGAAGATGATGAATTTCCAGATGAATATGTCTACAGGCCTTATATGACGGTGCTGGGTTTTGGCAGACAAAATAATAAAAGCGCAGATAAGTACTTAACCACGATTCAGATCTTTTCTATTGGCTTCGTTGAGTCGACTGAGTATTCGACTATCGCTCAGGCTGTAAGGCAAGTACTTGACTAAATAGCATTTGTGTTCTTTAAAGATTCACTTCGGTTATCGGTTTAGTTTTTAGTTTATAGTTCATCTGAGTATGCCCGTTGTGAAAAATTTGACAGACAACGATTAGAGATTAAAACCTACTGCCCTACTCCCGATAATTTAAAAAGGAACTTTAGGAGCCATTATTACCTTCGAATGTCAGTTTAAACTACTTAAAGGATTTCAACCGTCCACATGTTTTACACACCATCATCAAATAAAAGCTGTAGGCGGAACGGATGGTAGGCCAATATTTAATTTAACAACTCAATAAAGAAAATTCAATAAAATTGAAAATGGTTAACATAACCTAGAATTCAAGGCTCATGACCCGCTCGGTATAAAACAATAATCGGTTTAGGCTACTTATCTATTCCTATTTTTTTTTATTTCTATTAGCAAAGGGCATTAAAAAAAATACCAATTTTTTAAAGCAAATTTCTTTCACATAGACCTTCATTTAACATAATTTATCAAGGTAAACCTATATATTTGTTTTTTAAATTATAAACATGGTTTTAAAAAATCACAGCCAATTCTTTCTGTTTTTAATATGCTTATTATTTATTTCAATATCCACGCTTACTGCTCAGTCCAATAATGAAATTGAAATTAAAGGCGTTGTAGTTGATAAAGATTTAAATCAAGCTATAGAATACGCGACTGTTATAATTATAGATAGCAAAACCCTTAAGCCATTAAAAGGTACTACTACAGATATAAATGGTACATTTTCATTCGTTACCACTGCCATTAATTTTTATATTGAAGTTAGCTTTATCGGATATAAAAAAAGCGTTTTTAATAGACCTTCTAAATCAGATTCTGTCATTGATTTAAAAACCATATACTTAGAAACAGATTTAGAAAATCTTTCTGAAGTGACCATACTTGCCGAAAAATCGACTACCGAATTTAAATTAGACAAGCGAATTTTTAATGTAGGCAGTGATTTAGCATCTTCAGGAGCCAGCGCTTTGGAAGTTTTAAATAATGTACCTTCTGTTAATGTTGATATTGAAGGTAAAATAAGCCTAAGAGGCAGTCAAGGTGTACAAATATTAATTAACGGAAAACCTTCGGTACTTGCTAGTGGCGATGGCAATAACGCATTAGGTACCATTACCGCAGAAATGATTGAAAAAATAGAAGTGATTACCAATCCTTCTGCTAAATATGATGCCGAAGGAACCTCGGGGATTTTAAATATTATATTAAAGAAAGACCAAAAAAAGGGATTGAACGGTTCCGTTTCACTTAATATTGGATCGCCCGACACACAGAGTTTTGGATTAAGCATTAATCGTAGAACAGAAAAGTTAAATATTTTTAGTCAAATAGGATTGGGGAAAAGAACCTTTCCTAATGACTACGAAACCATAAATGAAGATATTTCAAACAGTACTTTATTGAAGAATGAAGGCTATAGTGAGATGCATGAAAAATTTTATAATTTCCTACTCGGCTCTGATTTTTTTCTGAATAAAAACAATGTGATTACACTATCTGTCAATTATGCTTTTGAAAAAGAAGACACTCCAGGCACCAACAATTACAGCCGTTTTGATGGCAATAATAATTTAACAGACCAATGGACCAGAACTGAATTAACATTGGCAGACAACCCTAAATGGCAATATGAACTTCAATACAAAAAGGATTTTGAAGACCATAAAGACCATGATTTATTATTTTCAGCAATGGGTTCTTCTTTCAGTAAAGATTCAGAATCCGATTTTATAAATACCGTATCTCTGGGGACTAATGAAGAAGACAGCGAAGAAAAAAATCTAACCGATTTTGGGCGTGTCGAGTACACTTTCAAACTTGATTATACCCGTCCGTTTTCAGAAAAATACACCTTAGAAACAGGCGCACAATACGTGATTCAAGATGTGTTTAATGATTATGAAGTTCAGAATCTTATAAATGGTAATTGGATTAGCGACCCTAATTTAACCAATGTTTTTGACTACAATCAGAATGTAATCGGGATTTATGGAACCACCAGTTATGAAGGTGATAAATGGGGTTTAAAATTAGGTTTCAGACTTGAGTATACCGATTTAAAAACTTTACTTGAAATCACTGATGAAAGAACGAGTCAAAATTATTCCAATCTATTTCCAAGTGTGCATTCATCCTATAAAATTTCAGAATCATTCTCACTTCAAACCGGATATTCTAAAAGAATACAGCGACCTGGGCTTAGAGATTTAAATCCTTTTTCAATAATTCGCGATAATTTTAATATATCAACGGGTAACCCAGATTTACAACCCGAATTTACAGATTCTTACGAAATAACAAGTATTATAAAGTTAGGGGAAGTATCGCTAAATTTTGGAGGCTACTACCGTTATACCACCGATGTTATAGAAGACATATTCACCTATACTAATAATGTAAGCACAAGAATGCCAATGAATGTTGGTACTAACAGCACAACGGGATTAGAATTTAACAGCAAATACGCGCCTGCAGATTGGGCTACTATAACTGTAGATGCCAACTTTAATTTCTTTAACCGAAAAGGAAACTTTGGCGGTAATTCTTTTGACTTTAAAGGTGATTTATGGTCCACCAAAATAAACTCGAAGTTTAAACTTCCGGCTGGTATCGATTTTGAAATTACCGGAAACTACCGTTCTCCATTTCAGGGTGTTTTAGAAAAACGAGGTGAAGAAATTTATGCCGATACAGGGATACGAAAAAAAATATTTAAAGGCAAAGCAATCATAAACTTGAGTGTTCAAGATGTTTTTGCCTCCAGAAAATTTATATCCAGCACAACACAGCCCAATTTCTTTTTAAGCAGAACCAGCGCACGTGGAAGATTTATAACCTTAGGATTAAGCTACGGCTTTGGAAAAGGTGAAGCCATGGAGTTTTCCGGACAAAGAAGACGGTTTTAGTTACTTGATCTTAGTCTTCACAAAACAACATATTTAGATGCTAAATTAGCAGCAAAAAACAATCATTTATCTGTTTGAATAATTTCGTTTAACATCAGTTTAATCATCTTTTAAGCTCCGAATTTATATTATTTTAATAATCATATGTCTAATAGTATAAGCCTGTTAGAGTTTTCGATTATTGCAGGTTTATTAGCATCTATTTTACATGGTCTGGCAGGTATTGCTCATTTTTTAATATTTCGTCCTGTATTAGCTTTTGAATCTCAAATGGACTCTATACTTTACATCATTGGATTTGCATCGGGCATCATTTTAGCAATGAGCATTTTTGCGTTTGTTATTGGCAAAATTGCGGCGGTTGGAAAATCCGGACATAACGAACTATTCTTTAACGGAATACGTGTTATTCAACATTAAACAACATCAAAAAAAATTAAAACCTTAAATATCTACGTATTTTATCACGATTTGATTGATTTTGACATAAAACAATCAGAGTTCATAACCCGAAGGTCTGGGGATCGTGCCCCCCTCCCTCGCTACAATGCTTAATCAAATTCAAATTAACGGTTTAGTTCTCTCTAAACCGTTTTTTTTATGTCTATGTATAACTTAAATGAAATCATGACAGTTGCACAACGATAGTGAACACGATTTATAAATAACAGTACCAAGTAAAAAACATTTTTTTTTGAATTTGAATTAAATTATTTATAAAACATTGTATAACTTTAGTTGCAAATTAAAAATAGAAAATTTATACGGCAATTATAAAACCATTATAAAAGTTGCAATTACAACTGTATTCTCAATTTTTAAAACTTAAGAATCGTACCTATCAGGGGTTATACGGGTTTTCGTAAAATTCGTTTTTTTAAATATTGTAATTTTAGGTTATATTTCCATTATATTGAAAAAATAATCGATGTCAGAGCGTAAAAATTGGTACGTATTATATACAAAACTAAATAGGGAGAAGAAAGTTTTATTGCAATTAACCGAACTCGGCATATCTGTATACTGCCCAATGGTGACGACAATACGTCAATGGTCAGATCGTAAAGAAGAAAATACAAGCGCCATTAATTCCAAGAATTATATTCATTCAATGTTCAGAATCAGACCGCGATAAGGTTTTTGAAGTATCAGGCACGCAGCGCTATTTGTTTTGGCTAGGGAAACCTGCAATTGTTCAAAACTCAGAAATTGAAACCATGCAAGAATGGCTTCGGGGCGAAATAAGTGATTCCATGGTTCAGGAATTAAAAACAGGAGACACGTATATCATGCAAAACAATGGTTTTATTGGGCAAAAAGGCATTATTAATGAAGTTTCAAAGAATAGGGTTCAGATTGTATTAAAAGAGTTAGGCATGAAGATAACCATAACTAAATAAAAAAAATAGTTATTTATTTGTAAAAAAACAAGATAAAATAATTTAAAATAAGTAGGATTTAGCTTTTCTCTTTGTTGAAAAATATGTTACTTTTACTAATGAAATGAAACATTTATAATATCTCTTTAATGGGACTATTACTGGCGAAGCCATGTAAACACATTAAATTACATATAGATCCTAAAAGCAATCATTTATGTATACAATAACAATCTCTCTCTCCCCTAGCCTGTAATTAAAAACTAAAGTTAAATGTATTTTCCCTCAGCATGCTACTATCAAAACAGTCTAAAATTATGATATTAATAAACAAAATGTTTCGAGTTTTATTTATTGCTTTTATTGCCGGGGTTTCATTGGCTATGATTAGTTTCGTCATGTTTCGCTAAACCTTTTATGATTGCTTACAAAATTCTTTAGAATTTTCATTTCTATCTAAGTTTAAAAAACATAATACCTTAACTTTCTTATATCTTTGTTTACCACCAGATAACTCCATAAAATTTATTGATTATGACTAAAATTAAATTAATTGCTCTTACAATATTTGGCATCATGTGTTTTACTATGATACAAGCACAAAACGATACGCTGGTAAAACCAACCAAAGCAGTAGATTATGATAAACTCCTAAATTCTAATTACAAGAATACCATACCAGCCAAGGCAGTTGAAACCAATACCGTAACAGAAAAAGAAACAAATACCGCAACAGAAAAAGAAACAAATTTTTCAGGTAACTGGATTATAGGAGCCGGAATAAACATGGTTGAAGACAGTGGTAATCAAACCTTTTCTGATTTTTTTACGCTAAAAAACAAGAATTGGGGGAGTCCTTTTATGCTAAGTGCTGAGTATCTTATAAATAATAGATTTAGTTTTGGTGCCAACGTCTTATTAAACAAATACCAGGCAGGGAAAACCATTCAATTGCTTACTATTCAAACTGGTGATGAGCCTAATTATTTTGCGGTTGATTTTTCCGCTAAACTATTTATCAGGAAAGTTCTAAATGACCACATGTTTACGCCTTATGTAACGGCCGGATCGGGATACCGTACCATAGACGGTTATCAGGCCAAAAACCTATCAGGCAACCTGGTCGACGTCCCAGAAACACAGGGTATCACCCTTAACGTAGGCCTTGGTGCCTATTACTGGTTTGATCGTAACTGGGGCTTAAACCTTAGTTATATAGCGAAATTTGCAAAAGATAGGTGCTGAGACAAAACAATCATCTGGTGTCATCGTTTGGTGTTTTTTATTG
>CAVOQU010000016.1:0-11968 GCA_963698455.1 uncultured Flavobacteriaceae bacterium | reverse complement strand
TTCTGCAACTTCCTTTTGAAACATCCCAGAAAACTCAGGGATTTGATCGCGCATTTCCAAAGTTTTAAAAACAATTTGTGTTGAAATATTATATGGAAAATTACCAATGATAGCAAAGGGTTCTCCTTTAAAAACCTCGTTTAAATCGTACTTTAAAAAATCCTTTTCAATAATTCTTGAAGCGAGATTTAAATAATTGGCCTGTAAATATGCGACAGATTCTGTGTCAATTTCTATAACATGGGTTGTGACATCTTTTTGCAACAAATATTTGGTAAGCACACCCATACCCGGACCAATTTCTAAAATCGTTTTATAACCTACTAATGAAAGTGTATCGGCAATTTTTTGAGCAATTGTTTCATCATTCAAAAAATGTTGCCCTAAATATTTTTTTGCTTTTACATGGTGTTGATTTGGGGTATTTGCCACGGATTTACGTATAAATTTATTAATTTAAAACTAGAAATACGAATATAGTAAGTTTTACACTCAAAGGTGCAGAGAGGTAAATTTATATTATAAAATGAATTGTAATTTTCTTTTGGGAAGTTGAAAAACTTTAAATAATATTTTTAGTTAATCAAGCCTAACAGAATACTCATCAAGAATTTGAAGCTCTGTTCTAAAAGATAATACCTTATCTCCGAATCTTTTTAGAGCATCGAATCTTAGCCTTGGAGCATCGTCCTTATAATATGCTTCTAAAGCTTCTCTCGAATTTGTTCGATATTGTACAGCATACGTTACACCTTCCATATCTTCATCTACAAGAACTCTCGCTAGGGTTGCGTTTTCAAATTTTCCTGAGGCTAATACTTGTGGTATATGCTCTTTAATCCATGTAAGCCATTCATCATGAATACTCTCATCTATATTTGACGTAACGTTGTATATTATCATTGGTGTTGGGTGTTGGGTGTTGGGTGTTGGGTTAATGTCTAAAATCTAACTTATCTAACAATCTAACCTGTCTAGAATTCTAATTAATAGCATCGCCACGTAAAGCTCTAAAACGCTTTCGGGCATCTACAAAATAAATGCTATCGGCATGATTAAATATAATTTGTTCGTAGAAGGTTTTTGCTTTTTCAGGGCTTTTTAATTGTTTTTCAAAAAGTTCGGCCAGTTTAAAATAGGCGTCATCAATTAAAATACCATCTCTGTAATTTTCTATAATAGCCTCATAATTTAAAACGGCTTTTTCATATTGTCCTTTTAGTTCGAATAATTGTGCTTGTTTAAAAAGTGCTTGTGCAATAATAGGTTCTGTTTTATGTTCGCTTAATATTTTATCCAACAAGACTATTGATTCGTCATTTCTATTTTGAAATGACAGCAAATCTGCTTTGGCATACAGTTTTAAAGCAATTTGTAAAGAATCTTCATATTTATTATCGGTAATAAGTAATTTTAAATCGAGGGCATCATTTGCAATAAGCTGAGATGTAGATGCTTTTAAAATTTTAAGTTGTGACTCTGCCCATTTAAAATCGCCTTTATAATAACTTGCTTGTGCCACTTTAAAACGTGCTTGTTGGGAAATGGTACTGTTTTTTAAATTCCTCTGAATCTGAGTAAAATAAATTAAAGCATCGTTGAATTTTTCTTGCAATACTAAAATATCACCCAACTCAAGTTTAACTTCTGCTTGTTGTAATTCGGTTAATGGTAGCTCTAGTGTTTTTTCTAAAAATGAGGTTGCTTTTTTAGTTTCATTTTTAGAAAAGGCTAAAAAGTGGGCATATGCTATTTGTAATTTTAAAGTTTGCGAAAAGGTACCGAGACTTTTTAACAATTCCTGATATTTTAAATCAATAGCTTCATAATTTTCTTTAGAGCTTAAGCTGGTTTCTATTTGAAGTATGTTATAATGCGCCTCAAGTAACATATCGAAATCTTGTGCTATATTGATTATAAAAGCGAAAATTTCTTTTGCTGCTTCATAATTATTCTCATTAGAGGCTACTAAAGCTAAATCATAAATTCTGTTTAAACTTTCGGGTTGTCTGTTAAAAATGGCCTTTTCTTGAAGAAATGCTTTTTTGTAGTCTTTCTGTTGAACAAACAGCCAACTTAACAAATCATTCCAAATCAAACTAGGCTCTTGTTGTATTTTTAATAGCAATATTTTTCGGAACAATAAATTATTTTTGGTCTCACTATTTTCACTTATAAATTCGTTGATAGCCCGTTTTATGGTGCCCAAATTCATTGGGTTCGTTTCAGCAAATTCTATATAACTGGTAAACATTTTTTCTATATTCCCTTGTTCACCATACAACTGCGCTAATTGTAGTTTAAAATTAAATTCAGGATTTAAAAACATTCCTTTTTCATATGCTATAATGGCTTCGTTTAATAGGGAATGGTTTTGAAAACTTCGTGCAACGGAAAATACATTGCCTGGTTTTTCATCAATACTTGCTAATGCACTGATATAACTCGTATTCGCTTTTTCTAAATTGTTTTTGAGCTGATAATTATAACCTAATTCTACCAGAAATGCCGGGTAATTAATACGTTCGAGAAGTTTTAAAATAAATGCTTCAGCTTCATCATACTGTTCTAATTGTTGATGTGTGGTTATTATTTGCGATATATATGTAATATTAGATGGTGCCTGAGCATATAACTCTTTATACTCATATAATGCCTTTTCAAAATCCCCATTTTTAAAATAATCTCTCGCAATACTATCCTCTTGCGAGAATACTTGAGCACTTATTAGCAGACATAAAATAAAAAGGAGTCTCATCATACTGTAAATATAACAAATGCGATTTGTAGATTTTACTAATATAATTATAAAAAAATGCCCGAATAAAAATCCGGGCACTAACCAACCAAAATAAATGTTCCATTAACTACCGTTAATAAAAAAACGTTGTTCTAGATTGGGGACAGTCTTTTTTAAAGAAATAAATCCCTATTCACTCACAATTGCTGTTAAATTGATTTCGGATTTTGTAATTTCAAAATCTGAAAACAACACTTTACTTGCGAAAAAAATTAGTGTAATTAGAATTACCAAGCGTTTAATATTCTTCATGGTTAGTAGGTTTAAATGATTTGGTACCACGAACTTCTTAAATATTTTCAGAATCGCAAAGGAAACGAAAATAAAATCGTTTAAAAACGTATTTATTTTACACTTAATCGATAATAACAACAAAAACCTGCAATATTGCAGGTTTTTGTTACATATTTTACAATTTTTTGTTGTTCTTAATTAATGATTTTAAAACCTGTATAAGGTTGTAAAATTTCTGGAATTACAATACCATCTTTTGTTTGGTAGTTTTCTAAAATACCTGCTAAAACTCTCGGTAATGCCAATGAACTTCCGTTTAAGGTATGAGCCAATTCATTTTTACCATCGCTGTTTTTAAAACGTAGTTTCAAACGATTTGCCTGAAAAGTTTCGAAGTTAGATACCGAAGATATTTCTAGCCATCTGTCCTGAGCGGTAGAAAACACTTCAAAATCGTAGGTTAACGCCGAAGTAAACCCTAAATCACCCCCACAAAGTCTTAATATTCTATAAGGTAATTTTAGTTCTTGTAAAATGGTTTTTACATGCTCTACCATACCATCTAAAGCTTCATAAGATTTACTTGGATGTTCTACTCTTAAGATCTCTACTTTATCAAATTGATGTAAACGGTTTAAACCTCTAACATGTGCGCCATAACTTCCTGCTTCACGTCGAAAACATGGCGTGTAACCTGTAATGCCTATCGGTAATTCGCTTTCATTCAACACCACGTCTCTAAAAATATTGGTTCCCGGAACCTCAGCCGTTGGTATTAAATACAAGTTATCTTCAGTAACATAATACATTTGCCCTTCTTTATCTGGCAATTGCCCTGTGCCAAAACCAGAAGCTTCGTTTACTAAAAGTGGTAATTGATATTCGGTATAACCAGCATCCGTATTTTGATCTAAAAAATAAGCAATTAAAGCACGCTGTAGTCTGGCGCCTTTTCCTTTATAAACCGGGAAACCTGCTCCTGTAATTTTATTTCCTAATTCAAAATCTATGATATCGTATTTTTTGGCCAATTCCCAATGCGGTAAAGCGCCTTCGTGTAGCACAGGAATGTCGCCTTCTTTATAAACTTCTAAGTTATCTGTTTCAGAATTTCCATTAGGTACTATCTCATTTGGAACATTCGGAATTTTATAAAGCAGTTGATTTAATTCTTCAACTTTATTGTTTAGTGCGTCGTTTAATTCCTTTGAATCATCCTTTAACTTAACTGTTTTCTCTTTTAAAAGATTCGCTTTTTGAGCTTCGCCCAGCTTTATATAAGTTGCCTATTTCTTTTGAAAGAGCATTCGATTCCGCCAAAATATTATCTAACTCAGTTTGAATACGTCTTCTGTCTTCATCTAAAGAAATAACATCACTAATCATTTGAGTAGCATCCATATTTCGTTTTGCTAATCGTTCTATAACCAAATCTTTGTTTTCTCTAATAAAAGGAACTTGTAACATGTCTTGAAAATTTAAGCGACAAATTTAATGAATTGCGAAGATATTTAGTCTTCTTTTGTAATGTAAAATAGAAGTTAATTAAAATGAGTTTTTATATAGTCAATCGATATTTCTTTATCTTTTAATAATTGTGCTTTTAAAGCATCAACAGAATCAAATTTTTTCTCATCACGTAATCGATGCAATAAATCAATCTGAATTGTTTTTCTATAAATATTTTTATTGAAATTAAAAAAGTGGACTTCAATGGTTTCTTCATCTCCATCGACAGTGGGATTATAGCCGATGTTCATCATACCATAAATCATCTTTTTTTCAATAACTGAACTCACAATGTAAGCGCCGTGTTTAGGGATTAATTTATAATCTTCAGTAATACTGATGTTAGCAGTAGGATAGTCTATTTGTCTACCCAATGCTTTGCCTTTAACAACCTTTCCTGTAAGCATAAAGCTGTATCCTAAATAAGCATTTGCCTTAGTAATATCACCTTCATTAAGCGCTTTTCTAATTTTTGTAGAACTTACAGACACATCGTTTAAATCTTGGGCAGAAATTTCTTCAACTTCAAATCCATATTTATCGCCAAATATCTTCAAGTCATTAATATTGGCATTTCTGTTTCTGCCAAATCTATGATCGTATCCAATAATTACTTTTTTTGCTTTTAGTTTATCAACTAAAATTTGTTTTACAAAATCTTCAGCTGAAAGCCGTGAAAATGCTTTGGTAAACTTTTTTATAAGTAAATAATCTAAGCCTAAATTCTCTAAAATTGTACGACGTTCTTCAATAGTGTTAATTAGTTTTATACCTGAGTCTTTTTGTAACACCATTCGTGGATGCGGAAAAAAAGTAAGTATTACAGATTTTAAATGCGATTCATTGCCAATGCTAATTAAACGATTAATTATTTTTTGATGTCCAATATGTACCCCATCAAAAGTGCCAATAGTAACTATAGTAGGTTCGGCAGAGTTATATGCCTTGATGTTTCTAATTTTGCTCATAACAAGCGATTAATTGCTATTTTGGTTAAAAAAAGTTAGATTTGTTTTAGTGTCTACTAAAATAGTCCCAAATATTTTTATGAAAGCAAAACTACATTATGTTTTATCAATAGCAATATTTTTGTTTGTCTTTTCAGTTTTTGCTCAAAATTCTTCTTGGAAGAAAATTGAATCTACTAAAGATACCAAAATAGTTTCTGAGTTAAATTTAGATAAAAATAAAATTCATGTTTTTGAACTCAATACGATTTCATTACAGAAATCGTTATCGCCTGTTTTTTTAAGAAGCGATAAATCCAAAAAACAATCTATAATAATTAATATCCCAGGTGAAGACGGTAAAGTGGAGTCTTTTAAAATTTATGAAGCCCCTGTTTTTGATCCTAAATTAGCAGCAAAATACCCGGATATTAAATCGTATGTTGGCATTAGTACCAATAATTCTGGTACAAAATTACGAATGAGTGTTTCGCCACAAGGCGTGCAAACCATGATTTCATATTTGGATAAGCCGAGTGTTTTCATGCAACCTGTTTCAAAAAATTCTAATCAATATATTTTATATTCAAGAAAAGATAAAAACATATTTGCAGATAAATTTGAATGTAAAACTATTGATGCGTTGAATGAAACATTCAACAAAAACAGCAAGACTTCAAAAATTACACTTAATGAAGGTGGTGCTAATAACCAAACGCTTCAAAAATTTAGAATAGCCATCTCTGTAACTGGAGAATACACTACATATCATGATGATGGAATTTCAGGAAATGGTGATGCAGTTGCTGATGCTTTAGCCGCTATAAATGCTACTTTAAATCGAGTGAATGACATTTTTGAAACAGATATGGCTGTTACTTTTCAACTTGTTAATGCCCCTCAATTAATTTATACAAATGCAGCAACAGACCCCTATTCACCGGCTAGTACAGGAGCTGATGGCGCTTGGAGCACAGAACTTCAAAGTACATTAACCAGCGTTATTGGAGAAGCTGCTTACGACATTGGACATTTATTTGGTGCTACGGGTGGTGGCGGAAATGCAGGCTGTATTGGTTGTGTGTGTGTTAATGGTTCAAAAGGTAGCGGGTTTACATCCCCCTCTAACGGCATTCCGGAAGGAGACACCTTCGATTTAGATTTTGTAATACACGAAATTGGACATCAAATGGGTGCTAACCATACCTGGGCCTTCGATACCGAAGGGACTGGAGTTAATTCAGAACCGGGAAGTGGCACTACCATTATGGCCTACGCCGGAATTGAAGGAGCAAATAATGTAGAACTGAATAGTGACCCATATTTTCATTATCATAGTATAAAACAAATATTAGATAACCTAGTCACGAAGACTTGCCAAACGACCGAAGTAATTTCTAACAATCCGCCTATTGCAAACGCAGGGAACGATTACAACATTCCTGCAGGTACAGCATATGTGCTAAAAGGATTGGCGACCGATGCGGACAGTGGTGATAACTTAAGTTATTGCTGGGAACAAACCGATAGTGGTTTGGTTAATTATTTGAATTTTGGACCCGATTTACTTTCTGGATCTATGAATCGCTCTTTAACACCTTCGAGTATTTCAAATAGATACATTCCTAAATTTAACAGCGTTTTGGCTGGAAATACTATACAGACCAACCCTACTTTAGGAAGCGATTGGGAAACAGTATCTACCGTTGGAAGAACACTAAATTGGGCTTTAACAGTTAGAGATAGAGCCCCTGTGAGTTCTGGTGGTGGTCAAAGTAGTTATGATACCATGAAAATTACAGTAGAAAATGTGACTCCGTTTACTGTAACTAATCCTGTTTCGTGGACGCAGGGAAGCAATGTTACAATTAACTGGGTGGTTGGTCAAACAAATAATGGAACCATAAATTGCCAAAATGTAAATATTAAATTATCGACAGACGGCGGATTAACATTTCCAATAACTATCGCATCGATTACACCTAATGATGGAAATCATACATACGCAGTGCCTTTAATTCCGAATACAAGTACAGCAAGAATACTTATTGAAGCAGCCAATAATATATTTTACGATGTTTCCGATTTTGACTTTTCAATTTCTCCAACTCCCGATTTTTTTATGGTTGAAGAAACTTTAGACCCTATTGCATGTGGTGAAACCTTAGCCACATTTAATTTTAATTATGAAGTGGCAAATGGTTTTTCGGAGAATACGACTTTTAGTGCATCAGGGAATCCAAGTGGTTCCTCTGTAACTTTTTCGCCAACAAGTTTAAATACTTCAGGAAACGTTATTATGACCATTAATAATTTAGACGGTGTTCCATTAGGAAATTATCCCATTACAATAACCGGAACTTCCACTTCAATTACTAAAAACAAAAATATAGATTTTCCGTTTTACAATGGGAATTGCACTTCTATTGCCAGTACAGAGTATGAAACCAGTACGACTTCTGTCCAATTTAACACCATTAATAATATTTCAGCAAAACCCTCTGGATATAGTAATTACACAAACATTTCTACAAATGTTATTAGAACCAGTTCTTACAATATAACGGTAAAGGTTAATACGGATGGTGATTTTACAACCGCTACCAAAGTTTGGATAGACTGGAACCAAAACTGTAGTTTTAATGATGCAGGCGAAGAATATAAATTGGGAGATGCCACCAATGTTACAAATGGAAATACAGCTAATTCTCCATTTTCAATAACGGTACCTGCAGGTGCTAGTTTAGGTAGTACAATTATGCGCGTATCTACCAAATATAAAGATGATGGTTTACCTACCGCTTGTGAAAATGGCTTTGATGGCGAAGTTGAAGATTATACAATTAATGTAACCTCACCGCAGGAAGTAAGTATTTCATTAGTGAGTTTTAACACCATTAACAATGTTACTATAATAGCATCGGGATATAATGATTTTAAATCTATTTCTACAACTGTTAGCAGAGATAATTCTTACCCTTTAAGTGTAAATATAAACACGTATGGTAATTTTGAAGCTTCTACAAAAGTATGGATAGATTGGAATCAAAATTCTAGTTTTGAAGATTTTGAAGAAGTCTATGATTTAGGAAATACGACTAATGTAACTAATGGGGCAACTACTAATTCGCCTCTCTCCATTAAAGTTCCAATCGATGCCATATTAGGAAATACCGTTATGAGAGTCTCTAGTAAATATGGCGATGGTAGCCAACACACTTCTGAAGAAAATATTATTGGTGGTGAAGTAGAAGATTATACTCTTAATATAATCCCAACCGATTCCATTGAAGAATTTGGTTTTGAGAATTTCATCGTGTATCCAAACCCTAGTAACGGTGTTTTTACTGTTCAATTAAATGGTGCATTAAGCCGTGATATTGATTTTGAACTATACGATGTAAGAAATCGTATTATTTACAAAAACACATACCCAAATAATGGCGATTTTCGACAAGAAATACAACTAAATAATGTGCAATCTGGGATGTATTTATTGATTGTAAATGATGGTTTAAGGAAATCTACAAAACGCATAATTATAAAATAAATAAAAAAGGAAAGCTTAAATCTTTCCTTTTTTATTTTCCATTAAAAGTATTCATGGTAATATTGATTCCTGCCAAAGCAAACGATTTAATAATTTCAACAGATTTATCTAGACGCTCCTTAAGTTTCTGATTTTCCTCGTCCGTCCATTCACCTAAAACATAATCCACCTGCTGCCCTTTATTAAATGCATCACTTATTCCAAACCTAAATCTATTATAAGTCACCGTATTTAACTTTTCTTGAATATCTTTTAAACCATTATGTCCGCCATCGCTTCCTTTTGTTTTTATGCGAATGCTTCCGAAAGGCAGATTTAAATCATCCGTAACTATCAATAAATTTTCAGTCGGGATATTTTCTTTTGTTAACCAGTAAACTATTGATTTTCCGCTTAAATTCATGTAGGTACTTGGTTTTAGAAAGATAAAGGTTCTTCCTTTTAATTTATAAGTGGTAACATCGCCTAGTTTTTGGGTCTCGAAGGTTAAACTTTCTTGCGAAGCAAAATAGTCTAATATTTTGAATCCTATATTATGACGGGTATTGGCATACTTTTCTCCAATATTTCCTAAACCTACAATTAAAAACTTTTTCATTAAATCTTTTTCTTCAATTCTAACTTTCTTCCTAAATAAACGAATTAAAAACTGGCACATCAAGTTTTATGTTTCTGTAAAAATAAAAAAGCATCCCGAATAATACGGGATGCTTTAAGTATTTAATTAAGAATGTAATCTATTCTTGAGTAGCTTCTACTTCTAAGCCTGCTTCTGCCGCTGCTTCTGCTGCTGCTTCTGCTGCTGCTTCTTCTTCTTCTTCTTCAAATGCGTCTACTGATGCTCTTGAACGTCTTACTAAACAAACTACTGTATTGTCTGGGTGCATAAATTTAAATGCATCATTTTGCAATGTAGTAATGTAAAGTTTGTCACCAATTTTAAGTGGTGTAACATTTGCTTCGATAAAATCTGGCAAGTTAGCTGGTAATGCTTTTATACGTAAACTACGTCTGTTTTTACGTAATACACCACCATTTTTAACTCCTTTAGAGCTTCCAACATAAACAAGTGGAATTTCCATAGTAATTTCTTTATCTTCAAATAACTGATAAAAATCTACATGTAAAATTTTGTCTGTTACCGGGTGAAATTGAATGTCTTGTAAAATAGCATTGAACTTTTCACCACTTTCTAAAGCAATCACAACTGTATGCGCATTAGGAGTGTATACAAGTTTTGAGAATGCTAATTCTTCTGATGTGAAATGAACTGGCTTATCTCCTCCGTATAATACGCAAGGAACCTGACCAGCATTACGTAAGGCTTTTGTTGCTTTTTTGCCCACGCTTTCTCTTTGAGATCCGTTGATTGTAATTGATTTCATTTAAAAATTATTTATTGTTTATTAATATTATTCATTATTTTTCTCCTTCCCTTTGGGTAGGTTGGAGGGGATTACATTACAAATTTTGAACTGATAGATTTATTGTTGTGTACTTTTTCCATAACATCGGCAAATAAATCGGCACAACTTAAAACTTTAATTTTATCGCTTAAAGGTTTAATTGGTATAGAGTCTGTTACTATAAGTTCTTCTAATTTTGAATTGTTTATATTATCGTATGCTTTACCCGATAATACCGGATGTGTACATATAGCTCTAACACTTAACGCGCCACGTTCCATCATCAAATCGGCTGCTTTTGTTAAAGTACCTGCGGTATCAACCATATCATCAACCAAAACAACATTTCTACCTTCAACATTACCAATCAATTCCATAAGAGAAATAACATTGGCTTTAGCGCGTTGCTTATAACATATGACGACATCGCACTCTAATGCTTTTGAATAGGCATAAGCTCTTTTCGAGCCCCCCATATCTGGAGATGCAATAGTTAAATTATCTAAATTCAAACTTTTTAAATAAGGCAGAAAAATGGTGGATGCAAATAAATGATCTACCGGTTTTTCAAAAAATCCTTGAATTTGGTCTGCATGCAAATCCATGGTAATAATTCGTGTTGCGCCCGCTGCTTCTAGCATTTTAGCAACTAATTTAGCCGCAATTGGCACTCTTGGCTTATCTTTTCTATCTTGTCTTGCCCAACCAAAATATGGTAAAACAGCTGTAATATGTCTTGCCGAAGCTCGTTTACCAGCATCAATCATTAACAACATTTCCATTAAATTTTCAGCACCTGGATTCGTAGAACCTATAATAAAAATACGTGTACCTCTAATAGACTCTTCGTATGATGGTTGAAACTCCCCATCACTATAAGTCGAGGTAATAACTTTACCTAAATCGGTTCCAAAAGACTTAGCAATTTTTTCACCCAACACTTTACTTTGGGTACATGCAAAAATTTTAGCTCCGGTGATAACAATTGGCATAGTTAACTTGTTGTTTTATAGCGCAAAAGCGCGCCTCATTTTAAACGAGGTGCAAATTTATACATTTATTTTAACCTAAAAAGTATATTGCCTAGTATTTTTATGAATAATATCGAAAAAATATATATTTTTGCTGTCCTATCTAAGCTCAAGTGGCGGAATTGGTAGACGCGCCGGATTCAAAATCCGGTTCTTCGGAGTGCGGGTTCGATTCCCGCCTTGAGTACACTATAAAACCGTATTTACTTTATTAACTAAGTATTACGGTTTTTTTAATTGTCATTTAATTACTAATTCGTCAGCAATTTTAATAAAAAGTAGTTATTTTTTCTTTTTTTAAACCGATCTAAAAACTATTCCTTAATCAATTATTACTTTTATTTTTTTGGCTTCCGAAAATTGAAATTAGATTTTGAAGTAAAATTGCTTAACAACCCAACTAATGTTAATTCCTAATGGTAAAACCTAACAAAAGTCATGTTTTAACCAAAGTACTATTCTTAAATTTGCCCTATTATTTTTCGATTAGT
>CAVOQU010000015.1:0-9554 GCA_963698455.1 uncultured Flavobacteriaceae bacterium | reverse complement strand
TGTCTACCACACGGCCGTGCAATAAAGAGTCGTATCCTCCAGCTTCAGGTAAAAAGGTCGCTACCTGATTAAAACTATCATCAAACAAAACACTATAAAATACAGAATCTATAATATTACCCATAGCGCCTGCAAAAATTAATGTAATGGCTAAAATTAATATGCGTGATGCTTTCTTTTTAGTGGCATCATATAGCCAATATCCAATTCCGAAAATAGCCAATACTCTAAACAATGTTAATGCTACTTTTGCATTTCTCTCAGAAATAAAAGACACAAAATCGCTTATTTTTGTTCCCCAGGCCATCCCATCGTTTTCAATAAAATAAATTTGAAACCAACTAAATACTTCAACGTTTTCCTGAAGTTTAAAGTGAGTTTTTATATAAACTTTACTTATTTGATCAATTAGTAAAATAATGATTATTAGAAAGATTGATTTTTTTAAAGACATTTATTAATGTTTTATTGAGGCGTTTCGACTGTTCTGTGCGACAAGTCTTGAAATAAAAAACGCCTCAAAAAATTGAGACGTTTCAAATATATAATTAAATAATATTATTGCATGTTTTTGGCTTCAATACTTAAGGTTGCATGAGGCACTAATTTTAATCGCTCTTTAGCAATTAATTTGCCTGTAACTCTACAAACACCATAAGTTTTATTTTCAATTCTAATTAAGGCGTTTTTTAAATCACGAATAAATTTTTCCTGTCTAATGGCCAAAGCAGAATTAGATTCTTTACTCATTACTTCACTACCTTCATCGAAGGCTTTAAAAGTTGGAGACGTATCTTCTGTACCATTGCTTAGGTTATTCATATACGCACTTTTAATAAGCTCTAAATCGTGCTGTGCTTTAACTATTTTTTCTTGTATCAGTACTTTAAATTCTGCTAAATCCTTATCAGAATATCTTACATTTAAATCTAAACTCATAATATCAATGTTTTTGAATGTATAATTTGGTATTTACATCATCAAATGCAATCTCTATACCATTTTCTAATTTGTCAATTATTTCAAGCCCTTCGGTTAATGTTTCAGCCTTAATATACGAAATATTTGTATGAATAGCCGTATTAATTTGCGCATTACTTTGTAATTTAACATCTATTCTATCCGTTACCTCAAACCCAGAATCTTTACGTAAATTTTGAATACGATTAACAAGTTCTCTTGCAATCCCCTCACTTCGTAAATCATCAGTAATTGTAACGTCTAATGCTACTGTTAAATTGCCGTCGTTTGCTACTAACCAGCCTTCGATATCTTGGGATGTAATTTCTACATCATCGAGCGATAAAGTTATATTATTTCCGTTAATTACAATATCTAAAACCCCATTTTGTTCTATTTTGTTAATATCTTCTGATGTAAAGTTAATTACTTCATTGGCTATCGCTTTCATATCCTTGCCAAAGCGTGGGCCTAAGGTTTTAAAATTGGGTTTTATTTGTTTTACCAATATGTCTGAAGCCTCTTCTAAAAGTTCAATTTCTTTAACGTTTACTTCATGTTTTATCAAGTCGGACACTGCCAAAATCTCTTCCTTTTGTTGTATACTGGAAACAGGAATCATTATTTTTTGAAGTGGCTGACGTACTTTTATCTTTTCTTTAGCTCGTAGCGACAATACTAAAGACGATATGGTTTGTGCCGCTTCCATTTTGCGCTCTAAGCTCTTATCAACAAATGCTTCGTCAAATACCGGGAAATTAGCAAGATGTACACTTTCAAAGGCTTCTTTTTTAGTAACCGCATTCAAATCTAAATACAATCTGTCCATAAAAAATGGTGCTATTGGGGCGCCTAACTTTGCCAAGTTTACCATACAGGTATAAAGTGTTTGATAAGCTGAAATTTTATCTTGCTGATAATCGCCTTTCCAGAAACGTCTTCTGCATAAACGCACATACCAGTTACTTAAATAATCTTGCGTAAAATCTGAAATAGCACGAGCAGCTTTCGTTGGCTCATATTCAGCATAAAATTCATCAACTTTCTTAATTAATGTATTTAATTCTGATAGAATCCAACGGTCTATTTCTGGTCGTTCATTCACAGGAATATCTACTTCAGAATAGGTAAAATTATCTAAATTAGCATACAACTGAAAGAACGAATAGGTATTATAGAGGGTTCCGAAAAACTTGCGTTTTACTTCTTCAATACCTTCTAAATCGAACTTTAAATTATCCCAAGGATTTGCGTTAGAAATCATGTACCAACGTGTAGCATCGGCGCCGTAAGTAGATAAGGTTTCAAAAGGATCGATAGCATTTCCTAATCTTTTGGACATTTTTTGTCCGTTTTTATCTAACACCAATCCGTTAGACACTACGTTTTTATAAGCAACCGAATCAAAAACCATCGTTGCAATAGCGTGCAGTGTATAAAACCATCCACGTGTTTGATCGACACCTTCTGCTATAAAATCGGCCGGATAAGCTGTACCTTTATCAATTAAATCTTTATTTTCAAATGGGTAATGCCATTGTGCATAAGGCATAGAACCAGAATCGAACCACACATCTATTAAATCGCTTTCGCGGAACATTTTTTGACCTGTAGGAGATACTAAAACAATAGCATCAACTATATTTTTATGAAGATCTATTTTTGCATAGTTTTCTTCGGAATTGTTTCCGACTTCAAAACTTTCAAAAATATCTTTAGTTAAAACACCTGCTTTAACAGCGCGTTGCATTTCAGATTTTAGTTCTTCAACAGAACCAATACAAATTTCTTCTTTCCCGTCTTCCGTTCTCCAAATTGGTAACGGCACACCCCAATAACGGGAACGTGATAAGTTCCAATCGTTGGCATTTGCCAACCAGTTTCCAAAACGGCCCGTACCTGTAGATTTTGGCTTCCAGTTTATAGTATCGTTCAATTCGAACATGCGATCTTTAACATCGGTTACTTTTATAAACCAGGAATCTAAAGGATAGTAAAGAATAGGTTTATCGGTTCTCCAACAGTTCGGATAACTGTGTTTATATTTTTCAACCTTAAAGGCCTTATTTTCTTCTTTTAATTTGATGGCGATTTCAACGTCTACTGAACGTTCTGGAGCTTCACCATCTTCATAATATTCATTCTTCACATATTTACCAGCGTATTCACCCATTTCTGGTCTGAATTTACCTTGTAAATCTACCAACGGAACTAAATTTCCATTTTCGTCTTTTACCAACATAGGCGGAACCTCGGGAGTTGCTTGTTTTGCAACCAAGGCATCATCTGCTCCAAAAGTTGGTGCGGTATGCACAATTCCTGTACCGTCTTCGGTTGTTACGAAATCTCCAGAAATAACTCTAAACGCATTTTCAGGGTTATCATTTGGTAAAGCATATGGTAATAATTGCTCGTAAGTAATGCCTACTAAATCTTTACCAATAAATTCTTTGACTATGTAAAATGGAATTTTTTTATCATCCGATTTATACGCAAACAATTCAGCTTTATCTTCAACTTCAATAAACTTACCCGCAAACTGATCGCTAACTAACTTCTTAGCTAAAATCACTTTAATGGGTCGAAAGGTGTATTGGTTATAAGTTTCGACTAATACGTAATCTATTTTTGACCCAACGGTTAACGCTGTATTACTAGGCAATGTCCAAGGTGTGGTAGTCCACGCTAAAAAGTGAATATCCCCCTCGTTTTGTAAAAATTCAGGAAGTGAATTTGAGTTTGCTTTAAACTGGGCAACCGCCGTTGTATCGGTTACATCCTGATAGGTTCCAGGTTGGTTTAACTCATGCGAGCTTAATCCTGTCCCAGCTTTTGGAGAATAAGGCTGAATGGTGTAGCCCTTATACATTAATTTCTTAGTGTAAATTTCTTTTAACAACCACCAAACACTTTCCATGTATTTTGGTTCGTAGGTAATGTATGGGTCGTTCATATCTACCCAATAACCCATTTTTTGGGTCAGGTCGTTCCAAACATCAGTATATCGCATCACGGCTTTACGACACGCTGCGTTATAATCTTCAACCGAAATTGTTTTACCAATATCTTCCTTTGTAATACCTAATTCCTTTTCTACACCCAATTCTATTGGTAATCCATGCGTATCCCATCCAGCTTTACGCTTTACTTGGTAACCTTTCATGGTTTTGTAACGTGGAAAAATATCTTTTATAGCACGTGCTAAAACATGGTGTACACCAGGTAAACCATTTGCAGAAGGAGGCCCTTCAAAAAACACAAACGATTCGTTGTTTTCTCTGGTAGAAACACTTTTTTCAAAAATGTTGTTTTCTTGCCAATAGTTAAGAATTTCTTCAGCTACTTTTGGTAAGTCAAGTCCTTTATATTCAGGAAATTTAGCACTCATTATATCAAATTTCTTTTCGAGGTGCGAAATTAAGGAATTTTGATAAAATAGCGTGTTTAAATAAACAAAAACCTTTATTCGAATTTAAATATTATGAATTTAAATTAATGTTCTTTTTTAAATGCTTCTTGAAAACGTTTTGCTTTAGCTAAAAGTAGTTTTTCGTCTTCAGCATTAACATGCTCTTTTGAAACCACTCTTTTATTTTGAATGTAGATTTGCTTAATGGGCATATTTGCCGTTTCTGAGGTAATAGAAATCAATTTATTATCAGAGAAATAATAGGTTTCGGAAATTGTTATATTAATAGTTTCGATGTTCTTTATTTTCGATAATTCATGACTATTTTCATCAAAAAACACATAATATTTAAAAGTCCCTATGTCATTAAACCCTTCTTTATCTGTTAAAGCACCTTCTGTTAGGGTTTCTTTTAAATTTTTATCAACATCAATTTTTAAAATTGTATTATCTGTTTGAGCAACAGTAGCATCTTTGCTTAATTTTGTTTTAGTACCACAAGAAAAAACCATCAAGAATAGCACTATAAAACCTAAATATTTCATCTGTTTTGAATTTATCAATCCAAGTGAAATTAAAGCATAAAAAAAGCCTGAACTAATATATTCAGGCTTTTTTTTTCGATTAACTCAATTAATCTTAAAAGTTAATTAACGATTATTTTTTTTGTGATAACCTGACCGGTTTGTACTTTAAACCAAGCTACGTAAGTGCCTGATGCCATGCTATTTAATTTTACTCCGTTGCTTAAGGTTTCTTGTGATACATTGTTGAACTCCTGAACTGTTTGCCCGTTCATATTGACAATGGCTAATTTATCTATTGAAGTATTCAACTTTTTACCAAACAAAGTTTTAGTTTTATTTTGATAGTAAATGAAATTCTCATCGCTTTTTAATTCCTCAGTACTCAATAGTTTTGATTCTTGTTGGAATACCATCTCGAATCTGTTATTAAACTTACCTGCAACTGAAGAAAATCTATATGCTGCGTTTTGTTTTAAATCGAAATAAGTACCTGTTAAATTATCTCTTAAATAGACCTCCTCAATGTCATCCATATTTTCAAATTCTGTGGCTTTAATTTCAAAAGTATTACTCGCCGAAGATTTGAAATTTAATGGAATAACTTTATCCGTTGTAATAGAACCATATGCTTGCATATTCATGCTTTGTCCGTTTAAACTTAAATTAAAATCGTTGTTACTTGTGTCTCCACAAAGTGCATCGTACCCGTAATCAAACCCATCTGTGGTAAATTCACTAAACCCTAAAAGCACTTCTCTTCTGGTTTGAGGACCAACAACCGAGTTAAACTCTAAACGTACTTTTTGCATGTCGCTTGTTTGTTCTTTGCTTGTGCTGCTTGTTTCTTTTGATTTTGTGTTTGATGATTTTAAAAATACAGACCCATTATCATAGGTGCCATTAGCATCAGATTCTTTTATAAATACACGTTGACTATTATTAAATTTTACGGTGCCACTTGCTATAATTTCGGCAATAAAACCTTGTCCTACTGGGAGATATTTAGTAGGTATTAATGTACCCTCTAATCCTCCTGTTGTTGCTCCAGATTTACCAACAAACTGAGATGCTCTAACAGCTCCTAATTTATTTACCTGTGCATACCCGCCTTTGTATTCGTCTAAAAAATGGGAGTCGCCAGCCCATTGCTGCCATAAATGTAAGTAACCATCTATAACGCCCACGTTATCATCAATAAATTTATGAATATCTATGGCTGATGGATATGGGTTACCAAACAGAAACTCGGTTTTAGAAACAGAGGTTACAGATCCTGGTCCACCTGTATCGGTTACATTTACTAAAATAGTACCGTTATTTGGCTTGCCTTCAAATATATATTGTTGTTGTAATCCTGCATTGCCAGTCCCTTTCTGGGTATAGCCTATACCTGGAGTTAAGGATGCTGTTGGACTTAATAATGCCCAGTCCCAATAGGTAACACCATTTTTAAAAGTGTACAACCAATAGGTACTTATTTTACCCGCTTGATTATACGCCGAGGTAAATTGCATATTAATTCCTAATTCGTCTTTAAGCATGTTTAACTTAAAAGGGGCGTTATTTGGATTATTTGTTGCTGCGTTATTATCTATTAAACTTGTAGCGCCTGTTGTACCTACCGGAGATGCCCAGTAATTATACCTAAAAGCACTAGAAGTTCCCTCCTGACGACGTAAAATTTTACCGGTTGCCGAGGTTACTAAATCACTGGTTGCTGTTTGTACAAGTTGCGAATCGTCTTTTAAATCTATAGTGCCATTTAATTCTAAATAACGGGTATTCTCTAAAAGACTTTCACTATGTAATGTAAAAGTGACTCCTGAATCTATAATTAAGCCGTATGTTTTAACATTGTGACACGCTGTAACATTACTCGTTAATTTAATTATGTTCCAATCGTTATTTGTTGCTGTATTTTCTATTTCCCAAACATCACCATGTAACCAGGTTGAAGCATTTGTCCAAGCACCATTATTTGAAGTAACATACGGCATTGGAGCCGTTTGTGCTTGAATTAGGCCTATGTTTTTTGGAATACCATTTTTTCCATTGCTAGATCGATCGGTTGCTGTATTATCATTCATAGGATAATATCCTTTTAAATTTGCCCATAACAATCCTCCCGAAATAACTTTTGGAATTATTTTTCCTTTTACGGCCGTTCCGTTTATTTGAATTTCCTGATTCATCATTTCATGAATCTGCTGTTCTGTTAAAGCAACATTCCAAACACGAACTTCGTCTATAAACCCATTAAAATAATTCTTAGGATTTGTTGGTGTTGTACTATCATACATGGCGCCAATAAGAAAACTTTCTGTTCCAGATACTGGAGCTGTTGCCGTATTTCCTCTTTTCACTTCAGTCCCATCTAAATAAAGTATGGCGTCTGTACCATTATATATGGCTGCTATATGGTGCCATTTGTTATTTGATATGGCAACAGGCGATTCTATGTTTAAAATGGTCGTGCCTGTATTATTATACCAGGTTAAATTAGGTTTCCCATTATTTAAAACCAAATGATATCCTCTTTGGTTTCCTGCTCCAGTTTTAACATCGCCTTTTGAAATAATAGCTCCAGTAGTAGTTGCTGCTTCTTGTAAGATCCAAGCTTCTAATGAAAAGGAGCTTGTTAAATTGTGTACATTTCCGAAATTAATATGGTCATCAATACCGTCAAAATCAATTTTTGGGGTGGTCACCGTTAAATTTAAAGATTCGCTATCAGTAACTGTATTTTCAAAACCTTCTTTCGCTGTAGCAGTGTAGGCATAAGATCCTGCAGTAATTGGTGTAAACAAGGCATATTCATAAGTTTTTGAGCAACTTGCAGTTGCCACAACAGTAGCATTTACTGGAGTCCCTTGATTATCGATAGATACATCGGTTATATCGTAAGTCCCAAACGGGTCGGTTACTTCGGCTCTTAAATAAACCATGCTACCTCCTTCGGCCGAGGTAATTATAGAGCCGCCGGGGTACGGTGCATTATACGCATTATATGAGGTTACTTCTATAAAGGTTGAAGTCTGAAATTCAATTTTTGAGGGTTTCGTTTTGCTATCATACTCTAAAGAAAAACTTACGCCAGGTTCTGATGTGGTTACCGAAAGATTAATGGCATCTCCAGCAGGAATGGTTACATCTGACGCTAAAGTTACAGACCATGTTAATAAATTGCTGCCAGCGTTATAAGTTGGATTGGTAAGCGAGGTTATGGTATTAGAACAACTTGTTTTTAATGTAGCGTTAACATTTGGGGTTGCGGGCATACTACCACTTATAATTTTTACATAGTTAGTAACTGTTATTGGGGTTCCTCCTTTAATTGTAAACGGGCTACAAAATGCAGGACTTTGATTAAAAAAGATGCCACCTGAAGTAGTGATATAAGTAATACGTAGGGTAGGCTTACCAGAAGAATTTTCTCTGGTATTATATCTAGCTTTGCGATCACCACCTCCGTCTTGAGAGCCAACCGCAATGCCATTATTAACTGCTGCTCCCGAAACCCAATCATTAACAAGGCATGTTAGAGGCCAGACCTGAATTCCGGCATTTTTAGCATTAATTGTTGCTAGTGGTGTGCCTGCGCCAGAACCAGGACCAATAGCACCTTCGGCACTCCAATTAGAAGATGAAGTTCTTTTATTCCAGTTTGCTTCACCATCTTCAACACATCTATTTCCTTCATCCCAATTGTCCGCACTTCCTATTTTAAATACGCTAACATTCATATCTGCTCCTGATGTACAGTTTAATCGTAATTCAGCATTTTGTATGATGGAACCAGCGGGAATAGAGGAAAGGTCAAATTGAAATAAAGCTCTTTGAAGATCTGTAGTTTCTCTGTCAATTTCAATTGAGGAACAAGTTCCATACATTTTAGCTTTTTCTTTTAACTTGATACCAGTATCTTTTGTAGCTATTAAATCAACAGTAACAAGACCACCTGCTGTTAATACAGGAGAAGTCATGGTTGTTAGATCATTTGTTGCTATAGGATCTATTCTGTCAAGACTTTGTGAAGGATCTGAAAGATAAAGTTGTTTTGGAACTGTAGGTGTAATGGTAATTGACCAGCTGTTTAAAGTTATTTTTTTATTAGCACCACCTGTTCTTGTTGATAAATTTAAAGTCCAATTTCCCCCAATATTGCATGGAAATGTTATTCCACTAAAATTCCCAGCATATGTCCCATAATCAACCGTCTTATTATCACTGCTTACAGGAAAAGTAGCTCCCGCAAATGAAAATACATAGGCCCCATCTTTAATCAAATCATAATCGCTGCTAGCTGTGCCCCCTATCGGTTTATTAAAAATTATGGTTGAGCCGCAAGGACCTGATAAAGTTGCTGTTACATCTCCTAGATTTTTGTGATTGACTACCATAGAAATAGAAATAGATGCAGCAGATGTTATTACAGCACTTGGTAGGTTTATACTTGTACTTACTGTTTGTGGATCCGTGCCACTACCATCAACAAGTGTATTATTTGTGCCGGTTATTTGAGCCGACAGCATATTATTTAGTGCTAACACAAAAAAGAAGGCATATGCCCACTTTAGACGAATTGGTTTTTGAGAAAATAAGCATGCATTTTTACCTCTTTCAAAGATAAAATGAAAAGTATTTTTTTTCATAATGTG
>CAVOQU010000014.1:0-42636 GCA_963698455.1 uncultured Flavobacteriaceae bacterium | reverse complement strand
TCGCATCAAATATTAAACTAATAATATAATTGTTGCAAATATTTAAAAAATTATGTCTTAACAAAGGTTAAAAAAAGCTTTTGACGCCATTTAAATGCAAATTTGTTTAAAAATTATATTATTATTAAATATAATAAATAGTAGTAAATTATGCATTAAACAGAGTTTTAACTATTTAAACGAAAAAATTTAGATTTAAAATTATGAAAATGTAAATTTGTTTTTTAAAATTTAAAATCAGTATGTATAAAAATTATTTTAAGAGACTATTAGACATAGTTGCAAGTTTAATTGGATTAATTGTTTTATCACCAATTATAATTCTTTTAATAATTGTTTTAAGTATTAGTTATAAGGGAAATCCATTTTTTGTTCACCAAAGACCTGGTAAAAATGGCGTAATATTTAAGCTTATAAAATTAAAATCCATGAATGATAAAACTGATGAAAATGGAGTGCTTTTGCCTCATCACCTTAGAGTTACAAAAATTGGAGATATTATAAGAAAGCTTTCGTTAGATGAATTGCCTCAACTCATTAATGTTTTAAAAGGTGATATGAGTCTAATTGGACCAAGACCTTTGGAAGTTCGTTATTTGCCATTATATAGCAATTACCAAAATCAAAGGCATAATGTAAGACCTGGTATTTCTGGATGGGCACAAGTAAATGGTCGTAATGCTATTTCTTGGAATAAAAAATTTGAATTAGATGTATGGTACGTTAATAACGTGTCGTTTAAAACTGATTTTAAAATTTTACTAATGACTTTAAAAAAAGTAGTATTAAAAGAACATGTAAATCTTTCTGAATCACTTAATATGGCTCCTTTTGAAGGTAATAACTAAAATATGAAAAAATCAATAATTAGTGGAGTAGCTTCTCAAGGACAATCAAATGAAACAATAGGAAAACCAAGTGACTTTTCTTCAATAAATACTAAGGGAAATCCCTCATTTCTTGAAGAACAGCTAAAATTGAATAGTTCTATGTAGTTCCAAATCTTTAGCGATTTTTTCGAATTCTAATGATTCTTAGAATTTTCCGTACAACTTTAAAATTTTAGTTTTGTTGTGTTTCCTTACTAATTGGCCTCAAAAATAAAATGAAAAATATTCTAAAAATCATTAATTTAATTGCTGTATTTTCAACAATTATATTATTAATTGGCATTTTAAGCTCGTATCTTAATTTCGGTATTTTTGCCGTTATTTTCAGTGTTCTTTTACCTGTATTATTTTTATTAAATATATGTTTTTCAGTTATTGGCTTTTGGAATAAAAAATATTATTATGCTACAGGGTTTATTCTATTTCTAATTTGTTTTAATTTTTTCTTTCGCCTTCCTATAGGAGCAGTAACATCTCAATCATTCAACACCATAAGTATATTATCTTATAATGTACGAGGCTTTAATTCAGGCGATGATATCAACGACAGTAAAATTTCATCAAAAATTTTAAATTTTATTAACAACAAGAATGCAGATATTCTTGTTTTACAAGAATCCTCATACATAGAAAGTCGTGGTATTAAAGATTATCCCTACAAATTTCTTGGCTACAGAGAAGATAAAGAAAAAGAACTGCTTGCCATTTACTCTAAATATCTAATTCTAAATACGGGATATATTGATTTTCCAAATACCTTAAATAACGCTATCTATGTTGATATTAAGATAAATAGCGATACTACTAGAATTTATAATATTCATTTACAGTCTTTTAGTGTTGAATTAAATTCTGGCAAGGATAAAAATAACAGATATACTAGTGTTTTCGAAAGAATAAATAACGGTCTATCAAAGCAAATACAGCAAGCAAAACTGGTTAAAAGGGAAATAAATAATTGTGATAAAAAAGTGATTATTTGTGGCGATTTTAATTCAACACAATTTTCATTGCCATACAGAATCTTAAAAAAAGAATTAAAGGATTCATTCATCAGTAAAGGGGTTGGTTTAGGAACAACATATTCGTTATTTCATTATCCACTGAGATTGGACTTTATTTTATTAGATCAAAGTTTGGAAATCATTAAGCATGAAAATTTCGATTTAAATTTGTCTGATCACGAGCCTATATTGATGAAGTTTAATATTTAATATCCAAATAAAAACAGATTTATATAGCATCTAGAGGCATGAGGGTCTTACGATTATAAACAATTTGAATTTAATTTTTGAGAATTTTAACGATTAAATTTAAAATACATTTAAGTAAAGAAATACTTTAGTGTTTCTACTTAAAAAAAGTTAATTAAAGTTATTAAAAAATTATGACACAATTTAAGTATGCTCTCGAAATAATTACATTGGAAAAAGATTGGTCAAATTTTCTAAAAGAGGTTGAAAATTATGATTTTTACCATACTTACCATTACAACTCATTATCTATATCAGACAATGAAACACCAATTTTATTAAAATATAAAGAAAATGATGTATTAATTGGAATCCCATTGCTACTTAGAAATATACCTAAAACGCAATATAAAGACGCTACGTGTGTATATGGTTATTCAGGTCCTATTAGTAAAAATATTCCTGATGGGTTTGACAATAGTCATTTTAAAAAAGAATTATTTAAATATTTTAAAAAAAATAATATAATAGCTGTTTTTTCAAGATTAAATCCATTCATAAAAAATCAACATTTAATATTAAATAATATTGGTCTTTTAACAAATAAAGGCCAAGTTGTAAATATTAATATCCAATTAGACTTAGAAAAACAAGAAGCCAAAATTAATAGAAGACTTAAAACTTACATTAATAATTCCAGGAGAAGTTGTTCTGTTCGAATGGCTTCAACAAAAAAAGACATCCAAGAATTCATTAACATTTATTATGAAAATATGAATCGTTTAAGTGCTAAAAAATTATACTATTTTAGTGAAGATTATTTTCATGAAATATTTAATTCCGAAGCATTTAAGTCTGAAATCTTATTAGCTATTGATAATGAATCGGGAACTATAATTGGGGGCTGTCAATTTATTACTACAAATGGAATTGTACAATATCACCTATCTGGAATTAAAAAGAAATATTTACACTTAAACCCCACTAAGTTATTAATTGATGAAATGCGCATTTTAGCAACGCAAAGAGGAAACAAATATTATAATTTAGGCGGTGGCTTATCTGGTAGAGATGACGACTCTTTATTTCATTTTAAATCATTATTTTCAAAAGATTTTAAAAATTTTGATTTATGGAAATTAATTGTAAATCAAAAAATATATGATGAGTTAGTTGCTAAAAAAGGTATTATTGAAGAATCTGACTATTTTCCGCTTTATAGATTAATTGATCATTTAAAAGTTAATTTATAAAATATAAAACTTTTTATTGCACCTAAACTTATTAATATTGGGTCTCAACATTTTAACCAATTTTAAAACTTATCAACGTTTTAATTGCTCTTTTCCTGTCTAATATTAATAATTTAGATTTGCTTAAACTAATTAGTAAATGCTAAAATATTTAAATAAATGCATCAAAATTTAAATAAGGAATTATACACGAAAAAATTATTTAAAATCTGGTCTGAAAAGTGTGGGCTTTTACCAACAGAAGAATATTTAATAAATAAATATGTTTTGAATAAAAACTCTAAATTAATTGAAGCAGGAACTGGAGGTGGAAGAATTATTTTTGAAATTGAAAAACTTGGATTTACAAAACTTGAAGCTTTTGACTTTGTAGAAGATATGGTAACATTTTGTGAAGAAAAAAAGAAAAAATTAAACTCTAATATAGAATTTAAACTAGCCGATGCTGCAAAACTTAGTAGTTATGAAACTAATACCTTTGATTATTTAATTTATTTGCAACAAGTTTTATGCTTTGTAGATAAAGATTTATTCCTGCAGAGTTTAAATGAAGCGCATAGAATTGGCAAAGAAAAGAGTATTTACATTTTCTCTTTTCTTAATTGGGAATCAAAATTTTATAACCCTTTGTTAAGCTGGATGGTTAATTTTTTTAGAATTATCAGAAATCAAAAAAAATTGAAGTACCAATTACCCTGGCTCATTCTTGACGGTAAATTTAATTGGAAAATTTTAAACTCCAACCAACCTTTAAACCTTTGGTTTAAAAAAGAAAACATTATCAAAATTTTAAATGATAACGGCTTTAATATTGTAGAACTTATAAATGGAGAATATACTACAGACGAAAATGATTCAAAAAGTGGTCATCTATATATTGTTTGTCAAAAAAAGTAAATAGTCAAGAAGTTGATCATTTATGAATCCTGATACATTCTACTAAATATTTTTAAAGAACTGATGAAAATTCAAAATAACCCATTTACTTCCAAAACTTTTGAAAGTGTTTGGACCAAACATTTTAAACCATCTAATACGATTCACTCATTTAAATTTATGGATGGTGTTCGGTTTTACAAAACAAGTATCTTTTCGGTTTTTCTTAACATTGGAAAAAATCTCACCAAAGGGAACTATTATGAAATTAATGACCAACGTGATTTTAAAAACAAGGTTTTTGTAATTTATGATGTACCATCATATTTTAACGTAAATAGAATTTCACAAAATTTAAAAGAACTAAAATTATACAAATCAATTCAATACCCTGGCTTTCTTATTGAACTTGATAAATATGCAAACATAGATGACTACATGTTATCTAATTTTGGAAAGAACAGCAGAAACAAAATGAGAAAATATTCCAAGCGTTTAGATACTTGTTTTGATATTTCTACCAAAATGTTTCTTGGTCATATTGACAAAAATGAATATGATAAAATTTTTGAATATTTCATGATTTTATTAATACGTAGATATGATAACAAACAAATTTCCTATAATAATATGCATCCTTCAGAATGGGAGTTTTATAAAGAGGTTGCATACCCATTAATTTTAGAGGACAAAGCATCATTGTTTGTTGTATATGATATTGATAAGCCAATAGCAATTACCTATAATTATCATTCTGATGATATCGTTTTTGATGCTATTACAGTTTTTGATATAGATTACGTTAAGTTTAATATGGGTTATATAAATAATTTAAAGCTTTTGGAATGGTGTTTTGAAAATAACATTAAAAGTTTAGACTTTTCCAAAGGATATTTTGATTATAAAAAAAGAATGTGTTCTTTAGAATATCATTTCGAATATCACATTTTATATGATACTAATTCTTTAAGATCTAAAATATTAGCTTATTTATATTTTAAATTTTATACTTTGAAAGCCTTTTTAAGGGCAAAAAATATTAATAATAAAATCCATAAATTAACTTATTTATTAAAAAACAAAAAGACGCAAAGCACAAAATATGAGCTTAAAGAATTAGAAATCCTTCCGAATAATAATGGACTTACAGAAATAAATAATAAAGCAGAGCCGTTTTCATTTTTAAATAAATTTATCTGCGATTATTTATATGTTGTATCAAAACACAGAAGTGAAATTAAAGTATACAGTGTTAATGATCAAAATGATTCATACATAATTTCTAGCGAATCTTTAATCAAAGGATAACTTTTAAATAATTTGACTTATGAAAAAGCTCTTTTTAAAATCTATACTCTATTTTTTATTAATTATTGTGTGCCTAGAACTTATTGTTAGAATATTTCATTTATATAATGATGTGCCCATACGGTTTATTGATAAACAAGGAGTAGAAAAAAGTATTCCTAACCAAACGGGATTCGCAGTTACAGGCAATAGGAGACAAAACTTTTCAAAATTTAATATTAATAGCTCTGGTTTTAATTCATTTAGGGAATTTAAACCAACTAAGCAAAAAATTGAAATTGCGATTATTGGTGATTCTTTTATTGAAGGCATGCATCAAAACTATAACAATTCTATCGGCGAAAAACTTGAAGAAAAATTAAATAATGTTGA
Organism: uncultured Flavobacteriaceae bacterium; assembly: GCA_963698455.1. Taxonomy (GTDB): domain Bacteria; phylum Bacteroidota; class Bacteroidia; order Flavobacteriales; family Flavobacteriaceae; genus Mariniflexile. The sequence goes on along the minus strand of CAVOQU010000014.1, from coordinate 36,744 downwards.
AGTTTATGAATATGGCTACTCAGGATATGACCTTTCAAATGAATTATACTTAATTAAGCATACAAAACAGATTTCGATCTCATTGATCACGTAATTATTTACTTTAAATACCAAAACGACCTAGTTAACGGCAGCTACACTCCAAATAACGAAAGAATTACGTTACTTAAATCTCCTTTATTTAGAATAAGGGATGAAATAAAACTACTTAATATGCTTCTGACAATGGGATTATTGATCCTATCAAAAATCTTGTGATAAATCTTACGAGAAAAAAGAAAATTAAGGAGATTCAAAAAGATAAAAAAGAAGAACAATTAAAAAAAGATTTAGTTTATTTAGAAAATTTCAAAAATTTGGTGAATACATATGGTTTTGATAAGCAAAAAATTTCTTTTTTACTCAATTCTAAAACTACAAGTAATATATTTTTAGATTATTGCAAACTAAATGGTTATCAAATTATAGACATTGCAAATGCTTTTGAAAATACTAATAAGTCGCCAACTCTTATATTTGATATGCACTGGAATAATTATGGAAGAGAATTAGTTGCATCGGTAATTGCTAATTATTTTAAAGAGAATAATTTAATCAATTAATTTTTTAAGTTATTTCCGTTAATCAAGATATTTTACATATTAATAATTAGTTACAATAAGCATTTATGACAGAAATAATTGATTTTAAAAATTATGTCTTTACATTAAATAAACTTCCGAATTTTTACGAATCAATTCGTGTCAATAGTGAGGATAATATATTCTTATTAAACAATGAAGTTCTTCAAGTGCCATGTGAAAACGTGATTATTATTAAAGACGTACCTCAGTATTTTGACGTTAAGATAAAAGAATTACCAAAATACATCAAGTGGTTTAATACTGAACAATATTCTGGGTTTTCAATAAATTTTAAAAATATTGTCAGTACTGATGAGTATTTAAAATCTCGATTTGGAAATAGTAGTAGATATAAATTAAGACGATCCATAAAAAAATTAGAAAATTGTTTTGATATAAATTATAGAATGTATTATGGAGAAATGTCAAAAGAAGCTTATGATTTTATTTTTGACGAATTTTTTAAATTGTTAGAGATACGATCTGTTGAAAAAGAGATGATAGATAATGAAAATATTAAAAAGAAAGCATATTATTATAAACTTGTTTACAATCTTAATTACAAAAATTAAATCATCTTTTTTTGTAATATATAATGGCAAAAACCCAATTGATGTTTGGTTAAATTCTTCATTTAAACAATATTGTTTATCAATTAATTCAAACTTTTGATGTTGATTATTAAAGTTTAACACAGGTTAAATTGATTTAATAAAAACAAAATTGATTGGTGCATTGAAAACCAGGTAAGTTTTATTAATTTTTCCCATGGGGATTATTATTGGAAAAGAAGATGGTGTAATTCAGTTTATAAATATGACTGTCATATAGTTTATAATTCTATATCTATAAAATCTATTTTAACAGCATATACGTACAATGCTAAAATAAAAATTAAACATATTTTAAGAGAAAAAAAAATTATAGATAAATATCATAGCTTGAGATGGAAAATATACGATTTCATAAAACCTAAAAAAGAGTTTAAGATTCAAGTAATTGATATTGAATTTAATAAAAACATAACCGTGGATTTTGAAATTGATTTTTATAATGCCTCATATAATTTTTTAAAGAGATCTATATACGAGTTTCTGTATAATTTTAATGAAAAAGAAAAGAATATAAAGGTTTACATATTACTTAAAAATCCAAATGATTATTTAGTACTAGGTAAAGAAAATTAAAATTATAATTAACGTCAAATAAATCTATAAATGTGATTTAAAATTGTTTGCTTTTAATTGAAAAGCATTATACACAAAATGTAAAAGAAAGAATTACTTCAAAATGCTCCATATTATATATTGCAATAAATGGTAGTAATAATGCAATTACCAAAAATTCCTTTGATGGAAGATAATCTTTATGAACCCAAAATAATGAATTATATTTACCATTATTGTTAAACGCAAAGAAAATCAAGCAAAAAATAGCGATAATAAAATATATAGTAGGATGATAGCTGGGATCTACTAAATTATGTGTATTCATTTCTTCTTGATAATTCAACGACTTAAGTGAAACGGGAGTTTCCAAACCAAAAATACGTTGGCCTCAACTGATCCCTGCCAATCCTACTAAAAACGGCAAAGTGAGTTGAAACTAAAAATATTATCAAAAGAGGTGTCTTTTAACGTATTTAATTTTAAATTAAAAAAAAGAGGAATAAAGTTTACAGTTACTATTTTATTTTTAAAACATCAATCTTCGTCAAATAGTACTTAAAAAACTATTGACAAAATATTCTTACTGCAAATGTATAACATAAAAAAAAGAAATTAAACCATTTGCAAAAAAGACTTTCATGAAATTTAATGTAATTAATATAGTTATTCTAAAAGATTAACATCTGAAAGTTACTGAAAAGCCAAGTTAAAATTATCCTTGCACAAATAATTAAACCATATTTGTTTTAATTAATCGGCTGATTTTATTTGTAAAAACAATTCAACTTTAAAACTGAAAATAAATAAACGACCTATCAATACTATTATCATAAAATAACAACATACTTAAAATTATAATGGTATACATAACAAATCGAACCACCTTAGATTTAAATTTGAAAGGTGAACGTTCATCTTTACGTATGCTATATTCATAAATTACAAATAAAACCATGAGTACATAATAATCAATCATACGATACCCCATCGGATTGTCGTACGTTCCATAAGATAAATCTGTGAAATATTCTATTTATATAACCAAAAGCATCGGTAATAGAGTCTGACCTAAAGAAGATCCTGGAAAAAGTAACAATAGAAAAAGTTAACAACACCTGCCCTACTTCGGTTAAAGATGGTAACATGTTGTTTTCTGCAACCACGAGTCTTTATAAATGGCATTTCTTCCCATTAAAAAAACCGGAATAAAAGCTAAAGCATGAAAACCACCCCAGAATATAAAGGTCCAGTTAGCACCATGCCAAAACCCGCTAACCAAAAAAACAATACAAATGTTTCTAACCGATTTCAGTTTACTCACTTTAGAGCCACCTAATGGTATATAAACATAATGCCTAAACCATGTAGACAATGAGACATGCCATCGTTGCCAATATTCGGCCACATTCCTTGAAAAAATCGGAAACTTAAAGTTAGACTTAAGCTCCACACCAAATAGTTTAGCTGTACCAATCGCAATGTCTGAATACCCGCTAAAGTCACCATATACCTGAAAACTAAACATGGTAACTCCTAAAACAAGTGTAGAAGCTGGATAATTCGAATAATTTGCGAAAATATCATCTACCATAGGTGCTAGTGCATCGGCGATGACTACTTTTTTAAACAACCCCCATAAAATAAGCTTAATTCCACTTAACTGATTGCTCATAATTAAACGTTCTTTTATTTATTATTTGACCCAATAAATTGGATGCTCTTTCGATGGGTCCTGCCACCAATTGTGGAAAGAAACTGACAAATGTTGCAAAGGATAAAAAATCATTCGTTGGCTTTAATTTTTTATAATACACATCAAACGAATAGGACATCGTTTGAAAGGTATAAAACGAAATCCCTACTGGTAAAATCACTTTTAAAGTCCAGGTACTTTTCATTTGATATCCAAACATGGTAAACATGTCTACCCAGGAATCCACAAAAAAATTGTAGTATTTAAAAAAGCCCAAAAGCCCTACATTAAAAATAACACTTACCCAGAGCCATTGTTTTCTTTTAACTTTTTCCTCATTTGCATCAATGCGTTGCGCTACATAATAATCTACAACAGTACTTAGAAGTATTAAAGACAAAAATCGCCAATCCCACCAGCCATAAAACACATAACTCGCGACTAAAAGCATGATGTTTTGCGCTTTTAGATGCTTATTAAATACAAACCAATATAGAATATAAACCGTGAATAGAAAAATAAAAAACTCAATAGAATTAAATATCATATATCTTAAAAAAGATTAATTCAAATTATGGTGAATTATTGGGTGAATATCTTACAAAGTCGTATAAATTCCAAATTATTTCTTTAATCTGCTGCTTTCATGCTTTAAATGACAGGCTTAAAGCCATAATAAATCTTAACACAATAAAATAAAAGTAACAATTTCACACAATAAATGTAGTTCTTTTAAAATAGTAATTTGTAACAAATAAATTTAACTGAAAAGGTAAAAATGAAAAACAAAAAAGCCCTTTAAATAAAGGGCTTTTCATTAAAATATGTGATTTTCTAATTCATTTCATTAAAAATAGAATGCATCAGTCGTTTTTTGTCGTTTATACTTTCTTCCAGCGATATCATAGTTTCGGTTCTGTAAACCCCTTCTATTTCATCCAGCTTGAAAATTATTTCTTTGGCGTGTTCTGTACTTCGTGCTCGAATTTTACAGAATATATTAAACTTACCAGTTGTAATATGAGCTACAGTAACAAATGCAATTTCATTAATACGTTCAATTACAAATTTTGTTTGCGACGTGTTATTTAAATATAAGCCTACATAGGCTATAAATGAATATCCTAGCTTTTTATAATCTAGCATAAGTGAAGAACCTCTGATGATACCTTGTTCTTCCATTTTTTTAACACGTACATGTACGGTACCTGCCGATATTAATAACTTTTTTGCGATGTCTGTAAACGGAATTCTTGTGTTGTCGATTAACATGTCAAGAATTTGATGATCGATTTCATCCAATTTAATTTTCCCCATAATTAACTATTCTTAAATATAACGCAAAATTAGTACATTTTCTTTAATAATTATGCATTATTGATACGTTTTATTTTGGTAATAATGAGATTTTTTCATTTTTCAACATTACGAAAACGTTTTCGTTATTAACTTTTAGCAATTGGCCGTTTTCATCAAATACGGGCTCCCCTTGAGCCTCAATAACGCGATGCCCAAAAAAATCAGCTAAATCGCCTATTTTTTCAACGGTTGGCATAAAAGAAATGCTGCCGTCTACTAATCGTTCCTGATATAAAATCCCTATATCGACGCTATCTTCTCCTTTTACGTGTTTTTTACTCGCGTTCTTTATAATTATATCATAAAATAACTTTTCGTTTTCTGGAATCTTTAAATACGATTCGTAATGAGCGCCAGACACCTCATTTAAAGCAATGTAATTCAATGATACTATGTAGGATGTATATATAAACTCTCTGGTGATATCCCGGGCATAATCATTCTTAAAATGACCGGCTTCAAACAAAATGGTTGGCACATTTTCACTTTGAAACGTGTCTCCTACGCAGTTTAAATTAAAAGCATCGTCATAAACACCCACCTGTTCCGGGATAACAGCTTGTAATACCTTATTCATGACAGCAATTACCTCCATAGCTATCATTCTATTAGGTGTTATCGTGCAGGCTTCGTCCTGTGCAGGCGCTAAAAATGACACCGTAGCTGGCTTGTTCACACTTCCTGCACTAAAAATGGTGCGTTGTCCATGTAAATTATAGCAATAATGAGGTTTAAAGTTGTTAAAGGCAGCTTTCAAAACCTTGCTTTCTGGCTGTGATAAGTCTTGGGCATCTCTATTTAGGTCTACCTGATTGGCGTTAATACGTGTATAAGCATTCGCGCCGTCGGGATTTAAAATAGGAATGATATAAAGTGTGCAAGCGCTCAAAATATGCTTAATAGAATTTTCCTTACTTAAAAGCGTATTTAACAAATCGAAAATAGCCTTCGTAGTGGTAGATTCGTTGCCGTGCATTTGAGACCACATCAAAATCCTTTTACTTCCAGATCCGATTTTAAGTCCATAAATAGGAGCGTTTAAAACGGACTGTCCTATAACTTCAAATTTAATATTATCACCGTGGTTTTTTAATAATGGCTGGATATGATTATTGGTAATATAACGATGATTTAAACGGGATTCTTTGTGTTTTAAAAACAACGATTTTATAAGTTCAATTTGCATGATACATATTTAATGTACAAATGTAAACAAATAGTATTTTACAATTGTAAACAATATATTTAAAACAAATGTTTACAAAAGTATACATTATATGTTACTTGTTTAAAATTGTTAATTAGAAATTAGGATATATGGTAATATTTATCCTCTTTTACATTGCATATCAATTGTTTATATGTCTTTATTTAAATATATACTTGAATATATGTAAAAAATATAGCTAATTTAGTGCTGTATTTAATATTGATATTGTTACATTTGTAATACTAATACACATTTGTAACGTTTACAATGATAAACACAGAAGAATTTACTAAAAGACTGCAAAAAGTAATTGATTATTACGGTGAAACTGCCTCCTCGTTTGCCGAAAAAATTGGTGTACAACGCTCTAGTATTTCACATATATTATCTGGTAGAAACAAACCTAGTCTGGAGTTTGTTTTAAAAATTTTTGCTGCTTTTCCAGAGGTTGAATTATACTGGTTACTAAATGGCAAAGGTGTCTTCCCTTCTGTAAAAAAATCTGAAGAAGTAATAACGGAAGTTCCTCCCGTCGTAGTTCATGAAAAAATTCAGTCTGAAATTAAAAAAGACAAAACCATCGAAACCATTGTGATTTTTTATTCGGACGGAAGTTTTAAAAATTTTCAGAATTAAAAGAATTCTTCAGTATTTTTACACAGTTATATTTTTTCTATGAAATACCTTTGTCTTATACTTCTGCTTAGTTTTTTTGGTTGTTATACCACGACCCGTAATTGCAATGATTTTAAAACGGGTGCTTATTATAGCGAAGTCACCATTGATGGCACATTGTATAAATCTACATTTAACCGAAGCGAATCTTTACAAATTGAATCCTATAATAATAAAATAGATTCGTCTAATCTACGCTGGATTAATGACTGTGAAGTGATTTTTAAAACCATCCGCCCAAAAAATATGGCTGAACGAAAGGATATTCATTTAAAAATTTTAACAACTACCGATAGTTCATACACCTACGAATATTCGTATGTTGGTGAAACTAAAAAACAAAAAGGGGTTGCCTTTAAAATAAACTAAGCTACCGTTGCGTGTCATTCCTGCGATGGCAGGAATCTAATAAATGGAAATCAGTTTAAGCTACGACTTTTCTTTCCTGCGTAGGCAGGAATCCACTACACAAGTAAGAGCCGCAAATCGATAAGTTTCCAATTAAGGCATCGGATACAAAAACGATTCCACCAGACTAAAGGTGAGTTGTTTGTCGTCGTCTATATAATAAGTCAAAAACACTTCGCCCCAATATTCGCCATCTGAAAAATCGGCTATAATCCACTTATGGTTCAGTAACTTTACGGTATTTATCATGAGTCGCCTGCCCTCACTTGACGCATATGGAATAATGGGATGTTGCCCCTTCTCTTCATTCGATTTATAAAGTTCATCTTTAATCATTGGAACTAAATCGGTTACATTATACCCTTTGTTTTCAAAATAACTGATAGCATCTTCATTGCGCTCTAAATTAAAATGAGACAACTCTAAATTTTCATGTTGTAACGATACAATAGAATCTTTATATGATTTAAGGTTTTGCTGGTAGGTTTCTATTTTTTTATTTTGTTCTTCAAATATGCGTTTAGCATTTACATACTGAAACAATACCAGTAGTACCGCAAATATAAATAAATACATAAAAATTCTTTGTTTCATAATACACTTCTTAAATGGTTAGTTGCAATTCATCATAGGCCAAAAACACGTTTTGTGGTAAAGATTTTTCTACCTCATCATGAAAACCTAGCAAATGACTAATATGTGTTAAATATGCTTTTTCGGGTTGTACGCTTTTTATAAATTCTAAGGCCTCATCCAAATTAAAATGAGAATGATGTGGAGCGATTCGCAACGCATTAATCACCAATACCTTTACATTTTTAATTTTTTCAATTTCCAAATCTGAGACCGTTTTCATATCGGTTAAATAAGCGAAATCACCAAATCGAAATCCGAAAACCTGCAATGAATCGTGTTTGCCTTTTACTGGAATCACTTCTGAATTATTAATTATAAATGGCTTATTTTTAATCCTGTTAGCAATGACTGTAGGTGCACCGGGGTACTTATTTTCTGTTGCGAAAATATAATCGAATCGTTTATTAAGTGCCTTTAACACCCGTTTGTGGGCATAAATTGGAATATCCCCATGTTTAAAAAAAAAGGGTCTGATGTCATCTAACCCCAATACATGATCGGAATGTTCATGCGTAAATAAAATACCATCAATTTTTGTACATCCAGAACGCAACATCTGGTATCGAAAATCCGGACCACAATCTACAACATAGGTAAATGAGCCCCATTCAATTAATACTGAAACACGTAAACGTTTGTCCTTTTTATTCGTACTTAAACATACCGGGTGCGTGCTTCCTATTATTGGAATTCCTTGAGACGTACCAGTTCCTAAAAAAGTAATTCGCATACGATACAAAATTAATTGTGATTAAAAATAGAACTAATTATTTAAACCCGATAAGTGAATGATATTTTTTTAAAAAGACTTTGTTACTTTTGAAAAAACTAAGTGATTATTTCATTTGAAATATGATAATTATCAGATATTAAACTCTCATAATGAATTATTTTTATAAAATTAAAAATTAAAACTTTCATCGAATGATAATAGGCGTTTTAAAAGAAACCCAAAAAGGCGACAAACGAGTTGCTATTACCCCAAAAATTGCTAAACAACTTATCCAAAATGGTTTTGAAGTCAGAGTCGAAGAAGACGCGGGTTCAAATTCTTCCTACAAAAATTCTGATTATAGCAAAGCGGGTGCCAGTATTAGAACTAAAGGAGATCTAATAAAAAATGCGGATATTTTAATCAAAATTAATCCTTTTGATAATGAGGAATTAGAAAAATTAAAAAAAGGACAGATTATTGTTGCGCAGTTATTTCATAAATCACATCCAAACGATATGAGAATTATTGCTGAAAGGGGCGCCACTGCGTTCTCAATGGATGCTATGCCTCGTATTTCCAGAGCTCAGGACATGGATGTATTAAGTTCACAGAATAACTTAGCAGGTTATAAAGCGGTTATTAAGGGTGCTTATGAAATGACCAAAATATTCCCATTAATGATGACTGCAGCAGGCACTATTTCTCCTGCAAGAGTATTAGTATATGGCGTTGGAGTTGCCGGATTACAAGCCATTGCAACTGCCAAACGACTAGGTGCCATAGTAGAAGCCACAGATATTCGTACTGAAACCAAAGAGCAGACGGAATCCTTAGGAGCTAAATTTATATCCGTTGAAAATAACGGCGAAGAATCAGAAGGTGGTTATGCTAAAGTAGCGTCTGAAGATTATGCACGACGTCAAAAAGAAGCCGTAGATGCGTCTCTTTTTAAAGCGGACTTAGTTATTACGACGGCTATGGTTCCCGGAAGAACCTCTCCTGTCCTTATTACTGAAGAACAGGTTAAGCAAATGCAGAATGGTGCCGTAATTATAGATTTAGCGGCTGCACAAGGTGGAAATTGTGAACTCAGTGTTATGAACAAAACCATCATTGAACATGGTGTGAAAATTGTAGGAACCACCATAGCGCCGGAAAGTGTATCAACCAATGCCAGTGATTTGTATGCTAAAAACACCTACAATTATTTAGTGCATTTAACGGATGGTGATCATTTTAAATTTGATTTAGAAGACCAGATTACAGATGAAACACTCATTATATATAATGGAAAAATAAGACAAAACGGAAAAATATCATAAACTATGACTGAATTAATAGATTTTGCAAGTAATAATATTCAAATGATTTATATCGTCGTTTTGATGATTTTCGTTGGAGTTGAAATTATTGGCCACGTACCGGCAGTTTTACACACCCCTTTAATGTCTGGCGCGAATGCCATACATGGTGTGGTAATTATTGGAGCTATTTTGGTGTTACTAGGAGTGGATCCTGATAATTATTTAGGACAATCCCTTGGGTTTGTTGCTGTGCTTTTAGGGACTCTTAACGTGGTAGGCGGTTTTGTTGTAACAGATCGCATGTTAGAAATGTTTAAAAAGAAAAAATAATGGAATATATATTTAGCCTCGAATTTATCTATTTAATTGCGTCTGTCACCTATATACTTGGATTAAAGATGCTGGGAAAACCAGGAACTGCCAGGAAAGGAAATTTAATTGCAGCCGCGGGTATGGCTTTGGCCATATTCGGGACCATTTTCTTATATCAAGGTGAAGTTCCAACCTATATTTATATATTAATTGGAACTGCCATTGTTATTGGAACCGTTATAGGCTGGATGATAGCCAAAAAAGTGGCCATGACAAAAATGCCGGAATTAGTGTCCCTTTTTAATGGTATGGGTGGTGCCAGTGCCGCCTTAATTGGTTTGATTGAATTTGAACATTATACCGGGAACGCATTATCTACTGCGACCATAGCAGCAGGTGTCATTATTGGTAGTGTCTCGTTTTCCGGAAGTATGATTGCATGGGCAAAATTAAATGGCACCTTAAAAAATCCGATTCGTTTACCAAAATACAATCTATTAAACAACCTTATTATTATAGGCTTAATTGTTTTCGCGGGGTATATCACCTGGTCTGGGACTAGTAGTCAATTGTACTTATATCTACTCTTTTTTGTGGCATTAGCTTATGGTATTATGCTAGTAATTCCAATTGGCGGTGCAGATATGCCCGTTGTAATCTCTTTATTAAATTCATTTACCGGATTAGCTGCTGCTTTGGGAGGATTTTTATACGGAAACATGGTTATGCTTACAGGGGGAATACTTGTAGGTTCTGCTGGTACTATCTTAACCTTTGCCATGTGCGATGCCATGAACAGATCCTTAGTTAGTGTTATTTTTGGAAGCTTTGGTCAGGGAAATTCTGAAGGAACAGATAGCCTTACTTCAGATACCATAGCGGGTTCTATCAAAAAAACAACAGTAAGTGATGTGGCTATTTTAATGAATTATTCCCAACGCGTAATCATTGTTCCAGGGTATGGCTTAGCTGTGGCACAAGCACAACATGCTATTCATGAATTAGAACAATTATTGGTGGATAAAGGCATAGACGTTAAATACGCGATTCATCCTGTAGCAGGTAGAATGCCGGGACACATGAATGTGTTATTAGCTGAAACTAATGTAGATTATGATAAACTGGCAGAAATGGAAGATGTAAATCCGGAATTTAAAAATGCGGATGTTGTTTTTGTTGTTGGAGCAAATGATGTTGTTAATCCGGCTGCACATACCAATCCTTCCAGTCCTATTTATGGAATGCCAATTTTAAAAGCTGAAAACGCTAAAAATATAATAGTTAATAAACGCAGTATGAATCCAGGGTACGCGGGTATTGAAAATGAACTGTTTTATAATCAAAAAACATCTATGTTATTTGGAGATGCGAAAGCTGTTATACAATCTTTAATTTCTGAATTAAAGGGTATGTAAATTGCATAATTCTTAAAATATGATAAAGCCATTTCAGTATATGAAATGGCTTTATTTATTTAAAATTTTCCTGATTTTTTTTTCTATTTTTGTTTCAATTATAAAACATATGGCTTTAAAACTTAAAGGAGACAAAGAGATTAGCAAGATTCTGACTATTAAACAGAAATCGCTACAGATAAATCTTAATGATAATATCTACGGGACGTTTGCAGAAATTGGAGCTGGACAAGAAACGGTGCGTAATTTTTTTCGGGCCGGAGGGAGTTCTGGAACCATTGCAAAAGCCATGTCTGCTTACGATAAAGATTTTAGTGATGCTATTTATGGGGTAGAAAGTGATAACAGATATGTGACCGAACCTCGGTTACGACGCATGTTAAATCATGAAGTAAATCTTATCGAAGATCGTATTTTAAGAGACAAACACCCAGATAAATTATTTTTTGCATTTGCCAATACCGTTGCCACCATTGATTTTTCAAAAAAATTTAAAGGTCATGGCTGGGTTGGCGTTAAGTTTCAATTAGATCCGTTAGAAGATTATAATGAGATTATTTTGCATATGCGCTTTAAACAAACCAATGCTCAATTACAGCAGGAAACACTGGGAGTTCTTGGTGTTAATCTGATATTTGGTGGTTTCTACATGCATGACGATCCAAAAGAAATTGTTAAATCATTATATGATAATATTGAGAAAGATCAAATTGAAATAGATATGATTAATTTCTCAGGGACACGATTTATGTATGTTGATAATAGATTAATGAGTTTGCAACTTGTTAAAAACGCCATGACTGAAGCCGTTATGTTTGGTCCGGATGGTAACAATCTATTGCCTTCACAGGTTTTATATAAGAAGAATATATTAGCCCTTAGAGGAAGTTTCAGACCGGTTACAAAGGTCAATATGGATATTCTAGAAAAATCAAAACAATTATTTTTACAAGAAAAAACCGTTGATAAAAACAATGTCAAAGTTATTTTTGAAATTACGTTAGCAAATCTTCGGGCCGAAGGTAAAATTAATGAACGTGACTTTTTAGATAGGGCTGAATTATTGTGTTCATTAGGCCAAACGGTAATGATTACAAACTTTCAGGAGTATTATCGATTGGTTGAATTCTTTGCACAATTCACAAAAGCAAGAATGGCTTTAGCCATGGGGGTTTATAATTTAATCCAAATTTTTGACGAAAAATACTATAGACATCTTAGTGGTGGTATCTTGGAAGCTTTTGGTAAATTATTCTTTAAAGACTTGAAAGTGTATCTGTATCCCCTTAAAAACCATGAAACCGGAGAATTTTATACGAGTGAAAATTTAAAAGTGCATCCTCGTATGAAAGAATTATACAAATTCTTTAAATACAATGGTAAAATGCTTGATATAAAAGATTTTAATCCGGATATCATGGATGTTCTTTCAAGAAATGTTCTTAAAATGATCGTCGACGGTGAAGAAGGTTGGGAAGAGATGCTTCCTGAAGGCGTTCCTGATATTATCAAAGATCAACGATTATTTGGTTACAAAAGAAAAAGAATAAAATAAATTTATGAGGCCTCAAGAATTTGAGCAGCGTGATCTTTAGTTTTAACCTTATCTATCACACGTTCTACAATGCCATTTTCATCGATTATAAACGTCATTCTATGAATGCCATCGTAAGTTCTACCCATAAATTTTTTAGGTCCCCAAACACCGAATGCTTCGATAACAGATTTATCCTCGTCCGCTAATAAAGGAAATGGAAATTCGTATTTTTCTTTAAACTTTAATTGTTGTTTTGAAGTATCGGCGCTAACACCTAACAACGCATAACCCTGCTCTTTCAACTCTTTATAATGATCTCTTAAATTACAAGCTTCGGCTGTACAACCTGGTGTATTCGCCTTAGGATAGAAAAATACGATTAACTTTTTTCCTTTAAAATCGCTTAATGCTACTATATTTCCTTTTTCATCTTTAGATGAAAAATTAGGCACTTGATCGCCTTGTTTTAATGTATTCATAATATTAACTTTGATTTCTACAAATTTACAACATGACTAAAGAAAAACGGGTAGAATTTATAATAAAAAAATTACAGGAATTGTATCCAACAATCCCCATCCCATTAGACCATAAAGATCCTTATACCCTATTAATAGCCGTATTAATGTCTGCACAAAGTACCGATGTTCGCGTAAACCAGATTACGCCTTTATTATTTAAAAGAGCTGATAACCCTTATGATATGGTTAAACTCACTGTTGAAGAAATTCGGGAAATAATAAAACCTGTTGGCTTATCACCAATGAAAAGTAAAGGTATTCATGGATTATCAGAAATTCTAATTAAAAAGTATGATGGGAAAGTACCTCAAAGCTTTGAAGCCTTAGAATCGTTTCCCTCAGTAGGACATAAAACCGCCAGTGTGGTGATGTCGCAAGCATTTGGTGTACCTGCCTTTCCTGTCGATACACACATACACCGCCTTATGTATAGATGGAATTTAACTAATGGTAAAAATGTGGTTCAAACTGAAAAAGATGCGAAGCGTTTATTTCCAGAGGAACTATGGAACGATTTACACCTTCAAATTATTTGGTATGGGCGACAATATTCACCAGCTCGCGGATGGAATTTAGAAAAAGACATAATTACCAAAACAATCGGACGACAATCTGTAATTAATTCCCATCCTCAAACCTTCCCGAAGGGAAAGAAGCACAAATAATTCCCTTTCCTTTGGAAAGGGTTAGGGAAAGGAAATTAAAAAGCCCTAACATTTAAAATATTAGGGCTTTTCACAAATTAGTTTAAAATTACTTCAAACTTCATTTTACTACAATTAATAACACTTAAAGCTTTTGAATAATTTAGAAGAAAATTAACCGTTTCTTCTCTCGGTTCAAGTTCATTCAATTTATTAATAGAATTTTCAGAGTAAATTTTTGCCATTTTTATAATTTAAGGATTAATTTAAACTAATAACGACGCAAAAATCACTTTATTGTATCAATTAGTTAAAATTATATTGTGCTTATCTATAATCTTTCTAAGATTGATTAGTGCATAACGCATACGCCCTAAAGCCGTATTAATACTCACTCCTGTTTTATCTGAAATTTCCTTGAAACTTAAATCCTCGTAAATACGCATTAACAATACTTGGCGCTGGTCATCTGGAAGTTCATCTACTAAACGTCTAACATCCGTTTCTACCTGTTCTTTAATAAGACTACTTTCAGCATTTAGACTATTATCACTTAAAACAGAAAAAATATTAAATTCATCTGTATTACTAAATTTAGGCATTCTGTTATTCTTCCTAAAAAAGTCAATTACCAGGTTATGAGAGATACGCATCACCCATGGTAAAAATTTACCTTCTTCGTTATACGCTCCTTTCTTTAAGGTGCGTATTACTTTAATAAACGTGTCCTGAAATATGTCTTCAGCAACATCTCTGTCGTACACTTTAGAATAAATAAAACTGTAAATTCTGTGTTTATGTCTATAAACAAGCGTTTCTAAGGCGCTTTCGTCGCCTTTAATATAATTGCTAACTAAAATAGCATCTGGTATAAGTTCGTATTGCATAATCATTACTTTTTGTGCACAGAAGTAGCTTCTATGATTGGGGTTATTTGTTTAAAAGTAATGTTCTGCTATAGGCGAGTGTTGTTAAATCGTTGATTAATAGAATCAAATATAACAAGAATCATACCTAAAAAACAAAAATTAGTGCATTTTTTTAACTTTTATTTAAATAATCGTTCATTTTTTAGCTTGCAATACTTATAGTATCTTTGCAAAATTATTCCGATAAAAGCGTATGAATATTAATATTTCTGAAGTAAATCCTAAAGAAAACATCATAATTAAAGGTGCTAAACTGCACAATTTAAAAAATATTGATGTGGTAATACCGCGAAACAAATTAGTGGTGATTACAGGCTTATCAGGTTCAGGAAAATCGAGTTTAGCATTCGATACGCTGTATGCTGAAGGACAAAGACGCTATGTTGAAAGCTTATCGAGTTATGCGCGTCAGTTTTTAGGGCGTTTAAACAAACCAAAAGTAGATTATATTAAAGGTATTGCGCCTGCCATTGCTATTGAGCAAAAGGTGAATTCTACCAATCCACGCTCAACAGTTGGTACTACCACCGAAATTTACGACTACCTAAAACTGCTTTTTGCAAGAATTGGCAAAACGTATTCACCAGTTTCTGGATTGGAAGTAAAAAAAGACACTGTTTCCGATGTTTTAAACTATTTAAAAATATTTCCTGAAGGAGAAAAACTCCTCCTCCTCGCTCCTATTTATTTGGAAGAAGGACGCACTATAGAAGATAAACTTAATGCGTTACAACAACAAGGGTATGCCAGAATTAAGGTAAACGACACAGTTGTTAGAATGGATGAGGCCAATTCATTCAAAAAGAAAGACAGCTATATTATTAGTAGTCGACAGAATTGTTTTTAAAGATGAAGAGGATTTTCAAAACAGATTAGCAGATGCCATACAAACCGCCTTTTTTGAAGGTAAAGGTGAATGCATAATTGAAACTTTAAGTGATAATAAACAACGCCCCTTTAGCAATAAATTTGATTTGGATGGTATTAGTTTTTTAGAACCTAATGTGCATCTATTCAGCTTTAATAATCCATACGGAGCCTGCCCTAAATGTGAAGGTTATGGCGATATTATTGGCATCGATGATGATTTAGTGATACCAAATACCGGACTTTCGGTTTACGAAAATGCTATTTTCCCATGGCGTGGTGAAAGTATGAGCTGGTACAGAGACCAACTGGTTAATAACTCCCATAAATTTGATTTCCCAATACACAAACCCTATTTTCAATTAAGTGATGCTCAAAAACAGCTTATTTGGGATGGAAATCAGTATTTTGAAGGCTTAAATTCGTTTTTTGCTGAATTAGAATCTAAAGCATATAAAATTCAAAACCGTGTGATGTTGTCGCGTTATCGCGGAAAAACAAAATGTAAAGTCTGTAATGGTAAGCGTTTACGTATTGAAGCTAATTATATAAAAATTGGAGGTGCCACCATTACCGATTTGGTTGAAATGCCTATTGATAAACTAACCATTTTCTTTAATCAACTGGAATTAAACGATTACGATACTCAGATTGCAGATAGATTACTGAAGGAAATCAATAATCGTTTATCGTTTCTGGCCAATGTGGGACTCGATTATTTAACCCTAAACAGAAAATCGAATTCCTTATCTGGTGGTGAAAGTCAGCGAATAAATCTTGCAACATCATTGGGTAGTAGTTTAGTCGGCTCTATGTATATTTTAGATGAACCTAGTATTGGTTTACATCCAAAAGATACCGAGCGATTAATAGTGGTTTTAAAACAATTACAAAACTTAGGAAATACCGTTATTGTAGTAGAACATGATGAAGACATTATGAAAGCTGCCGATAACATTATAGATATTGGTCCTGAAGCAGGTACTTTTGGAGGTCATGTGGTAGCCTGTGGCACTTTTGATGAAATACTGGCTTCAAATTCGTTAACTGCTCAGTATTTAAACGAAACTTTAAAGATTGAAGTTCCTAAAAAACGTAGAACTTCAAAATACTATGTCGATATTCTTGGAGCTCGTGAAAACAACCTTAAAAATATTGATGTGCGTTTTCCTTTAGGAATGCTTACTGTTATTACAGGAGTTTCCGGAAGTGGAAAAAGTACTTTAGTTAAAAAGATTTTATATCCTGCACTTCAAAAAAAACTAACTGATTTCTCAGATAAACCTGGTCAGTTTACAACCTTAGAAGGTAATTTTAGCAATGTAAAACACATCGAATTTGTAGATCAAAACCCTATTGGAAGATCGTCACGTTCCAACCCTGTAACTTATATTAAGGCTTACGACGATATTCGAGCATTGTATTCAAATCAGAAATTAAGCAGCATCAGAAACTATCAGGCAAAACATTTTTCTTTTAACGTAGATGGCGGACGCTGTGAGACTTGTAAAGGTGAAGGTGAAGTAACCATTGAAATGCAGTTTATGGCCGATGTGCATTTAGAATGTGAAACCTGCAAAGGAAAACGCTTTAAAAAGGAAGTGCTGGAAGTTGCTTTTGAAGGCAAAAATATTGACGATATTTTAAACCTGACCATCGATGATGCCATCACTTTTTTTGAAGCCAACAAACAAACTAAAATAAAAACCAAATTACAACCTTTACAAGATGTTGGCTTGGGTTATGTAACTTTAGGTCAAAGTTCTTCTACCCTATCTGGTGGTGAAGCGCAGCGTATAAAATTAGCCACTTTTTTAGGCAAAGGCGCTCATAAAGACAAAGCACTTTTTATTTTTGATGAACCTACTACAGGTTTACATTTTCATGATATTCAAAAGTTATTAAAATCGTTTAATGCTTTAATTGAAATCGGACATTCTATTATTGTTGTAGAACACAATTTAGAACTTATTAAATGTGCCGATTATATTATCGATTTAGGCCCTAAAGGTGGCGAAACTGGCGGAAATTTAGTTGCCGTTGGCACGCCTGAAGACATTATAAAAATTAAAGCTTCCGAAACTGGGAAATACTTAAAAGAGAAACTTTAGTAAAACATAAATGCAGAAATAGCTATTAATACAAATGCGATTGGAATTACTATAGTAAAATAGACAAAAGTTGCCAATCCGGTTCTAAACAGACTTACAATCCACCCTTTGTTATAAAAATATTTTATAGCTAAAAACAGATAGATAAATGTTGAGTATACCATCAACCAATCTATCCAATCTGGGATATCAATTATAAAGTTTGTTAATAATACGATACTAAAAACCGTAAATAAAAACGAAAAAAAGTAAAAACTAAATACCAGATGATACGCATAACTACCTGTTTTAAAAAACAATAGTTTTAATATAAAAGCAAAAATTGGCAGTAAAATAAATAAGGCAATCGGAATCGTATCATAAAAAGCACTTAAAATACCACCACCTCGCTGTTTATAAAACTTAAGTATCTGTGCATAAAATTTTCGTTTTAACTTACTGGCATCCGCACTTAAACCCATGGCACTATAAATTTCTTCATTTGGAGCTTTTATCGCAATTAATGAATCTATTTCTTGTCGCTTAAAATCAAAGGAACCCATATTTGTTTGATTTGCTCCTTTCAATGTCACTAAAGTATCCAGCGCCTGCATATCTTCATCATCAATACCTAAATCTTTTTGATTTTCTTTAATAGGATTAACTATATTTTCAATACTAACTGAATCTAAAGCTTTATTAATATCCAAATTTTTAGGAACCAGTTGTTTCTCAAAATCGGTGCTTAATAATGCGTCAAATTGTTGTTGCTGCTCGCGTTGAATAAACGAAAACAAAAAGAAAAACACCACCGAAATAAACAAGTAAAACTGTGCCGGATGCAAATACAAAAGGCGTTTTCCTTCAATGAATCGTTTTGCTAAATACCCTGGTTTAAATAATAAAGGTATAAAACTTTTGAAAAAACGAGCATCTACAGAAAAGTAGTTAGATATCGTATTATAGAACAATACGCCTAAAGTTAAATCTTCATGCGATTTCTGTCCGCAATGTGGGCAAAAATGAAAATCTTCAGCAAATTTTTGTTCGCAATTTGTACAAGTAACAAGCTTTTTTTTCATTAAAATGATTGGTTTGTATAAAAATATGCATTTTTTAAATAAAAACATGAATCAACTTAAATTTTCACAACTATCTAATCTTCAATTTAATAAACAACAATCACATTTTTGATTATACATAAAGATTTGTTAAATAAATTATATCAGTTTTTCTTGGCACGCATGTTGAAATTTTAAACAGTAACAGCGAGTGCCGAAACGCTAAAGAGTAGGCAAAACAATAAATATTTGAATTATGAAAAGAACAGTACTTTTATTTGCCAGTATGTTATTAGGAATAACAATGGCATCAGCAACAACAATAAACACGACCCACGATGGCGCTACTTCAGTAGATAATAATAAACGTTATCGTTACGCACAACCTATTGTTTTTATGGAGCGTGGTGTTGAATTTTTAATTTTCCCCGATGGAACTTTCGATTTTAACACCAATAATAATGATGCATATTACGGAAATTCCAGAAGAAGTTCTATAAATGCGACTTATAATGGACCACGAGTGAGCGTTAATTACTCATCGCAACCAAGAGGCACACACATTTCTCGCGATAGAAATGGTACTATAAGAAGTATTGGCGATGTACACATAAATTATGATAGATACGGAAAAATAACACGTGTTGGTTCTATTTTTATAGATTACAGTCGAGGTAGAAATGCTACCCTATCGCAAGTTGGTGGTTTACGTGTAAACTATAACCATTATGGACAAATTGTTAACATACACGGGCAAATAAACCGTTATAACAACAATTGTAATGTTTGTGGAACTTTATCTTGTACTATGGACCATAGCCACAATAATGGCCATAACGATTATGATAGAGGCAACGATCGATATGATAATGACGACAATTATTACTATTACAAAAAAGATGATAAAGTAAAGAAATACAAAAAAAACAAAAAATAATCTTTTGAGTTAGTCAATAAAAATCCCGAAACGCGATTAATCGTTTCGGGATTTTTTTAGTTCGTTTAACGACTTGATTTGAAATCGTTTTAATGTTTTCTATCAGAAGTTAAATATTTTTCTCGCAAATGCAACAAAATCAAATTTTCAACTTACCAGAAGGTATTATTCAAAATATTTAACTGATTTTCAAGAACTTAAACCCTTGACTAATTTTTTGGCACGCTGTTTGTAATTACCTAATCGTATAACAATTAATACCCACAATCATGAAAAAGTTTATCTTCTTATTAGCAGGTTTAATCCTTACAGGGTTTACCGTTAATGCAGCCACAAACACAGACTTTACAAATACTATTAACGACCGAGGTTACGATAACTCTTTCATTTTTGTTGAGGATGGAATTGAGTTTTCAGTTTTCCGAGATGGACAATTCGATTTTAATATTTTACGTGGCAATTCACGTTTAAATGTTTCTGTTGGTTCCCCTAACGTAAATATCAGTTTTAACTCTGGTCACGATTATAATGCCTATGTTCAGTATGATGAATATGGTGCTATTATTCAAATAGAAAACACTCCTATTTATTACGATTATTACGGACGTATTTCACAAGCAGGTAATGTAAACATTAATTATAACAATTATGGTTACGTATCTCGAGTGGGAGGTTTATACGTTCATTATAACAATTACAACGTATTTTCACATTATACAGGTTTTATAAATGTATATAACAGACATTATGTTTACAGACCTTGGCACCGATACTACAGTATTCCAGCATACGATTACTGTGTAGTTTACAACAGACCTTACAGACAATACTATAACCCAGTACGTTATACTTACAACAGACCGTTTTATAACAATTACAGACCTAGAACTGCGGTTTATAGCAGACGCGGTGAATCTATTGCGAGAAACAGAGATTATGCTACAGTAAACAGAAGCTCTAGAAATGTGACTAACATTAACAGAAATGCGAGTTCTAAATATGAAAACTCTAGACGTGATGTTGCCGACAATAATAATTCAAGTCGATATGATAATAATAAAAGTGTAAATAGAAATTCTGATAGAAATTCTCAAATGTCTGATAGAAACGATAACAGAAGAGATAATTCAAACGAAAACAGAATTAGCAGAGATAATAATACACAAAGAAATGATTCTAGAGTTAATACTCAAAGAAACGATTCAAGAGTGAATACGCAAAGAAATGATTCTAGAGTAAATACTCAAAGAAATGACGCCAGAGCTAATTCTCAAAAGAATGATTCTCAGAGAACGCCACAAAACGTTAACAGAACGGTAAACTCGAATGATAATAATTCAAGATCAAACGATGTAAGACGTACAAGAGAAAATACGGTTGTTCAAAAACCGAATAACAACAATTCTCGTACATATACTAAAAGCAATACAAATACCCGAAGTACTCCGCAAGCAGCACAAAGAACTACAGAACGCACAGTAACAAGGTCGTCTCAAAGTAAACCAATGGCTGTTCAAACAAGAAGTACCTCTGGAAATAAAAATACAAGATCTGATTCTACATCTAGAAGACGATCATAATAATTTTGGTTGGTTAGTTTGGAAAGCCCTGTGATAAGTTTGCCTCAAAGCAACATCACGGGGTTTTCTGTTTTAAATTCCTGCGCAGACAAGAATGTCTTTTTTTGAATTATTAAGTAATTTTACTTTAGCCTTAAATACTTCTTTATAACGCCCGAAATATCATCGGATACATTGAGCTTCAAAATGACCAAAACGTAAATGCCCGAAGCTAGCAATGTTTTAAATCGCAATGTTGATTATAGGGTGAAAAGGAAATTCCCAAAAATAAAAAAGTGCTGTAGAAAGTAAAATAAGTAATAAAACTTTAGCTGTATTTATATCGAAAGGCATCATATTAAACTTCGCCTTCACAAAGTAAATCTTAATGGTGTTATAGATTGAAATCGCCAAAAATGTTGCTAATGCTGAGCCATTTATACCAAACACAGGAATAAATACGATGTTAAGAATAACTGTTAATACTGTTAAAATAACACCGAATAACAAGACCATCCGGTAATAATCACTGTTAAATAATACCACATTATTGCATCCCATTAAACAATCGTATAGTTTAGCAATTCCAACTAAAAAAACCACCAGTAATCCGCCACTAAACTGCTTTGGTATAAGCATATAAAGCGCATTAATATTGATTAAAATAATAACAAATATAAATCCACCAATAATGAATAAGGTTTGTGAACTTCTAACATATAAATCTTTAAGAGCTACTTTATTGTTGTCGTTTAAATATTGTGCTGTTAACGGCTGCAGGATTTGCTGCATAGAACGAGAAGGCACCACAATAACCGTTGCGATATAAATAGCGACACCATAATATGCTACTTCCTGGATAGGAATATACATGCCTAACATAAAGGAATCAATATCCAAAATAATAGTGGCTATAGACCCCGCAATAATAATTAACGACGAATATTTTAAAATAGCACTTAATCCCTCAATTCTATAAAATTTAATCACAGGGAATTTCACGCTAAAAGCATACAATTTCATAATGATAGTACGAACAATGTGAAGCAGCACAATTCCAAGAACAAATTGTTCTACATCAATCCACTTTAAATACACTGCAAACAATAGCAACATGGTCCCTACTCTATGAAATACTTCTTTCATAAAGTTACCAAATACAGTTTGTAATTGTGTTTTAGACCAGGCAAAAAACACCTCAAAATATGCCATGGCAATCGCCGTTACATAAATATACCATACATAATCTTTAACAATTACATTTTTCTGAGACAGCAATTCCCCAATAGTTTCATAGGTAAAACAGCCAATTAAACCAATCGGAATAATAAGTGCCAAGGGTAAAAGCAGCATTAGGGTTAAAAAACTATTTAAAGAATTTTTGGTTTTAAAGGCGGAATAATATTTTATAATGGTATTATGAGCGCCAAATGCCATAAGTGGCATAACAATATTGGCCGTACTCATTAAAAAGGCTACCAAACCATAATAAACATCGGTAATAAAGTAGGTGTATAAAAACAGTGTATTAAGAGCGCCAATACCAAACCCCATATAGGTAAACACCGTGTTTTTAAAAGATTGGTTGGTTACAATACCCATTTATAGTAATTTCGATAGTGCTTCGGTTAACGACTTTCTACTGTATTTTTGCAATCCAATTGGATTTACCTGCAATGTGTTATTTTGATATGCCTTATAATGTTCTAAGATAATCCTTTTTAAAGAATCGTAGTCTTTATAATTAAAGTAGTTACCGGTATTGGTTTCTGTGATTATTTTTTCGACATCAGAACCTTTTGGACCAAGCGCAATAATAGGTCTGCTTGAAGCCATGTACTCAAATAATTTGCCAGGTATGATGCATTTTGTTTCTTCGGAATCAATTTCGATTAATAATATTATTTGAGATTTTTTTTGAAAATTAATAGCTTCTATGTGTGACACATAGCCCACATTATTTACATAATTGCTTAAACTATACTTTTCTATAGAATGCAGCACAGCATCACTGACAAACCCAATAAAATTAAGTTGAAAATCTTTTGAAAACGATTCGTTTTCAGAAATTAATTCGCTTAAAACCTTCCATAAAATTTCTGGATTTCTTTTAGATAATAACGACCCGATATGAGACATAGTGAACTTTGAATCCATCTCGAATGTATCCGCCAATTCTTTATCATAACCATTTGTTATAACTTCTATGGGTTGTTTTGTTAGTTGTTGAAACTCCTTTTTAGTTGTAGAAACTGGTCACGATTATTTGATCGGCAGTAGTTAATACTTGTTTTTCTAATGCCTTATGTTTCGCTTTTGAAGATTTTGTAAGTCTTAATTGTTTATGATACCCAATAGTTGTCCATGGATCTCTAAAATCGGCAACCCACTTCACTCCTAGTCGTTCTTTTAATTGCAAACCAATAAGGTGCAGACTATGTGGTGGCCCTGTTGTAATAATGGTGTTAATCTGTTTCTTCTGAATGTATTCTGAAAGAAATTCTACTGATGGTTTTACCCAGCTTTTACGTGCATCTGGAATAAAATAATTACCTCTTACGTAAAGCAACACTTTTTCGATAAAACTTTGTTTTTTTTCTTCAGAAATAATCCCTTTGCTAATGGTTTTGGACGATTTTTTTGAAAATAACCCTGCTAATTTATAAGGTTCTTTAATTGGTTGTTTTATAATAATCACATCCCTTGAAACTTCAGTATTTAAACTTTCATCTAATAAAGGGTAACTCGGGTTTTCAGGTATAAAAACAATCGGTTCTATATTAAAATCTGGTAAGTATTTTACGAATTTTAACCAACGTTGTACTCCAGGACCTCCTGCAGGTGGCCAGTAATAAGTTATTATGAGTGCTTTTTTTTTATCCACTTTTTGTCATTCCCTCGAAGGAGGGAATCTTTTTGATTGAAATTAATATATCCTTAAAATGGATTCCTGCTCACACAAGAATGACAACTTATTTCTTTTTAAACTCAAAAAACAATCCACCAAGTAAAAGCAATCCTAGTAAAATAGAACTCGCTAATGCAATACTACTACCTGTTTTAACAACATCGGGATCGAACTTAAATTCAATACTATGATTTCCAGCCGGCAATTCCATACCTCTCAACGTATAATTTACACGTATATGAGTCGCTTCTTTACCATCAACAAATGTTTTCCACCCATTACCGTAATAGACCTCAGAAAACACTACAAATCCTTTATTGTTGTTTTTAGATTCGTATTTTAAGTAATTTGGTTTTACATCTAATAATTTAATTGTTGCTAAAGAATCTACATTATAAATTGGCAATCCTTCTGCTTTAAAACGACTTCCGTATTCGAAGTCATTAATTACAGCGACATTTTTAGTATCCAGACTATCCAAAGCCATAATCTCTTCGTTCGCAGAATTAACTTTCTTTAATTTCTTTACAAACCAAGCGTTGCCATTCGCATCTTCATTGGTATAAGGAACTGGGTTACCGCTTTCATCTTCAGCTATTAAATACCTGGTATTCAACATATTTAATACATTTATATTGTTTTTCGCAACATAAAAATCGAATAAGTCGCTGTAACGCTTTAATTCTGCAGCATTGTATCCATTTAAAGAATTGTGAAAATAAGAAGGTTTTGCAGCACCTCCAACTAAATCGAAAACTCTGAAATACCCGGTGTCTTTTAATATTTCTTTATCAGCCTCATTGGCTTCAAACGGTTTATTAACTTGCACCGCCGACACAAAATCATCGTTATTTACATAGCGTCTATCCACACCAACTAAATCAAAAACTATAAGTGCTCCAAAAGCAACAATAACCCACTTTTCTTTAAGTTTATCTTTCAAATACATATAAATTGCGCCTGCAGAAAGTAAGACTAAAATCAAAGTTCTGATAGTATCCTGAGAGTAAATTGTTTTTCTATCCTCCACAAGGGCATCAACAAAATCATGCCCGTAACTTTGACGGTAATAACCATCATTCACACCTACAAAATCAAATAATGAGGATTTGAAAAGCAAAAATACCAATGCAAGACCACCAGTAATTAATGAAGCATATTTTAATGCTTTTAGTTTATCTTCTTTCTTTTCGAAATCATTAAACAATCTTACCAATCCGAATATGGCCAGCACAGGTATACAAAGTTCTAATAGGACTTGTATGGAAGTAACTGCTCTGAATTTATTGTAAAGTGGCACATAATCAATAAAGAAATCAGTTAAAAAACCAAGATTCTTACCATATGATAATAATAATGAAAAAATAGTACCACCAATAAGCCACCATTTTAATCTGCCTTTCACCAAAAACAAAGCAAAAACAAATAAAAATAGTACTACGGCCCCAATATAGGCGGGTGCTTCGACGATAGGCTGCTCACCCCAATACATGGGTGCATGTTTCGATTCCTGAAGTGCCTGTGAGGTTGTAGCACCTAATTTTCTAAATGCATCATACGTTGCTGAGTCTTTACCCACATTTTCACCATTGCCTCCACCCATAAATCTAGGGATAAACAAGTTAAAGGTTTCCCAATACCCGTAACTAAATTGTGTGATATAATCTTTATCTAATCCCGTTGTCATTTCTTTGGGTGAGCCATCAGGATTAATGGTCAGTTCACTTTTTCCACGCGTACTTTCTTTAACATACTCTTGTGTTGCCAATACATTGGTAGCATTTAATGCCACAGATAAAATAACGGCAGCAACTAAAATACCAACCGATTTAAAATAATGAGGCAATACGTTCTTTTTGTAAGCATCAATTAAATAAGCAATACCTAAAATGATTACCAATAACATCAAATAGTATGTCATTTGAAAATGATTCGCGACTAGTTCTAAACCCATTGCGATTGTAGTGAGCAAAAAACCAGCAATATATTTTCGTTGAAATGTGAGTATGATACCGCTTAAAACCAAAGGCATATAAGCGATGGCATGTGCCTTACTGTTATGCCCAACCCCTAGAATAATGATCAAATACGTAGAAAATCCAAAAGCCAAGGCACCAAGAGCCGCTAATTTATAGTTAACTTTTAAAACCAGTAATAAAATATAGAATCCAAGGAAATATAGAAACAAATAATCTGCAGGTCGTGGTAAAAAACGTAGCGACAAATCTAATGTTTTAATATAATTATGCGGGTACTTTGCACCTAATTGGTAAGTTGGCATTCCGGCAAAAGCACTATTGGTCCAATACGTTTCTTCACCTGTTTCTGCCTTAAAATCTTTTTGTTGCTTACTCATGCCTATGTATTGCATGATATCACTTTGAAACAATTGCTTTCCGCTTAAAACCGGACTAAAATAAGCTAAGGATAAAACTATAAAACCTATAAGAACTAATAAATGCGGAAGTATTCTTTTAATTGAAAATTGCATGAAAATGTATTAATATCAATGATTGCGAAAATTAGTCAATTTCTTCGTAATCTACATATTCACCTACATCTTTATTTGTAGATTTTGTATTTGGTATTTTATCAATAGTAACTTCACCTTCTTTTTTAGGTGTTTCCTGTTGCTGTCTTTGTTGGAATTGACCACCAAACTTTTGTTCTGCTTTTTTAGCAACATATTTTATAAGGAAAGGTGCAAAAAGTCGTGAAAGAATCTTAACCCCATAATAAATAAGGACAAGAATTAAAATCATTCTTACAAAACCAGTTACAGATGCGTATTGTAACATAAAAATTATTTTTATACAAAAATACAATTCTATACGTTTAAAAAACGTTCAAAATTGATAAAAAAAGCATAAAATATCTATATTTGAAAAGCCTTAACTAGCTTTTTATTTAAGAATCCGTAAAAAATTAATTTACGATAACTAAAAACAAAAATATGAACCCAATCAAATCTACCCTGTTAATATTACTTTGTTTAACAACCTCATATACCTTTGCCCAATACACCGATGTTATAAATTCCAACAGACCGGGAGTTTCCAGAAGCGCCTATTCCGTTGGGGTAAACGTGGCGCAATTTGAAGTTGGCCCGTATATGATTAAAGAAAAAAGAACACCTACAACTAGTTATGAAGTCGATGGTTTTGGGGCAGATTTTGCAGCACGTTATGGCTTATTATGGGAACAACTGGAACTGAATATTGAAGGTACTTTTCAAAGTGATACCAAAACATACACTTCCAATATTTCAGCAGAAGACAAGCGAGCCAATTTTAAATATTTAACGGTAGGGGCTAAATATTTAGTTTACGACCCTCATAAGAATTCTGAAAACGAGAAACCAAATCTATATAGCTGGAAAGCAAACCATCGCTTTAAGTGGAGTTCATTAATTCCCGCTGTTTCAGTGTATGCAGGAGCAAATTACGATACTGAAAACAACCCTTATACTGCCTTTGGTGTTGAAGGTTTTAGTCCGAAAGTCATGATAGCAACACAACATAATTTTAGTGGCGGATTCGTGTTGGTTATGAATTTAATAAAAGATAGAATTGGAACCGATCAATCTGATTTTCAATATATATTAACATTGACGCACTCTTTCAATCCTCAATGGGTTGTTTTTGGTGAAACTCAAGGAATTAAAAGTGATTTTTATGCCGATAATCTTTTTAGATTTGGTGGTGCCTATTTATGGACTAAAGATTTTCAATTGGATACCGCTGTAACATTAAACACAAAAGATACACCGTCTGTTTTTGGCGTTAATTTAGGCATGTCCTATCGATTAGATTTTCACAGAGATAAAGAAATTGATAATGGTACGTCAGCAAAAGATGAAGGCAAGCGAAGATCTAGAAAAAATAAAAGCAAGAAAACAACAGATGTTATAGAAGACTATAATAAAAAGAATAAACGAAAAGACCAAAGTTTTAATTAAGAGATTTACGACATTCATAAATGATTTCAATAAAAGAAGTAACAACAAAAAGCGATTTAAAAGCTTTTGTAAAATTTCCATTTAAACTATATAATGATTCCAAATACTGGGTACCTCCTATTATTAGTGAAGAAATGAAAACCTTCAATAAAAAAGAAAACCCTGTATTTAATGATGCTGAAGCACGATTATTTTTAGCCTATAAAAACGATGAAATTGTTGGTCGGGTGGCTGCCATTATTAATTGGCTTGAAGTTAAAAACCAGACGCTAAAAAAAATGCGATTTGGTTGGTTTGATTTTATTGATGATTTAGAAGTTTCAAAAGCGCTATTTAATCAAGTAGAAAGTATAGGAAAAGAACACGGTTTAGAGTATGCCGAAGGTCCTGTTGGATTTTCTAACTTAGATAAGGTTGGCGTTATGACCGAGGGTTTTGAACATATTTCGACCATGATTACTTGGTATAACCACCCTTATTACATAAATCATTATGAAAAAGCTGGCTATATGGTTGAAAAATCATATTCTGAAAGCAGATTTCCTTTTAAAAATGTAAAACCTGAATTCTTTTTTAAGGCTCAGGAACTTATTAAAAGACGCTACCAGCTAAAAGCATTAAAGTTTACTAAAACGGAAGAAGTTATGCCATATGCCGATAAGATGTTTGACTTATTTAATGAAAGTTACGCCTCGTTATCGTCTTTTGTCGCCATTACCGATATTCAAAAAGAATACTTTAAAAAGAAATTCATTAGTTTTATAAATCCGGAATACATCAAGTTTGTTGTAGATAAAGATGATAAACTGGTTGGTTTTGCTATTGTAATGCCTGCATTTGCAAAAGCTTTACAGAAAATGAACGGAAAACTCTTCCCTTTTGGATTTTTACATATTTTGCATGCAAAAAAACACAGTAAGGATGTAATCTTCTATTTAATAGGTATTCACCCCGATTACCAAAATAAAGGGGTGCATGCGGTTATTTTTAATGAATATTATAATACGTTTACGGAAAAAGGTATTCAAACTTGTATTAGAACTCCCGAACTGGAAGACAATTATGCCATACATCAAATATGGAAGCATTTTGACCCAGTTGTTTATGCGCGACGCAAAACATTGAGAAAAAATTTATAAAAAAAAGAGCCGCAATTTGCGGCTCTTTTTTGTTAAATAAACTTATATTTATTCGCCCATTGCTGCCATTAATGCAGCAGATAAACGTTGGTAAGTACCATTTTCCAAACGGGTTCTAATAGCATCAAAAGCATCTAAGGTAATCTTAATATCTTCCAATGTATGCGTTGCTGTTGGTATCAATCTTAATAAAATTAATCCTTTAGGTATCACAGGATAAACCACTATAGAACAAAATATTCCGAAGTTTTCACGTAAATCTTTAACTAAGGCCATAGCCTCAGGAATACTTCCTTTTAAATACACAGGAGTTACACAACTTTGGGTAGTTCCAATATCAAAACCTCTCTCTTTAAGTCCCGATTGTAATGCATTTGTGTTTTCCCAAAGTTTATTTTTTAACTCTGGCATAGTTTTAAGCATCTCTAAACGCTTTCTTGCACCAACAACCAATTGCATTTGTAGTGATTTTGCAAACATTTGAGAACGTAGATTATATTTTAAATAATCCATGATCTCTTTATCGCCAGCAATAAATGCACCTGTTCCAGCCATAGATTTAGCAAAAGTTGCAAAATAAACATCTATTTCATCCTGCACACCTTGCTCCTCACCTGTACCTGCACCTGTTTCACCTTGAGTACCAAAACCATGCGCATCATCAACTAAAAATCTAAAATTATATTTCTTCTTAAGAGCTGCGATTTCTTTTAGTCTTCCTTGTTCACCACGCATTCCAAAAACACCTTCAGAGATTACTAAAATACCCCCTCCAGTTTGTTCAGCCATTTTAGTAGCTCTATCTAAGTTCTTTTCTAAACTTTCAACATCGTTATGCTTATATGTAAATCGTTTACCCATGTGTAAACGCACCCCATCAATAATACAAGCATGTGCATCAACATCATAAACAATAATGTCATTTTTATTCACTAAAGCGTCAATAGTAGACACCATACCTTGGTAACCAAAGTTTAACAAATATGCTGCCTCTTTACTAACAAATTCAGCTAATTCTTCCTGAAGTGTTTCATGCAAACTTGTATGACCAGACATCATTCTTGCTCCCATTGGATACGCTGAACCATAATCGGCAGCGGCTTGTGCATCCACCTTTCGGATTTCAGGATGATTTGCTAACCCCAAATAATCATTTATACTCCAAGTAATAACGTCTTTTCCTTGAAATTTCATTCTGTTAGATATCTGTCCTTCTAATTTAGGAAATACAAAATATCCTTCAGCCTGAGACGCCCATTTTCCTAACGGACCTTTGTCTTTATAAATTTTTTCAAATAAATCTTTCATTTACTATAAATCTTATTGCTATTAAAATTAAGGTTAACTATTAACTGGAAGTGGCTTTAGAAGGAAACGAAAACACAGAATTGTGCATTATAGTTTTCAATGAAAGCTATTTTTAGTTGTTAGTTAGTTGATGCAAAACTAAATATTTATATTGTTTGTACATAATTTTTATGGTTCAATTATTTGTTAAATAAAAAAAGAAATGACTTTTAGCTTACAAAAAAAAGTTACTTATTATTATACTTACAAATTAATTATTTTATGTACTCAATCTTTTGGGCAGCGGCTTCATTAATGCTATCAAAGAAACCTTGTTCCTGCATCCATTTATCGCTATAAACTTTACTCATATAACGCGAGCCGTGGTCTGGAAAAATAACAACCACATAATCGTTTTCTTTAAATTCTCCTAAATCTCCTAGTTGTTTTACCCCTTGGATGGCTGCACCAGAGGTATACCCAACGAACAAACCTTCTGTTCTTGCTAATTCTCTTGCCGTATGAGCACTTTCTTCATCGGTTACTTTAACAAATTCATCTATAACATCAAAGTCTGTTGCTGTTGGAATTAAATTTTTGCCTAAGCCTTCAATTCTGTATGGATAAATTTCTTTCTCATCAAACTCTCTGGTTTCATGATATTTTTTAATTACCGAACCAAAAGCATCTACACCTATTATTTTAATATTTGGATTTTGCTCTTTTAAAAATTTTGCTGTACCAGAAATAGTTCCTCCAGTTCCACTACAAGCTACTAAGTGTGTAATTTTACCTTCGGTTTGTTTCCAAATTTCCGGACCTGTAGAGGCGTAATGTGCATCTATATTGAGTTGGTTAAAATACTGATTTATATAAACAGAACCTTTTATTTCGCTGTGTAGCCTTTTGGCGACTTCATAATACGATCTGGGATCGTCTGCGCTTACATGTGCAGGACACACATAAACCTTCGCTCCCATTGTTTTTAGCATATCAATTTTATCAGCTGAAGATTTTGAACTCACCGCAAGAACGCAATCGTATCCTTTAATGATACTAACCATGGCAAGACTAAAACCTGTATTCCCGGAGGTTGTTTCAATAATGGTGTCACCAGGAGATAAAATTCCTTTTTTTTCTGCCTCGTCTATTATATAAGTTGCTATTCTATCTTTTGAAGATTGCCCCGGATTAAAAGATTCTACTTTTGCGTAAAAATTACCTTTGAATTTTGAAGCTACTTTATTAAGTCTAATAAGCGGAGTGTTACCTACTAAATCCAATACATTATCAAAAACTTGATTTCTGTGTTTCATAAATGCTTTTTAGAAGCCACTGCAATAAAAACAAGTAATATTTGTAGCTTAAAACCTGACAAAAGTAAAACTTTTTTTTTAGTTAACCATGTATTCCCTCTAATTCTAACAAAAACGCGTATTCTAAAGCCACTTCTTTTAGACTTTCAAAACGTCCTGAAGCCCCGCCATGGCCCGAATCCATATCTGTATGCAATAGTAATATATTAGCGTCCGTTTTTAATTCTCTTAGTTTGGCCACCCATTTAGCTGGTTCCCAATATTGAACCTGCGAATCGTGCAAGCCAGTTGTAACCAACATATTAGGATATGCTTTTGATTCAACATTATCGTAAGGCGAATAGGATTTCATGTAGGTATAAAATTCTAATTTATTCGGATTACCCCATTCGTCATACTCCCCCGTGGTTAATGGAATAGAATTATCTAACATAGTGGTAACGACATCTACAAAAGGAACCGCCGCCAAAATACCACGATATAATTCTGGGTTCATATTTATAATGGCTCCCATTAACATACCTCCTGCAGAGCCTCCATAAGCGTATAAATGTTTCGAAGATGTGTATTTCTCCTTTATTAAAAACTTAGAACAATCAACAAAATCATAGAATGTATTAAGTTTATTTAATAGTTTACCGTGTTCATACCAATCACGTCCCAGATACTCGCCTCCACGCACATGCGTAATGGCATAAATAAACCCACGATCTAACAAACTCAACCGTACACTTGAAAATGAAGGGTCTATGGTTGAACCGTAGGAACCATAGGCATATTGTAATAATGGACTCGTTCCATCTAACTTAACGCCTTTTTTGTAAACCAAAGAAATTGGAACCTTCACACCATCTCTAGCCGTTGCCCAAATACGTTTAGACTCGTAATTTTCTTTTTTAAACTTACCGCCTAAAACTTCCTGTTCTTTTTTAATTTCACTTTGCTTCGTTCTTAAATTATAATCTATTACAGAACCTGGTGAGGTTAAGGAATTATAAGAATAACGCAGCAAATCGCTATCAAAATCTGGGTTGTTGCCAATATAAGTTGTATAAGTTTCGCTATCAAAAGGTAAATAATAATCTTCTTTCCCATCCCAACTCATTATTCGCAAATTATTGAGTCCGTTTTCACGTTCGTTTACGACTAAGTAATCTTTAAAAATTTCAATATCCTCTAACAAAACATCTTTTCTATGAGGAATAATATCTATCCAAAATTTCTTTTCTGTTTTGTTTTCACTCGTTTTTTGTAATTTAAAATTAGTTGCACCGTCCCCGTTCGCTATTATGTAAAAGCTATCTTCGTAATGCGCTATACTGTATTCTAAATCACGTTTACGCTTTTGAAATACTTTAAAATCGTCATCAGGCGTATCTGCATTTACAAACCGATATTCAGACGTTTGTGTACTTGATGAGCCAATAATGATATATTTTTTTGACTTAGTTTTATATACAAAAGTGTTAAACGTATCATCGTTTTCATGATAAACTTCAAAATCCTCTTTACCAGAATGCAATTTATGTTTGAAAATTTTATTTGAACGCAAAGTCACTTCATCTTTCACACAATAAAATAAGGTTTTATTATCGTTTGCCCAAGTAGAACTGCTTGTAGTATTCAATATTTTATCTGAATAAATTTCACCAGTAACTAAATTCTTGATTTGAATGGTATATTGTCTTCTTCCAACCGTATCAATTGAAAAACTGGCCATGGTATTATCTGGACTTATGGATATGCTCCCTAAATTAAAAAAAGTAAAACCTTTAGCCATGTCGTTACAATTAAAAAGGATTTCTTCTGACGCATCTAAAGATTCTTTCTTGCGAGAATAGATTGGATAGTCTTGACCTTTTTCAAATCTAGTAATGTACCAATACCCATTAAATTTATAAGGTACTGAAGTGTCATCTTCCTTAATTCTACCTTTCATTTCTTCAAACAAATCTTTCTGAAAAGCTTCTGTATGCTGCATAACTTGCTTTGTATAGCTGTTTTCAGCATTCAAATAATCAATCACCTCAGGGTTTTCTTTATCGTTTATCCAATAGTAATTATCTATCCTAACATCTTTATGCTTAACGAGTTTTTTTGACTTTTTAGTTGCTTGAGGTGCTATAAAGTTGTTTTTCAACGACATATTATTCTTAAATTAAGTGCGCAAAAATATAAAAATTAAATAGCTTTGTAGATAATTAAAGTACTTATTAAGTTCTTTAATTTAGATTCCCGATTTCTCGGGAATGACAATTTTTAGCAGAAATCTCGATAAAATTATCGAGCAGTGTTTAACAAATAATAAATTATAAAATTATGTTTGGAGATATGATGGGAATGATGGGGAAACTTAAAGAAACCCAAAGAAAGGTTGAAGAAACCAAAAAGCGATTAGATACGGTTTTAATTGACGAAAAAAGCGGTGATAACAAACTTAAAATTACGTTGACTGCCAATAGAAAAATAAAATCTATAACCATTGATGACGCGTTGTTAAATAATAAAGAACAACTGGAAGATTACTTAATACTTACATTGAATAAAGCCATAGAAAAAGCCACCAATGTGAACGAAACAGAGCTTGCTGCGGTAGCTAAAGAAGGCATGCCGAATATTCCGGGTATGGATATGTTTAAATAAAAAAAAGAAGCTGAATAGCTTCTTTTTTGGTTTTAATTAAAAATTAACTTGCAATTGCAACCTGAGCAAGTTTCCTTCTTGAAGATTATTTAATTTAACAGCATCTTCATACCTTCTTTTTGATATGGTGTAATCTGCTACAACTTCAAAATTTTTAAAAGGTTGATATTCAATTCCAATTTCTAAGTCATTAACCTCATAACTTCGCGCGTCTAATTCATGTTTTTTACCACCTCTATATATCTGATATTTAATAAATGGTAATATGACTTGTTCTTCTACTTTTAAATTATAAAATGCTTGAATATAACCACCGTGTAATGACTTTTGTTCGATCGTATTATTTAATTTATTGAATTCCGGACCTGTACCAATATTATATTCAGCTTGCAACCCAAAAGGTTGCGGATATAATACAATGCTTGCGGCAACTCTTTCATCTAAATATTCTTTGTCATTATTTACAATCACGGTATTCGTTATACTAGGAAGTACATATTTTCCGGTATATCCTTGAAGTCCTGCTTCTAAAATTTGACCATTTTTAAATTCAAATGGATAAGACACTCTGGCAACTACATGTTGGTTATCATTAGCCTCTGCTCTATTTGCTGTTTGACCATTATAAATACCAAAACCAAACACCCCATAGTCTCCCGAACCTTTAAGTCCGTCCTTTACTAATTTAGAAAACAGGTCTCTTTTCTCTTTTGGAGCCCAATAGAAAAACAAACCTAAATCCCTTTCGTTCACAATAGCACTATTTATCGCATCATTCCTATCTAAGGATAATCTGTTTTGACTTGATTGCATGTTTTCAAACCCATAAGGAATCTTACTTTGACCAACTCTTAATCTGTATTCTTTTTTTGAATCAAACGCTAAATCAAAATAGGCATCTCTTATTTGTAAAAAATTATTACTAGTAGTTGAAGCAGACGATGCAAAATCAGGCTGAATGTAGATGTATATTCTATCGTGTACATTTCCAGAAAATACTAATCGACCTCGTCTAATAAATAACCCATTATTATCTCCCCAAGATCTATCACACTGTTCGCAACCTAAATCTGGGTTAGTTTCGAGCAGTCTATTATATCTTACTTGCATATAACCCCTCAAACTGATGGTTTCAAACCATTTTTTATCTAGTGCAACCGGTTTCTTTTCAGTACTTTGAACATTCTCCTGTACTACAATAGTTTGTGCCTGAATCAATAAAGAAAACATTAATAAAAATACTAAAACACGATACTTTTTTATCATTTTATTTATCATAAAAATTTTAACGAAATTAATATGTTAACCTGGTTTGAATGTTAATGGAATGTTACCAAATACTCTTTAGAATGTTAATTTATTGATACTATCTAACATCTTATTATGCATAGCATCAGTGTAATCTAAATGTGTAACAATTCTGAGTTTATTGGTGCCCATACCAATTATTTGAATGTTTTTATTCTTTAGCTTTTGAATAAAATCTTTCTCGTTTACATTTTTATTTAGCTCGAAAATCACAATATTGGTTTCAATAGGTTCCACCGTTTTAATTATTGATAATTTAGTTAGTTCCTCACCTATTTCTTTTGCTTTTATATGGTCTTCTACCAATCTGTTCATATTATTATCTAAAGCATAGAGTCCTGCAGCTGCTAAATATCCAGCTTGTCGCATATTGCCACCAAAAACTTTTCGAATTCTAAGAGCGTTTTTCATAATAGCTTCATCACCAACCAAAACCGATCCAACCGGACACCCTAATCCTTTGCTAAAACATACAGATATGGTATCGAAAACATCTCCATATTGTTTTGGAGTTTCATTTT
>CAVOQU010000013.1:0-206490 GCA_963698455.1 uncultured Flavobacteriaceae bacterium | reverse complement strand
AAAGCAAACTATATTTTTTAACATAAGTATCAATATATGAAACAAAAATACAGCTTTTAAAATATCTTAATTTAATTTTAAAGTTAAATACCTATAACTTTTTTTTACTTTAGCACTATTAAAATTAATTATGACATATCTACATAATATAGGTGCTTATTTTTTAATGATTGCAGAAATGTTTCGCAAACCAACTAAATGGTCTGTGATGAGAAATCTAATATTTAAAGACATTGATGATTTAGTTATTGGTTCTTTAGGTATTATTGCATTTATCTCATTTTTCGTTGGTGGCGTAATTACTATACAAACTGCATTAAATATAAGTAACCCTTTAATACCAAAATATCTGGTTGGATTTGCCACTAGACAATCAGTAATTTTAGAATTCGCACCAACATTTACCTCTGTTATCATGGCCGGTAAAGTAGGGTCTTTTATTACTTCTAGTATTGGGACCATGCGGGTGACCGAACAAATTGATGCTCTGGAAGTTATGGGCATAAATTCTTTAAACTATCTTGTTTTTCCTAAAACAATCGCCTTAATGCTGTATCCTTTTGCTATTGCTGTCGGCATGTTTTTAGGTATACTTGGTGGCATGGCAGCATGTGTGTATGGAGGCTTTAGCTCGTTGGAAGATTATATCTTGGGTATACAAACAGATTTCATTCCTTTTCACATTACGTATGCTTTTATAAAAACATTTGTTTTTGCTTTTGTATTGGCAACCATCCCTTCTTTTCATGGCTATTATATGAAAGGAGGCGCTTTAGAGGTTGGAAAAGCAAGTACAACATCGTTTGTCTGGACTGCTGTGGTTATTATTTTATTAAATTATTTATTAACCCAAATGCTTTTAAGTTAATGATAGAAGTTAAAGATCTACATAAATCATTTAGTGGTGTTGAAGTTTTAAAAGGTATAAGCACAACTTTCGAAAAAGGAAAAACTAATTTAATTATTGGACAAAGTGGTTCGGGTAAAACTGTTTTTATAAAATGTTTGTTGGGATTATTTCCTTATGAAGAAGGATGTATTTCATACGACGGAAAAATATTTTCAGAGTTAAGTGAAGACCAGAAGCGGGATTTAAGAGGCGATATAGGTATGGTATTTCAAGGAAGTGCTTTATTTGATTCAATGACGATTGCTGAAAATGTTATGTTCCCATTGCGTATGTTTACTAAACAAAGTAAAAGCGAAATGCAAGACCGTGTTGACTTTGTTTTAAACAGAGTTAATTTAGCCGATGCACACAATAAAAAACCCAGTGAAGCTTCAGGTGGTATGCAAAAACGTGTTGCAATTGCTCGGGCTATAGTTAACAACCCAAAATACTTATTTTGTGACGAGCCGAATTCCGGATTAGACCCAAAAACGGCCATTGTAATAGATAATCTTATTAAAGAAATTACCATAGAGTATGATATTACTACCGTAATTAATTCTCATGATATGAATTCGGTAATGGAAATAGGTGATAAAATAGTGTTTTTAAAAAATGGTTTAAAAGCTTGGGAAGGCTCTAAAGAGACCATTTTTAAAACAGATAACGAAGTAGTGACCGACTTTGTTTACTCGTCTGAATTAATGAAAAAAGTACGACAAATGTATATTGAAGAGAAGCAGTAAATTCTCTATTTTTCTCGATTTATAATTAAACTATCTAAAGCAAACCGCTGTTTTAACCAACGTCCTAATTTGTCTTGTTGCTTTAATATGTCGGCTTCCTTAATAGAATCATCTTTCCATTTTACTGTGAAAACCGAAAGCGTATCAATTTTAGAAAAATTTGAAGTTATTACTGTTGAATACGATAATCTAGATACATCGTTATAATTTATTTTTACTTCTTTAGTTAACTCATCAAACGGAATTTGTTGCGCTTCTAGCTTTGCTAAATTTTTTAATTTCCCTTCTAGAAATACTATTTTTTGCGATTGTGATAGCATGTCTATGGAATCTCGATATCTAATTTGTTCCATATATTTCAAATTATCCAGATTCTTATTTCTATTTTGATTTAAAATTAAATTGGTATTATCTAAGGCATCGTAATTTTTTAACCTATCCTTTAGCAATGCCACTGTACTTTCGGGTATTTCATCCAATCCAAAGGTGTTCAATTCTATAGAAGACACTATTTTATCATCATCAGAATATTTATATATGGAGTTTTTAATTATATAGTCCGCATGAGGTAATGCACTTAACTCTTTATGTATAAAATTTCTAGCATCTCTTTCAAATCTGCTTTCGTTTAAAACTTTCACAAAGGTCCAAATTGCAGGTATCATGACTATAATAGCCAAAAAAGTTGCTATTCTGCCAATACGTCTTCTTTTAGCAGAATTAACATATTTAATCATCGGGAATTTTAAAACTTTAACCACCAAAAATGTGGCTAACGCAATAAAAATCGTGTTAATGGTGAACAAATACATCGCTCCTAAAGCAAACCTCACCCCTTTTGTAAAATCATCTTCTAACGCCACAGAAAGCCCATAACCAACCGTGCATAATGGAGGCATTAAAGCTGTAGCAATAGCAACACCAAAAATTACAGAAGCAATAGTTCCTTTTTTGGTTCGTGCAATTATTAAAGCTAAACCACCAAAAAAAGCAATTAGTACATCGCGAATATCTGGTTGTGTTCTTGCCAATAATTCTGAAGATTCTTCGCTCAATGGAAACGACCAAAAAAACAAAAAAGCCGTTAAAACACTTAAAAAAATCATGACCCCAAAATTGATTAATGATTTTTTTAATGTATCAATATCATTGATAGAAACAGATAAACCAATACCTAAAATAGGCCCCATTAAAGGCGAAATTAACATGGCACCTATAACCACCGCGGTAGAATTGGCATTAAGACCAACCGAGGCTACAAAAATGGAACACACTAATATCCAAGCCGTAGCACCTTTAAAAGGAATATCGTTTTTTATGGCTTCTATTGTAGCATCACGATCGGTATCGTCGCGAAAATCTAATAGATCTTTAAAAAAACGTTTAACACTAGCTAACAACCCTATGGCATCTTGCTTTACGGCTTCTTTACTCTCATCAACAGCCTTTTCTATATTAGATTTGTTTTCTTCCATTATTTTAAAAATTAGCCACACTACACGAATGCAGGTAAATTTACTATTCTTTTACTGATTACTGATACTACAATCTGAACATTAAATTACCCGTAATGTTTGCCGAATTTATCTTTTACCTTTTGAAGCACTTTTTTAATATCCTGTTCTTTAGACTTCGGATAAATAAGCAATACCTCATCTTTGTCAACAATAATATAATCATTTAAACCATCGACAACTACAATCTTATTGTTTTTGGTTCTAATCATATTACCCGATGCATCTTCAGTTAAAGTTCTGGCATGAACAACCGCATTACCCGCACTATCTTTATCTAATTTATCATACAAACTCCCCCAAGTACCCAGGTCGTTCCAATCAAACTCAGCTGCAATTACAAACACATTCTTAGAGGTTTCCATAATAGCATAATCTACCGAAATATTTTCCGCTTTCGGATAATTCTCTTTTATAAAATTGTCTTCAGAATCTGTATTATACTTACTTATTCCTTTTTCAAAAAGCGTATATAAATTGGGTTGATTATTTTTAAATGCATCAATAACCGTTTTTACACTCCACATAAAAATACCTGCATTCCACAAAAAATTACCCTGAGCAATAAATTCTTTGGCGGTCTGGTAATCTGGTTTTTCTCTAAATTGATTAACCGATTTTATAGTTTCTGAAGTCGTTTTATCGAACTCAATATAACCGTAACCGGTATTCGGGAATGTCGGTTGAATACCAAGCGTCATTAAAGCGTTGCTTTTAGAACAAAACTCAAAAGCTTGTTTTACATTTTTACTAAAAGTTGCTTCATCTTCAATCCAATGGTCGCTGGGAGCCACAATCATGATAGCATCTGGATTTTCCTTCTGAATTTTTAACGAGGCATATAAAATACATGGCGCTGTATTTCTCATGGCAGGTTCTAAAACTACCTGACGTTGCGTTACTTCTGGTAATTGTTCAAAAACCAAATCGTTATAACGTTCGTTAGTTAATATAAAAATGTTTTCCTTCGGAATTAAATGCGAAAGTCTTTGAAACGTTTTTTGAATTAGCGTGTCGCCAGTTCCTAACATATCATGAAACTGTTTTGGAAATTCTTCTGTGCTTACTGGCCAAAAGCGCGAGCCTACACCACCTGCCATTAATATGGCGTAATAATTTTTGTTTTTCATTTTTTTATTATGAAATTCCTGTCTTAACAGAAATTAATTCAACTTCAGCATTTGGGTTAAAAAGATACAATTTTCCAGTTTTAATTTCAACACATTCAAAGCGCTTTGTTCGTTTATCACCTCTTTTAAATATTTTTCCGTTATATAATTTAAACGTTTCACCTAAAGGTACTTCAAAAATAAATGTTTTATTATTAGGTTCGTCGTATTGCTTTAATGCTAAGGCCAATGTTGCATCACTGTCGCTTGATGCTTTTGGATTTTTAAAATGTTTTGCCAACATGGGCAATAAATGATTAGGAAATATAACAGGATTTAAAAACGGCAACATTAAGTGCTGAAAGGATTTTTTCCATTCAATTCCGTGAGGCTTT
Organism: uncultured Flavobacteriaceae bacterium; assembly: GCA_963698455.1. Taxonomy (GTDB): domain Bacteria; phylum Bacteroidota; class Bacteroidia; order Flavobacteriales; family Flavobacteriaceae; genus Mariniflexile. The sequence continues at coordinate 201,837 of CAVOQU010000013.1, read as the reverse complement.
ATAAATCTACCATAAGTTTTATAAGCTTCAAAATGGGCTATTTCGTGAATAAGAGTTATTAAAAAACGGTATTCGTTTAAATTAGAATTTATAGTTATTTGATGCTTACCATTTGGCAAAAGCATATAGTCGCCATGACGTGTTTTACGCTCATTTTTAATTTTAATCACCAAATGATCGTGCTCTAAAAGTTTTAGAATTTGAGGCATGGCATTTGACGAAATATAATTTTGAAGTTTGTTTTGCATTAGTGCAAAAATACACGATTTCTTTGAACAAAAATAATTGATTTTGTGCGAAATATTGGCTAGATTCGTATTTCACTGTTTGAGTGTATATATTCACTTGTTGTACGCAATGAAGAAAAACCTGATTCTATTATTAATAATTGTGACTTCTAATTTAGCTGAAGCACAATTCATAAAGGAAAAATCTATTAATACTCAAATTGGATATGGAATGAGTGTGCCATATTATAGTGCTGATGATATTATTAATAGTGGATTTTTTCTTCAAGGGGAGTACATTCTAAAAGCTGCTTCCTGGATTGAATTTAGGCCATACGCTGGATTAATATTGACAAGCTCAAACGGAAAAGACTTCAATGACAATCCAACATTTGAAAAAGCCGAATCTAAAGCATTCCTAATAGGAGGAAAAACACGAGTTAGAGCACCGATTCCTTGGGTTGCGCCGTACATTGAAATTGGAATAGGAACTTCGATTGGAAAATTTGAAACGTTTACAGCTTTCACAGATATTAATAAAAGTGGATTCATTTACCATATACCTTTTGCTTTTGGATTAGAATTGGGACGAAGCAATAATTTTGATTTAGGATTTACATATTACTTTCAGCCGACTGTTGAACAATACACTGGCGCATTTGCATTCGGCATTACATTTCCATTAAAAACTTAAAATTACAAATAACAACACCACATAAAAATAATTGCTGTTTTAGGCTTTAACAAAAGTCGTTGTGGTTTTGCTACTTCTGATTTTCCCGAGAAAAATCTTCGTACGCAAAACCACAACTATACTTATACAATATTGTTTTCCAGAAACTAAGCCTTACCCTCAGTAAGATTCACACCTTTTCGTAATAGCATAATGCCCATAGCTACTAACCAAACTACTTTAACATGAAATAATGGTTTGTAAATTTCAAAATTATCTGGTATAGATATAATAACTCCCACGGCAGCAAGTCCTAATAAAATAGTAAACCATCCTAACCATTTAGCAACCATATTCCATTTTACTAAGCCAGCACCTAACAACACCAATCCAACACCAGAGAAAATTCGTCCGAAACGCACAAAACAGGTTACATACTGGTTTGTGTATAAAATATCATTCATAAATATCTCTATTTCTTCTGCCGACTTACCAGCGGTTTGTCCCACACCCCAAGCACCATAATTATAATAATAAGCCGCTGCTATGGCAATAGTAAACGTACCTACAATTACCATACCTGCTCCGGGTAATATTAAAACTCTATAGGGTTTCTTTGCCGTAATAGAAACAAAAGCAAACATAGCGATAGCCATAGTTACCCAGCCAAAAATATGAAAGCGATACATCCAGATCCAATACCAAACATTCTCGCCTATGGCGGCAAAATCTGAAGCTACAAAATACTCACCAACATGATGCGGTGACAATGCCCAACCTCCCCATAATAATAAGGCGGCCACAATAAATGCCCAACCTGTAAATTTAGTTTCGAAATCTTTAATCATAATATTATCTTTATCTTTAGTGTGACAAATTAGTAATACCAAAACTGTTTGAATGTAACAAATGTTACAATCATTTAATATGATATTAAAAATACACATACCAAGGTATTATATTATTTGCATTGCCAAATGATTTTCATCAGTATCGAAACTGATTTTAGTAAGATGATTAATATCATTTTTGGACTCAAATAAAATAAGTAATATTATTTGTCATTTTACTTTTGTAACATCACGTTTAGTTATTGTAACAAAAGTTACAAACGAAGAATTTTAGATATTGTATTTTCAACAACTTTTGTTTTATTAATCTATAATTAATTCATTTTGAAAAGAAGAGATTTCGCTAAAAAAGCAACCTTAAGCACGTTCGCAGCACTTATTGGAGCAGAAATTGTTTTTGGCTCTAGCCTCATGGACGGTTATAAACCGTTGGCGTTACAGGATCCAGATCCTTTTAAAATGTTTAACAAGCACAAAGACATGATTGTGCTAAATGATAAACCCTGGAATATTGAGGCACAAGCTCATTTACTAGATGATAAGATTACTCCAAACTCCTGCATGTTTATTAGAAATAATGGTTTGGTTCCAGAAGGTAACGATGCTAAAAAATGGACTTTAACAATAGATGGTGAATCTGTAGTAAATAAAAAAACTTACACACTTGCAGAACTAAAATCGAAATTTGAACAACACACCTATCAGATTACAATAGAGTGCGGAGGAAATGGTAGAAGCGAGTTTAATCCATCTGCAAAAGGAAATCAATGGACCATTGGCGCTGTACATAGTGCTACATGGACTGGTGTTCGTTTACGAGATGTTTTAAAAGATGCTGGTATTAAAACCAACGCCGTATATATAGGTTATCATGCTACAGATTTACACTTAAGCAGAGACCCAAAGAAAGAACCCATTTCCAGAGGTTGTCCTATGTGGAAAGCTCTTGAAGATGAATCGATTATTAGCTTTTAAAATGAATGGTGAAGATATCCCACTTATACATGGGTATCCGTTACGATTAGTAGTTGGTGGTTGGCCAGCTTCAGTTTCAGGTAAATGGGTAAATAGAATTAGCATAAGAAACAAAGTACATGATGGCACAAAAATGACCGGAGATGCCTATAAAGTACCATGTGAACCCGTAGCTCCTGGTGAAAAAGTAAAAGATGAAGACATGTGCATTATTGAATCTATGCCAGTAAAATCATTAATTACTTATCCAAAATCTGGGGCAACTATTAAAGAAGGGAAAGCTTTAAATATTAGAGGGCATGCCTGGGCTGGCGATTTGGAAGTTGCAAAAATGGAGTATTCTATAGATTTTGGATCTACCTGGAAATCATGCAGTGTTGAAAAACCTTCAAACAGATTTGCATGGCAACACTTTAAAGCGACTGTAAATTTCCCTAAAAAAGGTTATTATGAAATATGGGCAAAAGCTATAGACTCTAAAGGAATTGCGCAACCCATGTTATTACCCGGTTGGAACCCTAAAGGCTATTTAAACAATGCATGTCATAGAATTGCAGTAAAAGTCAGTTAATGTCTAAGGAAGAAATTTTTAGGAAGCAAATTAAAAAAGTATACAATTTATTGTTATTACTTTTTAGTTTGTTTTTAATTACGGGTGGCATGCTGGCTTATTATACCATTAATCCTGACTTTTTTACTTTTAAAACAAAAACCGAAACCATTGTTAGTGCTCCTGTAGAAGTGGATGAGGACAGAATTGAAAATGGTATACATGTAAGGACCGGATTAATTGATGCTGAAGGATTGATGACTGTAGTAAATAATTGTACAAATTGTCATTCATCAAAATTATTAATTCAGAACAGAATGAATACAGAACGTTGGAATGCCACTATAAAATGGATGCAGGAAACACAAAACCTTTGGGAATTAGGAAAGAATCAAGAAATAATAGTCAATTATTTAGTTGCAAATTATCCGCCAAAAGATAAAGGAAGAAGAGAAATCTTAACAAATATTGAATGGTATGAATTAATAGAATAATCTTCAACTTTAAATTAAAAGTATAAATTTTTAAAAACGAACAAAATAGTACAATCACAATAAATTAATTAATTATGGAAAAATATTTAGACGCATTTATTAATGCTTTTAGCGGTACGGTAAATTGGACTTGGAAATCAATGATTTTTGAAGTGCCTTGGTACACAAATTACGTTTGGGGACTTACAGCAATTTCTCTTATTGTTTGGTTTTTAGAAATGGCATTTCCTTGGCGAAAGGAACAATCAATAATTAGAAAAGATTTTTGGTTAGATGCATTTTATATGTATTTTAATTTTTTCATCTTCTCAATTGTAATAAGTGGTGTTTATAACATTTTAGGTGTTCTTTTTGGAGAGTTGAATATTACAGCTAAAAGTCTTGCTATTATAGACATTGCTTATTGGCCAACGTGGGCACAATTATTAGTGTTCTTTATTGTTCTTGATTTTGTGCAGTGGTTTACACATGTTTTATTACATAAATACCCTTTTTTATGGAAGTTCCATAAAGTGCATCATAGTGTAAAAGAAATGGGATTTGCGGCGCATTTAAGATATCACTGGATGGAAAATATATTCTATAAACCTTTAAAAACCTTCGCCGTTATGTTACTTGGTGGTTTTGAACCAGAACAAGCCTATATAGTTCACTTTATTGCAATTTCTATAGGACATTTAAATCATTCAAATATTAAAATTACCTGGGGACCACTTAAGTATATTTTCAACAATCCAGTAATGCATTTATATCATCATGCTTATGTATTACCAAAAGGAAAATACGGTGTAAATTACGGGATTAGCTTAAGCCTTTGGGATTATATATTTAAAACAAATTATATTCCAGAAGATAGTGGAACTATAGAAATTGGATTTAAAGGAGATGATAAATTTCCAAAAGATTTTATTCATCAAAACATTTATGGATTTAAAAAGGGGCAAAATTAATAAAGTCAAATTTGCAGAGTCGTTTTCATTAAGCCTTACCTTTGTATTAACAGAATAAAAATTGAGTGAGCTATTATGACTGACGTTTCTAATGATTATTTAGACCCCCATTATATACAACGAAGTAATTGGTTAAGAGCGGCGGTTCTTGGTGCAAACGACGGCATTTTATCTACCGCAAGTATTGCTATTGGTGTTGCCGCGGCAAGTGATTTAAGAGAACCTATTATATTGGCAACCGTAGCTGGATTAGTTGCGGGTGCTTTATCGATGGCCGCAGGAGAATATGTTTCTGTTAGTTCACAAACAGATATTGAGAAAGCTGATATTGAACGTGAAAAACGTGAATTAGCTGAAATGCCTGAGATGGAATTAGAAATGTTGGCTTCCATTTATGAAAAAAGAGGTTTAAAAAAAGAAACGGCTTTAATTGTAGCTAAAGAATTTACCAAACATGATGCTTTAGCAGCGCATGTAAGGGATGAGTTAGGGATTAATGAGGTAAGTCAAGCCAAACCAATACAAGCAGCTCTCGCATCAGGTGGCGCTTTTACTTTTGGTGGTATTCTTCCCCTTTTTGTTACTTTACTTTTCCCATTAGAACATATGGAGTATATTTTATATGGCTTTGCGATTGTTTTTCTAATTATTTTAGGGGTAATAGCAGCTAAAACCGGCGGCTCAAGCATTAGCAAAGCTATTATAAGAATTACGTTCTGGGGTACGGTCGCCATGGGACTTACTGCCCTTGTAGGGTATTTATTTGGAGTAAGTTTAAACTAGCCCAGATAAAAGTTTAGCATATTTTAAAAATCAAATCATTTTTAAAAGCAAACTCATATCTTCAAATGTTTTGGTTGCTTCAGTTTTCAATTCATTATTATAATCGTGTGCTGTAAAACCGAACACATCAAAACCACCATTTTTAGCGGCGTTTACACCAGATAAACTATCTTCAATTACCACACATTCTTCAGGTTTAAAACCCATTGTTTTTACAGCCCATAAAAATACGGCTGGGTCTGGTTTCCATTTTTGTATTGTAAAACAGCTAAATATTTTATTCTCAAAATATGGCATCAAACCTGTCAATTCTAAATTTAAACAGATTTTATTTTCTGGTCCGCTGGACGCTACACAAAAAGGAATGGTTAAATTATCAAGAACACTTTTTACACCTTCAATAGGTCTAATTCCATTTTTAAACGCTTCAAAACTTTTTTTTCGGTATTCTGCTTCAAATGTTTTGGGAATAGGAACTCTCGTTAATTTGGATATTTTTTGTTCGCAATCTGCATAAAAACTTCCTTTAAAATGTTTCATCGCATAATCTAAATCTATATTAGCGCCAAGATTATTTGCCATATCTACTAATACTTGATTTCCAATGGGTTCGCTATCTACCAAAACGCCATCGCAATCGAAAATAACGCATTTGTATTTGCTCATAAATTATGGTGTAGAATTAGAAACCTGTAACAACTTACCGTTATAATATTTATTTCCATTAAGTGAAAAATCGAAAATATACTGTGCCATTTCTAAAGCAGAAGTTGATGCCATATAGCCTGGGAATGCTTCTTCCAACATTTCGGTTTGTACTGCACCTAAGGCCAATACATTAAAACTGGGTCCGGTTTCTTTATATTCTTCAGCTAATAATTCAGTTAAAGTTATTACGGCTGCTTTACTTGAACTGTATGCTGCCAAACCCGGAAATTTCATACTCCCTTGCACACCTCCCATAGAACTAATGGTAACCACATGACTTTCTTTTTTTGTGAAAGGAAGTACAATTCGAGTTAACTCGGCAACTCCAAATACATTCGTTTTATAAACTGTTTCAAACTCATCCATAGAAATATCTGAAAACGGTTTGTTAAGTAGTGTTCCCGCATTATTTATTAAAACATCTACTTGTTGCCATTTTGTTTTAACCCAAGTTTCAATTTTTTTATAATCGTTCTTATTACTTAAATCGAATGAAAGCGCTGTAACATTCTTTAAATTAAGAGCTTCAACAGTCTTGTTATTCCGCGAAAGCGCTAATACATTATGTCCTGCTTTTGCAAAAAGTTGCACCAGCTCAAATCCAATGCCTCTACTTGTTCCTGTTATAATAATGTTTTTACTCATGGGTCGATACAATTTCTTTAGTTGGTGTATTACACATTTTTTCAATAGCTGGAATTACCTTATTTATTAAACTCTCCATGTGGTTATAGTCTAATTTATCAGCTTCATCATCTACATGATGATAATAATCATAATTAGACAAATCGCAACTTGAAATAGTTTGACATGGCAAGTTAAATTCTAAATAAAACGCATAATTATCAGATTGTTTAAATAAATTATACTTTTTTGCCACTTCTGAAAAACCAGTTAAATTGCTATTGGTATATTCATTTATTTTAGCAGACATATTAGATAATTCGTAGCCTGTAATAAAAGCATCATACGGACGATCTGTAAATGGAACCCCAATCATTTCAAAATTAACCATCGTATATAAGTCTATATTATCAGCTTTTAATTTCTTAGCTAAATGCTGTGATCCTTTTAGACCTTTTTCTTCAGCTGAAAATAATGCTATAAGAATACTTCTTTTGTTCTGTTTAGTAGATGCAAAATATTCTGCTATTTCTAAAACACCACTGGTCCCTGCTGCATTATCGTTGGCACCATTAGCAATAGAGTCGTTATTTACCACTCGAGCTAAACCAATATGGTCGTAATGCGCTCCGATTATAATGACTTCATTTTTTAATTTGGCATCATTCCCTTCAATAAAGCCAACGATATTATACGCATCAACACCTTTTAAATTAAAGCTGTCTCTATATGTTTTAAAATAAGGTTTTATACCATTTTCCTTTAAATGGTTTTCAATAAAAATTGCTGCTTGTTCAATTCCTTCAGAACCTGTATCTCTACCTTTTAAATCATCTGATGCCAAATACGACACTATATCTTTTAGCTCGGAACTAGTTGCGTAATTTGGAAGTATAGCATTAGATGTTGATGTCATAATAACATCGCCTTTTGATGGCTTTGGAATAATATTTTGGCTTGAATCTTCATTGTTAATTATAACGGTTGAAGATTTACAGCTAAAAAGTACTACTATCAAGACCAAAAAGAATAAAATATCTTTCATACGAATGTTTTAGAGTTTAAAGATAAAAAAAACATGCTTCAAACTAATCAAACCAATTTTTCTTTTGTTTATACGCAACGAAACGGAAACCATAAACTACAAAACAAAAAATACATTTTTCAAAGGTGATTTTTAGAATTAAAACATGATAATCTAATAGATCATCATAAAATTAATTATCAATTATTTTATAATAATTAATTAATGCACTATATTTGAGAAAGTTACAATTCTCTCCCCCTATAACTATTACGGCATTTTTAAGATTAGATGTATTTTTTTATAAGAGATGCTTTAAATAATTAATTTGAAAATTGTACGAAATGAATTTTAAATGCATTATTAAAATATCAGTATTTATTATTACTTTTTATAGTAGCGCGCAATCACAATACACTGTAACAGGAATAATATCAGATAATAATAACAAGGGCATTCCTTATGTTAATGTATTATTAATTAAGGCAAACGATTCAACTTTAATAAAAGGCACCATTTCTTCAGATAATGGAACTTATAAAATTGAAAATGTTAAAAACGATACCTACATCATTATGAGTAGTTCTGTTGGCTTTAATACAACTTATTCTAAACCATTCTATTTAAATTCTGATTACAAAGCTGAAAAACTTACACTCACTGAAGGCGAACAACTTAATGAAGTACTTGTTGAAGCAAAAAAACCTTTATATGAGCAAAAAGTTGATAGGATGGTCATCAATGTAGAAAACAGTATTGTATCGGCAGGAGGAACTGCCTTAGAAGTATTAGAGCGTTCTCCTGGAGTTAATGTTAACAGGCAAAGTAACAGCATCTCAATAGCTGGCAAAGAAGGTGTGGTGGTCATGGTGAATGATAAGATAAGTTATATGCCAGCGTCTGCTTTAGTACAAATGCTTGAAGGAATGAGTGCAGATAATATTTCCTCGATTGAATTAATTACAACGCCTCCGGCAAATTTTGATGCTGAAGGGAACGCTGGGTATATAAATATTAAATTAAAAAAACGAACTGATTTGGGGCTTAACGGGTCTTATTCAATGTCTGCTGGTTATGGAAAAGGGATTACAAACAATAATAATCTCAATTTTAATTACAGAAAAAACAAGATAAATCTTTATGGGAGTTATGGGTTTTCTATTGATAAAAGAGCGCAGATATTTAAAACTAGCCGACAGTATGAAGAAAACGGAGATTTATTAACCTCCAGCACTATTACAGATAGAGACCCTAGACAACGAAATCATAATATAAGATTAGGCTTAGACGTAGATTTATCCGAAAAAACTATAATGGGTATGTTCGTAAATGCCTTTGACAATAGATGGTCTATGGATGCTATAAATAATAGTTTTGATACTGAAAATGGCACTCCAACTTCGTATGTTATATTAGACAATGATGAAATCAATCACCTAAAACATTTCGGTATTAATTATAACATTAAACATAATTTTAGTGAAAACAAATTTTTAAGTTTTGATATTGATTATCTGAATTATAAGTTTAATAATCCAACTAATTACAGAAATTCGTTTTACGATGAAAATAATGATTTTTTAAGATTAGAACTTTTAAGGAGCGGTAAAATAACCCCCATTAAAACATGGGTTAGTAAGTTAGATTATAGCAATAAGATCAACGATAAAGTAAAAATTGAAACAGGTGTAAAAGCCACAAAATCAAATTTTGAAAACGATGTCAATGTTGATGATTATGTAAACAATGCCTGGGTTCAAGATGCCAGCTTAACTAATAAAAGCGATTTAGACGAGAAAATTTATGCCGCTTATGGAGCATTAGAATATAATTTTAATGAAAAAACCAGCATAAAAACAGGCTTAAGGTATGAACACACAAACTCCAAATTAAATACAGACACACAAGGCACTGTGGTTGATAGGGATTATGGCATTTGGTTTCCGAGTGTTTTTTTAAGCAGAAAAATAAATGATACATTAAGTTTGAACCTTTCTTACTCAAAAAGAATTACAAGACCAACTTTTAATGACCTGGCGCCTTTTGTTATCTTTTTTGACCCTAACACTTTTTTGTCTGGAAATGCATCGCTACAACCGGCGATTTCTAATGCCTTTAAGTTTGATGTTAATTACAAATCATACTTTTTATCATTTCAATATACTAATGAAGACTCATCTATTGCAAATTTTCAAGAACGTATAGATACGGACACTGGACGATTAATTTTTGAAGCGGCTAATTTAGATTTACACTAAAACATTTGGAATCACCCTAGGTTTACCAATTAAAATATCAAATTGGTGGCGTACACAAAACAATATTAATTTTTATAAACAAAAGGTAAGCGCCTTTTATAATGAGGAGCCCATAGAATTAAGTTTAGGGAATTTTTCGGCAAATAGTACACATTCCTTTAAAATTTCTGATAGTTTTTCGGCAGAGTTATCAGGATTTTATAACGGCCCAGGCTTTTTTGGTTCTGCAAAATATGATGCGGTTTATGGTGTTAATTTAGGCTTACAAAAAAAGTTTAGCGACAAATGGGGTACGCTTAAATTTTCAATAAATGATTTATTTGATAGTATTGAGTTTAATGGTGGAACCGATTTACCTGATCAAAACATTAAAACTAGAAACACTTTCGATTTCTTTAATAGAACATTTTCATTGTCTTATTCCCGAAACTTTGGTAATAGCAAAGTAAAATCCACGCGGAGTCGTGAAACAGGCTCAGAAGAAGAAAGACAAAGAGTGAATTGATTAAAAATCATTAACTTAGTTAAAAATATACACTATGCCAATATACATGGATCGCCATGATATTCCTGAAGAAATTACAGCAGAGCATGTAGCACAGATGCATCAAGAAGATTTAAAGGTGCAACATTTATATGGCTGCAAAGGCATGACCTATTGGTGTGATGAACATAGAAGAACAGCTTTTTGTTTGATAGAAGCGCCCAATAAGGAAGCAATTCAAAAGATGCACAATAACGCACATGGTGAAGTGCCTCATAGAATTATAGAAGTAAATAAAAATATAGTAGAATCTTTTTTAGGGCGTATTGAAGATCCAGAAAAATCGCAAAACACAACATTAAACATTATTAATGATCCTGCATTTAGAGTTATAATGCTTCTTGAAACTAGTGATTATTTACATAGACTTGAAGGAAATCAATTTAGTTTATTTACTCAAAAATTTCATAATAGTGTTACAAAATCCTTTAAACAATTTGAAGGAAGTATTGTAAAACAAGACAACAACAGCTATTTAGTATCTTTTGTATCAGTTTCTGATGCTATCTTATGTGCTTTAAAAATTCAGTATAATTTCAAGTATATAACAACAAAATACGACGCTTCAATGAGAAGGTTGAACATTGGAATAAGTTCCGGTATTCCTGTAACCGATAAAGATTCCTTTTTTGAAGAAACCATATCACTGGCCAAAAGACTGTGTGAAATTGTTGATGAACAAATTGTTATTACTTCTGAAGTAAAATCACTCTATGAAAGTGAAAATAGAAACAAATTCATTAATAAAGAACATATCAGAACCATCAACCCTAAAGAAGAAAAATTCTTATCTGATTTGATGGACTTTGTAGAAATTATTTGGAACAAACCCGATTTTAATGTTAATGATTTTAGTAAAACTTTAGGCTATAGCAAATCGCAACTTAATAGGAAACTAAAAAACCTCACTGGAAATTCACCAAATAACTTTATTGTAGATTATAGGTTACAAAAAGCAATTAAAGCACTATACGATCAAAAGGGAAACATATCTGAAATCGCTTTTGAAACCGGATTTAATAGTGCCGCTTATTTTTCTACTTGCTTCAAAAATAAATTTGGCCTTTTACCTTCTCATTATCTTCAACAACACGTCAATTAAATATCAAATATTTGATACGTTGATTCAAAATTATCATTTTTTGAATTAAATCTAGAGGTCTTCACATCATAGTATTCTTAGTTTTGTTAGATAACTAACACTTCGTATTATGACTAAAATACTTTTTGATCGCTTAGGAGGCAGTGAAGGTATTGCTGTAATTGTAAATGATGCCCTAGAAAATCACATGAACAACCCGCATATTAATGCGAGGTTCCTTCCTTATAAGAACCGACCTGAATATTTGGCTGTTGTAAAACAACACACTATCGATTTTTTTATCATGGGAAGTGGTGGACCTTCAGCTTATAAAGGAAGGGACATGACTACTACTCATACAGGCATGAACATTAGCCCTGGAGAATATATGCATGTGATAGATGATATATTTGATGCCTTAGACAAAAACGGCATTGATGAAGACTCAAAAAAAGATGTGCTTGCCATTTTATGGTCCTTAAAAGGAATGATTATATCGAAATAACCAAACAATATTAAACCAACCATACATGAAAACACAAGTTAAAAATTTAGATATTTCGCTTATTCAAGCCTTCAAATTAACATTGAGAGGTAAGATTGTATTGCCAAAAGATGATAACTATAACAAAACACGAAAAGTTTATAATGGCATGATAAATAAGCATCCTGGAATGTTTGTGATGTGTGTAGATGTCGCCGATGTTATCGCTGCTGTAAATTTTGGAAGAGAAAATAACCTTTTAATCGCTGTACGAGGTGGTGGACATAATGGTGGCGGATTAGGTTTATGTGAAGATGGATTGGTAATTGATTTATCTGGACTTAAATTTGTTCGGGTAGACACATCAAATAATACTGTAAGAGTTGGTGGTGGAAACCTATGGGGAGAAGTGGACCATGCAACACACCCTTTTGGTTTAGCTGTGCCAGCAGGTATAATTTCTACAACTGGTGTTGGTGGATTAACACTTGGTGGCGGTGTCGGGCATTTATCCAGAAAATATGGTTTAACCATAGATAATCTTTTAGAAGCCGATATGGTTTTGGCTGATGGCTCTTTTGTAACCGTTAATAAAAATCAAAATACCGATTTGTTTTGGGCCATTCGTGGTGGTGGTGGAAATTTTGGGATTGTGACTTCTTTTAAATTTCAGGCGCATAAAGTTAAAACAGTTATTGGCGGACCAACTTTGTGGCCTATAGAAAGGACTGAAGAAATTATGGCCTGGTATCATAAATTTATTAATAGCGCGCCAGATGAGTTAAATGGGTTTATCGCCACCATGATTATTCCTGGACCTCCATTTCCAGATTTTTTACACGGAAACCAATATTGCGGTATTGTATGGTGTTATACTGGTAGTCAAGAAGAATTCAACAAATTAATAAAACCAGCAATGGATTTAGAACCTGTTTTTGCTCATGTTGGTGAAATGCCTTATCCTGCCATTCAAACATTGTTTGATGGATTATTCCCTCCTGGTTTGCAATGGTATTGGAGAGCGGATTTCTTTAAGGAGTTAGGACCAGAAATTAGAAAACAACATTTAAAATTTGGGTCCAGCTATTCCGACGCCATTATCTCAAATGCATTTATATCCAATTAGTGGAGCTGCAAGCCGAATTGGAGCAGAAGAAACTCCTTGGGCATACAGAGATGCAAAATATGCGGGGGTTATTGTGGGTGTTTCTCCAGAATCAAAAGATGCTAGTAAAATTACAAAATGGTGTAAAAATTATTGGGAAGCATTACACGAGTATTCTTCAGGAGGTGCTTATTCTAACTTTATGATGGATGAAGGTGAAGACCGCGTAAAAGCAAGTTATAAACACAACTATGCACGATTAGTAAAGATTAAAAAGCAATATGACCCAACTAATTTATTTAGAGTTAACCAAAATATTAAACCTTAACATTGAAATCATGAAAATTATATTTAACTATTTAAAAGTAAAAAAAGGATTTATAATACTCCTGTTTTTAATACCAACATTATGCCTTTCTCAAAGCATAATTGAATCAACTCAAGATCAATCGGAAACCAAATCAGTTAATAATAAAGACTTAATTTGGCATCCTGCGCCAGAATTTTTACCGGGTTGTACATTCACCGTTTTACATGGAGACATGAGTCAACCTAATTTGGATATCTTTTTTAAAGTGCCTGCAAATACTATAATAGCTAATCATTGGCACCACTCTCAAGAACGAATGGTGCTAATTTCGGGTGAAATGGAAGTTACATACGAAGGAGAACCAACTCAGCTTTTGAAAACAGGATCTTATGCTTATGGTCCAGCTAAAAAACCTCATTCAGCTAAATGTCTTGACAAGGGCTCGTGCGTGCTATTTATTGCACTCGTAGAACCTTTTGATGCCTTCCCAATTGCAATGAAAGAATAACCCTAATCTAAATACATTAAAACAAAAATGCCATTACAATAATGTAATGGCATTTTTTAGCATTGTATAAATTTCTTAGACCAGCATGGTCACAGGGTTTTCAATAAATCCTTTTAAAGTTTGTAAAAATAGTGCGCCAGTTGCGCCATCAACCGTTCTATGGTCGCAAGCTAAAGATAATTTCATAGTATTACCAACTACAATTTGTCCGTTTTTAACCACTGGTTTTTCAACAATATTTCCAACAGACAGAATCGCTGAATTTGGTTGATTGATAATAGATGTAAATGTATCTATACCAAACATTCCTAAATTAGAAACCGTAAAAGTGCTTCCTTCCATATCTTGAGGTGTTAACTTTTTGTTTCTAGCTTTACCTGCAAGATCTTTAACAGCAGCACCAATTTGTGGTAAACTTTGCTCGTTGGCAAACTTAACCACTGGTACTACCAACCCATCTGGCACTGCAACTGCAACACCAACATGTACATGGTTATTTAATCGCATTTTATCTGCAAACCATTGTGAGTTTACTTGTGGATGTTGTTTCAATGCTAATGCACAGGCCTTAACAACCATATCGTTATATGATATTTTAGTATCTGGAATTGTATTGAATTGTGCTCTGAACGCCATAGCATTTTCCATATCGAACTCCACATTTAAATAATAATGAGGAGCACTAAACTTAGAGTTTGTTAATGCTTTTGCGATAGCTTTACGCATTTGAGAATTTGGAATTTCTTCGAAATCTTCCTGACCTCTGGCCACAAATACGCCACCAGTGGCTGCTGATTGTGCAGTTGGAACAAAATTCTCAACATCACTTTTTACTATACGTCCGTTTTCACCAGAACCTATTACCTGTGATAAATTGATTCCTTTTTCGTCTGCTATTTTTTTAGCCAAAGGAGACACGAATAATCTTCCATTTGAAGACACACTTGCAACCGGTTTAGCTACTTTCGCTTCAGCTTTAGAAGCTTCAACATTTGCTGTCTCAGCTTTTGGCGCTTCTTGTTTAGGGGCTTCTGTTGTTTTCGCAGGTCCAGATACTGAGAAACTAGCAGCAACTCCAGAAACATCTGTTCCTGCAGGCCCTATAATTGCCAATAAAGAATCTACCTTGGCAGATTCTCCTTCTTTTAATCCAATATATAATAAGGTGCCAGACTGGAATGATTCAAATTCCATGGTCGCTTTATCTGTTTCTATTTCTGCTAAAATATCGCCTTCAGAAATTGTATCACCAATTTTTTTAAGCCATGATGCAACAGTACCTTCTTCCATGGTATCGCTTAATCGTGGCATGGTTACAACAATAACACCTTCTGGTAATTCTGCACTAGCAGCCGCGGCTTCTTTTACAGGAGCAGGGGCAGCAACAGTTTCGACTGCTGCTTCTTTGGTTTCTGGAGCAGCAACCTCTTTAGTAGCATTTCCACCACTTATTAAAGCTGAAATATCTTCGCCATCATCTCCAATAATAGCTAAAAGCTCGTCTACTTTAGTCGTTTGCCCCTCTTCAATACCAATATAAAGTAACGTGCCTTCATGAAACGATTCAAACTCCATAGTTGCTTTATCGGTTTCAATTTCAGCTAAAATATCGCCTTCACTTATCTTGTCACCTACTTTTTTTAACCAAGTTGCAACGGTTCCTTCTTCCATCGTGTCGCTTAAACGCGGCATATTTACTACTATAGCCATAGCTTATATTTTATGTTGTATGAATGGATAATCTTCTTGTTCGTAAACCATATCGTAAAGCTGTTGTATCTCTGGATATGGAGATTCTTCTGCAAACTTCTCACATTCAGCTACTAAATCTTTCACGCGTTTGTCAATAACTTTTAAATCCGCTTCGGATGCGTATTTCTTTTCTAGAATAGCATCTTTAACTTGACTAATTGGATCTATTTTCTTGTATTCTTCTACTTCGTCTTTAGTTCTATAATGTTGAGCATCACTCATTGAATGTCCCCTATAACGGTACGTTTTCAATTCTAAAAACGTTGGCCCTCCACCTTTCCTTGCGCGTTGTATAGCTTCATCAAAAGCTTCAGCTACTTTTATAGGATTCATTCCATCAACAGGTCCACATGGCATATCATACCCTAAACCTAATTTCCATATTTCGGTATGATTTGCAGTACGCCCTACAGACGTTCCCATAGCATAGCCATTATTTTCACAAACAAATACTACCGGAAGATTCCAAAGCATCGCTAAATTAAAAGTTTCATGTAACGAACCCTGGCGTGCTGCACCATCACCAAAACAACACAATGTTACGCCATCAATGCCATGATATTTATCGCCAAATGCAATACCAGCACCTAAAGGTATTTGGCCTCCTACGATACCATGACCTCCATAAAAACGAAATTCTTTAGAAAAAATATGCATCGAACCACCCATTCCTCGAGAAGTTCCAGTGACCTTTCCATACATTTCTGCCATTACACGTCTTGGATCTACACCCATACCTATTGGCTGTACGTGGTTTCTGTAAGCAGTAATCATTTTGTCTTTTGTCAAATCCATAGCGTGTAAAGCACCTGCTAAAACAGCTTCTTGACCGTTGTATAAATGAAGAAATCCTCTAACTTTTTGTTGGATATAAACTGCAGCAAGCTTGTCTTCAAACTTTCTCCAGAATGACATGTCTTCATACCATTTCAGGTAAACTTCTTTTGTGATTTTTTGCATTGACTAATGTTAGTTTTAATGTATAAGGAGTTACAAAAGTAATACATTGAACCTTATTGAAAAAACGTAAATTACTTAAAGTAAAAAAAAAATTAAAAAAAAAGCCGTTTATAAGCATTATTGCTTATTCAATAATTTTTTGCCCCGAATACTATTAGATTGAAAAATTCAATCGATTTAGTTTATTAAATATTGCTAATTCAATGTAGATTTAAAGTACCGTTTTATCAAAAATTAGTGGTAAAAGGTTTGCCAAAGAAGCCGATTTTGCAACTTTTCCTGTTTCACCCATAAAATAAATTTCTATAGGATTTTTCTGTTTTACTTCATATTCTGCAATGGCTTGTCTGCAAGCACCACATGGTGGAATTGGGCTATTTGTCGGTTTTATTTTAGAAGTTGCTGAAATTGCCATTCTTATAATTTTTGCCTTTGGGTATTCTGAACCGGCATAGTAAATAGCGGTTCGTTCTGCACATAATCCAGAAGGATAAGATGCATTTTCTTGATTACTTCCCATTATTATCTCGCCATTATCTAATAGAATCGCAGCACCAACATTAAAATTTGAATATGGGGCATATGCTTTATCTCTGGCTTCTACAGCCTTATCCATTAATAAAGCAACTTCGACTGGAAGTTCATCCTTATTTTCAAATACAATTAATATAGATTCAATTTTTACTTCCTTCATAAATTCTGGTTTGCAATAAAGTTAAGAAACAATTTAAGACAAAAAAACTACTGCTAATAAGCAATAGTTTTTTATTAATATAATAATTGAAATTTACTAATATTCATTGTACGTTCCTGCACCAATATTAAACGTTAACGAAAAACGCAAGGTGTTTTCTAAAGGACTTTGCACTTTTGATGCAGAAAATAAATAAGACAAATCTATATTTACCACATTGGCTTTAAATCCAGCGCCTAAGGCTATAAATTTTCTTGCTCCTTTTTCTTCGCTTTCATTAAAATAGCCTGCTCTAAAAGCGAACGAATCTTGATATACATACTCTGCTCCTAACGACCAGGTAAATTCTTTTAATTCTTCACTAAAACCATCTGGTGCGTCACCAAAAGACTGAAACATCCCTGATAAAAAACTAACATTTGGGTCTTTTCCTGAGACAATAAACGTAGGTTCGTCGCTGTCCTGATTTTGGTCACCATCTGTATCAACGTATCCATAAACCGGTGGTGTTGGGACCAATAATTTGGTAACCTCTGCAGTGACTGCTATTTTATTGTAATCATCAAATATAAAATCAAATCCAGCTCCTAAACGTAAGTTGGTAGGCTGAAAATTTTCTTCACCGCCTTCATCATATTTGAATTTTGGTCCAATATTTTGAATCGCAAAACCCATTCTCCAACGCCCATTAAAATCGGCATAAGCTTCTTCTTCACTTTGATAATAACCTGCAATATCAACTCCGAAAGTGTTAGCGGGAGTTGCATCTCCATCTACACCATCTAATCTTAAATCTGATCTTAAATAACGCATAGCAACAGCCATTCCGAATTGATCTGATAGTCGTAATGAATAAGATACGTCTATCGTTAATTCATTTGGTCTTTGTATTAAAGCTTCAGAAAATTCATCGGCAACAAATTCTATATCTCCCAATGAAAAATATTTAAAACTTGCTGCAAAAGCACTTTTTTCATCTAAACGATTAAAATAAGTTACGTTTCCTAAAAAAATATCGTTAACCAATTTGCTTAAATAAGGCGTGTAACTTACTGCGATTCCAGATTTAGTTTCTGAAAACACATATTTGGATGGATTCCATTGCTGTGAAAATGCATCTGCCGAGGTTGCAACCCCCATATCGCCCATTGCTGCGGCTCTTGCATCGGGAGCTATTAATACAAACGGCACTCCTGTAGTTATAACTCTTCTGTCTTGATTTGGAAAAACAATAGTTTCTTGGGCTCCAGCTTTTAATATAAAAGCAAATGCTAAAAATAGCAATAGTTGATTCTTCATGAATTAATTTTTATTTAACAAATATAAATTTTTATTACAGTATAACAAGTTTCTCTATTTTTTCTACTTTCTTATTTAACAAATCAGAATGAACTGAGAGTTTGTAAATATACACTCCTTTCCCAATTCTATCACCAAAATCGTCTCTTCCATCCCAAATTATATCTCGGGATAAAGAACTGTTGGTTATGGCCCCGCCAGATGTTTGTCCGTTTAAGGTTCTAACCAATTTTCCCGAGACCGTGAATATCTGTATAGAAACGTTTAAAGGCGCAGAACTATTGTGATTAAACCAAAATTCTGTATAATTTACAAATGGGTTTGGGTAGTTAAGTACATTGTTAATTTTTAAAACTTCGTCTTTATCATAGACAATAAATTGAATTTCAGCAATTGACGAATTGTTATACACATCCCAGGCTTTTATTGTTAAAGTATGCAAACCTGGTGCTAAATCTCTAAATGGAAAACTAACTATTCCTTTTTGATAATTATCTAATTCTGTTTGATAATAGTCGTTCAAAACATAAGGATTGGTTTCATCGCCATCTAAAATAGCTACAATATCGTGTCCAATACCACTTGCTGTATTAATTCCATTACTATCTTCTAATTTCACCAATAATGTTGGGGATTCATTTGTTATCCCTCCAGAAACAAAATTTTCATCGTTCATATAGAGTGTAATAACGGGACCAATATTATCTTCGGCGGCATTATCGTTTAATCCTCCAATTTTAACGGTGTTAACACTGGCTCCGGCTTGGTCTTCTAAAAGCGCTCCGTTTTTTGAATAAAAGCTTACTTTTCCAAAACCCACAGGAATCCCTATATCTTTTGGAACCACAAAATCGAATTCAAATTGCCCGTTTTTTACAGATGCCTGTCCCCTAAAAATAATTTCGCCCGATGTTTTAAAATTTAATTTAACTAACTGCCCGTTTAATGTGGTTCCATCGTTAGCTAAGGTTTGTCGGTCTAAATCTTTATCGTAAATGGTTGTTGAAAGTATCCCATTGTAATTAGTTAAGAGATTTCCAGATATATCGGTAACTTCTCCTGCGAGTTTAACGTAACTCAATGCTTTTAGAGTATCTGTTGACTGGGCAATAGGTACATCGTTTATTTTAGATAATCGAATATTTGGTTTAGAAAACGCCAACTTCATAGCTGGATCTCCAATAAAAAACACTAATCGTCTCTGACTTTGGCCGGAAATTGCAGGATCGTTTTTTGTTAATCTTAAAGCTTCTGCCATGGTTGGATATTCATAATCACTATAAGTATCGTTATCACTATACGAAAACAAATATTGACCTAATAAATTATTGAAAGAAATGGCAAAACTTACAAATATCTGTCTGGTGGTAGAAATCAATCCAATGGCTCCGGCCTGTTTACTCCAATAAGTAAACTCGCCCGCTGTTTCTCTATACGGATTATCGAACTTAGTGAATTCGCAAGTAACTGTAACAAAGCAATTTAACTTGTTGTAGTTTCGTAAACTTTCAATATTTGGTTTTAATAAAATACGTTCTTCTGCCAATCCATCCTCTCCGCCATGACCAAAATAATTGACCACTAATGCACCATTATCGATAGCGTTTACAAATTCGTTATTTACCTGAGGATACCTGTTTCCTCCAGCAGAAGATTCTTGTTTAAACGCATCCGAATGAATTTTTACAACATTCATAAATGGTTTATTTTGTATTACTAAATTTCCAACATTATCGGTGGTTTCCTGCAATATCCCCTCCCAGTCCTTATCTACATCATCCGATACAACAACAAAATTATTTCTCCAACTACCAAAAGATTCCTGTTTATAATAAGACTCAATCTTATCGACTAGTTCTTTAGCGCGAAGTGGTGTATCGGCCAAAATTCTACCTACTGCTATATCTAATTTATCGCTGGTTGCCATAGTCCCTTCGTTCTCGTCCATCATACCAAAAAAGTCGTCTGAAACAAAAGAACTGGTAAGATTAAAACTACTATAAGAATGCCATGAAGGTACTATATTGGTATTGCTAGGTATTCTATCTTTATAGTCGAACGAACCATCACCAAATAAACATAAATACTTTATTCTTTTATCGGGTGCACTGGCATTATCATAAACATACTTAACCAAATTTCTAATGGCGCCAATATCTTGATTACCTGTACTAAATTCATTATAAATTTCGTTCAACCCAAAAATTTTCACATTCAAACCATATTGATTTCTATTTATTTGTGCCAACCGTTCTGCTTGACTAAGCATATTATCTGGAGCAACTATGATATAATCAACGTCTTGAAATACACCTTGACTATTCAAAAAAACCGTTCCTTTTATATTTTGATTACTTAGAGTCGTTTTTGAATCGAATTTGGGCTCAAAATAATCTGAAGAAGTCACTGCAACAAATGTTTTTAACGTACCTAAATTTGAAGTAAAACTCAGATTTGAGACTGCGTCTGAATTTATAAAATTTGTAACATTATAAATATCCGTAACATCCCATATCTCAGATAATTGTGCTGCATTAGTAATATTGTATTGGCCAATACCTGATGCCGATGCTACGGCATTATTTTTAAATTGAAACTGCTTTTTATCAAAATTCAAAGCCCTAGTGGCTGTGATAGAGATGTAGTCTAAATATCCCAAAGCACTTGGATTTCCACTATTATTAAAATTTAAACCAACAGTAATTTTAGATGCATTTACATTAATATTATTAGAATACGATGACTCGTTTGCTAAACTGGGGGAAGATGCGCCAGCAATTGACAAAGTTGAAACATTAGTTCCGTTGACCGTTAACTGCATTGATGTTGCTGTTGAAGATACTGCAGCCACATAAGTTCTTAACACAATCGGTTCTGAGGTTATTAAATCAGGAAAATTAAATGTAAAGGTTCTATTATTAGTAACATCAAACCGTTCACCAAACCAGCGTCTTCCTAAAAAAGCTATGTTGTATTTATCAACTTCATGAAATTTATAATCATGAAAAGTATTAATAACCATATCTACAGGCCCCGTTGGTTGTGTAAATGACTGGATTCGCTTTCCTGTTCCTGAACCTACATTAATATAATAGTATGCTTTATCTGTATAGCAATTAATATTAGTATTACTTTCTACATTATATTCTTTCGGTCCCTGAGCATAAAATATAATGTAATCTTCATTATTAAAAACGCCATCTTCCTCACCTACAAACTTTATAGCGTTTTCCTGAACATCAAAAGGATAAGTTACAGAATTTGAATAAGGAATCATTCGTCCACCATTACCAAATACCTTTATGGTTCTAGGATCTATATTATTCACTTTAACCCCTAATCGTTGTAAAAAGCTTTTCGATAATATAAAAACCCCGGTGGTATCAACATAAAACCGATACCATTCGCCAGAATTTAAAACAGAATTTGAAATAATCTTAGCATTACCAACTTTATTTGTAGAAATCAATCTATTTGCATTACCGCCAATGGAATAATTAATCTGAAAGGAAGTTATTTTTTTATAGCTACCATTAGCATCCTTAATAATAGGTGATAATTGAAAAACAGCAAATTGCTTTTCTCTAGCGGCAGAATTTTTTAAACTATATTTTAATTGGGTTGGAATCGTTTCAATATTCAAATCTTTCAACTCAGATCTGGATATAGACGCATACGTTATATTACTAATCGTGACCGATGATTCATTAATAGTATTAGAAATAGACCATTGTGAAACAAACAATAATCCGTCATCAAAACTAAAACTAAGATTTTCTTTATTAAAAGACGGGATTTCCAGAGAATAGCTACCTCCAGATATTTTTTGTGATGCTTCCCAATTAATTTCAAATTTTTGCTGTTGTGCAAAGACTGAAACACTGGTAATATAAAGTAAAAGTAAAAATTTCTTTTTCATTGATAAAATAACGTTATTAATGCTTCGTTATTATTTATTAAAATAACAATATTAAAAACTGGACCAAAAATACAATAATAAATTAGTAAATCACACGTTATTACATCACAAAAGAACGATGAAAAACAGCAAAAACATCGTTGTAATGACTAAAAAATAGGGTGAACTACACTTTTTTTTGGTTAAAATGTGAAAAATAGCTTGTAGTATTCGGTTTAATTCATATATTGCAGCACCAAAAATATTATTAGCTTACTTAAACGTATGGATATGAAAAAAGTAGTAGCATTCAAGGTTTTATTAGTTTTAGCTTTATCTATAGCTACAACTGGATGTAAAAAATCTTCGAGTTCAAAGAATAGTTCTAGAGCTACAGGATGGCAAATTAACTCCCGAGAAGGTGGTTTTCAATACAACAATGACTTTAAGGAACAGGAAACTTCTCCTGGACTTGTTTTTGTTGAAGGCGGCACTTTCACAAAAGGTAGAGTTCAGGATGATGTGATGCATGATTGGAATAATACTCCAAACCAGCAACACGTTCAATCTTTTTATATGGATGAAACTGAAGTTACCAATGCCATGTACCTAGAGTATTTGGATTGGATAAAACGAGTTTACCCACCATCTGATGAGAATTTTAGATCAATTTATCATGGAGCCCTACCAGACACTCTTGTTTGGAGAAACCGATTAGGATTCAATGAAGTTATGACAGAAAACTATTTACGTCACCCGGGTTATGGAGAATATCCTGTGGTTGGTGTAAGTTGGATTCAAGCTGTCGAATATGCAAATTGGAGATCTGACCGCGTTAACGAATTTAATTTAGAACAAGCTGGTTATTTAAAACGAGATGCTAAAATTATTGACGTAAATGCAGAATCAACTTTTAGCACCGATACCTATATCAACGCACCTACATTAACTTATGGTGGTAATGAAGAGGTTATAAATGCTGAAAAAAGCAATAAAAGATATGTTCGTACCGATTCTGATGGTAACGAAACCAATATTTATGCCACTAGAGAAACTGGTCTTATTACACCTAAGTACAGACTCCCAACTGAAACAGAATGGGAATATGCTGCTTTAGGGTTAAGTGAAATTAGAAGTTATAATCTATACCGAGGACGTAAAAAATACCCTTGGGATGGTCAATATACTCGTAATGGCTCACGTAAATTCCGTGGCGATCAATTAGCAAACTTTAAACAAGGTAAAGGAGATTACGGCGGAATTGCTGGATGGTCTGATGATGGTGCAGATATTACTAATAAAGTAAAATCATACGCCCCAAATGACTTTGGATTATATGATATGGCTGGTAACGTTGCCGAATGGGTAGCAGATGTATATCGACCTATAATTGATGATGACTTTAATGACTTTAATTACTATCGTGGAAACGTATATACAAAAAACGCTATTAATGACGATGGTTCAGTAAAAGTAGTAACAGTTGATAATATTGTTTACGATACGTTGTCGAACGGAAAAATAGTAGCCAGAAACTTACCAGGCGAAATTTTACAAGTTCCTGTCGACTTAAACGAAACTTATTTACGTACCAACTTCGATAAAAGTGATGAGATAAACTTTAGAGATGGTGACAGACAATCATCTCGTCGTTTTGAAAGTTTCAATGAAGATGATGAGGCTAGTGGTAAAAAAGATGAGACCAGAAAAATGTACAACTCGCCAAAAAACATTGTAACGAGAGATTCTGCTGGAAAAATTGTTAGACAATATGACAAGTCAAACAACAGAACGTCGTTGATTAACGATGAAGTTAGAGTATATAAAGGCGGTTCTTGGAAAGACAGAGAGTATTGGTTAGACCCAGCTCAAAGACGCTACTTCCCACAAGATATGGCGACCGATTATATTGGATTTAGATGTGCAATGTCTCGTGTAGGTTCAAAATCTAAAGTGAAAAGCAAAAAGAAGAATTAATAACTTCTTATAAATAATTAAAAAAGTCCTAACAATAGTTAGGACTTTTTTAATACTTTTAAGTTTACAACCCTATATAAACTATAACTTTTGAAATAAGCCATAACAATTTATCACATACCAACAAATAAGTTTAATGGCGAATTACATCTGACGAATAAAAAAACAATTAAGTATAACAGATGAAAATAGAACAACTTCATAATCTTTTCTTAGAATGTAACAGCGCGTGTACAGACACGAGAAAGATAAAAAACAATGATATGTTTTTTGCCTTAAAAGGAGACAACTTTAATGGCAACACCTATTGTGAAAAAGCCTTAAAAAGTGGTGCAAAATATTGTATTATAGATGAATTAGAATTTAAAACCTCTTCAGACACTATTTTAGTACATAATGTTCTTGAAACCCTTCAGGAACTGGCGACTTATCATCGAACTTATTTAAAAATACCTATTATAGCGCTTACTGGTAGTAATGGTAAAACAACCACTAAAGAACTCATTAACGCCACGCTTTCGCAGAAATATAAAACAACAGCAACCGTTGGTAATTTAAACAATCATATAGGCGTGCCATTAACACTGCTTTCAATGACGAAAGATACCGAAATGGGGATTGTCGAAATGGGTGCCAATCATCAAAAAGAAATTGAATTTTTGTGCGCTATTGCACAACCCGATTATGGCTATATCACAAATTTTGGAAAGGCGCATTTAGAAGGGTTTGGTGGCGTTAAAGGCGTAATAAAAGGAAAAAGTGAAATGTATGCTTATTTAATTAAAAATAATAAGACCATATTTGTTAATTCCAACGACCCCATTCAAGTTAAAAAAACTAAAAAAGCGACTGTTTTCACATTTGGAAATACGGTTTTAGACACCGACATTTCTATTAGCTTTGTCGAAGCTCAACCGTTCGTTTCATGCCTTTATAAGGGTTTCATTATACAAAGTCAACTTATTGGAGAGTATAATTTTAATAATATTGCAGCAGCAATAACAATTGCCAATTATTTCAAAGTGGAAGACGAGGCAATAAAAATGGGTATTGAAAATTATATACCAACCAATAACAGGTCGCAGGTAATAACCAAAGGCACAAATAAAATAATTCTAGACGCCTATAATGCCAACCCAAGTAGCATGCGAGCTGCTTTATTGAATTTTGAAAAACAGTCCGGCATTAAAATAGCGATTCTTGGCGATATGTTTGAGCTCGGCAAGGAAGCCAAAACGGAACATCAAACTATTGCCGATTTAGCACTTTCTCTGGAAATTGATAGCATTATTTTTGTTGGAGAAAACTTTTATCAATCTAAAATAAAATCTAGAAAAGCTACTAAATTTAATTTATTTGAAGACTTGGTAAATATTTCTGATATTTCTAAACTTCAAAACTCTTTAATTTTAATAAAAGGATCGAGAGGCATGGCTTTGGAGCGGGTTATGGAGTTACTTTGAGTCGTTTAATTATGGACTACACCATTCAGAATATAAATGGTATGAAACAAAAAATCCTAAAGTATAAACTTTAGGATTTTTATTTAGTGGTCAATGAGGGATTGCATATCCCAATAAACCCCTTTCTGAAAAAAAGTGTCTACTCAAACTTTGATTGAGAGCATTATTTTATTGCACAAAATTGAACCCATTCATTTTGTTCCATAAAAAAAGTCTGCTTAAAAAAGCAGACTCTATATATTTGTGGGCAATGAGGGATTCGAACCCCCGACCCTCTCGGTGTAAACGAGATGCTCTGAACCAACTGAGCTAATTGCCCTTTAAATAGGTGTGCAAATATAAGTTAGATTTTTAATCTGCAAAAACTTTTTCAATAAAAAATTAAATTATTTCTGCTACCACAAAAGTGCTTCCACCAATAAAAACAAAATCTTTCGTACCTGCGTTATTCAATGCGCTATTATATGCTTCATTAACAGAGCTATAAGCCTCCCCTTTTAATCCATAATCGTTTAAAATGCCTTTTAATTCGTTCGCATCCAAACCACGTGGTATATCAGGTTTACAAAAATAATAAATCGCATTTTTAGGTAATAAATCAATAATCGAGTTTAAATCTTTATCATTTACAACGCCAAAAACAATATGCAATGCTTCAAATTGCTCGTTTGAAAGCTGTTTCATCACATAAGTTAAGCCATCTTTGTTATGCCCCGTATCGCAAACTACTTTCGGATTTAACTGCACAATCTGCCAACGCCCCATTAAACCTGTATTTTTAACCACGTTTAATAAACCTTCTTTTATATTTAGTTGTGAAATACGAAATCCTTTTTCCTGCAACTCTTTAATTGTCTGAAGTACAGTAACAATATTTTTTGATTGATAATTCCCTACTAAATCTGATTTGTAATTTTCTATCTTTTGTTGGTCGGCGAATATAATTTTTGAATTATTTTTACCAGCCATAGCCTTAAAAACAGCTGATGTTTCTTTTTGAGTTTCACCAATTACTACGGGAACATTCGGTTTTATAATACCTCCTTTTTCACTTGCGATAGCTTCAAGCGTAGTTCCCAGAAACTGAACATGATCTAAGCCAATATTAGTAATAACTGAAACTTCCGGAGTTATAATGTTGGTTGAGTCTAACCGTCCTCCCATTCCCACTTCAATCACAGCGATATCGACTTTTTGCTTTTTAAAATATTCAAAAGCCATACCAACTGTCATTTCAAAAAACGACAGGTGAATTTTGTTCAAAAAAGGCTTTATTCCGCTTGATAAAACCATTCACATATTGCTTGCTAACTTCTTTACCGTTTATTTTAATGCGTTCTCTAAAGTCCTTTAAATGTGGCGATGTATATAACCCAACTTTATAACCAGCTTCCTGCAAAACAGATGCTAACATGTGGCTTGTTGAACCTTTTCCGTTGGTTCCGGCAACATGTATACTTTTAAAATGTTTCTCAGGGAAATTTAAGTGTTCAGCCAGTAAGATTGTATTCGACAAATCTTTTCTGAATGCCGATTGACCTTGTCGTTGATACATTGGCAGTTGAGAAAACATCCAATCTAGTGTATCCTGATACGTCATGAATTATTGACCTAATTTGAAGTTTACTTTTACAAAACCAATTTGTTTTGTTGGTGCGTTAGAATCTGGCGCCCATTTATGTGATAAAGCTATCTTTTTTGCGGGTTCTAATAAACAATCTGCGGTATTTGTTGTGCCTCTAACTCCTGGCTCTGCTTCTATTACGTTACCATTTCTATTTACAACAATCTTTACAATGACCATCCCAGACTCGTTACAATCCTGTTTAAGAGTATTGTATGTAGCCTTTCCTCTGCCATTTAAACCATATCCTACGCCACCACTTCCTGTACCTGGGCCACCAAAATAGCTAGTAGCATAAGGATCGCCATCTAACTGCCCTTTATCTCCTGCTCTATTATCATTACCTTCGCCGCCCGTTGCTGTACCTTCAGATTTGCTAACACCACCAATCAAAGCATCTAATTTTCTCTTTTTTTCGTCTAGCTCCCGTTTTTCTTTCGCTATCTGGTCTGCTTCCGCTTTGGCTTTAGCGTCGGCAATGGCTTTTGCTCTGTTTTCAGCCTCTTTTTGCTTTTTTATAGCAATGGCTTCGTCATTTTCTTCGGTTAAAACTTGTTCTTTTACTTCGGAAGATTTAGATGGTTCCGCTTTAACAGGCTCCACCTCTGCTGGTTTATTTATGTCAACAGGTTCAGATTTTATAGGTTTTAAAGGCTGAACATCGCCCTTCCCAAAGTCCGTAGTACCAAAATTTACAGAAACACCGTATTCAATTGGCGGATCCATATACGGTGCTCCAACCACAAATAGCAATAGCAACAAAATAACAGTAATTAAAGCTGTTAATTTTGCTGAATTTCTTTCATGTGTGGTTTCTAAATACTTCATCCGGAATTAATGATATCTTTAATTAGCATAAACTAAAATCATGCCATTTAATGTGTAAGGAAATTATTCAGGCTTTACAGCCAATATCACTTTAAATTTATTTCTATTAGCGATATCCATTACTTTAACAACATTTTCTACAGGCACTGATTTTTCAGCCCTTAAAATAATAGTCGGCTTTTCTTCTAAATTAAGAGCTGCTAGTAATTCATTTTCCAGAACACTTTCTCCAACGCGTCTTTGATCTATGTAATAGGTTAAGTCTGCTTTTATACTAACTGCAATAGATTTCTTGTTTTCGGTTTTACCACTGGCTTTTGGTAATAAAATATCAATAGCATTTGTAGAAACCAAAGTAGAAGCAATCATAAAAAATATAAGTAGTAAAAAGACAATATCTGTCATAGAAGACATATTGAATTCTGGGGATACTTTATTTCTTCCTCTAATATTCATACTACGTTGGTTCGTTTAAATGGTCAAGAAACTCCAATGAATTAGCTTCCATTTGATACACTACTTTATCGGTTTTAACTACCAAATGATTGAATGCCATAAAGGCGACAATTCCAACAATTAATCCAGCTACAGTTGTTGTCATGGCTGTATAAAGTCCGCTGGCTAAAACATCCATTTGTATAGTTCCCCCAGCGTTTGCAAGTTCAAATATGGCCAATATCATTCCAATTACAGTACCAAGAAATCCTATCATAGGACCTGCTCCAGAAATAGTGGCTAACATACTTACATTTTTTTCAAGTCCATAAATTTCTAATCTTCCTGCATTTTCCAGAACTGTATTTATATCAGCAAGTGGTTTTCCAATTCTTGAAATCCCTTTGCCTATTAATCTGGATACCGGAGA
Source organism: uncultured Flavobacteriaceae bacterium (assembly GCA_963698455.1). Classification (GTDB taxonomy): domain Bacteria; phylum Bacteroidota; class Bacteroidia; order Flavobacteriales; family Flavobacteriaceae; genus Mariniflexile. The sequence continues at coordinate 172,328 of CAVOQU010000013.1, read as the reverse complement.
ATTTACCTGAGCACAAAGTATTAGGGCAGAATCAATTTTACCATTGCTTACATGGTCTTTAATTTGATTCATAAAATTAACATCTATTTTCGACGCCGCTTTTATGGCGAATAACCTTTCAAAATAAATATATGTAGCGCCAATAAGCATTAAAAATAACAGACCGATTATAAATTGTCCTGCTAGCCCTCCGCTGCTTATTAATTCTATAATTGAAAGTGTTTTTTCAACCGATTCTCCTTCAACAGGTAATGGTATTTGTACGCCTTCTTGCGCAGTTTGTAATAATATATTTAGCATAAAATTATTTGTTTCTTGAACTGTATAACGATTGTTTTTGTATTAAAGTATTTTAAAACCAAGTCCTTGTTACCATAAATGCTGCCGAACCAACTAGAAAACCAATAGCAGCAAGCCATGAAATCTTTTTTAAGTACCAGAAAAAATCTATTTTTTCCATACCCATCGCAACAACACCCGCAGCAGATCCAATAATTAACATACTACCTCCAGTACCTGCAGAAAACGCCACAAAATGCCAAAGTTCGTTATCCATTGGTTCAGAGAACATCCCTAAACTGGCTGCAACTAACGGCACATTATCAATTACCGCAGAACCAACACCTAATAATATCATTACCAAATCAGACACCCCTGAATGATGTAATTCGGTACCTAACATAGGCATTCCGTTTTTCAAGGATTCAGCAAATCCGAATAATATTCCTAAAGATTCTAAGGCCGCAACAGCCATTAAAATCCCTAAGAAGAATAAAATACTTGGTAATTCAATTTTTGATAATGAACTATGAACGGGACTATGGTGTGCATGCGCATCACTTTCTGCAGAATCTGTATTTGACATACTGAACTTGGAAGAACTATAAATTTCCGCAAATACAGCTACAACACCTAACGACAACATCATACCAACATAAGGTGGTAAATGCGTTACCATTTTAAATATCGGAACAAATACGATTGCCCCAAGCCCTAGATAAAGCATGATGCCACTATATTTAGATTTCTTTTTCTCTTCAATAGCTTCTTCAATTTCTAATTCACCTTTAAAAACTGGTAAAAAGGTGGCAATTAAGAAAGGTACTGCCATACATAAAAAAGAAGGTATTAGAAGATAACCCATTAAATGGCCAGTTGATACTTTTTTGCCTATCCAAAGCATTGTGGTTGTAACATCTCCAATAGGAGACCAGGCACCACCAGCATTTGCAGCTATTATAATTAAACCTGCATACCAAATACGAATATCTCTGTCTTTTACTATCTTTTGAAGGATTGAAATAAGTACGATGGTTGCAGTAAGATTATCTATTATAGCCGATAAGATGAAAGCTAAAAACCCAAATAACCATAATATTTTTGTTTTCTTTTTGGTTTTCACAAAGTCTTTAATGGTTGAAAAGCCATCGAAATAATCAATAATTTCAACAATGGTCATTGCACCTAAAAGGAACACTAATATTTCGGCTGTTTTACCAAGATGATGCAATAGCGTTTCTTCCATAAGATGCAATTTTTCTTCAGGTGCGAAACCCGAATAGCCTTCTACCATGGCATGTTTTGCAGAATCGAACCAATTTGGAAAACTCTCTAAACCTAAAGCTATTAATGCCCAACAAATAGCCATCATGACTAATGCTGGTATAAGTTTATCAATTTTCAGGTTATGCTCAAGAGTAATGGCTAAGTAACCTATTACAAATACTAAAATAATTGCTGCTTCCATAAAATAAATTTATTAAATAAGTTGGCTTAATGCAATTTCAAAAGCGGTTGCACTAATACCTGTTTTAGATTGGTTTTTATTATATACGTTTTGTATCGCTTCTCTAATTTTGTTCGATATATCGTTAAATATAGCTTCATCTGTCATTTGAACACGACGTTCCATAAAATACGCAAAAACTCTCGCCATGCCGCAGTTCGAAATAAAATCTGGCAACAAACTTACCCGATAATCTGTATGTTCCATAATAGGTCCGAAGAAAATTTCCTTGTCTGCAAATGGTACATTAGCACCACTAGAAATAACTTCTAAACCATTATCAATCATTTCATCTATTTGATGAATGGTAATTAAACGAGATGCCGCACAAGGTGCGAAAATCTCAGTTTTAATCGACCATATTTTTTCATTAATTTCCTCAAAAGGAATTAAATTATCACTGACTAATATGTTTCCAGATTTAGCCAAAAACAAGTTGGTGATTTCTTCAAAAGTAAAACCTTTTTCATTAATTAAACCACCTGCAATATCGATAATTCCAACCACTTTTGCACCCATCTGAGCCAAATAAAATGCAGCAGCACTTCCAACATTCCCAAAACCCTGAATTACAGCGCGTTTTCCTACTACACTACCTCCATAAATATGGTAGTATTGTTTAACAGCTTCGGCAACTCCAAATCCCGTAATCATATCTGCAATGGTGTATTTTCTAGATACACTTGGAGAATAAAAAGGATTTTCAATTACTTTGATAACACCTTGGCGTAACTGTCCAATTCTATTAATTTTATCAGCTTCACTAGGTTTAAAATGCCCATTAAAAACGCCTTCTTGCGGGTGCCAAACGCCACTTTCTTCTGTTATTGGAATCACCTCATGAATTTCATCTACATTTAAATCACCCCCTGTACCATAATAACTTTTTAACAAAGGAGACACCACTTTATACCAACGCTCTAAAACACCCTTTTTTCTCGGATCATTAGGATCAAAATTAATACCTGATTTAGCACCACCAATTGCGGGACCAGAAACTGTAAATTTAATTTCCATGGTTTTTGCCAACGACAAAACTTCGTTCATATCTAAGCCTTTTCGCATACGCGTTCCTCCGCCTGCAGCACCGCCTCTCAAAGAATTTATAACTACCCAACCTTCGGCTTCGGTTTCAGAATCTCTCCAATTAAAAACAATTTCAGGTGCTTTATTTTCGTATTTTTTTAATAATTCTTTCATTTCAATAATTTGGTTTCACTTTTTAACTACTTAATTCGGTTACAAATAAAATAATTGGTGAGTAGCTAACGCTGATTCATTATGAAATTGATTTAATTATTAACGTAACAAATATAAAAAACTAAAAGACTAAATATAATTTTATATTATTTTTTAGGTATATAAATTTTACCAGAACTATGGTTTTTGAAAGCACCAGTAACACTTTGAAGACAATTAACCTCATTTCTTAGTTTTAAAACGCCTAAAAATCCAAAAATGAGCGCTTCTTTAAACTCTACAATAATCTTAGAAGGAACAACAATACTGTTTTTTGTATACGATTTTAGTCTATTGATAAGAAACTCGTTGTAAACCCCGCCACCTGTAACATAAACAGAAACCTTATTTATTCTATTTATTTCTGAAGCGATTTGAATAGCTATATGCTCTATAAATGTTCTCAAAATATCATGAATTTCCATTTGAAACGAATCTATTACCGGAAATATGTTTTTATCGACCCATTCTAATCCCAAAGACTTCGGATAACTTGCGGCATAAAAATCAAGTGCATTTAATTTAGTAAGCAGTGCATCATTAACAGTACCGGTTGAAGCTATTTTTCCTTTATCGTCATAATCAAAACCCAGTTGCTTAACATATTTATTTAAAACTATGTTTACAGGACAGACATCATAAGCAATTCGGTTACCATCAACCTCTGTCGAAAGATTAGCAAAACCTCCTAAATTCAAACAATAATCGTACTCTGAAAACAATAATTTATCACCTATTGGCACTAAAGGCGCTCCTTGGCCGCCATATTCAACATCCTGTACTCTAAAATCGCAAACTACTGTTTGCTCTATTAATAAAGCCAAATGTGGCATATTGCCTATTTGATAGGTCATCCCTTTTTCTGGCTGATGCAATGCAGTATGCCCATGAGAGCAAACGGCATCAATGTCCTTTATTTCAAATTTATTTATAAACGCACTAATTCGTAATGACAAGTAATTGGTATAAATATTATCCATTTCCTTTAAACTTTCAAGACTAAAAGCTACTAAACCTCTTAAATTTTCCGTCCATTGCGAATCGTATGGAATCGTTTCAGAATGAATGATTTCAAAATGCCATGTATCATGAAATTGAAATTTTACATAAACAAGATCTAAACCATCTAAAGATGTGCCGGACATGACACCAATAACCTTATACTCGTTTTTTATCATACCAGACAAAAATAATAATCCTCATTGAAAAATTGACACTAATAAGCTATATTTGTAAACATTTTTTAATAAATCATTAACTTAATTGAGAATTATGGATTATAGTCTTTCAGAAGAACATATCATGATACGCGATGCGGCCCGCGATTTTGCCCAAACCGAATTACTCCCAGGCGTTATTGAACGAGATGAAAATCAACATTTCCCTATTGAGTTGGTTAAAAAAATGGGCGAATTAGGCTTTTTAGGAATTATGGTAGACCCAAAATATGGCGGTAGCGGTATGGACGCTATATCATATGTATTAATTATGGAAGAATTATCAAAAATTGATGCATCGGCTTCGGTGATTGTATCGGTTAATAATTCTTTAGTATGCTACGGTCTTGAAGCTTTTGGAAGCGAAGTACAAAAAGAAAAATATTTAACCAAATTAGCAACTGGTGAGTTTGTTGGCGCTTTTTGTTTAAGTGAACCTGAAGCTGGTAGTGACGCCACGTCTCAAAAAACATCGGCTATAGATAAAGGGGACCATTACCTTATTAATGGAACCAAAAACTGGATAACTAACGGAGGGCGTGCGGATGTATATTTAGTAATTGCCCAAACCGATAGACATAAAGGTTCACACGGTATCAACGCTTTTATTGTTGAGAAAGGAATGGAAGGATTCCATATTGGACCAAAAGAAAATAAATTAGGTATTCGCGGAAGCGACACACATACTTTACAATTTAACGATGTAAAAGTACCTAAAGAAAACCGCATTGGCGAGGATGGCTCTGGGTTTAGATTTGCCATGAGAACATTGTCTGGTGGACGTATAGGTATTGCTGCTCAGGCTTTAGGAATTGCATCTGGAGCTTATGAACTGGCTTTAAAATACTCCAAAGAGCGTAAAGCATTCGGAACCGAAATTTGCAATCATCAAGCCATTGCTTTTAAATTGGCAGACATGTATGTTGATATTGAAGCCGCGCGCTATTTGGTAATGAAAGCCGCTTGGGACAAAGATCAAGGCAATAATTACGATGTATCTAGTGCTGTCGCTAAATTATACGCGTCAAAAGTTGCTATGGAACATTCCGTCGAAGCCGTACAGATTCATGGCGGTAACGGTTTTGTAAAAGATTATCATGTAGAACGATTGATGCGAGATGCTAAAATTACACAGATTTATGAGGGTACTTCGGAGATTCAGAAGATTGTAATTTCTAGGAGTTTGATTAAAGAATAAAAATATACGAAATTATAAATCAGAACTAATTGGTTTACTTGCTATTACAACAAACAGAGGTGATATTTTAAATAAATATCACCTCTGTTTGTTAAGAACCACTAAAGTTTTCGACTTTATTGAAATAGATTTATATTTACTGAAAATAAATATTTTATGCAAAAAACATATTACGACCCAGCCGATTTAAGAAAATTTGGTAAAATAAGCGATTGGAATAAAGAGTTAGGTGATAAATTTTTTGATTACTACGGAAAAGTCTTTGAAGAAGGCGCGCTTTCAGCCAGAGAAAAATCGTTAATAGCACTAGCCGTTGCACACACTATTCAATGCCCATATTGCATTGACGCTTATACCGGCGATGGATTACAACGTGGCATTACCAAAGAAGAAATGATGGAGGCGCTACATGTTGCAGCAGCCATTCGAGGTGGTGCATCGTTGGTTCATGGCGTACAAATGATGAATAAAGTAAATAAGTTAGAAATGTAAATTATTGTCAGGTCCAGCGGAGTCACGACCTAAACAACCTCTCGACTGCTCTCGAGAAGACAACTTTAAAAATTTTATGATTAAATCCCTACATAAACGCGAAAGCGATTTAGCAAACAGCAAACGACAATTGGAAATTTTATCGAATGGTATTTTCAGACAAGGTGCATTGCCAACCTTTAAAGAGAAGATTTCTGAAACAAATCAATTTCCATTAAAGGCTAAAACACTCGAGATTTTACAAATAAATGTAGGTTACATGTGTAATCAGGTTTGCGAGCATTGCCATGTAGATGCAGGTCCGGACCGCAAGGAAATTATGACCCGAGAAACCATGCTGCAGTGTTTAGAAGTTATAAAAAACACTGGAGCACATACTCTAGATTTAACTGGTGGCGCACCAGAAATGAATCCGGATTTTCGTTGGTTTGTTGATGAGGCTTATAAAGCAGGCATTAAAGATTTTATTGTACGTTCAAATCTCACCATTTTACAAGCTAATAAAAAATATCACGATTTACCGGAATTTTTTAAAAAACACAATATACATGTTGTAAGTTCGATGCCTCACTGGACACGTGGAAAAACCGACAAGCAACGAGGTGATGGCGTTTTTGACGCATCGATAAAAGCATTAAAAGAACTAAATGCTGTTGGATACGGTATGCCAGAAAGCAATTTGCGTTTAGATTTGGTTTACAACCCATCAGGTGCCTTTTTACCAGGCAATCAGGTGTCCATGGAAAAAGATTTTAAAAAAGCCCTGAAAGAAGATTTCAACATTTACTTTCATAATCTATTTGCCATCACTAATTTACCAATCAGCAGATTTTTAGATTATTTAATTGCTTCAGAAAATTATGAAGATTATATGTATTCTTTGGTGGAATCTTATAATCCTTCAGCAGTAAAAAACGTCATGTGTTCGAATACACTTTCGGTAAGCTGGGATGGTTTTCTGTACGATTGCGACTTTAATCAAATGTTAGAACTTCCAGTTAATAGCAAGATAAAACACATTTCAGAATACAACGAAGCGCTATTGGAAGGAAGGAATATTGTTACTTCTCAACATTGTTACGGATGTACTGCAGGTGCGGGTAGTAGTTGCCAAGGAAGTGTTGCTTAACTCCTGTGTAGGCGGGAATCTCATTATTATGAAAAACTTTATATTATACATCGTCTTTTTAATAACCGCTATAAGTTATTCTCAAAATACATTGTCTAAGCTTTTAAAAAAGTATAATACAGAAGCTATTCCTTATATTTCAGTTCAAGAATTATCAAATCACAAAAACGAGTATGTTCTTTTAGATACTCGAGAATTAAAAGAATATAAAGTAAGTCATTTAAAAAACGCTATTTATGTTGGTTATGATGATTTCAATTTAAATTCTGTTAAGAAACAAATTCAAAATAAAAACGTAAAAATAGTGGTGTATTGTTCGCTGGGTGTGCGCTCTGAAACTATTGGTATTAAACTAAAAGAAGCCGGATATACTAACATACTAAATTTATATGGTGGAATTTTTGAGTGGAAAAATCAAAATTTCAAAGTCTACAACGCTTCAGGCAATCAAACAGAATACGTCCATGCCTACTCAAAAACTTGGAGTAAATGGCTTTTAAAAGGCACCAAAGTTTATGATTAATAAAACAGAAGAAGATAATTATGGGCCTTTTTAGTACAAAAGAAACCAGTGAAGACCAGGAAGCTGTTTTCGACTTTCATTTACCGACTTCAAAAAAAGCCCTTATAATTTTTACAAGAAATCCTGAAATAGGCAAATGTAAAACACGCTTAGCCAATACTATTGGAAACGAAGCAGCTCTAAATATTTATAAATTTCTACTTAAACACACAGCAAACATTTCCGAATCCATTAATGCTGATAAATATGTGTTTTATACCGAAAAAATAAAAAAAGAAGATCTTTGGAACGATACCATTTTTAGAAAGAAGCTTCAAAAGGGAGACGATTTAGGCAAGCGCATGGAAAATGCATTTATCGATCTTTTCGAATCAGGATATCAAAAAGTAATTATTGTTGGTAGCGATTTACTGGATCTTAAAGCTGACCATATTAACGATGCATTCGAAAAATTAAATGAGCATGATGTCGTTTTTGGACCCGCCAAAGATGGTGGCTATTACCTTTTAGGGCTATCCAAACTTCAAGCTTGTATTTTTCGAAATAAACCCTGGAGTGAAACAAATTTATTGGATGTTACACTTAAGGAATTAGGTCAAAAAAACATATCTTTAACCTTACTTGAAACCCTCAATGATATTGATACTTTTGAAGATTTAAAAGACTATCCTCAACTTAAAAAATTCTACATAAAAAATGATTAAAGAAATAGAAGAAACCACCGATTACCTAAAAAATAAAGGTTTCGAAAACCCAGAAATCGGTATTATTTTAGGTACCGGACTTGGACAATTAATTGATGAAATCGAGATTTTAAAAGAAGTCAGTTACAATCACATTCCCAACTTCCCAACCGCTACCGTCGAGTTTCATAAAGGCAAACTTATCTATGGTATACTAGAAGGAAAAAAAGTAATTGTAATGCAAGGTCGCTTTCATATTTACGAAGGCTACTCATTGCAAGATGTAACATATCCGGTTCGGGTTATGGAAAAATTAGGCATTAAAACCTTATTAGTTTCCAATGCTTCGGGCGCTATTAATTTAGATTTTAAAAAAGGTGAATTAATGCTCATTGAAGATCACATCAATCTTCAAGGAAGTTCGCCTTTAGCTTTTAACGGTGTTGAGTTGTTAGGCGAACGTTTTACCGATATGAGCGCACCTTATGAAGCCGAAATAAATTCAAAATTTAAATCCATAGCAAAAAAAAATAATATAAAATTACACGAAGGGGTTTATGCCAGTGTTGTTGGTCCGCAATTAGAAACACGTGCCGAATACAAAATGCTCAAAATTATTGGTGCAGATGCCGTTGGGATGAGTACCGTACCCGAAATTATTGTCGCCAATCATTTAAAATTAAAAGCCGCAGCGGTATCAGTTTTAACAGATGAATGCGACCCAAACAATTTGAAACCTGTGGACATTGCCGAAATTATTGCCATGGCAGAAAAAGCAGAACCAAACATGATTATACTATTTAAAGAATTAATTAAATCATTATAATATTTGGGCGTTACCCTAAAGGGTCAGGTTTTCGGCTATATCTTTTGTAAAAACAAAAGGATGCCGCCTCAACCCTTAACGCAAATACCAAAGAAACAGTCAAATAACATAACTTGTTTAGAAAATCTAACAAGTCTAAAAATCAAAGAAGTCCAAAAAAAATGAGTTATCTAGAAACCACACATAACGTATACAAAGAAGCCGCATTAACCCCCGATGTTGGTCTATGTTGCACCACCAATCCTATCTGGGAATTACCAGGATTAAAGATTCCTAAAATCATGCAGGAAATGAACTATGGCTGCGGAAGTACCGTGCATGCACGTGATTTAACCAACAACCCAAAAATGCTTTATGTTGGTGTTGGGGGTGGTATGGAATTATTACAATTCGCATATTTCAATCGTCAAAAAGGTGGCGTCGTTGGTATTGATGTGGTAGATGAGATGCTCGAAGCGTCTCGCAAAAATTTCATGGAAGCTGAAATACAAAACCCATGGTTTAAAAGCGAATTTGTGGATCTTAAAAAAGGAGATGCTATGAGCCTGCCAGTTGAAGATAATTCTATCGACGTGGCAGCACAAAACTGCTTGTTTAATATTTTTAAAGCAGACGATTTAAAACAAGCCATCGCAGAAATGTATCGTGTTTTAAAACCTCATGGCAAATTAGTAATGAGTGATCCAACTTGCGAACAACCTATGAATGATGAACTAAGAAACGACGACCGCCTTCGTGCGTTATGTTTAAGTGGTAGTTTACCAATATCAGAATATGTAAAAGCGCTCACCGATGCTGGTTTTGGAACCATTGAAATACGTGCCAGAAAACCATATAGAATACTCGACCCGAAAAACTACCCAACAGATGAACTTATTTATATAGAATCCATTGAAGTTGCTGCCATAAAAGACCCAATGCCTGAAGATGGTCCGTGTATATTTACTGGCAAAGCCGCTATTTATTATGGTGACCAAGATTATTTTGATGATAAACAAGGTCATGTTTTATTAAAAAATCAGCCATTAGCTATTTGCGATAAAACTGCTAGTATTTTAGGTTCATTAAAAAGAGACGATATTTTTATAAGCGAATCTACTTTTCACTATGATGGTGGCGGATGTTGTTAAACTACATTATTGAATGAAATATTTAAGATGCTCAATTTTTATTTTCTTAATTTCGGCTTGTTCGGGCACAAAACAAGTAGTTGATAAAATACCAGAAAATGAAAATTCAGTATTCAAAAAAGATATTACAACCATTATTGAGAGTGAACCTGAAGAAAAAGAAGCATTAAAATTTGAATCAGATTCTGTAAACAATAGAGTTTCAATAAATAAAAATGAAGGCGATAAGATTACTCAAATATTGTCTAAACCATTATTTGAAACTCACGCATCATGGAATGACTTATTACAAAAACATGTTTCAAATAATGGTAACGTAGATTATAAGGGATTCAAAAAATATCAATTTGAATTAAATAATTATTTCAAAGTTTTAAATGATTCTCTTCCAAACGAAACTCATTCAAGAGAATATTCTTTAGCCTTTTGGATAAACGCGTACAATGCATTTACCATCGATTTAATATTACGAAACTACCCCATAAAAAGCATTAAAGATATTAAAAACCCGTGGGACCAACGCCTTTGGAAACTTGGAAACAAATGGTACAATTTAAATGATATAGAACATCAAATTCTAAGAAAGATGGACGAACCAAGAATTCATTTTGCCATTGTTTGTGCGTCTGTTTCTTGTCCGAAATTACGAAACGAAGCTTATACTGCAGAAAAGTTAGAACAACAATTAACAAAAGCTACTAAAGATTTTTTAAACGATTCCTCAAAAAACACGTTAACATCAGATAAAATGGAATTATCAAAAATATTCCAATGGTTCACTAAAGATTTCACCCAAAACGGAAGCTTAATTGATTTTATAAATCAGTATTACGAAACTGAAATTTCAAGTCAAGCTAAAAAAACATTTAAAGAATATAATTGGGATTTAAATGAATAAAATCTCCATTATCATTCCTATTCTTAATGAAGCAGAAACTATTGAAAATCTGCTAAATCATCTGCTGACAAATTCTTCGGAAGCACTTATATCGGAAATTATAATTGTTGATGGCGGCAGTACCGATGGGTCTTTAGATATTATTAAATCTTTGGTGTCTGGTCGAGCGCAGTCGAGACCTCTTAAAAACCTCTCGACTTCGCTCGAGGAAACCAAAATAATTCTATTAAATTCAGAAAAAGGACGTGCTGTACAAATGAATTTTGGCGCAAAACATGCTTCGGGCAACATTCTCTACTTTCTACACGCCGATTCCTTTCCTCCAAAAGATTTCGACCAAGCTATTATAAATGAAATAAAAAAAGGAAATGAAGCCGGTTGTTTTAGAATGCAATTTAACAGCAATCACTGTTGGCTAAAATTAGCTGGATGGTTTACACAATTTAATTGGCGTGTTTGCCGTGGTGGGGACCAAAGTCAATTCTTAACTAAAAAATTATTTCAAGAAATTGGAGGTTTTAATGAAAACTTTAAAATTTATGAAGACAATATACTTATTAATTCTTTATATGAAAAAAACCAATTTATAGTAATTAATAAAAAACTTAAAACCTCAGCTAGATTATACCAAAAACATGGTATTTGGAAACTTCAATATCACTTTGGGATAATCCATCTTAAAAGGTTGTTCGGTGCTTCAGCCGATGCATTATATATTTATTACTTAAAACATATTTCTTAATATTTTTTTGTATTTTCAGTCCATTACATTATATAACTCTTTCATTAAAAAATATCCATTTTTAATTATTTCATATATATGAAATAATAATGACCAAAAATGGATATCAAAAACCAGTGAAGATGTCCGAATTGCACCTGTCTACCTACAAACAGGTATAACCATTAAGAAACAAATAGTATCTACATATGAAAATCAAAAAAGTATTGGTCGCAAACAGAGGTGAAATTGCTATTCGAATTTTCAGAGCCTGTACAGAAATTAACGTTAAAACAATTGGTGTTTATACATTCGAAGACAGGTACTCACTGCATAGATACAAAGCTGACGAATCATATCAAATTGGCGAAGACAACGAGCCTTTAAAACCATATTTGAATATGGATGCTATTATAAAAGTAGCTTTAGATAGCGGAGCGCATGCCATACATCCTGGTTACGGTTTTCTCTCTGAAAACGCCAATTTTGCTAAAAAATGTGAAGACAATGGCATTATTTTTATTGGCCCTAAAGTTTCCGTTTTAAAATCTTTAGGCGATAAAATTACTGCTAAAGAAGTTGCCGTAGCCAATAACATTCCTATAATTCGCAGTAATGAAAAACCATTAAAAGACATAAAAACAGCTTTAAGTGAAGCTAAAAAAATTGGCTATCCTATCATGCTAAAAGCTGCCTCTGGTGGTGGCGGAAGAGGTATGCGCGTTATAAGAAAAGAAGACGAACTTAAAGGTGCTTATAACGAAAGTAAACGAGAAGCTTTAAATGCCTTTGGAGATGATACCGTATTTTTAGAAAAATTCGTAGAAAACCCAAAACATATTGAAATTCAAATTGTTGCAGATAATTATGGAAATACCGTTCATCTTTTTGAAAGAGATTGTTCCGTACAACGTCGTTACCAAAAAGTAATTGAATTCGCGCCTTCTTTTGGCTTAAAAGACGAAACAAAAAATGCGCTATATGCCTATGCCATAAAAATATGTAAAGCTGTAAATTACAATAACATAGGTACTGTAGAGTTTTTAGTAGACGATGATGATTCTATTTATTTTATTGAAGTAAACCCTAGAATTCAAGTTGAACACACCGTTACAGAAGTTATTACTAATATTGATTTAGTAAAAGCACAATTATTTATTGCTGGCGGATACAAATTGTCTGATGATCAAATTAAAATCGCCAATCAAGAATCTATTCATATTAATGGGTATGCCTTGCAATGCAGAATTACTACCGAAGATCCCCAAAATGATTTTAAACCAGATTATGGTACTGTTTCTGCTTATAGAAGCGCCGCTGGGTTTGGTATTCGGTTAGACGCCGGAAGCATATATCAAGGTGCTGTTATTTCTCCGTTTTTCGATTCTATGCTTGTAAAAGTAACCGCCAATAGTAAAACGCTTGATGGCGCGAGCAGAAAAATACGTCGTGCTTTAGCAGAATTTAGAATTAGAGGCGTAAAAACAAACATGCCTTTTCTTGATAACATTTTAAAACATGACACCTTCAGGCAAGGTAAGGTAACCGTAAACTTCATTAAATCAAATCCCGATTTATTCCTTTTTAAAGCGCCTAGAAATAGAGCGACAAAATTACTTACTTATTTAGGCGATGTTACCATTAATGGAAACCCCGACGTAAAAACAATAGACCCTAACAAAACATTTATAAAACCTACAGTTCCAAAGTTTAACACCAATGCCAATTTTCCAGAAGGCACTAAAGATTTGTTAACCAAAATAGGTCCTGAAAAATTTTCGAAATGGTTAATAAATGAAAAGAAAGTTCATTTTACCGATACTACGATGCGCGATGCACACCAAAGTTTACTTGCTACGCGTATGCGCACCTATGATATGCTTGCTGTAGCTGAAGGCTACGCAAAAAATCATCCCGATATTTTTAGTATGGAGGTTTGGGGTGGAGCCACCTTTGATGTTTGCCTACGATTTCTTCAAGAAAATCCATGGGAGCGACTTAGATTATTACGAAAAGCCATGCCGAATTTACTTTTACAGATGCTTATAAGAGGCTCTAATGGTGTGGGTTACAAAGCGTATTCCGATAATTTAATAGGTGAATTTGTTGAACAATCTTGGGAAAACGGTGTCGATGTATTTAGAATTTTCGATTCACTTAACTGGATGAAATCTTTAGCGCCTTGTATCGAACATGTACGTACACGCACCAACGGTTTAGCGGAAGGTTCTATTTGTTATACCAACGACATTTTGAATCCTGAAAACAAAAAATACAATTTAAAATACTATGTGAATCTTGCGAAAGAAATTGAAAATGCAGGCGCTCATATTTTAGGTGTTAAAGATATGGCGGGCTTATTAAAACCTTATGCCGCTTTTGAACTTATAACGGCATTAAAATCTGAATTAAAAATCCCAATTCATTTACATACGCACGATACGTCATCCATTCAATCTGCTACCTATTTAAAAGCTATTGAAGCAGGTGTAGATGTTGTGGATGTTGCTCTAGGAGGCTTATCGGGATTAACATCACAACCTAATTTTAATTCTATTGTTGAAATGCTGAAATTTCAAGATAGAGCGAGCAGCATAAATATTGATTCCTTAAACAAATATTCCAATTACTGGGAAAACGTTAGAGAATATTATTACCCGTTTGAGTCTGGTTTAAAAGCGGGTTCTGGCGAGGTCTTTAAGCATGAAATTCCTGGTGGACAATATTCAAACTTAAAACCTCAAGCTAGAAGTCTTGGGTTAGAAGACCGATTTCATGAAATTACAACAATGTATAGTGAGGTAAACATGCTTTTCGGCGATATTATAAAAGTAACACCAAGCTCGAAAGTAGTTGGAGATATGGCTCAATATCTTGTTAGTAATAATTTAACGGTTCAGGATGTACTTGAAAAAGGAGACTCTTTATCATTCCCACAATCGGTGGTTGACTTTTTTATTGGCGATTTAGGGCAACCAGTTGGTGGATTCCCCGAAAAACTTCAAAAAATCATTTTAAAAGATCAAAAACCATATACCGACAGACCAAATGCACACATGCCCCCGATAGATTTGAAAAAAGAATACAAAGCATTTAAGAAAATACATGAACAAGACTTAACTAGAAAAATAGAATATACAGATTTTTTATCATATCAATTATATCCTAAAGTATTTACAGATGCTTATAACAGGCATTTGAAATATGATAATCTCATAAAATTACCAACCAAGAATTTCTTTTATGGGATGGAAGTAGAAGAAGAAATAATTTTTGAATTGGATAAAGGAAAAACAATTCTTGTTACTTTAGATTCTATAGGAAAACCAAATAGCGACGGTTTTGTAACCGTATATTTTAAGCTTAACGGACAAGG
The DNA here is from genome assembly GCA_963698455.1 of uncultured Flavobacteriaceae bacterium. Lineage (GTDB taxonomy): Bacteria > Bacteroidota > Bacteroidia > Flavobacteriales > Flavobacteriaceae > Mariniflexile. The sequence goes on along the minus strand of CAVOQU010000013.1, from coordinate 157,110 downwards.
CCGAAGTGTTGAAATTAAAGACCATAGTATCAAGGTCGAAAAGGTTGAAAACATAAAGGCAGACAAAACAAATCCGCTTGAAATAGGAGCACCTTTACAAGGTATGCTATCTAAAATTTTAGTTAAAAAAGGTGACAAGGTTGTAAAAAACCAACCGTTGTTTATTATTGAAGCTATGAAAATGGAGACCACCATAACGGCAAACGAAGAAGCCACAGTAAAACAATTGGTTTTAAAACCTGGTATTATGGTACATTCGGAGGATTTGGTGATAAAGTTGCATTAAACTTTATTACGTCCTTTTTCGTTGGGATAGAGTGATGGTAATAAATCGCTTTGAAATATTTCTTTAGTGTTTATATTCATCGCTGTTAATCGCCCTGTAAATGCAGCACCTGTATCAACGTTCCAGATGTTTACTGCATTCATAGGTTCATAACAATTATAATTTATAGTGGGTGTATGTCCTATATATACTTCTTTATAATGTTTTAATCTATTAGGGTAAATTAACGAGTCTTCTTTAATATCAGCATTCATAGTTAAAGCCATTTCCCAAAGTGTTCTGTCGAAATAAAAACACTGCGTAAATACTTCTTTTTCAACTCCTTGCATAGATGTAAAACCCGCATGTACAAATAATCGGGTTTCATCATCTAAATGATATAATACCATATTATTAAAAAATTTCAGATGGTCGTTTTTATAATTTTTAGAAATAGTAGTATAACTTTCGATGGTTTCTTTACCTCCGTGCATATACCATGTAGGATTTACATATCCAGATTTTAACCAATCCTCGCACCAAATATCATGATTTCCTTTTATAAAAACACATTGTATTTTTTCTGAAAGCTCTATTAAAAACTGAATAACTTGTGCAGATTCACTCCAACCATCCACATAATCGCCTACAAAAATTAAAGAATCATCGTCTTTAATTTCTAGTTTATTTAACACCTGAATTAAGGCTTTTAGACCACCATGTATATCGCCTACAACAAAAGTTCTCATAAAAATTGTTTTTACAAATCTAATGGATTCTGTTAACTTTTAAAATAAGGCACTTAAGATTAAGCAGAATTCATTAAAATAATGCTGTTCTAGATTTAAAAGCAGTAAAATGAAATCAATTATTAAAACTTTGAATATTGCGACTTAATTATGGCTTCAGCTGGTTTGTTTTGAGGTGTAAATTGGTTGTCTGTTTCACCACCAACACCATTATAATCATGAAACCATTTCCATAAAAAGCCACCAGCAAACCAATCTTCATTCCAGAATTCTTCAAAAAGCACCTGCAAAGTATTTGATTGTGCTTCTAAATTTACCACAGTCATTGCCCTGTCACTTTGCCAAGGTTCCTTGCCAGAGAAATCAACACTTCTATAACCATACTCGGTGAATAAAATCGGTTTTTTATGTGCTTCAAAAAACGTCTTTATACTGGGCTTGTATACTTTCCAACCATTCCTGCAGGCTTCCAATGTTGGTGTTTTTTCATCACTCACAGGAAAATAGGCATCTATACCAATATAATCCAAATCATGCCAAAAAGGTGTCCTGTCATACTCGTTCCAATTGGCGGCATAAGTTAATTTGCCTTTATATATTTTTTTAACATCGACTATTAATTGTTTCCAATATTCGGGACGATTATCGATAAAAGTTTCCAATTCCGTACCGATGCAAAAAATTTCAACATGTAATTCTTGAGCTAATTCCGCATATTCTAATATAAAATTTGAATAAGAATCTTCTAATAGTTTCCAATCTTCTTCCGAAGTCATTTTAATTCCACCCGTAAATTCACCACGCCAAACCCATATTTGTGGCTTTATCATGACTTTTATATGGCGCTTGTTTAAACTTTCAATGTATTGCTTTGCACCAATTCTTGTTTCACCAAACCACTGCCTTTTAGTATTATAACTTATTTCCGGATGCGATAATTCTCTAATAAATCCAAACGGCATAATAGCGGCATAATTTGCATTCACATTGGTTACCGGCTTTATATGTGTATCATTTATTTCATCTCTTGACGCCACGAAACTCACACCATTAATCTTTTCTGATTTCGGCGATGTCATCGCACAAGAGCACATTATAAATAGTAAGCTGGTTATAAAAATTGTTCTCATTCTTCATATTTAATGGTTAAATTTAAACAAATTCTATAAACCTATTAAGGTCTTAAGAGAAAGAACGACAGATTAGATAACTACAATCATAATTTATGGAGCATATTGTTATAATTGGTAATGGCATTTCTGGTGTTACTGCTGCGAGACATATTCGAAAACTTTCAAACAAAAAAATCACCATAATTTCTGGCGAAACTGATTACTTTTTCTCTCGTACGGCGCTCATGTATGTGTATATGGGACATATGAAATTTGAACACACCCAACCTTACGAAAATTGGTTCTGGGAGAAAAATAACATCCAACTTAAAAAAGGATTTGTAAAAAACGTTGATACCCATTCAAAAATACTTCATTTTAATGAAGGCGATACGTTAAATTATGATAAGCTGATAATAGCTACAGGGAGCAAATCCAATAAATTTGGTTGGCCAGGACAAGATTTAAAAGGCGTTATGGGTATGTACCATAAGCAAGATTTAGAAAATTTAGAGCGTTTTGCTCCCAATAACAAAGTATGCAAACGAGCCGTAATTGTGGGTGGTGGTTTAATAGGTATTGAACTTGCCGAAATGCTTAATTCCAGAAATATACCTGTTACTTTTTTGGTACGCGAATCCAGCTTTTGGAATGGTGTACTCCCCGAAGGTGAAAGCGAAATGATTAATGAACACATAAAAAATCATCATATCGATTTAAGATTGTCTACCAATTTAAAAGAAATTATTTCTGATGAAAATGGCAAAGTAAAATCCATAATTATTGAAGAAACTGGTGAAGAAATTCCATGTAATGTGGTTGGTTTAACTGCAGGAGTCACACCAAATATCGATTTTTTAAAAGATTCTGATATCGAAACCGGAAAAGGCGTAAAAGTGAATCCGTTTTTAGAAACCAATATAAAAGACATTTATGCCATAGGTGATTGTGCAGAACAACATGAAGCTATTGATAAACGTAGACCCATTGAAGCGGTTTGGTATACAGGTAGAATGATGGGTGAAACGGTAGCACAAAGTATATGCGGTAACAAAACGCCATACAAACCCGGACATTGGTTTAACTCCGCTAAATTTTTAGATATTGAATACCAGACCTACGGTTGGGTGTTTGCAAATCCACGCGAAAACGAAACGCATTTTCATTGGAAACATGAAGACGAAACCAAGTGTATTACTGTTTGCTACAACAAAACAACTAATCAGTTTTTGGGCATCAATACCTTTGGAATACGCATGCGACACGAAACGTTTGATACCTGGCTTACCGCAAAACGGGATGTTGATTATATAATGAACCATTTATCTGAAGCAAATTTCGACCCAGAGTTTTACAAACATTACGAAAAAGATATTCTTAATTCGTATTCCAACCAACTTCAAACCGTTTAAATATGAGTAATCAAATACATGAAAGCATGTCGTTAGCAAAACCAGAAGCTAATAGTCTTTCTACAAAACAAAAATTAGCACTTTCGGCTGGAGTTATTGGTTTACTTATTTTTGGCTTAGCTATTTTCAATACCAATTTCCCTAATAAAACCTTATTCCTTTCGGTATCATTAGGATTGATAGCATTAGGAACTATAATATTTGCAAACGACACGTATTTATCAAAACTTGAAGGCATTAAAAATGATGGTGTTTGGTTTAAATCCATATCATCTCGCGGTGTTTTAGGTTGGGCTACGGGTGTTTTGCTTACCGGATTTTATATCGTTTTATATTTTTATCCACAGTATTTAGGACTTGCTTCCAATGGAGAACCCTAATACAGGACTCATATCCTTATTCGACCCTCTTAGCAAATTATTAAGTGGAAACCCTGCGAGTCAGTGGTTTGTTTATGGCACACTATACACTTTGGCTATTTTAGTGTTCGGGTATAAATTCATGCTTAAATATCGACATAACGATATGAACAATTACGAACCGCATCGGTCATGTTTTTTCAGCTGGGATTTGCCTTTTCTAATTCCCGAATTTATGTCGCGACTTAATACACAGTCCCGATTATAATTTACCCTATTACGATTTAAAAAGTATGTGGCCATTAAACTATTATTTATTTGATAATTGGTCTATTAACGGTTTACTTTCCTCGGGTTCACTGGGGTTAATCATGTTATTGTTTGGTGTGGTTTCTATTTTTGTTATTTCTCCTATTCTCACCTACAAATATGGTAAACGCTGGTACTGCTCCTGGGTTTGTGGTTGTGGTGCATTAGCCGAAACTGCGGGTGATTCCTTTAGACAACTCAGTAGCAAAAAACTATCAGCATGGAAATTAGAACGCTGGCTAATTCATACCGTTTTGGTATTTTCCGTCATCATGACAACCGCCATGATATATACTTATTTAGGAAGCGACCCCAATAAATTTTGGTTAACGAGAAACGCCTTTTTATTAAGCGTTGGTTTGTTCTTAACCGTTCTTTTTATTGTCATAATGCTGTTTAAAAGAAATGAACTTGGTAAAGATGCTCGCTATGGAGCTATTGGTTTTTTTATAGTTATCGCTGCATTTTTCGTAATGCACTACACCAGTACTACCAACGAAATATTTTTAATAAAATCTAGCAGTTTACGTTCTGCTTATGGCTTATACATTGGCTCTATCTTCTCTGGAGTTATTGGAACCGGGTTCTACCCTATTTTAGGTAATCGTGTTTGGTGTCGTTTTGGATGCCCTATGGCCGCTGTTTTAGGGTTTCAGCAACGCATGTTTTCAAAATTTAGAATCACTACTAATGGCGGACAGTGTATTTCCTGCGGAAATTGTTCTACCTACTGTGAAATGGGCATCGATGTTCGTGCCTATGCGCAAAAAGGCGAAAATATTGTGCGTTCAAGTTGCGTAGGTTGTGGTGTGTGCTCCGCGGTATGTCCTCGCGGGGTATTAAAATTAGAAAACGACACTATGGAGGGTCGCATAAATTCAAATGAAATCCTCTTAGGAAACGACCCCAATTTAATGGATTTATTAAATGACTGATAATTTAACAAAATCATAATATTTTGTTAAATTATAAACAAAAGTATTGTACTTTTGCTAACCGAAAGTAAACGCTTAATGCCTAACATAAAAGTCATCATTCCTGCATATAATGAAGCAGATTCTATTACTAAAGTAATTAATGATATTCCTGAAATTGTTGGTGAAATAATTGTTGTAAATAATAATTCCACCGATAGCACAGAGGAAAATGCGAAAAAAGCAGGAGCGACGGTCTTAACGGAAAAAAATAAAGGTTACGGAAATGCATGTCTTAAAGGTTTAGAATACATTGCAAATCAAAACGAGAAACCAAATATTATTGTATTTTTAGACGGCGATTATAGCGATTACCCAGAAGAATTATCAAAAATTATAGCACCAATTATCGAAGAAAATATCGATTTCGTGATTGGAGCTCGTGTTAAAGAATTGCGCGAAACAGGCTCGATGACAACACCGCAAATTTTTGGCAATTGGTTAGCAACTAAATTAATGACGCTTTTTTTCGATGCGAAATTTACTGACTTAGGTCCATTTAGAGCTATAAAATATGATAAATTATTGATGTTAAATATGGTAGACAAGACCTATGGTTGGACTATCGAAATGCAATTAAAAGTTTTAAAACAAAAATTATCCTATATAGAAATACCTGTGAATTACCGAAATAGAATTGGAGTCTCTAAAGTTTCAGGAACCATAAAAGGTAGTATATTTGCAGGCGTTAAAATCTTAAGTTGGATTTTTAAATACAGTATTAAAAAATGATCCTAGAAACCACCATTATTATCATTTACACGATTTCGCTTTTGCTTATTTTTATGTATTCATTGGCGCAATTAAATTTATTATTGAATTATCTCTCTTCTAAAAAAGTTAAAGATAATTCGCCTCTTTTTGATTTTTCAAAACCAGAGGAAATTCCCTTTGTTACCATACAACTTCCGGTTTATAACGAAATGTACGTTATGGAACGCTTGTTGGATAATATTGCTAAAATGGATTATCCTGCAGACAAGCTGGAAATTCAGGTTTTAGACGATTCTACCGATGAAACGGTAGAAACTACCCGTGCACATGTTGAAGCATTAGCTGCTACCGGATTAGATATTAAACACATTACCAGAACAGATAGAACAGGCTTTAAAGCTGGCGCATTAAAAGAAGGTTTAGTTGTGGCAAAAGGTGAATTTATTGCCATTTTCGACTCCGATTTCTTACCACAAACAGATTGGTTAAAACGTACCGTTCCTTATTTTAAAGATGAACAAATTGGTGTTGTTCAAACCCGTTGGGGACATTTAAATCGCAACTATTCCATACTAACAAAAATTCAGGCATTTGCTCTTGACGCCCATTTTACTTTAGAGCAAGTTGGCAGAAACAGCAAAGGTCATTTTATCAATTTTAACGGAACCGCAGGTCTTTGGAGAAAAGCCTGTATCATAGATGCTGGAAATTGGGAAGGCGATACCTTAACCGAAGATTTAGATTTAAGCTACCGTGCCCAACTTAAAAACTGGAAATTTAAATATCTTGAAAACGTAGAAACGCCTGCTGAATTACCAATTGTAATTAGTGCAGCACGTTCGCAACAATTTAGATGGAATAAAGGTGGCGCTGAAAATTTTCAGAAAATGATGACGCGCGTTTTAAAAAGCAAAAATATTTCAGCTAAAACTAAAATGCACGGGTTGTTACATCTATTAAACAGCACCATGTTTTTAAATGTGCTAATTGTAGGCGTACTAAGTATCCCAATGCTATATATAAAAAATGAGTATACACACTTAAAACCATATTTTTATGTTATGAGTTTCTTTGTAGTAAGCTCTATCATATTTTTTATATGCTATTGGTTTATGTACAAAAATATTTATGGTAGCGGCTTTAAAAACTTCATTAAATATATTGGCATGTTTTTCGTATTTTTTTCTATAGCTATGGGCTTTTCACTGCATAATTCGATTGCGGTTTTAGAAGGGCACTGGGGTAAAAAAAGTGAATTTGTACGCACACCAAAATTCAATATAAATACCATAAAAGACACCTTGATAAAGAATAAGTACATCAAAAAAACAATTTCTATACATGTTATTTTCGAAGGTTTACTAATGTCTTATTTTGCTTTTGGAATGTACAGTGCATTTATAGTAGGAGACCAAGGTGGTGATTTCGGACTTTTCCCATTTCACCTTATGCTGTTTTTAGGCTTCGGATACGTATTTATTAAATCGGTAACTTCTAAGGTATAGATTTACAACTCAAAAAAAACTATTTACAAAATCTCAAAACTCACTCAACACTGGTGGTTTTGAGATTTTTTTTGATAATAATTGGGCGTTACCCAAGGGTCGCGCTTTGCACTTAAATCTTTTTAAAAAATTTCGTACCGTCATTGCGAGGAGATTACGACGAAGCAATCTGTCTATCTATTAACCAAGTACTTCATTGCGTTTTAAAAAGGATAACGCTTCAATCGCGAACGCGGGGTTTAGATTTCCATTAATTAATTTTGTTTTGGCGAGAAGGCACGATGCCATCTGTTTAATTTACTACCTAAGCTAACTATATATTTTCTTATGAGATTACCTTAAAAAGTCATTTCGACCTAAGGGAGCAATCACATAAGCAACTCCTAAAAAATACTTCAACTTTAATAGGCTTATAACAATATATCCAACCTTAATTATGCGACCTCTCCTATCATCGAGGTCACTGTGGAATACTTTGTTTTGTTGTGCCTCCTTGGAAATGTCTAAACAACAAACCTTCGTCATTACGAGGGAGTAACGACCGAAGTAATCTGTTTATTCTGTCCACGTCATTACGAAGGCGGATCGACTGAAGTAATCTATTCAATATATTCCCTGAATCAACACTTCTCATATACTTGATGAGATTGCTTCGTGCCTCGCAATGACGTAATCGTTGAGAGATTTCCATCATGAGTCATTTCGACCAAAGGGAGAAATCTCATACCCAACTTAGAATACAAATTATCAACAATCAATTTTTAATAAAAAACAATTTTTAAATCACGTCACTTTTTCCCAATATCAGTATCTTTATAACTGTAATTTTCAACCAATAAATGACTAAGTACAAACCTAAAAACAGACTAAGCGCACAAGCCTATATCGATGGCGTTTTAAGTGGCGACCGTGTTATTCTGTCCAGAGCCATTACCATTATAGAAAGTAATTTAGAAAGTGACAAACTTCTTGCCAAAGATATTATTCAAGCCATTTTACCTGCTTCTGGAAATTCCATTCGCATTGGTATTACCGGCGTTCCTGGAGTGGGCAAAAGCACCTTTATTGAAGCCTTTGGAAAACACCTCATCACCCAAGGTCATAAAGTGGCTATACTGTCTATAGACCCAAGTAGTCAACGCTCTAGAGGTAGTATTTTAGGTGATAAAACCCGTATGGAAGAATTGAGCAATTTAGAGAACGCTTATATTCGCCCGTCGGCGTCTGGGGAAACTCTTGGCGGTGTTGCCAACAAAACTGCCGAAAGCATGTTGCTTTGCGAAGCGGCGGGTTACGATGCCATTTTAATTGAAACGGTTGGTGTGGGGCAATCTGAAACCGCTGTTCATGGTATGACTGATTTCTTCCTGCTTTTAATGCTTGCCGGAGCTGGCGACGAACTTCAGGGCATTAAAAAAGGCATCATGGAAATGGCAGATATGGTGGTTATTAATAAAGCCGATGGCGACAATGTTCGTAAAAGTGAAATGGCAAGATTGCAATATCAAAATGCCTTACATATTTTTCCGCAATCGGAATCTGGTTGGGAACCTGTAGTTACTAAAGCTTCTTCAACAAAAAATACAGGTATCGATACTGTTTGGAACACCATTATTAAATACAAGCAATTAGTTAACGATAATGGCTATTTTATTAAAAACAGAAACCATCAAAAAATACGATGGATGTACGATAATATTAATGAGGAATTAAAACACATGTTTTATGGTTCCAAAGATATTAAGAACAACCTTTCTGTTTTAGAAAAAGACATTATTGCTTCCGAAATATCACCTGTAAAAGCAGCACAATTAATTATTGAAAAGTTTAGAAAGTCTTTTAAATAAGCATGATATAAAGACGATTTAAAATGATATAAATATGACTTCCGAAAATTGTTTTGATAAAGAATTTGAGCTCAGATATTTTGAAATGAATAACCTAGGGTTGGCAACACCAACTATAATGTTGGCCCTATTGGAAGAAACAGCAGCAGACCATTGTTATGCAATAAACCACAGTTTATTTGACCTCGTTAAAAAAAATGTGGGTTGGGTTTTGGTATCTGGTGCTATGCAAATAGAACGTTATCCAAGTTATAAAGAGAAAATAACCATTAGAACCTGGCTCTCAAGCTATTCTACAATTAAAGGATATAGGGAAAATATTATTTTTGATGAAAATCAAAATATAATAGGTCGAGCCAAGGGTTTATGGGTATTCTTCGATATAGAAAACAGGAAACCAATACCAATTTTTAATGACATCAAAGAAAAATGGGGTTATTATAATGAAGAATCTATTAATATCAACATCAAGAAAAAAATAGAAGCCATAGACTTTGCAAGCCATATAAAACAATTTAAAGTTAACAGGTTTGATACAGACATGAACAAACACGTTAACAATATCAGATATTTACAATGGGTAATTGAATCTATCCCTGAAGATATTGCAGATAATTATTCCTTATATGAAATAAACGGTCGATTTATTTCTGAAGCCCAATATGGCGACACTGTTTTGTCTTTAACCAATACAGATTTTGTAAACGATTCTTTTGTGCATACCATAAAAATTGAAGGAAGCAATATGGTATGTGCTACGGCCAAAACATTATGGCGTAAAAATTAAAAAAAATATAACAAAAAAACCGCTTTCTGATTACAACAGAAGCGGTTTTTTTGACAATTCAAATTACAATACAAATGAAGCTTATTCTTGCTCCAAATATTTTTCCATAATAGTAATAGCAGCTTTAGCAATAACAGTTCCCGGTCCAAAAATGGCAGCCACTTTACGTTCTAATAAATAATTATAATCTTGCTCTGGAATAACTCCACCTGCAAATACCATAATATCTGGTCTTCCCAATTTTTCTAACTCACCAATTAGCTGCGGAATTAAGGTTTTATGTCCTGCCGCTAAACTGGAAGCACCAACAAAATGCACATCGTTTTCAATGGCTTGTTTGGCTACTTCTTCTGGTGTTTGAAATAATGGTCCCATATCTACATCAAAACCTAAATCGGCAAAACTTGAAGCCACTACTTTAGCCCCTCTGTCATGCCCATCTTGCCCCATTTTAGCAATCATCACACGTGGACGACGCCCTTCAATTTCAGCAAATTTATCTGCAACCTCTTGCGCTTTCGCAAATGTACTATCGTCTTTTACTTCTTTTCCGTACACTCCACTTATTAATTTGTTATCTGCTTTATGACGTCCAAAATGAACTTCTAATGCATCCGATATTTCACCTAATGTTGCAAAATTTTCAGCAGCCTCAACAGCCAATTCCAATAAATTTCCTTTACCAGTTTCAGCACAATCTGTTAATGCTTTTAAATTAGCATCAACTACATTCTGATCTCTATTCGCTCTTAATTTTTTCAATCGCTCAATTTGTGACAATCTCACTGTAGAATTATCGATGTCTAAAATTTCGATATTCGATTTTTCGTCGGTTCTAAATTTATTAACTCCAACCAAAATATCTTGTCCAGAATCTAAACGTGCTTGTTTACGTGCCGAAGCTTCTTCAATTCGCATTTTAGGAACGCCTGTTTCAATAGCTTTCGCCATACCACCTAACTCCTCAACTTCTTCAATAAGTTTCCAAGCTTTTTTGGCAATTTCCTGCGTTAAATATTCTACATAATATGAGCCTGCCCAAGGATCAACCGCTTTGGTTATCTGCGTTTCTTCCTGAATATATATTTGCGTATTACGTGCTATTCTCGCCGAAAAATCGGTTGGTAATGCTATAGCTTCATCTAAAGCATTGGTATGCAATGATTGTGTTCCACCTAATCCTGCTGCCATTGCTTCAACACAAGTTCTAGCCACATTATTAAAAGGATCTTGCTCACTTAAACTCCAACCCGAAGTTTGACTATGCGTACGCAAGGCCATCGATTTTGGATTTGTTGGATTAAAAGATTTTATGATTTTTGCCCATAGCATACGTGCAGCACGCATTTTAGCAATTTCCATAAAATGATTCATCCCAACAGCCCAGAAAAACGACAATCTCGGAGCAAATTCATCAATTTTTAAACCTGATGCTAAACCCGTTCTTATGTATTCCATACCATCGGCTAAAGTATACGCCAACTCTATATCGGCAGTTGCTCCTGCTTCTTGCATATGGTATCCACTTATAGAAATGGAGTTAAACTTAGGCATGTTTTTAGTGGTATAATCAAAAATATCACCAATAATTTTCATGGAAGGTAATGGCGGATAGATATAGGTATTACGCACCATAAATTCCTTTAAAATATCATTTTGTATGGTCCCACTTAAATGATCTAGAGATACACCTTGTTTCTTAGCCGCGGCAATGTAAAATGCCATAATTGGTAAAACAGCGCCGTTCATGGTCATGGAAACCGACATTTTATCTAATGGAATTTGGTCGAATAAAATCTCCATATCCAAAATAGAATCGATGGCAACTCCAGCTTTCCCAACATCTCCGGTTACACGTGGATGATCAGAATCATATCCTCTATGCGTCGCTAAATCGAATGCTACCGACAATCCTTTTTGTCCTGCTGCTAAGTTTCTTCTGTAAAACGCATTAGACTCTTCGGCCGTTGAAAATCCTGCATATTGGCGAATCGTCCAAGGCCTTGTTACATACATTGTACTATAAGGTCCTCTTGTAAACGGAGGCAATCCTGCTGCGAAATTTAAATGCTCTGCATCTTTAATATCGTGTTTAGAAAAATGAGTTTTTACAGGAATTCCCTCAGGTGTATTCCAAACTTGTTTATTATCTGATAGCACTGTTTCTTGCTTCTTAACAGTATCTAATGTTATATCTGAAAAATTTGGTTTCATGTGCTTCTATTTATTGTTTTTCAATGGTCACATGCAATCGCTAAATCTTCTTAAGTATTTTAAGAAGGTTTATTTATTTGCGATTTCATGAGTTTAATATTTTATTATTCTTCTGAATTTTTTTCTGAACATCTGTGATGGTCTGAATGACATCTGATTTTAAATTGATACAACCATCTAAACCTGCAGCAGTTAATGAATCCATAATATTTACAGGGTTTCCAGCCAATAAAAGCACTTTATCTGTATTCAGAGATCTGAAAATTTGCACGAAAGCCAAAGCACTTTCATCATAATCGGGATCTGAACTACAAATTACCACCACATCAGATTCTGACTTTGCGCTACTTTCTGCAGCTTGTTCTGCATCGGTATAACTTTTTTCTTGTAATACCTGAAAACCACTAACGCCTATAAAATCGTATGAAAAAGCTGCTCGAGCTTTACGCATAGTTAAATTACCAAAACTGGTAAGCTCAACTATAGGGCGTTTTTTAGTTTTATCAACAATCTGTTCTGTTACTTTTCTTAAAGCTTCAATTTCGAGAGAAGCTCTTCTTGGAGTCAATACTTTTGAATTTGATGTAGTTTCGGATGCTAATATTTTTGAAGGTACAGTTTCCATAAGATTAGGATACTTATTAACTCCAACCATGGGCAATCTTCTTTGACTTAGTAGTTTGATTTTTTCCTGACGGATTTGAGCAATTTGCTGCTGAATAAATCCACTTTCAAATGCTTTATAAAATCCTCCATCTGCCTCAATAGCTTTAAATAGCTCTAAGGCTTTTTCAGCTATTTTGGTACTAACCTCTTCTATATAATACGATCCATCTACCGGATTCGCTACTTTTCCAAAATAAGATTCTTCTTTTAAAATTGTTGAAATATTACCCGCAATTCTATTCGAAAAATCAGATACTTCGTTAAATTCCTTATCGTAAGCGTCAATTAAAACACCATCTACATTACCAAGTATTGCAGACATGGCTTCGGTAGTAGCACGCAATAAATTAGTGTGCGCATCTGTGACCGATTTACTCCAAATGGAAGTTTTTGCGGTTAAAGCATGATTAAAATCTTTAACACCATATTTCTTGGCTACTTCATGTAACAAACTATTAAAAGCTCTGAACTTGCCAATTTCAACAAAATATTCAGACCCTATTGCGAGTTGTACATGGAGACTATTAAAAACAGATTGTACATCAAGGTCTCTATCTAAACATTGCTCTATTAAATAAATTAACGAATTTAATGTGTAAGCAACTTCTTGAACCTGATTTGAACCTGAATCTAAATAAGCAGTTCCAGAAATTGTAATGGTTTTGAAATTCGGATAATCTTTCCATAATTTCACAACATTAACCAATGTATCAAATTGTTGAACATCTATAGTTCCTGTTGTAATATAATTTGAAATGATTCCTAAATCGAAATAACCTCTTAAATTTTTATTGTTATTAACATTGTGCTCAACGAAAGCAAAGTAATCTTTTGCAAAACCAACAGCTTTTGACGACAAAACAAACGATACCGCAATCTGATTTAAATTGATTCCATTTAATAGGGTCGCTACGGTAACATTTCCTTTTAATTGAAAAAGTAGTCCGGTAACACCTTCGGTTACTGCCTTTACAGCTAATTTATTAGCGCTTTCAGCCGAAGAAACATCAATGCTTCTGTAATTTATTAATGCCTGCGCATTTTCGCCCGTATTTGTTAAATACGCTAACTTATCTTCTGCATTATAAAAAGGTTGAAAATCAATATTACTTAAGTTTTTCCAAACTAATTTTCTATTGAAATCTTCTCCTTTTAAATCTACTTTCACTTTTTCTAACCATTCCTGTTTGGTTACGGGATTGAAATTGGAAAAAAGTGGATTATTTTTTGTGTTCATAATTTTAAAATTACGTTCTACTTTGATATTAAACTATGATGCTAGTTCCAAATCGTTCAAAAATAGCTTTATCTAATGCTTCTCTATGATCTGGATGTGCTATATCTCTAAGCGACTTTGCGCGTTGTTTTAAAGTTCTACCGAATAATTCAGCGACACCAAATTCTGTTACAACGAATCTGGCATGTGCACGTGTGGTTACTACACCTGCACCTTGTTTTAACATAGGAACAATTTTAGACACCCCTTTTAAAGTGGTAGAGTTTACAGCAATGATAGGTTTACCGCCTTTAGACAAGGCTGCACCTCGCATAAAGTCCATTTGACCACCCACTCCCGAAAACATTTTAGTTCCAATAGAATCTGCACAAACCTGACCAGTAATATCAATTTCTATTGCTGAATTAATAGCTGTTACTTTCGGGTTTTGACGTATAATGGAAGTGTCGTTTACATAGGCAATATCTAACATTTCAATCTCTGGATTATCATCCATAAAATCGTATAATCTGCGTGTGCCCATAGCAAATCCAGAAACAATTTTATAAGGATTTACTTTTTTCTTAGATCCATTTACTACGCCACGTTCAACTAGATCGACAATACCTTCCGAAAACATTTCGGTATGTATTCCTAAATTTTTATGATTGGTTAAATATGTTAAAACTGCATTTGGTATACCACCAATACCCATTTGTAAGGTAGCGCCATCATCGATAATTCCTGCTATATTTTTTCCAATTGCCTGCTCCTCTTCTGATGGAGCTACAAATTTCATTTCATGGATTTCTTCATCAACCTCTACACAAGCATCAAAGTTTCTTAAATGAACAATGGCATCTCCAAATGTACGAGGCATCCTAGGATTTATTTGAGCTATTACTTTTTTGCCTTGTTCAATACCAGCAATAACGATGTCTACAGACACACCTAAAGAACAAAAACCATGCTTGTCTGGTGGCGAAACATTTACTAAAACCACATCTAAATCCATATATCCCTGACGGAATAAACTTGGTATATCACTTAAAAAAACAGGAATATAATCGACTGTATCGCCTACCATTTTTCTAACATTTCCTCCAATAAAGAAAACACTTGTATGAAAACTATCTCTTAATTCTGGAGCAATATAACCACATTCACCCTCGGTATGTAAATGCACTATTTTTACGTCTCTTAATTGAGGGCCTCTTTTCACCATAGCTTTTATAAGCGTTTGTGGCGTAGCAGCACCTCCTTGAATTAATACTCTGTCTCCCGATTTTATTAACTTCACAGCATCTTGCGCTGACATTTTATTTGGTAAATTCATTTTCTTATATTTAAATTCGAATTTCGTTTCTTTTTTAAATTTTATTTTATCCTAAAAAACTTAATATAATACCCGCAGCAATCGCAGAACCAATAACGCCTGAAACATTTGGTGCCATTGCATGCATTAACAAATAGTTATGAGGGTCGGCTTTAATACCAACAGCGTGCACTACTCTTGCGCTATCTGGAACTGCAGAAACGCCTGCAGCTCCAATAAGGGGATTTAGTTTATTGTCACCTTTAAGAAACAAGTTCATGAATTTTGCAAATAGCAACCCACCCATTGTCGCAATTACAAATGAGATGGCTCCTAATCCAAAAATCATCAATGAATCTTTGGTTATAAAAATATCTGCTTGTGTTGACGCCCCTACAGTTACCCCTAAAAGTATAGTAACTATATCAATTAATTTGGTACGTGCTGTATCTGCTAAACGTTCTGTTCTTCCAGATTCTTTTAGTAAATTTCCAAAGAACAACATACCCAATAATGGTAAGGCACTTGGAGATATAAAGGTTGTAAGTAATAATGCCACCACAGGGAAAATCATTTTTTCTTTTTGAGTAACGGCTCTTGGAGGTTTCATTCTTATTAAACGCTCCTTTTTAGAAGTTAATAGTTTCATGATTGGAGGTTGAATAACTGGTACTAAAGCCATATAAGAATAGGCAGCAATAGCAATGGGTCCGATTAAATTTTTAACAGTAGTTCCGTCTGGTAAAATATTAACGCCATTAGCCAATTTTGATGATAAGAAAATTGCGGTAGGACCATCAGCTCCTCCAATAATTCCTATTGCTCCAGCTTCTGGTAAGCTGAACCCTAAATAAAGAGCCCCTAAAAATGTTCCAAAAACACCAATCTGAGCGGCAGCTCCTAAAAGCATTAATTTAGGATTTGCTATCAGAGATGAAAAATCGGTCATAGCACCAATACCTAAAAATATAAGTGGCGGATAGATACCCTTCACAACTCCAAAATATAAATAATTTAATACCGATCCCGTTTCATAAACACCTGTCTGATAACCCGCGACAAAGGGTATATTACCAATAATAACACCCGTGCCAATAGGAATTAAAAGCAAGGGTTCGTAATCAAATTTTATACCGAGATAGATAAATACAATACCAATAAAAATCATAAGTATGTTTCCCGAATGGGCGTTTGCAAAACCTGTAAATTGGTAAAATTGTTTAATACCACTAAAAGCTTCTGAAACAAAACTTTGAACATCTGATTCTTCAGTTTGGTCAAGTGTTGTAGTTGTTGTTATAGTATTGTTCGAGTTTGCATTTAACCCTAAAACAGGCCGAATAAAAACCAGCAGTGATAGAACTCCAAATATTATAATTACTTTCTTCATTTTTTTAATTTTATGTCATTGTAAGAAATAAAATGATTTAGAAAACCTTGAATGAGTTTCCTTCATTTTACTAATAATGACTTTGCCTTTTTCTATTCTAATTCTATCATCACTTCACTTTGCAGTACTTGTTGCCCAACAGTCACGTTGATAGCAGTCACCTTACCTGCTTTTTCTGAAGCTATACTATTCTCCATCTTCATTGCTTCAAGAACTAATAACACATCGCCTACTTTTATAATATCGCCTACTTTTACATTAAGAGACAATATGACTCCCGGAATTGGTGCTGTAATCTTCGTTTTTGAAGAAGTTGGATTAATTTTTATAGGTTCAATAGCCGGACTAGATGGTTTACGCACAAGCGTAGGGGTTTTTAAAGTTTTAACCTCTTCTTTCATTTTAACAGAATAACTAGTACCATTTACTTCTAATTCTATAGTATTAGCTTCATGCGAAACAATTTTTACACCGTAACTATTTTCGTTTATTTTAAATGTGAAATTTTTCATTATCTAATATGTTTCTTTAATATTTAAAAAATATTTAAAGCTATGCTATAGCCTATTTATATGTGTCCCATAAATTTTCGAGCTCCATGGCGAATATAATTTCCTTGCCTGTTTTATGGTTAATATAGCATTTTCGTTATCGTGTTGCGCATTGAGATACATATGAAGTGCGACAGCTATCGCAGCAGCAATTTCGCCCGTAAATTGCTCATTAACTTTCGGTGAAATCTCCTTTATCTTTTTACCTTTTTCTCGCTTTAAAACATTGTACACGTACAATAACACGGGTAAACCAAATTTAAAAAATAAGGTTAGCAGCAATAAACCGCTAAAAACAATAAATAGCCCAGTAATTAGAATAATGTATCCTTCGCTTAAGGTATCTGTATATAATAGAATGTGTGTCATTATAGCGGAATATTTGAGTGTTTTTTAGCAGGATTAACTACTTTCTTATTTGCCAATAATTCTAAAGCTCTAATAATTCTAAACCTGGTATTTCTAGGCTCAATTACATCGTCAATAAATCCATATTTAGCAGCCACATAAGGGTTTGCAAATTTGGTGTTATATTCATTTTCTTTTTCTTCAATGTAATGCAGTTTTTCTTCTTCGTCTTCAATTTTACTTATATTAGAACCTTCCAAAACTTCCACCGCACCTTTTGCACCCATAACTGCAATTTCTGCGGTTGGCCATGCATAATTTAAATCACCTCGTAGTTGTTTACAACTCATTACATCATGTGCTCCTCCATAAGATTTACGAAGTGTGATAGTTACTTTTGGTACTGTAGCTTCTCCATATGCAAATAATAATTTTGCCCCGTGTAAAATAATACCTCCGTATTCTTGTCCTGTACCAGGTAAAAATCCTGGAACATCTACCAATGTTACAATTGGAATATTAAATGCGTCACAAAAACGCACAAATCTGGCAGCTTTTCTAGATGCTTCACTATCTAAAACACCTGCATAGTATTTTGGCTGATTTGCAACAATACCAACTGAACGACCATTAAAACGAGCAAAACCTACTACTATATTTTTAGCATAGTTTCTGTGAACTTCTAAAAATTCACCATTGTCAGTAATAGTTGCTATTACATCAACGATGTCATAAGCTTGATTTGAATTTTCTGGAATAATGTTATTTAAGATATCGTCTAATCTATCGATAGGATCGGATGTTGCAATAGATGGTGGGTCTTCGAGATTATTTGATGGCAGGTAACTTAATAATTTTCTAATGAGCAACAGGTTTTCTTCATCATTTTCAGCTAAGAAATGTGAAACCCCAGATTTTGATGAATGAATATTTGCGCCTCCTAATTCTTCTGCAGTAACAACCTCACCCGTAACCGTTTGAACCACTTTTGGCCCAGTAACAAACATGTAACTTGTTTTGTCTGTCATGATGGTGAAATCTGTTAAGGCTGGAGAATATACAGCACCACCTGCACAAGGACCTAAAATGGAAGAAATTTGCGGTATAACACCCGACGCCATAATATTTCTTTGGAAAATTTCAGCGTAACCAGCCAATGATCTTACGCCTTCTTGAATACGCGCTCCACCACTATCATTAAGTCCAATTACCGGAGCGCCAATTTTCATAGCCATATCCATAATTTTGCAAATCTTTAATGCATAAGTTTCTGAAAGTGAACCTCCAAATACCGTAAAGTCTTGCGCAAATACATAAATAATTTTACCATCAATAGTTCCATGGCCAGTAACAACACCATCTGATAAATAAATTTCTTTATCTAACCCAAATGATTTTGTTCTGTGGGTAACGAACATATCGAACTCTTCAAAACTATTATCATCTAAAAGAATATCGATTCTTTCACGAGCAGTTAACTTTCCTTTCGCATGTTGAGAATCTATACGCTTTACCCCTCCACCTAATTTGGCTTTGACTCTTTTCGCGATGAGTTCGTTTATTTTATCTTGATTTGCCATTGGTATATTTTTTATCTAATCGATTCTATAAATTATTATTGTTTTGAACAAAACTCAGTTAACACACCTAATGTTGATTTTGGGTGAAGAAAACCAATATTTAATCCCTCGGCTCCCTTTCTAGAAACTTTATCGATAAGTGTTACGCCTCTTTCTTCTGCTTGTTTTAAAGCTTCAGTTGCATTATTTACAGCAAACGCAATGTGATGTATCCCTTGCCCTTTTTTCTCAATAAATTTACCAATCGGTCCATCTGGCGCTGTGCTTTCGAGTAATTCAATTTTTGTATTACCTACCAAAAAAAAGGCTGTCTTCACCTTCTGATCGACAACCTCTTCTATAGAATAGCATTTCATTCCTAAAACACCTTCATAATATTTAATGGCGTCTTCTAAATTTTCAACGGCTATACCAATATGTTCAATGTGAGAAATATTCATGATTTATATTTTTTATTAAAATTTATAAGTAATTAAATGTCAAAATTAAAGGAAGACTATTTTTAAAATTATGACGGAAGTCATGAATTCCATGATTATTTGAAATATATATTAACTATAACGATATAGTATCTTTACTATAAAAATGTACGCAGCAAGCAAATAATCTTATATTTGAATTATGCTTTTAAATCCTGCTTTTTTGAAATTTAATAGAACCCCAATACTTTTGGTATTCTCTAGTATTTTGTTTTATTTTTCTTTTGCTTACCACTTGGATCGCACTGATTCCTTAAAGCTAATAATGCTTTACACTGCATTATTTTTTATGTTTTACAAACTAGTTCAATTACTTAAAAATCACATGTCATTTTTAACATGGTTAGCATTTATTTTTAGAGCTGTTTTTCTACTATCCATCCCCAATCTGTCACAGGATTTTTACAGATTTATTTGGGATGGAAGAATGCTTTTAGAAGGATTTAACCCTTATCTGTATACAGTTGAATCTTTTGTTAGCAAAAATGAATTGCCTATAGCACAAGCGATAGAATTGTATCATGGCATGGGTACGCTTAATGCCAGTCATTTTACAAATTACCCACCTTTAAATCAGTTGTTTTTTGTATTTGCAGCATTATTTGCCGGAAAAAGTATCTTAGGGTCAGTAGCTGTGTTACGCATACTAATAATAGCGGCAGATTTTGGAACACTCTTTTTTGGAAAAAAACTATTAAAAAAATTAAACATTCCTGAATATAAAATTTTTTGGTATGTTTTAAATCCGTTTATTATTATTGAGCTAACTGGCAATCTTCATTTTGAAGGCGTTATGATTTTCTTTTTAGTTTGGAGTTTGTATCTGCTTCACATTGGAAAATGGCAATTTTCCGCTGTTATTTTGGCGTTATCAATATCTATAAAACTAATCCCATTGATATTTCTGCCTTTATTTTTTCAGAAACTGAACTGGAAAAAAAGCATCGTTTTTTATTCTATTATTGGGTTAACAACAATACTATTCTTTATCCATTTTTATTCAGAAACATTTGTTAGCAACTATGCTAAAACGGTCGGATTGTGGTTTAAAACTTTTGAATTCAATGCGAGTTTATATTATTTAGCTAGAGAAATTGGGTATTTGTTTAGAGGTTATAATGAAATTGCAGTAATAGGTAAAATAACTCCTTTACTTGTAATTGTATTTGTAATAATCATGACATTCTTTAAAAAAAACAAGACCACAACAGAGCTCATTACCGGAATGCTTTTCGTGTTATCTTTTTACTACTTTACGGCTACAACGGTTCATCCTTGGTATATAGCGACCCTTTTAATACTATCGATTTTTACCAATTATAAGTTCCCTTTAATTTGGAGTTTTGTAATAGTACTAAGTTATTTAGCATACACAAATGCTAACAATACAGAAAATCTATGGCTTATTAGCATAGAGTATCTTATTGTTTATAGTGTTTTTATTTGGGAAATTTTAAAAAACAAAAAAGCTATGAAAATGGTTTCATAGCTTTTTAATTTATTTTTCGAAAACGGCATCCGGTTTTTTAAAACTTTTAAATTCTAACATATAATCGTTAGGGTCTTTTATAAAAAACGATACGTGTTCGCCAGTTTTATCTTTTAAAAAAGTTGCCTGGGTAACCAAATCGAGTTTTTGATCCTTCAGTCTTGCATAAATTTTTTCCCAATCTTTTAATTCGACAATAATGCCAAAATGGAAAGATGGTATTATTTTACCTTCGAAAACGTAATTAGGACAATTGAAACTAAATTTTTCAGCCTTTATAAATGTTAATTGATTTCCAAACAAATTAACATCTACCCAATTTTGTGTTTTTCTTCCTAAGGAAGCGCCAATATTATCAACATAAAAACTTTTGGTTGTTTTTACGCTTAAACATGGCAACGACATATGAAATGATGCGCTCATATATTAAAGGATTAAAGAGGTTTTAAACTTTCTACTCTGTAAATTACAAAATCTTTATCATCATCTTCAAAATCTTCAACAAAAGTTATTCTAAAACTTTTGTCGATATAACTTTTGTCATTTTTTAAATCAAATTGATTTAAAACTCTTGGGTGAACTTCCTCGAATACTAGTTCTTCTCCATTTTCAAACCAAAAGGTAAAATAACCGTTCTCGTAAGACTTAAAAACAGCGGTTCTCATTTTTTAATACTTTACTATAAATTAATCATTATCATCGTCTTCCTCATCTTCATCATATTCGGTGTCTTCTTGATCATCAAAATCAGAATCATCGTCATTTTCGCCGTCGTTTGAATCATCTTTTTTAACTACATCGATATCAACATCATCATCAAGATCATCCTCTTCCACTTTCACTTCTTCAAAGTCTACTTCAGATGCATCATCATCTACCTCATCAGTATCATCATCACCAAAATCTTCCATAGCTTGAACAAGGCGCTTACCCACTTTTACTAAATAAATAGTATCTTCAGTTCTTACTTCTACAGCTTCAATTATCTCATTTTGTGCATTTCTAAAGGAAATAATATCTGTTTCATCGTAACCATCAGGAAACTTTTCAACTAGAAGATTTAATATATCTTCATTTAATTTTTTGAAATCTACAATTTTGCGTATCATTTTTATTTGGGTTGTGTTATTGGTCTAGCAAATATGCAAAAATTAATGGTGCAACAATAGTCGCATCACTCTCTATTATATATTTTGGAGTATCTATATCTAATTTACCCCAAGTAATTTTTTCGTTGGGCACAGCGCCCGAATAAGAACCATAACTGGTTGTTGAGTCACTTATTTGACAAAAATAGCTCCAAAATGGAATATCATGCATTTCCATATCCTGGTAAAGCATTGGCACTACACATATTGGAAAATCGCCAGCAATTCCTCCTCCTATTTGGAAAAAACCTACGCCTTTACCGCCTGAGTTTTTTGGATACCAATCTGCAAGCCACATCATATATTCAATACCATTTTTGGTAGTTGAGGCTTTTAATTCTCCTTTAATACAGTAAGATGCAAAAATATTTCCCATAGTGCTATCTTCCCATCCGGGAACCACAATTGGTAAGTTTTTTTCGGCGGCGGCCACCATCCATGAGTCTTTTGGATCGATCTCATAATATTGTTTTAAAACACCAGAATTTATCATTTGATACATAAACTCGTGTGGGAAATAACGCGCTCCTGATTTATCTGCCTTATTCCAAATATCAAATAAATGTGATTGTAAACGTCTAAACGCTTCTTCTTCTGGAATACACGTATCAGTTACACGATTAAAGTGATTATCTAATAAATCTCTTTCTTCTTGTGGCGATAAATCTCTGTAATTAGGCACTCTTTTATAGGAATTGTGCGCTACTAAATTCATAATATCTTCTTCTAGGTTAGCACCCGTACATGAAATTATATGAATCTTATCTTGACGAATCATTTCAGCTAACGATTTTCCTAGCTCTGCTGTACTCATAGCTCCAGCTAAGCTAACCATCATTTTTCCGTTTTCTAACAAATGAGTTTCATAACCTTTTGCAGCATCTACTAACGCAGCAGCGTTAAAGTGTAAATAGTGTTTTTCAATAAACTTTGAAATTGGGCCTTTAGTACTCATCGTCGTCATTAAATTTTGAAGTATTATTCTTTTGCTTCGAGTTGTCATAGGAGTTATCGTAATCGTCACCTACTTCTTCGTCCATAAATTTATAACTTAACATTTTATAATACAATTTTGCAGCTAAAAAATCAGATGCTTTTTGTTTTACGTTTGGGCATAATTCAACTATATCGAAACCAACCACGTTTTTTTCTGAAAAAACTTGTTTTAAAAAATCTAAGGTTTCATACCAAAATAACCCTCCCGGTAATGGCGAAGCTGTATTTGGTAATATTGAAATATCTAAAGCATTTAAACTAAAATTGATAAATACATTGTCCGTCATTTGATCAATTGCAGAATCCATCCAGGTATCATCAACCGCCATTTCATGCGCGAAATAAGTTTTATCGCTATCTGCAATAGTTTTTTCATTAACACTCATAGAACGCAAGCCAACCTGAATTAAATTAGTTACTTGATTTGCTTCATTCAGTGCACAAGCATTATTAATTGAATTCCCATTATGGCTTTTACGTAGATTGGTATGTGCTCCTATATGTAAAACGGTCAGACTTGGAAACATTTCATTAAATGCACGAATAGTTCCTATTGATGTGACATGTTCACCTCCAAAAATAGTAACAAATTTATTTTTTTTAATGTACTTTTTAGTAGCTTGATGAACCGCCTCAACCATCTCTTTCGCAGAAGCACTATCTTCAACGGCGTCGGCTAAATAAATACCTTGTTGATAAACTTCGGTATCAGTTTCGATGTCATAAAGCTCCATGTTGTTTGAAGCATTTAAAAAAGCTTCTGGTCCTTTTTCAGATCCCTTTTGTGCTGTGCTGGTACCATCAAATGGTACTGGAATTAAAACTATTTTTGACTGTTCTAATTTCGCAAATTCTTCTGGTATGCCAGCATACGTGTTATTTGTCATAACCTAAAATTTTAAGTAAGTCTTCACTTTTTTGTTGTTCGCTAAATAATTTTGTTGTGATGCTTCCATCTTCATCTCTATCTATTAATATATGTTTTGGCGATGGAATTAAACAGTGTTGTAACCCACCAAATCCGCCAATAGTTTCTTGGTATGCTCCAATATTAAAGAACCCAATATACAAAGGTTTTTCTTTATTGTATTTAGGTAAATAAATAGCATTCATGTGCTGCTCACTATTGTAATAATCGTCACTATCGCAGGTTAAACCTCCCAACAATACACGCTCGTAACTTTCGTGCCATCTGTTAACCGGCAACATTACGAAACGTTTATTAATGGCCCAGGTATCTGGCAATGTTGTAATGAAAGAAGAATTAATCATATTCCACTTTTCGCGATCGTTTTGTTGTTTTTGATACAATACCTCATAAATAGCGCCGCCACTTTCTCCCACTGTAAAACTACCAAATTCGGTAAAAATATTTGGCACTTCTACTTCTTCTTCTTCGCACACGAGTTGTATTTGATTAATAATTTCATCAACCATATATTCATAATCAAAATCGAATGCCAGGGAATTTTTAATTGGAAATCCGCCTCCAATATTCAAACTATCTAAGCTCGGGCAAATACGTTTTAAACTGGTATACACTTTTAAACATTTTGCCAGCTCATTCCAATAATAAGCATTATCTCGAATGCCTGTATTGATAAAAAAATGAAGCATTTTTAGTTTCACTTTTTTATTATCTTTTATCTGACTTCTGTAAAAAGGTAAAATATTTTTATAACCAATGCCTAAACGCGAGGTATAAAACTCAAATTTTGGTTCTTCTTCAGAAGCTATGCGAATACCAATATTAAATTTCCCTTTTATCTCTTTCGATAATAAATCAATTTCCTCGTAATTATCAATAATAGGGATACAGTTTTTGTGTCCACTATTAATCAATTTTGCTATATTAGAAATGTATTGGTCTCTTTTAAACCCATTACTAATAACATAGGTTTTATCGGTGATTTTTCCTTCAGCTTTTAAATTTTCAACAATATCAATATCAAAAGCAGAAGATGTTTCTATATGTATATCATTCTTTAATGCTTCGTTTAAAACATGCTTAAAATGAGAACTTTTAGTACAATAACAATAATGATACTTGCCTTTATACTTATGCTTTTTTATAGCGGTTTCGAACCATTTTTTAGCTCTATGTATATTGTTTGAAATTTGCGGTAAGTATGTAAACTTTAAGGGTGCCCCGTATTGTTCAACTAAGCCCATAAGGTCTATCCCATGAAACTCTAAGTTTTTGTCGTTTAGATCAAATTCTTCCTGAGGAAAATAAAAAGATTGATTAATTAAATCAATGTATTTGGTATTCATTTTTTATTTATAGATGTAATAGTTTAATAATAATTTTTTTAAAGTTAAGAAACATTAGTTTCTAGGCAAATTATATTTCCCTATTAATCAAATTTGGATTTGACTTTGAGTAGTTGGAACAAAGGCATATATATGCTGGCTACCAGCAATAGAATATAGAGAAGTTAGTTTTAAAATTCGTTTGCTTAACCTATAAGCTGCGTTTGAAAAAAACTTCTCCATTTTCAAAAACCCGAACATATAAACACGTTTCACGTTGTTCTGCAATTACTTTACAAATGAAATATAAAAAATTTAATTTTATGCTCATTTGCACTTTTTTTTTAGATTTTTTTTAAAGCATCTTCAGGTTGTTTAATTCCTGTTCGGTAAGATGTTTCCAATGACCACGAGGCAAATCTTTCTTAGTTAGAGGTCCTATAGCAACACAATCCAAATTGACAATTTCGTATTTAAAATAATCAAAAATTGTTCTAATTAAGGTATTGCCTGTATTCTTTATTTTTAAACCTATTTCGTTTTTCGATGTATTATCAATATAACTAATTTCTTCAACCGCAATAAGCTTGCCTTCAATTTTAAAACCATTTTGAATTGTTTTTAAATCTTCAAGCTTTAAATTCTTATCCAATTCAATATGGAATAATCTAGCAACACCTTTTTTCGAGTTGGTGAATTTATCTGCAATAACATCGTCGTTTGTAAACAACAATAAGCCTTTGGAGTTTCTTCCAAGTCTGCCTATAGGTTTAATTTTAGAAGCCGTGGCGTTAGCGACCAAATCCATCACTGTTCTACCTTTACCCTCGCTAGTAGTGGTAGCAAAGCCTTTTGGTTTATTCAGCAATACATAAGCCTTCTTTTCTGGGTTAATACGAGCACCGTCATAACGAACTTCGTCTTCAAGTTTTACTTTATAACCCATTTCTGTTATAACCTTTCCGTTAACACTAACAAGACCTGTTGCAATATGCACATCGGCTTCTCTACGTGAGCACATACCAGAATTGGCAACATATTTATTTAACCTAATTTCGTTTGGATTTGTCGGCTTTTTTGATGGCGGATTTACATTTCTTATAGGTGCATTGCCTCTAGCAAAACTCTTTCCTTTTGTTTCACTTCCTCCTCTACTGGAACTTTTTCCATTTCCATTGCTCTGCCCTCTTCCTGAAGGCTTCCCTTTATCGCTTGCTCCTTGCTTTCTGCTCATTACTTTAATTTTTTGCAAATATAGATTATATATTACTATTATATTATGATTTAATTAACTAAAAAAGCTTCTAAAACAACCTGTTAAGTACCACATGAACATCAATTAATAAAATGCTAAAAACACCTAAAACAATAATAAATTTTAAAATATTATGAAGCAATAAATAGTGCATTTTGGATTTTGATTTCCAGAGTAATATCAAAAAAACAAAGAGTAAAAGAATACTTAAATAAAAATATAAATACATATCGCCTATTTCAAATTTATACAGAAGTAAATAAATTGGAACCAATGTTAATATAGATAATATAGTAAGCATTTTTTTTGAAACTTCTTCGCCGTAAACGACCGGAATTGTATGATAATTTTGAGTTAAATCGCCTTTAATATTTTCTAAATCTTTTGTAAGCTCTCGCATCGAAATCAATAAAAACAAGAAAATAGCATGCACAAAAATGACTGTTTCAAAATTTTTGTAATACATGAAAATGGCAAAAAATGGCGTGATGGTTAAAATCGCTGATGTTAAATTACCAACAAAAGGCAGTCTTTTTAATTTATGTGAATAAAACCAAATACCAAATATATAAATAGAAAAGAAAACAACGGCTCTAAAAGACACAGAGCTAGCCATAACAGCCGCTAAAAAGTTAAGCACAAAATAAAAGGAGAGTTTCGTATTTTGACTTACCAATTTATCTAACCTAGATTTTAAAGGTCGGTTTATTAAATCCTTTTCCGAATCATAGAAATTATTGATAATATAACCTCCCGCAATAGTAGCTGCTGAAGCTAATACTAACATAAATAAATTTAAATCTAAAACAACATGTCTTAATGGCTTATCGTGTGCTAGAATATAAATTGACGCCAGATATTGTGCAATAACTATAACGAGAATATTATAGCCTCTAACCACAGAAAACATGCTAAAAAACTTAAGAAGTACGTGTTTTTGTTTTCTGGACAACATGAAAAACTTGTTTTTATGAGATCCTGGAGCAAGTTCAGGAGACATGAGAGAGCTAGAAGTTGTAAACTACCTCTAATTTGTAATCTTTCAATGAATGTTTTGCCTTATCTAAATCTTCGGTAAATCCTAAAATATATCCACCGCCACCAGAACCACACAATTTTAAGTAGTATTCGTTAGTTTCAATACCTTTTTTCCATAGCTCATGAAACTGAACAGGAATCATTGGTTTAAAATTATTTAATACCACTTTAGATAATTGCTTCGTGTTTTTAAATAAAGACTTTATATCGCCTTTTAAAAAATCATCTACACAGGCATCGGTATGTTTTATAAACTGGTTTTTAAGCATATTTCGGAATCCTTCCTGTTTCATGTTTTCCATAAAAATACTTACCATCGGAGCTGTTTCACCTATAATACCACTATCTAATAAAAACACGGCACCTTTTCCGTCAACTTTTTGCGAAGGAATTCCTGTAGCCTCAATATTATCTTGAGAATTAATAAGAATTGGGATACTTAAATAACTATTTAACGGGTCTAAACCAGAAGATTTTCCATGGAAAAAAGATTCCATTTCAGAAAAAATATTCTTTAAAGTCAATAATTTTTCGCGAGTTAAATTCTCTAAAACCGTAATCCTGTTGTGTGCATAATTATAATATATAGCCGCAACTAACGCACCGCTACTTCCAACACCATATCCTTGTGGAATTGAAGAATCAAAATACATGCCTCCTTCAACATCATGCTTTAAAGCATCTAAATCAAAAACTACCAATTCAGGATTAATAGTCTCAAGATATGTAACGAAGCGTTTTAAACTTTCATTAGATTTTATAGCTATTTCTGATGGATTTTTATCGGTTTTTAAAGCCCCATTGTAAAAATTATAAGGTATTGACAATCCTTTAGAATCTTTAATGATTCCATACTCACCAAAGAGTAAAATTTTAGAGTAAAATAATGGTCCTTTCATGTATTAAAAGCAATTTCTTAGACAAATATACGCAATATTCTTAAAGTTGGTTTGCACCGTACCCAATTTGGTCGCAAATATAATGACCGTTTTGACAATATGCAACTAATTCATTTTTAATGAATTCTAAAATTTTAGACGTTTCATTCTTTGGATACAATACATGCACGTTTGCGCCAGCATCTAAAGTAAAACTGATGTGTAATCCTGTAGCTTTTCTAAAATTCCAGATTTTATTTATGATTTCCAAGGTATTTGGTTTCATTAAAATGAAATAAGGCATGCTTGTCATCATCATAGCATGCAGTGTTAAGGCTTCGCTTTCAATCAAAGCTATAAAACCATCCAAATCGCCAGATTCTAATATTGGTTTTAACTTTTCAAGATTGTCATGCGCCTGTTGAAACCTGTTTTTTGCATACGGATGGTTGTGCATCAAATTATGCCCAACTGTACTACTTACTTGCTTTTCTCCTTTATCAACCAATAAAATGGTGTCTTGGTAGTTTTTAAAATTTTCATGAACTTTATACGGATATTTTAAACCGAATAAATCATTACTTCCCTTAACAGCATCGGTTTTTCCCCAAACTATTAAATCGCCCTCAATACTTCTGCAAGCACTCCCGGATCCTAAACGTGCTAAAAATGATGCTTTTTGATTGAAATAGTTATCACTTAAAGACCTTTCGACGGCGCTCAAGTTGACATTGGCTTCAATTAATTGTTTTTCAACACTCATTAAACACAAAGCTATAGCACTCATTCCACTTGCTGATGATGCAATTCCTGAACTGTGCGGAAACGTATTTGTTGTTTCAATTTTAAATTTATAGAACTTTAAAAAAGGTAAATAAACTTCAATACGCTTAAAAAAAATTTCAATTTTCGGCTTAAAATCATCTTTCTTTTCGCCATCTAAAAACACGTCAAATTCAAAATTAGCTGTTCCTTCTTTTTTTGAATACGATAAGGTTGTGATTGTTTTACAGTTATTTAATGTAAAACTTATTGATGGGTTTTCTGGAATCTGATTCTTCTTTTTACCCCAATATTTTACCAAAGCAATATTACTTGGTGACTCCCAAGTTACCTTTCCAGTTTCAACCAGATTAGAATATGTTTTAGGAATAAATTGTTGTTCAGTCATACTAATTCAATTCTGCCGACAAAGATAATAGTTTTACCATTGTATTATAGTTTCTTGCAGTTCCTGTAACCTTTAACTTGCGTTCATAAGTATTCATATTGAATTTTGTTTTTCCAAAACCAGTTGAACAATAATAATAAAGGCAATCTTTTTTGATTATAATTTCTTCATTTTCATATAATAATTGATCTACTTCTTCAACCAAATTACTTTCAGGAATTCTATTAAGCATAATAAAATAACTTTTCTCTTTCTTTTCTTTTGAAAATGGAGACCCATCAAGAATTGTTTGCAATTCCTTATTCGTTTTAATAATTACAGAAACATCAAACCCAAATTGTATAGAAATAAGATTTTCAATTTTAGTTTCCAATTCTGAGGCTTTTTCTGAAGCTTGAAAAACAACATTACCACTTTGAATATAAGTCTGAACGTTTTGGAAACCAGCATTTGTCAACAAATTGCGTAACTCTGCCATAGGAACTTTTTTATGTCCACCAACATTAATACCTTTTAAAAGCGCAATATATATTTTCATTTTGAAATTGATTTAGCAGCAATATAAGCACTAGTCCATGCATTTTGAAAATTAAAACCACCTGTTACCGCGTCAACGTTTATAACTTCACCTGCAAAATAAAGATTTTTGTGAAGTTTACTTTCGAAAGTTTTGAAGTTGATTTCTTTTAAATCGATACCGCCTGCAGTTACAAATTCTTCTTTAAAAGTGCTTTTACCATTAACTTGAAAAATAGCTTTTGTAAGTTGCGAAGCTAAATCTTCTAATTGGCTTTTATTTAAATCTGCCCATCGCGTTTCTTGATTCATACTGGATGCCAATACCAATTTTTGCCATAAACGCTTTGGTAAATCAAATTGAGCAGATTTAAAAACAGTCTTTTTTGCTAAATCGTGTTTTAGTGATTTTAAAACATCCAAACACCCTTCAAACGACTGTTTTATAAAATTAATTTCAATTTCAAATTTATAATTTCTTTTTGCTAATTCTATAGCCCCAAAAGCTGATAATTTTAAAATTGCCGGCGCACTCATACCAACATGTGTGATTAACAATGGGCCTTCACTCCATAAATCAGTTCCCACAACTTTAACCTCAACATTTAAAGCTACCACTCCAGGGATGTCTTTGATACGGTCGTCGTCTATATTAAACGTAAACAACGAAGGCACAGGCAGTGAGATACGTGTGTCCTAAGTTTTCTAAAAGATTCCATATTTTCGGATTGCTTCCGGTAGCAATTAGTAATTTTTCACTTATAAAATCACCTTGAGAAGTATCTAATTTCCAGTTATTTTCTACTTTATTAATAGATTTTACCGAATGATTGTAGAAGACTTCAACCTTGTACTTTTTAGCTTCATTCAAAAAACAGTCAATAATAGTTTGTGACGAATTGGACATAGGAAACATGCGTCCATCTTCTTCAATTTTCAATTCAATACCACGTTTTTCAAACCATTCAATGGTATCGCCTGTCATAAATTGATGAAAAGGTCCTAATAATTCTTTTTCGCCTCGCGGATAATTTTTTATTAATTCTTGGGGAATAAATTCGGCATGAGTAACATTGCATCTACCACCACCAGAAACTTTTACTTTTTGTAATCCTTCTGTTCCTCGTTCTAAAATTGCAACTTTAAAGTTAGGGTTTTGTTCTGCTATATTAATGGCTGCAAAAAAACCTGCTGCACCACCGCCAACAATAACCACATGCTTTTCAATCATAATCTATTCGGGAAATCGGAAATAATCCCATCGACGCCATAAGATTTTATGCGTTTTATAGGTTTTAAGTTATTTACAGTATAAGTGTATACTTTAAAATCTTCCTTTAATTTCTCAACAATTTCTTCAGTTAACATGGTGTAATCTGGAATAATAGAAACAGCTTTAATTGATTTAGCAAAAATAACTGCCGAATCAATATTCGTATCAGTAATCACTCCTAAAGGGATTTTTTTATTTATGTTATAGACAGTTTGTAATAATTCTTTTTGGATACTTGAAACTATTATATTCTTATATTCCCAACCTTTTTTCTCAACGAAAAAATCGATTAACCTGCTTGCCTCTTCGGCAGTATCATGTCCTTTTAACTCAATATTTAGCAGACATTTGTTATTTACAAAAGTTAAAACCTCTGATAAAGTTGGGATTTGACAATGCCCCTTAACTTCAACTTGTTTTAATTGGTTAAGTGTATGTTTTGAAACTTCGCCAGTACCATTAGACATTCTATCTAAAGTAAAATCATGAAAAACTACTAACTGACCGGAAGCACATCTGTGCACATCAATCTCGATGCCATCAACACCTAGGTCTAAAGCTTTTTTAATAGATTCTAAAGTGTTTTCGGCTAAATGACCTTTAGCGCCTCGGTGTCCTATTTTTAAAATTTTTGTCTCCACTTTATAATTCTTGTTAAATATCGCTGTAAATTTAACATTAATAAATCAGTTAAATGCATAAGCAACTCATCTTAGTTCTTTTTACCTGCCTTTTTTCATGTAATAATGGAAAATTAAATCCTTTAGCAGAATTACCTACGGCTCTTAATGAAGCTTCTGGTATTGAAACAACTGCCTATTCTGATCTAATATGGATGATGAACGATAGTGGTAACGCTTCAAAACTTTATGCAGTAAATGAAAAAGGAATTATTCAAAAAAAATTAAATATTAATTCAAAAAATAACGATTGGGAAGATTTAACTTCAGACGACAAAGGCAATATTTACATTGGAGATTTTGGGAACAATAACAACAATAGAAAAAACTTAGCCGTATTAAAAGTAAATAAAGATTCTTTAAATGATCCTGATGAGATTGAAGTAGAAAGAATATTATTTAAGTACCCGAATCAAAAAAAATTTCCGCCAAAAAAAAGGCAATTATATTTTGATTGCGAAGCCTTCTTTTATTATAAAGACAGCTTATTTCTATTTACTAAAAGCCGTGTACATAACAATTTTGGACAAACTAGCCTTTATAAAATTCCTGCAAAACCAGGAAACTACATTGCACAATACATATCAACTTTCAATACATGTTCGGATATGGGTTGTTGGATTACGGGTGCTGATATTAGCAAAGACGGGAAACATGTTGTGCTTTTAAGTCCAAAAGCGGTTTGGGTGTTTACTGATTATAAGGGCTCCAACTTTTTTAGTGGAACTGCAACCAAAGTTGAGCTAAATCATGATTCTCAAAAAGAAGGCATATGTTTTAAAAATGAGAACACCCTTTATATTGCAGACGAAAAAGCTCATGGGTTTGACGGGAACTTGTATACGTTAAAACTTAAGTTTATAACCAATTAGATAGTTATTATCTTCTTTCGAAAAACTAAGTTCCATATGTTCTATTTGATAAGGTGTGGTAAACAGATATGTACTTCCAATACCTATTACAGCGCCTGCTAAACAATCAACAAGGTCATGCTTATCGGCATTTAACCTTGTAAAACTTGTATAGCTTGCTAAAGCATAAGCTGGAACACCATATTTCCATCCATATCGCTTTTGAATAAAAGATGCACTTTGAAACGTTGTTGATGAATGTCCAGATGGAAAAGAATTATTATTCGACATATCTGGTCGTTCTTTATCAACTAATAATTTTAAACTATAGGTAGTAATTCCACTTAAAGCAAAACCTTTTAAAAACTGCCACGACCCTTCTTTATCCCCTATAACCAAAGTTGAACTAATAGCTACAACAGGCATTGCAATTAATAAAACATCTCCGGATGTTTTAACAACATTTGAAGATTGCGAAAAACAACAGTTTAAACCAAAAACAATTACTAAAACAAAGACTGCTATTTTCATTAAAAAGATTGTAATAAATTATTCATCAATATAGAATCATTAAAACCCAAATCCTAATTTAAACGCCAAAAGCAAACCATCATCACTATGAAACGCCGAAATATTTCCCGTAACCATATTTGCTGCATTTACGAAAACACCACCGCCAATAGAAGTATTCCACCTACTGGAATCTTCACCTTCAACCCAAACCCGACCATAATCGGCACCACCATAAAGACCAATATTTAATGGCAATAAACCTGTTTTTACTTTTCTTAAATTCAAACGTAGGTCGGTACTTTGCACAAAAGCACTCTTACCTGTAAAACGTTCATTTCTATACCCTCGTAACCCATTATTGGCACCAATATTTGCTGCTTGATAAAATTCAAATTTGTCGCCAAAAATAATCTGCGCTTTAAGTTTAGTTGCCAAAACTAATTGCCCGCTAGGGTTTAATCTATAATCGAAAGCAAGTTCAGGAATGATGTACCCAAAACCATTAGAGGTTTCTATACTATTTGCATATCCTGATTCTAAAGCGAACAACATTCCTAATGTTGGAAATGCCTTATTATCAGAATTTGAATACTGATATTTCGCGTTTATTCCATAAAAACTATTGCTCACTTCAATTATTTCATTTAAAACCAGATTAATATAACGTCCTTGAGTTTCTTCAACCTCATTTATTTCATAAGACAATCCGACTTCAAAGCTAGCACCAAAACGTCCTCTCCAAATTAAAGATGGGGCTATTTTAAACATTCTGATTTTTACACGATTATAATCTAAATCTACTTTTAGACCATCATTCTCATCCGCTTCAAAGTTTGGTGTTTCATTTCCGAAACCAAAGAAATTCATTGCAAAATTAGGACTTGTAAAATGTGCTTCCAATCCTAAATTCATGTTCCCAACTACATTAGCAAACTCGCCTTTATATGTTAAATCAAAACCTTGTGTAGCAAAATAATAAGCTCCTGAAAGTGTATACTGGTGTGTGAATGGATTACGCTCAAAACCATATTTAGTGAAAGTATTTAACAATCCTATTTTAAAACCATCATCTGGATTAGCTCCTATAACTGGAATGAGTTTATTAGTATTATTTTTTAACTTTTTGTAATCATATACATTGGTTTCGTAATCATCAGTTAATTTAATACTCACTTTTGCATTCTTAAACGTGTTTTCTTTAGACTTATAATCATAAATCTTGACTTTTTTCCCGTTCTGAATGTTATAGATATCATTATTTTGACCACCAATTAATCGTATTTTAACAAGTTCATCACCTTCACCCGACACTTTAAATACATCATCATCGTCTAAACCATACACCCAAATTTCTTTGGTATCATTACTAGAGTATGTTCTTATATGAAACACATCTGCTTTTTCTCCATTTTTAATACGATATGCAGTTATTTTTGTGTTTCCTTCAGGCATACGCTCAATCTCAAACCAATCATCTTTATTAGTTCCCTTTATAACGGCAAATCTATTGATATGTTTATAATAGGCATCTGAAATTGTTTGAAGATTGCTACGCCTTGCTTGAAGTTTTCTTTTAATATCCTGAATGGTTTCATCATTAACTTCCTTAGGAACATTGGTAAATGCTAGTTCTATAACGGCATCTGTTAAATTCTCGACTATTTGATTTACTTGCGCATTCCAAACTTCTTGATTTGCTTGATTTATCAAAGCCATATCTAAGGGATAAGGCTCTGTATTAAACCACTTCGGGTTTTTTAAATCTTCATCATACGATTTCATTAAACGTAACCCTGGAATAATCGTTGTGGCAAAACCTAATAACACACCATCAGCCATTTTAGAAAATGCCTGATCCCGATCTCTAGGAACGGGTCTGTAAATTGTTTTTCCGTTTTCTTTAAATGCTGCCCAACGCCATTGGTCTTCATGCCTGTCCCAATCGCCAATAAGCATATCAAATAATCGTGCTCGAATATAAGCTGCTTCATCTAAAACAAAATCTTCATCTTTATTAATCCTCTTCAATAAATCGTCTGTACTTATCATTGTATTCGAAAACCCAAAACTAGCCTTATCACCATGTTCGTCATCAGTACGCTCTTCAATCATATATAATTCATCTCCGAATTCATCATTATATTGTCCAATAGCATTCTGTTTTGGAACGTAATACAGTATAGGATTAGTATGATAAACACCAACGGCATCGGCTAAAGTGCCGACTACAAATGGCGCGTAGGGGTGCGATCCTGTAAAAACATCCTGCAATAACCCTTCGGCATAAGTATCTTCAAACTGTCCTTCAATATATTGATCTTTAAAAGCAACGGCTTGTAAATATTGAATCGCATTTTTTCGAAGGGCGCGCATAACGTATTCTCTACCCTGGTTATCTTTGAGTCGCAATGATTTAGATTGATGCCCTCCTCCTTTTCTAATAGGAGTTAATCCACCAAAAAGTGTGTCTAAATTTACGGTTGGTGCTTTAATTTCAGTAGCATAATATTTCCGAAAGCGTTCTCCCCAAAACATTTTATATAAGCCCCCTTTAGTGATTTCTTCATTTTTATAAATAGACGCTATTTTTTCCTTTGGAAAGGATGTTGAATAATTTACAGATTTTTCTTCGATATTTTTCACAAGCACTTGAGTTTGAAACACCACTTTACTATCTTCAACCGAATAAAAACGTACATGAGAAGCACCATCTGCATAAACATCTAATACGGCATAACCAGGCGTTCCATAAGAAAATTGGCCCTTTCCAACATTTCTAGTGGCTGAAATTTTTGACCCAGAGCCACTTATAATTTGTGGCAAATTATCTTTAAAAATGTACTGTAAGTTGTGATCGTGTCCCGATAAAAAAACAACTTTATCATTTTCTTGAGATAAGGTGATAACGCGTTCTCTAAACTCACCGTATAATTTATTTTGCACGTCCACAGTAGTTACACCTCCTGTCTTTCTAATAATATTTTTTATGGTTCCAAGGACTGGTAAAGGTGTTAAATGACTTGAAAATGAATATTGTCCACCATGAGATCCATTTGTAAACATAGGGTGATGCACAGCTATTAAAGTAGTTTTTCCTTGGGCTTTTTTAATCTCTCCTTCCAATTCATCAAAGAATCTTATTCTGGTTTTTATTTCGCAGTCATCATTAATAGTTGGATGTTCATTCCAATCAGTTAAATACCATTCAGAATCGATGACTATCAAAACAACTTCATCTGAAATATCTACTTTTTCTATCGGACAGCCATTTTCGGGTAAAAATGTATTTTTCCCAAGTTTATCTTCAATAAAATCTTCCTGTCTTTTTAATCCTTTAATTCCTGAATACCAATCGTGATTTCCAGGAATAAAAATGGTTTTCCCTTTAAAATCTTCAACTACCGCTGTTTGAATATTAAGTTGATGTTTGGCAAACTTCCTTTTTTCGTCTCCTTTTTCGGGAAATCCGTTTGGGTACACATTATCACCTAAAAAAATAGCCGTGCTATGTTTTGAAGCCTTACTCAATGCTTTTTTAAAGGCTTCTAACGCTTTAGACGAGGTTCCCAGAGGCGAATTCCCGGCATCACCTATTAAATAAAACGAATGAGCAATTTCTTTTTTGGGTAAATCATTTTTCCAATTAGAATCTAAATACTGAGGACTATAGGTGGCACAAGCACTCGAAAGTAATGCAATTAAAAAAAAGCCTGTTATTTTTAATTGAAAAGTCTTTTGGTTGGTTTTCATGTGTGTTAAAAATAAATCTTTATTGTCTAACTTTTAATTTGTTAGCATTAAATTATTAGGGTTAATCATTTCACTTTAGTGGTAATCGTATCGGTTACCTTACAAAACTAAAATTAATTAAACCTGAAAGCATTATGTGAAATTACGACAAATTGAAACAAATGTTTAAATTCACTAAAGTTTAGTATTTTTACTCTAAATCATATATTCCTATGGATAATCTTATTGCAGAAGCTGAGAAACATGTCATTCATTTATTAAATGAAAAACTAAACGGCAACTTTGTTTACCACAATTTAGCCCACACCCAACTTGTGGTAGAAAAAGTAAAGGAATTATCCGATTTATCAAACTTAAATGATTCTGAAAAAGAGAAATTGATTATTGCTTCTTGGTTTCATGATACAGGTTTTATTAAAAGTATAGAAAAACATGAGAGCATAAGTGCTGCTATTGCCGAAGATTTTTTAAAGAAACATAATGCCTCAGAAGATACCGTT
Source organism: uncultured Flavobacteriaceae bacterium (assembly GCA_963698455.1). Lineage (GTDB taxonomy): Bacteria > Bacteroidota > Bacteroidia > Flavobacteriales > Flavobacteriaceae > Mariniflexile. The sequence goes on along the minus strand of CAVOQU010000013.1, from coordinate 119,007 downwards.
AAAGCTGTTATGGAATTAATATTAGCTACAGCAATGGTTTATGAACCTAAGAATATACTTGAAAAAATTATTCGTGATGCCGATTGTTCACATATTGGAAGTAAAAACTTTAGTGACATTTCAGAGCTGCTTAGAAAAGAATGGGAGCTTGCCTGTGCTAAAACAATGACAGAGAATGAATGGCTAGAAGAAAATATAAATTTTTTAACAAAAAATCATCGATTTTATTCTGATGTCGCATCTGCAAATTGGGATGCGAGAAAGGCAAAAAATCTATCCCAATTATTAAAAATTCAAAATAAAATAAATCAAAATTCAGCTAAGCTAAAGCATAAAAAAGCAGAATTAAGTTTTAAAAAAAACAAAATAGAATTGCCCGAACGCGGTATTGAAACTATGTTTAGGGTAACTCTTAAAAATCACATAACTTTAAGTAATATCGCAGATACAAAAGCTAATATACTGCTATCTGTAAATGCTATTATAGTATCGTTAGTATTATCTAGTTTAGTCTCTAAATTAGATAATCCTTCAAATAACTACCTTATTATTCCCACCTTTATTTTTGTGCTGTTTACAGTGGCTTCCATCATATTATCTATATTAGCGACGCGACCAAATGTTACCAGTGGCAAGTTTACAAAAGAAGACGTTGCCAACAAAAAAGTAAACTTATTGTTCTTTGGAAATTTCCATAAAATGAGCCTTAAAGATTTTGAATGGGCTATGGGAGAAATGATGCTAGATCGAGACTATTTATATTCTTCTATGAAAAAAGATCTTTATTTTCTTGGGCTGGTCTTAAATAAAAAATATAAAATACTGCGATTGACTTACACTGTTTTTATGATTGGCATTATTGTAAGCGTTATCTCTTTTGCTATTGCATTTAAGTTTAATACACCCTAGTTTTTAATTTCTTTTATTAAATCATTATATGTATAGAAGGCTTTATCTTTTTTGTCTTTATGATATAACAAACTAACACGAATCGCCTTCAAACCTGTTACTGCTTGCAAATCTTGTAATTCAACTATTTCTATATCGGTATCTAAATAATTTTTAGATTGTAAAAATTTAACATACCGCATGTACTCTAGTTCGTCTTGTTTTTGAGAATAAATAATACTAATTTTTCCTTTTTGTGTTACACGCTCTTTGGTGCCTTTTATAAATGCTTTGTCTACACGTTTTTTTACAATTTCATACCGTGCGTTATAAGTACCATCTACATCAAACTGTTTTTCATCCATTCTAAAACTAATAGATAATGGTTGATTAAACACTAAAATCATGGAAGCCACATCTAAACCTATCGGGAAATTTGGTTGCATTTGGTAATAGGTATTTTCCATTTCGCACATAACCTGTAACTGCCACAACCTTAAATTATATAAATAAATAGGATTAAAACTATCTTCTTTAGTAATAGCTTCACCTATATACATATTGTGCTCTACACCATCTGTTTTAAAGCGTTCAAAATAATGCGGATACATTTTTTGTGCCTCTACTTGTTTTTTATCAAGAAGTGACGCCATTTTTTTGTTGATACTAGAAATCGTATCGTCATAATTTTTTCGGTGTTTATAAAAAGCACCCACTTTTGCATCAATGGTTTCCTGATAGGCATCTATTATGGAATTCAACGCCTCAAATTTTGCTAAATGTTCTAATAACGGGTTAATATCATGTTTTAAAAATTCAGAAATCTGCTGTTCACTATCAACCTGAAAATGATTATCTAAATTTTTTAAATATGTATCTATTTGAAATACAAATTGCTCATATATTGGGAACATTTCTACTTTAACAGCATCTTCTAAAATAGCTCTCACACTATGTAGTTGCAACGATAAATCTTGTTGTGTGGCCCAATTTCTAGCTTCGGACGAGCCTTTAATATCTATTTGACCATACAATGGAAATATATCTTCAAAGGAAATTTTGTTAAATACCGCTTGATTACCTTTAAGTTGTTCTTTAATAAAAATCTTAGCTTCTTTTTCAAACTTCCAAGAAACGCTAGAGTGTATTGATGTGCATTCTTGTTGAATAACAGCTTCTATTAAGTTTTCTTCTTCCTTTTTTGAACGTAAAACTGCCGACACTATATACGGCATCACATCAATTAATTTATTTGCATTGATGCTATTTAACACCTTTACATTATTGGAAACTATTTCTAAAATTCCTAGCAATTCATTATCATCTGCAATAGGAGCCAAAATAGCACTTTTAACACCTTGGTTTTTCAAGATTGCTATTTGAGGCGCCTTTCCTTTTGACATTTCATAAAATTTATCAACATCAGATATTGTATAGAACTTTTTCTCCTCGAGCAATTGCTTATAAGACCTCCCACACAGAATACTTTTACATGGATTTTCCTTGTTATTATTCAATAAAAAACTATGCATGCCTTCACCATAAACAGGCTCGAAAGTATCTTCTTCCTTATTATATATTGAGAAACCTACACGAATGTCCTTGATTCCCAAAAGCGAGCTAAAAACTCCCTGAAATCTTTCTATAAAATTTTTGTCGCTACGTTTGTCTTTAGAAATTAAACTCGACTTTACATTTGAAATAGACTGATCGTCGGTAACATCAAAAATATTAGATATTACAAACCCTTTAAATATATAACTGTTAGGCGGAAATTTTTCTTTCCAAAGGGCTATGTTGTCAAAATTATCCAATAACTCATCATAATCTTCTTGAGTGATTTTTTTGGCGTTTTCTGTTGGTGTTATTTCGCAAAAATCAGCGTTGTACAAAATTTTATAATATCTTAAGATGCCATTTTCATCGGGAATTTCATAAAAAAATGGACGTTTTAAATTTAAATTATATCCGTAACAAAAATTCAAAATAACCGTACACGTAACAATATACGTGTCATCTTCGGGCATGTTTTTAATCTTTAAAACAAAGTCATCACCAGCATTTTTAATGATGTTTTTGAAACGGCTTGAAGTATTAAAAAAGATGTTCTGAAACGGAACAGATGCCGTCTTAATTTCATTATTGGTTAAAACGGGACTGAAAGTATCTTGAAGAATAACTGCTATTTGCTTTTTATAGGTTTCTAGCAACGATAAATCTGTAAAACCATCTCGTAATTCTGGAAAGGGTTTTTGAATTTCTAAAATCCGTTTCGCTTTTGCCGCAAGAAACTCGTCTTCGCTATTTGAAAGCAACTCGTAAGTTTTAAGAAGTCTATTAAAACTTATTTTTAAAATCATTGGAGATTCAAGATGCTCGTATGCGTCCATAGCTTAAAATTTAGAATTGTAAAAATACAATTAGTTCAATTAGTCTTAAATACCCTAATTTAATTACAAATATAGTTAACTATTGACAAGTCGCATTTACTTAAGAATTGGTCGCATTAACCCTTCTTGGGCTACCGACGCAACTAATTTGCCATCTCTGGTAAATATATTCCCGCGGGCAAAACCTCGGGCATTAGACGTACTGGGAGATTCCATAGAATACAACAACCAGTCATCAAAATCAAAATCCCTAAAATACCACATAGAATGATCTAAACTGGCCGTTTGTGTATTGCCCCAATGCGCTTTACTGGCATGAGGATAAAGTGCAGAGCCTAAGATATTATAATCAGAAATATAGGTTAAAATCTGTTGCTTAGTAGCTAAATCTAATTCTTTGGCATCACCTTTTAATTTAAACCAGACATCGCTAAACGGTGGTAAATCTTTCTTGTCTAGCGGATTTACTATCTCGGTGGGCTTAAACTCAATAGGACGTTTTATTTCAAAAAATGTCTTTAAACTTTTAGGTAAAAAATCTCCATACTGTAGGAGAATATCATTCCAACTTAACAAATCTTCAGGTTGTTTTAAATTAGTTTTTATGTCAAATTGATGGTTATATCCTTCTTCTTTTTTATGGTACGATGCCGATAATATAAAAATAGTTCGTTCCTTTTGATGCGCCGTAACACGACGCACCGAAAAGCTTCCACCATCTCTTACTAAACTAACATTATAAGTTATTGGTAATTCTAAATTTCCAGCTTCCAAAAAATAAGAATGCATAGAATGTAATACTCTATTATTAGTAATGGTTCTACTAGCTGCATTTATAGCTTGTGCCAATACCTGTCCGCCAAAAACTATGGGGCTTCCAATAGTTTTACTAACACCATTAAATTCGGTCTCGCTAATCTTCTCTAGAATTAACAGGTTTAATAAATCGGATACAGAAGTCATACAATCTCTTTAATTTCGAATAAGTAAATGCAAAAATACGTTAGTTAGATTTTTTAAAATAATTATTCCCATTATATATTATAATTCTAACAAATGCTTTAATTTTTCAATATTGGTTTGTTCGGAAAACCGATCCAGCAATAATTTTAACTTAGGATTGATAAACGTTTCACAAAAAGGCTTGTCAGGATTTTTTTGATAGTAATTTTGAATGCCTTCATGCGATGCTTTAAACGAATGCAATGGGTACACTTTGGTTATTAATTTATTATCAAATTTCTTTTGAAAATTTTTTACAATAGCTTCTGATTGCTGCTCCTGTTCCGCTGAAAATGTATAGATAGCCGATCGATATTTGGCACGCATAGAATGATTACTCGTGCTTTTATGAGTATTCAAATGAATTTCAATAAGTGTTTGTAACCAGATAAATTCTGAATTAAAATGAACAATAACCGCTTCTGAAAAACTGTTATTTTCACCCATTGAAGCTACGTAACCTTGTTCTACCTTTTCAACCCCAATTAACGATTGAAAAACAGCTTCAGTACACCAATGGCAACCGCCTCCTAATGCTATTTTCGAAATTAATTCCATTTTAATTGCTTACGCTCGTTCCAATACTTTATTGGGTCTACACTAAAATTTCTTAATCTATTTATTTCTTCTTCTGACAATACAAACGCATTCATTTTTAAATTTTCTTTTAACTGGGTAACGGTACTCGCACCACTTAAAACAATACTTTCAGGCATGGTTTCAGCACAAAACTGTAGTGCAACAGCGTCTACCCCAACACCATACTTTTTTGAGATGGTTTCAAGTGTGGTATATAAATTGTAATACTCCGGATAATTTGAATTTCTAAAAATTCTACCGTTTGCCAAAGCTTCTTTAATTATCAACTTTTTGCCTTCTTTGCTCAAAACATCGCCAACGCTTAAAATACTTTGGTCTAAAATATTGTAGGTGCTTTGAAACGAATCAAACAACGGCATTCCTTCAACAGTTACATCCAATGCTTTTTTAATAACTTCTTCTTGATTTTCTCCTGTTGTGGAGATTCCAATTTTTATATTAAACTCACTTTTCAAGTACGCCAACTCATTTAAAACCGGGACATTCTCTAAAACACCAGTTTCTAATGTTGCTGAATGAATTTGATAGGTTGTTAAAAAAGGTAGTAACTTTTTCGACACTTGCCACTGCTCTTTCAATTTCGAAACACTGTGTTCTTTCACTTCATGAACTAAAGCATTCGCATCAAAATTTGCTACATAAGTGTAACCCCATTTTGTAGCTACTTGTATGTCATTATCATTTTTGTTTGCTAGCCAATCTATTAACAATTGTTCGGCTAACCCATAACCTGGTGCCGTATCAAAATAACGCACACCTAAATTGTAAGCTTCATCCAGCACTTTAAAACCGTTGGCTTTAAGTTCGTTTACATTACTATTCGCTATAGTATTTGTTCTTACATTAATATAATGCGACCTACCAATCGCTGCCATACCTAATCCTAAATTCACTATATATTTTTTATTAATTGAAAAGAATTACGAGCTACACGACAGCATCGAACATCCTACTTTATTTCGTGCCCAATCAGGTCTTTTTGCAAACCATTTTTCGTGTTCAGGTTGTTCGTTATAAGGTTTTTTAAGTATATCAAACAACGTATCAATTAGATTATAATCACCTTTATCGGCATCATCAATTGCTAATTGCGCCATATAATTTCGAAGTACATATTTAGGATTAACCAGATTCATCTTTTTTTTTCTTTCTTTTGAATTTGATTGTTCTTGCATTAATCGCTTAGCATATTTTTGAAACCAGGCAAGCCATTTTTGTTCAATCTCCTCGGTTATTTCTGTCGAAATATAAAAAGCATCTTTAACTATTTCTAACCCCTGAGAAGCTTTTTCGATATTGAAATTACTTAATTTTCTAAAGAAAATAGTCATATCGGTTTCTGTGAGCAATAAAGTATCTTCTAAATCTTGGAATAAAGAAGCATCCAAAGCATCTTCAGTTTCTAATCCTAATTTTGAACGCATCATCGCCAAAGACTTGACATCAAAATCTACTTTGTATTGATTTAAAATATTTTCTAAAGCTTCGACATCTTCGATTAAAGGGAACAAAGCGTTTGCTAATTTATATAAATTCCACAAGCCAATATTTGGTTGATTGCCGTAACGATATCTTTTATGCTGTCGGTCGGTTGTGTTGGGCGTCCATCCAAAATCGAAGCCTTCCAACCAGCCGTAAGGGCCGTAATCTATAGTCAAACCAAGAATGGACATGTTATCGGTATTCATAACACCATGTACAAAACCGACTCGTTGCCAGTGAATAATCATATCCAAAGTTCGTTGAGTTACTTCCTTAAAAAAAGCTAAATAGGTGTCTTTTGAAGGTTTACCTAAATGACCAAAGAAATGTTTAACGGTGTAATCTAATAACGTTTTTAAGTTATCAAAATCCTGTCGAGCCGCGAATATTTCGTAGTTGCCAAAACGCAAAAACGAAGGTGCTACTCTACAAACAATCGCTCCTTTTTCATATTCTGGATTCCCATTATACATAACATCACGTAAAACTTGGTCGCCAGATAACGCCAACGACAATGCTCTGGTTGTAGGCACTCCCAAATGATGCATGGCTTCACTGCATAAATATTCTCGAATGGAAGAGCGCAATACCGCCAATCCATCAGCAGTTCTGGAATAAGGTGTTTCTCCGGCACCTTTTAATTGAAGTGCCCATCGATTATTTTTATGTTCTACTTCGGCTAAATTAATAGCGCGTCCATCCCCTAATTGTCCTGCCCAATTTCCAAATTGATGTCCACCATAGCACATGGCATAAGGATTCGTATTTCCTAAAACTGTGTTTCCTGTAAATACTTTTAGAAATTCTTCTGTATGTGAATCTTCTATTGAAAGTCCCAGATTTTCGAGCATTTCTGAAGATACATGAAGTAATTCTGGTTTCGCCGTTTTCTTTGGAGTTACAAACGAGAAACAGGCTTGTTCAACCTGCCTTCTGGTATTTTCAATAACCTCATCTGCCGGTAATTCTTTATTAAAAGTGTCTTTTATATTTAGATTCATTTTTTCAATCTATCTCCGTACAACTTTCTAAGTTTCGATAATTTGGGCATGATTACATAGCTGCAATAGCCTTGGTCTTTATTGTTTCTATAATAATCTTGATGATTGTCTTCTGCTTTATAAAAAGTATCTAATGGGCTAATTTCGGTAACGATTTTATTATCATAAAAATCGGCAACTTTTTTAATGACATCTTCTGCTATTCTTTTTTGACTTTCATCATGATAATAAATTACCGAACGGTATTGTGTACCTACATCGCCGCCTTGTTTATTTAATGTTGTTGGATCGTGTGTGGTCATGAAAATAACCAAAATATCTTCATAAGATATTACATTTGAATCGAAAATAATTTGTACCACTTCGGCGTGTCCTGTTAATCCAGAGCAGATTTCGCGATAGGTTGGATGCCCCGGCACATTGCCACCAGAATATCCCGAAACTACTTTCTCAACCCCTTTTAATTCTTGAAACACGGCTTCTGTACACCAAAAACAGCCTCCACCAAATGTAGCTTGTTGCATATTTTTACTTTCCATTTGCAACCTCCGTTTCTAATTGCATAGATTCTGAATTAATGCAATAGCGTAAGCCACTAGGTTCTGGTCCGTCCGGAAACACATGCCCTAAATGCGCATCGCATGTATTACACATAACCTCAACGCGAACCATACCATAAGCCGTATCTCTTTCGTATTTAATAGCATTTGGTTTTATTGGCTGCGTAAAACTTGGCCAACCTGTACCAGATTCAAACTTAATGGTAGAATCGAACAAGGGTGTATTACAGCACGTGCAATTGTACTTTCCCGATTCATGAATAGTGCAAAGTGCACCACTATGTGGGCGTTCAGTGCCTTTTTGTCTTGTGATTCTGAATTGCTCCGGGGTTAATTTTCGTTCCCATTCGGCCTCCGTTTTTTCAACACGCTTATCTGGAGTAAGATTTCCTTTTACAGAATAATTAATAACATCTTTCCAAGTTATCATAGTATATATTTGCTTTTCTTTTATCTTAAAACTTTTGAATTTTTGATTTAACTATAGTCGACAAGATACCTGTTTCCTTTCAAAATGCTCCTTAATAAAGTTAAAAATATTTAATAAAAAAACCAGAGAAATTAACTTTCCCTGGTTCGACGTCAGTATAAAAACCAAACGACTTTTATTTTACAATACGTAGCTTCTATAAAATTATCGTTATATTTTTTCCAAAAGAACCATGTTGAATTCTGAATTAATTTTTACTTTTCCATTTTTTACTTTGGCAGATTTGTTTGAATACGCATCGCGTAACCTATCACCATTCTTGAATACTTTTGAAACATCGAATTCTTTTTCACCTTTTAATACATCTAAAGCAATTACAACAACATCAGTATAATTTCCTTTTGAAAAATGTCTGGAAAACACGTAAGGACTTTTCGATATCATGCTATGACTACCCGCGCCTATTGCTGGATGATTCGCTCTGAATTGCCCTAATTTTTGCCAGTGGTTTAAAATGGTTTTTGTTTTTACATTATTTTGAATAGCATCCCAATTCATGAAAGACCGTAACGTTGCATCGCCTTGCGTTTCTTCGATTACTAACGATCGTGCAGATTCGTCGCCATAATATACTTGAGATGTCCCTGGAGCTAAAAGTAATTTAATGGCAGCTTCTATAGTCTTATCACGCGCTGCATCAAAAGGAGCACCATCATCATGTGACGACAAATAATTTAAGGTCCCAAATCCATTCAAATCTGTGCTTAAATAATTTGAATATGTACTAAACAAAGTTTCGTAATCTTGCTGTGCTGCATTCCATTTAAATTGAAAATTGATTAAACTTTGAAATGCCTTATCAAAATAATTCACTTTTTTATCTCCAAAATCAAAATACTGCCCTGTGTTTATTCCGTAGTTATAAACTTCACCTACTAAATAAAAATCAGTATCATCAAGAACCTTTGATGGGTTATTTTTTTTAAATTCCGCAGAAAGCATACATCACATTCCTTTTTAAACTCTTGCCATACAAACGCCTCGGTATGTTTTACTGTATCTACTCGATAGCCATCGATTCCAAATTCTGTAATATAATCGGTTAACCATTTTATAATATAAAACCGAGGTGCTCTGGGGTAACCTGTTCTTTCAAAAAAGGCATCTAATTCCGAAACTTCCTTTTCGTAGCGCCCTTCGGCTTTCCATTTCTCGACCAATTGCGGTGGAAGTTCAACATGCTCGTTGCTCTCTGTTTTTATGTCTGGAAGGTTTTTAACTAGTGTACAGGCCGTTGTGTTTTCATAATTGCTATAAGTACACGCAGGTTCCGTTCGCACCCAATTTTCAGGCCATACTGGATCTTTTTCTGTTACAGGCCCCGTATGATTAATTACAGCATCTAACAAAATACGAATGCCATTTTTATGTGCAGCTTCTATTAATTTATGTAAATCATTTTCTGTTCCGAAATTAGGATCTATAGCTGTCCAATCGCTCGTCCAATACCCATGAAACGCATAACTAAGTCCTGTTCCTTCATCCGTTCCGCCATGTATTTGTTCCACGATTGGGGTCATCCAAATGGCGTTGATTCCTAAATCGGTAAAATAACCTTCTTCTATTTTTTTAGTAACTCCTTTTATATCGCCGCCTTCAAAACCACGAAGTTTTCCTGCTTCTTTAGTTCTGTCAAAATTAATATCGTTAGAGTTGTCTCCATTATTAAATCTGTCTGTTAACAGAAAATACACGTTTGCCGCTTCCCAAACAAAAGGTTTTTCAGATTTCAATTCTGTCTTTTTTTCTGATTTTTCTTTGCAATTAGTTAAAAACAAACATGCAAAAAGTAGCATTACAAAATATTTCATTTAGTTAATCTTTAATATAAATGATTCTAATGGTTTTGATATCAACTCTAACTTTTGCTTCATTACCCTTCACTTTTAGAGTTGATGTATATTTTTTGTATAACTGATCTTTAACTTGGTAATCACCATCTTTTAAATGCCATTTTTCAATGATATCTTGAGGTAATCCAAGTTCAAAACCATAGGTGTTTTCAGCATTAAAATTAGTGACTATAATTAGTTTTTCATCATTACTCCATCGAACAAACGATAGTACTTTATCGTTATACCATTCTGTATAATGCCTGTTATGGGCATGAATATCTTGGTAATTTCCTGCCAAAGCAGAACTGTTTATTGTGAAATTCAATAGCCGTTTATAGAAATCGCGTAAAGCCTTTTCTTCTTTTGTAGATTGACCTCCGTTAAATTTTTTGTTGTTTACCCAACGTTGTAAAGTTGGCACTCCTACATAATCAAATATTGATGTTCGTGAAGGACTTCCAAAACCTGCATGTTCTGCTCCTGACTCTCCAACTTCCTGTGCGAAATAAAGCAAGGTTGGCGAGGTACTAATGGTGGCAGAAACTACCATAGCCGGTTTTCCTTTTGTTGCACTTCCCGCAAATTCCGGACTTGCAATACGTTGCTCATCATGATTTTCCAAAAAGTGAAGCATATTGTGCTCGATATCTTTTAAATCTTCTTGGATAGGTGGAATGTAATCTGTTTTTCCATGACCCTGCATAACATGTTTTAAAGTGTCGTATAATTGAACTTTATCATACAAATAATCCATTTGTCCTCTCTTAATGTAGTCTCTGTACAAATTTGGGTTGTAAACTTCTGCCAATAAAAATGCGTCCGGTTTTTTCATTTTAATAGACGAGTTCATATAGCTCCAAAACTCCACTGGAACCATTTCTGCCATATCATAACGAAATCCATCAACTCCAAAGTCTAACCAATACAGAGCAATATCTCTGAATTTTATCCAAGAATTCGGAACTTTCTTGTCTTTCCAAAACTTGAAATGGGCTTTATAATCTTGATTATCGAATCCATCAGGCAATTCGTTAAAATCCTTTTTCCCTTCAGGGCTCACACCATAATTCACTTTAACAGTTTCATACCAATCGTTAAAATGAGGCTGTGACAAACGCGACCCATTTCCTGTCCATTTTGCTGGAATTTCTTTAAATTTTTTATCAGATAATGCATGTTTTTCTCCCCCTAATGGCACAAAACCGTTTAAGAATTCTGGTACTTTAAACGCATCTCCTGGATTGTAATAAAAATTGTTATTGACATCATAAGTTTTCGTTTTGTCATCTGAAGCTCCAAAATCTTTAACACCTTTTGGGTTCGTCAAACTTTGGTAATTTCTAGCAACATGATTTGGAACGATATCGATTATAACTTTAAGTCCTGCTTTATGAGTTCTTTCAATTAGCGCTTTAAATTCCTCTAATCTTTTTGCAGGATTTACAGCTAAATCTGGATTTACGTTGTAATAATCTTTTACAGCATATGGTGAGCCTGCTCTACCTTTTACAATATCCGGATCGTCGTTAGAAATGCCATATTTTGTGTAATCTCCTATAACACCATGATGAGGCACGCCCGTATACCATATATAGGTGACTCCTAAATCTTTAATTTCTTTTAATGCTTTATCAGTGAAATCGTTAAATTTTCCAACGCCATTTTCCTCAATAGTTCCCCACGGTTTATTGGTAGTATTTGTGTTACCAAAAAGGCGTGTAAAAACTTGATATATAACTTGTTTTTTAGGTTTTTCTTTCATCGATGTTTCTTGATAAGGTTCTGCTTTTTTGCTTTCCTGACAGCTAAAAAGTACAATAGCTGCAAATATTGCTAAATATTTAAATTGATACAAATGTTTCATTCTTTAAGTTATTTAGAAAACAACCACAGAATGGCGCTTTCAAATTCTGATTTCCAAAAAGACTCGCTATGATTACCATCGGGAACGATTTTGGTATATAAATTTTTTTCTGGAAACTTATTATTTTTCAAAATGTTTACTAAGTTTTCAACATCCTCTAAAATGCCTTCTCCTTCTTGACCGCCAACTAAAAAATACATTTTAAGATGTTTTAAACCAGCGTGTTTTTCGGTGAATGTGATAACCTCATTCGAATACCAAAATGACGGGGAAAAAACACCCGCTTTCCCAAATACTTTAGGATATTTTAAAGCTGCATAGTGGGAAATTAATCCTCCTATAGAACTTCCCATAATGGCAGTGTTTTTTGCAGATTTCTTAGTTCGGAAGGATCTATCTATTTCTGGTTTTAAAGTGTTTACAATAAAATCTACATATTTATCGCCTTCGGCTTCTGCATATTTTGGATTTGGCCATGGCGAATACTCGCTAATCCGTTTATCGTTTCCATGATCGATAGCGACAACAATAAGGTTTAAATCTTTCTCAATACTAAGCTTGTCCAGGGTTTCATCAACTTCCCACTCTCCTGAATAAGATGTAGCCAAATCGAACACATTTTGTCCGTCCTGCATATACAATACCGGAAACTTTTCAGTTGATGTTTCATAATTTGGAGGTAAATACACGCTAATCTTTCGGTCCCTATTTAACTGTGGTATTTTAAAATTTTCTGCAAAAATGTGTACATTTTTTGACGCGGTTGAAGGTTCTTCTTTTAGAGTTTTAGATTCCCAATTCTCTATTTTTATTTGTACAGTATCTTGCTCTTTATTAAAGGAATATACTCTGTTTTCAATGGGGTTTCCATTTAAATGGCATTCAACGAAAGCCCACGAGCCCAATGTAAACTTGAAGCTTATAGTTTCTTTAAACTTTGGAATTGTAATTTGAAAATGGTTATTGCTTTTTGTTAGTTTGAAGTCTTTCTGACCTCCAGACCATCCTTCAAAATTGCCGGAAATAAATAAATCTTTTTTATAATTGTGATCAACTGGCAAACTATCTACGATAAATGTTACTTGACAAAGTAACACTTGACAAAATGAAAAACTTATTACAAATAACAGAGCTTTCATTCTAGTTTGTTTTCGTAGTAAATAAACTAATACCTTTTGTTTTTAATGTTATTTCATCTTTCCAAAGAAAAGATTCGTCCGTTACAATATCTTTTAAGGTTTTTCCATTTAAACCAATTTCTTCGTATCGTGCCAAATCAATAATTACTGGATTATCATTTTTGTTTATAATTACAATTACCGTTTCTCCTTCAATAATTCTAAACAATAAATACGTACCATCTAAAGGTGCAAAATGAATTGTTTTTCCATCATGAATAGCTTTACTGCTTTTTCTATAATTTAAAACTTTTCTTACAAAACTCTGCATATCCGTTTGAGCATCGGTTAACCCCTCACCAGTAAATGCATTCACGGTATCACCTTCCCATCCTCCTGGAAAATCGGTACGTATTAATCCGTGGTCACCAGGGTTTGCGCTATCGTTCATTAAAATTTCAGTGCCATAATATATTTGCGGAATTCTGGGTAAGACTAATATATAACCTAAAGCCATTTTTGTGTTCTCGACATTTTCCTTTAATTGGGTAAAAATGCGACTCATATCATGATTGTCTGGAAAAATCATTAAATCTTTAGGTCTGGCATAATGAAAATCGTTAGCCAACCCTTCGTACATTTTAACCAAACCAGTATCCCAACTTTCCCATTCATTTAATGCATTTACTATTTGACGCTGCATTGGAAAATCCATGGGAGATCTTAAATTCGATTTATAACCATCTCTGTTGTTTGCGCCTTTTTGCCAATAGCCTATAATTAACGGGTTATAGCTCCATTCTTCGCCTACTATACTAAAACTCGGGTATTGCTCCATAATAGCGCCAGCCCAATCACTCATAAATTCTTTATCAGAATATGGATAGGTGTCTTGACGTATACCTCCCAACCCTGCAGTTTCTATCCACCATATACTATTTTGAATTATATATTTTGCCATAAACGGATTGCGCTGATTTAAATCTGGCATTCCAGATACAAACCAACCATCACTCATCTCTTCTTTATCTTTAATTGAAGAATAAATATCCTGATTGCTTGTTCGCCTATGATTTGAAGTAATGGTTGCTTTCATATCCCAAGAATCAACATTCTCCTCATAGTTTTCTTGATAGTTTACCCAATCTTTAAATGGTAAATCTTTCATCCACCAATGTTCTAAACCGCAATGATTTGCTACCTGATCCATAATTAGCTTCATACCTTTTTCCCTAGCTTTGTTTGCTAATTCCAAATACTCTTCCATAGTACCAAAACGCGGATCGATTTCGTAGAAATCGGTCATAGCATACCCATGGTAGGAGCCACTAGGCATATCGTTAGTTAACAACGGACATGGCCAAATTGAGGTAAAGCCCATATTTTCAATATAATCTAAATGATTGATAATACCCTTAATATCGCCACCATGTCTTGCGTAGTTATTCGTTCTATCTATCGTTTTTTCAAGTAAATTTTCATGGATATCGTTTGAAGGATCTCCGTCCGAAAAACGATCTGGCGTAATAAGATAAATAACATCCGAGCTATTAAAGCCTATGTAATTTTCAGACGATTTTGTTCGTGATTTTAATTGATAGGTATAAATTTTTTCAGTCCCATCTTTAAACTTAAAATTAATATTAAATTTTCCTGCTTTAGTAGATTTATCGATATTCAAATCAATAAACAAGTAATTAGGGCTATCTGCCTTATGAACTTTTTTAATAGACACACCTGGATAACTTATTTTTGGTGAAGCTCCAGAAATATTCGGATGCTTTACCAACAACTGTAATTCTGGGTTCTTAAAACCTATCCACCAATTTGATGGCTCGATTCGATTAATTTCTCTAAACTCTTTAATTTGGCCAGTAGTCATTGGTTCTAAAGATTGTGCTTCTATTTTATTATTGCACGACGCAAATAAAACTATTAAACAAAAAATAAATATACTGTTTACCTTTTTCATTTTCAGAATTTTTATTGGATAAATGATTTTTGTTTTTCATTAATCAAGAATCCATTGAACAATTCATTTTATTTAATTTCCATAATACTAATGGCATAACCTCCGCCTGGTACCGACATTTGAGATAGCTTTGTTTTATAGTTCACCTTTTTCGACTTAATAGTATAGGCCTGAGGATTCGTTTTATAATGCGCATCTTTTGCATCGGCATAAATAGTTGCTACATAAGTTTTACCTTTTTCCAAGAAATCGAATTTAATATTTGAAACTCTTGAATTGTTACCATTTACATTACCCACAAACCAGTTGCCTAGCACCTTTTTCTTTACGAGCAACGGTAATATAGTTACCTGGTTCTGCTTCTAAATAAATACTTTCATCCCAATCGATTGCAACGTCTTTTATAAACTGAAATGCATCCAGAAATTGCTCGTAATGTTCTGGTAAATCTGCTGCCATTTGCAACGGGCTGTACATGGTAACATATAATGCTAATTGATTTGCAAGTGTGCTATTTACATGAGAATTATTATTAGGACTAAATTTACTAATGTCCATTTCAAAAATACCAGGCGTATAATCCATAGGGCCTCCAATTAAACGTGTAAAAGGCAATATAGTAACGTGGTTTGGATTCGAACCTCCAAAGGCTTGAAATTCTGTGCCACGTGCAGATTCATTTCCTATTAAATTTGGATATGTTCTGCAAATACCTGTTGGTCTTACCGCTTCATGCGCATTCACCATAATTTTGTAATCGACTGCTTTTTCTATAGCATATTGATAATGATTTATAACCCATTGACTGTAATGATGTTCGCCTCTCGGTAAAATATTACCCACATAACCACTTTTAACAGCATCATAACCATTGTCGTTCATGAACTTGATAAGCTTGGTCCATGTGTCGCTCATAATTACGAATTGACCCAGATGACTCATGGTGCATTATCATTTTCACACCTTTTGATTTAGCGTAATCATGAATATCTTGAACATTAAAATCTGGGTATGGCGTTACAAAGTCAAATACATAATCTTTAGATTTTCCAAACCAATCTTCCCAACCTTCATTCCAGCCTTCAACTAAAACACCATCAAAACCATGTTGTGATGCAAAGTCTATATAACGTTTTACTTTAGTATTGTTTGCTGCATGTGTTTCATTAGGTTTAACTTTTGAATAATCGGTCACACCTAGTTGTACAGCAGGCAAGTCATCTGTATAGGCCCAAGAACTTTTTCCTGTAATCATTTCCCACCAAACACCTATATATTTTACTGGCTTAATCCAAGATGTGTCTTCAATTGCACAAGGGTCGTTTAAATTTAAAGTCATTTTTGATGCCAATATTTCTCTTGCGTCGTCGCTAACCATAATAGTTCTCCAGGGAGAACTTGAAGGTGCTTGAATATATCCTTTATCACCAATGGCATCTGGCGTTAAATGAGACTCAAAAATCATGTTTTTATCATCTAAATTTAAATTCATACAAGAGTAATTAATAAGAGCAGCCTCATGTAAATTAATATATAAACCTTCATTGGTTTTCATCATTAATGCCGTTTGCACACCTGTTTTAGAAAACTGTTGTTGAGAGGCATTACTTGTTACAGCTTTATCAAATTTTTCACTAATTTCAGATAATTTAGATTTAGTATAATCGTACTCCTGAGTATCATAATCTCCAGGAATCCAGAAGGCCGTATGGTCGCCTGTCATGGCAAATTGAGTTCTTTCTTCCTTTATTACAAAATAAACTAAGTTTTTTTGTGAAGGAAATTCATAACGGAATCCCAGTCCTTCATTAAACAATCGAAAACGAATAACTAATATTCTATCAGTCTCTTTCTGTTTTAAGGTAACTGCCAATTCGTTGTAATGATTTCGAATCGTTTTCGCTTCACCCCAAACAGGTTTCCAAGTTTCATCAAAATTTGATGTTTCTGTATTTGAAACAACAAAATCGTTCAGTAATGATTTTTTATCATTTTTTAATTCCAAACCTAAATTACTGGTTTTTATAACCATTTGGTTTTTATACGACAACTGATAAGTAGGAGTACCATCACTGTTTAAAGAAAATTGCATTGCCAATTGCCCGTTAGGCGATTTAAGCTCTTGCGCATTCATAATATTAAAAATGGTTAAAAAGCATAGTACTAAGCTGAATATAAATGATTTCATAATTATATATTTTTGTTTTATTTCAAATCAACTAATTGTGTTAGCATTTGAATCTATTTTTTTTTAAGGAGTACCATTTTATTATTAACCAAAATTTCTAAATCGGTACCACTTTCTAATTCGAAACTTGTTTGTTTTTGAGAAACATTTACCTTTAAAATATGATTTCTAAAATTTATTTTGAATGAATAAGCGTTCCATTGTTTAGGAATCTTTGGTACAAATGATAACATATCATTTTTAACACGCATGCCTCCAAAACCTTCCACAACACTCATCCAGGTTCCTGCCATGGACGTGATGTGTAAGCCTTCATGAACTTCGTGATTATAATCATCCAAATCTAAACGTGAAGTTCTTAAGTAAAAGGTGTATGCCTGTTCCATTCTGTCCAATTTGGCTGCTTGAATACTGTGTACACATGGCGACAATGAACTTTCATGCACGGTAAAAGGTTCATAAAAATCAAAATGGCGTTTTAATTCATCTGTTGTAAACTGGTCTTCAAAAAAGTACAACCCTTGTAAAGTGTCAGCTTGTTTTATATAAGGCGAACGTAAAATTCTGTCCCAACTCCATTTTTGATTTATTGGTCGTTGTGATTTATCTAAATCGGCAACCGTTATTAATTCTTTATCCAAAAACCCATCTTGTTGTAAATACACCTGATGTGCTTCTGAATATGGAAAATACATTGCATCTGCAACGGCTTTCCATTGGGATAATTCATCATCAGATAAATTTGTTTTCTTCATGATTCTGGAATAATCTGATGCATATTCCGATTTCATTTTTACTATATTTTCAATAGTATAATTAATACACCATTGTGCTAAATAGTTGGTGTAAAAATTATTATTTACATTGTTTTCATATTCATTTGGACCTGTCACGCCTAAAATAACATATTTGTTTTTTTGCGTTGAAAAAGTAGCGCGTTGTTGCCAAAAACGAGCAATTCCAATTAAAACTTCAATCCCTTTTTCCGGAATATAACTATAATCACCGGTATAACGGTGGTAATTATAAATCGCAAATGCGATGGCACCATTTCTATGAATTTCTTCGAAAGTAATTTCCCATTCGTTATGGCATTCTTCACCATTCATTGTTACCATAGGATACAGGGCAGCGCCGTTTTTAAAACCTAACTTTTCAGCATTCTCAATGGCTTTTTCTAAATGATTGTAACGATATTCTAAAAGACTTTTAGCGACCTGCTGGTCTTTAGTTGCCATGTAAAAAGGTATACAATACGCTTCGGTATCCCAATATGTACTCCCTCCATATTTTTCACCGGTAAAACCTTTCGGACCAATATTTAAGCGCGAATCTTTCCCTAAATATGTTTGATTCAATTGAAAAATATTAAAACGAATTCCTTGTTGTGCTTTCACATCACCTTCGATAGCAATATCTGCCATTTCCCAAATGTGTGCCCAAGCTTGTTTTTGCTTTTCTAATAAACCATTAAATCCTAAATCTGTAGCAGCTTTTAATGCTTTCTTAGCGGCTGAAATTAATTCATTTTTATCATGGTTTCTGTCAACAGTGTATCCACCAAATTTATGAATAGTAAATACTTCGCCTTGAGCTACATTATGATTATAACTGAAGGATACAAAATTTTCACTTTTCTCGACATTCGATTCTATAGATATGCTTTTATCATTTAAAAACAAATTGGATTGCATAAACGTACAAGTATGAAAATCTGTTTTCATTGTTTTAGCCTGAATAAAGGCTTGCTGATTTTCATGACTTACTTGTAGCGTATCCCAAAATTTATCGTCCCAATTAGTATCTTTATTAGTTATTCCGCTATCTAAATATGATTGAAATTTAATTGTCGCATCGCTATTTATTGGTTTTATGCTATATTCAATAGCCCCAATTTCATCTATATCTAAACTTAAAAACCGTTTCGTTTCTACTTGAACTTGCGTGTTATTTTGAAGTATTGCTGAAAAACTTCTTGACAACCAACCTTCTTTCATATTGAGTTCTCTTCTAAAGTTTTCAACTTTCTTACATGTAAACAAATCGAGTTGTTCGCCGTTAATAGACACATTTATTCCTATCCAGCTTGGTGCATTTAATACTTTAGCAAAATATTCAGGGTACCCATTTTTCCACCAACCCACGCGGGTTTTATCTGGGTAATAAACCCCAGCTATATAACTCCCTTGAAAGGTTTTACCGGAATAATGCTCTTCAAAATTGGCCCGTTGCCCCATGGCTCCATTTCCTATACTAAAGAGACTTTCTGAAGATTCAATACGCGATGCATCAAAGCCCTCTTCTATAATTGACCAATTATCTGGTATGATATAATCTTGATTCATTTTCTTATTCCTTTTTGTCAATCCCTTAAAAAGGGTCTATTATATTATTTTTATTATGAAATTCCTTAATTGCAGGAATCGTAACTTCATTTTATTAGTAACTCATTTAGAAAATTGAAACTAATTTCAGTAAAATCTTTAAAGACAAAATCTGCTTCGCAGAGTGTTTCTTTATCTCCTATTCCAATGGCTATCATGTTCGCTATTTTAGCCGCTTCTACTCCAGCAATGGCATCTTCAAAAACAATACAATTTTTGGCTGGTAAGTTTAACTTTTTTGCGCCAATTAAAAAAACTTCTGGGTCTGGTTTTGCTTTAGACACATCATTACCATCAACAATTCCAAAGAATCGATGATACAGGTTAACTTGTTTTAAAATTAATTCAGCATTTTTACTTGCCGATCCTAATACATAGTTAATTTTATTTTGATCTAAATAGTCTAAAACTTTTAAAACGCCAGGTAGAATTTCATCGTCTTCCATTTTTTCGATGTAGCCTAAATACTCGGTATTTTTACTTATTAGCACTTTTTGCTTTTCGGTTTCGGATAAGGTTACATTTCCGATTTTTAATAAGATTTCAAGCGACCGTACTCTACTAACACCTTTTAATAACTCATTATGCGATTCTGTGAATTCAAAACCCAATGAATCAGCTAATTTTTTCCATGCTAAAAAGTGATACTTAGCCGTGTCTACAATAACCCCGTCGAGGTCGAATATTACTCCTTTATTATTCATTAATTATGATTGTATTACGTCATCAACATCTTTCACTTTATATACTAAAGCAGCAGCAATTAAAAAACTTACTCCACTTAGCATTAAAGCAAAAATTGCCTGATTATTATATGCATATTTAACTAGTGGCCCACCAATTAATGCATTGATTATTTGAGGAATTACAATGAAGAAATTGAATATTCCCATATAAACTCCCATTTTTTTGGGTGAGATTGATCCTGCTAAAATAGCGTACGGCATAGCCAAAATACTTGCCCATGCAATTCCTACTCCTATCATAGAAACAATTAACCAGTTTTTATCTGGCATCATGTAAATTGATAATAACCCAACACCTCCGATAATTAAAGATATCGCGTGCGTTTTTTTACGTCCAATTTGCTTGGCAATATACGGTAATGTAAAAGCATAAAATGCAGAAACTAGGTTGTAAACTCCAAACAGAATTCCAATCCAATCGCCTGCATCTTGATACGTCGAACTACTGCTATCGGTATGTGGTAATCCGTAAATATGTTGTGCTATGGCTGGGGTTGCAAAAACCCACATGCCGAATAAACCAAACCAGGAAAAGAATTGCACCCAACTTAATTGGCGCATAGTCGTTGGCATTTTTCTGAAGTCTTCAAAAATATCTAACAGACTGGATTCTTTAATTTCTTCATCTTTTAACGGTACATCAGATTGCGTATGTTCCTCTTCAAAACTATCTAATTCTTCAGGGGTATATTCTTTAGTTGTTAAAACGGTTACTAAAATAGAAACTATTAAAATAATAGCTCCAATTACAAAGGAAAGAATTAAATTTAAAGGAACCGATCCTTGCGTAGTAGCATTAGAAACACCAAACCAATGCGTTAAAACATATGGTAACCACGAACCAACTACTGCGCCAAAACCAATCAACGCGGTTTGAACACTAAATCCTAAAGTACGTTGGTCTGTTCGAAGATTATCGCCAACCAATGCCCGAAAAGGTTCCATGGCAATATTAAAGGATGCGTCCATAATCATTAGCATTCCTGCACCAACCCATAGCGCTGGTAAAAACGCGATAAACATGTCTGCTCTGGGCATGAGAATTAAACCAACAGATGCCAAAATAGCACCAACTAAAAAATATGGTTTTCTTCGTCCGAATCGGCTCCAGGTTTTGTCACTGTAATGACCTACAATTGGTTGAACAATTAAACCCATTAAAGGCGCAATAATCCAAAACCATGATAGTTCGTGAACATCGGCTCCGAAAATTTGAAGAATTCTACTTGCGTTAGCATTTTGTAGGGCAAAACCCATTTGTATTCCCAGAAATCCAAAACTCATGTTCCAGATTTGCCAGAAACTTAATCTACGCTTTTCCATTAAATAGTATATTTAAATTGATACTATTTTGATAAGCATCTACTTATCAAAACTTATTTGTGAGAAGTAAAAATACAAGTTTTGATTGGGCAAAGATAAAAAAGATTTTAATTCGTCCTAATAAAAAAATTATTTAGTGGAATCTCTTTCTATTAATTCGGTTTCTATAACTACTGTTTTAAAGTGTTCGTCTCGTTCATTTTCTTCAATGTATTCGTCGCTTTCTTCATCTTCAAGTTCTAATCTATTAATTAATAAATTGGCCGCTTCTTCACCCATTTTTTGACCATGCTGGCTCACTGTAGTCAAACTTGGTCTGGCATGTTTAGATAAAACACCATCTGTAAAACCAATTACTTGAACATCATCCGGAATACTAAGTCCTAAATTGCGTAATACCTTCATAGCGGTTACGGCGTATAACTCGTTTACGGCAAAAACACCATCTATTTTATTATTATTTCTTAAAAATTGTTCGATTTCGTTTTCTAAAACATCTAAATGTCCGTCAACATCCAGTTCGTCATATATTTTTAAAATTAAGTTTGAATCGGCCCGCATATTATTGTCTTGCAACGCTTCTAAATAGCCTTGAGTTCTTAATCTGCCAACACTTACATAATCCATGGTAGTAATTAAGGCAATGTTTTTACAACCTGTTGAAATTAATCTCTTAACTGCGTTTACAGACCCTTTAAAATCATCTACAATAACTTTATCACAATTTACCTCATTAACCACTCTATCAAATAATACAATTGGTATTCCTTGATTAATGGTTGCGTGAAAATGATGATAATCTTGTTTCAATAATGTTTCTTTTGAAATGGACAAAATAAACCCGTCAATACTACCATTAGCCAACATTTCCATGTTAATGATTTCTTTTGTAAACGACTCGTTCGACAATCCAACAATTACATTATATCCGCGATTATTTGCGACCAACTCTATACCTCGAATAACGGTCGAAAAGAAATGATGCACAATTTCTGGTATTAAAATTCCAATAGTTTTAGTCTTTCTGTTTTTTAAACTTAGTGCAATATTATTGGGTCTGTAATTGTACAATTTAGCAAATGCCTGAATTTTTTGCGTTGTGTCTTCACTAATCTCTTTACTGTTACTCAATGCTTTCGATACTGTTGATATTGCAACGTCTAATTCTTTGGCAATTTGTTTTAAGGTTATTTTACGTTTCATGCTTCAAAATAGTTCTAAAATAGGAGACTCTAAAGATACCAATCTTTAACTAGAAAAAAGTTAAATTTTAAACCTGATCAAGGCAAAATTAAAATCCTAGTACACATATAGGATTGTATCTCAAACGCATTCCTCATCTCGCATTAATTATGGAATTAATAAAAATATTGGAATTTCGAATAAAGTTGTCAACACGAAAACGTTTTCGTTGTGAATTCCGTAATTACAAATGCTTTCCTTACATTATATTTACATAATTTTGACGCGAGAAGTGAAAATATAATAAACTATACACATTAAATATTTTATATGAAAACAACTACTATGAGTTTGCTGTTTTTTATGCTTTTATCGCCCGTATTTTTATTTGGGCAATCAAAGCTAACTGGAACAGTAACAGAACAATCAACTGCCATTCCACTACCCGGTGTAAATGTTGTTATTAAAAACACTACGACGGGTACAGCCACAGATTTTGATGGAAACTATCAAATTGAGGTTAAAAAAGGAGATGTTATTTTATTTTCTTATATAGGTTATCTACCTAAAGAAATAATTTACTCTGGTCAATCTAAATTAAACGTTCAATTAGCAGAAGATGCTGCTCAATTAGATGAAATCGTTGTAATTGGATATGGAAGTGTTAAAAAGGAAGATTTAACAGGGTCTGTGGATGTAATTTCTTCTAAAGATTTTAATAAAGGTGCCGTTGTATCTGCCGATCAATTACTTACCGGAAAATTAGCCGGTGTAAGAATAACTTCAAATGGTGGTCAGCCAGATTCGGCTCCAAACATTCGAATAAGAGGTGGTTCTTCATTATCGGCAAACAACAATCCGTTAATTGTTATCGACGGTATTCCAATTGATAATACAAATCCAGCCGGTGTTGGAAATCCATTGTCATTAATTAACCCCAATGATATTGATAGTTTTAGTGTTTTAAAAGATGCTTCTGCTACTGCAATTTATGGTTCGAGAGCATCTAATGGTGTTATCATTATAACTACAAAAAAAGGGACTTCAGGAGATGTACAATATAGTTTTTCATCGGACGTATCGATAAGTAATGTTACCAATGAAATTGATGTAATGGACAGTAAAGCTTACGTGAAATTTATCCTGAATAATCATCCTAGCTATGCTAATTTATTAGGCGTTCCTGTAAACACAGTGCAATCTTTTGAAAATGTATCATATGTTCTTAATGGCAGAGCAATTTATAATACCAACTGGCAAGATGCCATTTACAGAACATCTATTTCAAACAATACTAATTTTAGCGCCAGAGCTAACCTATTTGGGAAAATACCATTTAGAGGTTCTCTAGGATATACAAGAAATGAAGGTATTGTAAAAACCAATGATTATGAGCGTTATAGTATGTCTTTAAAAATGACACCGACCTTACTTGATGATCATTTAAAAATTGATTTGAATGCTAAAGGACTTTTCTCAGATAAAAATTCTATTGATGAAGGTGGTGCACTAGGTGGAGCTGTTAATATGGACCCTACTAAACCCGTTTACAATAATGCATCAGACAATAGATTTGGAGGCTTTTATGCCCCAACAAGAGTTGATGGTAATAGACTAATTCTTGACGGACAGTGGAATCCTTTAGCTTTATTGGAACAACGTCAACGACCAGAACAAGTATATAAAATACTTTCAAATTTAGAATTTGATTATAAAATGCATTTTTTACCTGAATTAAGAGCCGTAGCAAACTTTGGTTTAGAAGCTTCAAAAGCTGAAATACTAGAAACTTATTCTGACAATTCATTATCTACTTATAAATTCGACAACAGTGATACTGATATAAATACAAATTATCTATTCAACCCAGGGGTAAATTATTTGGAAAATCAAACGATTACAAATACCACCATGGATGGTTATTTAGTTTATACAAAAGAAATAAATGATACATTTAAAAGATTTGAAATACAAGGAGGATATTCATATCAAAATTTTAAAAATGATGGTAATAAAGTCATTTACCAATATAACAACGATACTGGTTTAAGAGAGATTCAAGAAAATGCTGATAATCCAAATAACAGGTATTACAATGTTTTAAATCTACAATCATTTTTTGGACGATCCAATATCAATATTTTAGATAAATATTTACTAACCTTTTCTTTTAGAGCAGATGCATCTTCATTATTTACAAAAGAAAACAGATGGGGTTATTTTCCGGCTGGAGCACTTGCTTGGAAATTAAAAGAAGAATCTTTTATTCAAAATCTTAATTTTATTAATGATTTAAAATTACGAATTGGATATGGTAAAACAGGGCAGCAAGATATCACAGGAGCCGTGGGTTATTACCCATCATCTCCTTTATTTATTGCAGGCTCAAGTACGAGTCAATATTTACCTGGTGTTTCATTATACTCTGCAAGCGCCTTTAACCCAGATTTGACTTGGGAAAAAACAACAACCTCTAATATAGGGCTTGATTTTGATTTCTTTAATAATAGTTTAATTAGTGGCTCTGTTGATTTTTACAAAAAAGACACTAATGATTTATTGGCAAGAACTTCATTACCACCTGGACAAGGACTTTCTGATACGTTTGTTCAAAATGTAGGTTCAACTGAAAGTAAAGGTTTTGAGGCAAATCTTAATTTAAATCCGATTAAAACAGAAGACTTTAATCTTGAGTTTAATTCAAATGTTGGCTATAACAGAACAGAAGTTACGGACTTAAAGGGATCTTCTAGAATTACAGCCAGTGAATCTGGAATACCAACAGGAACTGGTGTACTAATTGGATATCATGCCGTGGGATACCAACCTTATTCAGCTTGGGTTTTTAAACAAGTATATGACACCAATGGAGACCCTATATTCAACGGGTTTGTTGATGCCAATGATGATAACCAAATAAACAATGACGATAGATACTACAAAACAATGCGTCCTAACTGGACCTATGGATTTGGCATGAATATCAATTATAAAAATTGGGATTTAAGCACCAGTTTAAGAGGTCAAGTTGGTGGTCTTGTCTATAATTCAAAACGTTTAACCTCTGGCTGGGTTGATAAAGCTATTCCTGTAAATTCAAATAGTTTAAGCAATGTTTTAGATTTTTATTCAGGAGCAGCAAACTTTGCTTTTCAAAATGTGATCGGAAATGTTCCTTTCTCAGATTATTTTCTTGAAGACGCATCGTTTCTAAGATGCGAAAACATTGTAATTGGATGCAGAATAGAAAATTTGTTAAAAAATGCGACATTAAGAATCTATGGCTCTGTTAACAATCCATTCATATTCACTAATTATAGTGGGCAAGACCCGGAGAATTTTAATTCAATAGATAATAATTTTTATCCAAGGCCTACGGTTTATACAATGGGTATTAATTTAGACTTTTAAAAAAATGATTATGAAAAAAATAGTTTATACATTAATTATTATGGCACTATTTACTATAGTAGCCTGTACAAATGAGCTGGACACTCAGCCTAAAGTAGAGCTTACTTTAGATGAACTTTTGGCCCAAGACCCAAATGCTGTTGAAGGCATTGTCTCCAGACTTTATGCATCTTTTGCATTATCTGGTCCTAATGGCCCTGGAAGTTCAGATGTGAGTGATGACGCAGGAGAGTCTCCTTTTTTAAGAGGAATTATAAACCTTGAGGATATGACGGCTGATGCTTTAAAAAACAGATGGGGCGATGATGGATTAGACCAACTTACAACAACCTCTGATTGGGATGAAAATAACAAATTCTTTAAATACTTATATAATAGAATTTATTACACGATACCACAATGTAATAACTTGTTATCCATATTAAAAAATGTTAATGTAAATAATAAAGATCAAGTTATCGGTGAAGTTCGATTTATTAAATCATTAGCATACTATTATCTTATTGACGTTTTTGGTAAAGGTGTTTTAGCTACTGAAGATAATTTTGGTACATCTGAAACATTACCAGAAGCCAGTAGAATAGAATTATTTAATTATGTTGAATCAGAATTATTAGCAAGTATTGATGAGTTACCACTAACCAATGGTTATGGTCAAGCAAACAAATCTGTTGCTCAAATGTTGTTAGCTAAATTATATTTAAACGCTGGTGTGTACACTGGAACTGAAAGATATAATGATGCAGCAACGTACATTAAAAAAGTTATTAATGAAGGTGGTTATTCATTAGACCCTAACTTCGTAGCGATTTTCTCTGGAGATAATGAAAGTTCTCCTGAAATTATATTCCCACTAATTGCAGATGCTGTTAACAGCCAAAGTTATGGAAACACAACCTACATAATAAACGGAAGCCTTAGTGCAGAGACTTTGACATTATCTGATTATGGAGCGACTGAAGGCTGGGGAGGACACAGAACTACTAAAGCATGGTATGGTTTATTTGGAGATTTAGGAACTTCAACTGATGATCGATCAGATCTTTTTTGGACAACAGGTCATAGTTATGAAATGACAGATTATAAGAAGTGGACAGATGGTTATCCGTCAATTAAGTTTAGAAATTCCAATTTCTCATCAACCTCAAGTCCAACATCTTTTTCTGGAACTGATTTCCCTCTTTTCAGGCTAGCTGATGCTTATTTAATATATGCAGAATGTGCTGTAAGAGGCGCTGCCGGAACAGACATGAGTACTGCTACTCAATATGTAAATGATGTTAGAACACGATCTCATGCAAGCACTATAACACAAACTGCTTTAACCTTAGATTTTATAATTGATGAACGAGGTAGAGAATTAAATTTTGAAGGCCAAAGACGTACTGATTTAATTCGCTTTGGAAAATTTACAGGAGGTAGTTATTTATGGCCTTGGAAAGGAAACGCAGTAAACGGAGTATCAATTCCTGATACTTATAATTTGTTTCCAATCCCATTAACAGCCTTAGAGGCCAATTCCAACTTACAACAAAACCCAGGATATTAAATAAAAAAATAGAAAAAATGAAAAATATAAAAATTTTAGGATTATTAATTTTAGCTATAATTGGCTTGAATTCATGCGAGCAGGATGACGACTTTATGTTTACTGCAAAAGAGCCTTCATCAGGTATAAATTTCACAAATTCTTTTCTAGAATCTTATGTGCTTACTGCAGAAACTTCTAGTAATTTAGGTGAACGATTCACTTGGAGCAGTTCAGATTATGGGGTACCAACCGTGGTTAATTACGAGCTTCAAAAATCCATTTTAGGTGATTTTACTGATGCTGAAACTATTGGAGAAACAACTGGAAATGAGTTAGCTGTTACAATTGGTCAATTACTTAGTTACGCAACTGAGTTAGGATTAGATAATGACCCAAATACAGCGGCTCCAGATACAGGAGAAATTACTTTTAGATTAAAAGCAACGGTAGGTACGGATGCCTTAGAAGTGTTTTCACCAACTCAAATATTAACCTTGTTTTTACCAGAAAAAAGCACTAGCGGTGGAGGTTTTTCAAAATCTACCTGGGGTGTTGTAGGTTCTGGTTATAACGATTGGTCTGGAGATGGAAAACCACTTGATGCACCTTTTTATACAACTACCGTACCTGGAGTTATAGTATCGTATGTAAATTTACTTGACGGACAAATTAAATTTAGAGAAAACAATGCTTGGGGCGGAGATCTTGGAGATGCCAACCTTGATGGTATTTTAGATGCTGATGCAGATAATAATATAAATGTAACAGCAGGTGATTATAAAATCACTATAAACACCAATGACATGTCTTATTCTATTGTACCATTCTCATGGGGTATAGTAGGCAATGGATATAACAATTGGGGTTCAGGCGGATTAGATGCAAAACTTTATTATGATTATACTACAGATACCTTTAAAGCTAGTGTGAAGCTTTTTACAGGATTTATAAAATTCAGACCATTAAATACTTGGTCAGGAGATATGGGGGATGCAAACCTTGACGGAATATTAGACACGGACGCTGATAACAACATTGCCGTTACCGAAGGTCACTATTTAATTACCTTAAACCTAAAAGATAATAGTTACACCATAGAAGAAGCAACAGTATGGGGAGCAGTAGGTTCTGGATTTAATGATTGGGGTAATGCTACTTGGGATCATGATGGTGATGCAGGTACTCCTGATGTAAAAGTATCAGATGCTGCTTTAACAGAAATTCAACCGGGTATTTGGTTTGCTGAAAATATTACACTTATAGATGGACTTATTAAATTTAGACCAAATAATACTTGGGATGGTGATTATGGTGATGCAAATCTTGATGGTGTTTTAGATAGAGATGCCGACAATAATATCGCCGTAACTGCAGGAAACTACGTCATTACAATTGACTTTAACGATGCTGCAGGACCTAAATATTTATTAGGTAAAAGATAAAAATAATTTATGTTAACATTTTAGTTAAAAAAGGGGTTATGTAAAATTACAAAACCCCTTTTTTGCCTTTTTAAATAAAATTTTAATGCGATGAAAAAAATATTACTTTTAATAACCTTACTAGTTTTTTCTGCAAATAGTTATGCTCAATTATCATGGCAAGGTGGTATAACACCAGAGGAATCGAATTCAGCCACATTATTGTTTGATAAAACCGGAACAAGCTTAGAATCTTATTCCGGGATTATTTACGCACATACTGGAATAACTATTGATGATAGTACCCCATGGCAAAATGTAATAGGCAATTGGGGAGATAATGGCACTCAACCTGTCCTTCAATTAGTTTCTGGTAATATATATAAACTAGATTTAACCCCTTCAATAAAAGAATATTATGCTTATACTGGTTCTGGGGCTATTACATCGATAAATATTGTTTTAAGAAGTGCTGATGCTAGTCAGCAAACAAGTGATTTAGAAATCTCTATAGGTGCGTTTCAAGTAACTTTAACAAATCCTGCAGTTAATTCTACAAGCATTTTAAATTCCGGCTCCAACTTAAATATTTCCGCATCTAATACAGGCGGAAATGCCAATTATGTTTTAATCGCAAATGGTTCAGTATTAAACACTCAAAACAATATATCTTCATATACCTATACACATACTAATATTACCCAAAATCAAAACTATCAATTAGTAGTTACTCTTCCAGGAACAGGTGTGAAAACAAAAAACTTTGATGTATTAATAGATCCTGTTACAACATCAAGTATAATGCCTGTTTCATATCAGGATGGCATAACCTATTTAAGTGATACCGAAGCGGTTTTAGTACTATATGCGCCAGGCAAAGATTTTGTGTATGTAGCTGGAAGTTTTAATAATTGGCAACCCACAACTGCCTATGCCATGAAACGAGATCCCACAAGAAATAGTAAATTCTGGATTAAATTAACAGGACTCACTCCTGGTCAAATAGAAACTTATCAATATTGGGCGGTTGACAAAACGCCAATTACAAATTCACCTGGATTGGTTAAAACCGCCGATCCTTATTCTACTTTGGTGTTAAGTTATTATGATGACCCAGGTATTCCTTCAAATACCTATCCAAATCTTCCTGCTTATCCAAATACAGGAAATCAATTTGAAGTAACCGTTTTACAAACCAATCAAAGCACTTATAATTGGCAAGTAACTGATTTTTCAAAACCTAAAAAGGAAGACTTGGTTGTCTATGAATTGTTATTACGCGATTTTGATTTAGATAGGAATTTTCAAGATGTTATTGATAGAATTAGTTATTTCAAAAATTTAAATATAAACGCAATTGAACTCATGCCGGTAATGGAATTTGAAGGCAATGAAAGCTGGGGTTATAATACGGCCTTTCACATGGCTTTAGATAAATTTTATGGCACAGAAGACAAGCTAAAAGAACTTGTTGATGTTTGTCACCAAAATGGTATTGCGGTTATTTTAGACGTGGCCTTGAATCACGCATTTGGAAGAAACCCAATGGTTAGATTATGGTGTAATGACCCTGATGGAGACGGCTATGGAGAACCAACTTCTGAAAACCCATATTTTAATACCGTTGCGAAACACGCCTACAGCGTAGGAAACGACTTTAATCATCAAATTAGCTGGACTAAAAATTATACTAAACGTGTTATAAAACATTGGATTGAAGATTTTAAAATTGATGGTTTTAGATGGGATTTAACTAAGGGATTCACTCAAAACTGCACCGAAAATGATCAAACTTGCACAAATAACTTACAAACAGACAGAGTAGCTGTATTAAAGGAATATGCTGATTATTCATGGAGCTTAGATGAAACACACTATGTTATTTTTGAACATTTAGGTGGAGATGCTGAAGAACAACAATGGGCAAACTATAGAATTGGAGATGCTGTTCCAAAAGGCATTATGATGTGGAGCGAAATGTGGAACTCCTATAAAAACTTAACACAAGGACAAGCCGCGGATATAAATTTTGACAGAATGGGACATACGGCACATGGTTTTACCGCAAAACGCACATTAGGATACGCTGAGAGTCATGACAAAGACCGTATTATGTATGAAATGATCCAGTTTGGTATTACTACCAATCCATTACATAATGTTAGAGATTTAAATACAGCGTTATCAAGAATGTCTGCTTTAGGAGCGGTAACCTTAACTATTCCTGGTCCTAAAATGCTGTGGCATTTTGCTGAATTGGGTATGGAAAATTCTATTTGGACCTGTTCCAATGGAGTTGTTAATTCTGATTACGATGGTAACAATGATGGCGATTGTAAACTAAGTACAAAACCACAACCACAATGGGTAAATAATTGGTTAGGGATTGCTAACAGAAATAAAATATATAATGATTGGTCTCGACTTAACTATCTAAAAATAAATGAACCTGTTTTTGAAGGCAGTTATACCATCAACTCAGGATCTCAAACACCACGAATAAGCATTTATACCGGATCTGAAACTGCTTCTGGATCTAACTTAAAAAATGTTATTGTTATAGCTAATTTTTCAGTTACGAGCCAAAACATAAATCCAAATTTTCCATATATAGGAACCTGGTATGATTTAATGGATAATACTTCTATGAATGTAACCGGTACAACGGATTTAATTACTGTAGCAGCTGGGCAATTTAGAATTTTCGGAAATAAAGTAGCTACTTTAAGCAAAAGCCAAATTAATGCAAATTTTGAGGTGGTTTTATATCCAAACCCAACGAATGATTCTTTTTCATTAAATAAAAATGTTGAAGAATTAATTATCTACGATATTACAGGGAAAAATATAAAAACCTTTAAAGGCAACTTTGAAAAAGGGTATGATTTCAACATATCTAGTTTACCTCAAAGCATTTATGTAATAAAAATCACGAATGAATCTGGTGAGCAAAGCACCAACAAACTTGTTAAATTATAATTTCAGTAAATAAAAATTGGGGGAAAACAAAAAAGCCTTTCTAATTGTAGAAAGGCTTTTTTTTTATAATCATAGAGTATAAATTATTTATTCCCTTTTTGATAATCGGCTAAAAACTGTGCTAAACCACTATCGGTTAAAGGGTGTTTTAATAAGCCTTTGATCGCTGATAAAGGTCCCGTCATAACATCAGATCCTAATTTAGCACAATCAATAATGTGCATGGTGTGACGCACAGATGCAGCTAATATTTGAGTTTCAAAACCATAGTTGTCATAGATTAATCTAATATCAGAAATCAGGTTTAAACCGTCTGTAGAAATATCGTCTAATCTTCCTATAAATGGAGATACATAGGTTGCACCTGCTTTTGCTGCTAATAATGCCTGACCTACAGAAAACACCAAGGTTACATTGGTTCTAATGCCTTTATCTGAAAAATATTTACATGCTTTGATGCCATCGGCAATTATTGGTAATTTCACCACGATTTGTGGGTGTAATGAAGCTAACATTTCGCCTTCCTTTACCATGCCTTCAAAATCGGTTGCAATAACTTCAGCACTTACATCACCATCTACCAATTCACATATTTTTTTATAATGTGATAATATATTATCGTAGCCTGTAATACCTTCTTTAGCCATTAAAGATGGGTTTGTTGTAACCCCATCTAAAACACCTAATGCTTGTGCTTCTGCAATATCTTTAAGGTTTGCTGTATCTATAAAAAATTTCATATCCTTTAGTTTTATACTGTTTTTAAATATTCTAATACTTGTTTGCTTACTTTTTCGCCTGTAAAGCCGAATTTTTCGTCTAAAACATTGGCTGGTGCAGAATAGCCGAAGTGCTCTAGTCCGAAAACTTTTCCGTTATCACCTACTAAACCTTCTAAATTTACCGGCAAGCCTGCTGTTAAACCAAATAATGGTTTGTTTTTAGGAATCACAGAATTTTGATACTCTTTAGATTGAAGTCTGAATACACCTTCTGAAATTACAGAAGCGATGTTTACTTTCAATCCGTTTTCTGATTCTAATATTTCAGCAGCAGCGATAAGTGTTGAAACTTCCGATCCGTTTGCAATTAAAACCACATCTGGATTATCAACTTTTTTCACTAAATAACCACCTTTTTCAGCAGCCAAAGCTTCTTTATATCTTGAAGAACCCATTGCTGGAATATCTTTAATATTTTGTCTTGAAAGTATTAAACCTGTTGGCGTGTTTTTATTTTCTAAAGCCATTTTCCATGCCACACTTGTTTCAGCAGAATCTGCAGGACGTAAGGCTAAGAAACTTGGTTTCCCACTATGGTTTTTAAGTTTTTCTAATAAACGAATTTGAGCTTCTTGTTCTACTGGTTGATGTGTTGGCCCATCTTCTCCTACTCTAAAGGCATCATGCGTCCATACAAACTTCACTCCTAATTCTTGAATACCACTTAAACGAATGGCTGGTTTCATATAATCTGAAAACACAAAAAATGTCGCTACTACTGGAATAATGCCTCCGTGTAATGCTAATCCGTTGGCAATACATGCCATGGTTAATTCAGCAACACCTGCTTGTAAAAAGGATCCACTAAAGTCTCCTTTTTTAATGGCATGCGTTTTCTTTAAGAATCCATCTGTTTTATCAGAGTTAGATAAATCGGCTGAAGACACAATCATGTTTTCTACTTTTCCAGCTAAATAGCCTAATACCCCAGATGAAGCAGCTCTAGATGCTAAACCTGCTTTATGTTCAATTGATTCGAAATCTAATTCTGGTAATTCACCAGATAAAAAGAAATCTAATTTATCTGCAAGTGCTTTATTAGAAGCCTTCCAAGAAGCAATTTCTGCTTTCTTTTTAGCTGCTTTAGCTGTTTTTTGTTTTATAATGTCTTTATAAAATAACTTGAACATCTGAATAAATATCAAACGGACTTTCTGGATTTGCTCCTAAGTTTAATAAGGTTTTTGTGTAATCGGCTCCGGTATGTCCAATGGGCTGACCGTGTAATTCACAGTGTCCTTCATACATACTACCATCGGCAGTAACACAACCTTTACCCATAATTGTTTTACCTATTATTAAGGTTGGTCTTTCAGTTTCGTTATTTGCTTCGGTTAAGGCTTTTCTAATTTCATCATGATTATGACCATCGATTGAAATTACTTTCCAACCCCATGCTTCATATTTCATTGCGGTATCTTCACTAGTTACCTCATCTGTAGATGTTGATAATTGAATATCATTAGAATCGAAAAACATAATAAAATTGCTTAATCCTAAATGACCTGCAATTCTACCTGCTCCTTGTGAAATTTCTTCTTGAATACCTCCATCAGAAATAAAACCATATATTTTATGGTTCATCCAATCTCCAAATCTGGCTTTTAAAAATTTAGCACCAATAGCAGCACCAACACCCATAGTATGGCCTTGACCTAATGGACCCGACGTATTCTCAATACCTCTTTTAACATCTACTTCTGGGTGACCTGGAGTAATGGAACCCCATTGTCTGAAATTAGCAACATCATTTTTTTCGTAATTTCCGAAAAGGTAATACTGCGCATACATCAACGTAGATAAGTGTCCGGCATCCATAAAAAAGCGGTCTCTAAAAGCCCACTCCATATCTGTTGGATCGAAATTAAAGAACTCAGAATATAAAATGTGCATAAAATCTGCACCGCCCATAGGGCCTCCTGGATGTCCTGAATTTGCCTTCTCTACCATGGCAACAGCCAACGCTCTTATATTATCTGCTGCTTGTTGATCTAATTTTTTGTTCATTTCCTGTTTGGTTAATTTTATTAAGTTTTTATGAAAACAATGGTTATTTAAATCTAGATTTTATCAAAAAAATACCCGCAGATTCAATAGAAAAATAAATTTTTGCAAATATATAACCTTTAGCTTATTAGGGCTTATTAAAACTTAAATAATTTAATAACACTTGTTAGCATCTTTCTGTTTTTAAACTATTGTTTTTTCAAATTGTTGTTCATTTAAATAAAAAAACAAAAAAGCCTCTCAATTGCTTGAGAAGCTTTTCCTTTACTGTGCGGGCGGGGAGACTCGAACTCCCACACCTCGCGGCACCAGATCCTAAGTCTGGCGTGTCTACCAATTCCACCACGCCCGCTAAAGGTTTGCAAATATAAACAAGATTTTTAAATAGCAAACTTATAACCACTAAAAACATTCTTTTTTTATACTTTTAAATAATTAATAATTGCGCATTAAGAATTGTTTATAATCATGAAAAAAAATATCATTTCAATCGTACTTATTGTCCTTTTTAGCAATGTTTTACTCTCACAATCTAAAGAAGAGTCGATTGTTTTATCCACCGAAACTGGCGAGATTCAAGGAACTCTACAAGTTGCAGACTCTACTAATGTAACGCCCATTGTTTTAATAATTGCCGGATCCGGACCAACAGACAGAAACGGAAATAACCCCATGATGACTAATAATTCACTAAAAATGCTCGCAGAAGGATTGTCGGAAAATGGTATTGCCTCATTACGATTTGATAAACGCGGCATTGCCGAAAGTAAAAATGCCGTCGAAAAAGAATCAGATTTAAGATTTGAAACCTACATAGACGACGTAAAAGATTGGTGCGATTTGATTAAAAACGACAACAGATTTAGCCAATTAATAATCCTTGGACATAGTGAAGGTTCGCTAATAGGCATCATGGCATCTCAAGAAAAACAAGTTGATAAATTTATTTCGATTGCAGGTCCTGGTTTGCCCGCAGGCGACGTATTACTTAAACAACTAAAGGAACAATCGCCTTTAGCTTTTGAAATGTCACGCCCAATTATAGAAAAACTGGAAAAAGGAGAAACAGTAGACAATGCGCCAGAAATGCTATATGCATTATTTCGTCCAAGCGTTCAACCGTATTTAATATCCTGGTTTAAGTACAATCCGCAATTAGAAATTTCAAAATTGAATATGCCGATATTAATTATTCAAGGAACTACCGATATTCAAGTAAGTGTTGAAGATGCAGAATTGCTATCTCAATCCAATAAACAAGCAAAAAAAGTAATCATCGAAAAGATGAATCATATTCTTAAAGAAGCCGATGTCGATAGAACAAAAAATATACAAACCTATAGTAATTCTAAATTACCGTTAAAAGAAGAATTAATACCTGTTATTGTAAATTTTATTAAAGAAAATTAAGCATAAGGTTCTCCAAAGAATCCATCAAAAAGCTTTCTTTTTCGTACTTTTGAAGTAACAATACATATACCTCATGAATAACATACAATCTTATATTACAGAACACAAAGACCGATTTTTAAACGAATTAATCGAATTACTTAAAATACCATCCATAAGTGCCGATTCAGCTTATAAAAGTGATGTTTTAAAGACTGCCGATGCCGTTAAATTAAGCCTAGAAAAAGCGGGTTGCGATAGTGTTGAAATCTGCAAAACAGCTGGCTACCCAATTGTTTACGGTGAAAAAATAATTGATAAAAAACTGCCAACCGTTTTGGTTTATGGGCATTATGATGTACAACCACCAGACCCATTAAATTTATGGAACTCACCACCATTTGAACCTGTTATAAAAAAGACAGAATTACATCCTGAAGGCGCCATTTTTGCCAGAGGTGCTTGCGATGATAAAGGTCAAATGTACATGCATGTAAAAGCCATGGAATTTATGACTGCTACAAACCAGCTGCCTTGTAATGTAAAATTCATGATTGAAGGCGAAGAAGAAGTTGGAAGTTCCAACCTTGCTATTTACGTAAAAAACAATCAGGAGAAATTAAAGAATGACGTTATTCTTATTTCCGATACGGGCATGATTGCCAAAGATGTGCCGTCCATAACCACTGGATTACGCGGATTAAGTTATGTTGAAGTAGAAGTTACGGGTCCGAACCGCGATTTACATTCTGGTTTATATGGTGGCGCTGTGGCAAACCCTATCAATATTTTAACCAAAATGATTGCATCGCTTCACGATGAAAACAATCACATTACCATTCCTGGATTTTACGATAAAGTTGAAGAACTTTCAAAAGCCGAACGTGCAGAAATGGCAAAAGCACCATTCAATTTAGAGAATTATAAAAAAGCATTAGACATTACGATGTTTACGGAGAAAAAGGTTTCACAACCAACGAACGTAATTCCATCCGGCCAACTCTGGATGTAAATGGCATTTGGGGTGGCTACACGGGTGAAGGCGCCAAAACCGTTATTGCCAGTAAAGCCTATGCCAAAATATCGATGCGTTTAGTGCCACATCAAGATTGGGAAGAAATCACCAAACTATTCACAAAACACTTTGAAAGTATCGTGCCAAAAGGTGCTACCGTAAAAGTAAAACCGCACCATGGCGGGCAAGGATATGTCACTCCAATAGACAGTATTGGCTATCAGGCAGCCAGTAAAGCATACCAACATACTTTTGGAAAAACCCCAATTCCACAACGTAGCGGTGGCAGTATCCCTATTGTGGCGCTGTTCGAGCAAGAGTTGAAAAGCAAAACCATATTAATGGGCTTTGGATTAGATAGTGATGCTATCCATTCACCCAACGAACATTTCGGAGTTTTCAATTATCTTAAAGGCATCGAAACTATTCCGTTATTCTATAAATATTTCACCGAACTTTCTAAATAATTTTTGGGTGTTACCACCTTTTACTTTTTAGAAGTAAAAGGTGGTCGCGCTTTACGTTTCATGGTAGTTTGCTTCAATCGCTAACACAGAAGGCTAACTTCAAATAAAACTGCTTCAATTTCTTAAATATATTTCTTGAATTAACACTTACTTGAAAGGGTCTCATTATTTTTGGATTCTATTATTATTGAAAATATTTATTCCAGAAACAATGAAATTTCTTAAATAATAATGTAACAAAATACCTAACTTGACGTTCTAATAGTCAATCATCAATCAAAATCAATCATTATGTTAAAGCAATTCTTCATTATTTGCTCAGGCTCAGATACCGATATTTTAGAACAATGTTCTAAAGGCGAACAAAACAAATACGCTGGTATAGGTGCTACCGTTTTCTTTACAGCCGTCATGGCTTTTATAGCTGCCAGTTTTGCGCTTTACACGGTTTTCGACAATATATACTCTTCTGTTTTCTTCGGATTAATTTGGGGACTTCTAATTTTTAATTTAGACCGTTATATAGTGTCCACAATTAAAAAAACAGGCAATGCTATTGACGAATTAATTCAGGCTTCGCCAAGAATTTTATTAGCAGTTATTATTGCCGTTGTTATCTCAAAACCATTAGAACTTAAAATTTTTGAAAAAGAAATTAATCAGGTTTTATTAGAACAAAAAAATGAGTTAACACTAGCTAACAAAAACCAGATCGCGCAACAATTCAATCCAAATATTGAAAACTTAAACACCGATATTACCTCCTTACAACAACAAATAGCTACTAAAGAAGCAGAAGTGAATGCACTTTATGATACTTATATTGCAGAAGCAGAAGGAACTGCTGGCACCAAATTATTGGGTAAAGGCCCTGTTTATAAAGAAAAACGCGATAAACATGATGCGTTGTTAGCCGAACTGCAACTACTTAAAGAAGAAAACAAAGCAAAAATTGCAGCTTCAGAATCTCAAATAGCTAAATTAAAAGGCGATTACGAAACACAAGTTGTATCTACACAACCTATTATTAATAATTTTGATGGCTTAATGGCACGCGTGAATGCTTTGGGTAAATTGCCTTGGTTGCCTTCACTCTTTATATTTCTTTTGTTTTTGGCTATTGAAACATCACCTATTTTCGCAAAATTATTATCGCCAAAGGGTGCTTACGATTTTAAATTAGACGACGAAGAAACGGCCATAAAAACAAACGTGCTTCAAAATAAAAAGCAACGTGAAGTCATGTTAAAAACAGACTTTGCTATTAACGACAGGATTTATACCGATTTAGAAACCGAAGAAGAATTATACACCTACAAGCGTACAAAAGCGAGGGAGCTAATGCAACTTCAGGCAGATGCCTTTTATAAACAACAAAAAAATATACTATAGTCACTCGTTTTCACAAGCCTGACTATTTTCAATGGATATCTCGAAGTTTTACTCCGAAAATATTATTATAAATTACGCAGCCACTTCAGATTTAAAATGATTGTATAAATCTTTACATCCTAAACCAATAATTGATAAGCTTTTATGTTTAGCAATAGCTTCTTTATGAAGTTCGGCAAAGGCATTAACGCCATGACGATCCATGCTCTCAATATCTTCAATACTAATAGTTACACTATTTAGTTTTTCAAAAATATTTTTGAATTCACTTTGAAATACGCCTAAATTGTTTTTATCTAGTGTGCCCTTAATTTTAAAAAAATTGTTACAGTTAGTAATTTTTAATTCCATAATGAGTTAAGTTAAAATGATTAAACAATAAATCTGGGCTATTAATTAGTTTATTCTTAGGTAAATATAAAAATCAAAAGCACATTTACATTATTTATTCGACCAATTCATTTTTCTTTAGATAAACAAATTTTGTATGTCAAATTAATCGATGAGTAACCCTTTTAAAATAAAGATTTCGCTATTTTTACCAGCAGATACCTCTTGTTAAGCAATGTCTATAATAATTAGAAAAGCAACAATAAATGATTTGCCAATTCTATTGGAATTTGAACAAGGTGTAATTATTGCTGAACGCCCATTTGACCCAACCATAAAGGCTGGAAATATAAATTATTATGACATTTCAGATTTAATAAATAATAGGGACTCTGAAGTTTTTGTTGCTGAATTTAACGGTGAAATTGTTGCATCTGGTTATGCCAAAATTAAAACTGACAGACATTATTTAAAACACGAACATCAAGGTTATTTAGGGTTTATGTATGTTTCTGAACTGCATCGAGGAAAACAACTTAATAAATTAATTATTGATGCTTTATTGAAATGGTGTAAAGCGAGAAAAGTACATGAAATACGATTAGATGTTTACCAGGACAACATTCCGGCCATTAAAGCTTATGAAAAAGTAGGTTTCAAAAAACATATGATAAATATGCGTTTGGATATTAAAAATCTTGACTTTGAATAATTAAAATATGACGTCCAAATTAAATGGGTTATTCCATATTTGCGTTAGGGATTGAAGCGGTATCCTTTTGGTTTTCTCAAAAAACCAAAAGATTTAGCGAAATATTATATTCATGAGTTCCTTAATTTAAAATAATATGCACGAATAAAAGCCCGACCCTTGCGGTAACGCCCAAGTATTATAACTTTTTAACGTATTTAGTAATAATTACAATTTGCTGACTATCAACTTTACCCTCTATATATTCGGCATTTTCATGGTCTAAACGAATATTTCTAACAGCTGTTCCCTGTTTTGCAACCATGCTGGAACCTTTTACTTTTAAATCTTTTACTAAAACTACCGAATCTCCTGCTTCTAAAATAACCCCGTTAACATCGCGATGAATTATTTTATTAGCTTCGTCTTCATGCTCACCCGTAGCTCTTGCTAAAGCTAAAGCTTCATCGTCTAAATACATCATATCTAACAGGTCTTTTGGCCAACCTTCGTTACGCAATCTTTGTAATAGTCTCCACGCCATTATTTGAACTGCTTTATGCTCACTCCACATGCTGTCGTTTAAACAACGCCAGTGGTTCGAATCCATATCTACAACACCTTCTATCTGATCTAAACAGGTTTTACAAACCAAAACATCATTATCAACATTTTCGTTTAATGAAGGCGGAATGGTGTATTGCGATAAGCCTTCTTTTGAAGCGCATAATTCGCAGGTATTGTTACTTCTTTCTTGCAATGTTTGTAATACGCTCATGACTCTGTTTTTGATTTTGCAATAATACAGTAAAATAGAAGGTTTTACAAGTTTAGATTTCTGGGATATCTTTATTAAAACAAAAAAGGACACTTAAAGTGTCCTTTTTTATAAAATTTAAATAATTTTATTTCGTAAGGTCGTAAATAAAGGTATACAAATAATCCCCATGAACTCCCGTGAAATATTTTCCATAGGCTTTCCCCTTAGCTTTATTAGCTTCAGTATCTGGAAATGCTTCTTTCATAAGTTCAGCATCTCTGTCGAACATTTTATCTAAATCCGCTATGGAATCAAGGAAAAACGCTTCAAAATATTCTGTTTTATCTGAGCCCCAAGCATGCACATTCGGATAATATGCTTTTACATACTGGTTTTTTTGAACAATCCCAGCATTGCCTTCCATTCTTAATTTATTAAACTCTTCCATAGTTCCATCTTCAGGAAAGGCAAAATGACTTTTTCTTATGTAGCACACCATATCTTTGGTTGGTTTTTCAGCCATAATTTTAGCCCCGGGTATTTTGGCATAAATTTCATCTGAATGTTCATTTGCATAATACGAACCTAGATTTTTTAAGAATGCTTTTCTCTTTGCTTCGTCAGGCCATGCCGCTTTTTCTAATTCATCATTTCGCGCACCAAACTTGCCTATATCTTCCCAAGTCGCAAATGTTTGTACAGAAATAAACTCCGTATTATCGGGAGTCATATTGTGTAAATATTTGGAAGCCCCCATTATGAATTCATTCTTCATAGTTACTTTTTCAAGGTACTCTTTCTCTGCCGCTTTCCATTCGGACATTTTAAAATCTTCTTTGTCCATATTCCAGTGATTGGTAGTTACTGTAATAAATTGTGGGGATTTTGCATCTTCTTGTGCTAAAATTGTTGTAGTACTAAATAGCAATAATGCGAAAGCTAATGCAGCAAAAAATAGATTTTTTGTTTTCATAATTTTTAAATTTAAAGTTAGTATAATGGTTAATTGATTAATTAAACTTTATGCTAAAGCAACAGATAAAATATGGGAGTATTTTGCTAACGTTGCAATACTTTCTTTGGGAGAGAAATAAAAATTAATATTC
The DNA here is from genome assembly GCA_963698455.1 of uncultured Flavobacteriaceae bacterium. Lineage (GTDB taxonomy): Bacteria > Bacteroidota > Bacteroidia > Flavobacteriales > Flavobacteriaceae > Mariniflexile. The sequence goes on along the minus strand of CAVOQU010000013.1, from coordinate 76,701 downwards.
CAATATACAAAATATTTACTTACAAATATTTAGTTTTCAATATTTTATAAAAAATCACTAATTGGTTTTGGAAAAAGCAGCCAATTATTTTAGACTTTCGCGTAGCTTTTTAGTCATGCCTTTTAAAACCATGTCGTAAGAATGGTCTATAAGTTCTAAAATGAATTTAGACTGTAATTCACCTTTATAAATGGCAATACTATTCCAGTGTTTATTACTTACATAAGGCCCAGCATAGATGCTTTCGTATTGCTCTCTCAATTCTATGGTATAATCGGGATCGCATTTTAAAGTTATAGATGCTTCTCCTTTATCCCATTTATCTAATGGTGCAATAACAAACATTTTACCCAACACCTTAAAAACAAGGGTTTGTTCATCAAAAGGAAATTCTTCTGTAACGGCTTTCTTTTTTAGACAGTATTCTCGGAGTTGTTCGATGTTCATAAAAAACACATTCAAATTTAAATTTGAATGTGTTTAAAATTAGTAAATTTTGAACTGTTATTTAAGTAATACTTTGCAATCTATTAATTTCTTAGTTTATCGAAATTGTTATTCTTACAGTTTTCCTATTATAAGTTTGGAAACCTCAACAGCTTTTTCTTTGTTTTCAGTATCGTTATTAGACACTTTAACATGTACATGAAACATGTAATTATTGGAAAGAAACGTTAATTGAGAGATTCTTGAATCCCAAACTGCTAAAGAACCTAAATTGGAAATTTGCTGCGGTTGTTTGTAAACCGTTGTGGACTGCTTGAACATAGCTTCGTTTGCGTTTTTTACCATGACAATTAAAACTTCGCTAGGCCTAGTAGATTTAATTTCTTGACCCCCAAAAGATACCGATGTCGCAATTTTACCGTCCTCCCATCTATAAATACAGGTAGGATACGTGTATACAACATCTTTATTTTCTATAGGAAGTTCTACAGAAAACATACTTTTCACTTCTTCCATTGAAATAAGATCGCAAGGCGAATTAATAGAAGATATTTTTTTTGGGGTTGTACTTTTTTCTGTTGTGTTATTTTCTGGTGCATCCGTTTTGCTTTCTTTATTGTTACATGCTAATACAAGCATAGAAATTAAAACAATTAGTAAATGGTTTTTTATAGTTTTCATTCTATAGTTTTTTGAAATTTTAATATTGTGGTGATTTTCTAAAGTAATAGGTAGCATCCTCTGGAATTGTGGGCACTATTGTATGAACGTGCTTTTTATATCTTGACCTGTCTTCTTCGGGAGCATTTGGGAAGTCATATCTACCAATGACTTCCGTTTTTACCAAGTTCCATCCCGGTTTAAAACTAAGGTTATACGTAACATGAGTTTCAACTAGTAAGGGTGTGCCAGTATTGCTTAAATCTCCCTTCCAACTTTCATTGGCTATCATTGTACACGCTTCTTCTGCAAAAACCCATGACAAAATATACCCTTCATCACCAAAATATAAATCTCCTGGTGTTAATAGGTTTAAAGTTACTTTTGCAGAGTTTCCAATGGTTAAAACTCCAATTTGTTTATCATTTTGATACACTAATAAATAAGCGTTGAGTTTAAATCCCGAATCTTCGTTACTGTATTGATAAGCATCTGGATTGTGAATATCAAAAAAATTATTGCTATCCTTAAATTCCTTTAAAGGTTTTAATATTGGCACTTTGTTTATAGGATTCAATTCGATAGTACCATCTGCTTTAATTAGCACCAACTTTAACATATTCTACTTTATCTTTTCTAGAGTCATAGTAATAGTTAAAAACAAGATTAGCCTCTCCATAATTCCAATTTTTTAATTTACTATCGTTATCGCTGGCTAATGTATTTTTCCAATATTTATCTTCATTTTTTGTAGTTTTTGGGATTGAACTTGGCTCACTTTTATTCGTTTTATTAGCTGATTCATGTCTTTCCTCTTGAGCATTGGCTTGCTGTAACATCTCTTCAAGAGTTATGCAATGCATGATGCTGTCTCGCATTTTTAGTGCTTTATCAATCATTTTTTGTTGCTCTGGAGTTTGAGAAAAACCGATACATCCTATTAGAAAAATTAGTGTTATAAAAAGTTGTTGCAGTGCTTTCATGTGTTTGAATTTATTGTTTTTTTATTGTCACATGCTGTTCGCGATTAATCATTCCCGCAAATGACAACGCATTCAACGTGCTCGTTTCATGATTTGTTATAATTAAAGTCCTATACTAATATGTTCATCCATTGGTAATGAAACACTTTTTAAAGGCGTGTAAGTGAATTTTAAATTTAACGGACTCGAAACTTGCTTCTTGGGTATATAGAAATTCAATTTACCCTCTTGCATATAGATGTACCCAAGATTCTTAATGATGCTCCCAGAGTTCTCGATTATGTCGATTTCTTTTACAGCAACACTTATGTCTGCGTATTGTATTGAATACCCTATGTGTTCTTCATTATTTTCACCATAATTACTGGATCCATTTTTAGTAATAAAAATAGACTTCCCTTGCCAGTCGGCTATTTCATTATCTGGTATAAAACCCTTAATAATCGTGCTCTGTTCTGGAGCCGATGGATCTTCAGTGAAGTAGGCAATTATTGCTTTTATATGTAAAACTTTAGATTTTTCAGCCGGCAATACTAAGCTAGAAAGCAGCAGTTCAAAACCAATAGCACCACTTACAGCACGCGTATTTTCAAGATCAATAATGTTTCTGTTTTTTATATTGTTGTTCCTATATCCTTGTTCCAACTGTTGTTTTTCATAATCAGAAATTGCCTTTTGGTGCTCCTTTAAAATATTAGTTCCTAAATCATCTTCAAATAGCAACATTTTAGTGTTGGTAGTATCAAGAGCAATAAATTTATTTTGTTCTTGGATCCAGAATTCTAATCTAAAATATGTGTTAGGAAAAGTTTCTCCTGGAATTTCTTTTTCTATTTCTAATTTAGTTGGCACCAAATTTTGGGCTATTGCAAAATGCCCGATACTGAACATTGCTATTATCAAAATTATTTTTATGTTATTTTTCATATCATATAGTTTTTAACAAGTATTTATTTTAAAAGTTATCTTTTTAGATAAACAAGAACGTTTTATTAAAACCACCACACAGCATTTAATTATGAAGTGGTGTTAAAAATTTGGAACACTTTTTTTAAAGTTATTTTTAATAAAAATATTTACCAATCCACTTAGTGGTTGGCACTACTGATTGTGATGAACTGACAATTATTTTACTAGGTTTATCTATTTTGTCAAAAGCACCTTCTTCGTACATACTTGGTATGCTGTGTTTCTTTACGCTTTCAATTTTATATTCAATGAAATTAAATCCAGCTTTTAACTCCAAATTATAAGAATACAGCGTTTTTATAGTGTCATCTTCAGTATTAGAAACGGTGGACGAACATTCGCCTTGATATTTAAAATCTGATTCCATATACACCAATTCAAAATAAGATCCTACAACGGCACTATTGGAATAGGTGTCTTCCAACCATGGCACTAAATCTTCATTGGTAACCATAAATACTAAACCGGAATACGGATATTCTTTAGTACTTAATGAAATATAACCTCCACTAACGGCTTTCATATTTTCTTCTTCTGAAAGTATATCATAGCTATTGTCACATTTTGGAAACAATGTGAAAGCAGCATCTGACCAATAATTTGCTTTTGCTTCATCAGAAATATAATTTAGGTTTTTTGGAAAATTAAAATTCAGTTCCCCTGAATTTGAGATCGTTCCGATAGCTATTGGTTGCTCCATGCCAAAAGTAAACAACACCAAATCCATGGCTTTTAAAGGATGATTTTCTACTTTATTCTGAGCTTGAACTATAATGCCTTCCATTAATAGAAGCATTAAAAATAAAAGTGTTTTTTTCATGATACGTGTGTTTTATGGGTTAGAGAATAATTTTTAAAAAATAATCTATGATTTCGGAAATTAAACCAGGGGAGCTAAGTGCCATTAAACCCGCGGAAAAAAGGAATAGCAATAATAGTAATGCTCCGTTTACGCCATCTTTTCTTCCTGGTTCCAAGGTCGATATTTTATGGTTCGATGGATTATAGTACACCACAACCTGTTTGCCTTCTGCATAATTAATCACTAAATCTGATACTTTTTTTACTGTTTTATAAGAATTATAAAAAAAGGGTTTATCTCCTTTGTAGCTAATTCCATTGACATCGTAAGTGTATAAAAAATCTAAACTTCTGGAAACTCTATATGCTATTCCTTTTACTATTGTTCCCTTGGTTTTAGGCCAATGCACTGATTGTTTTGCCCACCACCAACGCCGTAAAGCGATAAACAAAAAAGGCAGAACTGCTAATGGTAAAATAATGCCCACTATTTGAGATTCACTCAATGATATAAAGTATTCCATTATCGTATAGTTTATTTATTTAATTCCTTAAAACGTTTTAAATCATCAAGTTGTATCGCATCCCATAGCTTATCTACATTCATCTTTTTACCTTGTAACGTAACATAAAAACGATTGTCATATAGAAATCTAATTTCAGCTTGGTAATCTGTGCCAACTACTTCATCATAGTCAGTACCAAAGGTTAATATTCCATTACGCTCTTTTTTTGAATATCTGATGCTATTGTTATTCTCTGAGGTAATCTTGTTTAGTTCCAACATTTTTAGGGGTATGATTGCGCCTATAACATTTTCACCACCAGCATCTAAAATTTCCATTTGTATAGCGTCATCCCCATAGCTTCCTTTAACAGTTTTACTTGACGTAATTCTAGCTTCATTTGAGTCTAAGCTTAAGTTGCCTAATTTTGTTGGATAGGCTTCTAGTAATTCCTCATCGGTTAGTAACGTTTTCGTTTTCAATTCTTCCATTAATAGCGCATATTTCTCGTCAATATTGACATTTTTACCAGTTACTTCGTTAATTAAGCCTTCCATAATCTTAGATTCTTTGGAATCTGTTGATTTTGGTGCATCTTTACACGAAACCAAAAGCAATATTATTAATGTTAATTTTAATAAATTTTTCATAATTCTAAATTTTAAGATTTATTACTCCGTTACTTTTAACCGCTATAAGGATCTGCATTTTGCTTCCAAAAAAAGCCGGTAATTTTTACTGCTTTACCATTAATATCTAAAACTTCAGCAGTAATCTCTCCGATAATATCATAATTACCTTCTTCAATTATCTTGATTTTTCCGTAAGCATTTATGTTTTCATTAAAACCTTCTCCTTTTATCCATAATTCTGGGCGTAATGGTATATCTGTTGAGTTTTGAAGGTATAACCTATTCCCACTAGCCAAATCCAGTTCTACACCAATGATTTCGTTTTTTTTGGTTTGTGTTGGAATATTAATACGTATCACGAATTGTCTTGCTGAGCTACCTCCCATAACTTGTTTCCAATAATTACCACCTAATAAATTTCCTTTACCCCAACCAATTACAGAATCTCCATTTATATATTCTATTTTCCCGTCAGGATAGGTCAATTTCAAATTATTGCCTTGAGGTGTATTAGGTTTAAAAGTTGTAGTTTGAAGTCCTGGTTCATTGTCTTTATCACAGGCTACTGTACTTAACAATAGAATTGCAATAACTCCTATTTTTAGTATGTTCTTTAGTTGCCTTAAAATATGTTTTAGATTTTTCATTATTTCTAGATTTTTATTTAATTCGTTCTTCTATTATTAGCCTTGCTAAGGCAATCGTTTTTTCTTTATCGAGGGTGTCTTCATTTGAAATATCTACCTGAAGCGTAAATGAAACCCCGTTATAGTACACTTCTAAATGATTCTTGTCCGGATTCCAATAAGCATTTTCTCCAACGTTTTCCACTTTAGTTAAATCTGGATGTTTTTCTAGATCAATAAATTCTAAAAACGACTCCATATCTGCTTCGCCATCTAACCATTTTATCTGGACAAGATCTGTACGTGAGTAAATTTCTCTTTTGCGATTGGAAGCAGATTTTTCTTTTACAACTTCTCTTCCATTCTCCCAATTGTACCTCAAAATTTCACCAGTCATACCCTTTAGTATGTGCATTTTATCTTGCTTTTGAAGGCTCAAAACCTGTAATTCTCGATGCCAATTCCAATGTCAATAAATCATCATAGTTGCCACTAAAAACAAAGTTATTATCCGGAATAGGCACTATCGCTTCTGGATTGGACGCATCATTATTTGGTGCAGAATCGGTAGATTGCCCATTACCTTTACAAGAAAAGAGGGATATACATATTGCTAAAAACAAAAGGTTCTTCATATGTTTAGTTTTTAATGAATTTGATGGTTTGAGTTTCACCAGTTTCAGAATGAATATTTAAAAAATAAAGTCCTTTTGATAGATTTGAAACATCTAATGAAGTTGATGATGCGTTTTTAGCTTGTTTTAAAATAAGTTGCCCTAATTGATTAATTACTTGAATCTGAAGATTCCCTGAAAAAGGATTTTCAATAGTTAGAATGTCTGAAACTGGATTTGGATAAATCTTAATTGTATTCTTGTTTTCAAAACTTTCATTGCTTAATGCCCCATTTATTGGATTAAAATCTTTCCAAACAGCTGCTGCTTTATAAGCATTCACACTAGCCGGCGGAACATTTAAAGCACAGGCAGATTGGGCAGTAGCACCTCCAAAAGCATTAGCAGGAATATAAATTGGTGTTACGATAGCACAATTTACAGTTGTTAAGCTGGTACACCCTGAAAAAGCACCTCCTCCAATATGCCAAACCAAATCGGGAATTGTTAAAGTAGTTAGACTAGAACAACCAGTAAAAGCATAATTATGAATATAAGTAACCGAATTAGGAAAGGTAACTGAAGTTAAACTATTACAATCTTGAAAAGCAAACTCTCCTATAGATGTAACCGAATTTCCAATGGTTACTGAAGTTAATGCAGTACATTTATCAAAAGTATAATCTTTAATAGATGTAACCGAATTTGGTATTGTTATAGAAGTTAAACTAGTACAATAATAAAAAGCACGTCTTTCAATAGAAGTAACCGAATTCCCAATGGTTATAGAAGTTAATCCAGTACACTGTTGAAAAGCATCAACTCCAATAGTAGTAACTGAGTTTCCAATGATTACAGAAGTTAATCCAGAACTCCCATAAAAAGCAAGCTGTTCAATAGCAGTAACTGTATACGTAACCGTATTGTATTCCACAGTAGAAGGGATTGTTACTGCACCTGTGTATATCTTGTTTACTACTTGTACATTTGTTGTATTTGGTATAATTTCATATTTAACTCCATTTTCTGTAAATGTTTGGGCTGAAGCTATACTTAAACTTAATATAGCAAATAATAAAAATAATTTTTTAGTCATAACATAACTTAAAATTCTGTTGTGTAATTGTGTTTTCATGATTATAGTTTTAATAGTTAGTAATAATCTCGATGTCTTGTGAATCTAATTTTTTTTGAACAGACTCATAAAACATCGAGATATGCCGTAGTTAATTACAATCCGTACTATTAACCTCTGCCCTATATTCATTTAAACTCGCAGTATATTCTTGTACATTAGCTGTAGGAACACAATCTATAACACTTTCTAATGCATCAATATATTTCAAGCCAGCTGCTTTAAGCTTTCCGCAATTAACTGTTGTGGGATCGTTGGTATAAGTAGCAGATGCTTCAGAATACGCAGTGGCTTGCGCCAACCATTGTTCTGACCAATTGGTGCAATTTGTAATATCTTCTTTATCATCAGATTTACTACAACTAATTAAACCTAATACAGGTATTAAAAAACTGATAAAGAAGAACGCTGTAAGAGTGATTTTCAATTGATTTTTCATATGGATTTGATTTAGAATGATTTATCTTTAGTGTCAGAACAAAACATAATGTTAACATCAGCCTAAAAAAATTATCAAAATTTCAATCGAACACCATTTTGTTGATGCTTTAAAAACCGATAACGATTTTATTAATAAGGAACTATAAAACACCAATAGAGATCCCCTTTTAGCTATCGCACCTGAATGGGCCTCATCTTTTTTTTGTGCAGAATCTATAGGTTGCCTTTGACCTTTATAGGAGTGTAGCGCAATACAAAATGCTAAAAACGAAAGGTTTTTTCATAGCATTATTTTTTATTTTGAGGCTATAGCAATCCATTTTAGATCTTTAGGTAATTCTGTTATGGCACTAATTTTAGTCATTGCAGCTTTGGTTTCACCATCAGAGGATTTGAAAACTTCGGTTATATCATATTTAATAATATTCCACCCTTTTTTTAATTCAAGATCCGTGATAGTAGTACTTGTAAAATCTTCCCCGTTAAACGTACCTGTTGGTATGACGCATTCCCCCTTAACGTTTGAATTGTTTTCTACGAAAATCCAATCTAAATAATACCCTTTTTTAATATTCCCCATACCGGAATTGTGAAGCCATTCTACTAATTCTGGAGTACTTGCGGCATATAAAATGCTATGTGAATTTCCCTGCTTATCGGTAAGGTATAGCAAGGGTAATTTTAAGATGATGCTTTCGCCATTTTTGAAGGTAGCTTGGTTATTTTCATGGTAACGGGGATATCGAATTACTTCAATACTATCATTAATTTTCTCGGTTAAATTTTTGTAACCAAAGCCTTCGCTCCCACATGTAAAAATAGTATTCACTCTAGGGTACCTGATTTCACCGCCTTTTGGGACATCTTTTTCCTCTTCAGCCATCCTTTTTTTAACCGTATTGAAAAAGTCTTGATCTAATGGAATATTAAAATTTCCATTTTTGTCTATGGTTCCAAGCTTTGTTTTCTCGCCGGTCCAGAAACTGTTCTCTGTAATAGTGCCTTCTCCATTTTTGTAATTTATAATGGTTCCAGAAATGGCTAAAATTGGATTTGTATTACCATGGATGTTTTCCAAGGAATTTGAATTTTCTTCGGCAATGGCAACATTGCCCGTATTGTTTCCGCCTTTACAGGAGAAAAACAGAATCGCAATAAACAGAACTGATAGACTAATTTTAGTTTTCATATGATTTAGTTATTTGTATTGATCTAATTTTTTTAAATTTTCAAAGTCGATATAGGACCACAAGACATCTGCAGAGTCGGGTCCCTCTATAGAAATTCGGAATCTATTGTTGTAAATAAATCGAATATTGTTTCTCTTAATTTTTGGTTGTAAGAAAGCAATGGTTTGATACCCATCATGTTCTGTATAAACATATTCTGTATCTACTGGGCCTTGATTCTTAAACTTTAAGGCATCAAAAAAGTTTCGAACTATAGCCCTAGAGCCTGAACCATCTTCAATCCAGAAATTATAAGGACTATCAAATGATCCAAACATTCCATTTGCTACCTGATTACTTGCCTCGAATCTATGTTCCCCTATTTTTTTATTACCGTTAATATGCTCGGGTATGGCGGATAATAACTGTGCTTTGGTTAATGGTGTTTTCTTTTTTAAAGCTTTGTATAGTGTTTTTTGACTTTCTGCATCCTGATATGGATTGTTTATCATTTCTGTGTTTTCTTTTTCAGTAGCAGTAGAAATGGAGGTCTTTTCGGATGTTTTTATTTTTTCGTTGCTGTTTTCTTTACAAGAAAATATAAGCAACAAAAGACTCAGTATATAAAGTTGATTTTTCATAATTCTATTATTTAACTTCTGTGAAATATTCTGTGAGAGTTTTGGTTGGGCGACCGTCTTTATATACAAAAGTTGCTTTCATAAAACCAGTGGCAATAGGATGTTCATATCGCCGTTCCCGTAAAGGTATATGCATAATTAATATAGAAGGTTCGATTAGCTAAATTGTCAGAATTATAAACTGTCATTTCAAACAGATTTACCATATTCTTTAAATTCTCGTCTTTCTACAGGAACTTGGTCCCAATATAGATAAAGTCGGATGCCAGTACTTGTTCTGTCAAATAGCTTGGTTCTAACATTATTGATTGTAATTTTAGGGAAGTTACCCTTAGAGTCTTTATTTACAAGGGTTATTTGGGCATTGGTATTCATTGCAAATAGCAGGAACACAAAAAAAGATATAATTTGCTTTTTCATAGGTGTATATATTAATTAAATGATGGCATTGTAAGTATTTTTGCATTTGGCAATGTTATATTCTGATCTTCGTAATAATATTTTATGCTTGCACCACTTTCAACTAAAGATTCTAGCCTTTTTTGACTATCAAAAGTGATGGTAACCTTACCATCTGCAATAAAAACTGTTTTTTCTGAACCTATACCGCCACTTATTTTTTTGGCTCTTGGTTCTTTTTCTAACATAGAAATAGTGACTTCTGCCGCAAAGGCAGGAATTTTATGCATGACCGAGCCTTTGTTCATCTTTAAGCCTGCAAAATCCATATTTATAGGTGCAAGTTGCGCAATGGCGCCAAACATTTGTAATAACTTGGTTTTCATCCAACCTTGGCCTGGGGCGTTCACATAGACGTATCCTTCTTCGTCTGAATATAAAGTCTGGTTTTGGGCAGGGTAGGTTATTTTAAGAGCATAGTTGTCCGCATCAAAATACATATTCATCGTACCGTCTGGTCCTTTCATGACAATGCGCATATCAGAACTTCCTGTACTCACATTAATACTTTGATAGCCATAATTCTCTTCACTAAAATGGAAATAGCCTTCTAATTTTACCGAACTATTTTTTTTAAGGTCTTTTTTAAGCTTCACGCCTTTAAATGTGACTAGGGTTGTTTTTTCGTTTTTACCGGTTGTAACATCGATAGCATCATACGGATCGTTATCGGGTAAAAAGGCCACCTTATCCAGCACCGTAGTACCATCTACTTTTAATGAAAAACTCATGCCTTTGTCTTCCATTTCTTGTGCCGTATAGCCCAAAAACTCTAAGGTAAAACTGGCTTCTTCGGGTCGGTCGTCTTCCAGAATGCCTTCAAAAGAATACACTATGCCTTCTTGTAATTCTTTTTTAGTTTTTTCGTCTAAAAAACTTATGGGTTCTATAATATGCATGGCATTACCTTTAGTTGCCATTTTTAAATGGGTATAAACTTCAATGGAATCGCCCCTTTTTTCTTCGTCTTTAAAAGTTTTTAAATTCTCTTTAAGTTTGTAAGGTGTATTTTGAAAAGCTAAAGGGGCCGTTTCACCAAATTGCAACATTCTATCATACATATACGCAAATGCTTTTGTTGCGTCATCGGAAGCAATTACAGTTGTTGTGCCAATAAAAAAGTTGTCCATTTTGCAGATATGTTTTCAAAAACGTTTTCTACATCACCACGCTGACCTAACTGGCAAGCACTGAAAATAAAGAGTTTATTATTTATATTCAGGATAAGCTGTAGCAAAGAATTCTGGTATAAAATATATCTCAGTCGGCGCCTGAAGCAATGCCCGAAACATTTTTGCTTAAACGATATCACGCATTTTCTGACGGTCTTTCTTTTATTGTAAAATTTATTCCGCGGATATGTAGGAATGACAATTGCTTGTGATTCTGATTATTTCTCCTTTCATGTTACATGTTTTGGAGCCATGAGAACTTAAATAAACCATATCATACTCATTAAATGACAAGTAATCATCAATAGTTATGTTTTGTGAAGCTTCATTTTTATTCGATTTGTAATTCACATTTCCTTTATAATTTCTGTGATTTTTAAGTTTAGCATACGGAACTTTTGCATCATCATTTTCCAAATCCCATTCATAAGGTGCTAATATCAATGCTTTTTTACTTTGCCTGTTTTCGCCCCGTTGTGCGCCTACAACATTCGCATTAGTTTCTTCTGCTGCAATAGGATTAAGCATCATCATTGGCGGCGTTGCATAACTACCTGTGCCTCCTTTTGTAATGGATGAAAACCCTTTAAGTTTTATCAACATGGTTGGCCCATTTTTAAGCCTAAAACTTAACAATTCGTCTCCTACGCCAATTTCTTGTAGTTCTGGAATTTGCCGTAGTTCTTTAACCATTTCATCAACCGGTTTTAATTGAATGGTATCTAAAATGGCAAAGCCTTTTTGGACAACTGAATCCGGCATTTTTGAAAAATCTTCTAAAATACCATCAACAAAGCCATCTTTTTCTTTTTTGCTATCGGTGCACGAAAACAAAAAGAGAGAAATTACATAGTAGGAATAGGAGACGCATAGTTTTATAGATTTAGTAATAGTTCATATTTGGTTTGCAGAACGAGGTTCTCTATGACCTTTTATATATACTGCTTTTGTATGATGTTTCTCTACATGGATATATTGATTCTTCCTTGTTTTACGATATACAACATTATAACTGAGATATCCTGTAAAATCATCATCTGAGTTGGAGATACCATATGTTAGCTTAATAATACCCGATCTGCTCACCATGCTTAAAACCTCCTTCAAATTCTTTAGGACTGATAATCTCTAGATACCTTCTACATCATAAAATCGTCCATAAAGTCTCCACTATCGTTTAATAAAGAATTTTCCCTCTATCTTGATGCAGTTGGTATTATTTGTTGATCCAATATTTTAAACCTACCTAAGTGATCAGTCTCCCAAGTACCAGTCCAGTTTGACTATTGGGTTATTTTTTCACATAGTCTTTTAAAACTTCACCTCTTCTTATTGATTTCTTGTTTTCAACTTGTTGTTCAAATATTGGTATGGAATCGGGTCTGTTTCCCGTTCCAATTGTCAGATTGCCATTACCTTTACCTTCTACCTTATAATATCCTACATAAGATTTTTTATCGGCATTGCAATTACAAATCTAAATTCTCCCATTTTTCCCATACCTGTTCTGTCAAAACTATTTACAGTTCTTGTATAGTTGCCTACTAATTCTTTGTTTATAATTTTCCCAAATAGTTTTCCATTTGGGAAGATACCTGTATAATTATCTCCAGATTTTGTAATATTTAATTCCCAATTATTTGCTGAAAATATTGTATTCCACTTTCCTTCCCAATCATTTGTCTGGGCATTTGTAGAAAATGAGAGTAAGAAAAAAATACCTAGTGTTGCTAAAATTTTTAATGAATTTTTCATAATTATTTATTTTGAGTTATTTTAATTTATTGATATTGATTTGCGCTTAGCTGCTCTTTTACCGTTCCAATTTTCTGCTTGCCAATCATCCCTACCTTCTGGTTTATAATAACCTTCAAATGATTTTTGATGGGCGTACATTACAAATCGAAATTTTCCTGTTTTCCCCATTTTAATTCCAGTTTTGTCCATTTTAACATTAGTTCTCGTATAGGTGCCAATTAAATCTCCATACTGATACTTTCCAATTAAAGTTCCGTTAGGAAAAGTCCCCGTATAAGTACCATCGCTCTTCTTTGTAATGTTTAGATCCCAATTGTTCCCTAAAAGTGTCGTTTCCCATTTTCCAGTCCAATCATGTATTTGCGCTTGAGTTGAAAATGATAGTAGGAAAACAATGCCTACTGTTGCTAAAATTTTTATTGAATTTTTCATGATTATCTATTTTTAAGTTATTTTAATTTTTAGTTACAAATATGGAAGTGGCAATTGCCGCCGAGACACCATCAGTTAAGCTGGTTTCAGTGCCGTTTTTCCAAAATTTTGCAATTCCTTTATCTTCAGTAGAATTAAAATGATATCCTGTGGCATACACATCATTATCCAAAATAAAAATGGATTCTGCACTTGCGTTTATAATACCGTTTGTTAAATTTGTTATTACTCCATTTTTCCAAATGGCAGCTACATTTTCAGCGCTATTTTCATATCCTGCCACGTAGATGTCTTTGCCAACAACTTGAATTGATTTTGCAATAGAGTTGTCCTTGCCATTGGATAAAGAAGTAGGGATTCCATTTTTCCACACCATGGCGTTATACCTAGCTGTTACGCGTTCGGTTCCGGTAACATATACATCACCATTAGAAACATAAACAGAATTAGCAATGGCATTATTGGTTCCATCGGTTAAATTGGTTTCAATACCATTTTTCCAAACCTTAGCAACATAATTTGATTCACTGGATTCACGGCCAGCAACATATACATCATTTTCATAAACGTAGACAGAAAGTGCAATAGCATCATTTGTTTCAGATGATAGGCTTGTGGCTGCTCCATTTTTCCAAACTTTTGCAATGCCATAACCATTTGCATTATATTCTACACCTGCCGCATATAGATCAGTACCTGATACAAACACCGATGAAATGCTGGCAGGGCGAGCTCCGTCGGTATGAATAATTGGAATGCCGTTTTTCCAAATTTTGGCTACATCTTGAGCTCCATTAGATTCTCTTCCTCCTACATAAATGTCATTGTTAGCGACAAAAACGGAAGAAGCCATGGCGTCTTTTGCTCCATCAGTCAGGTCTGTGAATTGCCCGTTTTTCCAAAGCTTTGCCACATTATTGGTTCCATTATTTGAAAACCCTGCCACATAGACATCTATAATAGGCTCTGGTACAATAGATTTTGGGGCATCGTCGTCTTTGCTACATGATAATGAAAAACCAATAAGCAGTAGTAGGGTATAATATTTTAATAATGTTTTCATCTGTTTTATATTATGATTAATTTGTAGTTGCAAAAACCTGATAAATAGTAGCGTTGTAAGTGCCATTAGTTAAGTTTGTTGGTACTTGATTATTCCATACTTTGGCTTGTTGCCCAGTACTTGTTGATTCAGATCCTGCAACATAAACATCATTTCCTAATACAAAAACAGATGCTGCATAACTGCTAGTTACTCCAGTTGTTAAACTTGTTGCAACTCCATTTTTCCATAGCTTAGCTTCTTGCTTTGAATTATTTTCTTCATCACCTACAACATAAACATCGCCACCAGAAACAAACACTGAGGTTGCATTTGAAGCAGTAGTAGCTAATGGAGTAGCATTACCATTTTTCCACACTTTGGCTATAAATTCTGAGCCATTACTTTCACTGCCAGCAACATATACATCATTTCCTACGACATGCGTTGAAATGGCAAAAGCATTGGTAACTCCAGTGGTTAATGGGGTTGCTACTCCATTTTTCCAAATAATGGCAACGTACTTGTTGTTAGTTACATTCTTTTCAGTGCCAGCAACGTAAACATCATTTCCAATGACATAAACAAAATGGGCTTCGGCAAAATTGGTTCCATCTGTTAAATTGGTCACCACACCATTTTTCCAAACTTTGGCAATAGTTTTAGTGCCTGCATATTCAAAACCAGCTGCATATACATCAGTACCAGAAACAAAAACTGAAAGTGCCCGAGCATCATTTGTGCCATCTGTCAACGGCATTTTTACGCCATTTTTCCAAAGCATGGCAACATTTTTTGTTCCATTATTTTCGTATCCTGCTAAGTATATATCTCCATTTAAAACATAAATGGAAAAAGCAATCGCATTATTGGTTCCATTGGTTATTGGAGTTACAATGCCATTTTTCCAATATTTACCAATATTGTTTACGCCATCAGATTCATAGCCTACCGCATATACATCGGTTATGGTATTCGTTTGAAGTATTGCTTTATCATCATCGTTACTACATGAAATAGTGAAGCAAATCAGTAGTAAAAGACTAAGGAGTTTTAATGTTGTTTTCATTTTTTTATTTTAAGTTATTTTAATTTGTAGTCACAAAAACATCAAAAACAGCAGCCATTTTGGTACCATCTGTTATGTCTGTTGGCACACCATTCTTCCATAGTTTTGCGATTGAAGGATTAGGTTCTCTGTCTAGATCACCTCCTACATATACATCATTTCCTGAAACATAAACCGAATAAACAGAGGAACGTTCCTCCATATTACTTAAAATCACAGCTGGTAAATTGTTTTTCCACATTTTACTTATCCTAAAGGCTCCACTAATTTCATAGCCAACAGTGTAAACATCATTACCCGAAACAAAAACCGATGTTGCAAACTCATTATTTGCGCCATTAGATAATGAAGTAGCAACCCCATTTCTCCATAATTTAGCTACGCTTTTACCGCTTGAATTATATTCGTATCCTGCCACATATACATCATTACCAGTTACAAAAACTGATTGTGCTTGGGCATTATTAGTGCCATCTGTTAGAGGTGTTTTAATACCATTTTTCCAAAGCATTACTACACTTTTTGTTACATTATTTTCGAACCCTGCTACATATACATCATTACCAGACACAAAAACCGATTGTGCTAAAGCATGGTTAGCGCCATCCGTTAAGGGTGTTTTTACCCCATTTTTCCAAAGTGTTGCCACGTTTTTGGTTCCATTAATTTCACGACCCACCACATATACATTGCCTTCTGAAACATTTATCGAAAAAGACTGGGCCGCGTTAGTGCCATCTGTTAATGGCGTTTTTACACCATTTTTCCACAGTATTGCGATATTATTTATTCCATTGTTTTCATACCCTGCTACATATACATCACTACCCGAAACATAAACAGAATTGGCTATGGTTTCGTTTGTATCATTGCTTAATGGTGTAGCTACGCCGTTTTTCCAAATTGTGGCAACGTTATTTACATCACCATATTCATATCCAACGGCATAAATGTTTGTTACAACTTCTATTTCTGACTCTATCTTTTCATCATCATTTTTGCTGCATGAAAAACTGAAAGCAAGTAGTAACAATAATGCAAGTAATTTTATTTGGGTTTTCATAATCTTTATATTTTTAAATATTCTTAAACCAAACTTTATATTTTTCTCCTAAAAAAGGCACGCCATTTTCTTTTCCATTAATGGCATTCATTAATCCCATAATCCACATATAGAGGAGTACGAAAATGCCGATGATGTTTATAATCCACCCTAAAATGGGTATGATGCCGATAACGCCTAATGCCAAACCTGTTAATGCCAACCCCAAAGATTGTTTGATATGAAATGATGCAAAAGGTTCTTTTTTCTCATTGTTCATCACAAATGCGATAATGAGACCAATAATGGTGATATAAGCTATAATGGCTATGTTTTTGCCTTCGTTAACTACTACTGTTTTGTTTTCTGTTGTTTCCATTTTACTTTGTATTATATCTTTATAAATTCTACTCTTCTGTTATTCGCTCTACCTTTTTCGGTATTATTATCGTCAATAGGCTCGGAGTCTGCTTTACCTATAAATGACAATCTATCATACTCAATTTCAAACTCTTCCCAAAGAATTTGTTTAACCATTTGTGCTCTTGCTCTTGATAAATATTGGTTGGAACTTTCATCTCCTCGATTATCGGTATGCCCTATAATTTGTAGTTTGATATCTGGGTTCTCTTTTAACATTTTCGCTATTTCAGATAAAACACCATACGATTCTTTTTTAACTGTGAATGCCGCAGTATCAAAGTAAATACCTGTAGTGCTAAATTTTCCATTTTTAAGAAGTAGTGAGCGTAAGTCTTCGGTAGGATTCTGCAATTCTAAAGTTTGAGACACCTACAAAATGCCCTAATTCAGGTAAAACATCCATCGCTTGAATAATAAAATATTTACCAATATTTGCCTGAATTAAGTTTGGGGAATCCACCATTTTTTCCTCGTTTACCCACATTCTTAGTCTTTTTTTGTTTACTGCTATAGAAATGTGAACCGTATTGTTTATATACTCGGGCATATTCCTATTTATAGTACTACCAATCTTAACATCAACTTCCCCTCCAAAATTTGACACACTACTTACATTGAAACCATTATGGGAAAGCAGAAATTCTACTTCTGCCAAAGTGCCGCCACTACCACCAGCATATGCCTTTTTAGTCATGAATACAAACATGAGTTTACTACTCGATTTTCCTGTACCATAACCATTGTTAGTCAAATCAAATTCTATGGTATAATTTTCAGGGAGTGTGTTTTTCATGGTTGGTAAATACCCAGACCGTCTGACTATGGAAAGCCATTTACTATCAGAATTTTTTAGGTTTACCACCTCTCCAGAGCCGCCTGTTTCCCAATTCGCGGGAAAATCTCCTAATGGCATCTGCTGCAAAATCATCATAAAACAAAAGTTTGTTTCCTGGGATAAACGTAAAATTGCTATATACTCCAAAACCAATTTCCGTGTTTTCTTCTTCTGAAATTTCCGTGTTTTCATTCATCTCATCATTCTGATTATCGTCTTGATCTTCAGAAGATTTGTTTTTTTTGCTTTTCTTCCTTTTTCCCTTATTACCATCTAAAATGGTATCCATAGCTCTTTCAGTTTCGCGGTTAACTTTCTGTTCAGATTTTCTAAGAACTGCTTCCTTGGCGGCATCTTCCGCTCGCTTACCTAATTTTTTAAGAAATTGGGCCTCTACTTGATGTACATTTCCTATTATCGCGAACAGAAAAATGACGTGGATAATTATTTTTTTCATGAGTACTTATATTTTTCATTTATCTTTAGTGAGGTTTTAAATATTAATGTTAACATTTACATCAAAAAAAAATCTATTAAATACATTTATAGCTTGAGCTTACAATAAGCGTATGGAAAAAAACTATATAGATTATCTAATAAATAGCGACCAAAAAGAGGTGAGTAAACTCTATAATGCTAATAGAGTTATCTTTTTAAATTTTGGGAAAAAATACGGACTTAGCTATGATGATCTTTGTGATATATACCAAGAAGCTTTTATTGCATTACGAAAACATGCTTTGAATGGTAAATTAGATGCCGTTAACAGCTCTATGAAAACGTATCTTTTTGGGATTGGGAAATTTATGATCTTTAATTTACTGAAAGAAAAAAAGAAAACTACAGAATACAAGCCTTCTAAACTTGGTATTCATGATACTATTGATTTAGTTACTACTGAAATTGAAGAAGTAGAACTTACCCATGAACAAGTCTTATTACATACCTATTTTAAAAAATTAGGAAAAAAATGTCAGGAGATGTTAACCTTATTCTATTCTAGGGGACTAAGTATTGATGAAATTGTGGAGCATACAGATTATACAGACGGCAGCGTTGTTAGAAGCCAGAAATCCAGATGCTTAAAAACCCTGAAAGACATGATTAAAGCGTAACCTATGAATAAGCAAGAAGATTTAATTGAAAAATACATACAAAACAGACTTTCGCCTGAAGAAGCGTTAATGGTGGATGAACTTCTACAAAATGACGTAAATTTTGAGAGAGAACTAACATTACAAGTCAATTTAAAAAAAGCTATTAAGAAAGCTGATGATGACCAATTTAGAAATTTAATTTCAGAAATAGAATCGAAAGCCAAAATCGAAAGTCCGCAAACCAAACGTTCTTATGTAAAATGGTTAGCAGCTGCCAGTATTATTGTACTCTTAGGTTTAGGCTATTTTTTCACCATGGACCAAACGGTTTCTACTAACGCCCTTTTTGCCAGTTATTTTGAACCCTATCGCAATGTGATACAACCATTGGAAAGAGGCAGTGAACAACAAGATGAAAAAACGCTTGCTTTCCTAGCCTATGAAAAAGGCGATTATGAAAAAGCGATACAATTGTTTACAGATTTATATAACACTACAAAAGAATCTTATTATTTGTTTTATAAAGCGAATGCATTACTTAAATTAGAAAAAGCCAATGAAGCTGTTCCTATACTTTTGGAGCATCTTAAAACTAAAGATACCTTAACCGAAAAAACAACCTGGTATTTAGCGCTTGCGTATTTAAAACTAAACGACAAGCCCAATGCAAGAATTACACTAAAAAAGGTAATTGCAGATGGAACATATAAAACTATAGAAGCGCAAAAACTACTTAAAGCGTTTAAATAACTTTTTATAAATCAGCCAGATAACTAGTATTCCAGCAAGGATTGAAATTGCCCATAAAAAATAATTAGTGGTTTTTAACGGCAGCGCATTACCAGTAATTACAATACCCGACCAATAATAAGGGTGTCTTAAAAGAACATCATCATTGGCGTCTAGGTAACTTAGTTTTGCTTGCCGCAATGCTTCCTTTTTGCTTAATCCATCACTTAAGTTTTTATAAAAAGATTTCATTATTTCAGAAGTACTTTGATCACTGATTTTCCACAAAGTAGTAACTATCGATGGCACACCAGCATAATTAAACCCTCTTGCTAAACTTAACATGCCTTCTCCCTTTTGTAGTTTTCCAAAACCAGTCTGACAAGCACTTAATGTTACCATATCTGCATCTATCTGATAATTATACAAATCTTTTACATACAATAAATTGGAATTAGTGTCATTGTTCTCAAACGCCAAATACGAATAATCAGGAAACTCATCATTAGCCGATGCATGGGTTGCAAAATGAATTAAATTATACCCACTTAAATCATTTTTAAAATTTTTGATACTCGCCTTTTTCCCATCATAAATGGTGCCTTTGAAAAAAGCAGAAATGTTTTGTGCCTCTTTGCCATTATAGACTAAAGGCCCCATATCAAACCTTTCTGGTTTCCCGTTTTTTACCGAAACCGTTTTATTAAAATTGGGAGCAAAAACCATTAACTTATTCCTGTTTTTTACGATTGTTTTGTTTTGCTCTTGTAATAAAGTTGCTGAACTGGCGTAACTAATACTATACTTTGAAAGCAAATACGATCGTTCATTATTTGCGTCTGTTTGTAGCACATCAAAAGGAAGATAATTCAAAACATCATCGGCAAGAATTACAATATCAGTAGACTTGTTGTTTTTTAATGCGGGTTCTATAATAGCTTTATAAATAAGATTGCTGTTTTTACTATAGTCCCTTCTATCTTCCAAATTAGGTTTTGAAATTTGTCCGTAGAAATCAGAGATGGTTTTTTTAAGGGCATCATTAAATTTGAATTTATAAAAAGCATCCTTATTTTTATTTAATACCGTTAGGTATAAGGCTTTTTCTGTGACTAAATAGCTAAAAACAGATTGATTGGCATTTAATTCTCTTTTTAATTCTACCGCATCAATTACAGTCGATTTATATTTTAGCCCATAATATTTTGGATAATCATGCTCTATTTTGGCAATAAACTCGTAATATTTTTTTTTAGTTGCAAACAAAGAATCCACCAGTACTGATTTCTCGTTTAGTTTAGAGTTAAAAATTTCTTCATCTAAACGCGCTATTTTTGCCCGGTAAATTTGCTCTTCACTAATAATATGCGAAGGTATCTTCCCATATTTAGTAGCTTCTGCATTTCTATGAGCTTCTAAAAGTGCTATGCTTTTACTTTTTTCCATAAAATAAAAAGCATCATTAATGTACTTGGTTTGTTTACTGTGTTGGTATAATTTATATGAAACACTAACCATTGTTTGAATGGTAGGATAAGTTTCGGTAACCAAAAACTCCTTGTCTAATTTACTTTCAAATTCGGGACGTAAAACATCCAAAGTTTTTATGATCGCTTTCGATGTGTTATTCGCGATTTTTAAGTATTTTATGTCATTAGTTACAGTATATGCATCAACTAAAGCATTGAGTTTTTCTCTTAAAATGGTAGTCAAAACTTTTTTAGAAAGCGCCTTTTCAGGATTTGGATTTGAGTTGTAATTCAAATCATCAAATTTCTTTTCTAATTGAATTAATGCCAGTTGATACTGCTCCAACCCTTCCGATATTTTTTGTTGTGTAATAAACACTTTTCCTAATTTCGCATAGGCTACAGCCATATCTTCATGTTTTTGATACTCGCGAAACTTATTTATTTTGGATAATCCAGTACGATAATAGGTAACAGCTCTTGTATAGTTTTTAAGACCATAATAGGCATCACCATAAATTAAATCGACTTCTCTTGAGAAAGGATTATCATCAGAATAATACTGAGTACTTTGATCTAAGGTGGTAATCGCTAATTGAAATTTATCTTGTTTAATATAATTTGTAGCTAAAAGCAAATAAGTCGAAAGTATTCTATTTTTAAAACTCGGTCCTTTTTTATTTGATTTATAAAAAGTTAAAGCTTCGGTTAATAATAAATTTGCTGCTTTAAAATCCTTTTTGTCCTCATAGACCTGAGAGAGCAATTTTTTTGAATTCATAATTGCAGACTCCCATGCATCAAAACTATCCTTATGGGTAGAAACTAAATCAATATTCTTTTTGAAATTATACTCCGCCAATTCATATTTACCTGTATGTTTATAAATAGCACCCAGAAAACTATATAAACTAGATAGTGTAGTCAAATCATTTTTGGTTCGTTTGTTTTCAGGAATTACAATGAGCTTGGTAAAGAGCTCTTGAAAGTGTTTTTTAGAAGTGGCATAATCTTTTATTTTATAATGATAATTACCTTTATCAAAAAGCAAATAATCTTTATAAAAATTTATATTTGACAAGGTATCAAAGCGCTTGTCAAACTTTAATAAGCTGTCTTCGGCTTTTAGGTTCTTTTGATAATTTTTTAAATCATAATAGTGCCCATTCGCATTCATTAAATAAATATATCCATTTAGTATGTATTCTAATTCATTCTGTTCTTTCGCTAAACGTATGGTTTTTTCATAGTAATAATAGGCACTATCCTTATTGGTAAAATGATAATTAAATGCATTGCCAAATGCTTGTTCTAATTGGAGTGATTGCGCAGAAACACCCAGAATACTAGAGAATATATAAAGCAGAGAGATAGCAATTAAACGCATAAAAAAAGCCCTCCTTTTTTACGGAGAGCTTAAATATACTGATTTTAAGCAAATTACAAGCCAACCACTGGCGTTGGGATGGTTATTTCTCCAACAGCCGTTGTTTTTAGTGTTGTGTACATGGTGCCTTCGCCTTTAAAGCTAGACTTTAACAGTAAAGCTCTTTGGCTAAATTGGTCTTCTACGGGTTGAAATTTGGCGTCAACCATTTGATCCTTCGTGTCTTTTATAATAACATTTGTAACAATTAAATCGTTACCCAACAGTATTAAAGTTTCTGGAGTCAATTTTCTTTTAGGATTGCAATTACTCACTTGACCATCAACGCATGGATTTGGTGTAGGCATTGGTCCTATAGGACCTTTTGGCGGTTTTATTTGCATCAAATGCTCATTAAATCGACTTAGTTTTTCAATTTGAATTTGAATTTTTTCTATGTCTTCTATAACTTTTTTGTTGCCATTTTCCATTTCGCTAACAAGTTTCGTTTTTACTGTTACTAATCTTTTTATCTCAGCTTCGGCACTTGAATAATAGATTTGAATTCCATAGAGGTATTCCGTTTCTTGCTCCGCAGATGTTTTTGCGGTAATATCTTCTGTTGTTTTAGAGGTGCTTGAAGATAATTCCTCTTGAATAAGTTGTTGTTCTTGATCAGCACAAGAAAAGGCCATAATTAAACTTAAAATCAGCGTAGTTAGATACATTTTTTTCATTTTTTTGTTGGATTTATTTATTGTTAGTCTTTCCAATTTTCAAATTGTTAACATTAATAATTCCATTTTTTTAAAAATAACGATTTTGACTTTATTAGAAATTATGTTTAACTTTTGTTCTGGACTTTTTAAATAAGTATACAAACAAACAATCTTAACCCAACTTTCTTTAAAATGTATCCAACCGATTAATCATAATATCGATACTAACAAAAAATATTTTATTTGTAAGTCGCTCAAATTTAATAAATTAAATTGATTTATCACCGAGTATCTTTTTACTTGAATTATTTTAAAATGCGTTCCATCAATTTTTCAGGATGCGCTAACGCAGTATACCCAAACTGCTTATATAAACTATGTGCATCGGCTGTTTTTAACATCCACACTCTACATGATTGTAAAAATGGTTCTTCGTTTATTGCTTTCATAAGTAATTTTGAATAACCATTACCTCTGTGTTCTGGCAAAATAAATACATCCATTATATAAGCAAACACTGTATAATCTGTAACTATTCTAGCAAAACCAATTTGTTTTTCATTCGAATAAACACCGAAACAAAAACAACTATTTATTGATTTTTGTACTTCATCAATAGTTCTTCCTTTAGCCCAATAAGTATCTTTTAAAAATTGATGAATCATTTCTATTTGAAGCTTGCTTTTATCCGTTGAAATTTCAATCATTCCAATATTTTAAATAATACAGGTTTACTTGGTGTGGCATCATTTTCAAAAGGCGCAATTTGCAGATTTAAAAAATAAGTGCCATCTTCCACAGAATTCGGTACAAAAATGAATTCCGTTATAGTGGCATCAAATCTTATTTTTCCTTTAGTATTCCAAAACGCATTATGCGCTAACAACTCGCAATCATCTTTTTCTTTATCTACACTTGGTAAATCTATAAGCAAATGATTAACGCCTTTTTCTCTTAAGTAAATAGCAGCTTCTTCCAATAAGTAAGTGGGATTTGTGTTTGAATATTGCTTAGATAATTTATCCGTCATATTAGGAATGGTTCTAATTACAACGGCATCTCTTTTTTTATTTCCTATGGCAAATTGCACTTGTTTTTTTGAAATTACAAAATCTCCATTTAATTTTTCTGGAGCCACGGTAATAACTTCAGCCAAAAAGAAAAACTGTTTTAAATTTTGATTTATAGAATGTACTCTATGAGTAATATGTCCCACACATTCGGTATGTGTACCATGTGCATGTGGATTAAAATAAATATTATTAAAATTCATACAAGCACCGTCTTTCACAGTCGCTATCCACTCACCATCTTTTACAGGTTCTATTTTAGGTTCTTCTAAATACCATGCATTTACATTGCTTTTTGAGGCACGCAGTGGTATTGAAATATCTAAAGCTTGTGATAAATCGATTTGGTATTTTTTGGAATTGTATTGAATGGTTGCAATCATGTTAAATTAATTTTAAATAGGTCTGAAGCAATACCGTCGCTCAAAAATTTACCTTTTTTAGTGACTAGTAATTTGCCGTCATTAAGATACAACATTTCATTTTTTAAATGAAATAATGCCTGCTCTAAAAGATAATCTTTATACATTTTTCCAAAATCCTGTTCTACCTTTTCTAAAGAAACCCCCCATATGGTTCGCAAACCTGTCATAACATACTCGTTATATTTGTCGGTTGTCGATAAAACTTCTATTTCAATTGGAAGTATATTTTGTTCTAACGCCTTTATATATTTTGAATTGTTTCGAACATTCCAACCACGTTCATTTCCGTTAAACGAATGTGCCGAAGGACCAATGCCTAAATAGGGTTTCCCTTGCCAGTATGCCGAATTATTTTTACTGAAATAATCGGGTTTTCCAAAATTTGACAATTCATAATGTATAAACCCACTGGATTCCAGTTTCTCAATTAATATATGAAATTGCTCTTGTGCCAAATCATCATCAACATTTTCAATGATTCCTTTTTTTATAAAAGTATCCAAGGCCGTTTTTGGCTCCACCGTTAAGGCGTAACTTGAAATATGCGGAATATTATAACTTAAAACAGTTTCTATATTTTTTATCCAGTTTTCATTGGTCAAACCGGGGATTCCGTAAATTAAATCAATTGAAATATTATCAAAATATTTTGTTGCTTCTTGTAAACACGTTTTTGCTTCTTCAGCATTGTGAGCACGATTCATGAGTTTTAAATCGGCTTCGAAAAAAGATTGGATACCTATACTTAATCGATTTATTCCAATTCTTTTATAATCTTCAAAAAAAGTTCTCGACTGCGCTCGAACGGACACTAAATCATCTGGGTTTGCTTCTAAAGTGATTTCAGGATTATTTATAACCTTATAATTTTTACAAACTTGAGAAATCAAAAAACTTAATTCGTCAATCGTTAATAACGAAGGTGTTCCTCCACCAAAATAAATGGTTTCTACCGTTTGGTTTTTTAATTCATCCTTCCTTAATTCCAATTCTTTTGCCAAGGCATTTACAAGTTCACTTTTCTTTTTTAACGAGGTAGAAAAATGAAAATCGCAATAATGACATGCTTGCTTACAAAATGGGATATGGATATAAATACCAGACATTTCAATTATCAGTTATCAGTTATCAGTTATCAGTTTTTGATTCTTGTTGTTTTAAGAATAGAAAATAATATTTTACTCAATTCATCTGCTTTTTCAAACAAAGAATTAAAGTCATCAATATTTAAATCACCACTATCTTTCAATAAAGACAACCAATATTTGCTTTCTAAACATTCCTTATATGCTTTTGACATTTTTGCAGAAAAATCCGCTTTGGAAATGGCTCCATTCGCTTCCATAATATTAGCTCCAACGGATGTTCCACTTCTTAAAAGTTGTTTGGACAAAACAAACTCTTTTTTGGTTGTCATTAAATGTTTACTCAATTTTACAATTAATAAGGCGAAATCATAGGACTTATTTTGAAGTGGATTATTTTCTAATTTCATTTCTTAAAAATTGTTCATTGATAATTGAACATTGTTAATTGATTTTTTTAGGATTTTGTTTAACAAAAGCATCCCAACCCGAATAACTTTTACCAATTTCCACTTTTCCTGAATTATAAAAATGACAAACCGCTGCTGCTAATCCATCGGTTGCATCCAGATTTTTTGGCAATGTTTTTAAACCCAATAAACTTTGCAGCATTTTTGCTACCTGTTCTTTACTTGCATTTCCATTGCCGGTAATGGCCATTTTAATCTTTTTAGGAAGATACTCCGTAATAGGTATTTCTCTACTTAAACCAGCAGCCATTGCTACACCCTGCGCACGCCCAAGCTTTAACATGCTCTGTACATTCTTTCCGTAAAAAGGAGCTTCAATAGCTATTTCATCAGGGTGATGTGTATCAATAAGTTCGATGGTACGTTCAAAAATGAGTTTTAATTTTAGGTAATGATCGTCGTACTTTTTTAAATCCAATTCATTAAGTTGTATAAAAGTCATGTTTTTACCAACCACTTTAATCAGACCGAATCCCATAATGGTTGTTCCTGGATCAATGCCTAAAATGATTCTTTCTTTACTCATTAATTACAGTATTTACATCCATTAAGTGAAACTGAAATCCCGAATGTAACATACATTAAATCATCGTTAAACGAAAAGCCATCAACATTAACATCATATTTATTTTTTCCTGCTAAAGAATAGACGTAACCTAAATCTGAATAAATTGATAAAGAATTTGAGAGTCCATAATGAAGTTCCATGCCTCCTAAAGCATTAAGATACGTGTATTTATTATTACTGAAATTACCTAAAGGTTGGGTGAAACTTATTCCAGGTCCGGCATGAGCAACTAATGCAATGCGTTCTGGCAAAAAACTTAGCACAGATCTAAGATTATAAACAATCTGAGCATTAACTCGCGTATAATTGAGTTTATATTCTATTGAGGTCTCATGATTGGAAGCACGGTTAAAACCAACATCTAGTTTTGCTCCTAAACTTTCAGAAAACATATGTTGTAACCCAATATTCACAGTAGGGAAATTTACATATTTTGAATAATAGCCAACATTTCCTTCTTTTTCCATAGGATTATTTATACCGACGGCTAATTGTAATTTCCAAACCTCAGAATCTCTTTGAGCATAACTTAATGTCGATACTAAAATCCCTAAAAATAATAAATATTTTATTTTTTGTATTTGTAAGATATGAAGCCATAAGATAATAATCGTTTAATTTGTGACTATGCTAAATGCTTTATCACACAAATCTAAACAATTCTTTTTTGTACTAATTAAAATAAGCATCGTTGTTTTTGCTTTTTATTTTATATACCGAAAACTTTCAACTAATAACGACATTGAAAATTCCGTGTTTATTGATTTTTTGAATAAAAACAAGGTTTTTTCATTAAATAGCATCCTATTTTTATTTTTTTTGAGTGGTTTTAACTGGTTTTTTGAAATTTTAAAATGGCAAAAATTAGTATCTGTATCTCAGAAAATTACATTTAAAATGGCACTCGAACAAAGTTTAGGTTCTTTAACTGCTTCTTTGTTTACACCGAACAGAATTGGTGAATATGGTGCAAAAGCCATTTATTATACAAGTGGCTACAGAAAACAAATCATGCTAATCAATCTACTTAGCAACCTTTTGCAAATGAGTGTTACCCTTATTTTAGGTGGTATTGGTTTATGTTTTTTTGTTTCAGAATTCCAAATCTCATTAAATTATTCTAAAATATTCTTAATCTCAATAATTACTATCCTTGTTATCGCCCTAATTGTTGTTGTAATAGGCAAAACCAGATTCAGAATCAAAGGGTTTTCTTTAGAAAAATTGAAGGACTTCATTTTAAATTATCCTAAAGAAATAATTATTTATGGGTTTTGTTTATCGCTGTTACGATATCTTATCTTTTCATTTCAATTTTATTATTTACTCACCATTTTCGGTATAGAAATCTCCTATTTACATAGTATGATGCTCACTACAACCATGTATTTATTCGCATCGATTATACCCTCCATTTTTATTTTTGATGTAGTTGTAAAAGGAAGTGTTGCTGTTTATTTATTTACTTTTATCGATGTAAATGCTATGACAGTATTATGCATTGTAACCCTTATGTGGTTATTTAATTTTGTGCTTCCAAGTATTTTGGGAAGTTATCACGTTTTGAATTTTAAATTCCCAAAAGAAACAGTGTCTCTATGATAATTACTAGCATTACAATTACTTTACTCTATCTGCTTTTAGTAGGCTGTTTTGCTTTTGGTTTTGATAGAATTAAAATTTTCAAGAACGAAGATTTGCCCTCTAAAACAAGGTTTTCCGTAGTTATTCCATTTAGAAATGAAGCCGAAAATTTACCCGTTCTATTAAAGTCTATTCAATCATTAAATTACCCTTTAGAACGCTTTGAAGTTATTTTTGTTGATGATGAATCGGAAGACGAATCGGTTGAAATAATAGAAAAAACAATTAAAGATTTCGAGGGCATCCAACCAGACATAAAAATAATCTCAAACATAAGAACATCAAATTCTCCAAAAAAAGACGCTATTTCAACAGCCATTAAAATTGCCAAAAATGATTGGATTATAACTACCGATGCCGATTGTTTATTACCAAAATCATGGTTAAATAGTTTTGATGAATACATTCAAAAAACACATGCGATATGTATTGCTGCTCCCGTTACTTATCTTGAAAACAACAACTTCTTAAACCGATTTCAATTACTTGATATGTTGAGTTTACAAGGCGCGACTATAGGTGGTTTTGGTATTAAGAAACCATTTCTATGCAATGGTGCTAATTTTGCTTACAAAAAGACATTGTTTGAAGAATTAAATGGTTTTGAAGGTAATACAGAAATGGCAAGTGGCGACGATATTTTTCTGCTTGAAAAAGCAGTAAAAAAGCACCCTAAACAAGTTCAATATTTAAAATGCGAACATGCCATTGTATTTACAAAAGCACAACCAACTTGGGATTCATTAGTGTCGCAACGTGTACGTTGGGCAGCAAAAACCAGTGCCTATAACAATTGGTTTGGCAAGATTACAGGGCTTATTGTTTTACTAATGAATACACTTGTTATTTTATTAGGATTACTAACTATTTTAGGCGCTTTTAATTTAAAATCCTTCATCTATCTAGTTATTATTAAATTTAACATCGACTTCTTTTTAATTTATAAATCGGCTATGTTTTTTAACCAAAAAAGCGTTTTAAGAAGCTTTATTATTGGGTTTTTATTTTATCCTTTTTTTAGTGTTTATGTGGCTTTTGTTTCTGTTTTTTCAAACTACAAATGGAAAGGACGTACGTTTAAAAAATAAATTAATTTGCCTGAATAATAATAGGCAATTTAAACTCGGTTTTAACTTGCTGTCCGCGTTTTATAGCAGGAAATATTTTAGGCAAGGAATCTAAACTTGAATGAATTAAATATTTGATGTTTGGTATTTCCTGAATGGTAAGGCTATCGATCTTAACTTCTAATAACGATAAGATTCCTGTTTCAGAAACCTGAAATTCAAGATTAATAGTATCCTTAACATCGTGTGTTACTATAATAGGCTCGTTTTCGAGATACCTTAAAATATGGTTTGTTAAAATTTCCGTAAAACAACTGGTTTTTTCATCCTTTGTTTTTAAAGAATCACAGGCAGAAAATGATGGATATACATCTACATCATTCCAATTAAAAGTTTGCAACTCTTCTTTTAAAATAGCTTCAGAAGTTGTCTTTTTTACATTGAAATACTCGCATGAAACGAGTAGCATAAATAATATAAAAACAAAGATGTGTTTCATGAATTATAACTGAGCTGGAAAAGTACAATTTTTTTGGATTTTAAATTCTATAAAGCAGTAATTTCTATAATTCTTCTAATTTCTAAACGACATAAAAGAAGAAGCCCTATGGGTCTCTCACATCCATAGGGCCAATGTAAATTGCTATTATCAACAAAAAAATTGAGGGATTACTAATTTTTTGAAGTGTTGATATTACAAAGATATATATTACTTACCTCTTTGAACTGCGGGAAACCCGTAACACAATTACGGGTTTATTATAAAACTCAATGATAGCAGGCTTTTTGAAAGGGTAAAAAAAATAAAAAAATTATAAATAAAGTGTTTCCTAAAAAACTATGGTATTTCTTAAACAAATCCTCTGTCTCTTGCCGCATTTAAGAGCGTTTCATCTTGTCCATCGTTTACTTCAAAAATCTCCCGAAGTTGTTTTTTTCGTTTTTCAATGGCACTTAAAGAAATATCTAAATGTTGCACTAAGTTTTTTGTTTTCACCCCTTGTGATAGCAAATGAAGTATTTTTCTATTTTTTTCATCAATCACAATATCACTGGAAATTGCTTTTCTTATAAAACTATTCACAGTACCACTATAAAATGGCGGATTATTTAATACCGCCTGAAAAGCACTTGCAAGTTCGCTGGAAGTTAAATCACTTTTAATTAAAAATCCTTCAGGGTCTATGGTTTTTATAATATTATGAATTCTAAAAGATTCGTTAAACATGGTTAAAATTATAATTTTTGCATTTGGCAATACTTTACGTGCATAAGATGCTAAATCTTCACCAGAAGTCATTAATCCATCTTTAGATGGCGGTAAGCTAATATCAACAAATAAGACATGGTATGGGGTTTCTTTTTCAACTGCTTTATCCATAAATGCAATGGCTTCATCACAATTATTTGCAATATCTATTTCTAAAATCTGATTTTCCTTTTTAGTAAAAAGCAATGTGTTTTGATAACCTTCAATAATCATAGGGTGGTCATCAATCATTAATATTTTAATTTTCTGGTTCATAAAATGGGGTTAGGTTATTGGTACTTCTATGGTCACTGTTGTTCCTGTCTCTTTTTCTGAAGTTATTGATATACTTCCGTTTATTTCACTAATTCTGGTGTTCATATTTTTTAAACCAATACCAGATTTGGCTTTATTAACATCAAAACCAGAACCATCATCTATTATGGTTAAGCAAATTATATCATTTTTTAAATGAAAACTAATGTTTACGCTGATTTGCATTAGCATGTTTATAAATATTATGCAGTGATTCCTGAATAATTCTGTAAATATGGATTTTCTTTTTATTTGAGATTTCATCCCAATTAATGGTATCATCGTATTCTAAATTAGAATCCAGTTTATAGATGGTTGTTTGAGTTTCAACCAATGTTTTAATAATATCTATAAAACCAGAACCAGAAACAAAATCGGTATTTAATTCGTGTGAAACTTTCCTTATATCCTGCTCAATCACTTGAAGTTCGTTAATATACTGACCTCTCGTTTTTATGGCTTCTTCACTATTATTTAAATTTAAACTATCTAAACTTAAACGGGTACCAAACAAACGCCCTAATATACCATCGTGTAATTCTTGAGAAATACGTTTTTTCTCCAGCACTCTTGCTTCTTCGATATTTTCATTTTGAGAAAGCATCAAATTGTAAATTTCTTCGTTAGTTTCTTGTTGCGCCTGAATAAATTGTAATTCTTTATTTTTATTTCGCTGATTAATGACCAGATATAAAAGAAATGATGCTATAATTAATACTACAGAAATTATTAGCAACCACATACGTTCTTTTGCAAATTGAATATTTTCTTGTTCTATTTGACTGGTTTCAAAACGAATTCTTGCAAACTTGTTTCTTATAATGCGCTCATTTTTTTGCAGGCTGTCATTAAGATTTATATATTCCTTTAAATGATTTGCTGCTGCATCACCTTCTTCAATGTTTGAAAGTAATAGGAGTGATTTCAACAAATCATCATTATGATACTTTTCCGAAATAGTTTTAGCTGTATATGCATAATATTTTGCCAATTCTTTTTTGCCAAAATCATTATAATATTCGGCTAAATGCTGATTAATAATGATAGAATTATACCCTCTAAACTCCACGCTGTCACTTATTTTAAGGGCTTTAAAATACAATCCCGGAAGCTCATCATATTGGTTTAAAAGATATAAGGTGTTGGCATAATTATCTAACACCAATGCATACATATTGGGTTGTTCTTTAATTAAGTTTTTGTCGGATAATATTTGATTATATTGCTCATTAGCCAATTCAAATTGATTGGCATTCTTATATGTATTTGCAAGATTATTTATCGTTCCATATATAATAATTCTATTATCTCCTTTCAATTTTCTTTTAAGCTCAATTGACTTATTAAAATAATTTACAGATTCCTCGTATTGTTCAAGTTCTTTAAAAACTATTCCTAAGTTATTATAAACAAATGATTTTCCACTTTTAACCCCTTCATTTTCTTCTAAATTTTCGAATAATGATAAAGACTCAATCGATGTAACCTCACTACCAATAAAATCTTTTTCATTTTTTTGAATAACTGCAATTCCATATAAAGTTAATGCCAGTTCATATTTCCTATTCAATTGCTTAAATAATTTTTCAGCTTTATGGTAGTAAAAAAAGGCACTGTCAGTTATTGGCGTAGTCTTTCTATAATATTCTGCAATATTATAATGAGCTTCGGCCAGTTTAGTTGAATCTTGTCTTTTCGAATTATAAATATATTTTTTTAAGGAATCAATTTTTTTTAAATCACTTTTATGTTGACTAAAAGCGCAACTTATAAAGCCAATAACAAGAATATAAAAGAGTTTAAACTTCAATGTCTAGGAATTTGTAAGGATTCCTTCAAAAGTATTTATAATTTTTTTATAAAAAAAGCCCTTTACTAACAGTAAAGAGCTTTTATTATAAGTAATTGATATTTTTAATTAATCATCGATATCACCACCAGTATAAACAGTGCTTTGCGTTGTTGGAGCAACCAACACATCGTCTTCATTTAAATCTTGTTTTGTACAAGAAGTAAGTGCTGCGAAAAATAATGCTACAATTAAGGTAATTTTCAGGGTTTTCATATTTATTGATTTTAAGGTTAAATTATTTTTTTTCTAAATTTTTAAACAAACACGGTAACTAAGACTTTGAAATACAAAATCTCGGTTAGAGGGAAAAAATGGATAATTAACTTAAAATCGAATGCATAACAAAAACGCACAGATTTTGTTTACATACTATTTTGAGGGAAATGACCTTACAGTCAAAAAAATGGATTAATGAATCTTAAATAGCAGAGGGAAATACTTAAATGCGCTCTTTAAGGGCTACTAATGTAAGATAAAACGGAGTGATAAATAAAATATATTCGATGAAATGTAACTTATTAACGATTAAAAGTATTTTTTCATGCAATAAAATTCAAAAAATAAATAAAATCTTACAAAGTAGATTTGCTTTTAATCAAAGTTGTTTTAACTATTCTGGTTTTAACATCCACTTCAACCTCCTTATTCTGCAATCTATTTATCAATAATTGAGCGGCACATGCGCCAATTTCTTTAGCATGCTGCCTGATGGTTGTAAGCTTAGGAATGGTATGATACGAATCTGATTTACTGGCAAAACCTATAACGGAAATATCTTTAGGTACTTTTAGCCCCATATTAATAGCGGCATTAATAGCGATAATTCCAGATGAACTATCTGCTGAAATCACTCCATCAATTATTTTATTCTTTTTTAAAAAAGAAATTATCTTTTTTTGATGATCATCCTTTTTCTTAATTTTTAATATTAAAGGTTGATGATTTTTACTTTCTAAAATAGCCTTATTATAACCTCTTTCTCGCAATTTACCTACACTTATGCCATCTATCGTACTAATAAAAGCTATGTTTTTGCGCTTTTCTAAAATTAAACCTTTAGTGGCATTGTACGTCGAATCAAAATCGTCGACAATCACTTTATCACACATCACATCATGCGCCACTCTGTCAAACATAACAATTGGTAAGCCCTGACTAATTGTTTTTTTAAAATGTTCTATCTCATTTTTAACTTGAGTTTCTTCAGCCACCGATAAAATAAACCCGTCTACACTACCATTTGCTAATAATCTCAAACTGTCTTTCTCTTTCTCTAAAGACTCGTTAGAAATGCAAGTAATAATATTATAACCATATTTTACGGCTTCTCGTTCAATCCCAAAAAGCACTTTAGCAAGAAAATGATTTAAAATATCAGGAATAATAACCCCAATTGTTTTGGTCTTATTTTGTTTTAAACTAAGTGCTACTTTATTAGGCTTATAGTTATATAATTCTGCAAGTTCTTTTACACGCTTAACAGTGTCTTCTCCAATTTCTTCGCTATTATTCAAAGCTTTAGAAACAGTAGAGATAGAAACATTTAACTCTTTTGCTAATTGTTTTAAGGTTACCATACTTGTTAATGTGTAAATTTAAATTAATGCAATTTACGAAAATACCTTTACCAAAATAGGCTAACATTATATTGTGGGTTAAAATAATTATTTTTGTTATTTAAATAGATTGATCTTACCTCATCTATAATTAGTTTAAGAGTAGTATTTTTGCAGTATAATTTACAATATGGATTTTTCAAAAGTTAAACTTGTAGTTACCGATATGGATGGTACACTACTAAACCCAAAAGGCGAAGTAAGTAGTCGATTTCTCAATCAATTCTCTGAATTAAAAAAGCACAATATTCATTTTGTTGCTGCAAGTGGGCGTCAATACCAAAGTATTTCAGACAAACTTCATCTAATTAAAAACGATATTTCAATTATTGCCGAAAATGGCGGACTCATGAAATATAATGATAAAGCACATGTTTTATTAAAATTAACCCAGGCTAATATTATTAAATCTCTTACAACTCTGCGACAAATAAAAGATGTTTTTATTGTTTTATGCGGAAGAAAATCGGCGTATATAGAAACTAAAAACGCCGATTTTATTTCGCGATTTAGTGAGTATTATTCTGAATACGCAATCGTTGACGATTTAACCAAAGTTGAAAATGACGATTTTTTAAAAATAGCAGTATTTCATTATGAATGTTCTGAAACCAACATTTACCCATACATTAACTCGTTAAAAAACGATCTGCAGGTTATAGTTTCTGGTCAGAATTGGTTGGATATATCACATGTAGAAGCCAATAAAGGCTATGCGCTAAATATTTTACAAAAAGAACTAGGCATTACTAAAGAAGAAACCATGGTTTTTGGTGATTATAACAATGATTTACAAATGTTAGAACTTGCCCAATTTAGCTATGCCATGGCGAATGCCCATGTTGCGGTTAAAAAAATAGCGCGTTATGAAACGAAAAGTAATTCAGAAGAAGGTGTAGAATCAATTCTGGAGAAATTAATTTTAAACAGAATAGGCTAATGCCTTATTGTTATAATATATTTAACACTAAAAATTATTCAGGTATCTTAACTTGTGCCGACCAAATAAAAAATATTATTCAAAAATTTAATATGAAAAAATTTATTTTCATTTTCCTTTTAACCTTTAGTTCTGCTTTAATTGCACAAATACAAAATCCAATAAAATGGTCTACATCTGTTGAAAAAATATCAGACAAAGAATATGATCTGATAATTACAGCAGATATTGAAAGGGATTGGCATTTATACTCGCAATACACTGCCGATGGTGGTTCACTTCCCATTTTTATATCGAAAAAACAAGAAGACAAAGATTTCGAGCTTATTGGCAAGGCAATTGAAAGTGACACCGTTAAAAAGTACAGCGAAATTTTTGAAGTGTACGAATCATTCTTCGAACATAAAGCGATTTTAAAACAGCGTATTATTTTAAAAAATGATAGTTTAAACATTGCCATTATTAATTTAACCGGACAAGTGTGCAAGGAAGTTTGCCTTCAAATAGATGAGGATTTTAGTTTTCCGTTAAACTCACAAACTACCACCGAAACCACAACTAATGCCAATGGAGCAGATAATAATTCGGTTAACAATTTACTATATGGCATGTCTGTTAAAGATCTTAAAAAATCTGACATTAGTTGTGAAAATGGAGCCATTTCGAATGCGTCTATCACTAAAAACAACGGCAAATCGTTATGGAGTATTTTTGGCTTAGGCTTTTTAGGAGGATTATTAGCATTGCTAACACCCTGTGTGTTTCCAATGATTCCTTTAACTGTAAGTTTCTTTACTAAAAAAGGAAATCAAAACAACAAAGCTGGCGTTTATAAAGCGTTGCTCTACGGGTTTTTTATCTTTGCGGTTTATATCTTATTAAGCATACCTTTTCATTTATTAGACTCCGTTAATCCAGATATTTTAAATGAAATTTCAACTAATGTGTGGCTTAATGTTATCTTCTTTTTAATATTTCTGTTTTTCGCATTTTCGTTTTTTGGTTATTACGAGTTAACCTTGCCTTCTAGCTGGACAAACAAAACCACTCAAGGTGAAAATGCCGGTGGTATATTAGGTATCTTTTTTATGGCACTCACCTTAGCCATTGTATCTTTTTCTTGTACTGGACCTATTTTAGGCTCGCTATTAGCAGGCTCTCTAACTGCCGACGGCGGTGCATGGCAGCTTACCGCAGGTATGGCAGGTTTTGGCGTGTCTTTAGGGCTTCCATTCGCTTTATTCGCCATGTTTCCTAATTTATTAAATGCGCTTCCTAAATCTGGTGGCTGGTTAAATACTACCAAAGTTGTGTTAGGCTTTTTTGAATTGGCGCTGGCATTTAAATTTTTATCGAATGCCGATTTAGTAAAACACTGGGGAATTTTAAAACTTGAACCGTTTTTAATACTATGGATTATCATTTTTGCCGGATTAGCACTATATCTTTTCGGGAAAATTAAATTTCCGCACGATTCGCCAATAAAAAAATTATCGTTCTCAAGAATATCTTTTGCTATTCTGGTTTCTGCTTTTGTAATTTATTTAGTTTCCGGATTTAGATTAAACAAAGAAACAAATACCTTTAGTTCACTTACCCTATTAAGTGGTTTGGCACCTCCCGTAGGTTACAGTTTCTTCTATCCGAATGATTGTCCAAATAATCTAACCTGCTTTAAAGATTTAAAAACAGGTATTGCTTATGCTAAAAAAGTTAACAAACCTATCATGTTAGACTTTACCGGATATGCCTGTGTGAATTGTAGAAAAATGGAAGAGCATGTCTGGTCTTCAAAAAAAATAGACAAGTTACTAAGAAATGAGTACGTGTTAATTTCGCTTTATGTCGATGATAAGAAAGAATTACCTTTGAATGAACAGGTATTAGTTAACAGAATTAATGGCGGTACCAGAAAACTAACGAATTACGGACATAAATGGGCAAATTTTCAAACGCAATTTTTTGAATCAAACTCGCAACCATTTTATGTTTTGTTAGATTCTGAAGGGAAAATTATATTAAGTGACGCCGTTGGATATGAACCAGATGAAGAAATTTATGCTCAATTTCTGGAATGTGGCTTAACTATTTCTAAAGATTTAAGCAAAAAAAATAAACTCGACTTTAATAAATAAAGGCCATAATTTATGAGTAAGTCACCAAAAAACGAATTAAGTTCAAAACCAAAAACATCAAATCTTGAGGACTATTTTAAACCCTTTAGAAATAATATTGTTGGTATAAATCAGGAATTTAAATCGCCGTATGGTAACCAAAAAATTATATATGCCGACTGGACAGCTAGCGGCCGATTATATAAACCTATTGAGGATAAAATACTCAACCAAATAGGACCATATGTAGCCAATACACATACAGAAACCTCTATTACAGGCTCTACGATGACCTTAGCGTATCATGAAGCCCGAAACATTATAAAAAGTCATGTAAACGCTTCTAATGACGATGTATTAATAACTGTTGGTACAGGCATGACTGGTGCTATAAATAAGTTTCAACGCATTTTAGGTTTAAAGGTTTCAGAAAATCTAAAAGATTACACCCAAATTCCAGACGCTTTAAGACCGATTATATTTGTTTCCCATATGGAGCATCATTCTAATCAAACATCCTGGTTAGAAACTATTGCCAAAGTAGAAGTGATTCCTTGTGATAGCGAAGGTTTAATTTGTTTGGAAAGTTTTAAAGGTTTATTAGAACAATATCAAGACCATCCTATAAAAATAGCTGCAATTACCGGCTGTTCTAACGTCACAGGTATTCGAACAGATTATCATCAAATTGCGAGAATCATTCATCAAAATAATGGTTTGTGCTTCGTTGATTTTGCATGTTCTGCCCCTTATGTTAAAATAGATATGCATCCTGAGCATGAAGACGATTATTTAGATGCCATCACCTTTTCGCCTCATAAGTTTTTAGGCGGCCCAGGAACTTCTGGTGTGCTTATTTTTAATAAAAAACTTTATAAAAATTTAGTGCCCGATAATCCTGGAGGCGGTACTGTTTCTTACACGAATCCCTGGGGAAACCATGACTATATAGACGATATTGAAACCAGAGAAGATGGTGGAACACCAGGTTTTTTACAAGCAATTAAAATTGCTCTTTCTATTCAACTAAAAGAACAAATGGGTGTTGAAAATATTCTTGAAAGAGAACATGAATTGAACGCTCTTGTTTTTAAAAGACTTTTAGAAATTAAAAACTTACATATTCTGGCTAAGAACCACACGAACCGTTTAGGTGTGTTTTCATTTTTTATTGAAAATGCACATTATAATTTAATAGTTAAACTATTGAATGATCGATTTGGAATACAAACCCGAGGAGGTTGCTCTTGTGCTGGAACCTATGGCCATTTTTTGCTGCATGTTGATCAGCAAACTTCAAAAGCTATAGAGCAAAAAATATTAGAGGGTTGTTTGGTTGAACGCCCAGGCTGGATAAGAATGTCGATTCATCCTACCATGACAAACACAGAAATTGAATTTATTTGCAATGCCATTGAAGCTACTGCAAATAATTTTAAAGAATGGCAGTTAGATTATACATACAACGCCATTAAAAATGAGTTTATACATAAAGATAACAACAGTACAGAAAAAGACATAACAAAACACTGGTTTAACTTATAATTTTAAGCTAAACCAGTGTTTTTTTTCTAAGTTATAAGACTACTTATTTACCTAAGATTCTAAACATACCTGTTCCACAAGTTGGGCATTTGCCTTTCATTGCTTTTCTACCATTTTTCATAGTAACTTCAGCAGCATCTTTTATCTCTTTTTTGTCTTTACATTTTACACAATATCCTTCCATGATTCGATAATTTTGTTTTATAGTTAAATTAAGATTTTATAAATGTAAGTTTTATTCTAAGTGCGTGCAAATAAAATACTAAATTTATCACTATTTATTTCATTTAATATTTTTAAAAATTATCAATTAAAAATTTAAAAACTTCTTAAAATTATTAAATTAGTTTTTGTTCTGATAGTTTCATAAACAAAAAAGTGCTTTTGTTTTATTTAAATTTAAGAATGTTATTCAAATTTAAACAAGTTTCTTCACCCACAAAAACATCGATATTAATTGGAAATTTAAGCGCAGGAATCGCCATTAAGCGCTTTTTGTTTGTTTGAAACAGTTATATGATTGCTAAGTACTTTATGAAGTTTTTTAACAGTTAAGGGCTTATTTATATAACCACTGCATAAAGGATGTGTATTCGCCTTATTTACATCTACTAAACTGGCTGAAGAAGAAAGCATAAATATTTTAAAATTTTCAGTTTCTAAAAAACTAAGCCTGCTAAGCCTTTCCAAAAATTCAAATCCGGTGCATTTTGGCATATTTACATCTAACAACAACACATTTGGTCTTGTTAATTGATTTAAATTTTTCTCATGTAATGAAATTTTAAGATATTCCAGTGCCGTTAAAGAATTACTAAAATGAACAACTCTTATATTGCTATTGTATCTCTCAATTATTTTTTGGTTGACAAATAAATCTATTTTATTGTCATCAACCA
Organism: uncultured Flavobacteriaceae bacterium; assembly: GCA_963698455.1. GTDB lineage: Bacteria > Bacteroidota > Bacteroidia > Flavobacteriales > Flavobacteriaceae > Mariniflexile. The sequence continues at coordinate 36,606 of CAVOQU010000013.1, read as the reverse complement.
GCATTACATTATTAATTGGTATCATGCTGTTTTGGGGTGTTTTAAATTTTATTTTAAATCCAGTTCACTCATTAACTCTTGTTTAACCCTCCTTATATCTTTTACTTCTCGAGTAGATATTGTCGCAGAAACTACAACGCCTTTGTTATTTAGTACAGGAACTATTTGCGATACAAAAATGCTATTTATCCCAGCTGAATTAATACCGATGGTTTCAAATTGGTCTGGTTTAGCAACTTCAAATACACTTTTTACTATTTCCTTAATCATGTCGTGAAAAATAGGACTAATAAAACTGTACAAACTACAACCTTCCATTTCTTTTTTACTCAATTTTCCGAAACCTTGGTTTGAATTAAGAATTTCACCAAACACATTAATGCTATTTACAGAATTTGAGATATTACCCGAATAAGGATTTACAGCAGTTTCGCTGCCTACTATTTTTAATTCGGCATCATATTTTGGTTGTACATTATAGTAGAAAGCAACAAACTTATCTATATTCCCTTTGCTATTTCTTCCTGGAATTATAGTGGTATCTAGCCTATATAATTTACCCGAACTTGTATAATCTGAAAGTATCCCTTTCCAAATTTGTCCGCTTTTTATTGCAGCCCATAAATCCTTATAGATAGGATTTGCATGGCGTTCCGATTTTAAAATTAAATTTAATTCTCCCAAAATTTTATTTTGAGGAATTTCGATTAGATCACAAAACTTATTATTTGCATACATAATTCTTCCTATACCGTCTATTATAGAAACACTTGCCTGATTCTCTAAAAATTCTACTAGTAAGTTTTCCGGATTTTCTTTCCAGATTTGTTGTTTAATTAGTTTCATACGTCATTAATCATTTTGGTTTTAAACAATAATTAATAGGTTATTGTTATTTTAAAAATCGGATTGGGTTATTAAGTTGAAAAGTCCATCCATGCTACTAATTAGTCTTTTCGTTATAATTAATTCTATAATATATTGTTACGCAATTTCTTTTTTATCAGTTTGACGATAATCAAACTTGGTATCAGAAACATCCACATACATCGACACATAACTTTCTATATTTCCTTCAATATCTTTTATTGGCACAATGGTAGTTTCTAAGCAAAATAATTCTCCCGATGTTGATTTGTTATTTAAAACACCTTTCCAAACTTGTCCACTTTCTATAGTATTCCACAAATTTTTATAAAAAGGGTCTTTTTGAATTTTTGAAGCGAATAAACTATTTACTACTCCTAAAAGTTCATTTTCTTTACTTCCGGTTATACTACAAAATCGATCGTTCGCATATATAATTCGCCCTTGTTTATCTGAAACTGAAATGGCTACATTGCTTTTTATAAATTGCGAAATGGCAACCTCCGGGTTAATACGCCACATATAATGCTTATTTGCTTCCATTGTTTCTGTTTTTAGAGTTAATTGAAAAATTCAATGCTGCGTCATAATCCTTGAATATTTCATAAGGGATCACTGGTTCGTAAATTCTTTTATAAGAATTAATCAATAGCTCTACTTTTAATGAATTTTCTACAAAGGCTTCTGATAAACTTAATTTTGCAAGCTCAGAACTCTCCGCCAATTTTTTAGCAGCGGTGTTTAAAAAAGCGCCACGTGTATTTCTTAAATCTATTAAAAAAGGCATTTTTTTTCCTTCACATAAAGTAACTATCGCTTTTAAATAACTATCAACAGTGGCTTCATTTAAATTTCGTGTTTCGTCCGGGTTATTAATTTCACAAAATAAAATTTCGTTATCTATCCAAAACTTGGCACAACCTAATTTTATAATATTATTATTGAGAGTCATATTAATATTGAGAGTTAAAAATATAATTGGTTTCTAGAGAATACTTTACTGCGTTTTCATAACTCCTAAATATTTTATTAGGAATTACAGGATCTTGAACCCCTTTTAATATGACGAGTGCAAGTTGTAACCAGATTGAGTTTACCACAAAAGACTTTGAAAGTATTGCTAATTTAAGTTCTGGATTTTTAGCCAGTAATTTTACTACTGAAAATGCGAAGTTGTCGTTTAATTGTCTTAGATCTATAAGTAATGGAAAATATCGGCCATTAGATAATGTATCAATGGCATATAAATAATCTTCAATAAAGTCGTTGCAAAACTCATTTTTGCATTCTTCGGGTATAAATTCGCAAAAAAGAATTCCCTCTTCCAGCCAAAATTTAGCTTTTCTACATTTTATTTGCTTGCTCATAATGGTTATTCAATTATAAACTGAAAGACAATTGATGTGCCAAAATGCATATGCCAATAGTTATTTAAGTGTAACTTATTGTTTATTAGTAAGTTAAAAATTAAAATGTAATTATCGTATTACATATAAACTCACGGATTACCGTGAAAAATGTAATGGGAGTTTTGCTATTAACGGAATACCGTTAATTATTTTATTGCTTGGCTATGTCTAGTTTAGCCATTTTATCACGTAGTGTACTAGGTTTTAAGTTTAGCAAAACTGCTGCTCCTTTAGGGCCACTAATTTTCCAGTTACATTGCTCTAAAACCCGAAGTATGTGATTTCGTTGGGCAAGGTCTAAAGATAAGTCCTTACTATTTATTGCCAATTTTGAGTTTTGATTTTTAGATTCAAAACCAGGAATTAATAATGTCTCATTTTTGGATAATATGGAGGCTCTTTCAATTAAATTTTCTAATTCTCTAATGTTTCCTGGCCAATCATATAATTTTAGTTGATCCATGGAATCATCAGATATATATTTAATATTTTTTGCGTACGCTTTATTAAACTTATCTACAAAATGTTCTGTCAACAAAGGAATATCATCTACACGATTTCTTAGTGGCGGGATTTCTATAGGAAAAACATTAAGTCTAAAATACAGATCTTCTCTAAATTGTTTTTTTTCAATTTCTAATTTCAGATTTCTGTTAGTTGCCGCAATAACTCTGACGTCTAACTTTTTTAAACCTGTTCCGCCAACCACTTCTATTTCGCCTTCCTGCAAAAACCTTAAAATTTTAGGTTGCATATCTAATGGCAACTCGCCAATCTCGTCTAAAAACAAGGTGCCGCCATCGGCTAATTCAAATTTCCCTACTTTATCATTAATTGCGCCTGTAAACGAGCCTTTTTTATGTCCAAATAATTCACTCTCTATTAATTCTCTTGGAATGGCTGAGCAATTCACTTTTATTAATGGTTTTTTATTTCTCAAGCTTATATTATGAATTGCTCTTGCCAATAACTCTTTACCTGTTCCAGATTCTCCTAATAATAATACGGTGGCGTTAGTAGGCGCAACTTTTTCTAACTCGGTAAGGACATTACTAAAAGCGGCACTTCCATATACCATTTCTTCATAATTAAAAACTAAATCTAACTCTTTTCTTAGATAAACGTTTTCTTGCTCTAATTGATTACGTAACGCGTTAAGCTCTTTATTGGCTGCACTAAGTTGCTCATTCGCTTTCACCATATTATTTTCAGCGACTTTTCGCTGCGTACCTTCAACCATTAAAGACACAATACTTGCTATAGAAGTTGCAAATTCTTGCTCATCGGCAGTCCAATTTCTAGGTTTTCCTATATGTTCAAAACAAATAACGCCATAGGCCCCCTGATTTCCTTGAATAAACACATCTAACATGGAAGAAATACCGAATGGTATTAAATAGTCTTTTGCGAATCCTTTAGTGATATCATTAGTAACCGCATCTTTAACATTTATGGTTTGGTTTTCAGCTAAAGCGTCAAAATAATTTGGATTATCATTTCTGTTTAATATTATTCCATCTTCATATTCACCTGTTTTTAAAACAAATAACTTCTCACAAATAATACCAGTTCTTTCTTCTATAAATTTCCATACACCTACACGAGCAGTGTTTAGTGTCGTTGCAGATAAGGCTGTTATTTTCTGTAACGATTTATGATAATCGGATCCAACAAGGGCAGACAGTTCCATAATAACATCCTTCTTCTGGGTAGATTTTATTGCAATGTCTTCTAACACATTTTTGGCCCTTTCTTCTTCTGATATATCCTTCATGGTACCAAACAAAGCAATCACATCTCCTTTATTATTTTTAATATTCCCTGTTAAAAAGGAAGCTAGAAACGTTTCACCATTTTTTTTAACAAATTCAAATTTAAAAGCTGGCGCTTCTCCTTTGGCAACTTTTTCATTTGTTCTGCTTATTTCTTCAAAATTTTCCATCTTAGCAAACGCATATGGCAAATCCATACCTGTTAATTCTTCTTTAGAATATTGAAGCATTTCACATGTTGAATTATTTACCAATATAATTTTACCTTCCAGATTTACAATTATCAGGCCTTCTTGCATGGACATAATAAGCTTTTCAGAAAACTCTTTAGCAGCTTTTAATTCTTCCCTTGCTTTCACTTTTACAGAAATATCTTCTACCGCAGCAAAAAAAGCGACATCCTTTCCTTCTTCGTCATTTAATTTCGAAATAGTAAGCTGAACTGGAAAACGTTCCTCGTTTTTACGCTTAAAAACGATTTCTCCGCTTTTAAAAATTCCTGATAATGTTTTTTCGAAAATTTCATTTATATCATCATAATATTCAGGTGGCCAATATGGAAAAGGTGGAGTAACTCCTAATAACTCTTTCTCTGAATAGCCAACCATGTTACATAAAGCTGGATTTACAAGAATATGCTTTCCGCTGATGTCTATTACCGAAAGCCCATTTTGCATCGAATTAATTAAATTTTCTGAAAATTCTTTGGCAGCTTTTAATGCTATTTCATTGTTTTTACTTAGAGTAATATCTTGAATGGTACCAAAAAGATTTGTTGCTTCACCATTTTTTAAAACAACTTCACCAATCCCTTCAATCCATTTTATTTCCTTTTTATTTTTGGTAATAATTCTATATTCTAAAACAAAGCCTTCTCCTGTTTTAATAGAATTATCTAAAACTTTTTGGTTGTTTGGCGTGTCTTCTGGATGTGTTATTGTTCTCCAAATATCAAATGTTACTTCACTATTTATATCAAGCCCTACAATTTCTTTAAATGTATTTGAAGTTTCGGCAACTCCTGTTTTTAAGTTTAGATTATAGCTTCCTATTTTAGCTAATTTTTGAGCTTCTAATAACGATTTTTCGTTTTCTTGTAGTTTTATTTCTATTTGCTTTTTTTCGGTAATATCCTGAAAAAATATAGAAAGTCCTTCTTTAGACGGGATTACACGGTTTTCAAACCAACGATCCCAAGGTTGATAATACTCTTCAAACGAAATGGTTTCTTGTGTTTCAACAGCTTTATAATAATTAATATAAAAAGGTTGCCCAACGCCATCTGGAAATTCTGTCCAAATATGTTTTCCAACTAAATCTGCTGGATTTTTTCCAAACATATTGGCGGCTTTTTTATTTACATAGGTATAAACCCAATCTGTGTTTAATGACACAAAACCATCGGTCATATTTTCAATTGAATCAACTATAAAATCTTTCACAATTAAAAGCTCTTCAGACCTTTTTACTAAAATCTTTTCTTGTTCTTTATAAATTTGTAAGTCATCAAGATTGTTAATGGTATTTAGAACAAACGCTTCATCTTTAATAAAAATAGTGCTAAACGACATTAATACTCTTTTCTCTTTTCCGCTTTTTAATTGAATTGAACATTCATAAGAAATAATCTCTTTTTCGTTTAATAACTTTTCTCTTATTAATGCGCCATTCTCTAAACTCACCAAATTAAGATCGAATGCCGTTTTGCCAATAGCCTCTTCTTTTGAAAATCCAGTAAAGTTCTCCCAGGCTTGGTTTACAAACACAAAATGTTTTGTAGAAATGCTCGAAATTGTTTTTGGGATAGGACTATTTTCAAAAAGACTCGTAAAGAAATTAATTCTTTCACTTTTAGAAATTATATTTAGTCCTTGGGGCGATTTCATTTAATAATTAAATATTGGGGTTTTTTGAATTAGAATTAATTGGAAAGTAAACCAATTGCTACTAATTTACAAAAAAAATGTTTTTGTAGGAAAATATTAAAGAAAATAATATACAACGAGCTGTTTTATAAAGTTTTATAGTTATCTATTCTTTTTTTTTAAAGAAAAGATATAGGTTTAGTTAATTACATAATATATTCGTAAAATTAATTAAATTGATTAAATTTTAAATACAACCCATGAACAAAAAAGCATCCAAATTATCAATGAATAAAAAAGGAAATCTTCTCATTTGAAATCAAGCTATTTGATTTACCTGATAAATGTCATTCTTAAAAGCTATGGGATATAATATTTTAGCCTTATAAAGACACGCAATGAACCTTCCATAACTAGACTGTGATACCCACATGAATGACTAAATGGAAGAACCATGTGACCAATAAAAAACAAATATAAAAGACACATGAAATCAAAGTCATTATTATTTATCGGGATTATCTTATTAGTAGTTGGAATTCTTCTTAAAAAAATGACACAAATGGATGTCATTGGATTAGCTGCCATTATAATTGGTGTTACATGTAAGTCAATTTACATTATTTCAAAAGCAAGAAGCGGGGAATATAAACCGGGAACAGAGCTTTTTATTTTAGCTATGGGATTATTATTGTTTTTTACGGGCTTGTACCTTAGAGGTATAGAACAAAACCTGATTAAGCCAATCTATTTGATAGTTTTAGGTATTACGCTTAAAATAATTTTTATCATCAAATTTATTCAGATTATTCGATCTAATAAAAAATAGGATACTGACTTTAAACAAATAGCCCTAAAACAAAAAAGCATCCCGATTTTCTATAAAGAAAAAAGGAAAGCTTCTCATTGGAATACCAAATTGCTCTGGTAAACTACTTCCTAGATTCCTCTAGGAACAACACAACTTCTTCTAAGTGCCAAAAAAAGCCCTAATTTCTCAGAGCTCTTTAGCAATTTTCGCGGTCTGGACGGGACTCGAACCCGCGACCTTCGCCGTGACAGGGCGACATTCTAACCAACTGAACTACCAGACCGTTGCTTTATTGCGGTTGCAAATATACACGCCTTTTTTAATATGTCAAATCTTTTTTTGTGTTTTTTTCAACTAATTTTAAAAACAATTCTTAGATGCTCTGCATATAGGTTTTAATTAAAATTATCATTCTCGCGAAAGCGGGAATCTAAACAAAGGTTTTTCGTTCTATCATATAGGTTGTGAGGATGTTATTGAAATTTTCATTCACATCGGCTTCAACGTATTTTATCTTGTATTGCAAACATTTTAGTTTTAATGCGTCGAAATAAGTGGTTACAGCTTTATTGTAATTTTCTTTAATAGTATCGGCATATAAATTAATATGCTCTCCTGTCTCAACATCGATAAATCGTTTAGGCTTATTATTAAAGTCAAAACTTAACTCCTTCTGCTTATCAAACACATGAAATAAAATCACTTCATGTTTATTGTATTTTAAATGCCGAAGTGCTTCAAATAATTTAGCTTCATCTTCTGTTGTTTGAAACATATCGGTAAACAAAAATATCATGGACCGTTTATGAATTTTTTCTGCTATTTCATGCAGATACTTATAAGTCTCGGTTTGTTTGCTTTTATGTTTTGAGATCACAGCTTCACTTAAATGATTTAAAAGCATTTGATGATGGCGCTCACTTCCTTTTTCTGGCGCGTAATAATCATAAGCATCACTGTAAATACTCAATCCTACAGCATCTCTTTGTTTTTTTAAAATATGCATTAAAGAAGCTGCCGCCAAAACCGCAAATGCAATTTTATTAAGATTATCGATTGAAAACACACGCATTTCCGGGTAATGCATCGAGCTACTGTTGTCTATTATAATATGGCAACGTAAATTGGTTTCATCGTCATAACGTTTGGTGTAAAGCTTCTCTGTTTTTGCAAATAACTTCCAGTCTATATGCCGCGTACTTTCTCCTTTGTTATATATTTTATGTTCTGCAAATTCTGCCGAAAAACCATGAAACGGACTCTTATGCATCCCAGCTATAAAACCCTCTACTACCTGTTTTGCAAGTAATTCGAGATTTTTAAAACCTTCAGCTTTATTGAGTTCGTTTTGTATGTTCATTTTTTTAAGATGCTAGACCGCTTCACTACTAGAAATAAGAAGCGAGACCTCAAATAAATAAAAATTAATCATTCTTCCTTTTCCTCTCTAAATTAACCCATCAACAATACCATATGCAACAGACTCCTCAGCTCCCATCCAATGGTCACGGTTAAAGTCTTTCATTATTTTTTCAAAAGTTTGTCCGCAATTTTCAGCTAAAATGTGCGCACTTAATTCTTTTGTTTTAATAATTTCCTGTGCCGTAATTTGTATATCACTGGCTTGTCCACTGGCACCACCACTTGGTTGATGGATCATAACACGTGCATGTGGCTGGATAAAACGTTTTCCTTTGGTTCCTGCCGAAAGTATTATAGAACCCATAGAGGCTGCAAAACCAGTACAAATAGTTGATACCTGACTGTTTAACGATTTAATGCAATCGTAAATTGCAAAACCCGCAGTTACATAACCCCCAGGACTATTTATATACAAATGTATATCAGAGGTGCCTAAGGCATCTAAATACATTAATCTATCAATAACGTGTTTTGCAGATTCGTCATCAACCTGTCCCCATAAAAACACTTTACGCTGTTCTAGTAATTTACTATCTATCGCATCTTGCACTTTTGATTTATCACTCATTTTATTTTATAATTTTTATCTAAAATAAAAAAAGGTTTACCATTATGGCAAACCTTTTTAGTTTTCTTTTTTTATATCGATTACAAAAGCGCATCAATCGCTTCTGTATATGCGTTTTTAGGCGCTACACCAACTTGACGTCCAACAACTTCTCCATTTTGAAAAACCAAAACCGTAGGTATGTTACGCACACCATATTTTGCAGCAAATTCCTGGTTTGCATCTACATCTACTTTACCCACTACTGCTTTATCTTTGTATTCTTCGCTAATTTGTTCAATAATAGGACCAACCATTCTACAAGGACCGCACCAAGCTGCCCAAAAGTCAACCAAAACTGGTTTTTTGCTCTTTAATACTGTTTCTTCAAACGTCGCATCTGTAATTTCTAATGCCATAATATTTATATTTTAATTTGTGTTGTATTTTAATTATACAAAATTAGTCAAAAAATCTTCGAAAGCTTACAAGGTTTCAATTTGTTTTCTTTATAATAACATTGTTTTGTACTATTATGAAGTTTTTGGGCGCATAAACCAGGCTATTCGCTATATCTTTTTTGCTTTTAATGGCAAAAAAGGATGCCACTACTATCCTTTGCGCATTGATAATTTAATTCGATTAATAAGTATTATCCATGTTTTAGTAATTAGTTAATAATATAATCTTTTTCTGAGTAAACAATTTTAAAATAAACATAAAAATATTTTATTATGTTAGGACTCCTTACTATATTTGTATAGCAATTGTGCTTAATTAATACTTAAACCCATGAGTAAATCAGTTTTTTATCACGCAGGATGTCCTGTTTGCATGAGTGCAGAACACGACATCGTAGCATTAATAGGTGCTAAAAATGTAGAAATTGTACATTTTGGCAAAGACAAATCTAGAATTTCAGAAGCAGAGAAAAAAGGTGTTAAATCGGTTCCTGCCTTGGTGACTCCAACAGGACATGTATTGCATATTAATTTTGGCGCCTCTATGCAAGAAGTAAAAGGATGATTTTAATTCATAAAGTTAGGACTCCTAATTTTTTAGAGTCCTAACTTTAAAACAACAAATTATGGAAGTATCTGTATGGGACACCTATGTAAAAAGAGAGGATGGCAAAGCTATGTCGTTTGATATTTTAGTACCTAGCGATTTAAAAAACGGAAGCACCATACTCCAATATGGCAATACTTACTTAAAGAGTAAACCGTTCAATACGGAGACTTTAATATCCAACGGATGTATATTTTGCCATTTAGAACAAGTCACCGACCTTTTAAAAGAACAAATTGAAAATAAAGGATTCTATATAAATGAAATACGTAATTGTAGTTAATTTAATTAGGATTACTAACTTTGTGCATCCATCTGATTTGGTATTTATTTTATGAACAGCCCTTTATTCAATCCAAACAATCAAGAAACCGACCTAACAAACAAAATAGTTGCTGGTTTAGAACGTATATCTGAAGCGTTTAAAGTACTTCTTTGGGAAAAAGCAAAGGCATTAGGATTGAGCCCTATTCAAATTCAAATACTTATTTTTATTGCTTATCATAAAATGGAGTTTCGCAATGTTACCCATTTAAGTAAAGAATTCAACGTAACAAAACCCACCATAAGCGATGCGGTTCGGGTTTTGATTAATAAAGGGTTTATTGAAAAAATATTCCCGTCTTCTGATAGTAGAAGTTACGCAGTACAATTGACTGATGGCGGAAAACATATAGTTTCTGAAACTGAAAACTTTGCACTTCCCTTAAAAACGCAGCTTAAAAACACAGACCCATCCGATTTAAATTCGCTTTTTAAAACCATCAGTAAATTAATCTATCAACTGAATAAAAGTGGTGTTTTAACTGTACAACGAACATGTTACGCATGTAATTTTCATCAAAAAATTCAAGATATAGATTATTGCAATCTATTAGAAAAGGAGTTGTTAAATTCTGAAATTAGAATTGATTGTCCTGAGTTTATAGTGAGATAAATTTATTCATGCCCTTTTAATTTATTAGACTTTTTTTAATAAAAAAAAGCATTGAACGAGTCCAATACCTTTTAATTCGAATCATTGTCTTAGATAATATTTTTATAAATTCTTTATTTTAATATTTTTAAACCAAACTTTATTTTCATGGTCTTGTAAACATATTTTTCCCGTCTGGTTGACTCCAAAATCTTTCCAGTCTTTAAATTTTGAATTTGCAATCAGCGCATCCCAAGCCTCGCCATGTAAAGGAAAAGTTACTATTTCTGTACCATTTAGCGTCACCGAACCTTTGTTGGTTTTATGGTTTATTTCTATTTCGCATAAATTCCATTCACCTGCTGGTTTACAAACATCTTGCGTAGGTTGCACCATGTCGTACAACGCACCTGCCTGATGAAATTTAGGATTTGCTTTAGCGTCTGGATGTCTTTCATTATCTAAAATCTGAATTTCAGCACCAGTATTATAAGGATGCGTGAATTTAACATCCTCTATGACGCCCCACATGATACCGCTGTTGCCGGCTTCAGAAATTTTCCATTCTAAGGAAAGTTTAAAATCGGTATATTCTTTGTCTGTTACAAGATTATATTCCGTTTTATTTCCTGATTCTCGACCTGGAAAAAATAATGTTCCATCTTCAATCGTCCATGGATTAATCGCATTTGGGTTATTATAAATATGCCATCCATTCATAGAAGTACCATCAAAAAGATAAACCCAATCTGAATCTTTATCAATATCCTGTTTCATATCCATTTCGGTTTCATTTGTTTCTAATTTTTTTTCCTTGTCTTTACATGCTACAAATACAGTAGTAATTAATGCCAATAAAATTAATTTTTTCATTTTAAATAGTTAAATAGTTTATAATCCTAATATGCTTCTTAGTTGTTCTTGATCTGATTTCTTTCCGCCAGCAAAATCGTCAAAACGTTTATTGGTAGCTTCAATAATATGATTTTTAATAAAGTCCACACCTTCTCTGGCACCTTGTTCCGGGCTTTTAATAACACATTCCCACTCTAAAACTGCCCAGACATCGCAACCATATTCGGTTAGTTTTGAAAACACTTTTTTAAAGTCTACTTGTCCGTCTCCTGGAGAACGATAACGTCCTGCCCTATCTTTCCAGTCGTTATAACCACCGAAAGTGCCTTTTTTTCCAGATGGATTAAATTCTGAATCTTTAACATGAAATGCCTTAATAAACTCATGATAATGATCGATATATTTTATATAATCCAGCTGTTGAAGCACAAAATGTGATGGATCATAAAGAATATTTACCGCTTTATGGTTTCCGGTAGCCTCTAAAAAACGCTCGAAAGTATCACCATCATGAATATCTTCCACTGGGTGCACTTCGTAACAAACAGCCACTCCGCAATCTTGAAAGGTGTTTAAAATAGGTTTCCAACGATCTAGCCAATTCTTTAAAACCAAGTTCTATTAGTCCTTTAGGTTGTTGTGGCCAGGGATGCATCATTGGCCAAAGTAACGAACCCGAAAAAGTGGCATGCGCTTTTAAACCCAATCGCAAGCTTGTTTTTCCTGCTTTTTGCATTTGGTCTATTGCCCAGGCGGTACGTTCTTTATATTTTCCTTTTAAATGCTCCGGTGCAAAAACATCAAACATGATATCATGTGCAGGATGTACTGCTACTAACTGCCCTTGAATATGGGTTGAAAGTTCTGTGATTTCTAAACCATAACTATTTATTTTTCCTTTAAACTCGTCACAATAGGTTTGACTTTCAGCAGCAACATCTAAATCGATAATAGATTTATCTAAGGTTGGTATTTGCACCCCTTTATAACCTAAATCTGCAGCCCATTTACATAAACCTTCTAAAGAATTAAATGGCGCTTTATCATCCATAAATTGTGCTAAAAAAATGGCTGGTCCTTTTATCGTTTTCATGAGTCTAAATTTTCAATTTTTACCCAAATATTTCCTTTTTGGTGTGATTCGACGGCCTTTTCAATAAAATTCATACCTCTAACACCATCAACAATTGTTGGATATTCGCCTTGGTTATAGGGCTCTTTGTTTATTGCTTTTGCCACCCCTTTGTAAATATTACCCATAGAATCAAATATTCCCTCTGGGTGCCCTGGCGGTAATTTAGTTCCGTCTATGGATAAATCTGAATTATAAGAATGTCCTGGTTTCAAAACACGAAGTGGTTTGCCGTCTTCCATTAAATACAGATAGTTAGGATTTTCCTGTTCCCATTTTAAACCAGCTTTATCGCCATACACTTTTACAATAAAACTATTTTCTTCACCAGTTGCAATCTGACTTGTACAAATAACGCCTTTCACATTATTAGAACCACGTAATAAAACAGTACCGTCTATATCCATTTTGTTATCTGCATAGAGATAATTTAAATCGGCTAAAATTGATTCGATCTTAATTCCAGTTACATATTCTATCATATCAAAAGCATGTGTGCCTATATCTCCTATACAACAACTAATTCCTGATTTTTCCGGGTTTAAACGCCACGTTGAAGAACGTTTCGATTTATCATGAATAATAGGGTTTATCCAACCTTGATAATATTGTGCGTCTACTTTTTGGATGTTACCCAATTCGCCATTTAAAATCATTTCGCGCATCTGGCGCACCATGGGATAACCAGTATATGTATAAGTTACCGCAAATACAGTTTTTGCTTTTTTTAAAGTAGTATATAGAATTTTGGCTTCTTCATAAGTGGTAGTCATTGGTTTTTCACAAATAACATGAAACCCATTTCCCAACAGTTTATTTGCCATTGGAAAATGCAAGAAATTTGGTGTAAGAATAGACACCACCTGCATCCTTTCGTTTTCTGGTAATTTTAATTCTTCTTCAATTAGGGTGTCAAAATCTTTATAAATTCGGTTTGTGGGTAAGCCAATTTTCTTTGCAAACCCTATGTTTTCTTCCCAATTTGGGTTAAAAACACCTCCAACAATTTGATACTTATCATACATAGCTGACGCAACACGATGTAATACACCGATTAACGAATCGCCTCCGCCTCCTAAAATTCCTAATCTAATTTTATTACTCATTTATTTTTTATGCTTTTTTATATTCTACTTTTTCATTTTTAAATAAGATAGCGAACAAAATAAAAACGCCTACTGCGAACATCGCTGGAAACTTCCATATACCCATCCAACTGTGTGTGCCGTCAGCCAACGCATTCGCATCTACTATTTGTCCCGCAACCCAAAAACCTACCAACATCCCTACACCATAGGTTGCCAAGGTTATTAATCCTTGAGCAGCACTTTTAACTTTCTCACCGGCTTTAGAATCTGTGTATATCTGACCAGATACGAAGAAAAAATCATAGCATATACCGTGTAACGCAATACCCGTTATCAACATAAAAAACAAATCGCCTGAGTTTCCAAACGCGAACAGGACATAACGAATTGCCCAAGCCAACATACCAAATAAAATGGTTTTTTTGAAACCATATTTTTTAAAGAAAAATGGTAACAAAAGCATAAATCCTACTTCTGAAGCTTGTCCCAAAGTCATTTTTCCTGTTGGATTTTCTACCCCTATTTCGGCTAAAAAAAGATTTGTGTTCTGATAATAAAAAGCCAACGGAATACATATTAACACCGAGGATAAAAAGAATACTAAAAAGTTTCTGTCCTTTAATAGCTTTAATGCATCCAATCCCAGAATATCCTTAATAGTCACTTTGTCATCCTTGGACACACTTGGAGGTGTTTTTGGTAAGAAGAAACTAAATAACCCTAAAATCAATGAAACAATTGACACCATTAAAAATGTATTTTGCAACATGCCTTTGTCGCCTGCAATTTCTGGATTTGGATCCCAATGAAAAACATAACTGATAGCTAATCCTGCTAAAATCCATCCAATAGTTCCCCAAACTCTAATTAAAGGAAACTGTTTAGCAGGATCGTTCATTTGATTAAATGAGACCGAATTTACCAACGCTAAGGTTGGCATATACGCAATCATATAGCCTAAAATATAAGGGTAAAATGTTGCAAATTCTGTTGATTGAGACATCTGATACATCAATATAGCCCCCACTAAATGCAAAACTCCCAGTATTTTTTCGGCATTAAAAAATCGGTCCGCAATTAAACCAATAATAAAAGGTGCAATAATAGCGCCCCAAGATTGTGTAGAATATGCCATTCCCGTTTCGGCTCCCGTCGCATTTAAATTATTTCCAAGAAAGGTTCCCAGAGTTACAAACCAGCCTCCCCAAATAAAAAATTCAAGGAACATCATAAAAGATAATTGAAATTGGGTTGATTTTTTCATATTCAGTTTAGTTAGTTTTAATTTAAATTACTTCAAAGACTTAGCCGATTTTAACAACAAATCTCTCGTCGCTTTAATCCCGTCTTTTTCACTAAGGCGACTCCCCTCATACTCGACACCAATATAATTTGTATAGCCCGAGTCTTTCACTAATTGGATAATTCTTGGGTAATCTAAAGTTGTTTCGTTACCGTTTTCATCAAAATCATAAGATTTTGCACTAACTGCTTTGGCTTTGGTTAACATTAATTCAATACCGCTATATTTATCTGAATACACTTCTTCACAATCGCCTCCAAAATAATTCTCGCTTCTCTTTATACACCAATTACCAAAATCCGGTAAAGTTCCGCAATTAGCCATATTTACTAAATTGATAGCTTCTAAAAGTTTAGGTGGATCGGAAGAAAACCAACCATGATTTTCACACAATACATTTATGTTTTTAGTGGCTGCGTATTCAGACAATTTCCTTAAACCATCGGCAACCGCAGGCACCCAAAGTTTTGCGTCCATAGTCCCAAAAGTATTAACTCGGATAGCATGACATCCCAGTATTTCAGCTGCGTCTACCCATCTTTTATGATTTTCAACAGCCAAATTTCTTTTCTTTAAATCGGGAGAAGCTAAGTCTCCTTCATTATCAACCATAATAAGTACATTCGTAATATTTTGAGATTTACTAACATTTTTCAAAGAATCAATCACCTTGTCAAATCCCAATTTTTCTATTTCGAATTTGTAAAGCTGACTCACATATTCTACGCCTTCAAAACCCATTTCTTTAGCCTGTACCGGAAATAAAAATGGACTCCCATTCTCATCATTTACGAATTTATGCAACGACCACTGTGCTAATGATAGTTTAAAAAAAGGTTCTTTTTCAACCTCCTGAGATATTGTTTCTGTTGGTGTTTCTTTTTTATCCTTCTTACAAGAAAAGCACATTAAAAAGGATCCCACAAGTAACAATAGCACTATTTTTTTTATATACAAACCTGATTTTTTCATATTCTTATTTAGTTTAATTTCATTCTGAAAATTAGGAAATCGAAATATCAATATTGTTTATAATAATTCAGTGAAAGAATTTAAACAAATATCTTATGTTCCTAATTAGGTCTTTACCAAATGTTTTTGTCTGTATTCAACAGGTGTGCATTTTTCTTGTTTTTTAAAAACTGTTGAGTAATATTGACTCGTGGAAAACCCGCAAGTAAAGGCCACATCTGCAATGCCGATGGTGTCTTTTTCAAGTAAAATTTCTTTAGACATTTTAAGTCGTTTCATCATTAAATACCGCATGGGTGTTAAATTAGTTAACTGCTTGCAATGATGCGTAAACCTTGTTAAACCAACCCCTGCAGAATGTGCCATTTGCTCTATTGTCCAGTTTTCAGATAAATTATTGTCTAATTCATTCAAAAACAACTGTACACTTCGAGAACTATCTGTTAACTGTTCGTTTAACTCAACTTCTTCAGCTACCAGTAAATCTAACATTAATATGAGTAAATAATTAATTAAGAGTCTTATTCTGGAAGCGTTATTGCCATCTATATCTGTATCTACTGCTTTCCCTATACGCTGAAAACAATCTCTTACGCGCTTATCTGCTTTCCAAACAATTTTTTCATTTTGACGTAAAATAACGGTTAATTTTTCAAGATCTGCCGGCGATAATAAAATCCAATCGGGCCATACCCAATTTTGATGTGGTCTTCGTACATCTAAATCTATAATTACCCAATGAAATTTACCCATTCCTATAGCTGGATTCCCTACTTTATGAGCCTCCCAAGGCCTTGTTATCGTCATATAATTTGGCAATAATTCCATTTGATTAGTGCCCTGAGCATACGGCATGGATCCAGACTCCAAAAAATGAATTTCCAAACCTTCGTTCCGATGCCAATCTAAACCCCAGTCCTGTGGCTCATTTGCATCCCAATAGCCAACACTGTTAAGACCTATTGTATCTTCCGATAATCGGTCTCCAGGATAGGTATACCTTGCAAGTGCTTTGAATTTTAACTTCTTTCTTTCTACCGCATCTATAAGAGGCAAACACGTATCTGCGTGATACACGATTCCATCTGCTTCAAAAGGCGCTATCTTTTGTATATTTATCTTCACTGAAAAAAATTGAACAAGTTTAACATGCAAATTAATTAATTTGGCGATAAATGTGTAATTTTAATACCATTTAATTACCAAAAACGCAATTAAACTAATCAAACATTATTAATAATGAGCATAAACAATCTAAACTCTACTCAAGTAGAATATGACGCAATCGTTGTAGGTACTGGTATTTCTGGCGGATGGGCAGCAAAAGAACTTTGTGAAAACGGTTTAAAAACTCTCGTCCTTGAAAGAGGGAGAATGATAAAACATATTGAAGATTATACAACGGCTCACAAAGACCCCTGGGATTTTTCTAACATGGGTTTAGCCACAAGAGAGATTATAGAGCACAAACCTAAACAACACAGAACAGGTTACGCGACACGCCAGGAGACGGAGCAATTTTTTGTTGATGATATTAAGCATCCTTATAATGAAGACAAACGATTTGACTGGATAAGAGGATACCATGTGGGTGGAAGATCTTTAACTTGGGGTCGACAAAGTTATCGATTAAGTGATATCGATTTTGAAGCCAATAAAAAAGAAGGTATTGCTGTAGATTGGCCCATAAGATATAAAGATATTGCACCTTGGTATGACAAAGTTGAGGAGTATATTGGCGTTAGTGGTGAAAATTTAGGCTTAAAACAGTTGCCAGACCAGAAGCTCTTAAAACCAATGAATTTAAATTGCGTTGAAGAACACTTAAAAGGCAAATTAGCAGAGAATTTTGATGACGGACGCTTATTAACAATAGGCAGAACAGCTCATATTACTGAAGGCTCTAAACCGGGACATGGAAGAAGTACTTGTCAATATAGAGACCGCTGTGCAAGAGGTTGTCCGTTTGGTGCATATTTTAGCAGTAATTCTTCAACACTTCCTGCTGCCGAAGCTACTGGAAATATGACTTTAAGACCTAATTCCATAGTACATGAGGTTATTTATGATGATGTGACTAAAAAAGCTATTGGTGTAAAAGTAATTGATGCCGAAACCAAAGAAACTTTTGTATATAAAGCCAAAGTGATCTTTTTATGTGCCTCCGCAATTGCATCAGCGTCTATTTTATTACAATCGAAATCTGAACGTTTTCCAGATGGATTAGGTAATGATAGTGGGGAATTAGGCCGTAACATAATGGATCATCATTTTCATGTGGGCGCGTCGGCCATAGCTGATGGCTTCGAAGATAAAATTGAAAAAGGCCGAAGAGCCAACGGATTATATATTCCCAGATTTAGAAATTTGGGTGGCAATACCAATGCCAAAGAATTTAAAAGAGGCTATGGCTACCAAGGTGGCGCTTCCCGGGACAGTATTTCTGAAATGGTTGCAGAATTAAAATATGGACCAGAATTAAAAGAGGCTATTTTAAAACCAGGGGAATGGCGTATTAATTTACTTGCTTTTGGCGAAACATTACCCAACCATGATAATAAAATGTACATGGACTATGAAAAACTAGATCAGTGGGGCTTACCAACCATTACCTTTGATGCCGAAATTCGTGAAAACGAACTTGCGATGCGTAAAGATATGCAGGATCAGGCCGTGAGTATGTTAACCGCGGCAGGATATAGAGATATAGAAGGCTATGACGACGTTGAAGGCAGAGCTTTGGGCTTAGGTATTCACGAAATGGGTACTGCAAGAATGGGAAGAGACCCAAAAACTTCAGTTTTAAATGAATTCAATCAAGTACATACGTGTCCGAATGTTTATGTAACAGATGGTGCCTTTATGACCTCTTCAGGTTGCCAAAACCCATCATTAACTTATATGGCATTTACAGCGAGAGCCGCAAACCACGCTGCCGAACAATTTAAAAAAAATAATGTTTAAAAACGAGTAACATGAAAAGAAGAGACGCATTAAAAAACTTAGGTCTTGCTACGGGCTTTTTTGTTGCAACGCCAGCCATTGTTAGTTTATTACAAAGTTGTACCAGCGAAGATAAAACTTGGGTTCCAGCATTCATAAGCATAGAACAAGGGGTTATTTTAACAAACCTGGTTAATATTATATTACCAAAAACAGAAAGTTTACCATCGGCAATCGAACTTAATATTCCTCAATTTATTGATAAATTTATGAATGAAGTTATCGAAGATGAAGATCAAGCACATGTGAAAACAGCGTTTAATACCATAGTTACCATTCTAAAAACTAATTTAAAGGAAGATGAAGGTGTTGATAAACTAACGGAAGCACACTACAAATCTTTATTAGATACCTATATGCTAATTAAGGAAGATATTGATGAAGAAAGAGAAGCTAATCCTGAATCTTTAGAAATGACGAAGTCTGAATTTTTAAACAGTATTAAATGGATGACAGTTAACGCCTATGTGAATTCTGAAGAAATAGGGAAAAATGTTTTGGTATATCAAGCGATCCCTTCACAGTATTACTGCGGAGATTTACAAGAATTAACTGGTGGAAAGTCTTATTCGCCTAGCAGATGAAAATCTATTTAAAATTAAGTGTCCTTATTGTTTTTACCATATTTTTTAGCTGTAAAGAAACCCATAAAAACAAAAATGTTGACAATAATGCTATTTCAGTCAAAACAAAAGAATGGCAATCTTTATTTAATGGAAAAAATTTAGATGGCTGGTTAGTTAAAATTAATGGGTATGAATTAAATACGAATCACAATAATACGTTTCGTGCAGAAAATGGTGTATTAAAAGTATCTTATGATAATTATGACAACTTTACAAATCAGTTCGGGCATATTTTTTACAAAACGCCATTTACTAATTACAAATTAAGACTGCAATATAGGTTTATAGGCGACCAAGTTAAAGGTGGTGAAGCATGGGCTAAAAAAAACAGCGGCATCATGATACATTGCCAATCTCCGGAAAGCATGCTGTTAAATCAAGCGTTTCCACTTTCTTTAGAAGTGCAGTTATTAGGAGGCGTTAACGAAAACGAACCCCGCCCCACAGGAAACTTATGTACACCTGCTACACACGTGATAATGGATGGGAAATTAATAACAGAACACTGTCTTGCAGCCAATTGTAAAACCTATTATGGCGAAGAATGGATCGCCATTGAAGTTTTAGTAAATAAGGATACTATAACGCATTTTATTGATGGGAAACCTGTTATCACTTATTCTAATCCAACAATTGGTGGCGAGTTTTTAGATGCTACTTCAAAAGAAATTCAAGCTAAAGATGGTCAACCATTAACCGGTGGTTATATTTCATTGCAAAGCGAAAGTCATCCTATAGAATTTAGAAATATTGAAATTATGGAATTGTAATCATTTTCAAAATAAACCATCTTAAAATGAGTAAAAAATCTTCAAATAGCAGACGATCATTCATAAAAAAAACAGCTTTAACAACCTTCGGGATTTCCATTATCCCTCGGCATGTAATGGGGAATGGATTTATTGCGCCAAGTGATAAATTAAATATTGCCGTCGTTGGTGCTGGTGGAAAAGGCTATTCAGATTTAATAAATGTCTGGAATAACGGCGCAACACGTATTGCTGCCATTTGCGATGTAGATTGGAATATGGCCGCTCAAGCATTTGAAAAGTTTCCGAAAGCAAAAAAATTTAAAGATTACAGAAAACTATTAGATGAAATTAAAGATATTGATGCTATTACAGTATCAACACCAGATCATACCCATGCCGTTATAACGCTTGCAGCTATGCAACTGAATAAGCATGTTTATGTACAAAAACCCTTAACACATAGTATTCATGAGGCCAGAGTATTAACTGAAGCCGCTAATAAATTCAAAATTGTTACCCAAATGGGTAATCAGGGAGCATCTGGTACAGGCGTTCAAACAATGATAGATTGGTATAACGCAGGTTTAATAGGAACCGTAAATCAAGTGGACGTTTGGACGAATAGACCTGTTTGGCCACAAGGCATAAAAACACCTACAGAAAAACCTGCATTGCTCGATAATTTAGATTGGGACACTTGGGTTGGGCCTGCGCAAATGGTAGACTACCATCCGCTATACCATCCATTTAAATGGCGGGGATGGTGGAATTTTGGAACTGGTGCTTTAGGCGATATGGGTTGCCATTTAATGGACCCTCCTTTTAGAGTTTTAGGATTAAGTTACCCAACTGAAGTTGAAAGTAGTGTGGGCGCCATCTTTACACAAGACTGGACACCAGATTATTTCCCGGAATCATGCCCGCCTTCATCCAGAACTCAGTTAAAATTTGAAGCTACAACAAAAAACCCCTCTCAAATTAAACTAAATTGGACCGATGGTGGATTACGTCCATTCCATCCTGAACTCATTCCTGCCGATCATCCAATTGGTGATGAAGATAGTGCAAATGGTGTTATAATGATAGGAGACGTTGGAATTATGACTTGTGGAACCTACGGTTTAAATCCCAAAGTATACCTGAATACTGGCGGCGTGATATTACCTGAAAACAACCTTAATGAAGAAACTAACATATTACCGGAAAATGGACATCATTCCAAATGGGTTGATGCTTGTAAGGCGGGATATGGAAGTGAAAAGCATAAAGCATTAACATCATCTTTCGATATTGCCGGACCACTTACTGAATCTATTTTAATGGGGAATTTAGCTATTAGAAGCTATAACCTCAGGGAGGAAACTAAAAATGGATTTAATTACCCAGGACGAAAAAAACTACTTTGGGATGGGGCCGCTATGAAAATAACTAATTTTGAACCCGCTAACCAATTTGTTAAACGTGAATATCGAGAAGGCTGGAGTTTAGATTTTTAACAAGCCCCAATATTAATTCAACTTAAACATCACGTTTTCATTCTCTAATTCATTTAACAATTCCTGTGATACTTTCACTTTTTGCTTTCTACTAGGCATTTGAATTTTAATCTGCTCTTTATTATCATAAACCACAAAATTAAGCATCTGGCTTCCTGGATGCATCTGCAGAAGTTCTTTTAACCTTAAAATTTTAGCTTCTTTTAAATCGTCAATATCTATTTGTATGGACAATTTTTTGGCATAATTTTCCATAACATCATGCAATAACTGGAAGCTATTAAATTGCAGCCTTGGCTCGCTTTTTTTACCAGTATCTTTATTTACCCAACCTTCACGAATATAAGATTTTACAAACACAAAACTATTTTGCATTAAAAAGTGTCTGAACCTTAAATATTCTTCACCAAATATGCGGAACTCAAAACTATCGGTATAATCTTCAACCGTAAACATCGCCCATCCTTTTCCTTGCTTACTAACACGGTGTTGCACCTCGGTAACCACGCCTCCAAAAACAAGTTCTCTATTTACATAGGCCTCTAAATCTCTGAACAAGGCTAAACTCGCGTTACAAAACGTGTTCATTTCTATTCTAAAATCGTCTAAAGGATGACCTGAAATGTATATACCTACCACCTCTTTTTCGCGCGCTAATTTTTCCATAGTACCCCATTCTTCACATGGTGGTACCTGTGGTTCTGCAATTTGAACATCGCTGGCATCTCCAAACAGACTTACCTGTGCAGAATTTTCGTTTTCCTGATGTTTTGCCCCATAACGAATCGCTTTTTCTAAAAAAGTAATCCCATCGCCCTCATCTTTAAAATACTGCGCTCTGTGTGTTGTTCCAAAACCATCAAATCCTCCTGCCAAGGCTAAATTTTCGAATGCTTTTTTATTAGCTGCGCGTAAATCAATGCGTTTTGCAAAATCGAAAATAGATTTATAATGACCATCCTTTTTACGGTTATCTACAATAGTAATAACAGCACCATGGCCAACGCCCTTTATGGCTCCCATACCAAAACGTACCGCATTATCTTTATTTACAGAAAATTTATAGTAACTTTCATTAACATCAGGCCCTAAAACATTTAATTTCATTCGTTTACATTCTTCCATAAAGAACGTAACCTGCTTAATGTCGTTCATGTTATTGGAGAGTACCGCAGCCATATATTCAGCAGGGTAATGCGCCTTTAAATACGCCGTTTGGTAGGCTATCCAAGCATAACATGTGGAATGCGATTTATTAAACGCATAACTCGCAAAAGCTTCCCAGTCTTTCCAGATTTTCTCAAGTATTTTCGCATCATGTCCGTTAGCACTTGCCTGTTCTACAAACTGGGGTTTCATTTTATCGAGAACCGTAATTTGCTTTTTTCCCATGGCTTTACGCAATACATCGGCCTCACCTTTTGTAAATCCAGCTAGTTTTTGAGACAACAACATCACCTGCTCTTGATACACTGTAATACCATAAGTTTCCTTTAGGTATTCTTCCATAGCGGGTAAATCGTACTCAATAGTTTCGTCGCCATGTTTTCTGCGTACAAAACTTGGAATGTATTCCATCGGTCCCGGACGATACAGTGCGTTCATGGCAATTAAATCTTCAAAAACGGTGGGTTTTAAATCTTTAAGGTGTTTTTGCATGCCGGGTGACTCATACTGGAAAACCCCAACGGTTTCTCCTTTCTGGAATAACTCATAAGTCTTTTCATCATCCAACGGAAACGTGTCTGGGTCGAGCAAAATACCATGTTTTGCCTTTACTATTTTAACCGTATCTTTAATTAGGGTCAGGGTTTTTAATCCCAGGAAATCCATTTTTAACAAACCGGCTTCTTCAACTACCGAGTTATCAAACTGGGTAACATACAAATCGGAATCTTTAGCGGTTGCTACCGGAACAAATTTGGTAATATCGTCTGGCGTAATGATAACCCCACAAGCATGAATTCCTGTGTTTCTAACAGAACCTTCCAGTATTCTGGCAAGATTTACAGTTTCTGCTTCTAAATCGCTTCCTTCAGAAATATTTAAAAGTTGATTGACTTTTTCTAAATCTTCTGACCTGAATTTACTACTCAATTCCTTTTCGCTTAAACCAAAAATCTTATTCAGTTTAGACATGGTTGGAATTAATTTGGCAATTCTATCGGCATCAAACAAGGGTAAATCCAGAACACGAGCGGTATCGCGTATGGATGACTTTGCAGCCATCGTTCCATAAGTGATAATTTGTGCCACCTGGTTACTACCATATTTATTGATAACATAATCCATAACCTTGCTTCTGCCCTCGTCGTCAAAATCAATATCAATATCGGGCATACTTATACGGTCTGGATTCAAGAAACGCTCAAAAAGCAAATCGTACTTAAGAGGATCGATATTAGTAATCCAAAGGCAATACGCCACTACAGAACCAGCTGCCGAACCACGACCCGGACCTACAGCAACATCCATATTACGGGCTTCGCGAATAAAATCTTCTACAATTAAAAAATACCCAGGATAACCAGTGTTTTGAATAACATCCAGTTCAAAATCGAGCCGTTCTTTAATAGCATCTGAAAGATCTGGATAACGTTTTTTTGCTCCCTGATAGGTTAAATGGCGTAAATAGGCATTTTCACCACGTTTCCCACCATCTTCTAAATCTTCTTCTTTTTTAAATTCTTCGGGAATATCAAAAGCTGGCAGTAACACTTCACGGGCTAACTCGTAAGCCTCCACTTTATCAACTACTTCCTGAATGTTACTTATAGCTTCTGGCGCATCTTTAAAGAGTGCTTTCATCTCTTCTGATGACTTAAAATAATACTCCTGGTTGGGTAATCCGTAACGATATCCACGACCACGACCTATGGGTGTTGCCTGCTTTTCTCCATCTTTCACACACAATAAAATATCATGTGCATTAGCATCTTCCTTTTTACAGTAGTAGGTATTATTGGTGGCAACTAATTTTACATCATGCTTTTTGGAAAGCTCAATTAATACCGGGTTCACTCGATTCTCGTCCTCTTGATTATGACGCATGAGCTCTATATACAAATCGTCACCAAATAGTTCTTTCCACCAAATTAATGCTTCTTCTGCCTGATTTTCACCAATATTTAAAACCTTACTTGGCACTTCACCATATAAACTTCCTGTTAGAACAATTAAATCATCTTTATATTTTTCAACTAACTGTTTATCAATTCTTGGTAAATAATAAAAACCGTCAACAAAAGCAAGTGACGATAATTTCGCCAAATTATGGTAACCATTTTTGTTTTTAGCTAAAAATACAATTTGGTAACCATTGTCTTTTCTGGTTTTATCTGCATGATCTTCACAAACAAAAAATTCGCAACCAATTATAGGTTTTATTGCTATGGCAGTTGGTGTTTCTCCTTTACTAATTGCAGCCTCATTCTTTGTTTTCACAATTCTATTATGATTGCTCACCGCTTTTACAAAGTGAAAAGCACCCATCATATTCGCATGGTCTGTTAATGCCACGGCTGGCATATTATGTTGGGCGGCGGCGGCTACTAAATCAGTAACACTAATAGTAGATTGCAATACCGAAAATTGCGAATGGTTATGCAGATGCACAAAATCGACCGCTTTTAAATCCGATACATTTTGTTTAATCTCTTCGGTTGAAATGGTTTCAACCTGAACACTTTTTAGGCGCTCACGAATTTTAGCACTTTCCTTTTTAAGATTGATATGTTTTAACCCTATTAGCTGAATTTCATCTGGATGAGTCTCCTTAAAATTTTGAAAATAATCGGGTTGAACATCCAATTGCTCTTTTGTGAATTCTTCCAAACGAATCAGTTCAAAAAAGCAACGCGTGGTTGCTTCCACATCGGCGGTGGCATTATGTGCTTCAGCAAAAGGTTTATTGAATAAAAACTCATGTAATTCGGTAAGCGTCGGTAATTTGAATTTTCCGTACCGTCCACCAGGAATCTGGCATAAACTAGCCGTATGTTCGGTACAGGTATCTAACACAGGTAATTCTTGTAACAGATTTGCAACATCGCTTCTCACAAATTCGGCGCCCATAATATTAAGGTCGAACTTCACGTTTTGTCCAACAACAAATTTGGTTTTACTTAACGCTTCATTAAATTTTTCTAAAACCTCAGCTAAAGGAATACCTTGTTCCTGGGCTAATTCTGTAGAAATACCATGTATTTTTTCGGCATCATAAGGAATATTAAACCCGTCTGGTTGTACCAGATAATCTTGATGCTCGATACAATTTCCCAAACCATCGTGCAATTGCCACGCAATTTGAATACACCTAGGCCAATTATCGGTATCGGTTATTGGTGCGTCCCAACGTTTAGGCAAACCAGTGGTTTCAGTATCGAAAATTAAGTACATTTTTCTCTTAAATTGTTTGGTGTTAAGACGTTTAGAAATTTTAAACGTAGTTTATAAAAATACAGAATTATATCACTTTTAAAAGTTAAAGTTATCAAGAGTTTTAAACAAAAAATTATGGCTTTTAGAAGCGGGCAACTAACTTTTAAATCTTCATTTTAAAATATTGATTACACATTCTTTATTAAAACTCTTTTAAAATAGATCTTTTAAAATAGAATAAATATGACCCTAATAAATTAACACCGTTTAACAAAGCCTGCTTAATCGGGGCTTTAAATTGTAATGATTTATACATTAAAAAAAATGTAAAAAAACCACACGTTATAAAGTTCTTTTCAACTCAATTTCTTTTTTTTAAAAATTTTTTTATAACCTGACATAAATCATGTTTTGTGTAACCATTGTTACATAATTTTATGCCATTACTTTTAATAAGATATTAAATACACTAATTATGAAAAAATTTAAACTAATAATAAACTTGATTATTGTTGCATCAAGTTTTATGTTCTTCCAATGTACCAGTGATTATATGCCAATTCCCGGAGCAGACGGAATAGATGGTATAGATGGTGTCGATGGCGTTAACGGCTCTAATGCTGATGCCGCTGAATGTATTACATGTCACTCTTCTGAGCATCGCAATCCAATTATAAACGCGTTTGCAACAGCAGGACATGCCACAGGTAGTTCTTGGGCCAGAGGAACAAGCACCGGTTGTGCACAATGTCACAACAACGAAGGTTATATTGACTATCTATCAGGACGCTTTTTTGAAAAAAATACAGATGCTACAAGTCCTGATTTTGGTAAATTAATTCTAGATGTAAATGGAGACCCTATTCCATCACCTAATCCTGATGGTTATGCGGTTTCAAATGCAATTAGTTGTACAGGTTGCCATACATCACACAGATCGTTTGACTTTGCTAACGACGGCAATGATTATGCATTAAGAAACATAGACCCTGTTAAGTTAGTTCTTGACCCAACTATACATGTTAACTTAGCTAATAGTAGTGATGCATTAGGTTTAAGTAATGCATGTGTTACTTGTCACCAACCTAGAAATAGTTACCCAATTCCTGCCGGAACAGGCAATTACACAATCACAAGTTCACGATTTGGTCCTCACCATGGTCCACAATCCACACTTTTTGAAGGTATTATGGGTGCAAATGTAGTTGGTTCGACTGGATATCCAGGAGCGGGAGCAAATGGAGATTCAGCTCACAGAACTGGAACCTCTTGTATTGGTTGCCATATGGGTGAATCAGCAAATGCAGCTCAAGGCGGACACACCTGGACTCCTAGTGAAGAGTCATGTGTTTCATGTCATACGTAGTGGAGTACCTACTTCAGTTACTGGTTTTGCTGCAGATTTTACAATCCTACACGATTTATTAGTTTCTAAAGGATATATAAGTGCTAGTGGAAGTGTATTAGGAGCTAGTGGGTCAAACGCTAGTAGTTCTAATCCATTAGTAGTTCCTGTAAAAGATGCTCAGGCCATATGGAATTACAAAACTTTAAAGAAGATCAAAGTAATGGTGTTCATAATCCAAAATATTCAAAAGCCTTACTTAAAAATTCAATTGAAGCATTACAACCATAAATAATAGCTGGTATATAAAAGCTCAGGAGATTAAATCCTGAGCTTTTTAAATACCAAGACAACTATTAATTCAATTAAAAAAGTTGACATTAATTTCTAATAAAATTAATGTTGAAAGTCCAAAAATAAAATTAAACAAAATGAAAAAACTATTAAATATAGTTCTCGTTAGCAGTATCACTTTGTTGTTTTTTTCATGTTATTATGATGAATTCCCTGAAAAAGTAGAAGTGGTAATTCCACCAGGGCAGATTGTTTCGTTTGCAGATGACATCATACCAATATTCATAGCAGACAACTGTGCACAATGCCATAAACCATCTGGTCAAAATCCAGATTTAACTCTAGGAAATGAATATGCTTCTCTAGTACCAGGGTACGTTTCAGTAGGAAACGCAAACGGTAGTAAATTGTATACAAAATTGGCTGTTGATGGTCACAGAAATATTGATGCTGAATCACTAGCATTGATAAAAAAGTGGATAGAAGACGGTGCCGAAAACAATTAAATTTTAAAGACGTTACACATGAAAAATTACAAAATATTACTGTTTATTTTCTTAATTGCGCCCTTATTTACATTTTCACAAGATGTAGAAAAGGACTCCATTGTAGATAAACCAGAACGTCCAGCATTTGAAAGTTCAAATATTATTGATAATCCAACCGACCTGCTTTATAATAAAAACACGTTGGAAGTGATGATGCAACACAGATTTGGACCAATAGATGAATCAAATTCACTTTTGGGAATTTATGGAGCTGCCAATATTAGAATTGGTTTATCCTATTCAATATTAGATTGGGTAACAGTTGGTTATGGTATTACTAAAACAAATCGAATAAGTGATTTTAACTTAAAAGTAGGCCTATTGAAGCAAACACGTTCCGGAAAAATTCCTATAAATCTTACCTATTATGGAAATATTGGGATAGATGGACGCTCTGGCAGTGTTAATGATGGCATATTTATTACTAAACAAGATCGTTATTCTTACTTCCATCAGTTAATTATTTCAAAACGATTTAATTCAAATCTTTCGTTACAATTAGCACCAAGTTTATCACATTACAATGCAGTAGATTACTCATATGAAAATGATCGTATATCCTTGGCTTTTGGTGGACGCTATAAAATAAGCGCTCAAACTTCTATATTATTCGATTATAGTCAACCACTGACAAAATTAGAAGATAATGTAACAACTGGATTAAGTTATAATAATCCTGGAATAAGTCTTGGAGTAGAATTTTCAACCTCTGCACATGCTTTTCAAATATTTGTAACCAATTATAGTGGCATTGTACCACAACAAAACTATATGAAAAACACCAATGATTTCTTTGGTAAAGGAGGCGCTTTAATTGGGTTTAACATAACAAGAAAATATAATTTTTAGTGAATTTTTAATAGCTTAAAACAGTAAGTCGAACAATGATTATTGTTTGATTTACTGTTTTTAATTTAAACAAACATCTAAATGTCAAGTCCTTCTAAAAATATGAAGAAATTATCAAGAAGAAGCTTCTTCCCTATTTTAGGGTCTTCTTTTTTTCTTCCCCTTTTAGGATTTGGCGAATCTTCACCAAAAAAAACAATGGACAAAAACAATAATGAAGAAGATTTTCAAACGTTGTTAAAACCAGACGGAACCACTGTAAAAGTAAAAGCAAGTGCTTTAAAAAACTCAAAAGTAATTAAGAAAAATATTTCCAATACCTCATTTCTTAAGTGGCTAGATAAAAAAGTTTAATCAATAATACATATAATCAGTATGGAAAATAGCAATAAACAAAATAGGCGGTATTTTCTTGATAATGGATTAAAATTTGGATTGGCAGCTTTAATTGGAGGAATTGGTCTATCAAAACTAGCTTCAAAACTCTACGGAAAAACAGACACCAATTCCGGTGATAAAATGGAATTGATGACCACCGATGGCACTATCATTGAAGTTGATGCCTCTGAAGTTATTGAAGTTTCCCATTCTCAAGATGAAGAAATAAAATACAACCTTCGTGAAGGTATGCCAAACAGGAAGTTTGTTATGGTTATTGATTTGGCCAAATGTAAAAATGCCCTAAAATGTCAAGATGCCTGCAATAAACACCATTACATTACCGGTGAACATGCCTGGTTAAAAGTCTACAAAATGCAGGAAGAAGCAGATACCGCTCCTTATTGGATGCCAACTACCTGCATGCATTGTGATCATCCAGCTTGTGTAACTGTTTGTCCTGTAGATGCGACCTTTAAAAGAAGAGACGGTTTAGTATTAATTGATAATGAACGTTGCATTGGATGTCGGTTCTGTATGGCTGCTTGTCCCTATTCAACGAGAGTCTTTAATTGGAGTGAACCAGATTATGGTGAATCAAGTGAAATTGTAATGAATATGAACATGGCGCACGAACCATAATTCTATTGAATTTACAGGAATGCCAAGTAAAATAGGTACTGTAGATAAATGTGATTTTTGCCCACATGCCATAAAAGAAAATGAATTACCACATTGTGTAACAGCATGTCCAAACGGTGTATTTTATTTTGGAGATAAATATGAAGATACAGTTACCAATGGAGAAGAAACACTTCGTTTAAGCAAATTATTAAGAGATAAATCTGGTTATAGGCTCATGGAAGGTTTGGGTACAAAACCAAGTGTTTTTTATCTTCCTCCTGTAAATAGATTAGTTGATTTTAAAGATGGGTTGGATGATTTCAGAAATTATAAATCTGTTGAAAAACCTAATTAATTTATGGAGGTCTCAAAAAAATTAATCAACGATTTAGCTCCAAAAAAATTTGGAAAGAAGGGTGTTATTTGGACATTTCTTTAATAATAATAAGTATTGCCGGTATTATTGCCTATATAGATCAAGTCATAAAAGGACAAGTAGTAACCAACATGAACGATTATGCCTTATGGGGTATTTACATTTCAAACTTTGTGTTTTTTGTTGCAACCAGTTTTGTTGGTGCTGTTACCGTTGCCGTTTTAAGACTTACCAACAATTCATGGCGAACACCTATTGTTAGAATTGCTGAAATAATTTCATTAGCGGCTATCATTATGGCTGGATTGACCATCATGATTGATATGGGTAGACCAGACAGGTTATTGTACCTATTTATTCATGGTAGAATGCAGTCACCAATTATTTGGGATGTTATTATCATTCCAACCTATATTGTTATTTGTTTTTTATTATTATATTTCCCATTACTTCCGGATTTTGCACTACTTAAAAAACATTTCAGTAAAACAAATCCAAAACTAAGTAAATGGTATGGAAAATTATCATTGAACTGGACAGGTAGTGATGAACAAAAAACAATTCAACTTAAATCCATTCAAATTATTGCTATTTTAATTATTCCTGCAGGATTTATGTCTACAAACCATTGATGCCTGGTTATTTTCAACCTTATTTAGAGTTGGTTGGGATAGCACCAATATGGGAGCCTATTTTATTTCAGGAGCTTCGGTTGCAGGTGTTGGTGCTTTGGTAACCGTTGTTTATGTTATTAGAAGAGCATACAAACTGGAAGATTATATTACAGATTATCATTTTGACAAACTAGGTAAATTTTTGGTACTTACCTGTTTAATATATTTATACTTTAATATTAATGAATATTTATTCCTGAGTTTACCTCAAAAAAAGAAGAAATTACACATTTAAATCACTTATATTCGGGTCAGTATGCCCCATTATTTTGGTTTGTTATTATCGGAGGACTTATTATTCCTATTATAATTTTATTATTTAAAAAAGGAAGAAAACCACTTCCTATGTTTTTTGTTGGTTTATTGGTGGTTATTAGGTTCCTGGTGGAAACGATTTCTTAATTGTAACACCTACCCTATTACATCCATTTTTACCTATTCAAGGTGTTCCTGAATCATGGCATCATTATTTTCCGAGTTTTCATGAGTGGATAATTACCTTTGCCACCTTGGCTATGGCACTTTTAATCATTACCTTTTTGGTTAGGTACTTACCTATTATTCCTATTCAAAGAACCGCAGATGAGCAAGAAGAATCAGAAATAGTAATTAAAAACTAGCAAAACTGATAAGCCATGAAAAATAAACTCAATTTTCGTTATATTTTTTGTTTGTTAATTGGGTTCATGCTAATTGTCTTTGGATCTCAAAAATTTTATGCTCAGGATGCTGAAAAAAATAAAGTTAGATTAAAAGCAGATTATGTTAAAATAATGGATGGTGAAGTCTATTTTAATATAAGTGCCACTTCAAAAATTGATAAAGAAAATGTAGATGTAGCCAAATATTGAATTGATTATATCCAATGAATTTGATGATGAAGAAATTGAACTTGGCAAAGTTACAACCAATATGGAAGGTGAAAGCTAGATTCACTGTTAAAAAACTTAACTTCAATAAAACCAGATTCTACCAATACCTATAATATTAATATTTCTATTTAAAGGAAATGATGCATTTACAAGAGCATCAAAAAGTATTAGTTTTAAAGATGCCATCATTAAAGCAAATTTGATTACAAAAGACAGCATAAATTATATTAAAGCAACCCTTATTAGATGCAGCAAAAAGACAGCCTTTTAAGTGATAGATTATTAAATGTTCAAGTTCAAACGATTATTCAGACCATTAAGAATTGGTAATGAATTTAATACCACCGATGAAAATGGCACTATTCTTGTACCTATTAGAAGAAGGAATACCAGGTGTTGATGGAAATTTAACTTTTGAGGTGGTTCTAAAAGAAAGTGATGACTATGGAACAGTAAAAGCAATGGTTAATGCTCCTATTGGAATTCCCATAGTTGATGAATCAACTTTTGATGAAAGAACCATGTGGTCTCCAAGAAATAAAACACCATTATTCTTACTTATTTTTCCAAATTTATTAATTTTTGGAATGTGGGGAATTAATTATATATTTAATTA
Source organism: uncultured Flavobacteriaceae bacterium (assembly GCA_963698455.1). Classification (GTDB taxonomy): domain Bacteria; phylum Bacteroidota; class Bacteroidia; order Flavobacteriales; family Flavobacteriaceae; genus Mariniflexile. The sequence goes on along the minus strand of CAVOQU010000013.1, from coordinate 3,746 downwards.
TTAATTTATTTAAAATTTCAAAATCTAAATTTAAAAAACATGAAAACATTTAAAATTTTAACCATCTTGGGTTATTTTCCTTTGTATTCTTTTCTTTTACGACCATAATGCAAGATGAATGGGATGTACCTGCAAAATATGAAACATATGAAAAATCCTGTACCAGCCAAAACAGATGCTGCTATTGGTAAATCTTTATATGACAAACATTGTAAATCTTGCCATGGTAAAGAAGGGTATGGTGATGGTCCAAAAGCAGATGGACTTAAAGGTGATTTAGGAGATTTTTCTTCTGCAAAATTCCAAAAACAATCTGATGGTGCTTTATTCTATAAAACATCATTTGGTAGAGATGATATGCCTGAATTCACTAAAAAAATGCCAGATGATGAAGACAGATGGTTAGTTGTAAATTATATGAGAACATTAGCAGAGTAATATTACCTTATAAATATCTTTAAAAAACCGAACAAAATTTGTTCGGTTTTTTTTTGTTCTATAATTAAAATTGTAATAAATATTATTGTGTAACATATGTTACAAAATATGATTTTAATCATGAATTTTTAGAGCTTCTAGTACCTAATTTTAACCCATGTAATAACATATATGATTCGCTAATATTATGGCAGATAAAAAAACAGAAGAAGGCAGCAATAATAGACGTAATTTTTTAAGTTTAGGTTTAATGTCTAGCGCAGGTGTTGTTGCTGCGAGCTTCATTAATTTCCAATTTAGCATCAGATGATGTAGAATCTTCAGGAGAAAAAATTAGAGTATTAACTCCAGATGGCAAAATGGTTGAAGTTGATGCAAAAAGCATTAATAAATATCCAGAAGCTCGTAATCACTCCGGCAGAATCTAGAAAAGGAATTCCTGACAGAAAATTTGTAATGGTTATTGACTTATCAAAATGTAAAAATGCCAGAAATTGTGTTGAAAGTTGTCAAAAAGCACATAAACTTGATTAGCATGAAGAATTTATGAAAATTCAACTAATTCAAAACAATGAAGAAGGATCTCCTTACTGGTTTCCAAAACCTTGTTTCCATTGCGATGAACCTCCTTGTGTAACAGTTTGTCCAACAGGAGCTACATTTAAAAGAGATGACGGCATTGTTTTAATTGACAATGATCGTTGTATAGGTTGTAAATTCTGTGTTACAAGTTGCCCTTACTCTGCACGACAATTCAATTGGGGTCATAAAGATAAATTTGATGATAAATCACAACCATACTCTCCAGAAACACAGGTTCCTGCTGCAGAAGGAACCGTCATGAAATGTGATTTTTGTCCAGATATGTTAAGACAAGGAAAATTACCACATTGTGCTTCAGCTTGCCCAATGGGAGTTATTTATTTTGGTGATAAAAATGAAGATATTGTTACCAATGGTGAAGAAACTGTTAGTTTTTCACAACTAATTAAAGATCGTGGTGGTTACAGACATTTAGAACATTTAGGCACAAAACCTAATGTTTATTATTTACCAGCAGTAAACAGACAATTCCCTTTAGAACGTGGATTTGATGTTGATGAAGAAATCATAGAACGCTATAAGGATGTTCCTTATGTTCAAGGATTTAAAAGAACAAGGAAAAATTTAACTTAAAACTCTTAATTATGGATATTGTAAAAAGAAAAACGAGAATTAGTTAAAGAATTTTCTCCTATGTTAGAAAAATCAACTAAAACCTCCAAAATTTGGATTGCATTCTTAATATGTTATCATATTAGTTGGACTTGTATGCCTTTATAATTCAATTTGTAAAAGGTCATATAGTAACAGGAATGAGAGACAATGTTGTATGGGGAATCTATATTATTAATTTCATATTTTTTGTATGCCTTAGTTATTCCGGAGCCTTTATTGCTGGTATTTTACATTTTTTTAAAACTCCTTGGAAAAATTCAGTTTCAAGAATTGTTGAAATAATTACGGTACTTATCATTAATTATTGGACCAATATTTATTCTATTGTGTATTGGTAGATTAGATAGATTGCATTATTTATTTATTTATCCCAGAATTCAATCACCAATTACTTGGGATATTATAGCCATAATGACTGATTTAATTGGTTGTTTTATTTATTTGTATCTAACATTTATTCCTGATTTTGCTATTTTAAGAGATAACAGTGAAAATACCCCAAAATGGAGACAAAAATTATATAAAAATTTGGCTATTGGATATCAAGACACGCCAACACAACGTGAAAGCCTTGCATAAAATAACTAGAACAATGTCTGCAATGATTATTGCCTTAGCAATTATTGCCTATTCCGTATTAGCTTGGATCTTTAGTTTAACAGTACAACCAGGATGGAACAGTTCCATATTTGCTCCATACTTTATTATTGCTGGTTTATATTCTGGAGTTGCGTCATTATTATAGCAATGTATTTAATACGCAAGTTTTATCATTTAGATCATTATATAAGAAAAGTGCATTTTATCGGTGCTGGAGTTATCCTTTTAATAATTTCACTTATTGTTTGGATATTTTACATTTAGTGAATATTTTTCAAGATGGTTTAGTCATAAAATCCATGATATTCAACTTCTTGACACTTTATTTAATAGATATTTCTGGGAATTTATTTTAGCAAACTATATTGGAGTTTTAGTTCCAATTGTCATTCTATTCTTTAAAAAATTCAGAACTATAAAATCAATAACATTTGCTGCTGTTATTGCGATTTTAGGCTTGTGGTTAAACAGATATCTAATGTTGTTCCTACTTTAGAAACTCCTTATTTACCAATTCAGGATACCAGACCAGAATTTTTACATTATACAGCAACTTGGATTGAATGGGCATTAAGTTTTGCGGGTATTGCAGCATTCATCTTGTTCTTTATTTTAATTATGAAATTTGTACCAATCATTCCAATGTCTGGAATTATTGATAATGAAAGAGAACAAAAAAGAAAACCAAAAGGATCAAATAATCATTAGAAATTATGAAAACTAAAATATTTCAATATCTATTAATTTTTGTAGCTCTAACTTTCGTAAATACTAAAAGTTTTGCACAAGAAACAGATCTGAAAAACTACAAAATCAGATTTGGCTTAAGTACTACAAAACAAGCAGATAATTCACGCATTTTAGAGGTAAGTTATATTGCTGCCCATAAAAAAGATAGAAAAGATAGAGTACCTGTTTTTGATGCTGATATTAACTTTTATAATGTAACAGCAGATGAAGAAATTCTTTTAGGAACTGCAAAAACAGATCAAGAAGGTACTGCTCAATTAATTGTACCGAGCAATCATACATATGTTTTAGACGAAAATGGTTATATAAATTTTAAGGCTGCATTTGACGGCTCAGACGGCTTAGATTATGAAGAAGCAGACATTGCTGTTAAAGATGTGTTTCTTGAATTAATCTTAAAAGAAGTTGATAGTGTAAAAACAGTGTTTTTTAATGCTTATACTTTAGACAGTCTACAAACTAAAATACCACTTGAAGAAACTGAAATTATCTTTTCTGTTGGTGGCATGATTTCCAAAATGCCGATAAAGCAAGATTACACCGTAGATGGAAGCTTTGAATTTGAATTTCCAGCAAATATTTCAGGAGATAAAAACGGTAATATTGAAGTTTTTGCTTCAATTATAGATAGTGATGACTATGGTAATGTCATCCAGAAACAAAATATTAAATGGGGAATTAATAAAAACATAATCACTGAATCGAATAAACTATGGTCTGATGTTGCACCAATTTGGATG
>CAVOQU010000012.1:0-157117 GCA_963698455.1 uncultured Flavobacteriaceae bacterium | reverse complement strand
TGATTTTCTGGATTATAATTTAATTCTTTTGAGTGATAAACAGATTCTGACGTATAAGGTCTTACTAGATTTATAGTATATAGATACGAAGGCAAATCAGTTTTCGAAAAGGAATCTGGAAGAATTAAAAGAGAGTCAATAATTGTTACTTCAAAATTAAAGAACCCTGAATGATCATTAAACGCTTCAGCATCATATTTAATAGTCGTATAAAGTTGTTCAAGAGTGGCTTTGAATACAATTTCCTGTCGCCGTTTTTCATTCCAATTATTTAATTGCAATGCCATAAAAATACCAATCATAATAAGCGCTACTTCACCAAAAGCATATCTAAAGTATTTTTGAAATTTGTTTTCGTAAGCGAGTTGTTGTCGTATTTTTCTAAAAAAATTAATCATTGTCGTTGGTTAGCAATGAAGTAGGATAGTCCTGTTGGAGTTGTATAAATGTAGGAATTTAAATTTGAATATAATTTAATACTTTGAATACTTGATTTTTAGAACAGAACAAATATTTAAACTGTATGTATAGAATGTAAGACCTGCGACTCGAAAACTGAATTCTACCACCCACCAGAGACGCCGCCACCGCCGCCAGAACCGCCACCGAAGCCACCTCCAAAGCCGCCGCCACCTCCAAAGCCGCCACCAGAACCGCCTCCAAAGCCACCGCCGCGGTAGTTGCCTCGTCCCATATTGCTTAAAATAATGGCTTCAAATATATCCATGACGGGCGATTGATGCCCACGGTTTCCGCTATCCTCCACCGCGTTTGTTTTTGGAGATCGAAAGGAGAATAAAATAAATATAAAGACGAGATAAAATTACTTCGGAAGGAAATTCCATTTTTGTCTCGATGCTTTACGCGTGCCTTGATACTCGCCAATTAAAACTTCGAAAAATAGCATCGACACCTTTGTTTAAACCTCCAGGATAGTCGTCTTGTTTAAAATATGGAATAATCTCATTTTCAATAATACGTTTAGACATGGCATCGGTTAGCAAATGTTCCACACCATAGCCCGTATTTATGCCTATTTTTCTATCGTCTTTTGCTAAAATTATTAAAACCCCGTTGTCTATTTTTGCTTGCCCAATTCCCCATGCTTTAATCCATTGCGCTCCTAAATAATTTATGTTTTCACCATTAGTAGATGCAATTACAGCTACCACTATTTGAGTTGATGTGGTGTCTGAATACTTAATTAATTTTTGCTCTAAATTGCTTTTTTCGGCAGGGGATAACAGATTAACATAATCGTAAACACTGGTTTGAAAATCTGGCTTTTTAGGGATGTCGAATTGTGCATAACAAAAGTTAAAAGATAAACTAGCGATTAATAAGATGAAAATTAATTTTCTATTTTTCTTATTCTGCGACTGCGACTGCGACTGCGACTGCGACTGCGACTGCAACTGAAAACTGAACACTAAATTCTTCACCCTTTAGAAATTTCGTTAGTGAGTTCGTCAGTATCTGCTGCATTGAATCGGAAAATACTTTTTAAGTTGTTCGCCAGATTTTATAATGCAATCAACCAAACCCTGTTTGAAATTACCAGCTTTAAAGTGCGATTGCATAATATCTTTCGTACTATCCCAAAAGTTTTTCGCAACCACATCATTAATGCCTTTGTCGCCATATATTACAAAAGTTCTTTCTTCAACAGAGACATAAATTAAAACGGCATTTTGTAGTTTGGTGTTGTCCATTTTTAGCATATAAAAAACCTCTAAAGCACGATTGGTAGCATCGCCTTTAGAGGTTTGTTCTATGTGTACTCGTATTTCGCCTGAGGTGTTTAATTCGGCCATTCTAATAGCTTCAATAACCTCTTGTTCTTCATTGGTAGTTAAAAAATTTTCAACTTTATCTAACATAACGATACATCTTATCTACAACCTTTTCAATAAAGAAAAGTTTTTTTTTGAATCAATGTTAAGACCTACTTTAAAAATAAATCTACATCAGGCGCTTTTTCGCTTCCAGCATCAGCTTTATATCGTGCCATTTCTTTAAAACCAAACCAACCGGCTAGTATTTTAGCTGGGAATTTTGTGGTGAAAAATATCGTATTTGTTTACTTCGTCGCTTAAAACGATCTCTGGTAACATTAATTCTGTTTTCGGTGCCTTCCAGCTGAGACTTGTAAATCTAAAAAGTTTTGATTTGCTTTTCACGTCGATATCTTTCAACAACTAATAATAATTTTGACAAAGCTCCGCTTAATCCGCTTTGAGCTTGTTGAAACTGCGCCATGTTTTCTGGCGTAAGGTTACCGGCATCAATAGTTGTTGAAGTGGCTTTTGCTCTGGCTTCGATAACTTCTTTTAGAGTTCATTTTTCAAAATCTGCAGCGCCTTGTACCGTTTTTACCAATTTTCCAATAAGGTCATTTCGTCGTTGGTATGAACTTTCTACGTTCGACCAAGCGGTTTTTGGATTTGCTTCAGTTCTACAGCCGTATTATTAATTCCTACTGCCCAAGAATAAAGTCCAAAGACTACTACAGCGATTATAATAACAGGAATAAGCCATTTTTTCATGATAAGTTTAGTTTTAAAGGTGTTGTTTTATTTTTATAAGTTGATTTTTTACGTCTTCTAATTTACTGATAATTTCAAAATTTGTAAGTGTTTCTTGTTTGCCTTCTTTTAAATGAATTTTTGCACCGTCCAGTGTAAAACCACGTTCTTTTACTAAATGATATATAAATTTAAGGTTTTTTATATCCTCAGGCGTGAATTTTCTATTTCCTTTGGCATTTTTTTTAGGTTTTAAAGCGTCAAACTCTTTTTCCCAAAATCTTATTAATGAAGTATTTACATCGAAAGCCTTAGCTACTTCGCCAATACTGTAATATCGTTTTTCAGGTAAATCTATATACATTAATCTAATGATTGGTTTTCTAAAGAAGCGTGCTCTAGCATTTTATTAAATTCTTCAGCTGTTAAACTTCCATAATAAAAATTTATAGGGTCGATGCGTTCACCATCTTTAAAAATTTCATAATGTAAATGTGGTGCTTCAGAGCGTCCCGTGCTACCAACAAATCCTATTAAATCGCCACGTTTAACTTTTTGGTTTTTTCGAATATTATATTTGTATAGATGCGCATACAAACTTACATAGCCGTAACCATGGTCTATTCTTATATGGTTGCCATAACCCGTTGCTGTGTTGTCTGCACGTTCTACGATACCATCTCCCGATGCATAAATGGGTGTGCCTCTGGGTGCTGAGAAATCCATTCCAAAATGCATTTTTCTAACCTTAGTAAATGGATCCGATCGCATACCATAACCCGAAGCCATTCTTTTTAAGTCTTGATTTCGAACGGGTTGTATGGCAGGAATAGCAGCTAAAAGTTTCTCTTTATCTTCTGCTAATACTGCAATTTCATCAAGCGATTTACTTTGAACAACAATTTGTTTTTGAAGAATATCTAGCCGCTTATTACTTTCAATAATTAATTTAGAATTATCAAAACCTTCTAAACTCTTATAACGGTTTATACCTCCAAATCCGGCTCTTCGTTGTTCGTCTGGTATAGGGTTTGCTTCAAAATAAACGCGATAAATATTATTATCCCTTTCGGCAACGTTCGCTAATACTGCTTCGGCGTCCCTCATTTTTTTATTTAATAATTCAAACTGTAACTGAGAATTTTGTAACTCCCGTTTTAAGGCGCGTTCTTTAGGCGATTCTACAAACTGACTCGCTAAAAAAACAAAGAGAAATCCAAAAAGTGCAGCTCCCAAAAGAAACACGGATGCATACTTTAAAGTTGTCCTTTTTTTACGCTTTATTTTCTTATATGATAACGATTCCGAATCGTAATAATATTTTACCTTACTCATTTCTTAATTTATACTATTTTTGCACTTTAAATAAATGCAATACACATTATATTTTATAAGCAAACGACCAAACCTACAAAATAGTATCATTCGTTTTCCCGATAATTAAATAAAAGTAGCATTTGTTTTTTTGTAAACAGTAAATATAAAAATTGTTTTGCAATTAATTCAATTTAACAACGTAGTAACCAATTTATATTAATGAAATGAGCATGTATAAAAGTTTGTCACTTTACCAAATGAGTCATAGCGAACAGCATGCGAGTCTTAAAAAACAATAAATATTACGCATGAAATCACAAGATATTCGATCTCAATTTTTAAGTTTTTTTGAAGATAAAAAACACAGTATCGTTCCATCGGCACCTATGGTTCTTAAAGACGATCCAACCTTAATGTTTGTTAATTCGGGGATGGCGCCTTTTAAAGAATACTTTTTAGGTAATGCAGTTCCAAAAAACAACAGAATTGCCGATACACAAAAGTGTTTACGTGTTTCTGGAAAACATAACGATTTAGAAGAAGTTGGTTATGATACCTACCATCATACTTTGTTCGAAATGCTTGGTAACTGGAGTTTTGGCGATTATTTTAAAAAGGAAGCTATTTCCTGGGCGTGGGAATTATTAGTGGACGTTTATGGCATCGATAAAGATATTTTATACGTAACGGTTTTTGAGGGCAGCGATGAAGATAAGCTACCAATGGATACGGAAGCTTACGATTTATGGAAACAATTTATTAGCGAAGACCGTATTTTAAAAGGTAACAAGAAAGATAATTTCTGGGAAATGGGCGATCAAGGTCCGTGTGGACCATGTAGTGAAATTCATGTTGATATTCGTTCGGCAGAAGAAAAAGCAAAGATTTCTGGTAAAGAATTGGTAAATAAAGACCATCCTCAGGTTGTTGAAATCTGGAATTTGGTATTTATGCAATACAACCGTAAAGCCAACGGGAGTTTAGAAAGTCTACCAGACAAACATATCGATACAGGTATGGGTTTTGAACGTTTATGTATGGTATTACAAGGTGTTCAGTCTAATTACGATACCGATGTTTTTACACCAATTATTAGAGAAATTGAAACCATAACCGATAAAAAATACGGTAAAGACAACCAAGTAGATGTTGCTATACGAGTAATATCAGACCATGTACGTGCTGTTGCATTTTCTATTGCCGATGGGCAGTTGCCAAGTAATACGGGTGCTGGTTATGTAATTCGTAGAATTTTGCGTCGTGCGGTGCGTTACGGATTTACCTTTTTAGATAAAAAAGAACCTTTTATTTATAGATTGGTCGATGTATTGAGTGAAAAGATGGGAACCGCTTTTCCAGAATTAAAATCGCAAAAACAACTGATCGAAAATGTGATTAAAGAAGAAGAACAATCGTTTTTAAGAACCTTAGATCAAGGGTTAGTGTTATTAAATCGCATCGTCGAAGAAACTAAAGGTGAAATCGTTTCTGGTGAAAAAGCGTTTGAATTGTATGATACATACGGATTTCCAATTGATTTAACCGCACTGATATTAAGCGAAAAAGGATTGAGCTTAGATGAGAAAGGTTTTAAGGAAGAGCTTCAGAAGCAAAAAAATCGTTCGCGAGCAGCGAGTGAAATGTCTACCGAAGACTGGACTATTTTAGTAGAAGATAAAGATGAAGAATTTGTAGGTTACGATTATCTTGAAGCGAATGTTAAAATAACCCGATACAGAAAAGTAGTGTCTAAAAAAGATGGTGAAATGTATCAAATGGTATTTAATTTAACACCGTTTTATGCTGAAGGAGGAGGGCAAGTAGGAGATAAAGGTTACTTAGAAGATGCGCACGGTGATGTGGTTTACATTTTAGACACCAAAAAGGAAAACAACGTCATTATTCATTTTTCTAAAAATTTACCGAAGCATATAAACGAATCGTTTAGGGCTGTAGTTGATGAAAAGCAGCGATACAGAACCGAGTGTAATCATACCGCCACACATTTATTACATCAGGCATTACGTGAAATTTTAGGAACACATGTGGAGCAAAAGGGTAGTGCGGTACATTCTAAAAACTTAAGATTCGATTTTTCTCATTTTTCGAAATTAACAAATGAAGAATTACAAGATGTTGAAAATTTTGTAAACACTAGAATATCAGGTAAATTACCACTAATAGAAAAGAGAAATATTCCAAAAGAAGAAGCCATAGCAGATGGTGCCATGAGTTTGTTCGGTGAAAAATATGGGGATACAGTAAGAGCCATACGTTTTGGAAAATCTATTGAGCTTTGTGGTGGAACGCACGTAAAAAACACTTCGGATATCTGGTATTTTAAAATAATATCTGAAGGTGCCGTTGCTGCTGGAATTCGTCGTATAGAAGCCATTACAAATGATGCTGTTAAAGATTTTTATTCTGAAAATAACAGGCTTTATGCCGAAATGAAGGAGTTGCTCAATAATGCCCAAGAACCAGTAAAAGCACTTCAGAATTTGCAGGAAGAGAATTCTAGTTTGAAAAAGCAGATTGAATCATTGTTGAAAGACAAAGCTAAAAATATAATTGGCGAACTTAAAAGTGAATTACAAGATATTAATGGCATTCAGTTTTTAGCAAGGAAATTAGATTTAGATGCATCAGGGATAAAAGATGTGTCTTTTGAATTGGGACAAAAATTTGATAATTTGTTTCTGTTGTTTGCTACTGAAAGTGATGGAAAAGCATTATTGTCATGTTATATCTCAAAAGAATTAGTTGCAAGTAAAAGTTTAAATGCGGGACTAGTAGTGCGCGAACTAGGGAAGTATATCCAAGGCGGTGGCGGTGGTCAACCATTTTTTGCAACAGCAGGAGGGAAGAATCCAGCAGGGATTGATGAGGCGTTGAAAGCTGCTAAAGAATATTTAAAATAGGCTCGCAAAGTCGCAGTGACGCAAAGGTTTAAAGACTCAAAGATTTTTGATTATGGATGAAAATGAAATTGCAAGTATCATTGTTGATAAATGTTATCAAATTCATGTTGGGTTAGGACCAGGACTTTTAGAATCAGTGTATGAGGAGGTATTGTATTTTGAACTCTTAAACGAAAGTTTGAAAGTTGAAAAACAAAAATCATTACCAGTCATATGGAAAAATAAAAAGCTCGATTTAGGTTTTAGAACTGACTTAATTATTAATAATAAAGTAATTGTAGAAATAAAATCTGTTGAAGAAATTCATCCTGTACATCCAAAACAATTACTTACTTAATTGGAACTATCTAGATTGAAACTAGGGTTGTTAGTAAATTTTAATAGTCCGTTAATAAAAACTGGAATCACAAGAATTGTGAATAATTTATAAGGATTTGTAATTTGCGCCTTAGCGTCTTTGCGAGCCAACATTTGCAAGAATAAAAATGAAGTTACAAACTCAAATACCATTATCTAAACAGTCTAACAATCTAATAGACTACAATTCTAACGTTTTATTGTTGGGGTCTTGTTTTGTTGAGAATATGGGAGATAAATTATCGTATTTCAAATTTCAAAATCTTCAGAATCCGTTTGGAATTTTATTTCAACCTAAAGCTATTGAATCGTTAATTTCAAATGCCATCAATCAAAAAGAATATTCAGAAGCAGATATCTTTTTTTATAATGAGCAATGGCATTGTTTTGATGCGCATTCTAAATTGAGTTCATCTTCAAAAGAAGAATTGTTAAGTAGTTTGAATGATGCTATTTATATTAACAAATCAACAAATCAACAAATCAACTCATTTAATTATCACTTTAGGAACCGCTTGGGTGTATCGTTTTGTGGAATCTGATAATCTAGTTGCGAATTGCCATAAAGTAACTCAAAAGCAATTTACAAAGGAATTGCTATCGGTTGAATGCGATTACCCAATCTTTAAAAACCATAGTTAATTCTATTCGAAGCATAAACAAAAATGCAGATGTCATTTTTACAGTATCGCCCGTGCGCCATATTAAAGATGGTTTTATAGAAAACACACAGAGTAAAGCCCATTTATTTACCGCTATTCATCAACTGATTAATGATCAATTATCAAATGGTAATGGTCAATTAACTTATTTTCCTTCTTATGAAATTATGATGGATGAACTTCGCGATTATCGTTTTTATGCTGAAGATATGGTACATCCAAATCAACTGGCAATAAACTATATCTGGGAAAAGTTTCAGCAGGTTTGGATTTCAGATAAAGCATTAAATACGATGAAAATGGTTGACGAAGTGCAAAAAGGACTTCAGCACAGACCCTTCAATCCAAATTCTGATGCTTATAAAAAATTTATTAATGAGTTAGAATTTAAAAAAGCAAAACTTCAAATCGAGTACGCTCATATACTTTTCTAAGCTTAGGTTTTTTTAGTTTTTATATAATCTTGTGGTGAAAAGGAGGTAACTTTTTTAAATGCACTAAAAAACGGATTGTAAGAAGAGAATCCTGTTTTATAAGCCAAAGACTCCAAGGTATTGGTTTTTAAATAACCAGCTTCCATTAAATGAATACTGTCTTCAATTCTACTGTACATACGGTATTCTGAGAAAGATATTTTCGAATGGTATTTAAATAAATACACAATATGACTTGTTGGTACGCCTAGTTTTTCGGCTATTAAAGTAGGAGAAGCTTTCGGGTATCTGAATATACGCTCGTCATTACTTAATTTGTCAACTTCTTGTATATAACTACGTAAGTTCGACATGATTTTTTCTTGTAATTTCAGGTCTTGATCGTTGTTTTTTTGATGGCTAATTTCTAAAATCCAATTGTCATTAGATGGCTTCTCAATGAAGCTTCGTTCGTCGTCCAGTAAATTGAATTTTAAAATTTTCTTATTTAGTATGGGGAGTCCGTATAATATTTCTGGTGTAAATAAAATTTTGAAATAAATAAACAACCAAAATAATAGCAAAATGATAGCCAGCGATTTTCCCGAAAGACTCGCTTCGCTATGTATTTCGGTATGAATGGAGGCAATTAAAGTAAAAGCTGCTAAAACATTTAGGGAGAACAAATAAATAGTCCAATTTTTAACTAATATAAAATGCTTGTTATTTATTTCAAGGTCCTTTTTAAACCATATATGTTTACTTAATGTCTTGTAAATTAAAAACAAATAGAACACAATAAATACCCCTATTAGAATCAAATTGGTTAATTGCCCAAAGTGAAAAAAAACACTTCCAGTGAGCACGTTATTTGTATTAATTATATAAAGAAATGCAATAAAAATGACATGTTTTAAATCTTTTAGGCTATAAGCTTTACTTTGGAGCGACAGATTTTTATAGTATAAATAAAAACAAGGAATAATAATTAAATAAAAAATGGATGGAGGTCCCTGGTCTGGTGATAAAATAGATTGTAAACCCAATTCAAAACTACCATGAACTAAAAACCTAACGGAGATAATGCCAATAATTAGTAATAAAAAGACATTATTAAATGGGTTCGATTTATAAGAAGAAATCATAAGTACTATGGTAACCATACCAATAATACCCGTGAACAAAAATAAAAACGATTCTAACAATTAATACGAGGGATTTATTAAACAAATGTAACGAATTGAGGTAGTATTTTATTGAATTCTAAAAATGAAAATAAAACGATTTTATATATTTATTTAACATTTAGGAAGATTATCTTTTTTTTCGTATCTTAATCGTAGGAATTTGATTATTGAGGGAAATAATTTTTAATGAAGAAATTCTGAATATTGTTAAATGGGTTGCCTTGTTATAAGGCAACCTTTTTTTGCGCTTATAAATTGAAACAAATTACACCTCGACGTAAATAAGATAAACAACAATAAATGTTTACTGATTTGCATAAATCTTTATTGATTCCTTTAAAAAATCGACTGTGTCCATTTGGTAAGTGCTAAGCTTCAATTTTTATTAATATGTTTACTTAATTGTTTTATTTAAATGAATACTTCTATATTCTCAAATAGATGTAGTTATATTAAATGTATTAGAATTTTAAATTATTGAGGGTTAAATTTTTTAAGGAAGTAATTCTAATATAAGTTTAAAAAGGTTGTCCTAAATTAAATGGTTGTTTTAATTAAGGCAACCTTTTTTTAATTTTCGAAATAAATAAAATATAAAACGAGCTAAAAAAGGCGCAGGCAATTGTGATGTTTCTCAACAGGGTTATTTTATAGTCATTTGTAAAGAAATTAATGCCATTTATTAAAATAATGGAGAAATTAGTTCGTTAATTATCTGCAAGTTTCAATAAAAATAAACCTATCACATTTAACATTTAAAGGTGGATATTTGTTCAATGGGTTTAGTAAATCACATTTTCACGCTTTATCTTTTTTAATAACATTTCATCGAAAAATTTGTTTAGATTCAGGCAATTGAGTTAGATTTATTATGCTATTAATCAGTTCTTATTAAAAACATCAATTGCGATAACCAGTAAAATGGTCTGCATTTGATGTTTTTTTTATGCACCTATTTGAACCGTTTTTGTAGACTTTAGTACATTAAGTTAAGGCTTAAACTTTAATTCAATTGTCAAAAACATTTTTTCTAAAAAAAAAGGAATTAATACAATTAAAATAGTCGTGACTGTTTTTGACAAGTTTAGAATTAGTTATACATTCGTTATACTTTTTATGTTGAATAAAACTTGTTTTTTACTCCTATGCGAAGAATTCTAACCATTGTTGTTATATCCTTTATTGTAATTTTTACTTTTAAATATTGCGTAGATCAGAAAGAAGATAGAATAGTGCTTCAAGAAAGTTCGGCACTCATTCAGGAACAAATTAAAAATGTTGGAAAACTAATAGTTACAGAAGGCCATTTTAGTGAGGTTTTTAATTATAGAAATTCCAAAGAAATATTTGGATCTTTTTTCACTTCAGAAAAGAAAGCGCTCATTGTTGTAAATGCAGATGTTTTTGTGTCTTATGATTTAAGTCTTATTGAATATAATATAGATGAAAAAACAAAAACACTTACTATTTTAAGTATTCCTGAGGAAGAGATAAAAATAAATCCAGATTTAGAATATTATGATATTCAGGCAGATTACTTAAATGCTTTTGAAGCCAAAGACTATAACGACATTAAAGAAACTATAAAAAAGTCTTTAATGAAAAAGTTAGAAAATTCCGAAATTAAAAAAAACGCCAAAAACAGATTGATTAGTGAATTATCTAAATTTTATATTCTAACTAATTCGCTGGGGTGGACGCTTAAGTATAACGATAACATTATTGAAAGCTCGCGCCAACTCGAAACTATTAAACTATAGTTTATTACTCAAACTCATCCAGCCACCTCCATTGGTCGCTTCAATACCATTGCTTTTTAAAATACCTGCAGCACTTCCAGATCGCGCACCACTAGCGCAACATGTAATAACTGGTTTGTTTAATTTTTTGATCTCGCTAATTTTTGAGTTAATGCTTTGCAGAGGTATGTTTTTAGAACCTTTAATAGCACCTTGTTGGTATTCCCTTGTAGTTCTAACATCTAAAATAATCGCGCCTCTCGATTGAAAATCTTGAATATTTTTTTGATTGTTCCCAAATAATAAATCTAATAATCCCATAATTTAATTTTTTGGCAAATTACTTCAATTTTTTTTAAAGTGAAAGTAACATAAGTTGCTTAACAGTTCATTAAAAAATTATGTATATTCAACCTTTAAAAAGACTATAATAATTGCGCTAAAATGACTGAGCCTTACGTTACTTTAAACATTAAAAACAAAGTTGGATATATTGAGTTTTATCATCCGAATAGAAACTCTATGCCAAGCGATATTTTACTTAAGTTGAAAGCAACTATAGATGATGCAGGAGATAATGAAGCGATACACGTCATTGTTTTAAAAAGTGGTGGTGACAGAACGTTTTGTGCGGGTGCTAGTTTTAACGAAGTCATGGCGGTACAAGATACAGAACAAGGGAAAGCTTTTTTCTCAGGTTTTGCCAATGTTATTAATGCGATGCGAACTTGCCCAAAACTTATTATTGGACGTGTTCAAGGAAAAACAGTTGGTGGTGGCGTTGGTTTAGCTGCTGCAACCGATTATTGTTTGGCAACCAAATATGCTTCGATACGGTTAAGCGAATTAAGTATTGGTATCGGGCCTTTTGTTATAGAACCAGCTGTAACAAGAAAAATTGGTCTGGCAGCAATGTCGCAATTGACTATAGATGCTGAAACCTTTTTTTCTGCGGAATATGCCATGGGAAAAGGATTGTTTGCTGATGTTTTTGAAACAGTGGAAGCCTTAGATGAAGCCGTAAAAGAACTTGCTGAAAGGTTAAGCAACTACAATCCCGAGGCTTTAAAACGAATGAAGTCTGTTTTTTGGGAGGGCACAGAACATTGGGATACACTATTAGCCGAACGTGCCGAAATTAGTGGCGCCTTAGTTTTAAGTAAGTTTACTAAAAACACCTTGAAACGGTTTAGGTAGTATAATTGCCTATTTCCTATTGCCTATTTCCTGATTTTCAACAATAGCCAACCCGTCATCAATTAATCTTCCAACTTGAGGTTTATTTTGTTTGATGCCTTCTAAATGGCTCAAAATTGCTTCACATAGTTTTGTTTCATGTCCTTTAAACGCTAATTCATACAATTCAATGGGTAATAACCAATCAGTGGGGTGGTTTTCAATAAGTTCCTCCAGTACTTTTGTTCTTGAAATAGTTCTGTTTTTACCTTCGCGATAATCCCTGACTTGCTGATAAAGGGTTTCTAATTTTAATTGCTCGTTTGTTTTTTTTACATGAATGGTTTTAGATGTAGGGATATGAGTAATTAAATCGAAACTATTTAAATCTGCAGGTCCGGAAAAAGCCGAAACAATGGTTTTTCCAACGGCCATATCATAAATTCCATATTCAGGTTTAAATAAAATAGTGTCACGATGTTTAACCGTACAATTATTAAAACTAATAAGAATTATTTTACCTTGAAGATTTCGTTTACCAGTAATAATATCGCCCGAAACAGTGATTCCTCCTTCAAATTCAAGTGTTACTGTTTTTTCTTCATAAATATGGTAAGCACTTAAGTCGCGCGGACTCATATCTTCAATAGCTAAATTAATGCCTTTAAGTTTTCCAATAGGCGACCCAAATCCTTTTTCGTGTACGTTGGTACCATGTCCTACCAATTCTTTTTCTCTATAAGACAACGCAGTTTCACCCGTTGTTTGAATATAAATAGGATAGCCGTTATCTTCTATGACACTTGTATAAACACCCGATACTTGAATACCTGTACTCAATTCAATGGTTCCTAAAGCATTCGATTGTATTAGTTTGTTTATTCCCGAAAGTCCACCTTTTCGCAATGCCATAGTGTTGGCGAATTCTTCTAATACCAAACTTAAATGTGCAAAGTCTGGCGTTACAAAAAGTTGAGGTTGTGCTTTTGTGATGTCGAAATCCTTATAAATCGCTTCAATAGTGTATGGTAGTTTTTTAACTTCGTCGGTCATGCACCAGGCACTTTCCCCAATAGATGATAATAAGCCGGCACCATAAATTTTTGGATTTTCGAGAGTTCCTATTAAGCCATATTCGACGGTCCACCAGTGTAAATTTCTAATGAGTGCCATTTCACTGGGTTCACCCATATTATTTTGTAGGCTTTCTACCTTTTTTTCCGCGGAAGCGATATCTTTTTCATCTGTATTTGGCGCTTCTTTAATAATCGATAAATGCCTAACGGCTTCATAAAGTTCATAATCTTTAGATGATGAAATAGCTTTACAACCAATTTCTCCAAACCTTCGTAAATACTCCGCATATTCGGGGTTTGCGATAATAGGTGCATGACCCGCGCCTTCGTGAATAATATCGGGTGCAGGGGTATATTCTATATGTTCCAATTGGCGAATATCGCTGGCAATAACCAGTACATTGTACGCCTGAAATTCCATAAATGCATTTGGAGGAATAAAACCATCTACAGCCACCGCTGCCCATCCTATGTCTTTTAAAATACGATTCATACCATACATATTCGGAATACTATCGACTAAAATACCTGTTTGTTTTAAACCATCTAGGTATGATTTGTGTGCAACAGTTTTTAAAAAATCGACATTTTTTCGCATCACATAGCGCCAAACTGCTTGATTTATTGCTGAATAATCCTCGTAGTTTTGAGGTTTAATAAATTGCAATAAATGTTTAGGTAAGCGATCTAGAATAGGATTTGCTTCTATAGAGTTGGACATTGATTTTTTATAATACTAGGTTTAAGTAAAAATACAAATTCTATATAAAATGGTATTAAAAGTGTTGTTGAATAAAAAAGCAACTCTTTCAAGCTGCTTTTTTAAATTATTTTATTGAGACATTCCCGGAGGATACTTTTCCATTATTTTAGAAACAAACTCTTTAATACGTTCTTCTTTTTTCTCCATGTTTTGTGTTAGGTAACCTGTTCCCATTCCTTGCCATACTAATTCTTTTTTATTAGCATCAATTAAATCGATGTATAAAACACCTTCGGTTCTGGTGGTTACATTAGGTTGTTGGTTCCAACCCCAACCCCATGGACTGTAAAAACCTCCCCAGCCCCAGCCACCATAGCCCCAAGAGTTGTTGTAAACATCAACACGTTGGTTAGACTTAGTGAATAAGCTTATTAGTAAATCGGGATTTTCGGATTTTGCAAAGCCTTTAGCTAACATTTCCGATTCAATGGCACGTAGAATTCTACGTTTATCTAAGTCGCTAATTTCAGCTTTATCAATACCTGTTTTAAAGAATGCAAAGGTTTTGTAAGTGCTAAAATTGGCATTTTTGTCATAATCGGCTGCTACTCTAACTGAGGTGCAGGATGATACCACAAATAGGATGGCTAATAGTGGTAATGTTTTAAGTAAGTGTTTCATAGCGAATTTTTTAAATGGTTATAATAAATTTATTAAATTATCATCAACTATGTTAGGTATAGTAACTTTTAAATTTGGCTCGATTTCCATAGCGCGTTTAATTGCAAACACAGCTTCTTCATTTCTTGCCCAACTTCTTCTGGCTATTCCGTTATTTACATCCCAGAAAAGCATCGATTTTAATCTGTTTTCGGCTTCTATAGTACCATCAAGAACCATACCAAATCCGCCATTTATAACTTCGCCCCAACCAACACCACCACCATTGTGGATACTTACCCAGGTTGCGCCTCTAAAACTGTCACCTATAACGTTTTGAATGGCCATATCTGCGGTAAATCGAGAACCATCATAGATATTGCTGGTTTCTCTGTAAGGTGAATCGGTTCCCGAAACATCGTGATGATCACGGCCCAGAACAACAATTCCAATATCGCCTTTTGCAATAGCATCGTTAAATGCTTTTGCTATTTTCATGCGTCCTTCGGCATCGGCATAAAGTATTCTGGCTTGTGAACCCACCACCAATTTATTTTCCTGAGCGCCTTTTATCCATTGAATATTATCTGCCATTTGTTGCTGAATTTCATCTGGCGAATGTTTTTTAATTTCCTCCAAAACATGACATGCAATAGTGTCTGTTTTTGCCAAATCTTCAGGTTTTCCTGAGGTACACACCCAGCGAAATGGTCCAAAACCATAATCGAAACACATAGGTCCCATAATATCTTGTACATAACTTGGGTATTTAAAATCGATACCATTTTTAGCCATAACATCAGCCCCAGCACGAGATGCTTCCAATAAAAAAGCATTTCCATAATCGAAAAAATAGGTGCCTTTTGCGGTATGTTTATTAATAGCATTAGCATGTTGACGTAATGTTTTTTGAACTTCTTGTTTGAATTTTTCAGGATTATTTGCCATCATATCATTTGCATCTTCAAAAGACATTCCAACCGGATAATAACCTCCTGCCCATGGATTGTGAAGTGAAGTTTGGTCACTTCCTAAATCAATATGAATATCTGCTTTATCAAAAGTTTCCCAAACATCAACAATGTTTCCTAAGTACGCAATGGAAACCGTTTCTTTTTCAGCTTTCGCTTTTTTGACACGCTTAGATAATTCATTTAAATCGGTAATAATTTCATCTACCCAACCCTGTTCATGTCGTATTTTGAGTAATCTTTGGATTCACTTCAGCACAAACAGTAATACAACCTGCAATAGTTCCTGCCTTGGGTTGTGCGCCACTCATTCCACCTAATCCAGAAGTAACAAATAAATGTCCCTTTGGTGATTTTTTTATTTTTCTGAAAGCGTTTAAAACTGTAATAGTGGTTCCATGAACAATTCCTTGTGGGCCAATATACATATAGCTACCAGCAGTCATTTGTCCATATTGTGTCACACCTAAAGCATTAAATTTTTCCCAATCGTCTTGCTTTGAATAATTTGGAATCATCATGCCATTGGTAACAACAACTCTCGGCGCTTCTTTATGTGATGGGAATAAACCCATGGGGTGGCCAGAATACATAGTTAAAGTTTGCTCGTTGCTCATTTCAGCCAGATATTTCATGGTTAATCTATATTGAGCCCAGTTTTGAAAAACAGCACCATTTCCACCATAAGTTATTAGTTCATGAGGGTGTTGTGCCACCGCATAATCTAAATTATTCTGAATCATTAGCATGATGGCTGCAGCCTGTTTACATTTTGCAGGATATGCATCAATAGGGCGTGCATACATTTTGTAATTTGGCCGAAACCGATACATATATATACGTCCGTAAGTTTCTAATTCATCTTTAAATTCTTTAATTAATGCTGCATGATGCTTTTGGTCAAAATAGCGTAAGGCATTTCGGAGCGCTAGTTTTTTTTCTTCATCCGATAAAATATCTTTGCGTTTTGGAGCATGATTTATAGAGGTATCATATGGTTTTATAGATGGGAGATTCTCTGGAATGCCTTCTAATATTTGAGCTTCAAAAGTCATATTAATAGGTTGAATAATTAGTTTCTGTAATTTTTGTTTTTATCAAAACCATAAGGGCAATGCCTGCATCCGCTTTCGCAACAATAGCCTCTTTTTAGCAGATATTGCTCAGTAAAACAACGATAACCTTCTGGAGTTAAATAGTAGTCGCCTTCTTCTATAGGGATTATTTTTTTCATATTTAAACAAAGATAACGTAATTTGGATTGGTTTTTGAAAGCTATTAAGTATGATTTTCATTTCAAAATATATGGTCCCAAAAGGATATTTGGGGATAACTATTTTTCCTTTTGTATTTTTAAAGACGAAGGATTTAAGGTTAAATCGAACTTTAGTCAATCATGAAAATATTCATAAAAGACAGCAGTTAGAGCTTTTGGTGATTCCTTTTTATTTGGCTTATGGGATTGAATTTTTAATCCGAATAATTCAATATAAGAACTGGGATTTAGCTTATAGAAATATTTCTTTTGAACGTGAAGCGTATGCCAACGAGTCGCAATTAGATTATTTAAAACAGCGAACATTTTGGAGTTTTTTGAAGTATCATTGTAGTAATGAATTTCTCCCTAAAGCATAATATAAATCAACCAGTTCATATTTAAATATACTGCTAATGATTTATACTTTTAATGGTGTTCTTATATAACCGATATGCTTTATTTTTGAATTGACACTTTTGATATGGCTGCTTCCACGAGTGGTTCCATAATCAAATATCCAGTTAAATTTGGATGAACACCATCATTTCCAAGGTTTTCTTTTAAACCATTGGACGCGTTTGCCATAGGAGTAAAGTAATCTATATAAATTAAGTTGTTTTGATTAGCGTAAGCTTTTAATGATGCATTCATTTTTATTACTTTTTCAGCAGGTTCTAGTCCTTTTCTCCAAGGGAAATCATATGCTGGAAGCAAAGAACATAATACCACTTTTATTTTATTTGCTTTTGATAATTCTACCATCGAAACTATGTTGTCCATAATCATTTCAATTGTTGACGGACCAGTATTTCCCGCTATATCATTTATTCCTGCTAATATAATGACCGCTGAAGGTTTTAAATTGATAACATCTTGTCTAAAACGCAATAACATTTGAGGCGTTGTTTGTCCGCTAATACCTCTGTTTACATAAGGTTTATTTGCAAAAAATTCTGGGTGAGTGTTTTTCCAACCTGCCGTAATGGAATTACCCATAAATACTATTCGATGTTCATTAGGGTTAGAAATTGGCAGTTCGGCATTTTCTTTCTGATAGCATTTTAAATTAGCCCAATCTTGAGCATATGAAGATTCCAAAAGAAAGCATATTGTTAAAATGCATAAAACAAATTTTAGTGTTTTCATAATTTAAAATTTTCTTTATGGGTTGTATAAAGTAGTGGCGCAATGCAAAACTCTAATGCTAATGTAGCATAATTTATAATTTTTTATGGCAAAATTAGATTATATAAAAGATCTGAAATAAGGTATATTTGCGGTCATGGTTTTCAATCTAGAACAAAGCAAAAATCAACAGATACATTTACCCGAAAAGTTGGGTATTGAGTTGTTTATTAAAAGAGAAGATAAAATTCATGCTTTTGTTTCTGGGAACAAGTATCGCAAGTTAAAGTACAATCTTTTGGAAGCCGATAAAATGGGTTTTAAAACCCTGCTAACTTTTGGTGGCGCATACTCAAATCATATTGCTGCGGTTGCTTCGGCTGGAGCTATTCTTGGGTTTGAAACCATTGGAGTTATTAGAGGTGATGAGTTGGAAAATGTTGTAAATAGCAACCCAACCTTAAGTTTCGCTCAAGATTGTGGCATGCAATTTAAATTTGTTTCTAGAGAGTCTTATAGAGCTAAAACAACCAACACGTTTATTGAAAAATTACTGGCTGAATTTGGTAATTTTTATTTAGTCCCAGAAGGTGGTACAAATGACTTAGCAATTAAGGGTTGCGAAGAGATTTTAAACGACACCGATAAAAATTTCGATTATATATGTTGTGCAGTTGGTACTGGAGGTACAGTTGCTGGACTTATAAATTGTTCAAAACCCGGTCAACAAGTTTTAGGATTTCCTGCATTAAAAGGTGATTTTTTACAACAAGATATTAGTAAATTTGCAACAGATAATAATTGGAAGTTAATTACCGATTATCATTTTGGTGGGTATGCTAAAATAAATGATGAATTGGTATCGTTTATCAATCAGTTTAAAAATAAGCAAAACATACCCTTAGATCCGGTTTATACAGGGAAAATGATGTATGGAATTTTCGATTTAATTGAAAAGGGGTATTTTCCAAAAGGAACAAAAATATTAGCAATTCATACCGGTGGTTTACAAGGAATATCTGGAATGAATACTGTTTTAAAAAAGAAAAACTTACAAATATTAGAATAATTTGATGAAGAAAATAGTGATGTTGTGCTTGTTAGCAGGTTTTGTTTTGAGTTGTGGTTCTAAAAAAATAGCCGTAACAAAAAAATCGACTAAAAAACAAAGTACAGAGCATGTTGTTATTCGAAAAGAAACTCGAATTGGTTCAGACCAAGTTGAGGAAATGGTAAATGGCGTAGAAGTTAAAATTTCTTCAACCGAAGATTATATTGCTGCCTTTAAACCCATAGCACAAGAAGAAATGCGATTATACGGTATTCCTGCGAGTATTACCATAGCACAAGGGATTTTAGAATCGAATTCTGGAAAAGGACGACTTTCTGTTGAGGCCAATAATCATTTTGGAATTAAGTGCCATGAATGGACAGGGGATAGAATTTATCATGACGACGATGCTTCTCAAGAATGTTTTAGAAAGTATAATGATGCTAAATATTCGTACCGCGATCATTCATTATTTTTAACGCAACGTTCTCGTTATGCCGGATTATTCAAACTCAGAAAAGAAGATTATAAAGGTTGGGCAAGAGAATTAAAAAGGGCAGGTTATGCTACAGATAGAAAATATCCGGATAAATTAATAGGTTTAATTGAAAGATATGAATTAAATAAATTCGACGAAGAAACTCTTGGAAACACTTATGTAAAAGTTGATGAAACTATGTTGAACGGTTCAACCTATATTGTTGAAAAAGGCGACTCTATGTATTCTGTTTCAAAAAAGTATAATATGACCGTAAAAGAGCTTCAAGATTTGAATAATTTAACAAATTCTGCACTTAGTGTTGGTCAAAAATTAAATACAAATAGTAGTTCAATAGATACGATTGCACAAGCATCGAATTCCAAATTACCAGCAAATATTGCCATTTCTAAAAAAATACATATTGTTGAAAAAGGCGAAACGTTATATTCAATTTCAAAAAAATATGATGTTACTATAAGTGATTTACAACAATTAAATGATTTGAATGATAATGGGATAAGCATTGGTCAGGAACTTAAAATTAAAAACAGATAAATTCATGAATTATAGTAGAAGTAGTGCCTTATTTTTAGAAGCTGAAAAAGTAATTCCTGGGGGCGTAAATTCTCCAGTAAGAGCGTTTAAAAGTGTTGGAGGCACACCTATTTTTGTAAAGGAAGCCAAAGGAGCTTATTTATATGATGAAGACGGAAACCGATTAATTGATTACATAAACTCATGGGGACCCATGATTTTAGGGCATGCCTATAAACCAGTGGTTGATGCGGTTGTGGAAAAAGCTAAAAAAGGGACTTCATTTGGTATGCCAACAGAAATAGAAACTAAAATTGCAGAATTAGCTGTTTCTATGGTGCCGAATATAGATAAAATTCGATTTGTAAATTCTGGGACTGAAGCTTGTATGAGTGCTGTACGATTAGCTCGAGGATTTACTAAAAAAGATAAAATCATCAAGTTTGCCGGTTGTTATCATGGGCATAGCGATTCGTTTTTAATACAAGCGGGTAGTGGCGCGATTACTTTTGGAACACCAAATAGTCCTGGTGTCACAGAAGGTACAGCAAAAGACACCTTGTTAGCACGTTTTAACGATATTGATAGATGTGAAGCAAGTTATTGAAGCTAATAAAAATGAAATAGCATGTATTATTATTGAGCCTGTTGCAGGCAATATGGGCTGTATACCACCAAAAGGAGATTTTTTACAAGCTTTAAGAACGGTATGCGACGCTAATAATATATTATTGATTTTTGATGAGGTCATGACAGGTTTTCGATTGGCAAAAGGTGGCACACAAGAATTATATAATGTGAATGCAGATATTGTTTGCTTCGGAAAAGTAATTGGTGGTGGTTTGCCAGTAGGAGCGTTTGCTGCACGAAACGAAATCATGAATTATTTATCGCCTCTAGGACCCGTTTATCAAGCAGGAACATTAAGTGGTAACCCGCTGGCAATGGCTGCAGGTTATGCGATGTTAACAGAATTAAATAATGATGGGGAAATTTTTAATAGGTTAGCTAAAAAAACAGAATACTTACATGTTGGAATGGCTAAAGTTCTAAATGAAAACAAAATTGTACATACCATTAATAGAATAGGTTCTATGATTTCGGTACATTTTGATGCCGCTCTGGTTGTAGACTTTGATTCTGCTGCAAAAGGAAATAATGACACCTTTAAAAAATTCTTTCACGGGTTACTAAATGAAGGTATTTATATTGCACCAAGTGCTTTTGAAACTTGGTTTATAACTGACGCACTTTCGTATAAAGATTTAGATGAAACTATAAGTGCTATTAATAAAGTGGCAAAAACCTTATAATAAAAAAGCGCATTCTTTTTGAATGCGCTTTTTAAAAACAAACTATAATTAACTAAACTAACTAAACCAATTTTATTCTTGTTTTGGTGCTTTTTCACCACGTTTTTTACCATCACCTTTTTTCATTCCTTTGTGTCTTTCATTCGTTTTTGCTTGTGATTTTTCCCATTTCGCAAATTGGTCGGCATTTAAAATGCTTTTCATTTTTGCTTTTGTAGCAATTTGATAATCTAACTTAGCATTCATCATTTTAAGACGGTCTTCTTTTGATGGTTTTTCCATTTGTCCGCTTTCTTTCTTGGCTTTCATGGTTGCCATCATTTCTTTACGCTTGGTAGCATTTTCAAGGTTTATTTTGTAGATATCCTTTTGCTGTTTTTCATTTAAATCTAAATGAAGTGTCATTTTTTTTGTTTTAAGCGTTGCCGATTCTTCTGGAGTTAGGTCGTTCATCCTTTGTGATCTTTCTTGATTGTTAGGACGTTGTTTTTTTTCTCCTTGAGCAATGCCTTGAATAGCTATTAAAGCAATTGCAATAATTATTAATTTTTTCATTATTTAAATATTTTATGTTTAATTACTATTAGGACTTTAAGAATTTAAAAAGGTTTAAAGCAGGGGTTGTTTTTAACAAGAACTTAACAAGGGATGGGTTGCGTTAGGGGTTGTAGCGGCATCCTTTTTAAAACTTTTTGTAATGAACTTGCTTTGGACTTTAAATTGGGAGATTGCTATGTTGCTCGTTTTAACGACGCCATTTTAAAAAGATATAGCGGAAGACCCGACCGCCTGCCCTGAGCGGAGTCGAAGGGTGTGGTAACGCCCAAAAGAATATGTTATTTAAATACGGGTATTTTTAAGCTGATACCTGTTTGAAAATCGGCGGCATTATTAATACGAAAATCTTCTTTAAAGTATAATGATATTTTATAATTTGGACGCCCGTAGGTGTAAATAAAGCTCCAATAGGATAAGGCATTATACAAGGTTGAAACACCATGTTGCCAGCCTCCGTTTATTTCTTTCCATTTTCCAATTAATCTGTAATAATCGGCTTCGCTTCGCTTGTTATATCGGATTGTATTTGGTAGTTTACTGTAAGGGCATTGTAATTTCCTTTTTTTGTGAATTTAGTAAGTTCAATATCACTTTCAATAGTTGCTAAATAAGGATTGTTTCCTAAGTCTATCACTTCTTTAAAGTTGATGAGGTTTTTGCGTAAAACGTTCATACCCACACCCACATTAAGTTGGTAGTTGTTTTTTAAATCGACATTTTTAATGGCATTTGCTGAAACACCAAGGTCTATTGACGGGTTAAATTTTGATGTATTGATACCCATGTGGCTCCCAAAATTGACATAAATATTTTTCGTTTTATTTATATTGAGGCTTGGATAGTAAAAATGATTAATCTCTATGCCACTTATAAAGAAGTCGTTATTATGTAACTCGAGTGTGTTTCCGTTTCGATCGTTATACTTAAAATTTACCTGGTTTAAGCCATAATAGCGCCTGCCGTATGGATCTTCGCCACCAGCAATATGAGTATGAAACCATTCTATACTTTCGTCGCCGGTAAAGAGTGAAAAGGGATGTTTTCCTTTAGTAATTAAGTATGATCGAAGTGTAATACCTAGTTCGTGTTTTTTTGCTAAAGGAATATTAACGTTGAGCCTAAATTCTTTTATAACGGCATCGATTACAATATTCATGTAATCGGCAGGCGTTGTTTCTTGATTTATGAATTGAAAATTTCTCTTATACCAGACAAGTTTTCTTTGTTCTGCTTGTGTTACTGGGTCTTGTGGAAAATAGGCTTCTACAAAAGGATGAAAGTTATTTCCACTTGCAGATGTAAATTCTATAGACGTACGATTTATTGGAGTAAATTTGAAATTTGTATTTATACGTGCACTAAAAATACCAAAATGATGTGTAGATAGGGTGCTTGGGTTATCTATGCCATTTTTAACAAATAAACTATCTTTTTGTTGTTGAGCTATTATAAAATAGCCACAAAAATAAATGAGTAGAATAAGTGCGTTTTTAGGCATAGAACAAAAATAGGAAAAGTTTTATATTTTTAATTAACGATATTTATATAAAACAATCCAAATAACGAGTAAAAGGAGTAGTGAATTCTTAAAAAAATTAACAAAAGTTCTTTATTCTCTTAAAGAAAGATTAAAATTTAAGAAAGCTATGTTAAACATATCTAAATAGCAATAAATATTCAGGATGTTTTTTGTCTATTTGTACTATAATTAGTTTAACACATAATAATTGCAACATAGTTTTACTCTCGATAGTAAGATAATTATTAGAAGTTAATAAGTTTAGTTTAGTTGGTTAGTTTGTAAAAACCCAGTAATTTTTAATTACTGGGTTTTTTATTTATTTTATTCTATTTCTAATGTGTTTATATGATGAATTGGAATACCGTCTTCTGTTATGCCTTCTATTTCGATTGAATATTTGCTTTTGGAGTCGCTTGTGAAGAAAGATATTTCGGCTGAATTCTTATTTTTAGTAAGTTGAATTTTGGGTGCCCAATGTAAAGTGGATCTTAAGTCTTGTTTTGAAAATTCATCTTGGGCATTAATATAATCGGGAGCATAAAATTCTCGGGCAGTATAAAATCCAATAGCTTGAAAATCTATAATTCCTGGTTTTCGTTTAATATTAATATTTCGAATATTAGCACCTGTTTTAGAATGTATAGCGACAATACCATTCCCTGCATTACTAAACGATGCAGCATCGGCTCCTTTTAAGACGTCGATAAATTCTATTTGACTACCCATTAGACTGGAAATATCTTCCATTTGAACCTGTATACCATCAAGATAAATTCCTGGAACGCCACTGTTTCTTATTGAAATAGAATCGTAATATGCCGTAACGCCAGGTATTCTGTTGAGCAAATCAAAAACTGTTAATGTCTCTGAATTGGGTATGTCATTCAGGTCTATTCTATTCGACGGAAAACCATAATTGGTGCGTTCATTCAACATTTTATTTCTTTTGTCTAAATCCGATTGTCTATTGGCTATAATTACAACTTCGTCAAGTATTCTTGCAGATTCTAAAAATTCAGTGTCAATTTTTGAAATTGATTGTGATAATTTAATGAAGTTAGATATTTTATTTTCGTCTTCAATGTTCGTTTTTACAATATTATTTTTTTGAACTTGAGGACTACTGTTAAAGTTTTCTGTTAAATTAATATCGACAAATCTGTTTTTTATGTCTTTATCATCTTTAAAATTATTAACGCGCGCTTCAATAAGTACTGGAATAGAATCTGAAAATACAAACGGGCCATATTTGAATATGCCATTTGCATCTGATTGTTTAAGCTCCTGATAAGGACTACTGCCCATAAAAGTAAGTCGGGTTGTAGCAGGAATTTGCTGATTAATTTCTTTTAATGCTGAAGTGCGCCCAGAAATATAGATACCTTTTTCTGTGTTAAACTGATTTGTTTTCTGTGCGTTTTTATATAATATGTCATTCCAGGTAAATCGACTCCATCCATGCGTAAGCATTACTAAATCTAGTATATATCTACGCTTTGGGTCGTTTTCCTTTTCAAAAAAGTACCCGGGGTTTTCTATATAACCTCTTAAATCAGAGTTTAATAATAAGTAGGTTTTTATGTTTTCATTTCCTGCTTTTTTTCCAACAACATTTAAATCTGTTACTGCCATAGATAAGTTCCCGTAAACGGGGTTGCCACTTTTATCTTTAAGATTAATTAGCAATGTTACTTTGTCTCTGGTTTTATATATTTCCTTGTTTTTAATTATGTTTACGTCTATTTTATTATTAGGGTTGTCTATAAAAACCAATCTTTGGCATACAGGATTTCCATCGTTGTTAAACAAAGTGAATGTCGCTATTCCATCCTGCAAATCGTTAGTGGACAACTTATAAGTGTATGAATTTATACTTTCGGTTTCTAGTTTTTCAAAAATTATTTTCCCTCGCTGATGGGCTACTATGAAAGAATTTTTCAAACCAATTTCGCTATTGCTAGTAACTTTTAAAATAATTTGGTTACCATTATTTACTAGATTTAA
Source organism: uncultured Flavobacteriaceae bacterium (assembly GCA_963698455.1). Taxonomy (GTDB): domain Bacteria; phylum Bacteroidota; class Bacteroidia; order Flavobacteriales; family Flavobacteriaceae; genus Mariniflexile. Next base: position 131,564 of record CAVOQU010000012.1, on the reverse strand, counting down.
CATGTAGCCAAAAGGTAATGCTTTAGGTAAAGGCATTTGAACCTCCTGGTTATTTACAAGAAAACTAGCATAATAAGTTTTATTAGTTTCTGGTATAATATTGACAACTCCTAGTCCGAATTCTTGAGTTCTGAATGGACATATTATATGATCATCAGAATTTTTAATAACACCTTCAACAACAATATTCCTATTCAGTTTGTCTTTAACTTTAATACTAATTTTAGAAAGAATTCCATTTACCATATAACCGCCTTCCGGATAAAACTTAATGTCTGGTATGGTTGTTATCCGTTCATCAGAATCAGAATTTTTAATAGCATCGGTGTTTGATACCAGTGGGATAAAAGAGTTATTGGATGTCGTATTCCAAATCAATAATTCTTTTTGAAACATAAAATCAGTATCACTGTTACGCATATAGTTGGTATATGCTCTAAGTAAATATTTTCCAGGTTTCCATTCTTTTTTAATTTCAAAATCTCCTGCAACACTTACATCGTTGGTGTAAAGTTGTTTTTTTGATAGGATGCTGTCTTTTTCATTGATTAGTTCTACATAAATAATTCGGCTTTTATCCGATTTTAAATGGTCTATCCCATTAATTAAATAAGCTGTGTACCAAATACTTTCCCCAGTGGAATAATATGGTTTATCAGTTTGTATATATATTTTTTCGGGATAATTTTCTGCGTACGCATTTAATTTATTAATAACCAGCTCTCTAAAATTATTAAGTAGTGCAAAAGATAAAAGCGTTATGAGAGTAATACCGACAGCGATTTTTTTAAGCATTTTTTTATTTAATAGATGATAAATGTAAAACAAAACTGCGATACTACAATTGAATCACAATGATAGTTAGACTTAAAAAAAGTTGTTAAGTTTATTAGAAATAAATTAATTTTTTGGAAAGGTTTTTACTTTAGTAATTATAAATCTAGATAAGTTTTTCCTTGAAAAAATCTATGGTTCGGGTCCAAGATAAATTTGCCGCCGCTTCATCAAACCGAGGTGTTGTATTATTATGAAACCCATGATTTACTTCTGGGTAAATAAATGTTACGTAGTCTTTGTTGTATTTCTTTAAAGCGGCTTCATAAGCAGGCCAACCTTCATTAACTCTTTTGTCTAAATCAGCATAATGAATCATTAGTGGTGCGTTTATTTTTGCGGTTTCTTCTTCCGTAGGTTGACCTCCATAATAAGGAACGGCTGCAGATAATTCGGGAACGCGTACCGCCATCATATTGGAAATCCACCCTCCAAAACAAAAACCAACAACACCAATTTTTCCGTTACAATCTTTATGTGATTTTAGATATTCAAAAGCAGCAATAAAGTCTTCAAGCATTTCGTTTTTGTCACGCTTTTGTTGCATTGCTCTTCCTTCGTCATCATTACCAGGATAACCTCCTAAAGGTGTAAGGGCATCGGGGGCTAAAGAGATAAAACCTTCAATCGCAGCACGTCTTCCAACATCTTCAATGTATGGGTTTAAGCCTCTGTTTTCATGTACAACAATAATTCCGGGAAGCTTTTTGTTTGTATTTGCAGGTTTTGAAAGTAAAGCACGAATAGATCCGCCTCCTTTTGGCGATTGGTAAGTGATATAATCTGATTGTATTCTGGAATCATCTGGTTTTACTAAAAGTGAATCAATATAATTAGGCATTACGAAACTAAGTAACGAAGAGACGGTAAGACCTCCAATGGCGTATAAAGACAGTTTTTCAATAAATTGTCTTCTATCAAGTTTATTATGTGCATAATCGTCGTATAGATCAAAAACGTCTTGACTTATGTCTTCTTTTTTTATTTTTTTCATTTGAAAATATTTAGAAGTTAATTTGTTTCAAAATACAAATTATTAAGTACAACATCAAATAAAAAAGAGAACCACATTGTGATTCTCTTTTTAAGATATATTATTTCGCTTTCGCGGAAATGTTATTAAACTATTTCAACAATTAAGTCATCATCCGTTTTAGTAACGTTTGCTAATTTGTGTTTAGTTAATCCTTTAATGCCTTTATCCCAGGCTTTGTTACTTAAACCAGATTGCGATTTCAGGTCGTTTAAAGACATGCTTTTTTGCGATTTTAAAATTTCAAAAATAGCTTTTTCAGAATCACTTAAATCTACTGCTTTTTTCTCCGGACGCATTTGCGGGAAGAATAAAACTTCTTGAATTGATTGGTTGTTAGTTAAAAACATAATTAATCTGTCCATGCCAATTCCCATACCAGATGTTGGTGGCATTCCGTATTCTAAAGCACGTAAAAAGTCGTAATCGATGGTCCCAGTAGCTTCATCGTCACCTTTTTTTGCTAATTCCATTTGGTGTTCAAAACGCTCACGTTGATCAATCGGGTCGTTTAATTCTGAATAGGCGTTCGCTATTTCTTTTCCACAAACCATTAACTCAAAACGCTCTGTTAATTCTGGGTTTTCTCTGTGTTCTTTACATAGCGGACTCATCTCTTTCGGGTAGTCGGTAATGTAGGTTGGCTGGATGTAGTTACTCTCACATTTTTCGCCAAAAATTTCATCAATAAGTTTGCCTTTGCCCATGGTGTCATCAACTTCAACACCCATACTTTTTGCAGCAGTTCTAATCTCATTTTCAGTTTTTCCGGTAATATCAAAACCAGTAAATTGTTTTATAGAATCTGCCATGGTTATTCTAGCATAAGGCGCTTTAAAATCTATTTCATGTTTGCCAAAAGTTGCTTTTGTGGTACCATTTACGGCCATCGCACAATGTTCGAGCAATCGTTCACAGAATTCCATCATCCAGTTGTAATCTTTGTAAGCCACATAAATTTCCATTGCGGTAAACTCTGGGTTATGAGTCCGGTCCATGCCTTCGTTTCTAAAGTTTTTTGAAAACTCGTAAACGCCATCGAAACCCCCAACAATTAATCGTTTTAAATACAATTCGTTGGCAATTCGCAAGTATAATGGAATATCTAAAGCATTATGATGTGTAGCAAACGGACGTGCCGCAGCACCACCTGGAATAGGTTGCAAGACCGGCGTTTCTACTTCAAAATACCCAGCGTCGTTAAAAAACTGACGCATGGCATTAAATAATTTGGTACGCTTTACAAAAATATTCTTCACTTGTGGGTTTACCACTAAATCCGCATAGCGTTGTCTGTATCGTTGTTCGGGATCTGTAAAAGCATCAAAGACTACACCATCTTTTTCTTTAGGTAAAGGTAACGGCTTTAGGGCTTTACTTAATAAGGTAAAGTCTTTTACGCGTACACTGTTTTCGCCTACTTGTGTGGTGAATAATTCACCTTCAATACCCACAAAATCGCCAAAATCTAACAGCTTTTTAAAAACCTCGTTATATTTTACTTTGTCTTCACCTGGGCAAATTTCGTCACGGTTAAAATAAACTTGTATTTTCCCTTCAGCATCTTGTAAATCGGCAAAACTGGCTTTTCCTTGCACTTTTATCAGCATCAATCTGCCGGCAATAACGACCTTCTTATCTGTCTCAAATTGCGCCTTAATTTGTTTCGATGTATGAGTTACCGGATATAAATCGGCTGGATAGGGGTTTATACCTAATTCGCGTAGTTTGGTAAGTTTTTCTCTTCTTACTAATTCTTGTTCAGAAAGCTGCATTTTTTATTTTTTAGAACTGCAAAATTAAACTATTTAAAAAAATTGAAAAGCTTCTTTTAGATTATTCTTTGTAATTCGTTAAAAATCTAAACTTTTGTATGATAATAGTCATAAAAATTCTTATTAAAACCGCTTACTTTTCCATGATTATAATTACAGATATTTCTCTAATTATAATTAAATAAATCAGTATAATTTTTTTAAAAAAAAACATAAAGATGAGACATCTTATTTTGAGTACAATGGCATTTTTGATTGTTAACTTTTTTTCTTTCTCCCAAAATTTATCGCCTTATATAAAGGTTAGCGAAACTTCTAAATCTATTCAAGAGGTAACCAAGGATGTTATCCAGACATTAAAGGATAATAATTTCACGGTATTAGGATCTTATAATCCTTCTAATAAAAGTTCATTGGCTGTTATTGCTTTTACACGAGATGACCTTAAAAATACAGTAGTGAAAGTGGCTGATAGAGGTGCGTTAGCGGCTGTAATGAAAGTTGGTTTGGTACAAAAAAACGGAAAAGTAATTATATCTTATACGAATCCGGAGTATATTTTGCGAGCTTATTTGCCTAAAAATTATAATACTTATAAAAGTACGTTTACTGCATTTTCTGACGATTTAAAAACAGCATTATCTTCTCTGGGTAACGATTTTAGCCCTTTTGGAGGAAGCGTTCAAGCTGATAAATTAGCAAGTTATCATTATAAAATAATGATGCCTTATTTTACAGATCCTGAGGAGTTAAATGAATTCTCTTCTTTTGAGGAAGGAGTAAAAACTATTACCAAAAATCTTGAGAATAAAAAAGGAAACACCTTAATGGTATATAAATTGGTTTACAACAATTCTAAAGTGGCAGTTTTTGGTGTGGGATTGCAAAGTAAAGAAGATGGTGAATCTTATTTTTTACCAAAAATTGGAGAAGACCATGTTGCTGCATTACCATATGAGATTATATTACAAGGAAACAAAGCAACAATGCTACATGGAAAATACAGAATTGCTTTGCATTGGCCGGAACTTACTATGGGAACCTTTATGAAAATAATGAGCACTCCAGGAGATATAGAAGACACCCTTGAGGCTTTATGTAAATAATTTTTATTAGCTTTTAAATATGACGCTGTAACAATATTCTTGTAATAGCGTCATATTTGTGTATAAGAATTAATTTATACTATAATTTTTTTAATATGAGTTTTTGGAGAGTACTACTTTCTATTATTTGTCCGCCATTAGCCGTTATAGATAAAGGTTGCGGGTCTATCTTTATTGTTTTCCTATTATGGCTTTGCGGATGGGTTCCTGGAGTTATTGCAGCATTGGTTATCTTAAATAATCCTAAGAGTTAGTTTACATTCACAGTTTAAAATCTTGACTTTAGGACTTAATTTGGAGATTTTTTTGTTTTTTTTCTCTACCACTTTGCGACTTCGCGAGCATAAATAATGTAATTTTGCACTCTATGAATAAGCAAATAGAACTGCAAGAATTAGGTCTTAAAGATTACAAACAAACTTGGGATTATCAAGAGCAGTTGTTTAAAGGTATCGTTGATACTAAAATTAAAAACCGAAAAGAAGAGACTCAATTAAAAACAAGCAATTATTTTTTATTTGTTGAACATCCACATGTGTATACATTGGGTAAAAGTGGCGATTTGTCTAACTTGCTTTTAAGTGAAAAACAACTAACCGAAAAAGGGGCCACTTTTTATAAAATAAACCGTGGCGGCGATATAACCTATCACGGACCGGGGCAAATTGTAGGGTATCCCATATTAGATTTAGAAAATTTTTTTACCGATATCCATAAATACTTGCGCTTTTTAGAAGAAATGATAATTCTTACCCTTGCGGAATATGGCTTAAATGCCGAAAGAAGCCCCGGTGAAACAGGTGTCTGGTTAGATGTAGGCACACCATTTGCCCGTAAAATATGTGCCATGGGAGTACGAGCAAGCAGATGGGTCACAATGCATGGTTTTGCGCTTAACGTAAATGCCAATTTGGGGTATTTTGATAACATAATACCCTGTGGCATTAGAGGTAAAGCCGTGACTTCATTGCAAGTTGAACTCGGTGTTGAAGAAGTTCCGATGGAAGAAGTAAAAGAAAAACTACTGAAGCATTTTTCAAAACTTTTTGAAGCTGAGTTTTTTTAAATGCAGATGAAGTTTTCTGGTTTCCAGATAATAATATTTTCCTTAATTTCACTAGAGTTAATTGAATCATCACCCATATAACCTATTGCTTCACCTTCACAATTAAAAACAGGGACAATAGTGTTGCATACTGCACAGCAATTATTTAAAATAAAAATAGTTTTATCGCGGTATTTTGCTTGTGATATAAAGATTTCTCCAGATTGATATAAACTTGTTTCTTCAAGCTCTAGAATTTTATTTTTTAACCAAGACAAATCTTCAATAGGGTTAGATACGTTACAAGTATTAGATAAATTGTCATCATTATCTTTACATGATAATAAAGTACATATTAAAAGGACTGAAACCAAAAGTGACTTTTTCATAAAGATTAATATTCTTTAATTAGATGCTGAAAACCGTTAAAGGTTGCGTGTCTAAAAAGATAGTTACTACAGCATTTCTTAAAACTTTTCACAACTGAGTTTTTTGGTAGTTAGTGGTTATATAAATTTTAATTTATATAACTATCAAATAAGGTAATCACTTTAAGTTTTTCTATAAATGATTCTAAGTTTTCTAATTGACTTTTTTTAATGGTGACTTTTTTCTCTGCGTTAGGAAGCATATCAAAATAGTTGTCCGAAAAATTGTTGTCGGAACCAACAGATAAATAAACATTTTTAGCCAATTTTTTAGTCTTTAAAATGAGCTCAAATTCATCCATATTTTCATTAACCGCAAAAGTTAAGTCTGGATTTGTTAATTTCAGTTCTTTATAAGGTGATAAATAAAATAGATTTTCTGTAATAATTCTATTGTTTTCATTATTTAATAATGCTGCGTGAAGTACTACGTTGTCTAAATTGGAAATATTTAAAATGTCATTTTTTAATACACTAATATACTTAATGGATTTATTCGCTTCAGTCGTAATAAGCTTTTCCCATTGTTTTAAAAGATTCCCATCAAAATCCAATAATTCAATCTTAAGGTTCGAATTCATATTTTTCAGAGAATCTGAAACCACAAATACGTCTAAATTATCTTCTTTATTTTCAAAGCTTATTAAAAAATTTTCAAACGATTTTTTAGCTGTGTAATGCAACGCTTTATATTTGCCATAATAGTCTATACTCGACCAAGAAGCTACGGGCCAACAGTCATTAATTTGCCAATAAAGACTTCCCATACATCTATCTCTGTTTCTTCTGTGTGCTTCAATTCCAATTTTAATTCCATGTGCTTGTAATAACTGACTAACGTATAGAAAACTCTCAAAATCTTTTGGTTGTTTATAGTCCCTAAGCATATATTCTTCAATAGTTTCATTCCCAATACCTGATCTTTGATGCGATTTCATGACCTCAGAATAGATGTTATGATCTTCAGGAAGTGTGTATTTTTCAACGGTTGAAAATTCAGGAAATGATTGAAAGCCATATTCCGACATAAATCGTGGGATGGCTTTGTTATAATTATCAAAAGGTTCTTTGCCCCACCAAACCATCCAATAATGGGCATCTCCTTTTTCAAATGATTCTTTTCCACCAAAATCACTTCCGGGAGATGATGGCCAATAAGCACGTGTACCGTCATAACTTGTAACAACTTCGGGTAATATTTTATGAAAAACATCATCATATGCTTTCCAAATAGTATCAGCTATTTCTTTAGACTGCTCTTCTGTTACGTTATTTTTCCAACCCCAGTTTTCCCATGCAGAGAGAACTTCGTTATTTCCGCACCAAAGTGCTATGGATGTATGATTTCTCAAACGTTTAACATTATCTATAGCTTCCTGTTTTACATTTTCCAGAAAGGACGTGTCGCCAGGATACATAGCACAAGCAAACATGAAATCTTGCCAGACTAATAAGCCCATTTCATCACACAATTGGTAAAATTTATCATTTTCATAAATTCCACCGCCCCATACACGAAGCATATTCATATTGGCATTTTTGGCTGAAGCTATAATATGTTCATAATTTGCTTTTTTTACGTTGGGTAAAAATACGTCTTGGGGTATATAGTTTGCGCCTTTCATAAATACGGCATGCCCATTCACTTTAAAATAAAAAGAGGTTCCTATAGCATCTGGTTCTCTAATTAATTCTATGGTTCTTAAACCAATTTTGTGTGATTTTGTAACGGTATAAAAACCAGAAGTAAGTTTTACTTCTACATCATATAAAACCTGATCACCCATACCATTTGGCCACCATAACTCAGGGTTTTTTATTTCGAATGGAATTTGAAGATTGCTATTTCCTTCAGATAATTTGACGCGTGTTTTTTTGATTGTTTTTCCGTTAACTATAACTTCAACTACTCCTTTTTCACTTTTGTTATTTACTGCCAATTCAATATGTGCAGTCATGTTTGCTTTTTCGCCAATACTATTTTGCTGTATAAAAACATCCTCAATTTTATGTTGATTCCAACTTAGTAGTTTAATAGGTTTCCAAATACCTGAGGTAACGAGTCTTGGTCCCCAATCCCATCCAAAATGATAACCTGCTTTTCTTGTAAATATACTTACTCTTTTTTCGTTTTCTACCTGACCAATTTTAGCCAGATCATTGTCGGAAAACGGAAATTTATAAGCTAAAGCATCATATTTTTCTATGCCTTTATTTATGGGGGAATCGAATGCTATTAGAAGTTTGTTATCACCCTTTTTTAGAAATTGTTTCGCATCAATAGTATAGTTGCGAAACATATTGTCTGTTTGAAGTATTAGGGAGTCATTTATAAAAATATGACCATAAGTGTCAAGTCCGGAAAAATCTAATTCAATATGTTGTTTTGAAAGTTCTCTTTTTGAAATATTAAATGTTGTTTGATAATCCCAATTTGTCTTATCTATCCATTGAAGATTATGTTCATTTAAGCCAATAGTATGGTTCTTCTATTTCCTGAAGTGCTAATAAATCTGTGTGAACCGTTCCAGGAACAGTAGCGTTTTTCCATAAGGTATCCAGAGACTTTTTAAAATACCAATGGTCGTTTAATTCTTTTTCAGAAACAGATCTTGATATACCACAACTTCCAAAAGTAATTATAATTAATATGAATAAAAGTGGTTTTTTATAATTCAGGAGTTTAGGCATAAAATCGTTAGGTCATTGTTGAATAGAATCTCCTGAATGGACTATTTTTAATTAATTTTGGGCGAAATTAAATATAAATGAATTGTTAAAACATTTTTTAAGCAAAAATTTGAATATTTATAGCTTGTCAAACACAACCTTTATAATCAGAAAAAATTAAACAATAAACTATCCTACCAAGGAAGTTTTAGTTCTTTAACTTCATCTTGATAGAATTTCTCAATCTTTTTAACAAGTTCTTTTGACATTGGCTTTGAAATGCTAGCCAAATTATTTTCTAACTGCGCAATGCTAGTATTTCCTGGAATTACAGTCGATACGGCGTCATAAGCCAGACAAAATGATAGTGCCGCATGAGAAAGATTCATTTCTGAACCAATAATATTTTTTACTTTATTAACTAATTTTGCTCTTGTTTTGATATCATTTCTTGTCCAGCGTTTTCTTATATCGTTAAATATACTGTCTTCATTGTATTTCCCTGTAAGCCAACCAGAATCGAGGGGGATTTTTGCAATGATGGCAACTTCTTTTTCTTTAGCTAAAGTAAATGCACGTGCGCTATCTTGATGTAAAATATTAAAAAAGGCTTCTATTACCTCACATTTTGTAGTTTCCATAAACAGCTTCATATCACTATACGTATCTAATGATGCGCCATAAGCTTTAATTTTTCCTTCATCCATTAATTTTTCCAGGATTTCATAATGGTCATTTTTGTTACCGTCAAGATACTCGGAAGGAGGGTTATGAATTATTATTGAATCAACATACTCCGATTGCAATCTTTTTAAACTCCCTTCTAAAGATTCGCGAATGTATTTTGAGCTATAATTTGTTTTTCCAGAATCTGTATGACCAAATTTTGTATTTATAACAAGTTTACTTCGGTCAGCCTTTTGCAACGACTTTCCAAGTCTTATTTCACTTGTTCCGTGTCCGTAATTTGGTGCTGTATCAAAGAAATTAACTCCTAAATCCAAAGATTTATTTATCATAGTTGCAGCTTCTTCATCGGTCAGATTTTTCCAACCCGAATTAACTCCTAATTGCCAAGAACCAAAACCTATTTCAGAAACTGGGGGTGATTGTTTTATGTATTTGTTATATCTCATTAAATTGTATGTATAAAAGCTAAAGGTATCATGAAATTGAAATTTTAGCCATGCAAAAAGCAGATAATATCTGAAGGTAAACGAAGGTAATTGAAATTTTTCACAAAGTCAAGAAGGAAATAAAAAATGCTGCTCCATAAATTAACCGTACATTTGCCGCTTAATTAAAACGGGGTGATATGTAATTATAGATTGTCATCTCCAATATCCTACAAGGGATTACCAAACAATTTATATGTCATTTAATTCATTAGGCTTATCTCAAGCCTTGCTAAAAGCAATTAGCAAAAAGGGATACACAACTCCAAGTCCTATTCAGCAAAAAGCAATTCCACCGATTTTACAAGGAAAAGATGTATTGGCTAGCGCACAAACCGGTACAGGGAAAACAGCTGGTTTTACGTTGCCACTGTTGCATATATTGTCTGAAAACCCAAAAGAAAAATACAAACCAGTTCGTGCATTAATATTAACGCCAACACGTGAATTGGCGGCACAAGTGTATGCCAATGTTAGAGAGTACGGCGAGTTTTTAGATATACGTAGTGCTGTTATTTTTGGAGGTGTTAACCAGAATCCACAGGTTGCAACTATGCGACAGGGAATTGATGTTTTAGTAGCAACTCCTGGCCGTCTTATTAGATTTAATAAATCAGAACCATATTTCATTAAAACGTGTTGAAATTTTGGTTTTAGATGAAGCCGATAGAATGCTCGATATGGGTTTTTTACGTGATATTGAACGTATTATAAAAATGATGCCTGTAAAACGTCAGAATTTAATGTTTTCGGCAACATTTTCAAATGATATTAAGAAACTGGCTCATGGTATTCTAAATCATCCGGTGCATGTTGAAGCAACGCCAGAAAACACAACAGTTGAAGCTATTTCACAAAAAGTATACAGGGTTGCCAAAGGTTTAAAAACAGATCTGATTATTAAACTGATTTTGGACGGAAACTGGCAACAGGTATTGGTTTTTACACGTACTAAACATGGCGCTAATAAGCTATGTGAAAAAATGGCGAAGGCAGGTATTAAAGCTGCAGCAATTCACGGCAATAAAAGTCAGGGAGCTCGTACCAAAGCTTTGGGCGGTTTTAAAAACGGTAGTGTAAGTGTTTTAGTAGCAACTGATATTGCAGCCCGTGGATTGGATATTCCTTTATTGCCTCACGTTATTAATTTTGAATTGCCTAATATTTCTGAAGATTATGTACATAGAATAGGTAGAACGGGTAGAGCAGGAGCGAGTGGTGAAGCTATTTCGCTAGTAAGTGCTGATGAAACGACATTTTTAAGAGATATTGAAAAATTAGTTGGCATGCGAATTCCAGTAGAAATTGTTGAAGGTTTTGAACCGGACCCAAATGCCTCAACTGAACCGGAAAAAAGACAACAGCGAGGTGGCGGCGGAAATCGCTCTAGAAATAGTAAGTTCAAATACTCAAAAAAATGATAGTTCTAGACGACCAAAACGAAATACGGATAGACGTCGTACCGATAGAAGAAGTTAAAAAGCGATGGATTCTCAACCCAACAACCCACTTCATGGCATAAAACTAGAACAAATCATAAACGATTTGGTTGCGCATTATGGCTGGGAGTATATGGGTTACAATATTAAAATTAAATGCTTTACAGATAAACCATCGGTAAAATCGAGTTTAAAATTTTTAAGACGAACACCTTGGGCAAGAACTAAAGTAGAGGCTTTGTATTTAAATATGTTAAAGCAAAATGAATATAAAAAAGGTTCAAATTAAATATTTGAACCTTTTTGTTATCTGATTTTTTATCAGGTGTTTATAATTTCACATGTTTCAATCCTTCATAAACTACAATAGCAACAGCGTTGGCTAAATTTAAACTTCTAACATGTTCACTATATATGGGTATTTTATAAAGTTGATTTGCATTTTTTTCAATAATAGATTTTGGCAATCCAACAGATTCTTTTCCGAAGATTAAAAACATATTATCTTCAAATGGAATATCCCAATGGTTTTTGGTTCCATGACTGGAAAGAAATACTATGTTTAGGTTTTTATTTATGCTGAAAAATTCTTCAATGTTGTCATAATAAACAATGGACACGTGTTTCCAATAATCTAAACCGGCACGTTTTAATCGAGTGTCATCAATTTCAAAACCAAAGGGTCTTACTAAATGCAATGTAGAACCAGAAGCCAATGCTAAACGCCCAATATTTCCAGTATTGTTAGGTATTTCGGGCTCAATAAGTACGATATTTAAGGGCATAAAAAAAAGTTTCTTTTTATTTTAATACGAAGATACATATTAATAAAAAGAAACTTTTAATTATAAATAGGATGATTAATGTGAAACAATAATCATTTTAGATTGTTTAGATTGACTGTCATTAATAGTATTTAAGATATATGCACCATTTGAAAACGAAGACATATCTATTTTGATTTCAGCTTCTGAAGATTTTATAGATTTTTCTAAAATTTTTCTACCATCAATTGTAAAAACCTGAATCAAATTCACATGGTTACTTATGTTTTTAAGTGTTAAAATATCTTTAACAGGGTTTGGATATAATTTTATTTGATTTACCAAATTATCATTTACTGAAAGCGTACTTGTATCACCATAAAATTCGACTTCATGTAAAGTTGTATATCTACTAGTACTTCCAACTTGTCCATTACCAATAATTTTTACATATTTAGTACCGATTGCGGTAGTTGGAAGCACAAAAGCTTTAAAACTTGCATCTGTATTACTTTCAAGGTATTCAGGAATAGCAGGAAATGGATTTGTAAAATCACCATCTGCAGTTCCTGTTGATGAAACCAATATTTGTAAATTAGTATGTTTTTCCATTCGTTGTTGCAATATCTACCAATTGTAAATCAAAAGCACCTATTAAATCGTAAATTATAATGGCATTATTGCTTGGATCTGCAGCGCCATTTCCAGCCCATTGCGTATTAAGGTCTTTATCTAAACTATTCACTGCATAATTAAATTTTGTAGTACAGTCACTTCTTCATTGGAAACATAATCTACTTCTACATCAGCAGCAATTAGCGTTTATTTGGTTTAAACCATCACGTGGGTCTGGTGGTGGTGGTGCATCTTGTGTAATGTTTAAGGTTCTTACAATATCATCACCTCCAGGATCTTGGGTAAAAGTTACTGATCCACTTCTACTAATTGTACCTGTGTTTTCAGTAACCGTAACCGAAACTGTAGCATCACCCGAACCCGAAGCAGGATTAATAGTTGTTATCCAAGCATCGTTAGACACGGCAGACCAGCCTACATTAGCAGTAACAGTTAACATCGTAGCTACCTGCAACATAAGAAAGCGTAGGCAAAGTACTAACAATTAAAGATTCTGGTATAACCACATTGCAATCGCCGTCTGATATTACATTTCCTATATTATTTACAAAACAAGCGCCTATACCATAACCAACCATACCATCAGTTATTGGCGTATAAGCACCCATATCTGCACCCTTACCGGCTACACCGGTGAACGTGAAAATTTCACCAGATGTATTGGCTGAAATTCCTGTATTTTCAGAAAAACCGTTATATGTTGTTTCACCCAATGTAGTTCCGTTATATTCGTTTCCGGAATATGTTAGTCCAGTTCCCATTGCAATAGGAGATGTGGTATTTCCAGAAATTACCGGGGTTATATTGGAGTTGCCAGCAGCAAAATAAATTAAGTTATTGGAAACTGTGCCTAATGGTTTGGTAGTTCCCGTATTAATATTAAAAAATAACGGGGCATTTGTATTTACGATTGTATTGTTAGATACGTCAATATTTTGAACTTTTTGATAGCCGTTTGTCATGCTTGTTAAAGAACAATCAACTGCACTGGCATCGTTTCCTCCTAAAAAGGTGATTCCGTTATTCCAAATAGCATTATCCGTGGTTGTAACACAATCTTGAATGTAATTGTTTCTAATGGATTGGTTACTATCAACAATTCTAATACCTCCAGTACCTTCAACATTTTCACCTAAAAAGTAATTTCCATTAACTTTGGTGTCAGAACCATGACGTAGTACTAAAGAACCTCTACATTTTCTAAACGTGTTATTAATATAGCTATTGCCTTTACTTTTATTAGTGATGATTTCATTTTCACCATCAGCCGATACAAAATAATTGTTCTGAACTAATGCATCACTATGGACGTTTTGAAATTCACTCGTGCCTATACGTATCGCTTCACTATCTCCAGAATTTGTTGCTGTGGCGTCAATTTTTGAGTAATTATAGAAGTAATTATTAAGAATTTTATGACCTACAACCTTACAACGATCATCTGCAGCATTAAATTCATATTCTCCCAGAATCATATTTCCAGAAGTTATTTTATTCAAAAAAGAACAGTTAATTACAGTGTTGTTGGTTCCGTACAGTACCACCCAATTGTGTTTTACACTCACACCACCTGATGGATTAACACCACCACTAACAGTTACACCATCAACCACACAGTTTTGAAGAGTGCTATTGTAGGCATAATTAGTACTATCCCTAAATTCAATAAAATTGCTAGTACCAACACCACCTTTCCAACGAAAACCTTCAACAATACAGTAGTCTCCACCAATATCCATTGTTTGACCACCAGTAAATGTAACACCTCCAGGAGTCGCTGGTTTATAAGTAATAGGCAAAGCTTCTGTACCCACACCATTAATTTTCATTGTTGCACTTGAAGAATATGTTCCATTTGCCAATTCAACTATATCTCCTGGAATAAGATTAGCAGAATAAGTAGCTGTAAGTGCTGAGGGGCTCGTAATTGTAAAAGTTTGTGGTACTCCTGGAGTTGTTCTCGTTTGCGAAAAAACTCCATAATTACAGCATAGAATTAATGTAAAAACAAAAGTTTTAAAGGACAGACCTTTAATTAAAGATCGATAATTTAGAGTAGTTTTTAATCTCATTTCGAATAGTTTAGTAAGTGAATAATAATTGGTAAACCAAATTGGTTAACCAAATATAATGTTTTTTTTAAAAAACAACTAAATTTTTATTTATTATTATCACCTGTTATACAGGTAAATAACTATCTTTTAGATAAGATTACTAAAAAAATGGATTAAGCGCTAATTTAAGGCAAGGTTGATATTTAATTTACAACCAATTTTTCAATACGAATTGTATTCGAATCTTTTTTCAATTCAACAAAGTAGAGACCTTTTTTTAAGTTTGAAATACTAATAGTTTTAGATGAAGATTTTTGAGAGCGAATAATTCTACCTAAATTATCAAGGATATTGATGTAATTGAAACTATTTGGAATGGTTTCTTTAATATGAACTTCATTATTACTAGGATTAGGAAAAATGCTAACTAAATTAGTATTATCTTCTAGTTTATTTACTGAGAGTGTTGGGTTTTCTTGAATACTAAAATTGGCAAATAATACTTCCTCATCTCTTAAATCGGCCACACTATTTAAGCTGCGGTAGATTCCCCATTTTGGTCGAACGAAGTTGGCATCAGTTTGCCAATTTTTAATTGAATTGTTAGAATAATTTAATAATTCTGTTCCATCACTAACTTTGTTAATTATAATAGAATATGTACCAGAATTAGGGCTAGCATTAGTGCCAAATTTTATGGTTTCGGTAACGTCAACCCACACACCCTTAAAAGGTGTTAAATCGGTTTGTGTTAAAGTTGATTGTGATGCTGCTTCGGCATAGCGTAATTCTAATTTATCCGGAGTTCCTTTACGAGTCGTTAAGGTATACATAGGCATGGACTTCATAAAGCCCGCCAACAGATTTTAATTGATGAATGTGTGTAAAGCTAGAAGATGATTGAAACCCGTCAGGTAATTTAAATTTCCATTTATAAACGACTGTTTCGCCTTCCACACCTTTTAAATTATTGGGTGATTGATCATATGTTTTTATTTCGTTGCGTTGACGATCGGTAGATCCATTACATCTATCCGTGTCTGTTAATGCATGCAACGTGAAGCGGAATACATTGATGCCTAAACCAGCTTCGTTAGTGGCTGCATCCATAATTTCATCTATATGTTTAACAATATCTGGTAAATGGCTGCAATCTGGCTCTTCAACAGCATCATAACCAGGAGCTAAAACGGAATTAATTAAATTATAGGTCTCTACGCCACTAGGTCCATCAGCATCCAGTGTAACTTGAGCGTTAAGTGCGTTGAATTGACAAAACAATAGAAGACTTAAGGAAATAACTGATTTCATAATTTCAAAATATTTGGTTTACCAAAGTGGTTGACCAAATATAATCAAATTAATAGGTGTAAACCAAATTATATCAACTTATGAATAGAATTTCTATTTTACTTGGTAAGTAAGTTTCATAGTAATAGATGCCGTTTTCTCTTTAGAAGAAGTGTTGTAAGCGCCTCCCCATGAATAATCTTCGTTTGAATTTTGACCAGTTATTTGAAAAATACCCATTTGAGCAAGGGATAAATCACCCAGTTTAGTACCCGAGTTTTCAGCAATGCTTTTAGCTCTAACATGTGCATTATCGGTTGCTTGTGCCACCATTTCAATTTTTAAATCTTCAAGTTTTGTGTAGTAATATCTAGGAGCTATCGAGTATAATTGAATCCCTTTATTTAATAGTTCGGTGACTTCACGCGATATTTTTTCAACTTTTTCAACCTCTTTAGAATTTATTTGAACGGTTTGACTTAATGTATAACCAATAAATTCTTGTCCTAAGTATTTACCATCCGACGTATAGTTCTGCTTAAATTCTTTATCAGTTGCAACGGCATTGAAAACGATAACTTCATTACTTAAACCTTTCGATTTTAAATATTCAGATATGGTTTCTTTATCTTTTTTTAAGTCGGAATACGCTTGTTTTAGATCACTGTTTATCTGTGAAAATCTAGCTTCCCAAACAATCAAGTCCGATGTAAAATTGGTTTGCCCTAAACCGGTAACCGAGATAGTCCCTACTTGTTTATTTCTATTAATTACAGCATTTCCTAAAATGATGGAAGCTACTACGATTGCTATTGCAAACACGATGGCACTAAGATTGTTTTTCATTGCATCAACGATTTTATTCGATGTAAATTATCTTATAAATTTAGCGAAATTGTTTATACTTTCTATAGAATTATCATTAAGAAATTTAATAAAAGCACTACCAATAATGGCGCCTTTGGCGTATCGTGTAGCCTGAGTAAAGGTTTTATTGTCTGAAATACCAAACCCAATGATTTGTGGGTTCTTTAAATTCATGTCTGCAATACGTTTAAAGTAATTAGTTTGTTCTTCGCCAAATCCAGATTGTGAACCTGTAACACTGGCGCTACTTACCATGTAAATAAATCCGTTGGAAATTGAATCAATAAAATTGATGCGTTCTACAGATGTTTGTGGCGTAATTAAAAACACGTTGATAAGCCCGTATTTTTCAAAAATGGTTTTGTATTCTTCATGATATACATCTACGGGTAAATCAGGAATAATTAATCCATCAATACCTATTTCCTTGCATTTTTTACAGAATGCTTCTACACCATATTGAAGCATCGGGTTAAAATAGCCCATGATGATTAATGGAATTGAAACTGATTTCCGAATATCTTTTAATTGATTAAAAAGCACTTCTGTAGTCATCCCATTTTTTAAAGCCTGCGTAGAACTGGCTTGAATGGTTGGACCATCGGCAAGTGGGTCGCTAAAAGGCAAACCAATTTCAATCATATCAACGCCACTTTTTTCCAAGTCTTGAATAATAGTAACCGTATCATTTAGATTAGGATAACCTGCTGTAAAATATATAGAAAGTAACTTTTTATTTTCTTTTAATTTATTTTGAATTCGATTCATAATAATATTGTTTTGTCATTGCGAGGAACGAAGCAATCGGTATAGCGAGATTCCTTCACTTTGTTCTGAATGACGTTATAATTTAAAATAATTAATATACGTGTCTAAATCCTTATCTCCACGACCAGATAAGACTTACCACCACCACATCGTCTGGTTTAAAGATTTTGTGTTAGAAAATAGCAAGCGCATGTGATGTTTCAATAGCTGGAATAATACCTTCTAATTTTGAGAGTTCTAAACCAGCTTCCATAGCATCATCATCTGTAATAGACATAAATTCAGCACGACCTGTTTTTGATAAATGAGCATGCATTGGACCAACACCAGGATAATCTAATCCAGCGGAAATGGAGTAGGGTTCTGTAATTTGCCCATCGTTAGTTTGCATTAACAAGGTTTTGCAACCATGAATAATACCTTCTTTTCCTAATACTGAAGTGGCAGCACTTTCACCAGAATCGATGCCTAAACCAGCGGCTTCAACAGCAATAATGTTAACATCTTCTTCGTGTAAAAAGTGATAATATGTACCTGCGGCATTACTACCACCACCAATACAAGCCACCACATAATCAGGATTTTCACGACCTTCTTGTTCTTTTAATTGCCATTTTATTTCTTCGGAAATGACCGATTGAAACCGCGTCACCATATCTGGATAGGGGTGCGGACCAATAGCAGAACCAATAATGTAATGCGTGTCAACAGGATTGTTAATCCAATCGCGAATGGCTTCATTAGTGGCATCTTTTAGAGTTCGACTTCCTGATAATGCAGGAACAACCGTAGCTCCTAACATTTTCATACGAGCCACGTTTGGTGCTTGACGTGCAATATCAATTTCACCCATGTAAACAATACACTCCAGTCCCATTAAAGCACAAACGGTAGCAGTGGCAACACCATGTTGACCTGCTCCAGTTTCGGCAATAATTCGGGTTTTACCCAAACGTTTTGCCATGAGAATCTGCCCGATGGTATTATTGATTTTATGTGCACCAGTATGATTTAAATCTTCACGCTTTAAATATATTTTGGTGTTGTATTTTTCTAGAAAGTCGTTTTGCAAAATAGAGTGGAGAAGGACGTCCTACATAATCTTTTAAAAGTTGGTCGAACTCTTTTTTAAAGTCGGGTTCTGCCATTATTTTTAAATAATTTTGGCGTAATTCTTCCACATTTGGATATAGCATTTCTGGAATATATGCACCTCCAAATTCGCCATAATAACCTTTTTCGTTAACGTTGTAATTTCATAATTTTTGTCATTTAAGAGTCTTTTTGATTTTATACTATCGTCATTGCGAACGCAGTGAAGCAATCTGTTTGTTTTAAATTTCAAATTATGAGATTACTTCAGTCGTTTCTCTTTCGTAATGACAGTGTCTTTAAATTTTTGTAATAATTCTATATTTTTTAATCCTGCTTCTATTTCAAATTTGCTATTCACATCGATGGCATAACAATATTTTGAAGCCTTACTTTGTTTAAATTTTTTAAGTTTTCTAATTCTTCTAATCCAATTCCACCACTTAAAAAGAAAGGTTTTGTTGATGGATAATTGTTTAAAACATTCCAATCGAAAGTGTAACCATTGCCTCCTGGTAATTTTCCTTTGGTGTCAAATAAAAAGTAATCGCAAACATCTTCATAAGGTTTCAAAACATCAAAATTGAATTCGTCTTTGATGGAAAATACTTTGATGATTTCTAGTTTATCGTCATTGCGAGACTTTTTTTCAAAGTCGAAGCAATCTGCTTCTTTTGATGAGATTACTTCGTTGTTTCTCGCCTCGTAATGACGTTTTAATTTTAAACAATATTCAGGAGATTCATCACCATGCAATTGAACTGCCTGTAAATTATGTGTTTTTATTTTTTCAATAACAACATTCTAAATCTGCATCAACAAAAACACCTACTTTTTTGATGGATTTAGGTAATTTAGGAATGTTTTTAGAATCAAAGTTTCTTGCAGATTTTTCATAAAATATAAAACCAAGATAGTCTGGTTGCAAGGCTGCAACTTGCATGTCTGATATTTCATCCCAATTTGATATTTTGCATTGCCAGCAGAATCTTCTTTATAGTTTCATGTTCTCTTCGTAATAGTTCTATTATATAAATTGTTTTGCACTTTCACCTGCATTATCGGTTTTCATAAAATTTTCACCAATTAAAAAACCTTGATATCCATAAGGTTGTAATTCTTTAATGGCTTCAATAGTACTAATACCACTTTCTGATACTTTTACAAAATCGTTTGGAATTAGTTTACTTAAGTCTTTTACTGGTTTCTAAACTGACGTCAAAGGTTTTTAAATTTCGATTGTTTACACCAAACATATCTAAACTTGGCATGATGGATTTATGTAATTCTTCTTCATTATGAACTTCTAATAACACATCCAAATTTAAGCTTTTTGCAAATTCTGAAAACTGTTTGATTTCTTCTCTGGTTAAAATAGCTGCAATTAGTAAAATAACATCGGCACCATAGGCTTTAGCTTCTAATAATTGGTATTCGTCAATAATAAATTCTTTACGTAATAAGTGGTAAATTACAACTTGCTCTGTGCAGTTAATAAATCGTCTAAAGAACCACCAAAATATTTTCCATCGGTTAAAACAGACATCCCACAAACACCTGCATCTTCATAGCCTTTTGCGACATCAAATACATTTAAGTTTTGATTGATAACAGATTTTGAAGGTGACCTACGTTTATGTTCTGCGATAATTCCTGTTTGACTATTGATCGTAATTTATTTGCTAATGAAATGGTTTGTCTTTCAAATAAAACTGATTGTTCCAATTGTTTAACAGGAATTAACGATTTTCTTAAATCGACTTCAATGCGTTTATCGCTACTATTTGTCTAGTATATTCATTTTTTCTTGAATCATTGCATTTTAGCTCTAATTCTTTAGAGATTACTTCGTCGTTTCTCTCGTATTGACTTATTTACTTAATTCATTAATTTACTAAACTCGTTTTGCTTTTCCACTTAATAAAGATTCTTTTGCTAGTTCAAAACCTGTCTTATGACTCAATTTTGATTTGCGGTTGCAATTGCTAAACCAGCATTGGCACAAACCACATTGTTTTGTGCTTCTGTACCTTTCCCTTGAATGACATTCATAAAAATTTTGGCAGATGATTCTACTGTGTTTCCTCCAAAAATAGATTCTTGCGTTATTTCTGAAAGTCCTAAATCTTCTGGTGAAAACATGGTTTCTGCATGATTTGAAATCACTTTGGTTGGTCCTGTTAAAGATATTTCATCATAACCATCTAAAGCATGAACAATGGAATAATTTTTATCGGTATTTTGATATAAGATATCCATACAGACGAAGCAATTCTAAATTAAAAACACCTACCATTTGATTTTTTGGAAATGATGGATTTACCATAGGACCTAACATATTGAAAAAGGTTTTTACACCTAATTCGCGACGAATAGGTGCCACATTTTTCATAGCTGGATGAAACAAAGGTGCATGTAAAACACAAATTCCAGCTTTATCAATAGAGTGTTTTAAAAAATCTTCATCACTTGAAAATTTAATACCTAAAAATTCCATAACATTTGAAGATCCACAAGTAGATGACACACCATAATTTCCATGTTTTGCAACATTTACGCCTGCACCAGCAGTTACAAAAGATGCTAAGGTTGAAATGTTAAAGGTGTCTTTTCCATCACCACCAGTTCCACATAAATCAATCGCATTAAAATCTTTTAAATCGATAGGAATACATAATTCTAAAAGTGCATCTCGAAAACCTCGTAATTCTTCAAGAGTGATACTTCGCATCATGATAAACGGTTAGAAAAGCTGCAATTTGACTTTGGTTATAATCTCCTTTTGAGATATTTACCAAAACCTGTTTTGCTTCTTCGCTGGAAATGCTTTCGTGATTTATAAGTCTGTTTAATATAATTTTCATTCTTTTATTTTTTAAGGCACGAAATCACAAGTGTTTTCTTTTGATTTTTAATTTTTTGTCTTTTGCTTAATTTGATAACCAGTTTTTTAATATCTGTTTTCCGTTTGGTGTTAATACCGATTCTGGATGGTATTGTACACCTTTTACATCGTAAACTTTATGACGTAACGACATCACTTGTCCGTTTGCATCAAAAGAAGTGGCTTCTAAACAATCCGGTAAATTTGGATTTACCACCCAAGAATGATAACGACCAACTTCAATCTCTTTATCCATGCCTTTAAATAAGGATTCATCGTTAACACAAATGGTTACTTTTGTTGCAACACCATGATATACATCCTCCAAATTAATAAGAGAACCTCCAAAAACTTCACCAATAGCTTGTTGTCCTAAACAAACCCCTAAAATACTTTTTGTAGGTGCATATCTTTTAATAATTGGTTTTAATAAACCAGCTTCATCTGGAATTCCAGGTCCTGGAGATAATACAATTTTATCAAAAGGCTCCACGTCATCTAAACTTAGTTTATCATTTCTAACAACGGTAACATCGCAATTTAAATCTTCTAAATAATGTACAAGATTGTATGTAAAACTGTCGTAATTATCTATAACTAGTACTTTCGTCATTTTTTTGTCATTCCTGCGAAAGCAGGAATCTATATTTAATTAATTTAATTTTTCTTTGCCACGAATACACGAATGTTTTAATGGACTTATGTTTATTGTTTCCTCTTGGAGGATTTCCTGCCTACTCAGGAATTATATTTCTTCAGCTAATTCAATAGCTTTTGTTAGGGCCCCTAATTTATTATATACTTCTTCTAATTCGTTTTCCGGACTTGATTTAGATACTATTCCTGCACCTGCTTGCCAATGTAATTTGTGGTTTTTACTTAAAAATGTACGTATCATAATGGCGTGATTAAAATTACCATCAAAATCCATAAACCCAATAGCGCCACCGTAAAAAGAACGACTCGTTTTTTCGTATTTTTCAATAAGTTGCATCGCTCTGTGCTTTGGCGCACCACTTAAAGTTCCAGCAGGAAAAGTGTCGGCAACCATCTGCATGGTTGAGGTTTCTTTGTGTTTCTGTCCTGTAACTTTGCTAACTAAATGGATAACGTGTGAGAAAAACTGAACTTCACGATAGGTGTCTACAGTAACGTCGCTGCCATGTCTACTTAAATCGTTTCTTGCCAAATCTACCAGCATAACATGTTCTGCATTTTCTTTATCGTCTACAACCAATTGTTGAGCTAATTCGGCATCTTGAGTATCGTTTCCTGTTCGTTTAAAAGTTCCAGCAATTGGGTGTATTTCGGCTTTTCCATCGCTCACAACAAGTTGTGCTTCTGGAGAACTTCCAAATATTTTAAAATTTCCATAATCGAAATAGAATAAATATGGTGACGGATTGATACTTCTTAAAGCACGATATACATTAAATTCATCGCCTTTAAATTCCTGTGAAAAACTTTTTGACAATACCAATTGAAATACATCACCACGTCCACAATGTTTTTTTGCTAATTCTACATGGTTTTTGTATTCGTCATCAGTTAAATTCGAAGTTAATATCTCCATTTGAAGAAAAGTTGTAAGACGCAAAGTTTTTAACTTTAATTAAATGATCTATTTCTTCAATATTAGGTTCAGAATTAAAACAATGCGCAAAAATATATGCTTCGTTTTTATGATGATTTATGGCAATAATATTTTGATAAACAGCATAATTAACATCTGGAATTGCTACTGAATTTTCTTTTTTTGAAATTTCAACATCTTCAAAATATCTTACTGCATCATAAGCGATGTAGCCAAAAATACCATTATTTATAAACTTGAAATTCTTCTTCAGAATTCACTTTAAAACGTTTGGTGAATTGATTAATTTCTTCGGAAACATCGGTAGTTTTAGTAATTGGATTTGAAGTTTCGCTTCCATCAGGAAAAGTTTGAAAAATAGTTTCGTTTTCAACCTTAATAGTTGCAATAGGGTTAAAACAGATGTATGAGAAACGTATTATCATTGGCATGGTAATCGCTACTTTCAAGCAATATACTATTTGGGTATTTATCTCTAATTTTCAAATAAATACTAACAGGTGTAATAGTATCTGCCAGAATTTTTTTGTAATGTGTATATAAATTGTATTTTGTCATTTAAAATGTCTTTGTCATTTCCGCGAACGCGGAAATCTTTTTATTATTCTACCTAAGTGTTAAAAAAATAACTTAAATCGTTCCAATCTGGGTTAAAATCGTTTATCAAATTGATTTTCCATGATCTATTCCATTTTTTTATTTGTTTTTCTCTTTTAATTGCTTCGTTTGGATTCTGAAATTTTTCATAATAAACCAATAAATCTAAATTGTATTTATTTGTAAATCCGCTGCTATATTTTTTCTTGTGTTGATTTATTCTTTGCTTAAAATTTCCCGTCATTCCAATATAAATTACACCATTTTTCTTATTTGTCATAATGTAAATATAATATGTGTCTTCATTAAACATCTATAATAAGTTTAAGATTTCCGCCTTCGCGGAAATGACAAAATACTCTAAAAAAAAGGCTTGTCGTGAACGACAAGCCTTTTGGATATTTTAAGTTTTAAATATACTAGGATTTTACTTCACGTAACGTAAGTTTAGAAAGCTCCACCACCAAGTATTATTTAAAATTGATTTCATTTTTATGTTTTTAACGAGTTCAAATATAGAAATGAAAATATAATTACACAATACTTTAGGGTGTTTTTTATATAAAAGTATGTTAAACTATACTATAACTATGAAGTATTAATTATTTTTATGCTTCTATTGAATTTTTGCTAAGGTTAGTTCGTCAAACATTAAAAAATATAATGAGGTTTAAAATAGTATTCATTTTTGCGCTTGGATTAATAAGTTGCAATAATTCTAAAAAAACAGATGTTGGTAATAATAAGGAGGTAGCTGTTGAAAAAGTGGCTATCTCAGTAAATGATGATTTAGAAATTTACGATTATGCCGGTTTTGAGAAGTTTCTTAATAAAAAGGATGGTAAAGTTCATGTTATTAATTTTTGGGCAACCTGGTGCGCACCTTGTGTAAAAGAATTACCTTATTTTGAAAAACTGAATACCGAATATGCCAATAAGAATGTAGATGTTTTGTTGGTAAGTTTAGATTTTCCGCATTTGTACGAATCGAAATTGAAGCCATTTATAAAGAAAAAGAATCTACAATCTAAAGTAATAGCTTTAGATGATGTTGATATGAATACATGGATTCCAAAAGTGGATGAAACATGGTCAGGATCTTTACCTGCTACTGTTATTTATAAAAATAACAAGCGTAAATTTTTTGAACAATCATTTACATTTGAAGAATTAGAAACTGAAGTTAAACAATTTTTAAAATAAAAAATTATGAATAAGACAATCAAATTAATTGCTGCTGCTATAATTTTAGTTTGTGTTAGTGCATTTACAGTTGGAAAAACAACTTTTAGTGAAGGCTATAAAATTGGGGATGTCGCTGAAGATTTTTCGCTTAAAAATGTTGATGGGAAAATGGTGTCGTTATCCGATTATAAAAATGCTAAAGGATTTATAGTAACGTTTACTTGTAACACCTGCCCATATGCAGTTGCTTATGAAGACAGAATTATTGCTTTAGATAAAAAATATGCCTCAAAAGGGTATCCGGTAATTGCAATTATGCCAAACAATATCGCGGTAAAACCAGACGATAATCCGGCTGCGATGAAGCAACGCGCAAAAGAGAAAGGATTTACGTTTCCTTATTTAATTGATGAAGGACAGAACGTATACCCTAAATTCGGAGCGACCAAAACGCCTCACATGTTTGTGCTTCAAAAAACTAAAAAAGGTAATGTCGTTAAATATATTGGAGCTATTGATGATAATTACAAAGATGTTTCAGCAGTAACTACAAAATATGTTGAAAATGCTGTAGATGCGTTGCTTCAAGGAAAAGAAGTTGAACTAAAAGAAACAAAAGCTATTGGATGTTCGATTAAAGTTTAATTTTTACTCGGAAAATATTATAAAAATCTAAAGTGTAAAACTTTAGATTTTTTTTCGTCTATCAATTTTAGATGTATTAATTTCGCGTTGTATAAAACTATAATTTAAAAAAATGGAAGATTTATCACAAGAAGAATGGGCGTCTCAATTAGCAGAAGATGCCAATGCAGTGATATTAGATGTTAGAACCGATGCCGAAGTTGCAGCCGGTATTATACCAAACGCCATTCATATTGATATTTATAAAGGGCAATTATTTGTAGACGAAATTGAAGCTTTAGATAAGTCTAAAAATTACTATGTATATTGTCGTTCTGGTAATAGAAGCGGAAAAGCATGTGCCATAATGTTGCAATTGGGTTTTGAGAATGCTTATAATCTTGAAGGCGGTATTTTAAGATGGGAAGGTGATTTAGAATAATATGAAAATTATATACAAAAACTTATTGATTTGCCTTATAATTTGTACAACGCTTTTTAGTTGTAGAGAAACGGTTGCTCAAGATCAGGTGAAAGTTATTTCTCCAAAAGAAATGCAAAAAGCTATCGATTCTGGATCGGTTCAAATAATTGATATTCGAACTCCAGCTGAATTTCAGGAAGGACATTTAAAAAATGCTAAAAACATAGATTTTTTATCATCTTCTTTTACAAAAGAAATAAGTGAATTAGATAAAGAAAAACCGGTGTATATTTATTGCCGTTCTGGAAATAGAAGTGGTAAAAGTGTTAAGGATTTTTTGAATGCCGGTTTCATAGAAGTTCACGATTTAGAAGTTGGAATAGTGGGTTGGAAATCTGAAGGATTGCCAGTTGTATTCGATTAATGAAAATTCTTTTATTTGACTATTAGAATAAGTTCATGGCATGCATTTCATCGATTTTTTGCGTTTTCATCTTTTTTTTGGGCACTTTACCTTTTTTATTTTTTAAAGAAATCTTATTTATTTATATTTATTGTAATTAATCCATAAAATTCATCCCTCATGGAGAACGGTTACGTAATATTAGGAATTGTAGCATTGTTATTTATAAGTATGTATGGCTATGCGTATTTTTCTGTTGCCTTAGAAAAAATTAAAGCGATAAGAGAAAAGAAACGAAATGTGCATAAGTTTGAGCTTAGAAAACAAGAAAGTTTGAAAAAACAAGAAATTATTGATGAAAAAGTTAGAGCATTTAATGAAAGAAAAGAAGAAATTCAAAAAGAATTGATGTTGCTCGGAAAAATGAAAGAAAGACAAAAAGTAGGTTAATCAAAATTCAGGAAAACTGAATTTTTAAGATATAATTAATTAAAACCTGTAAATCAATGATTTACAGGTTTTTTTATGTAATTTTATGTCTTATCACTAACTAAAAACTATCATATGAAAACACTAATTTCAATTTTTTGTTTATTATTGGTATTGGTTTCGTGCCAACCAAAACCCGATAATTCTGCTCAGGAAGCATTTGATAAAAACTCCCAGACCGTATTAGCCAATTTAGAGGGTTGGCAAAATGAAAATTTAGATTATTCTCAATATGCAGAGAATTTTATTATGCGCGACACAGGTTTTGGTGTTGCTAATGATTCTATAAGTCTTCAGGAAATGATGGAACAACGACAAAATGATGTGGAAAGACTATGATTTCAAATTAATGAATCCACCTGTTTTATTGCCTGGTGTAAATCCAGAAACTAAAAAGGTAGATGGATCCGTAAGACATTATTGTGATTGGGAAGTGACCTTAACCGCGACAGATTCAACGCCTTCCAAAACAGGAGTTATTAAGTTATATGAATCTTTTGATTTTGATGCTAATGGCAAAATTGTCTATCAGCAAGTTTATGGTGATTTTACTGGTTTAATGATGTATTTACATACTCCTAGATACCATGGAAGAAACAGAATAAATTAACTAACGATTTAAAATAGAAAAGCCCATGTAAATTTTATTTTCATGGGCTTTTATATTATTGCACGATATTTGAAAAATATCATTTTGCTATTTTATAATTTTTAAATTATAGTCAATGTTTTTAATTACTATAGTTAATACTATCGCCTATAGCAAGTGACCAAATATCAACCAAACCTGCATTGACTTCAAGTACGTATTTAGCTGGTGCATTTGAAGGTAAAGAGGATTCATCCATAGGTTTCGTGTTCTTTTGAAAACTTACAATGGTTTTATTCGCATCTAAATAAATAATATCTAAAGGAATTTTGGTATTTTTCATATAAAAATAGCGCTCACTTTCATCGTTAAAAACAAATAACATCGCTTGATGTTTTTCCATGGATTCTCGGTACATTAATCCCGTTTGTATATCAAAATCAGTATCGGCTATTTCAATATCTAACTTAATTTTGGTAGAATCAGATATTTTAAATATAGTAAGTTCTCCTTCTTTTTTAAATGTAATTTCAGTTTGTTTTATAACTTTTTTATCTTCTTTACAGGAAACCAGATTTAAAACTAGAAAGCAGCCTCCTAGAAACAGAAAAGTATAAAATCTTTTAAAATTCATTTTATTTAACCGCAGTTTTAGGTTTATAAATAAACATAAAATAAAGCCCAATAATAATAAAAGGTATACTTAACCATTGTCCGGTATTTAAACTAAACCAGTTAATATATTCTTCGCCTTGAGGTTCTTTAACAAATTCTACAAAAAACCGAACTGTCCAAAGTAAAACTAAAAATAAACCAAATAAGAATCCACTCTGATCTTTTTTTGACGTTTTAGAATAAAAGTACCATAAAATTAAAAACACAAAAATATAACTAAAAGACTCATATAATTGAGCTGGATGTCTGTAAGGAACTGCGTTTAATAATTCAGCAAATTGTGGATTATCAGTTACGGCTGCATATGCTTGTTTAACATCGTTGATACCTGTAAGTTGCATAATTTGATTCTTATAATATTCATCCTGAATAAAACGAACACCAAATGAAGAATCGGTTACTTTTCCAATAATTTCTGAATTTATAAAATTACCTATACGAATAAATATAGCGCCTGAAGCGACCGATATAACGACACGGTCTAATATCCAAAGCAGTGATTTATAATTATATTTCTTTCGGTATAAATACATGCCAATAATAATACCTATGGCTGCACCATGACTAGCCAATCCTTGAAAACCAGTAAATTCAAAACCACCTTTAAATCTAAATGGGAGAAATATGCTGAAAAAATCTTCAGAAATTAACTCTGATTGATAAAATAAAACATGACCTAATCGTGCCCCAATCATTGTGGCAAGCACCGTGTAAATAAATAATGGGTCTAAATACTCTAATGATATTTTTTCTTTAGTAAAAATACGTTTCATTATATACCAGCCTATAACAAAGGCAATCACCCACATTAGGCTATAAAAATGAAGCTTGAAGTTTCCAATAATATCGATACCTGTAATAGGATTCCAATCAAATTTTAAAAGATGCATAAGTTTTAATTTTCTGTGTAAAGATACAGGATTGTTAAATTTTTATAATTAAAATTAGTTAAGAAGTTCTACAATTTCAACTTCAAAAATTAAATTAGTTTTAGGTGGAATATCTCTACTCCCAGCAGCACCATATCCTAAATGAAACGGAATGAATAAAGTGGCTTTATCGCCAACACTTAATTGGAGCAGACCTTCTTTAAACCCAGGAATCATTCTTGCGTTCGGACTTATATCTGCTTTAATGGGCTGATATTGGTTAGCTGTTTTTCTGTCCTCATCAACCATATTGTGGGCTTCTGCTGTTTCAAGTTTACTAGTTTCTAATAGATTTGCCATTCTCAAAATAAACAGAATAATGGGTCAATACTTTTGAAGTGGTTTTTAATTTTTTACCGGCACCTTTTTCTGTAATAATATATTGCAAACCAGAATCTAATGTAATAGCTTGTTCTTGTTGCTTTTTAAATTTTCCTAAAGTTGCTTTTAAAAGTGCAGCTACCTTATCAGCATTTTTTTTTGCTACACGCTCGGCTTCAATAAAATGATTATAAAAAACTTTCGGGGCATCGAAAGATTTTGCTTTATTACCTTTCCTGATAATATTCAATTCATTAATTACAACATCTTCAATTGGTCTTTTATTAGTATCAGTTTTAACATTAGAGATACTGTCTTGAACATCCACGCCTAAAACAAGTTCTCCAAATACTGAATGCACATTGTCTAAATGTGGTTTAGGAACCTCGGTGATAAAAAACTGACTACCGTTGGTATTTGGGCCCGAATTTGCCATAGATAAAATACCAGGTTTATCATGTTTTAAATCTGGTATGAACTCGTCCATAAATATGTATCCAGGGTTTCCATTTCCAGTACCAGTTGGGTCACCACCTTGAATCATGAATTTATCCATTACTCTATGAAAAATAAGGTCCATTGTAGAATTTTTTTCCTTGGTATAAACTATCCACCATTGTGTTTGTTCCCTCGGCAAGTGAAACAAAATTAGCAACCGTTACAGGTGTTTTGTCATAAGCTAATTTAGCAACCATAATACCTTTTGTGGTTATAAATTCGGCATATATACCATCTTCCAAATCAGGATATTGTGATTTACAAGAGGATAGTGTTATTAAAATAATTAATAAAAATCTCAAAGGTATTTTAATATAGGACATATTAATTTGGTTAGTTTTTTGGGGTAATCGAATTTACCGTAACATCACAAATTAAAGGGATGTTACTGCCAATTTTATCGCCGTCTCCATAATAACCATAGGCTTTTCCTGAAGGAAAAATAAAGGTAATTGTTTCACCCGTTTTCATTAATTTAAGTCCTTCACGCAAACCAGTAAATAATTCTTGCTTATCCATGACGTAAGTTAAGTGTATCTATTGTTTCGGTAGAATAAATAACGCTGCCATTTAAATTTTTAACATTGTAATTGTAATTAATCAAATCACCAAATTGTGGTGTTATTAAACTATCTGCCTCAATTTTAGTTATATAATGGTACCAAAATCCGTTTGCAGAAGCAATAAAGTTCTTATCCTTTTGCTGTTGCATTATTTTTTCGATACGCAATTGTTCTTCGGTATTTAATTTTTTATTTCGTTCAACTGAGGCATCAATAAAAGAACCCGTTTTTACAGAAATAGGACGTCTGGCTTCTGGCGATTTACAACCAATAGCTACAAAAATTAAGGTTAAAAAAATTATTTTATTCATTATTCAGGGCTTTATAATAACTAGGCAATATACTAATAAATTTTTCAACTGTATCCTTTAAAGATAAATAGCATTTGCCTCCAGCGGCGTTTATATGTCCACCACCATCAAAATGTGCTCTTGCCATATCGTTTACAGAGAAGTCTCCTTTCGAGCGCAACGAAATTTTAATAATACCTTCTTGTTTGTCTTCAATAAAAATGGCGGCGAGTATGGTATTTTCTAGCGACAAGCCGTAATTTACAATGCCTTCTGTATCGCCTTTTTTGTAATCGTACTTATTTAATTCTTCTTGTGAAAGCGTTATATAGGCAGTTCTTAGTTCTGGAATTACTTTTAAATTGGTTAATGCACAACCCAATAATTGGAGACTTTTATAGCTATTGGTGTCGAAAATGTTATTATGTATTTCGGTGTTTTTTGCACCCTTTTCAATAAGATGTGCTATAACTTTATGTGTTTTACTAGTGGTTGATGGAAATTTGAAAGACCCTGTGTCGGTCATAATGCCAACATATAAACACGTTGCTATCGTAGCATCCATTAAATTAGAATCGCCCAATTTATCAATAAAATGATAAACCATTTCGCAGGTAGAACTCATGGATACATCGCTAAAAATAAAAGTAGCATAATCATCTGGTGCCTGGTGGTGGTCGATCATTATTTTAATCGCATTACTTTCTGACAATGCGTTTTCCATGTTACCCGTTCTATGAAATGCATTAAAATCTAAAGTAAAAATAATATCTGCATCATTAATTAAAGTGTCACAAATTTTGGTTTGAGAATCGTGTTTAAGTATGGTGTTTTCTCCTGGAATCCATTTTAGAAAGTTTGGATAATCATTTGGAGATATAACATTTACCTGATGATTTCCCTTTATAAGATAATGATAGAGTCCTAGTGTAGAGCCAATAGCATCGCCATCTGGATTTTTATGAGGAACAATAACTATCTTTTTTTTGGTTGATAATAATTGTTTTAGTTTTAAAATATCTTGCTTATTCATAGACGACGAATATACAATTTTTTTAAAATTCGATAGGCTTGTTTTTTATGATAAATGCCGTACTTTTGCTCACAAAATCTTAAGAAATTTGTAAAATTGCATTCAGAAATGTATTTTGTGATTTCATGAAGACTTATTTATCAAATTATTATTATCTGAAAAATTTTAAACTATTATAATGGTAACAAACAGAACATTTACAATGCTAAAACCGGATGCGGTTGAAAAAGGGCACATAGGAGCAATATTAGAGAAAATTTCAGCTTCAGGATTTAGAATTGTAGCGATGAAATTAACCCAAATGACGAATGGGGATGCAGAAACATTTTATGCAATACATAACGAACGACCGTTTTTTAATGATTTGGTTGAATATATGACGCGTGGACCAATTGTAGCAGCCATTTTAGAAAAAGAAAATGCTGTTGATGATTTTAGAACATTAATTGGAGCAACAAATCCTACTGATGCAGCAGAAGGTACAATTAGAAAATTATTTGCAGTATCTATAAGCGAAAATGCGGTGCATGGTAGTGATAGCGATGAGAATGCGGCTATTGAAGCTGCTTTTCATTTTTCTGGCAGAGAGATGTTTTAAACATTTTTAAAACATCGATAAAAATAAAATCCCGCAATGTAATTGCGGGATTTTTGTTTTAAAAAAGTACTCTAGTATATATTAAATCACTTTTACATTTACTGCGTTTAACCCTTTTTTACCTTCTTGTAGATTGAATTCAACGATGTCGCCTTCGCGAATTTCGTCAATTAATCCAGAAATGTGAACAAAATATTCACTGTTTGAACCTTCTTCAGTTATGAATCCAAAACCTTTTGAATCGTTGAAGAATTTTACTGTTCCTTTACTCATTGTTTAAAATATTAAATTATTATAAATAGTAGAATGCAAAAGTGATGCCACAAAAAAAAAGCCTATCAAATAATTGGTAGACTTTTTTTTGTAATTGTTAACGTATCAAATAACTTTTACGTTTACGGCGTTTAAACCCTTTTTGCCTTCTTGTAGATCGAATTCAACGGCATCGCCTTCACGAATTTCGTCAACTAATCCTGAAATGTGAACAAAATGTTCTTTTTTTGATCCATCTTCAACTATGAACCCAAACCCTTTGGCATCATTGAAGAATTTTACGGTACCTCTACTCATACTTATAATATTAAATTAGTAGTATAAAAGTAATGCAAAAAAATATTTAAATAAAATATTTTTTTAAAGTTTATAAAAACAGAAAAGGCTATCAAAACAAATTGATAGCCTTTTAGTAGTAATTGTTAAAGTATATGTATTAGATTACTTTTACGTTTACGGCGTTTAAACCTTTTTTACCTTCTTGTAGATCGAATTCTACGGCATCACCTTCACGAATTTCATCGATAAGTCCTGAAATGTGTACGAAATGTTCTTTGTTGTTGTCATCTTCAGTGATGAATCCAAAACCTTTAGAATCATTGAAGAATTTTACGGTACCTTTACTCATGTTATAAATATTAATTATTAATGTTGCAAAAGTAATACTAATTATCCTGATAAAACATTTATTTCGCAACTAATTTTATACTAAAGTAAAACCCAACAAAAAAGTCTATCAATTTGATTGATAGACTTTTAATTGTAATTGTTAAAGTATATGTATTAGATTACTTTTACGTTTACGGCGTTTAACCCTTTTCTACCTTCTTGTAGATCGAATTCAACTGCATCACCTTCACGAATTTCGTCGATAAGTCCTGAAATGTGTACGAAATGTTCTTTGTTGTTGTCATCTTCAGTGATGAATCCAAAACCTTTAGAATCATTGAAGAATTTTACGGTACCTTTACTCATTGTATTTATTTATAAAAAATTAAGGCACAAATTTAGTAAAAATAATAATAACTTGAAATTTTTAATCGATTTTTTTATTTCTACTTAAATCTTTCAATTATCTAAGTACCAGTTTTTTAATAATTATTTTACCCAATTCCTCGTTAAGCATATTAATTATTTTTTCTTTTCCGTAACTTAATTCTTCTCTCAAAACACTAGAACTTAGTTGAATGTAAAGTGTGTCACGCTCTAAATTCACCGATGTTGTGTAGTTATTTACACCATTTCCCATAAGGTTTGCCCAGGCATCTGCTACATTCACTTTGTTTAAGCCTTTTTCAAGTTTATTGCTTTCAACAAATTCTTTTAAAGCGTCTGAAATGCTAATATGTTCGTTATTACGTTTTGCCATGTTATTAATCTAACTTAAAAATTTCAAAAGACTGATGCACTTGTTTTACTGCATTTTCAGTACGATCTGCGTGCGTATCTGTAATAAAAATTTGTCCAAAATTTTCATCGTCAACTAATTTAATAATTTGTGTCACTCTATTTTCATCTAATTTATCAAATATATCGTCAAGTAATAAAATTGGGTTTACATTACTTTGCGCTTTAATAAAATCAAACTGTGCTAATTTTAAAGCAATTAAAAATGATTTTTGTTGTCCTTGACTTCCAAATTTCTTAATTGGATGACTTTCAATATTAAAATGCAAATCGTCTTTATGTATGCCAACACTAGTATACTGTAAGGTTTTGTCTTTGTTAATATTTTTCTGAAGCAGCGAATTTAAGTTATCCTCAAACAAATCACTGTGATAATTTAATTCCACTAACTCGTTTCCATTGCTTATTGCTTCGTAACGTTTCTTGAAAATAGGAATAAATGCTTTTAGAAAGTGTTCTCGTTTTTTGAAAATTTCGGTTCCATAATCATTTAACTGAAGGTTGTAAACATCTAAAGTATCTTTGTTAAAAGTATGATTTAATGCAAAATATTTTAATAAAGCATTTCGTTGCGATAGTATTTTATTGTACTTAATTAAATGATTAAGGTAACTTTTATCACTTTGCGAAATAACACTGTCTATAAATTTTCTTCTTGTTTCGCTACCTTCTATAATTAAATCTCTGTCTGCCGGTGAAATGATGACTAAAGGAAGAAAGCCAATATGTTCACTAAATTTTTCATAAGCTTTACCATTGCGCTTAATTATTTTGGTTTGTCCACGTTTTAAACTTACAATTACTTTTTCGGGTTTATCGTCCTTTTCATAATCGCCTTGAATCACAAAAAAATCTTCATCATGCTTTATATTTTGAGTCGCTACTGGATTAAAGTAACTTTTTCCAAATGATAAATGGTAAATAGCGTCTAAAACATTTGTTTTTCCGATACCGTTATTGCCTACAATACAATTAATTTTGTCATTGAATATGAACGATTTACTATCGAAATTTTTATAATTTAGTAATGAAAGTGATTTTAAAATCATGCAAAAAGTAACTTATATAGTGTAAAGAAGATACAACTGTTTAAAAGGATGTGCAAATTATTGAAAAATATCAAATAAATAACCTTTTAGTTATGAAGAAAAATTATATTTTTGCGGCGCATTAATTTTACATAAAATACATGGCAACTTATACAAAAAAAGGAAATAAAGGAAAATCTAAGGCAGAAAAGGAACAAGATATTGCAGCAGGATCAACGACAGCCGAAGTTTTTAATACATTAGATGAAACCGCCTCAAAGACGGAAGCATTTGTAGAAAAAAATCAAAAATATATTTTTGTTATTATAGCAGTTGTAGCCGCAGTGGTATTAGGATATTTAGGTTATAACGAATTTATAGCAAAACCTAAGCAAGTTACTGCAATGAACGATATGAGTCAGGCTCAAAAATATTTTAACGAAGCTGTTAATGGCACTGCAAAAGATTCACTATATACTTTAGCATTAAATGGTGGTGAAGGTAAGTTTGGAATGTTAGATATTATTAAAGAATATAGCGGAACACCATCTGCTAATTTGGCAAATTATTATGCCGGTACTGCTTATTTGAGATTGAAAGATTATAAAAACGCGATTGAGCATTTAGGTAATTTTAAAAGCGACGACGAAATTTTGGCTCCTTTAGCGAAAGGAAATATTGGCGATGCATTTGCGCAATTAAATCAAAAGGAAGACGCGTTAGATTATTACGAGCAAGCTGCTGAAATGCGTAATAACGAATATACAGCACCTATGTATTTATATAAAGCGGGTGTTATTGCTTTAGATTTAGATAAGCCAGATAAGGCGCTTAAATATTTTAATAAAATAAAGGACGAATTTCCAAATTCATCTGAAGCATCTACCATTGAAGTTTTTATTGGTAAAGCTCAGGTTTTGGTAAATAAATAATATGGCTACGGCAAATAAAAATTTATCTCAGTACGATAAGGCAACAATCCCAAATGCGAGCAAGTTTCGGTTTGGGATTGTTGTTTCAGAGTGGAACGATTCTATAACCGAAGGCTTATTTCAAGGTGCTTACGATACTTTGATTGAACATGGTGCATTGCCAAATAATATTATTCGCTGGAATGTCCCTGGCAGTTTCGAGCTTATTTATGGAAGCAAAAAAATGC
Source organism: uncultured Flavobacteriaceae bacterium (assembly GCA_963698455.1). Classification (GTDB taxonomy): domain Bacteria; phylum Bacteroidota; class Bacteroidia; order Flavobacteriales; family Flavobacteriaceae; genus Mariniflexile. The sequence goes on along the minus strand of CAVOQU010000012.1, from coordinate 95,025 downwards.
AACATCAACTAGTAAATGCTGTTATTGCGATAGGAAGTGTTATTCAAGGAGAAACTAAACATTTCGATTTTGTTTGCGAAGGTGTAGCACAAGGCATTAAAGATTTAAACGTGTTGTATGAGACCCCTGTTATTTTCTGTGTACTTACAGATAATACAATGCAACAAGCTATCGATCGTTCTGGTGGGAAACATGGAAACAAAGGAACGGAAGCTGCTGTTGCTGCTATTAAAATGGCAGAGCTACGTAAAAATAGCTAATATAGCATTAAGCTAATCTGGTTCTTAAATTTTCATTTGTCAATTATCAATTGTCAATTCACTCCTTTTGTTAACATTTTTTAGCAATTCTATCCGTTGTTTCTGCCTATTTTTAAGTATTTTTGAGGTTTAAGTAATCATAAAGTTTGTTTAAACCACGCAGAAATAAAACCTTTAATAGTCAATCCTTTTTTTCTAAAAAAAATGAATTAGATACTAGTTTAGATGAAGCTAAACAAGGAGATTTTATTTCAAAATGGAAAAACAATAGAACAGGAAGACCGAAAGTAAGAGGTGTTATGTCTATACGCATGCTAGTGATAGTTTTGGTATTATTATTGATTTGTATGTATATATTGGATTCAAGATTCAAATAACTAAAAACCTTGAAATTATGGGAATTTTAAAATTGCGTAAAAACAAAAAATTCAGTTATACACCGCGTTATTATAACGATAAAGGTGAAGGTAATCCGTTTGAAATTAAACATAAATTCGACGATTTCAGGAAAACGGTAGGTCCTAACACCAGTTTAAAAACTAAAATTGTAAATGCTTTTGCTGAATTAAAAAATAATCCAGATAAAGCTGCAAGTAGACGCATTTTAATAATTGCTGGAATTCTTGTTTTTGTCTTTTTGTTAATTATCGACTTCGATTTATCTATATTCTTTTCAAAAAAATAGATGGCAGACATTATACAGCTTTTGCCCGATCATGTTGCAAATCAAATTGCCGCTGGAGAAGTTGTACAACGTCCGGCATCAGTTGTTAAAGAATTATTAGAAAATGCTATTGATGCTGATGCTTCATCCATAAAGCTTATTATTAAAGACGCTGGCAAAACACTTGTTCAGGTAATTGATAATGGAAAAGGCATGAGTGTAACTGATGCTCGTTTAAGTTTTGAGCGTCATGCTACTTCTAAAATCCGTACTGCTGAAGATTTATTTCATTTACACACCAAAGGTTTTCGTGGCGAAGCTTTGGCAAGTATTGCCGCCATTGCGCATGTAGAATTAAAAACGAAACAGGAGTATGACGACGTTGGAAGCGCCATTGTAATAGAAGGTAGTAATATAACGTCTCAAGATGTGGTAGTAACACCAAAAGGCACGTCAATTTCGGTAAAAAATCTATTTTTTAATATTCCGGCTAGACGAAATTTCTTAAAATCGAATACTGTTGAATTACGTCATGTTATTGACGAGTTTCACCGTGTTGCTTTAGCACATCCCAATATAAGTTTTGCTTTTTATAATAATGGTAGCGAAACTTTCAACCTACCGATTAGCAATTACAGACAACGCATTGTAAATATTTTTGGAGCTAAAACGAATGAAAAATTAGTTCCTGTTGAAGAAGAGACTGAAGTTTTAAATATTTCAGGTTTTGTTGGAAAACCAGTATTTGCAAAGAAAACCAGAGGCGAACAATATTTTTTTGTAAACGATAGATTTATTAGAAGTCCGTATTTGAATCATGCTATTTCATCGGCATTTGATGGATTGTTAAAAACCGGAAATCATCCTAGTTATTTTTTAAACTTAACAGTTGATCCGCAAAGTATCGATATTAATATCCATCCCACAAAAACAGAAATTAAATTTGATGACGAACATACATTGTATGCCTTGTTACGTTCGGCAGTAAAGCATAGTTTGGGGCAGTTTAACATTGCGCCGGTACTCGATTTTGACCGCGATGCTAATTTAGACACACCTTACAATTTTGATAAAAAAGACACAAATACGCCTGTAATTGAAGTAGATAGAACGTTTAACCCGTTTAAAGAAAGTTATAGCTCGGGTAAGCAAATTACAGCTTTTAAAAGGCAAACCTTAAATAATTGGGATAGTCTATATGTTGGGTTAGAATCTAAAGGAACGAAAACAGAACACAATTTTAGTGAGGTTCATTTTGAAAGTGAGGAAACAACCATTTCTGCTTTTAGTGATGAAAATAAAATTGATAAGATTCAAACCACCTATCAGCTTCATAATAAATATATAGTAAGCACTATAAAATCCGGGATGTTGGTAATCGACCAACATCGGGCACATCAGCGTGTTTTGTATGAGGATTTCCTCAAGAATATGACCATAAAGGAAGGAGTAAGTCAGCAATTACTATTTCCGCTTCAACTACACTTTTCAACGCAAGAAATTGAAATAATCAATCAATTAAAAGGCGATTTGGAGCATACAGGATTTGTATTTTCAAACACTACAAAAGAAACTATAGAAATTATTGGTGTACCTTTAAATGTTCCAGAAAGTGAAGTTTCTATTATTTTAGAACAATTAATTGGTGATGTTGAAAATGAAGTACCAGATAGTAATTTTAGTTCTACTGATTTATTAGCAAAATCAATGGCAAAAAGTTTAGCTATAAAACGAGGACAGTCCTTGCTAAAAGAAGAACAGGAACATTTAGTTAATAAGCTGTTTGCTTGCAAAGCACCTAATGTGTCACCAACAAACAGAGCAACATTTATAACCATGAGTGTTGATGAATTGGATAAAAAATTTATATAAAATATGATGAGGATTTCTGAAACCGTTAAGCATTTAATAATCATTAATGTGATGATGTTTATTGGAACGTTATTTATCAGATAATGGTGTTTTTTACGATTGGTTTGCGATGTATTTTCCAAAAAACCATGTATTTAAACCTTGGCAAATAATTACGCACATGTTTATGCACGGTGGTGCTTACTTAGAAAATTTAAGTATTATGCACCTTTTGTTTAATATGTTTGCACTTTGGATGTTTGGTACGCCAGTAGAACAGGTTTTGGGCTCTAAACGCTTTTTGTTTATTTATTTTTCGGCAGGTCTTAGGTGCTGTAGCAATGCAAGTAGGTTTTTATTATTTTCAATACTTACCAAACTACAATTCTTTAATTTCATCGGGGTTTACAACAGATCAGATTATACAAATGCTTTCAACTGAATAAAGTATTTGATACCGTATCTGCCATCTCAACTTGTAGAATTGCAAAATATATTTCCAGTATTTAATGCCACTATGGTAGGAGCTTCTGGTTGTATTATGGGTATTTTAGCTGCTTTTGGAATGATGAATCCTAACGCAGAATTGATGCTTATTTTTTTACCGATACCTATAAAAGCTAAGTATTTTATTCCTGGGATTATTATTTTAGATTTAATTTCAGGTATAACCGGGCAATCATTTTTTAGTCCGAGTAACACCGCATTTATGGCACACGTTGGTGGTGCTTTAACAGGGTTTCTTATCATGTGGTATTGGAAAAGAAATCAATTTAATAAAAATCGCTGGTATTAATGAGTTTAACAAACGACATAAAATTTAAACTTAAAAATTTAAATGTTTTAGAAAAAATAATTGCGGTGAATGTGATTGTTTTTGCAATTGGATTACTTTTTAAAATCTAGTTTAAACTGGTTTGAATTACCTAGTAGTTTTGGTTCCTTCTTAACAAAACCCTGGGCCATTATTACGTATGCCTTTATACATTACGATTTTTTACATATCCTGTTTAACATGCTTTGGTTATATGTTATTGGACGCATGTTTTTAAATTTGTTTAGTGCTAAAATGGCAATAAACATTTATTTTCTTGGAGCCATGTCTGGTGGGTTGTTATTTATGTTAGGCTACACGCTGTTTCCAAGTCTTATTCGGAGCAAACGCTAATTTAGTTGGTGCTTCGGCGGCAGTTAGGGCTTTGTTGATTTTTATTTGTGCGTATATGCCAAATCAAGATGTTCGCTTTTTTGTGATTAATTTAAAACTTTGGCATGTTGGATTGGTTATTGTTATTCTCGATGTTTTTGGACTTTTCGGATTAAATGCAGGTGGAAATTTAGCTCATCTTGGAGGTGCATTATTAGGGTATGTTTATGCAAAGCAATTGTTAAAGGGAGATGATATTGGTAAAGGGTTTGAAAGATTAATAGATTCTTTGACTAAAATATTTAAAGTATCAAAGAAAGGACCTTTAAAAACTGTTTATAAAAATAAAGGTAAGGTTGGAGGTTATACTAAATCCGATTTTAATGAGTTTACACATCAAAAGAAAATTGATGTGATTCTAGATAAAATAAGCAAAAGCGGTTATGAAAGTTTAAATGCCGAGGAAAAGGAATTTTTATTTAAATCCGGGAAATAATAATTTAATAAAAATGCTAAGACCACTATAGATCCATGAAAAAACTAAGCACCATCAATAAAGCTGTCTATTGGGTCAATATTTTGGGTGCTATCGTGTTATTATTAGCTTACGCCTTACCTTTTTTACCACCCAGAGCTTTTGCAGTATTATCGGTACTTAGTTTAAGTGTTCCTATTCTAATTTTATGTAATGTTTTATTTTTCTTGTACTGGTTAGTAAAGTTGGAAAAGCAATTATTTATTTCTTTGGTAGTGCTTATAATTGGACAATTAGTGTTTGGGTCATTATACAAATTTTCATCTTCATTAAAAATTGAGAGCCCAAATAATATTAAGGTTATGAATTACAACGTAAGATTGTTTAATCTGTACGATTGGATTCCAGAGAAAAGTATCGACACAAAAATTGTAGATTTTATTAAAGCAGAAACACCAGATATTTTATGTATTCAAGATTATCGTCCTAACCCTAAAGTCGATTTATCTTTTTTTAAATATAAGTTCGAAAAAACATCTGGAAATAAAATACATAACGGACAGGTTATTCTATCTAAATTTCCCATTATAAATTCCGGATCGTTAGAGTTTCCTAATACGGCGAATAATGCCATATTTGCTGATGTTGTTAAGGGTAAAGACACCATTAGAATTTATAATATTCACCTGCAATCATTGAAGATTGATACAGATGTTGAAAAACTTAAAAAGGAAAGCACTTCACGTCTTTTCAAACAAGTAGAGAATACATTTAAAAGACAACAATTTCAGTCTGAAATATTTTTGTTACATAAAAACCAATGTCATTATAAAATGATTATTTGCGGCGATTTTAATAATACAGCATATTCGTATGTGTATCGAAAAATTAAAGGCGATTTAAATGATACTTTCAAAAAAGCGGGAAATGGTTTTGGACGTACTTATGATTTTAAATTTTTCCCTGTGCGAATTGATTATATTTTTGCAGATACCGATTTTGAAGTAAACGGATTTAAAACGTATAATCAGCATTACTCCGATCATTATCCTATTATGGCTACTTTAAGTTTGAAAGAGTAGTTTTCGGTTTCAGTTTTAAGTTTCTTAATATAAATAGAAAAATTACATTAAAGCACAATCTACTGTGTCTGCAAAAATATGTATTACCAAACCCAATGCAATTAATCTGGTTTTCTTCGGAATTAGTAGCAATACATAAACACCAATCGCAAAGTAGGAGTGAAGTGGATGAAAGTTGATGCTACATCTATTTGAATCAAAAATGGGCGTTGCTAAAAGATGGTCTAAATCTATAAGCATGCCTAAAATCATTATTAAAAAAGCAAATTTCCAACTCGATTTATAAAAAACGAACGCCACGCCTAAGGGAATCAAAAAATGGCAACCATAATGTGCTAAAGTTTGTAACATTATTGAAGTGATATGGTTTGTGATTCTAAATAATTTAGGGCGTTGGGACCTTCGTTAAATAGTAAATCTAAAATACTCAGATTCGGAATAAACCCATGTTTTTCATTAAAAACTTGCGTGTATTCATCAAAGCATTGAGGGTTTTCTTTTTTCGCATTTACCAAAAATCTATAATCCGTCGTGTTTTCTATAGTTTTCTGATAGACTTCAGATTTTGAAATCTTCAAATCTAACTGTAAACACTCGCAAATTACATCAAAGCATTTCAAATTATAATCTAAAATATATTCTGTTTTCATGCTGAATAATGGTTGTAATTCATGTTCATAAAATTCGAAAAACGGCGATGTTCTGTAAGCTGAAAGTAACGATTTCCAATGTAATTCCTGCCATTTGGTATCGTTAAAAATTTTGACATCGCGATACTTCTGTCGGTTTTTTTGTGTGTGAATAACAGGGATATTTAAAGCTAATTTTCCGTTTGCTTCATAAATATAAGTTCGGTTTCTATAGGTTTGTTTTAGAAAATTATCCTCCACTTCAAACATGACATATTCAGCTTTTGTTATAGCCACAAAATGTGCAATGTTTGGAAAATATGTTGGATGTATGATGATGTTCATTGCTGCTGTTTTTCCTGCGAAGGCAGGAATCTTTTTCATTGAATCTTGACTACTTTAAACTGTATTCCTGCCTTAGTAGGAAAAACAAAATCAATTATCTTTTTTGCGATTTCTATATTTATTATAACCAAACCATCCAAGCAAAAAAACAATAAATGGAATGAAGAACGAGGTTGCTTTTCCAGTTCCGCTTACGGTTGTAAAGAATCTATCCCAACGAGGTTTTTTCCCGTCCCAGCTCATCCAAATAAAAACAGGTTTTCCAACTACATGGTCAAAAGGTACAAACCCCCAATAACGCGAATCGATAGAGTTATGGCGGTTATCTCCCATCATCCAGTAATAGTTTTGTTTAAATGTATAATTAGTTGCAATTTCACCATTAATTAAAATTTGGTTACCTCTTATCTGTAAGGTGTTGTCTTCATATTCCGTAATAACGCGTTCGTAAATAGGCAAAACATTTAAATTCAACTCAATAGTTTTTCCTTTTTCAGGAATATAAATGGGTCCGAAGAAATCAACATTCCAATTATAATCTGGGTTGTGTGGAAACATACTAGAATTAGGTTCTCCTTTTTTAGCCAGGGCAGGTGTAATACTTAGAACATTTGGATTATCTTTAAATTTGTCCCGAGCTTCATCAGAAATAGCAGAAAAATAATAGGTATTTTCATTATTTATAATGCCAAAACCATCTGTAATGTCATAACGTTCTTTAAGATATGCCGGATTAAATTGTGTAGATTTTGGTTGAACGTGATAGCTAAATTGCAAATGTGCTCTGTCTGGTAATGCATTTTGTTTGCCGTTTATATACACATAGCCATTGCGAATTTCCAGAGAGTCGCCAGCAACACCTACACATCGTTTAACTAAGTTGGTTTTTTTATCAATAGGTTTGTAATAGTTTCTGTCTGGATGAAAGTCATTCATATCCAGCAAGGTATCAGCAGGTTGATTGAAAACCACAATGTCGTTTCTTTCAATTTTTTCGAATGCCGGAAAGCGTAAATAGGGCAACTGTAATTTGTTTTCCCATGATGTTTTTCTTATCCGAAAAATTATCATCAAATAAGTAAGATTTCTTTTTAAGAAATGGAATCGTGTCGTGTACCATTGGTGCTCCAACGGTTGTCATAGGCACTCTGGCGCCATAATGAAATTTACTTACAAATAGAAAATCGCCTACTAATAACGATTTTTCTAACGATGATGATGGAATGGTGAACGGTTGAATAAAATACGTATGAACAATGGTTGCGGCTACAACTGCAAACAAAATAGAGCTCACCCAATCACCAGAAGCAGATTTTGGGTGTAAATTTCGGTTTTCGATGTATTTAACATCGGCAACGTAATTTAAATAGTAGTTGTAAAGACCTAAAGTAATAACAGCTAAAAAGGTATCTAAATAAGTGTTCTTGCCAAAACTTCGAGCGGTTTCAACCCAAACAACGGCAAACATAATGAGGTTTACAATTGGTAAAAATAAAAGAATAACCCACCACCAAGGGCGGTTTATAATCTTCATTAATATTATACCATTATATACTGGCACAAAGGCTTCCCAAGCTTGTCTACCTGCTTTAATATATAATTTCCAAGTACCTAAACCATGTATTACCTGAATAATCAAAATAAAAATAAACCATTGCATAAGTGTCATAATCGAAAATTTTATTTTTTAGTTTGTAGTTAAACTTACTGTTGATGTTACACGTTTGTGGATGTATTAACCAATATTTAACACATCGTTCATTGTGAATACACCTGTTTTTCCTACGAGCCATTCGGCAGCTATTACAGCGCCGAGTGCAAATCCTTGTCTTGTATGCGCAATGTGTTCTATAGTAATTGTATCTACTTCACTTTCGTAATTAACAGTGTGTGTTCCAGGAACATCTTCAATGCGTTTCGCAACAATTGGAATCGTTTTTTCACCCGTTTCATCTAATTTCCATTTATCAAAATTAGAATTATTTGCAATAATGTCATTCGCTAAAGTAATGGCAGTACCACTGGGCGCATCTAATTTTTGCGTATGATGAATTTCTTCCATAGAAACGTTATACTGTTTTAATGTACTCATCATTTTTGCAAGCGTTTTATTAAGCTCGAAAAAGATGTTTACGCCTAAACTATAGTTAGATGCATATATAAAAGCGCCTTTTTTTTCTTTACATAAAGCAACGGCTTTATCGTATTCATGTAACCAGCCTGTGGTTCCTGAAATAACAGGAACGCCGTTATTTAAACAATTAGAAATGTTATTGAATGCCACTGTTGGAACACTAAAATCTATAGCAACATCTGCTTTCGTAATATCATAACCTTCATCATCTTTGTCAACCGTTAAAACAATGATATGACCACGTTTTATAGCAATTTGCTCGATGGTTTTCCCCATTTTTCCGTATCCGAGTAAAGCAATGTTCATAGTTAAAATTTAAAATTTAAAGTTAATCCAAGATCGCTTGTTCTGTCAATCTCATTTATTTTAAAATGTGGTGCCAAAGAAAGATTTTCATCTACGTTATATTGCATTAAATGCGCATCTACGTTAGCATCAATAATGTTTAAGGCATAAATACCAATGGTCACTAAAAGTGATATTTCTTTATTTTTTTTGTAAAATTCTTGCCCACGTTGTAATCCATCTGTTGTGACTCTGGGGGTAGAAAGTTGATTGCCTTGCGTGTCTAAATAGAACTCATCATTGGTAAAACCCGCTAAACGGCTTTTATAAGCATCTCGATATCGGTTGTATTCTTTGTTATTTGAGGTGTAAAAATAAACCCCTGTAGCTAATCCAGCATACACTAATGGGATTTTCCAATAACTTTTATTGTAGGCTTGACCAAGACCTGGTAAAACAGCCGAATAAAAAGCGGCTTTAGCAGGGGCTAATGCATTTATGGTTTCTTGTAAAACTATAACTGAATCTGTAACGATCTCTTTAGGAATCTCGTTTTTTTTCTTATTTTTTTCCTGTGCTGTTAAACACCAACAAAAAAATAGTGAAAATAGGCCAGCAATAAAAAGTTTATTTGGCACCTTGAACTAGTTTTTTAATACGGTTAAAATCTTCTTCTGAATGAAAAGGAATCGTGATTTTACCTTTTCCGTTTTTAGCGACTTTAACTTCAATTTTATGCCCAAAGAATTCTGAAAATGCACCAACTCCATCTTTAATATGGTTGGGAACAGATTCTACTTCTTTTTTCGGTGCTACTTTTACTTCTTGCGTCGTATTGTAGTTTCGTACGAGGTTTTCTGTATCTCGCACTGATAGTTCGTTTGAAAGTATTTTTTCGTAAATATCTAATTGAGTCGCGGTGTCTTCAACAGTAATTAAAGCACGCCCATGGCCCATAGAAATAAAACCATCGCGCATTCCCGTTTGAATTATGGGATCTAGTTTTAATAAACGTAAATAATTCGCAATTGTTGAACGTTTTTTGCCGACACGTTCACTCATTTGTTCTTGAGTTAAGTTAATCTCGTCAATTAAACGTTGGTACGATAAGGCGATTTCAATAGGGTCTAAATCCTGACGTTGAATGTTTTCAACCAGCGCCATTTCTAACGATTCCTGGTCGTTTGCAATTCGTATATAGGCAGGAATAGTTTCGAAACCTATTAATTTTGAAGCTCTATAACGACGTTCACCCGAAACTAACTGGTATTTATTAAAACCTATTTTTCTAACTGTTATAGGTTGAATAATACCTAATTCTTTAATAGATGAAGCTAATTCACGTAATGATTCTTCGCTAAAATTAGTACGCGGTTGAAATGGGTTTACTTCAATAAAATCGATATCTAATTCAATAATATTACCTATAACTTTATCGGCATTTTTATCTTGAACGGATTGTATGTCGTTACTAGGATCTTTTAAAAGTGCAGATAAACCTCTACCTAAAGCTTGTTTTTTCATTGCCTTAGCCATAATTTAAGAGTTTTTATTGATAATTTCTTTTGCTAAACTTAAATAATTACTCGCACCTTTACTAGCTGCATCATAATTAATGATACTTTCACCATAACTTGGAGCTTCGCTCAATTTTACGTTTCGCTGAATGATGGTTTGAAAAACCATATCGTTAAAATGTTTTTGAACCTCTTCAACCACCTGGTTTGAAAGTCTTAGTCTTGAATCATACATAGTAAGTAATAAACCTTCTATATCTAATTCCGGATTATGAATTTTTTGCACACTTTTTATGGTGTTTAAAAGCTTACCTAATCCTTCTAATGCAAAATATTCGCATTGTATTGGTATTATAACGGCATCGGCTGCGGTTAATGCATTTAGTGTTAACAAACCTAAAGAAGGAGCACAATCAATTAAAATATAGTCGTAATCGTCTTTAATTTCTACTAATGCTTTTTTTAGCATGTATTCTCTAGCTTCTTTATCAACAAGTTCTATTTCTATAGCAACTAAGTCGATATGCGCAGGAATAATATCTAAATTAGGTGTTTCTGTTTTAATAATAGCTTCTCTTGCCGTGCTTGAGTGTTCTAAAAGTTGGTAGGTTCCTATTTCTACAGAATCAACATCAATTCCTATTCCTGAAGTTGCATTTGCTTGAGGGTCAGCATCTATAAGTAACACTTTTTTTTCCAGAACGCCAAGTGACGCCGCTAAATTAATGGAAGTGGTTGTTTTACCAACGCCTCCTTTTTGATTTGCAATTGCAATGATTTTACCCATTAAATGATTTGGTTTTATGAACGGTAAAAATACAATTATTTATGAGGAATAAAAACCCAAAATGCAAACATTAGGTTAAAAGAAAAGTTGGGCATAATATCTTTTATACATTATGTAAATTTATCAATAAATACAACATGTTTTGAAAGTAATTACATATAAAAAATAAAATTTTAACATTTTTTTAAAAGATGTAAATTGTATATTTACGAAAATCGAAAAACAACTATTTTATGAGCAAAATCCATCAATTTTCAAAAACGGCTATGTTTTTTTTACTTCTAATAGGAATAAGTGCTAGTTCTTATGCACAAATAAAAAAAGCCGCCAGTGTAGAAGGGATTACCGAATATGCTTTAAATAACGGTATGAAAGTGCTTTTGTTTCCGGACAATTCTTCGCAAACAATTACTTTAAATATTACCTATTTGGTAGGATCGCGTCATGAAGGATATGGCGAAAAAGGGATGGCACATTTGTTAGAACACATGGTTTTTAAAGGAACGCCTAACCATCCAGATATTCCCAACGAACTAACAGCGCATGGTGCACGACCAAATGGATCCACTTATTACGATAGAACCAATTATTATGAAACTTTTAATGCCACAGACGAGAATTTAGAATGGGCTTTAGATTTAGAAGCTGACAGAATGATGAATTCATATATAGCCAAAAAGGACCTGGAATCTGAATTTTCTGTAGTTAGAAATGAATTTGAAATGGGTGAAAATTCACCTTCAAGAATTCTAATGCAGAAAGTGATTAGTTCTGCATATTTATGGCATAACTACGGAAAATCTACTATTGGTAATCGTTCTGATATAGAGCGTGTTCCAATAGAAAATTTGAAAGCTTTCTATAAAAAATATTACCGTCCAGATAACGCCGTTTTAATGATTACCGGAAAATTTGAAACCGATAAAACTTTAGCACTTGTTGAGAAAAAGTTTGGGAGTCTAAAAATACCAGAGTCGCCTTTAAGAGATATTCCTACTGTTGAACCAGCGCAAGATGGTGAAAAACGAGTAACATTAAGCAGGGTAGGCGATTTGCAAATATTATCAACATTGTATCATGCACCTGCAGGGTCTCATGAAGATTATGCAGCACTTGCCGTGGCAGAAGATATTTTAACAGATCAACCATCTGGAAGATTATATAAAGCCTTAATTGATGGTAAAAAAGCATCGAGTGTTTCGTCATATTCTCCATTTACTAAAGAGCCTTCTTTTCTTTATATAAGTGTAAATGTTCCTTCAGATAAATCACTTTCAGAGGCTGAAACTGTGTTATTGTCAATCTTAGATGGTTTAAAAGATAATCCAATTACTGAAGAAGAATTAAATAGAGCTAAAGCAAACTTATTAAAACAAATCGACCTAATAAGTAGAGACTCGGGTTACTTAGGAACATATATGAGTGAATTTATTGCGGCTGGCGATTGGCGATTGGCTTTTATTCATAGAGATAGAATAGAAAACATGACTGCTGAAAAAGTAAACGCAGCTATACAACGGTATTTAATAAATACAAATAGAACAGTTGGGAATTTTATTCCAACCAAAACACCAATACGTGTTGAAATAGAACACACAGAAGGTTTAGATGCTTTAGTAACTAGTTACAAAGGAAAAGAAGGCTTGGGAGAAGGAGAAGCTTTTGATGTGTCTTATGAAAACATACAGACAAGATTAAATTCCGGAACTTTCTCAAAAACACCTATTGAATATGGTTTTATTAAAAAAGACAATCGTGGTAAAACGGTAACGCTTTCTTTTACAATTAGAAATGGAAATGTTATTCAACTTATGAATAAAGGAAAGTTGGCTGGATATACAGCTTACATGCTTAATAAAGGCACGAAAAACAATACAAGACAAGCTATAGAAGATAAGTTGAGTGCATTAAAATCGTCCATAAGTTTTAGAGGTTCTAATGGTAAAGTTACCGCCTATATTAATACTACAGAAGAAAATTTAATGGCGTGTTTAGCTTTAATGAGCGATATGTTTAAAAACCCAAAATTTGATGAAGCCGAACTTGAAAAGCTTAAAACCCAGGAATTAGCAGGCATCGAGCAAAATAAAAGTGAACCTCAATTTTTAGTACAGAAAAAATTAGGAGAATTAAATCAAAAGTATAAAAAAGGACATCCTTTGTATAGTATGAGTATAGAGGAAGATATTGAAGCTATAAAAGCCGTTACAACTAAATCAATACAAACATATTATAACGATTTTTATGGAATATCAGATAATGCCACTTTAGTTGTTATCGGTAATTTTGATGAAAAACTAATTAAAGATTATTTCGAAACTAATTTTTCAAACTTTAAAAATAATAAGCCTTATACCGCAGTTGCTAATAAATTTCAACCCAATAATTTAGCAAACGAAAAGATTAAAACTCCAGATAAGAAAAATGCTATGAGCATTGGTGTTTTATCGTTTGAAGGAAGTCAAAACGATGAAGATTTTGCGGCATTACAAATAGCTGGTGAAATTTTTGGTGGCGGTGTTTTAAAATCAAGAATTACAACACGCTTGCGTCAGAACGAAGGTATAAGTTATGCCGCTGGAGGTTATGTAAGTGTTGATGACAACGATAAGGATAGAAATTCATCTATGTTAGTGTATGCTATTTATGCTCCGGAAAATGCATCGAAAATTCAAAAGGGCTTTAAGGAAGAAATTGAACGTTTTATTAAAGATGGTATTACCGAGGAAGAATTAAAAGTAGCTGTAACAAGTTGGGTACAAGGTGAAAATGTTGCCAGAGCCAAAGACAATGAACTTTCATCAACTATTAATAATAATTTGTATTATGATAGAGATATGATGTTTCAAAAAGCCATAGAAGATAGGGTTACAGGATTAACTGTGGATGCTGTTAATAATGTAATCAAGAAATATTTCAAAACTTTTGATAATTGGACGGTTGTTAATGCAGGAGATTTTCAAGAATTTGAAATTAAAAATGAAGATACAAAAGTAGATTAGTATTGTTTAAACATTTTAAAAGCCAATCTGTACAAGTTATAGTTTGGCTTTTTTGCTTTTATTAAACTAATTATTTATTTTTAATTTTGTATTTATCTGAGTTCGATTTCATAAGCAGATAAGGGATTCCAATAATTATAGCAACAATCATAGAAATAACTTCAATTTGAAGGTTTTGTAACCATTTCGCTGTAAAGTAACCAATAATAATAATCAAAGCCATTCCAAACATGGTATTCCTAAAAAGAGTTGCAATTCCTTCAATATTGTATCTATCTTTTTCTGCTTTCGGCATAGTATTATAACCGGCTATGAGAAAATACATTTTTCCATATTTTATTAAAACTCCAAGCACAATAAAAAGTATGGCGACTTCAATCATAATTTAATCAATCAAAATTGTAAGAATTTCTATAGCTGTATCACTAATTTTTGTGCCTGGACCAAAAATGGCCGTAGCACCTGCATCTAATAAAAATTGGTAATCTTGTTTCGGAATCACACCACCAACAATTACCATAATATCTTCGCGTCCATATTCTTTAAGTGCATCAATAACTTGTGGTACTAACGTTTTGTGTCCAGCTGCCAGAGATGAGATACCCAAAATATGCACGTCGTTTTCGATTGCTTGTTTTGCGGCTTCTTTTGGGGTTTGAAACAACGGACCAATATCTACATCAAAACCAACATCGGCGTATCCTGTTGCGACAACTTTAGCACCCCGATCATGCCCGTCTTGCCCCATTTTAGCAATTAATATGCGTGGTCGTCTACCATCTTGCTTTGCAAAAATATCTGCTAATCCCTGAGCCTTTTTAAAGGACTTGTCGTCTTTTATTTCTTTACTATACACCCCTGAAATTGATTTTATTTCTGCTTTATGTCGTCCAAAAACAACTTCGAGCGCATCACTTATTTCTCCTAGTGTTGCCCGTTCTCTTGCTGCTTCAATAGCTAAAGCTAATAAATTTTCTTTTCCTGAACGTGCAGCATTGGTTAAATTTGTTAAGGTGATCTTCGTTTTTTCTAAATTCCTTTCAACTTTAATTTGTTTTAATCGAGCTATTTGACCATTTCTAACAGATTGATTGTCTATTTCTAAGGTCGAAATAGGGTCTTCATGTTTTAATCTGTACTTATTAACTCCAACTATAATATCTTTTCCAGAATCTATTCGTGCTTGTTTTCGTGCTGCAGCTTCTTCAATTCGTAATTTTGGAATGCCTGCTTCTATCGCTTTTGTCATGCCGCCCAATGCTTCGACTTCTTCAATTAAAGCCCATGCTTTTTCTGCAATATCATGGGTTAGTTTTTCAACATAATAGCTACCTGCCCATGGGTCAGCCGTTTTTGTGATTTTGGTTTCTTCTTGTAAAAACAGTTGCGTATTTCTCGCAATTCGTGCAGAAAAATCGGTAGGTAAAGCGATGGCTTCATCTAACGCGTTGGTATGTAAACTTTGTGTGCCGCCAAAAGCCGCTGCTGCCGCTTCTATAGTTGTTCTTGCTACATTATTAAAAGGGTCTTGCTCAGTTAAACTCCATCCGCTGGTTTGGCAATGCGTACGTAAGGCCAATGATTTTTCATTTTTAGGATTGAATTGTTTAACCAATTTTGCCCAAAGCATACGTGCAGCACGCATTTTTGCAATTTCCATAAAATGGTTCATGCCAATAGCCCAAAAAAACGAAAGGCGAGGAGCAAAAGTATCTATATTCATACCTGCTTCTAGTCCTTTTCGAATATATTCTAGTCCATCAGCTAATGTATATGCCAACTCAATATCGCAAGTAGCACCTGCTTCCTGCATGTGATATCCTGAAATACTTATGCTGTTGAATTTTGGCATGTGTTTACTAGTATATTCGAAAATGTCTGAAATGATTTTCATCGATGGTGTAGGAGGGTAGATGTATGTATTTCGCACCATGAATTCCTTTAAAATATCATTTTGAATCGTTCCAGATAATTGTTCTGCCTTAATGCCTTGTTCTTCGGCAGCCACAATATAAAATGCCATAATGGGTAAAACAGCTCCATTCATGGTCATGGAAACCGACATTTTATCTAACGGAATCTGGTCGAACAATACTTTCATGTCTTCAACCGAATCGATCGCAACACCAGCTTTTCCAACATCGCCAACAACCCGTTCATGGTCGCTGTCGTAACCACGGTGCGTTGCTAAATCGAAAGCAACAGATAAGCCTTTTTGCCCTGCTGCCAGATTACGACGATAAAACGCATTACTTTCTTCAGCTGTACTAAAACCGGCATATTGACGAATAGTCCAGGGTTTTTGAACATACATGGTACTGTAAGGACCACGAAGAAAAGGTGCAATGCCAGCGGCAAAATCCAGATGTTCGAGGTTTTTTAAATCGGCCTTTGTATAGGTGTCTTTAATTTGAATATCCTCAGCGGTATTAAATGTATTAGCAGCTTTTGGCTTTTGGCCTTTGGCTTCTGAATTTAGATTAATATGTTGAAGATTTTTTCTCATTGCAATGATTCCTGTTTTTATTTTATGGTCTACGATAAAGAATTTGGTTTATTCATTTTTCAATCGTTTTTGTTCAATATTTTCAGCTAATCGTTTTTCTATAATAGGTTCAATGAGTGTTTTTCTTTGATTTGTTTTAACAAAAGGATAAAGTTCTAATTCATCTCTTCATCCTATCAGATGCATTTGGATGAATATTTGTCCCTAATAAAACCTCTTCACCAGTATTAAATTGCTGTTGTTCTTTTGAAGCAGCATCTTTTATTTTTCGTTGTATGGTGCCTTCTTTTAATTGTTTCAAGAAGCCTCCATTGGCTTCAATATCTTTAAATAAAACTAATGCTTTCTCCGCAAGTTGATTGGTTAAAGACTCTATATAATAAGTGCCGTCGCTTGGGTTGTTTACTTTATTAAAATAGCTTTCATGCTTTAAAATAAGCAGTTGATTACGGGCTATTCGTGAACTAAATCCGTTGGTTTTATGATAAATGGCGTCGTAAGGAAAATTAGTTATTGCGTTCGCTCCACCGAGTATCGCACTCATGCATTCGGTTGTTGTACGTAAAAGATTGGTATTATAATCGTAGATCGTCTTATTTCGTTTTGTTGGAAAAGCGATAATATGGCATTCTGAATTTATATTATATTCCAATGCGAGCGTATTCCAAAGAATTCTTAATGCACGAAGTTTAGCGATTTCAAAAAAATAATTAGAGCCAACAGCGACCTTAAATATAATATTGAAAGACTGTTTTAATTGACCGTTGCTTTCAAAATAATTTAAATATTCATTAGCATGGGCTAAACCATAAGCCAATTGCTGAACCATATTTGCTCCGGCATTTTGGTATAAGGAAGTATCAATTGATATTGTAAAAATTGATTGCAATGACTTATTCGAAAATACTTTTTTTAATATCTCAAAATCTGAGTTGAGGTTTTTAAACCAATTTCCGCTACGTGCTAAATTTCCAATAATATCGGTTTGGATGTAGATTTCCGCGTTTAACTTAACCACGGCTAGTTGTTCTATAAATGACTCGGAAAGAAAGTGAAGCTCGAAATAAATAGGAATATTAACAAGATTGATATTTTCTAATAAATCGTTAATTGAAATAGATTCTGAAGGCAATAATAAACTGAATGCTTTCAGCTCCATTTTTTATAGCATTAATTGCTTTTTTGTTGGACTTTTTTACGTCGGCAACAAAAATAGATTGACAAATAATAAATTGAGTAGCTGTTGTGTTTGAAGCTTCGGGTAATTCTTTAAAATCTTCGGAATGGTAAAATGGTTTTACAGAAATATCTTCATTACTTTTCCAGATAAGTGTTTCGTTATAATCTTCTCCTTTTAATTCGAATTGAATTTTTTGTTTCCACTGTTTAGATGAAACCGGATTAAATTCATTAAACAAACCATTATTCATCTTGTTTGTTTTTTAAACTGTCTTCGTATTCAATAATATAAATTTCTTCACTATCGCGTTTCATATAATATTCTTCACGTGCAAATTTCTCTATTCCTTCTTCTGTACTTAATTTTTTAATAGCTTTTTTATCTTTTTCAATCTCTTTTTTATAGTATTCTTTTTCGCTCTCAAGAGCATCCACGTCTTTATTTAAGTCATGATGAATAAACCATGAATTGGCATCAAAAAAAATCATCCAAACCACAAATATGGCTAAAATAAGAATGAAAATATTTTTAAAAGGTTTGAATATTTTATGATTAAAAAATGCCATTTATAGTCTATTATTTATAATAGTACGAACAATATCAATAGCTACAGTGTTATATTTATTATTTGGAATAATAATATCTGCGTATTCTTTCATGGGCTCAATAAATTGATCATGCATGGGTTTTAATGTGTTTTGATAGCGTGATAAAACTTCTTCTATATCTCTGCCTCGTTCAGTAATATCTCGTTTTAATCTGCGTATTAACCGTTCATCAGTATCGGCATGTACAAAAATTTTAATATCAAACATATCTCTTAATTCAGGATTTGTTAGAATTAAAATACCTTCTACAATCATTACTTTTCTTGGGTGTGTTAAAATAGTATCGCCCGTTCTATTATGTTTAACGAAAGAATACACGGGTTGGTGTACAGGGATGTTATTTTTTAAATCGGTAAGGTGTTTTTCTAAAAGATCGAAATCTATCGACCGTGGATGATCGAAATTAATTTTGATTCGCTCTTCGTAGCTTAAATGTGTAGTGTCCTTATAATAAGAATCCTGCGAAATAACACCAACTTCGCCTTCTGGAAGTTCGTTAAGTATTTGATTTACAACAGTTGTTTTACCACAACCAGTTCCTCCGGCAATTCCAATAATAAGCATGAATATGTTTGTTAATTAGGTGTTTGCAAATTTAATTAAATGTAAATCAATTAATAGGTATTAAAATTATTTTTTGATATTAGTTACTTCGTCTTTAGTAATCATTTTATCGTTTTTATTACCCCAACTATTAGTAATATAATTCATAACATCGGCTACTTCGTTGTCACTTAATCCCATTGGAGCCATAATACTATTATATTTTTTACCGTTTACAGTTATTTCACCTTGCTGCCCGAATTTAATTCCTCTAATGCTTGCCTCTCTATTCTTTATCTAAATAGTCTGATTGTGCTAATGGAGGATTCACGTCTTTTACACCTTCACCGTTGGGTAAATGACAGGTTACACAAAAATCGTTATAAATAACTTTACCACGATCGAAACTGTTTTTCAAAGATTCTGATTGTGAAAATCCTGTATCAAATATTAATAATGAAATTAACACACTCAAAATAGTTGACTTCATATTATTATACTAATTGCTTGGGACAATTCTTAAAATTCCTTTTCCTTCAACTGCAACATAAATATAGCCGTCCGGGGCTTGAACAACATCTCTAACACGACCTATTTTCTCGAATAATTTTTCGCGTTTAACAACTTTACCATTTTCTAAAACTAAGCGTTCAAGATATTGAAATTTAAGCGAGCCAACCAGTAAATTACCACTCCAGTCCGGATATTTATTTGATGTCACATACGTAAATCCACTTGGTGCGATAGAAGGTATCCAATAAAAAAGCGGCTGTTCCATACCGTCTTTAGAAGTAAGGTCTGTAAACGAAGTGCCATCATAATTAATACCATAAGATATTACAGGCCATCCAAAGTTTTTTCCTTTTTGTATAATGTTTATTTCATCGCCTCCTTGAGGACCGTGCTCATGAACCCATATTTCACCCGTTTCAGGATTTTTTATCATGCCTTGCGGATTTCTATGGCCATAACTATAAATGGCTTTTTTTGCGTTTGGTGAATTAATAAAGGGGTTGTCTTCAGGAATTCTACCGTCATCGTAAAGCCTGTAAATTTTACCACAATCGCGGGTAATATCTTGTGGGTTTATGTCGCGTTCCCCGCGTTCCCCAATTGAGAAGTATAGAAAGCCATCATTATCAAATTCTATTCTAGAACCAAAGTGTTGCCCTCTTGTAGTATTAGGATTTGCCTTGTAAAGAACCTGTTTTTCAATTAAAGCATTAGCGTTTAATTTGGCTCTCATAATAGCGGTATTACCACCATCACCTTCGCCTTCCGAAGATGCATATGAAAAATAAATCCAACCATTATTTGTATAGTTGGGGTGTAATTTTATATCCATAAATCCACCTTGCCCACGTACATAAATTTCAGGAAGGCCGCCTATTTTAATCTTTTCTCCATTTTTAAAATGAATAAGTTCTCCTGATTTTTCAGTAATTAGCATACTTCCATCTGGCAAAAAAGCCATGCCCCAGGGAATATTCATTTCGGGTACTATAATTTCGGTAGTGTAATTTAATGATGCTGGACTTTCTGCTTTTATTTCAGATTCTACTTGTTGCGCACAAGAAAGGCATGTTATTAATAAAAGTACTAGGATAAAATTTGTCTGTTTCATTCTTATATTTTTTAAAAACGATAATTTAAATTAAGTCCTGAATAATAATTTACAGGATTTCCGGGATAATAATACCTTGGGGCACTGCCACCAAAACCTGAGGCATTAATTAAAATTTGAGACGCATAGGCTTCATCAAATATATTGTTAATACCTAAATAAACCTTGAAATTTAGCTTTTTGTTAATATTTATTAGGTAACCGAATTTCATATTTGTGAGTTTGTAGCTGTCTGAAAACAAGGAGTTACTGTCATTCATCGGCATGCTGGAAACGTATTGAAAATTAATATTTCCATAAAATCCTATATTAGAAGTAAAATCAAGACCAGCGTTAAATATAGATTTAGGCACTCCGGTTAAATCGTTTCCAGAATAGTTATTGTTGTCGTCGACAAATTCTTTAAATACAAAGTTATTAAGCGTGTAATTTGTGTATACGTTAACACTGTAAGTGTGTTTTTTCAACCATTGATAATTTAGAGCAATTTCTAAACCATCATGTTGTGTTTTCCCCGCGTTTACACCAATAAACTCATCATTTCCTGTTCTTCTGGCAACCAAAAGATTACGAATATCTAACCTGATACAAAGCCATATTAACCTGTAAACGATTATTGATGAAAGTTGAGCGCGTACCTATTTCAAAATTCCAGCCTGTTTCAGGTTTTATATCTGGATTGATTAAGCCATCAGGAAGTAAAGTTTCGGCTATTGTGGGAGGTGAAAACCCATGGCTTATGTTGGAATAAACACTAATATTATCATTAAATAAATATGAAACTCCTAATTTAGGAGACAAAATGCCTTTAAACTTATACGAACCCGATTGGTCTGGATTGCCATCCGTACTAAATCGGTCATTTAAATGATAAGAAGTTTCATTAAAATTTAACCCAAAAGAAAACATTAGTTTCTCTGAAGGATTGTAATTAGTTTCAATAAAAATATTGTAGTAGGTTCGTTTCTCTTTTAAATCGGATAACTTGTCGCCTTTGATGCTACCAGTTCCAGGCGGATAATCTTGATATAGGTTTTCAAAAGTACTCGATTTGTAAGTGTCTTTAAATAATTCGCCACCAAAGGTCCAATTCAATTTTTCTGCTGAAACTAAAATGCGACTTCTAATACCAATAGCTGAAGTGTTTTCAGTTAAAATATTAAACGGTCTTGGTTCGTAAGCGTCATTAAATGAGCTAAAAACACTCGATATTTGTTTCAATGTGTTGTTAAATTGATGATTCCATGAGAGCCCAAAAACACCACGTTTTGTGTTTTCATAACCTTTCGCTTGCGCCCAGGTAAAGGCTGCGGCTTTGGGGTTGTTTTTGTAAGCGTCTTCATTAACAGAACTTGGTATAAATCCTTTTAAGTCTACATAACTAGCCAGAAATGTAATGTCATTTTTGCGGTTTAAAAAATGATTTGCGTCTATGGTAAATGTTTGTCGGTCGTATTCGTTATTATCTCTATAGCCATCACTGTGTGTATTGCTGTAAACGGTACGAAAACTACTTTTTTCTGTTCCGTGGTTCACATTTATAACACCTTTAATTAGCCCGAATGATCCAAACGACATGTCACTTTCGGTACTACTTTGATTTAAAAAGGCACTTTGAGGTATTAAATGGATAGTGCCGCCTAATCCTGCCCCGTATATGCTAGATCCAGAACCTTTAATAATTTCTAAACGCGAAATAGCACCTAGTTCAAAATCTTCGATAGTTGTTTCGCCATTTCCAGACGTTAATGGAATATCCTGAAAATACGCTCTTATTTTAGAGGTTCCATATAAATTTCTCGAGCCAATACCTCGAATGGTTATTCGGTTAGTATTTAAAGCACCAGTTTGCATATAGACTCCTGGTGTTCGGTTTAATATTGGTGTTATATCAATTGTACTACCTCGTTCTATATCAATAGACGATATAATTTCAATCGAGCTTATTGCTTTTTTCAACTTCTGTGGAATGTTATTGGCATTGATAATAACCTCCTTTAATTGAGAAGGGTTTATACTTAATTGAATAACATAATATTTGTTGCTTTTTATGCTGACGGTCTTTTCGTTATAGCCATCTTTTTTAAATGTATAGTTTCCAGAGCTATTGATTTCGAATAGTCCTTGTTCATTGGAAAAGATAGTATCCTTTGTCTCCGTATTTATTATTTGGATATTAGATAGTGATGATTTATTATCGGCATCGACAATTTTCCCTTCTATTTTAGATTGACTAAAAGAAGTAAAACTAAACCCTATTAAGAGCAAAAAAGAAAGATTTATTTTTAAGTAATTCAAAAGGTAATCTTAAATAATTGTCAATTGCTAATTTACCATTTTTAGTATCGAAAATTATTCTTCTAAATAATTTATTATTTTATTAAAAAGGTATTTATGAAATGAATAAAAAAAGTATATTTGCATCCCGTTAAGGAAAAATTTTTCGGGGTGTAGCGTAGCCCGGTTATCGCGCCTGCTTTGGGAGCAGGAGGTCGCAGGTTCGAATCCTGCCACCCCGACAAAACTAGAAATAGGAAGTATCAAAACACTGTTAATCGTATGATTATCAGTGTTTTTTGTTTTTAGGCATTTTATTTAGTCCCAAATTAAACTCAATAAAAAGGTGTACAATCAGGTGTGCACTTTCTCACCAGAATTGTCGTAAATTTTAAGAACTGTTTTGAAACACGTTACGATGAAAAATTATTATACTACAGAAAAATACTTAAACAATTTATAAACCAAAAACAAAAAGCAGGCGATGTTTATCTGAAATAATTGAACTATCGCTTTATTATTAATTTCGTACAGTATCTGATTTTAAGAACAATAAAAAAAACAACCGGTATTATCATTCAACGGAGTCATAAAACCTTTAAAATGTTTTAAGAAAATGCTAATCAAAGTATAACACAAAAAAAGGTAAATTAGAGACAAATAAAAAACTAAGATTGATATAATTTAAATATCATCTCAAAACTTCTTAAATTGTCATAATCTTAATAAATCACTTAACTTCAGTATTTATTTTTATGAAAAGTAATGTTTCTATAGCCTTATGTTGCCTGCTTTTATTTTTCATAAATCATAATTTATTAGCTCAAGAATTACCTCCTATCCAGAAATTCACTCCAATGGATTATGACGGGGAGAATCAGAATTGGATGATTTCTCAAGCACCTAATAAATTTATTTATGTTGGTAATAATGAAGGGCTATTAGAATTTAATGGTGCTAAATGGATTATGTACCCATCTCCAAATAGTACAATTATTAGAGCGGTTAATGTTATAGAAAACCGGATATATACGGGTTGTTACATGGAGTTTGGTTTTTGGAAGAAGGATGTATTCGGCCAATTGCAATACCAATCTTTGATTCATAAGTTTAAAGAACCGATGATTGAAGATGAGCATATTTGGAACATTATAACATACGATGAATGGATACTCTTTCAATCGTTTAATAGAATATATTTCTACAACCCAGTGAGTGGAGGAAGTAAAATTATAAATTCTAATAATGGTATTTCAAGAGTTTTTAATATTAAAGATGTTATTTATTACCATGTGAACCATGAAGGAATTTATAAAGTTGAAGCTGGAAAACCAAAATTAATAGTTGATAATACCATTTTTGAGAACGATAAAGTAGTTAACATGTTTCAAATGAATGATGGGTTGCTAATTCAAACACGCGGATTGGGTTTTTATACCTTCATCAATAATAAATTATCCGAATGGAATATTCCAGCAAATGAAGCTTTAAAAAAAATGAATATTTTTAACAGTATTCAACTTAAAGATAAAAGTTTTGTTATTGGAACTATAAAAAATGGGATTATTTATTTAAGTAAAACCGGTAATATTGAATACGAGCTAGATAGAAGTAACGGACTTGATAATAACACAGTACTTTCTGTTTTTGAAGATATAGATGCAAATGTATGGGCAGGGTTGGATAATGGTATTAACTGCATTAATATAAAATCGCCCATTCGGGTTTTTAATGATGATGAAGGAAAAATAGGAACTGTATATGCATCTATTGTTTTTAATGATATTTTGTATTTGGGCACTAATCAAGGGTTATTTTATAAAAAAGCATTTTCACATGAAGCATTTAAATTTATAAATGGTACATCTGGACAAGTTTGGACTTTATTTCAGTTTAATAATGAATTGTTTTGCGGTCACCATTCCGGAACATTTGTAATTAATAATGACAATGCCATTTTGGTTACCAACACTCCGGGAACTTGGAGTTTTAAACCCATTCCTAATAAAGAAAATATGCTTTTAGAAGGAAACTATAATGGACTGAATGTTTTAGTTAAAAATCAAGGACATTGGGTACTTAAAAATAAAATTAAAGGGTTCGACAATTCTGCACGTTATTTTGAAATTACAAACAATAATGAAGTGTGGGTTAGTCATGGTTATAAAGGTGTTTTAAAACTTAAAATAGATGAGGATTTCAAAGTCGTAAAAAATATTTATATAGATACTACAGTCTCGGTTGGTAAAAATTCAAGTTTAATTAAGTATAAAAACAGAATTTTATATGCTTATAAAAAAGGTGTGTTTGGCTATGATAGTAAAAAAAATGGATTTGTTAAAGACACTCTTATTAGTTCTATAGTAACAGAATCGGAATATGCATCTGGCAAGCTGGTTGTAGATGACACTCAAAAACTATGGGCATTTTCCAACGATAATATATCTTATGTTACCGTAAATCATTTAACAAATCAATTAAAAATAAATAGGGTAGCTATTCCTTATTTCTTAAGAAAGGGTCAAGTTGGCTATGAAAATATTTCGCATTTACAAAACAGCAAATACCTTATAGGGGTTACAGATGGTTATCTTACATTGGATATTTCCGAATTAAATAGAACCATTAACCACAATTTAGTTTTAAACTCTATTGAATTGAATACAGTTGGCGAGGGTAATATGGCTATCGATGCTCAAAAACCTGGCGAATTTGAATATAAAAACAATTCCATAATTTTTAATTACAGTGTCCCTGTTTATAATAAATATGACATAGTTCAATATCAATATAAACTTAATGGACGGTATAATGAATGGAGTGAATGGAATAGTAAATCTGAACTTATATTTGAAAATTTACCTTTTGGAGATTACAAACTGAATATTCGAGCAAAAATAGGAAATCAATTATCAAACAATATTATAAGTTACGATTTCAAAATAAACAGACCTTGGTTACTATCTAATGTAGCCATATCACTGTATTTATTTTTATTATTTGCTTTTTCATTTATCATGAATAAAATATATAAAAAGTACTATAAAAAATTACACGCACATAAGCAATTAGAAAATGAACAATTGATAACTAGCATAAAAAATGAAAAACTAAATCAGGATATTGAAAGTAAAAATAGGGAGCTTGCCATTTCAACCATGAGTATTATAAAAAAGAACGAAGTATTACACAGTATAAAAAAAGAGTTAAAGAAAACAAAACAAACCAATAACAATACAGCTTTAAAGCTCATAGATAGCAATCTAAACGACGCGAAAGATTGGTCGTTTTTTGAACAAGCTTTTAATAATGCTGACAAAGACTTCCTAGATAAAATTAAAATGGCTCACCCAGATTTAACACCAAATGATTTGCGCTTCTGTGCCTATTTAAGCCTAAATTTATCATCAAAAGAAATGGCTCCTTTACTTAATATATCTATTAAAAGTGTTGAAACTAAGCGTTACAGATTAAGAAAGAAATTAGGTTTAGAGCATGATAGTGGGCTAATTGACTACATCCTAAACTTCTAATAGCACGACAGAAGCGTTTTTTACCACGACATTACCACGACAAGCCAAAAAAAATCATTGATTTTAGATCTTTAGGCATAAAATAAATCGATTATAATTCTGCATGTTCTATGAGGCATTTCGCATCATAATCTTAATTTTTTAGGTCTAAAAATACGATGTTCGTTTTTTATCGAGGTGAATTTTATGGATTTCTCAATTATTGAGTTTAAGTTTACGTATACTTAATTTTATAGTAAACCGTAAAAACAAGTAGAACTATACTTTTGAAACTAAACTTTAATTCTAATTCTTATGAAACTAAAACTATTTAATCAAAAAATTAAAATCCTAATTCCATTATTGTTTTTACTTTCAACGGTTGTTATGTTAGCACAATCACAAAAAACAATAACAGGAACGGTATTGTCTGCTGAAGATAATATGCCCTTGCCTGGAGCATCTGTTATAGTTAAAGGAACTTCCAATGGTGCTTCAACTGACTTCGATGGAAAATTTACAATATCTGTAAATAGTAATCAAACAACATTAACAGTATCTTATATAGGTTATAAAACAAAAGATGTTGCAATTACCTCTAGCACATTAACTGTTTTATTAACGGGAGACGCAAGCGCGTTAGACGAAGTTATTGTAGTTGGTTATGGTACGCAACGAAAAAGTGACTTAGTAAATGCGGTAGCTACAACCGACTTATCCAAAGCTGTATTAAGCCCAACATCCGATGTGACCGAAATGCTCCGTGGTCGAGTTGCAGGTTTACAAGTTGAAGTTGGTGGTGGTACATTAAGACCAGGTGGTGTTTCTGAAATTATATTTAGGGGACGTAGTTCCATAGAAGGAAACACAAGTGCTATTTATGTTGTAGATGGAATTATAAGAGATGGTGGTATTGAAGATATTAGTGCGGATGATATAAAATCTATAGAGGTTCTTAAAGATGCTTCTGCTCAAGCTATTTATGGTTCTAGAGGTGCTAATGGGGTCATTTTGGTAACTACAAAAAGAGGTTCTAGCGGTAAGGTAAATGTAGCATACCATGGTTTTGTTTCTACAAAAACTATTGAGCGTAACTTTGATGTTTATAGCGGACAAGAATTTGCACAATTAAGAAGAGAAGCTATACGGTCCAATAATGCTACCGATCAATACCCAAATGAAGAAGATGCATTTTCGGCTGTAGAGCTGGAAAACATTGCAAATAACAAGTTTGTAAATTGGGAAGATGAATTGCAAAAAAATGGTTTGGTTAATAGTCAATCTATTAGTGTTTCCAGTGGTACTGATTTAACAAAGGTATATGGTAGTATAAACTACTTTAAAGAAGATGGTATTATTCCAACTTCTAGCTATACTAGAAAAAATTTAAGATTAAATGTCGATCAAAAAATAAATGATAAATTTTCTGTTAATTTTGATTTAAATTTATTGAACGATGACATTGAAAGGGCCGCAAATATTGACGTAATTACAACGTCTCCGTTAGGCAGTGCTTATAATCCAGATGGAAGTTTAACACGTTACCCAAGTGGTGAGGATTTAACGGCAACAAATCCTTTATGGAATTTACGCGAGCAAAATAATGACGAAAAAGGGAATGATTTTGTAATAAATGTAACGCCAACTTGGCAAATCACAAAAAACCTGCAATATCAATTAAAAACCAATTTAACGCGTAAAAATTCTGAAAGAGGGCAATATCAATCTTCTTTAAGTTCTGCGGGCACTACAGATAGAGGGATTGCAAGAATTGACAATCAATTAAGAGAATCCTATTTAATTGAAAATATTTTGACGTACAATAAAGAATTCAATGCAGATAACAAGTTCGATTTTACTTTTGTACAAGCATCACAAGAAGATAAATTTTCTAGAACATTTACACAAGCCACAGGGTTTCCAAATGAAAGTTTGGGATATAACGGTATTACAAATGCTATTGGTAATGTTACCGTAGAACGCGATCAAACGTCTCAAAGGAATGCGTCATTTATGGGAAGAGCACGTTACAACTTTATGGATAAATATTTGTTTTCCGCAACTTATAGAGCAGATGGTGGCTCTGTGAATGCAGAAGGTAATAAATGGGCGCACAACCCTGCTGCCTCATTTGCATGGAAAATTCATAACGAAAGCTTCTTGAAAAATGTTGATGCCATACAAGAATTAAAATTTAGAGCCAGTTACGGTAGTTTAGTGAATGGAATAAAAACACCATATACCTCACTTTTTACTGCAGAAGGTGAAAATTATGTTTTTGATGGTGAAACAGCATCAGGGTATTCCCCTTCAGTCGTATTACCTAACGCAGATTTGAAATTCGAAAAAATAACCACGCTTAACTTAGGTCTTGATTTTTCAATCTTTAATAGAATTTTAACTGGTAGCATTGAATATTACGATTCAAGAACAACAGATTTATTGTTAAGAAGACCAGTGCCTTCTATTACCGGTTATACATATACTTATTTTAATGCAGGAGAATTACAAAATACAGGTATCGAAGTAAGTTTAACAGCCAACATCATTAATACAGACGATTTTAAATGGTCTGTTTCAACAAACTGGTCAAATAATAAGAATAAGCTAATTGAACTTTATAATGATGGCAATGGTGACCCTATTCTTGAAGACGATGCTTATAATTATTATGTTGGCCAACCAAATGGTGTAATTAGACAATATCAATTTGATGGCATTTATCAAGTGGGCGACGATTTCGCAAATGCGCCGCAAGCTAATACTGAGTCAACAATTACTCAAACCGATCTTAGACCCGGAGATATTAGGGTTAAAGATGTTAATGAAGATGGCAAAATAACACAAGATGACAGGGTATTTACAGACCCTAATCCAGATTGGTTTGGCTCACTTTCAACAACACTTTCTTATAAAGGATTTGATTTATTAGTTGATTTTTATGCAGTAGAAGGTGCTACCAAAGTAAACCCGTTCTTGTCCGATTATAATAATGGAGGAACATTAGCAGGTAAATTAAATGGGGTGAAAGTGCCATATTACACACCTGAAAACCCGTCAACAACATTTCCAAGAGCTAGTTATGATGCTGCTCCCCAATATTTATACACATTGGCCATTAAGGATGCTTCCTACGTTAGATTGAGAACCTTAAGTTTAGGTTATACACTACCAGAATCTCTTTTTTCTAAGCTTAGTATTGAACAAATTAAGTTTTATATAACAGGAA
The DNA here is from genome assembly GCA_963698455.1 of uncultured Flavobacteriaceae bacterium. Taxonomy (GTDB): domain Bacteria; phylum Bacteroidota; class Bacteroidia; order Flavobacteriales; family Flavobacteriaceae; genus Mariniflexile. The sequence goes on along the minus strand of CAVOQU010000012.1, from coordinate 65,368 downwards.
CAAATTTATTTACAAATACAGATTATATTGGTTATAGCCCAGAAGTAAATATTAGAAATACGTATTCCAATGCAGATACAGGATATCCAGATGCGAAGAGTTTCACATTTGGAGTAAAAGTTAGTTTATAATTATTTAAAAAAATATACTATGAATACAAAACATTTTTATAAAAAAGCAACAGGTCATTTGTTGATGGTATTGATGCTATTCTTAACGGTATCATCATGCGAAAGTTTTTTAGAAGAACAACCAAGTACCTTAATCGATTCTGGTTATGTTTATAATACAGAAGAAGGTTTAAAATCTGGCGTTGTTAGTTTATATAATTTCAAAAGAGATCGTTACGACACGAATATAGAAGATTATATGGGAAGTGTCGTATTATCATCTAGAAGTGATTTGGTATTTTGCAGATCAGGATATACAGGTTTAGTAGGTCGGTATGAAAGGGCGGTTTCACCAATCGATTTAGGGACACAGTTAACAGCTTATTATTTTTGGAAAGGAAATTACAAAATAGCCAATAAAGCAACAGATATTATTAATGCTGCCGAAGTTGTTAAGAATGTTGACGAAAAAACAAGAAATCAAATTATTGCTGAAGCAAAATTTTTTAGAGCCGAGGCCTATTTTTATTTATACAGAATGTATAATAACATTTATGTAACTACCGAATCTGTAACCTTGGATAACGCTTTTGATTTAATTCAAGATAAATCTTCGAAAGAAGAAATCTTTGCCTTGTTATATAGCGATTTAAATTTTGCTATAGAACATTTAGATTGGAACGTAACTTTTGGTCGTGTTTCAAAAGGAACAGCAAAACATATTAAGGCAGATGTAGCCATGTGGAACGGCGATTATTTAGAAGCAAAAAACCAAGCCTTATCGGTTATTGAAGACCCAAATAGTCCTCATAATTTAGTAGCTACTACTGCCGATGTTTTTAAAGGAGATAAAAACAACTCAGAACAATTATTAGTTGTACAATCTCAAGATAACATTTTAGGCGGCGGAGGCACTACGATGATGAATGCCAATTATGTAACACAATATTTTCAAATAACAGGCATTGAAGGGAATGTAGAACAAGGAGGTAAAGGTTTTTCAAGAGTTTTGCCAAATCTTTATTTATTAGGACTTTTGGCTCAAGACCCAAATGATACCAGAGACGATAATACTTATTTTAGATTAAAATATTATTATACTTCGGGTGTTAATGTAGGTCAACAAATTACTATTTATAGTCCCATGGCAACCCCTACAAGTCCTCCGGGTTCGTATGCACTTTATTATCAACGATTACATCCATCTTGTGTAAAGTTTTCTGAAGAAGATGATGATCCTGAAAATTACCAAGTAAGAAGCAATAAGATGGTTTATAGATTAGCAGAAACCTATTTAATTGCGGCCGAGGCTATTTTGAGATCTGGAAGTGGAGACCCTCTACCATATATCAATGCTGTTAGAACAAGAGCCAAAGCGGCAGCGTTATCTAGCGTAACGTTACAAGATATACTAGATGAAAACGCACGTGAATTAGCTTTTGAAGGGCAACGTTGGTTTACTTTAAAAAGGTTTGGACAAAGTGTTATGAATTTTCAAATGAGAAACTATGCGGGTGATGGTCCATACTTTCCAGCTAATTATAATGGAAGCAAAGACCCTAGAGTAAATTGGCAAGATCATTATATCAATTTCGCAATCTTTCAAGAAGATTTAAATTTATTTGGGCCTAATTATCCTCAAAATGACGGGTATTAATTTGTTTAATTGTTTAGTAATTAGTTTTTTTTAATTCTAGGGGCAAATATATTTTTTTGCCCTTAGTAATTAAAATTAACTTTTAAAGTAATTTACAGTTATAGTTCAATCATTAAATCAGAGTAAGTATGCGCTATTTATTTCTATTCTGCCTTGTTTTAAGCTTTAACGCTTGTAAAACATCATTTCAGAAAAGCGAAATCACTTTTGCAGATAATCCCATAATTGCACATCGTGGTGCTTGGAAAGCTAATAATTTACCACAAAACTCTATTGCTTCTTTAAAACAAGCCATTAAATTAAAATGTGTAGGTTCTGAGTTCGATGTAAGAATGACCTCAGATAATGTACTTATTGTAACCCACGATGCCGATTTTAAAGGTGTAGATATAGAAACAAATACCTATGCAGAGTTGTCTAAACAAAAACTTGAAAACGGAGAAACCTTACCTACATTCAAACAATATCTACTTGCTGGTATGGAAAACAATACCAGTACAGGATTAGTTTGCGAAATAAAACCTTCAAAAATGGAAGGTCGCGGTATTATTATAGCAGAAAACGTTGTTAAATTAGTTCAAGAATTAAAGGCAGAACCTTATATTTTAACATACATAAGTTTTGGTTATGATATTCTAAAAAAAGTAAAGGAAATAGATCCAAATGCTAAAACACAGTATTTAGATGGTTCAAAAACACCTGAGGAATTAAAAGAAGATGGCATCACTGGTTTGGATTACTTAGTGTATAAATTAAAAACAAATCCGCAATGGATAGAAAGCGCTAAAAATCTGGGTTTATTATTAAATGCATGGACCGCTAATACCACCGAAGATATTGATTGGTTATTAGTAAACAATTTCGATTATATAACAACAGATTATCCTGAACTTTCATTTGAAAGAATAAAAAAAAAGTGAAATAATTAAAAACTATAAACTAGTATGGAGTGACGAATTTAATTATAAAGGATCTCCAGATAGTACAAAATGGACTTACGATTACGGATTTATTGCAAATCAGGAAAAGCAATATTATACAGATAGTTTAAAGAATGTTAGAGTTGAAAATGGCCATTTAATTATTGAGGCGCATAAAGAAAAAATTGCCAACAAAGATTATAACAGTGAAGTCTTAAAGAAGAAAAGCTGGATAAAATATATTGCTGAAATTGATACTGCTCAATATTCTTCAGCAAGAATAAAAACAGAAGGATTAGCTTCATGGAAATACGGGCGTATAGAAGTAAAAGCAAAATTACCAAAAGGCATAGGTTTGTGGCCTGCCATTTGGATGCTTGGTGAAAATAGAAAACAAGTAGGATGGCCAGAAAGTGGTGAAATTGATATCATGGAACATGTTGGTTTTAGTCCCGATTCTATATTTGGAACCATTCACACCAAAGCTTATAACCATATGATTGGAACGCAAAGAGGTAAAAATATTTATATTGAAAAACCGTATGATACATTTCATGTATTTGCCATAGAATGGGCTCCTGAAAAAATGGATTTTATATTGGATGATGTAGTTTATAATCATATAGAAAATGAACATAAAACAACAGCAGAATGGCCATTCGACCAAAATTTTCATTTGATATTGAATGTGTCCGTTGGTGGCATGTTAGGGGGAAGAAAAGGAATTGATGATAGTACTTTTCCGCAACAAATGGTTATCGATTATGTTAGAGTTTTTCAAAAAAATTAGGTAAACATATGAAACAATACATACTACTATTAATTATGGTTTCACTAAACTTTACGAGTTGTAAAAGTCAAAATTTTAGTGCCATGACTTATAACATTCGATTGGATGTGGCTTCGGATGGAGAAAATGCATGGACGCACAGAAAAGATTTTTTAAGTTCTCAAGTATTATTTTTCAGCCCCGATATTTTAGGAATACAGGAAGCGAGACCTAACCAAATGGACGACTTGAAAATAGCTTTGAAAAATTATAAAGTGATTGGTAAAGGAAGAGATGGTGAAGGCAATGGAGAACATTCCTCTATTTTTTATAATTCGAAAAAGTTTAAAGTTGAAAATGTGAATACATTTTGGCTTTCTGAAATTCCTGAAAAAGTTTCGAAAGGCTGGGATGCGGCGTATCCTAGAATTTGTACTTATGGTTTGTTTACAGATTTAAAAACTTCGAAAAAAATATGGATTTTTAATACCCATTTAGACCATGTGGGTGAGCAAGCTCAGTTAAATGGTATAAAGTTAATTCAGCAAAAAATCGCAGAAGTGAATACAAAAAATTACCCCGTGATTTTGATGGGCGATTTTAATGTAGAACCTAATAGTTTGCTTATTAAAAATTTATCTGAAAGTATGTTGAACACCGAAACGGTAGCTAAATTAACTTTTGGCCCCAACGGAACGTTTAACGGGTTTAAATTTAATGAACCTGTAACCAGAAAGATAGACTATATTTTTATGTCGAAATCGCAATAACCTTAAAGTAAATAAACAAGCGGTTTTAAGTGATTCTAATGATTTGAAATATCCATCAGACCATTTTCCAGTGTATGTTGAATTTACATTGGAGTAAAATGATTTTTAAAGTGTAGCATTATTGCACAAAATAGATTTGGATATTTAGGCTGAATGATTAATGAGTAACCCGCGTTAGTGACTTAAGTGGAAAGCCCATAGCGACGAAGGAGCGAGGACTTGACAAAGCCCGACCCAAAGGTATATTCATAAGTTCACCTAAAATAATATTAAACACATGAAAAAACTATTCCTAATTATCCTTGTTTTTTGGTTTGTTTTCTTGTAAAAACAATGTGCAAGCTGTAAAAAAGGATACAACCCCTAATATTCTTTTAATTGTTGTAGACGACCAAGGGTACGCTGATTTTGAGCCTTTTAAAAATCATGATGTAACGGCAGAAACGCCCAATATGGGGACTTTAGCAAAAACGGGCACTATTTTTACACAAGCTTATACTACGGCGCCTGTTTGTAGTCCTTCGCGTGTGGCTATGCTTACGGGAAAAAACCAAATTAGATGGGATAAACAAGCTAGTTGGGGTCCTGGATTGCCAGATTCGGTTAAAACGATTGCCGAATATTTAAAAGCCGCTGGTTATGCAACGGCTAGAATTGGGAAGAATGATTTAGGGAAAAATTTTCATAAATATGATGTTCGGGAATATCCTTTAAAACATGGTTACGACGAGTTTTTAGGTTTTAGCGCCCATGCGCATGATTATTGGTTGCTTTCGCAGGAAATAAAGGATAAAACGCCCGATCCTGAGGGAACGAGTGCCGTTTTAGGACCGTTAATGCATAATAACGGCGTGAAAAGTTATGATGAGGGCTACTTAACCGATATTTTAACGGATGAAGCGATTCAATACATCCAAAAACCGAAGGATAAACCTTTTTTCTTAACCTTGGCCTATAATTCGGTGCACCATTTAATACATGAAGTTCCACAGAAGTATTTAGACAAATACGATGTGAAACCCATTAATAATTACCATCCGGATAGTTTAGAGACTTTTGGAAAACATCCTGCTGGGTCATATTCAGCTTATTATGATAAATATTCACGCTTAGGAGCTATTCAAGATGAAGATTTAAGAAAATATTATTTAGCTAATTTGAATTGTTTAGATGATAATATTGGAAGAGTTTTAGAAGTTGTTAAAAATAAAGGTTTAGAAAAAGAAACGCTCATTATATTTCTGTCTGATAATGGCGGAACGCCTTTAAATGGCGCCAATAATAGTCCGCTTACTGCCGGTAAATATTCACTTTGGGAAGGTGGTATACGCGTGCCAATGGCTATTAGTTGGCCCGGTAAAATTACCGCTGGGCAAGTACAAGAATCCTATGTGTCTGCTACGGATATTTTACCTACTATAGCATTGGCTGTTGGAATAAAATTAACAGATAAAACCATTGACGGCATCAGTTTATTACAACCAGTTAAAGACAGAGTGTTAGTTTGGAAATGGCAAAAAACTTGGGCTATTAGAAAAGGCGATTGGAAATTAACAAACACCAATGAAAATCACTGGAAAAGCAGACCAAGCAATTTGTATATTAAACCTATTAGAGATGATTTTTCGCTTAAATTATTCAATTTAGAAGAAGATCCAGGAGAAAGAATCGATTTATCAACTCAATATCCAGATAAAGTTATAGAATTAGAAGCGGCATATCAAAATTGGTGTAAAACCAATATTGGTAACTATTAAAAGTAATTAAATGAGAAAACATACCATATTAGTCGTTCCAATATTACTGCTTGCTATTATATTTTATAGCTTTAAGAAGCCTATTATTGATGATAAAAATGGGTGTTCAGCCACCAATTTAGATACAAGAATAGAACAAAAAGTGGATTCTGTTTTAGCGCTTATGTACCTAAATGAAAAAATCGGGCAATTAGTCCAATATAGTGGTAAGTGGAATGCAACTGGTCCGTCAGCATCTAAAAATGATCAGTATAAATTAGATAAACTTAAAAATGGAGAAGTAGGCTCTATGTTGAATATTACCTCTGTGAAATCTACTCGTGAAACACAAAAAATTGTGATGGAACATTCACGACTTAAAATTCCATTAATATTTGGTTACGATGTGATTCATGGTTATAAAACCATTTTCCCAATTCCACTAGGTGAAAGTGCTAGTTGGGATTTAGATATTATTAAACAAACGGCTTCCATCGCAGCAAAAGAAACGGCAGCGTCTGGCATACATTGGACGTTTGCGCCCATGATAGATGTGTCTAGAGATGCGCGTTGGGGCAGAATTATGGAAGGTGCAGGAGAGGATGTTTATTTAAACACCGTTATTGGAGTTGCTCGTATACAAGGTTTTCAAGGGAGTGATTTATCACAAACTAATACCATTGCGGCATGTGCTAAACATTTTGCTGGTTATGGTTTTGCTGAAGGCGGAAGAGATTATAACACTGTGAATGTTGGTGAACACGAGTTACATAATACTATTTTACCTCCCTTTAAGGCAGCAGCAGAAGCTGGAGTAGCAACGTTTATGAATTCATTTAACGATATTGATGGTATACCTTCAACAGGGAATAAAGTGTTGCAAAGAGATCTTTTAAAAGGAGAATGGAATTGGAATGGATTTGTGGTATCTGATTGGGGCTCCATTGGAGAAATGATAGCACATGGTTATGCCAAAGATAAAAAACAGGCTGCCGAAATAGCCATGAATGCTGGTAGTGATATGGATATGGAATCATACGCGTATGAGGCTCATTTGGAAACGTTATTAAAAGAAAATAAAATATCTTTAACACAACTAGATGACGCTGTAAAGCGGGTTTTGCGTTTGAAATTTCAATTAGGATTGTTTGATGATCCGTATAGATATTGTGATGAATCTAGAGAAAAAAGGGATGTTTATACTAAAGAACATTTAGCCATTGCTCGGGATGGGGCTAAAAAGTCAATTGTTTTGCTAAAAAACGAAACAAAAATGCTACCACTTTCTAAAAACATAAAAAGCATTGCGGTTATTGGTTCTCTTGCAGATGATAAAGATGCACCACTTGGAAACTGGAGAGCTAAAGGCACGTATAATTCTGCGGTTTCACTTTTAGAAGGTGTTAAAAGAGCTGTGGGAAGCAAAACTAAAATATATTACGAAAAAGGAGCAGACTTAACAATACCTACACTAAAACCTGGGGAAAATCAATTTTCACATCCATTAAAGTTTAATAATACAAATGTTTCTGGAATTCCAGCGGCAGTCGAAGCAGCTAAAAAAGCAGAAATAGTATTGTTAGCCATAGGTGAAGATGCTTATCAGACGGGTGAAGGCAGGAGTCAAACTAACATTGGTTTTTTTGGTGTGCAGCAACAATTATTTGAAGCTATTTACAAAGTAAATAAAAATATTGTTATTGTGTTAATGAACGGAAGACCCATGGATATTTCGTGGGCAGCCAATAAAGTGCCTGCTATATTAGAATGCTGGTTTTTAGGTTCAGAATCTGGTAACGCTATTGCAGATGTATTGTTTGGAGACTACAATCCGTCTGGGAAATTACCTGTTTCATTTCCTCATAACGTAGGGCAAGAACCTTTATATTATAACCAAAAATCTACAGGAAGGCCTTTTAGTACAAGCCATGTAACATATTCAGGTTATACAGATGCTCCAAAAACAGCTTTATATCCTTTTGGCTACGGATTAAGCTATACTACTTTTGCGTATAAAAATTTAAAATTGGACAAAAACGTCATCCCAAAAAATGGTAAAATAAATGTGTCTGTTGAGGTTACAAATTCTGGAAACAGAGATGGGGAAGAGGTCGTACAACTATATATTAGGGATTTATTTGGTAGTTTAACGCGTCCTGTGAAAGAGCTGAAAGATTTCCAAAAAATGATGATTAAAACGGGTGAAACCAAAACAATTAAGTTCACTATAAATGCTGACAAGCTTCAATTTTACACTGTCAATAAAAAATGGGAGGTAGAACCCGGCGATTTTAATGTATGGGTTGGAGGCGATTCCAATGCATCTTTAAAGGTGTCATTTATAGTTAGCGAATAATATATTTAGTAGCTTGTAAACTTGTAACTAAAAGGAATTAAATCACATCAAAAACGAACATTTGAAAGAGAACGATATTTTTAAAAGAGCAACATTAGTAAAGCAAATAGAGAAAAACTCGAATTGGGATGTAATTATTATTGGCGGAGGCGCCACTGGGTTAGGTGTCGCTTTAGATAGTATTACACGTGGATTTAAAACACTTTTATTAGAACAAGTGGATTTTGCAAAAGGAACTTCTAGTAGAAGCACCAAACTACTTCATGGTGGCGTGCGTTATTTAGCGCAAGGCAACATCGATTTAGTTAAGGAAGCATTATTTGAACGAGGATTGCTTTTAAAGAATGCTTCACATTTAGTAGGTAACCAATCTTTTATAATTCCAAACTATACATGGTGGGATACGTTAAAATATACCATAGGACTTAAAATTTATGATGCTTTAGCAGGTAAATTAAGTTTTGGAACATCTTTAAGAATCAACAAAAAAGAAACGCTTTCAAGATTAAGCACTATTAAGAATGGAAAACTTAAAGGCGGTGTGGTGTATCATGATGGGCAATTCGACGATTCCAGATTAGCCATAAATATTGCTCAAACGGCCATAGAACACGGGGCTACTGTTTTAAATCATTTTAAAGTAAATCAGTTATGGAAGAACAGCAATGGTTTAGTAAATGGAGTTATAGCTGAAGACACAGAAACTAAGGTAACGTATCATTTGAATGCCAAAGTCGTTATAAATGCCACAGGTGTTTTTACGGATGAAATTCTAAAAATGGATAATTCTGAAGCAAAGAATATTGTACGTCCAAGTCAAGGGATTCATTTGGTTTTAGATAAATCTTTTTTGCCAGGAAACGATGCTATTATGATACCAAAAACGAATGATGGTAGAGTTCTTTTTTTAGTGCCATGGCATAATAAAGTGGTTGTTGGAACTACCGATACGTTGTTGGACAGCCATAGCTTAGAGCCTAAAGCTTTAGATATTGAAATAGATTTTATCATTTCTACGGCAAACAATTATCTAAACAAAAAAGTAAGTAAAGCTGATGTATTGAGCATTTTTGCTGGTTTAAGGCCGTTGGCAGCACCAAAAGATAAATCTGAAAAAACTAAGGAAATTTCTAGAAGTCATAAAATTATTGTTTCAAATTCTGAATTAATAACTATTACTGGCGGCAAATGGACTACTTATAGAAGAATGGCTCAGGATACCATGAATAAGGCTATTTCATTAGGAAAATTGCAAAATGTAACCTGTAAAACAAAAAACATAAAGATTCATGGAGCTACAGAATCTAATGACAAAACAAAGCATCAATATATTTACGGTAGCGACCTAGAGGGTATACTAAATTTAATTAAAGAATCTTCTGAACTAGGCGAAGTATTACATACTAGTTTGCCTTTTACCAAGGCAGAAATTATTTGGGCGATTCGTTATGAAATGGCAAGAACCGTAGAAGATATTTTGGCGAGACGCGTTCGCACTTTGTTTTTAGATGCACGAGCAACATTAGAAATAATTCCTTTAGTTGCAAAAATGTTGGCTGCAGAATTAGATAAAGATTCAATGTGGGAGCAACAACAAATTAACGAGTTTACAAAAATTGCGAATCAATATGTTTTATAAACATCAACAAGAATCCAGTTTAAATTTTATTTAACTTAATACACTTAATTATGGAAAAATATATACTTGCACTAGACCAAGGAACTACAAGTTCTCGAGCGATTGTATTCGACAAAAAGGGAAGCATTGTATCTGTTGCTCAAAAAGAGTTTACGCAATATTTTCCAAAACCAGGTTGGGTGGAGCATGATCCTAATGAAATTTGGTCCACCCAAGCAGGTGTTGCTGCGGAAGCGATTGCTAAAAAAGGTTTGAATGTTGAAAACATGGCCGCTATTGGAATCACAAATCAACGTGAAACTGTAGTGGTGTGGAGCAGAAAAACAGGAAAGCCAATTTACAATGCCATTGTTTGGCAAGATAAAAGAACTGCCGATTATTGTGATGAACTCAAAAAACTAGGCAAAAGTAGAGTAATTAGAGAAAAAACAGGATTAGTAATTGACTCGTATTTTTCGGGAACTAAAGTTAAATGGATTTTAGACCATGTTGAAGGCGCAAGAAAAAAAGCCGAGTCAGGTGAATTAATTTTAGGAACTATTGATACATGGTTGATATGGAACTTCACTAAAGGTAATCAACACGTAACAGATGTGTCAAATGCATCAAGAACGTTGTTATTTAATATTAACACGATGGATTGGGACGATGAACTATTGGAGTTGTTTACCATTCCGAAAAGCATGTTGCCAGAAGTTAAAGAATCAAGTGAAGTGTATGGTCATACTAAATCGACTTTTTATGATACCAATATTCCAATTGCGGGTATAGCAGGAGATCAACAAGCAGCTCTTTTTGGTCAAATGTGCACGAAACCTGGAATGGTAAAAAACACTTATGGTACGGGATGTTTTATGTTAATGAACATCGGTGAAAAACCAATCGTTTCGAAAAATAATTTATTGACAACTGTTGCATGGAAAATTAATGGTAAAACACAGTATGCCTTAGAAGGGAGTATTTTTATTGCAGGCGCCGTTGTACAGTGGTTACGTGATAGTTTGAAAATTATAAGAACTTCTGATGAGGTTGAAAAACTAGCGAGTTCGGTTAAAAGTTCTGAAGGTGTATATTTTGTACCGGCCTTTGCTGGATTAGGTGCTCCACATTGGAATCAACAAGCGCAAGGAACAATTTTTGGATTAACCCGAGGTAGTACAGATGCCCATATTGCTCGAGCAGCTATAGAATCTATTGCTTATCAAACCATGGATGTTTTAAAAGCAATGGAAGCCGATTCTGGTATATCAATCAAAGAATTACGGGTTGATGGAGGGGCAACAGTAAACAATACACTCATGCAATTTCAGGCAGATGTTTTAAATACGGTAACAGTACGTCCTAAAGTAGTAGAGACTACGGCTATGGGTGCTGCATTTTTAGCAGGATTAGCAGTTGGTTATTGGGAAAGCCCTGAAGAAATTCAAGAAATATGGCAAACAGATATATCTTTTAACTCCTACTACAGAAAGAGATGACATTGAAAAAGATATAAAAGGCTGGTACAAAGCAATTGATGCTTTAGAATATTGGACTAAATCGAAACTTTAAATATAAAAATCAAGAAATATGACTCCATTTATAGCAGAAATTATTGGAACCGCCTTACTTATTTTATTAGGAGGAGGTGTAGTAGCCAATGTTGTTTTGAATAAAACGATAGGTAACAATAGCGGATGGATAGTTATTACAGCAGGGTGGGCATTGGCAGTATATGTTGCTGTTGTAGTAACAGGGCCTTATAGTGGTGCACATATTAATCCGGCCGTTAGTATTGGGTTGGCTATTGCGGGCAAATTTCCTTGGGAATCGGTGCCTTCTTATGTTTTAGCGCAAATGATAGGAGCTATGCTAGGCGCTTCAACAGTTTGGTTAGTTTATAAAAATCATTTTGATGCTACCGAAGATGGTGATTTAAAAAAAGCAGTTTTCTGTACCGCACCAGCAATTCGGAATACGTTTTCAAATTTAATTAGTGAAATTGTAGGCACTTTTGTATTGATTTTTACAATTCTATATTTTACAAATGCAACTATTAACGATACACAAACAATAATAGGCTTAGGGTCTTTAGGCGCAGTGCCGGTAGCCTTTTTGGTGTGGGCCATTGGATTATCGTTAGGTGGAACAACTGGTTATGCTATTAATCCTGCAAGAGATTTAGGACCACGAATTATACACGCACTTTTACCTATAAAAGATAAAGCTCCTAGTGATTGGAGTTATGCATGGATTCCTGTTTTAGGTCCAATAATAGGTGCAAGCTTAGCCGCTATGTTAATGTTGGCGTTGTCATAGTTAGAATAATTCTTGAGTTGAAAGTTCTATTGGATACGATTTCATACTTGAATCTGTAAATATCAAATAAAAAATAATTATTTAAGAAAAAAATATAATATTAAAATGTTAAGTTGTAACTGAATTAAAAGCATTTAAAAATTTGATTTACAAATAATTAAGAGATATTCAGTAATTCTGAAATATATAAAAATATTTTATGACACGTTATTTCTAAGAGTAAAATTTATATTTAGTTTTAATTATCTTGTAATAATTAAAACAATATTTATCATACTTTGATAGGGTAAAACAAAAGCTCTTAACAAATCAATTACTTATTCGGTTATCAGGTTGTAAATAGACGTGTAACTATTTAAATATTAATAATATATATTGAGGAAGGTATGCCTGCCACCCCGACAAAACTAATCTAGGTTAGACAAAAAAAACACTGATATTAATCGGTGTTTTTTTGTTTTATATTGCATCCTTCTTTATTTTAAAAGGAAATTACATTCAAGTCAAGTATTATTATTTTTACTCACTATAAGTTCAATTAGTAATGTTTTAACTTTATTTTTAACGTATTTATTAATGGAACCACGCTTTCAGGTTATAACAAATGTCATAGGATAAATTTTTATTTAACTTGAAATTTGTGTCATTAATAACAACCATATAAATGATTGGGCAGAAAACAACATTAAATACAGTTTTAAGTTTAATAACTCTATGTATTTTGACTTCTAATTTAATTGAAGCACAACAATTCACGTTAGTTAATAAGGAATCGACGCTTACAGTTTTTGGAACTTCAAGTTTACATGACTGGCATATTACAGCCGAAAAACAAAGTGGAAAAATAATTTTTAAAAACCTTGATTTAGGTGAAATTGAAAAATGCAGTATAGAAATAGTTGCAGAAAGTTTGAAAAGTGGAAAGTCTTCAATGGATAAAAGTACTTACAAAGCTTTAAACACAAGTAGTTTTAAAACAATCACATTTCAATTAGTAGAAGTAAAAGAAACAATAAGTACAGGTATTGGAAATTACGAAATACATACTCAGGGATACTTAACAATAGCTGATGTTAAAAGACACATTTTTTTAGATTTTTTAATAACCATTTTAGATAATAAAATAACGCTAATAGGTGAGAAGAAATTTAAAATGACTGATTTTAATATAGATCCTCCAAAAACATTTCTTGGAATCATAACTGTAGGTGATGAAATTACGATTAAATATTCAGCCATATTTAAATAAATAATAATTCAAAAAAAAATATAAGTCAAGAGATTTTGAATAAATCGATTAGCGTTTATATTACTCTGTTACATTACATCGCCAAAATATGAATTTTATCGATTGCAATATTGAATTTTTTGATAAATAGAAGTAGAAATTGCTTAGATCATTAATTTAATTTTTAAATTTAAGATATAACATAATGATAAATCATGTAAATAGCCCCAAAAAAATAGTCAATAAGTAATAAATTTAAATCTTAAACAATTATGAAACTGAAACTACTTTTATTAATTAGCCTACTATTTTGCTTCACAGCATTTTTACAAGCACAAACAGATGGTACAATGACATTTACTTTTACGCAAGGAGCTCCGATAGATCCTTCGATTGAAGGGGGATGTGTTATGGCGGTATGGATTCAAAGCGGTACCTCATATACAAAAACAAACCTACGTTATTTGGGTAATGGAACAAAAGATCATTTGCCAACTTATGGTGCAAAAGCAGGTTGGACTACTACAAACAATGCAATGACAGCTAATGTTGTCGATGCTGTGACTGGAGCAACACGAACGAATGGTACCACTCCTGCAGCGTTAGATTCTTATTCTGTTTCTTGGAATGGTAAAAATGTTTCAGGAACTATAGTTGCGGATGGCACTTATAATGTATGGTATGAAGTAACTTGGGAAGATCCTCGAAATTCTAGTGATTTTGTTAATACTGGTTTTGCTTTTACAAAAGGACCAGCAATAACTACTACTACTCCTGCTAATGTTGGGCCATTAAAAACAATGACAATTACTTGGACACCATCAGCTTTGAGTCTTGATAGTGTTTACAAAACTAAAGTAGCTCTATACCCTAATCCTAGCAACGGTAAAATTAATGTTGCATACAATGATATTCCTGTTAGCAAAATAGATGTGGTGAACATTTTAGGGCAAATAGTGAAATCAATAAAATTAGATCCATCGAAATCACGAACAAGCGAAAATATTGATTTGTCAGGTAATGCTAATGGACTTTATATTATTAAAGTTTCAACAAACGAAACATCTTCAAGCTACAAAGTGGTTTTAGATAAATAATTCACTTTTTAATTTAAATAAAAAGCATTCCGCAATAGCAGTATGTTTTTTATTTTTCCTTTTTTTGAAGCTTAGAAGTATTTTCAAGTCGGTTAATAATAATCTTCGGATTGCCATATAAAAAAACACTGCTACTGCCAGATGCATCTATAGTTATGGTGTCTAGTACTTCCAAATACGCATCACTTGAAATTTCATTAAGCGTATTACAAATTTTAGCCGTAAAATTTTTACCATTAAATTGAGAGTAATTGTCGGTTTTCAATATTAATTCATTGGTTTCACCTTCAATATTAGCACTTACACGTTGGTATAAATCTACACTTGTAACTGGAGAGTATATTAAAGCGTTTATTTTACTATTATCGCTTAAAGTTAATTTGGTGTTTTCAGCAGTAAGGTTTAGTTTTATTTTAGACCTGCCGTTGCTTTGTAATTGGAAATCGTTTGTTTTTATTTCCAACCCTACTTTTGATGATCCTTCAGATATTAATAAGCAGTTTGGTAAATCTATGGGTGTAAACGAAGTAATTTCTCCATTGTCGGTAGTTTTAATATTCGTGAGTTTATCGTCGAAATTAACTTGAATATTCATTCGTTTTTTAGACGTAATTCTCGTTGTAAAATCAAAAGTTAATACACCGTCAATAACTTCAAAATTTATAAATTCATGGAGATTATCATCGGTTTCAATAATTACCGATGGGACCTGGTTATAAATAATTTCAATTTCAAAATCTTCATCAACAATGATTGTATGAAATGGATTAATATCCGTTTGTTGAATGGTAACGTTTTTGTTTCCCTTAACTTTTACAGTATTTTGGGCAACTAAAGTAGAAATACATAAACAAATAGTGAATATTACGGAGATAAATAGTTTATTCATTGAAGCAGAAAATTAGCATATTAACAAATATAAACAAAACCATCCAAAACTTAAATTTAAGCTTCAGATGGTTTTCAGATTGGTTGGTTTAATTTGTTTAAAGTTTTTTTATGCTGCCCGCAGAACTATCGCTCTTATTTACAACTTCGGGATTTCCTAAATATTTAATATCACCTCCACTTGTTGCCTTGGCTGTTAATTCTTTCGAGGTATTAACTGTAATATCGGCACCACTGGTTGCTTTTACATGACTGGATTCGGCAATTAAATCTGCCGCCTTAATATCGCTGCCGCTAGTGGCTTCAGCAATTAATTTAATAGTTTTTCCTGAAATTTTTAAATCACTACCACTGGTTGATTTGCAATTTAAAGTTGTTGTGTTTACTGATAATTTCATATCACTGCCGCTGGTAGTTTCTAGATTCTAAATTGTCGGTAGTAATGGTATTGGTAGAATACACATCGCTACCACTTGTGGCTATAATGCTAGAAACATCTTTAAAGCTTACCATGACTTTTTTAGATTTGGATTTGCCAATATTTTCTTTTGTGTGAATTTTTAAAACACCATCTATAACTTCGGTTATAATAATGTCTTGTAAATTCTCATCCGCTTCAACACTAATACTTTCATCATTGCTTTGAGTTAAGTATACATCTAATCCTTCAGTCGCTTTAATCGCTGTTAAAAGATTCATTAATGGTTCGTTGTTCTACAGTAACATTGCCATTTCCTCGAACACCATTATTAAGGTTCATATCGAAATTGCATGAGAACAAACTTAAACTGATTAGGGTGGCTACAATAATTTTTACTAATGTTGTCATAATTGTTCGTTTTTTGATTGATGATTAATTATAATTCAAATATCTAATTTTTAAAGATTGATTGAATAACTTAAATTTCTGAACTGTTATTTTTTTATGATGAATTGTTTACTTATCGGATTTTATATTAATTCCATCACTATCTATTTTTACTTTTACTTCTTCCGATTCGGCATTAATGCCTTTATCGTTAATTTTTAAAGAACTTTTATCTGCTTTAATTTCAATACCATTTTCGTCAATTTTAATATTTGGAATATCAACATCTACTTCAAATTCGTCATCTTCACAATCATTACAAGTAATGCCATCTTCAACAATATTTAAGTAATGATTTACATAATTTGAAGCAATGCTACTATTTAAATAATGTCTGGTATTATTGCTAAATTTAACAACACTGCCTTCTGGTAAATAGAGCACCACAACTATTTCCTGGTCGCTAAATTTGTTTTTGGCATTAGTTGATAAATGCGTATTTAATTGAAGCGTATTTCCTTTTAAAGCGTAATTGTAATTTATGTTTTTGGCACGTGCTATTGCTTTATCATAATTTCTGCCATCCGCACTTTTTTCAATGCTAATAGTGGCTAAAGAATCGGTGGTAGATTTTACAATAATGTCAATATCTGAGCTATAAATGGTAGGTACGCCATTTTCATTATTTACCACTTTAAAAGAATCGTGTCTGTAACGGTTTCTAAGTAAATCATTTTCTTCCATTTTAATTTCTAAGGTATCGTTGGCAGTAATAAAAAGTTCTTGTTTTTCTATAACACGTTCGTTAAATGCATGTTCGCTAGCTTCTCTTAACCCTATTACTATCAGCCCGATTATTGAAAATAACCACAACCCTAAAAGTGTGAATTTTGCAATGTTACCTATAGATTTTAAGTTGTTTATAAGAATTTTTAAGCCTAAATAGAAAAGGAAAAAGAACGGAATTCCTATAGCGAAAAAAGCTAATAACGAAGCTAACCAAACAGGTGAGTTCCCTGCAATGGCAATATTTACAAAGTCCATTCCTGGTATATGCACAATGTCAGCCACTCCTAAAGAAAACCAACCAATAATTAACGAGATTAGGGCAAATGCACCAACCAATATTAAGATGATTCCAATAAATTTTGCTATAACTTTAAAGAAGAACATAATGATTTCTGCTAAGGTGTCAAAAAAGTTTTTAGAACTCGATTTTATTTTATCTCCTTGCTTTTGAAAATCGACTTTCTTTGCAGCATCCGAAACATTTTTGGCTGCACCAGAAACAGAATCTGTAACATTCTTTGCTACATCTGAAACGGTTTCTGATACGGTATCAAAACCATCTTTAATTTTTTTTTCGATGTTACTAATGTTAACAGGTTCTCCTGTCATCATTATTTTTTCGGCAGTTGTTTTTGCTTCAGGTACTAAAATCCATAACAGGATATATAGTAAAAAGCCTGTGCCCATTCCAAAAATTAAAAGAATCCAAGCCAATCGAATCCATATGGTATCAATTCCGAAGTAATGTCCTAAACCAGACGAAACACCTCCAATATAAGAGTTGTCTGTATCTCTAAATAACTTTTTTGAAGTAGAATATTTTTTTTCAAAAGCAGATTGTGGTTCATCTTCAAATATTTCATCATCAACCATATAATCTTCTGGTTGACCCATAATGGAAATCACTTCATCTACTTCTTTAATACGAATTACTTGTTTGTCGTTTTGTACACGCTCGTTAAAAAGTTCGGCAATACGTGCTTCAATATCTGCAATAATTTCAGTACGACCTTGAGAGTCTGTAAATGAACGTTTTATAGCCTCAAGATAGCGTTGTAATTTTAAGTATGCATCTTCATCAATATGGAAGAATGTACCTGCTAAATTTATGTTGACTGTTTTATTCATTTTATTGTTGTTTTTTGTGATTGGTTACTAAGTTCACTGCGTTTTGTAATTCACTCCAAGTGGTGTTTAATTCTTTTAAAAATAATTTACCTGTTTCGGTTAAACCGTAATATTTTCTTGGTGGTCCTGAGGTAGATTCTTCCCATCGGTAATTTAAGAAGTCCTGCATTTTTTAAGTCTGGTAAGTAAAGGGTAAATAGTGCCTTCTACTACAAGCAATTTAGCGTCTTTTAAGGTGCCTAAAATTTCTGCAACATAAGCGTCTTCATCTTTTAAGACGGAGAGTATGCAGAATTCTAGAACTCCTTTACGCATTTGTGCTTTTGTGTTTTCGATCTTCATGTTCTAAAGCGTTTTAATTTTGTGAAACTGTTCATTTTTTGATTGATTTTGATGATTATTTAATGATGAATTTTTATATTTTTTGTGCGTTACCACAAGGGTCGGGCTTTACGTTACAAGTCCTCGCTCCTTCGTCGCTGTGGGCTTTTCACTGCAATCCCTAACGCGGTTTCATTTGCCAGTTGCTTTCTTATTCATAGGGCATATTTATTTTAAAAAATTGATTGTAAAAGGATATTTGAAATATTCGCCATCTCGAGCTTTTAAACTTGCCAGTACAATTAATATTAACTCAATTATAAAACCTATAATAGCGAGGGCTCCCAGTACGCCTCCAAAATATAATAGAGGAGAAGGTTTGCCTATATTTATATGAAAATCCTGAAATGCATTAAAATCGATAAAGTCTAAACCATTAAAAATTTTAAAAACAAAAAACGGAATAGTTAACATGCCAATAATTAACGCATATAGTAAAATGCTAATTTGAAAATTAATCGCCTGTTTGCCATGTGCATCAATAAATTCAGATTTATCTTTATTAGTAACCCAAAGTATTATAGGACCTAATAAAGTTTCCAAATGGAATTATAAATCTACTAAAGGTGGATAAATGGATAAAAGTGGCGATATTTTTTTGATGATTATCTAACATAATTTTAAAACATATAATAGTTGCTTATACAAATATATGTCTAAAAGAAGGTACTATGTTACACAAAGTACCATATTTTAA
Organism: uncultured Flavobacteriaceae bacterium; assembly: GCA_963698455.1. GTDB lineage: Bacteria > Bacteroidota > Bacteroidia > Flavobacteriales > Flavobacteriaceae > Mariniflexile. The sequence continues at coordinate 46,097 of CAVOQU010000012.1, read as the reverse complement.
CATAAGTTTAACATTTATACATGAATAATATTTTCATAACTTAGTAAAAAATTCAAAATAAGAACATGAATATAACTCCAAGAAAACTAAATACTTATACTATTTTTAAGCTTCCATCGGCATACTTTTGTGGTGTTAGAACACAATATATAGATACTAATAAATGTGTGGTAACCGTAAAGCATCGCTGGATAAATCAAAATCCATTTAAGTCTATGTTTTGGGCGGTTCAAGGTATGGCCGCAGAGTTTTCTACAGGTGCTTTAATGATAACTAAAATAAAAGAATCGGGTAAACAAGTATCTATGTTAGTGACTTCAAATACAGCCACATTTACTAAAAAAGCAACAGGTAGAATAACATTTACGTGTTATGATGGCAATTTAATTGATGAAGCACTTCAAAAAGCTATTGAAACAGGTGAAGGGCAAACCGTTAGTATGAAATCTATTGGTGTGAATGAAGAAGGTATTGAAGTTTCATCTTTTATTTTTGAATGGAGTATTAAAGTTAAAAACTAATAGTTCAATAGTTTGAAGTTGAAAGTTTCCGAATTGCTAATAGCAAAAATAAATGTAACAAAACCCAAAACAAATCAACTAATAAACGAAATCAACAAAAAACAATAAAAAATGACAGCACACGAAATTGACTATAAAATCTACGGTGAAGAAATGCAATATGTAGAAATTGAATTAGATCCACAAGAAGGGGTAGTTGCAGAAGCAGGAAGTTTTATGATGATGGACGATGGCATTAAAATGGAAACCATTTTTGGTGATGGCTCTAATAAAAATCAAGGGTTTCTTAGGATCTATTCTTGGCGCAGGAAAACGGATTTTAACTGGTGAAAGTTTGTTTATGACAGCGTTTTATAATATCCAAGTAGGAAAAAGAAATGTGTCTTTTGCTTCACCATATCCAGGTAAAATTATACCAATAGATTTAACAGAATTTCGAGGGAAATTCATCTGTCAGAAAGATGCCTTTCTTTGTGCAGCAAAAGGCGTAAGTATTGGAATTGAATTTTCAAAAAAATTGGGTCGTGGACTTTTTGGAGGTGAAGGATTTATTATGCAAAAACTGGAAGGTGATGGTATGGCATTTGTACATGCAGGTGGTACTATAGCTAAAAAAGTATTACAGCGTGGAGAAACTTTACGTGTCGATACCGGTTGTATAGTTGGTTTTACTCAAGAGATAGATTACGATATTGAATTTGTAGGCGGAATTAAAAATACCATCTTTGGTGGTGAAGGATTATTCTTTGCTAAGTTACAAGGACCGGGAACGGTTTATATTCAATCGTTGCCATTTAGCAGATTAGCCGGTAGAGTTTTAGCTTCGGCACCTCAAGGTGGTGGCAAAGATAAAGGAGAAGGTAGTATTTTAGGAGGATTAGGGAATATTTTAGATGGCGATAATCGTTTTTAATAATACATAATTTAATAACAATAAAGTGATTGAATAATATTACAATATTATTTTTCATCGATTTAATTAGTATTTTATCTATTTTTTTAAGTATATTAGCCATTTATTGCAAACTAATTAAAACCTAGGCGTATTGTTAAATTTGTATAAAAATTAAAATAGCACAATTTTTTTTACTAAATTTAAGTGTTTAAAAAAATAAAATTTAACAGCCTATAACAAAAATCTACATTTATCAAACCAAAACCTTAACACAATTATGGCAAGAGCAATGCTTGAGTATACCAAAACTATACTAAATAAAGTAAGTTTTGATGTTACGTTGTTTTGCAAAGAAGTACAAAAGGCACTACAACGATTATTGCCTTATGAGTTAGAAGAGCTTAAATTATTTATTCTTTCTCTTGTACAGCAAAACCCAGAATTAAATTCAATGTTTAATTTATTTAAAACCATAAAAAAAGCGACCAATTGGTCGCCTTTTTTATTTTTTAGGTAATGGACTTATAATCTTAACATCTTGGAAAGCAATGGCTCCTCGTATTACACCAGATATAACATCTTGTAATGCTTCAATAATTTGCATTTTTAATTCGCTTTTATGGTATATTAAACTCACTTCTCTTGCTGGAGATGGTTCGTTAAAGTAATGTAGATTTTGTTTTTCTTTTTCATTAATATCCAAAGTATGTAAATAGGGTAGCAAGTGTCATTCCTAAACCTTCATTCGATAATTTTATTAAAGTTTCTATACTTCCACTTTCTATTTGAAATTTATCATCTAGATTATTTTTAAAAGCTTTACATAAATTAATTACACCATCTCTAAAACAATGACCATCTTCAAGCAACAACATATCATTAATATCCAAATCTGAAACATTAATTTTTTTGTTGTTATGAAGTCTGTGGTTTTTAGGAATATAACTTACAAAAGGCTCAAAATAAAGAACACGTTCTTTAATATTTTCATCCTCTAAAGGTGTTGCTGCAATGGCAGCATCTAAATGACCATCTTTAATTCTGGTAATAATTTCTTCTGTGGTTAATTCTTCAATTTTAAGTTTAACTTTTGGATGTTTTTTAATGAAATTTTTTAAAAACATAGGTAATAAGGTAGGCATAACAGTTGGGATAATACCAAGTTTAAATTCACCACCAATAAAACCTTTTTGCTGGTCAACAATATCTTGTATTCTATAAGACTCGTTTACAATATTTTTTGCTTGATTAACTATTTTTCTACCAACATCTGTTAATTCAATAGGTTTTTTACTTCTATCAAATATCAGAATATCTAAGTTCATCTTCAAGTTTTTGTATTTGCATACTTAAAGTAGGTTGGGTAACAAAACATTTTTCGGCTGCTTTAGTAAAATTTTGGTTCTCAGCTACTGCTAAAACGTAATATAATTGGGTAATTGTCATTAGTATAAATTTAGACTATAAAAATATAAAAACTATCAATAAAATTTATTGAATTACCTTTTAATTATAAATTAAATTTGTAGTGTATTAAAATAAATATAACATGATGACAATTAATAGTATAGGTTTAGATTCCTCAAAAGCAAAAGATTTAGCAAAAGATTTAAATAACTTATTAGCAAATTTTCAAATTTATTATCAGAATTTAAGAGGAATACATTGGAATATAAAAGGCAAGCGATTTTTTGATTTACATGTAAAATTTGAAGAATTATACAATGATGCCAACGTGAAAGTAGATTTGATTGCAGAACGTGTATTAACATTAGGAGAAACACCTCTTCACACATTTAAAGATTATATTGAAAATGCTCAAGTTCCAATTGGTAAAAATATTTCACATGATGAAAAAGCAGTTATTTTAATTGTAGATTCTTTATCTGAATTATTAAAAATTGAACGGTCCATTTTAAATAAAGCTGGCGATGCTAATGATGAAGGAACCAACTCAATGATGAGTGATTTTATTACAGAACAAGAGAAAACGATTTGGATGATGAAAGCTTGGTTAAGTTAAACATGACTATCTATTCAAGCTTAAATTTTATTTTGAATAGTTATAAAATTTTATAAAATTATTAGGATTTAAATTGAAGGCATATAAAAAGTTGTATTTTTAACTTTAAACTTTATATATGTCTTTCAAATCTTTTACCGATTATCTATTGCTAGAAAAAAACTATTCAGCATTAACGGTAAATGCCTATCAGAATGATTTGAAAACTTTTTCAGAGTTTATAATTAAAGAATATCAAACAGAATCAATCAATCAAATTAATTATTCTCAAATCCGTACATGGATTGTTTTTTTGGTAGAGTCCGGAATATCAAACAGGAGTATTAACAGAAAAATGTCGGCTTTAAACACCTATTATAAATTTCTTTTAAAAATAAAAGAGATTGAGGTAAGTCCGTTAATAAAGCATAAGGCGTTAAAAACAAGTAAAAAAATTCAAATTCCTTTTTCAGAATCAGAAGTTACAACTGTATTGGACGAATTGAATTTTGAAAAAGACTTTGAAGGTATTCGTAATAAATTAATAATAGAACTTTTTTATTCCACTGGAATAAGAAGAATAGAATTAATAGACTTAAAACTGACTAGTTTTAATTTAGAAAATAAAACATTAAAAGTATTAGGTAAAAGAAATAAGGAACGTATTATTCCGTTATTAAATTCAGTTGTAAAGCTCCTACATATATATATGGAAGAACGCAATAGTCTTGAAATCATCGTAAATAAAGAGTATTTGTTTTTAACAAAAAAAGGAGTTAAAGTTTATGAAACACTTGTTTACAGAATAATAAATGATTATTTTAGTTTTGTATCAACCAAAGTAAAAAAGAGTCCTCATATATTAAGACACTCTTTTGCAACACATTTGCTTAATCAAGGTGCCGATTTAAATGCAGTAAAAGAACTTCTTGGTCATTCAAGTTTAGCGGCTACTCAGGTTTATACTCATAATAGTATAGCCGAATTAAAAAAGGTACATGTAAATACGCATCCAAGAAGTAAAAAGTAGCACATCAAATTATTGTCTAACCAAAAAAAATAGAGTATGAAAGTAAACACGCAATCCGTGAATTTTAATGCCGATAAAAAGTTAATAGATTTTATTCAAAAACGGATGGATAAGTTAGATATGTTCTATGATAAAGTCATTCAATCCGATGTTTTTTTAAAAGTTGAAAACACAAGTGATAAGGAAAATAAGATTTTTGAAGTTAAGTTAAGTGTCCCTGGAGATAGTTTCATTGTTAAAAAACAATGCAAAAGTTTCGAAGAGGGGGCAGATATGGCGGCATCGTCGTTAGAAAGACAGTTAAAAAAGAGAAAAGAAAAATTAAGCTCACATTTATAATAAAATTTTTCAAAAAATGTTTTGAAACAAGAAATAAATCTATACATTTGCAGTCCGTTAGAAATAGCGGGCTTTTTTTGTGCTTAAAAGTATAAAAACGCCGATGTAGCTCAGCTGGCTAGAGCAGCTGATTTGTAATCAGCAGGTCGTGGGTTCGAGTCCCTCCATCGGCTCAAAAAACAAAAAACTAATTAAATAATAGTTGGTTTTAAGTTCTTTTAAAAAATTGAAATAAGTTAATTGGGGAGATACTCAAGCGGCCAACGAGGGCAGACTGTAAATCTGCTGACTACGTCTTCGCAGGTTCGAATCCTGCTCTCCCCACAAACAATTTTGAAAAAGGAGTTGTCAAAAGCTAGCTTTTGTAAAACTTTGTTTTAAAATTGGATGGATTGGGTCACCAATCCAGGATCACCATGCAAAGCGAGGTAATCCCATAAAGATGAAAATTTGAAATATTGAAAACCATACAAGCAAAAGCTTGTTAAAATTGCGAGAGTAGCTCAGTTGGTAGAGCGTCAGCCTTCCAAGCTGAATGTCGCCGGTTCGAACCCGGTCTCTCGCTCAAAATACTTTGAGTCCAAATTTTGGGTTTCTCAAGTTTGAAAAAACTTTAAACCTGAAACTTAAAACCAGTAACTTAAAAAAAGCCGGTGTAGCTCAGGGGTAGAGCGTTTCCTTGGTAAGGAAGAGGTCACGAGTTCAATTCTCGTCATTGGCTCTAAATTGAAGATTAAAAAATTAGAATACACTAATATTATTATATAACTAAGATTTAAATTACTAAAAAACATGGCAAAGGCAACTTTCGATCGTTCAAAACCACACTTAAACATAGGTACAATTGGACACGTAGATCACGGTAAAACAACTTTAACTGCTGCTATTACTAAAGTATTAGCTGATGCAGGTTTATCAGAAGCGAAATCATTTGATCAAATTGATAACGCACCAGAAGAAAAAGAAAGAGGTATTACAATTAATACTTCACACGTAGAATATTCAACTGCATTACGTCACTACGCACACGTTGACTGTCCAGGTCACGCGGATTACGTAAAGAACATGGTAACTGGTGCTGCACAAATGGATGGTGCTATACTAGTTGTTGCTGCAACTGATGGTCCTATGCCACAAACTCGTGAGCACATCTTATTAGGTCGTCAAGTAGGAATTCCTCGTATGGTTGTATTCATGAATAAAGTGGATATGGTTGATGATGAAGAGTTACTAGAGTTAGTAGATATGGAAATTAGAGATTTATTATCTTTCTACGAATATGATGGAGATAATGGACCTGTAATTGCTGGTTCTGCATTAGGCGCACTTAATGGTGAGCAAAAATGGGTTGATACAGTTTTACAATTAATGGAAGCTGTTGATACATGGATTGAAGAGCCATTAAGAGAAATAGACAAACCTTTCTTAATGCCAATCGAAGACGTATTCTCTATTACTGGTCGTGGTACTGTAGCAACTGGTCGTATTGAAACTGGTATCGCTAAAACTGGAGATCCAGTTGAGATTATCGGTATGGGTGCTGAGAAATTAACATCTACTATTACTGGTATCGAAATGTTCCGTCAAATCCTTGATAGAGGTGAAGCTGGAGATAATGCTGGTATCTTATTAAGAGGTATTGAGAAAACTCAAATATCTAGAGGTATGGTTATTGTTAAGCCAGGTTCTGTAACACCACACGCTAAATTTAAAGCTGAGGTTTATATCCTTAAAAAAGAAGAAGGTGGTCGTCACACGCCATTCCATAATAACTACCGTCCACAATTTTACGTACGTACAACGGATGTAACTGGTAATATATTTTTACCTGATGGTGTTGAGATGGTTATGCCAGGAGACAACTTAACTATTACTGTTGAATTAATTCAATCAATTGCAATGAATGTAGGTTTACGTTTTGCAATTCGTGAAGGTGGTAGAACTGTTGGTGCTGGTCAGGTAACTGAGATTTTAGACTAAAACAGTAAAATAAATAGTAAGCTAAGGTATTCCGTTTTTCCGGAATACCTTGACTTATGTTTACGGGTTTAGCTCAGTTGGTAGAGCACTGGTCTCCAAAACCAGGTGTCGGGAGTTCGAGTCTCTCAACCCGTGCTTAAAAGAAGTAGACAAAAAATGTAAACTTCTTCAATTGAATTTAGAAGACAAGAATTTCACTTCAATCGGTTATTACTTTAGTAATATTCAAAACAAAGGAAGTTTAATTTGTTCAAAACAAGATAATATAAATGGCTGGAATTGTAAATTACGTAAAAGAATCCTTTGGTGAACTTAAAAATAATGTGAGTTGGCCAACTTGGGCTGAAGCACAAAGTTTAACTGTTTTAGTTGCTGTGTTTTCGATTATATTTTCCTTAGCAATTTGGGGAGTCGATACAGTATTTAGCAAAGTTATTGCACTTTACTTTGAATGGATTAACTAATTGTTAAAATAAAAGATTTATGTCTGAAGTAAGTGAAAAAAAATGGTATGTTGTTAGAGCGGTAAGTGGTCAGGAAAATAAAATCAAGACATATATAGAGAATGAAATTGCTCGTTTAGGTCTTCAAGATTATGTTGATCAGGTATTAGTTCCAACAGAAAGAGTTATTCAAATACGAAACGGAAAAAAAATTCATAAAGAAAAAGTTTTTTTCCCAGGGTATATTATGATTCAAGCCAATTTAACTGGAGAAGTTCCTCATATTATTAGATCGGTTACAAATGTAATTGGATTTTTAGGAGAAACAAAAGGAGGCGATCCGGTGCCGTTAAGACAATCTGAAGTAAACAGAATGTTAGGTAAAGTTGATGAATTATCTGTAGATGAAAATGCTAATGTAGCAATTCCATTTACTAAAGGAGAAACTGTTAAAGTTATTGATGGACCATTTAATGGATTTGATGGTACTATCGAAAAAATAAATGAAGAAAAGCGTAAACTGGAAGTAATGGTTAAGATTTTTGGAAGAAAAACACCATTAGAGCTAAGTTATATGCAGGTTGAAAAAGTATAATAATTGTTACACTAAATATTGAGATACGCTCTTCAGCTTCAACTTTAAGAAGCGTATCAAACTAAATTATTAAAAATGGCAAAAGAAATTGGCAAAGTAGTTAAGTTACAAGTTCGGGGAGGTGCTGCGAATCCGTCGCCACCGGTTGGACCCGCTTTAGGTGCTGCTGGAGTTAACATTATGGAGTTCTGTAAGCAGTTTAATGCTAGAACACAAGATAAGCCAGGTAAAGTATTACCTGTGGTTATTACAGTTTACAAAGACAAATCATTCGACTTTGTGATTAAAACTCCTCCGGCTGCAGTACAATTATTAGAAGCGACCAAGTTAAAAAAAGGTTCAGGAGAACCGAACAGAAAAAAAGTAGCTAAAGTTTCATGGGATCAAATCAAGACTATAGCAGAAGACAAAATGGTAGATTTAAACGCATTTACTATTGAATCTGCTATGAGAATGGTAGCTGGAACCGCAAGGTCTATGGGTATAACCGTGACTGGAAACGCACCAAATTAATCTAATAAAGACATTAAGAAATGGCAAGATTAACAAAAAAGCAAAAAGAAGCTTTAGCAAAAATAGAAAAAGGGAGAGTTTACTCTCTTAATGACGCATCAGCATTAGTAAAAGACATTACTAGTACTAAATTTGATGCCTCAGTTGACATAGCTGTACGTTTAGGAGTAGATCCTCGTAAAGCAAACCAGATGGTTAGAGGGGTGGTTTCACTTCCTCACGGAACTGGTAAGGATATGAAAGTATTAGCATTAGTAACGCCGGATAAAGAAGCAGAAGCGAAAGAAGCTGGAGCAGATTACGTTGGTTTAGACGAGTATCTTGATAAAATCAAGAATGGTTGGACAGATGTTGACGTAATTATTACTATGCCAAGTGTTATGGGTAAATTAGGTCCGTTAGGACGTGTATTAGGTCCTCGTGGTTTAATGCCTAACCCTAAAACTGGTACAGTAACTATGGATGTTGGTAAAGCTGTAACTGAAGTTAAAGCTGGTAAAATTGACTTTAAAGTTGATAAACACGGTATTGTACATACTGCAATAGGAAAAGCATCTTTTAGTGCTGATAAAATTGCTGGTAATGCAAATGAATTATTACAGACATTAATTAAATTAAAACCAACTGCTTCAAAAGGTGTATACGTTAAAAGTATTTTCCTTTCTAGTACTATGAGTCCTAGTATTGCTGTTGATCCTAAAATTGGTTAATTAGTTAAAAACTTTTATTATGACAAGAGAAGAAAAATCACAAGTAATTGAGGAGTTAACTGTAGAATTAGCCAATAATGCGAATATCTATTTAGCAGATATTTCTGGATTAAACGCAAAAACTACCTCAGATTTACGTCGTGCTTGTTTTAAAGCAAACGTGAAATTAGCAGTTGTTAAAAACACATTGCTTGAAAAAGCAATGGAAGCTTCCGATAGAGATTTCGGAATCCTTCCTTCTGTGTTAAAAGGAAATACATCTGTGATGTATTCTGAAACAGGTAATGTACCGGCTAAGTTAATAAAAACCTTCCGTAAAAAATCAGAGAAACCTTTATTAAAAGGAGCTTTTATTGAGGAATGCGTTTATATTGGCGATAACCAATTAGACATGTTAATTGATATCAAGTCTAAAGAGGAGATGATTGGAGAAATCATTGGATTATTACAATCTCCTGCTAAAAATGTTGTTTCGGCACTTAAATCAAGTGGTGGAAAACTAGCTGGTATCATAAAAACACTATCTGAAAAAGAAGGATAGTATTAAACAGTACGCACTTTATTACAATTATATTAAAATTAAAAATTTATTAAAAACGATAGAAAAATGGCAGATTTAAAAGATTTCGCAGAAAAATTAGTTAACCTAACAGTAAAAGAAGTAAACGAGTTAGCTACAATATTAAAAGATGAGTATGGTATTGAGCCTGCTGCTGCTGCTGTAGCAGTTGCTGCTGGTCCTGCTGGAGGTGGCGAAGATGCTGCTGAAGCTCAAACTGAATTTACAGTTATGTTAAAAGCAGCTGGTGCTTCTAAATTAGCAGTTGTTAAATTAGTTAAAGAATTAACTGGTTTAGGATTGAAAGAAGCAAAAGAATTAGTTGATAGTGCACCAAGTCCTATTAAAGAAGGTGTTTCTAAAGACGAAGCTGAAGCTTTAAAAGCATCTTTAGAAGAAGCTGGAGCAGAGGTTGAGCTTAAATAAGTTTAGCTACCTAAAATCATAAAGGTTTAGGTCTGGAGAGTAGTCTTCAAGACCTAAACCATTTTGCGTATATAATCATTAGATACGCCACAACTATTATTTTTTAATCAAAATTCCGTCCATTGATGTTATCAACACAAGCTGAAAGATTAAATTTCTCGTCTATTGTAAATAGAACCGAGTATCCGGATTTCTTGGATATTCAGATTAAATCCTTCCAGGATTTTTTCCAATTAGAAACTAAATCAGATGAAAGAGGAGATGAAGGTTTATACAATACCTTCATGGAAAACTTTCCAATTACAGATTCTCGTAATCAATTTGTTTTAGAATTTTTAGATTACTTTGTAGATCCACCAAGATATGCTATTGATGAGTGTATTGAAAGAGGTCTTACTTATAGCGTTCCGTTAAAGGCAAGGTTAAAGTTGTATTGTACAGACCCTGAACATGAGGATTTCGAGACCATTGTTCAAGATGTGTACTTAGGAACTATACCTTACATGACACCAAGTGGTACTTTTGTTATCAATGGTGCAGAACGTGTAGTAGTATCTCAATTACACCGTTCACCAGGGGTATTCTTTGGTCAATCATTCCATGCGAATGGTACGAAATTATATTCTGCAAGGGTAATTCCTTTTAAAGGTTCTTGGATTGAATTCGCTACGGATATTAATCAGGTAATGTATGCTTACATTGATAGAAAGAAAAAATTACCTGTTACTACGCTTTTCCGTGCAATCGGATTTGAGCGTGATAAAGATATCTTAGAGATTTTCGATCTTGCTGAAGAAATTAAAGTTTCTAAAACTGGATTAAAAAAATATCAAGGGCGTAAATTAGCAGCACGTGTACTTAACACTTGGCATGAGGATTTTGTTGATGAAGATACAGGTGAAGTAGTATCAATCGAGCGTAACGAAATTATTCTTGATCGTGATACTATTTTAGATAAAGATAATATTGAAGAAATTCTTGAAGCAGATGTTAAAGCGATTCTTTTACACAAAGAAAGCGCAGAACAAGGTGATTATGCCATTATTCATAACACACTTCAAAAAGATCCAACAAACTCTGAAAAAGAGGCTGTTGAACATATATACAGACAATTACGTAATGCTGAGCCGCCAGATGAGGAAACTGCACGTGGAATAATTGATAAATTATTCTTTAGTGATCAACGTTACTCTTTAGGTGAAGTTGGGCGTTACAGAATGAACAAAAAATTAGGTCTTAATATTGAAATGGATAAGCAAGTGCTTACCAAAGAAGATATTATCACCATTATAAAATATTTAATCGAGCTTATCAACTCTAAAGCTGAGATTGATGATATTGACCATTTATCTAACCGTCGTGTACGTACAGTAGGTGAGCAATTATCTCAACAATTTGGTGTTGGTTTAGCACGTATGGCACGTACTATTCGTGAGCGTATGAACGTTCGTGATAATGAGGTGTTTACTCCAATCGATTTAATTAATGCGAAGACCTTGTCTTCAGTTATTAATTCGTTCTTTGGAACAAACCAGTTATCTCAGTTTATGGATCAAACAAATCCATTAGCAGAGATTACGCATAAACGTCGTTTATCTGCACTAGGACCAGGTGGTTTATCTCGTGAAAGAGCAGGTTTCGAAGTACGTGACGTTCACTATACTCATTATGGTCGTTTATGTCCAATTGAAACTCCAGAGGGACCAAATATTGGTTTAATTTCGTCACTTTCAGTATTTGCTAAAGTGAATGGAATGGGATTCATTGAAACGCCTTATCGTCCAGTTGTAGATGGTGTTGTTAATATTAAAGATGCACCAATTTATTTAAGTGCTGAAGAAGAAGAAGGAAAATTAATTGCTCAAGCAACTGTAAAAGTTGATGGCGTTGGTAAAATTTTGCATGATAAGGTAATTGCACGTATGGAAGGTGACTTCCCTGTAATAGACCCAACTAGTCTTCATTATACCGATGTAGCACCAAATCAGATTTCATCTATTTCGGCGTCTTTAATTCCGTTCTTAGAACATGATGATGCGAATAGAGCATTGATGGGATCTAACATGATGCGTCAAGCAGTTCCGTTATTATTGCCACAAGCACCAATTGTTGGAACAGGTTTAGAACGTCAAGTGGCATCAGATTCTCGTGTATTAATTAATGCAGAAGGAAATGGTGAAGTACTTTATGTAGATGCTAACGAAATTAGAATTAAATACGATCGTACTGAAGATGAAGCTAAAGTAAGTTTTGATAGCGATATTAAAACATATCAGTTAATCAAATTCAGAAAAACAAATCAAGGTACTTCAATTAACTTAAAACCAATTGTAATAAAAGGAGATAAAGTTATTAAAGGTCAGGTTTTATGTGAAGGTTATGCGACCCAAAAAGGTGAATTAGCTTTAGGTAGAAACATGAAAGTAGCCTTTATGCCTTGGAAAGGATATAACTTTGAGGATGCGATTGTAATTTCTGAAAAAGTTGTACGTGAAGATATATTCACTTCTATCCATATTGATGAGTATTCACTAGAAGTTAGAGATACAAAATTAGGTAACGAAGAGTTAACTAATGATATTCCTAACGTTTCAGAAGAAGCTACTAAAGATTTGGATGAAAATGGAATGATTCGTATTGGTGCTGAAGTAAAACCAGGCGATATTCTTATTGGAAAAATTACTCCAAAAGGAGAATCTGATCCAACTCCAGAAGAAAAACTATTACGTGCTATCTTTGGTGATAAAGCAGGTGATGTTAAAGATGCTTCTTTAAAAGCTTCACCATCTTTAAATGGTGTTGTAATTGAGAAAAAATTATTTTCTAGAGCTGTAAAAGATAAACGTAAGAGAGCGCAAGATAAAGACGATATTATTGCATTAGAAGCTATATACGATAGAAAATTTGACGATTTAAAAGAAGTTTTAATTGAAAAATTATTCAACATTGTAAATGGTAAAACAGCACAAGGTATTTTTAATGATTTAGGTGAAGAAGTATTACCAAAAGGTAAAAAATTCACTTTAAAAATGTTAAATGCTGTTGATGATTATGCACATTTAGTGTCTGGAAAATGGACAACAGATGATCAGTACAAATCAATTAGTTACCGATTTAATTCATAACTATAAAATTAAAGAAAACGACTTACAAGGTTCTTTAAGACGTGAGAAGTTTACAATTTCTGTAGGAGATGAATTACCAGCAGGTATTATTAAATTAGCTAAAGTTTATATTGCTAAAAAACGTAAACTTAAAGTTGGTGATAAAATGGCAGGTCGTCATGGTAACAAAGGTATTGTTGCTCGAATTGTTAGAGCAGAAGATATGCCTTTCTTAGAAGATGGAACTCCTGTTGATATCGTATTAAATCCACTTGGTGTACCTTCTCGTATGAATATTGGTCAGATTTATGAAACAGTTCTTGGATGGGCTGGTCAAAAATTAGGACGTACTTATGCAACACCAATTTTTGATGGAGCTACTATAGATCAAATCAATGAATTGACTGATGAAGCTGGAATTCCAAGATACGGACATACATATTTATATGATGGTGGAACTGGTCAACGTTTTGATCAACCAGCAACAGTAGGTGTTATCTATATGTTGAAATTAGGACATATGGTTGACGATAAAATGCACGCACGTTCTATAGGACCATACTCATTAATTACACAACAACCTCTTGGTGGTAAAGCACAATTTGGTGGTCAGCGTTTTGGTGAGATGGAGGTTTGGGCACTTGAGGCATATGGAGCTTCTGCAACTTTGCGTGAAATCTTAACTGTAAAATCTGATGATGTAATTGGTAGAGCTAAAACTTACGAAGCAATCGTAAAAGGTGAACCAATGCCAGATCCAGGATTACCAGAATCTTTCAACGTACTTATGCACGAATTGAAAGGATTTGGATTAGACATTAGATTAGAGGAATAATATATTCCCGTCGAAAGCGGGAATCTTTTAAATTGAAGTGAAAACTTACAATTATAATTCGATAGCACTATTAGTATTATGGCAAAAAAACAAGATAAGAATACAGTAAGGAGATTTAACAAAATCTCAATTGGTTTAGCATCACCAGAGTCTATTTTAGCAGAGTCAAGAGGTGAAGTTTTAAAACCAGAAACTATCAATTATCGAACTCACAAACCAGAAAGAGATGGTTTGTTCTGTGAGCGTATTTTTGGTCCTGTAAAGGATTACGAATGTGCTTGTGGTAAATATAAAAGAATTCGCTACAAAGGTATCGTTTGTGACCGTTGTGGTGTTGAAGTAACAGAAAAGAAAGTACGTCGTGATAGAGTAGGACACATCAATTTGGTGGTGCCTGTTGCTCATATCTGGTATTTCCGTTCGTTACCAAATAAAATTGGGTATTTATTAGGATTGCCATCTAAGAAATTAGATATGATTATTTACTACGAACGTTATGTAGTAATTCAACCTGGAAATGCTAAAAATGAAGAAGGAGAGCCAATTAGAAAAAATGGATTTCTTAACTGAAGAAGAATATTTAAATATTCTTGAATCACTTCCTCAAGAAAATCAATATTTAGATGATAATGATCCAAACAAGTTCCTTGCTAAAATGGGAGCTGAATGTTTAATTGAATTATTATCTAGAATTGATTTAGAGGCTTTGTCATACGAATTACGTCATAAAGCAAATACAGAAACGTCTAAACAACGTAAAACTGAAGCTTTAAAACGTTTACAAGTTGTTGAGTCTTTAAGAGAATCAAATAACAACAGAGAAAATCGTCCAGAATGGATGATTATGAAAGTAGTTCCAATCATTCCACCAGAATTACGTCCGTTAGTGCCGTTAGATGGTGGTCGTTTTGCAACTTCAGATTTAAATGATTTATACCGTCGTGTAATTATCAGAAACAACCGTCTTAAAAGATTGGTTGAAATTAAAGCGCCAGAAGTAATTTTACGTAATGAAAAACGTATGCTTCAGGAATCTGTAGATTCATTATTTGATAATACGCGTAAATCTTCTGCAGTAAAAACCGATTCTAACAGACCATTAAAATCGTTATCAGATTCATTAAAAGGTAAACAAGGACGTTTCCGTCAAAACCTTTTAGGTAAACGTGTTGATTATTCTGCACGTTCGGTAATTGTTGTTGGACCAGAATTAAAATTACATGAATGTGGTATTGCCAAAAAATATGGCAGCAGAACTTTACAAACCTTTCGTAATTAGAAAATTAATTGAAAGAGGTATTGTAAAAACTGTAAAATCTGCAAAGAAAATTATAGATAAAAGAGAGCCAGTAGTTTGGGATATTTTGGAAAATGTTCTTAAAGGACATCCAGTATTACTAAACCGTGCTCCTACATTACACAGATTAGGTATTCAAGCGTTTCAACCTAAATTAATTGAAGGTAAAGCAATTCAATTACACCCATTAGTGTGTACTGCGTTTAACGCGGATTTTGATGGTGATCAAATGGCGGTGCATTTACCATTAGGACCAGAAGCTATTTTAGAATGTCAATTATTAATGTTGGCTTCACATAATATTTTAAATCCTGCAAATGGTTCGCCAGTTACAGTACCTTCTCAAGATATGGTACTTGGTTTATATTATATGACCAAGTTACGTAAATCTACTCCAGAAGTTCCAGTTAAAGGAGAAGGATTAACATTTTATCGGACCAGAAGAAGTTGAAATTGCTTTTAATGAAAAAAGAGTTGATTTAAATGCTGGTATTAAAGTTAGAACTTTAGATATTAATGCTGATGGTAAATTAGCACCAATAATTATTGAAACAACTGTTGGTCGTGTACTATTTAATCAAAAAGTACCTGAAGCAGCTGGATATATAAATCAAGTACTTACTAAAAAATCATTAAGAGATATTATTGGTAGATATTTTAAAATATACATCAGTTCCTGAAACAGCAGATTTCCTTGATGAAATTAAAGACTTTAGGATTTAAATTTGCATTCCAAGGTGGATTGTCATTCAGTTTAGGTGATATTATTATTCCACCAGAAAAACAAGGAATGATTGATAAAGCCAATACTTAAGTTGATGGTATTATGGGTAACTATAACATGGGACTTATTACCAACAACGAACGTTACAACCAAGTTATTGATATTTGGACTTCTACAAATGCGGAATTGACTGAATTGTCTATGAAACGTATTCGTGAAGACCAACAAGGATTTAACTCGGTGTTATATGATGCTTGATTCTGGAGCTCGTGGATCTAAAGAACAGATTCGTCAGCTTACAGGTATGCGTGGATTGATGGCGAAACCTAAAAAATCGAATGCAGGTGGTGGTGAGATTATTGAAAATCCAATTCTTTCTAACTTTAAAGAAGGTCTTTCAATTTTAGAATACTTTATCTCTACTCACGGTGCGCGTAAAGGTCTTGCCGATACGGCTCTTAAAACTGCCGATGCTGGTTACTTAACACGTCGTTTAGTAGATGTTTCTCAAGATGTTATTATTAATACTGAAGATTGTGGAACTTTAAGAGGTGTTGAAGTAGAGCCATTAAAGAAAAACGATGAAGTTGTTGAAACTCTTGAAGAAAGAATTGTTGGTCGTACATCATTAAATGATGTTTATAATCCATTAACAGATGAATTAATAGTAGCTTCAGGACAATTAATTGAAGATGATATTGCTAAAGCAATTGAAAATTCTCCAATTGAAAGTTTAGAAGTACGTTCTGCATTAACTTGTGAAGCATTAACAAGGAATTTGTGCTAAATGTTACGGTCGTAACTTAGCAACTGGTAAAATGGTACAACGTGGTGAAGCTGTTGGTGTTGTTGCTGCACAATCTATTGGTGAGCCTGGTACACAGTTAACACTTCGTACATTCCACGTGGGTGGTATTGCAGGTAACATTTCAGAAGAAAACAAATTAGCTGTTAAATTTAATGGTATTGCTGAAATTGAAGATTTAAAAACTGTTAAAGGTAAAGATAATGAAGGTAAAGATAGTCGATATTGTTATTTCTCGTACTTCTGAAATTAAATTAACAGATAAGAAAACAGGTATTACTTTAAGTACTAATAATATTCCTTACGGTTCTACCTTGTTAGTTAAAAATGGTCAAGAACTTAAATAGAGGTGATGTTGTTTGTACTTGGGATCCATATAACGGTGTAATTATTTCAGAATTTGCTGGAAAAATTAAATATGAAAATATTGAACAAGGTATTACTTACCAAGTTGAAATTGATGAGCAAACTGGTTTCCAAGAAAAAGTAATTTCTGAATCTAGAAATAAAAAATTGATTCCAACACTTCATATTGAAGATGGTAAAAGGTGAAACAATTCGTTCTTACAACTTACCAGTTGGTGCTCACTTAATGATTGATGATGGTGAGAAAATTATCGTTGGTAAAATTTTAGTGAAAATACCTCGTAAATCTGCAAAAGCAGGTGATATTACAGGAGGTTTACCACGTGTAACCGAGTTATTTGAAGCACGTAATCCTTCAAATCCAGCAGTTGTTAGTGAAATTGATGGTGTTGTTTCTTTTGGAAAAATTAAACGTGGTAACCGTGAGATTATTGTAGAATCTAAATTAGGAGAAGTTAAAAAATACTTAGTAAAATTATCGAATCAAATTCTTGTTCAAGAAAATGATTACGTTAAAGCAGGTATGCCTTTATCTGATGGTTCAATAACTCCAGATGATATCTTAAATATTAAAGGCCCATCTGCGGTACAGCAATATTTAGTGAACGAAGTACAAGAAGTATATCGTTTACAAGGTGTGAAAATTAATGACAAACACTTTGAGGTTGTTGTAAGACAAATGATGCGTAAAGTTCAGAATTATTGATTCTGGTGATACACTTTTCTTAGAAGATCAATTAGTTCATAAAGATGATTTTATTAAAGAAAATGATGAAATTTTCGGAATGAAAGTGATTGAAGAAGCTGGTGATTCAGCAACCCTTAAACCAGGTCAAATTGTTTCACCTCGTGAATTAAGAGATGAAAATTCTATTTTAAGAAGAGAAGACAAGCAACTTGTTACAGCTAGAGATGCACAACCAGCAACAGCTACTCCAATATTACAAGGTATTACAAGAGCATCGCTTCAAACAAAATCGTTTATTTCTGCAGCATCCTTCCAAGAAACAACTAAAGTACTTAACGAAGCAGCAGTTGCTGGTAAAGTGGATACTTTAGAAGGCTTGAAAGAAAATGTAATTGTTGGACACAGAATTCCAGCAGGTACAGGTATGCGTAGATATACTGATATAATTGTTGGCTCTAAAGAAGAGTTTGACGAAATGATGCAGGTAAACAAGAATTAAATTATAATTAATTGTCATTCCTGCGAAATGAGATTCACGAATACCATGAAGGTTATCTGATAATGAGAACAATAAAAGCCTTCATGTAAATAAACTTGAAGGCTTTATTTATTTAAATTATTACGATTATGGCAGACGAAAAAGATAAACTAAAACAAGGGCAAATAAATATTGAATTAGATGAAAATGTAGCTGATGGAATTTATTCTAATTTAGCAATTATAAATCATTCTGTTTCAGAATTTGTTGTAGATTTTGTTAATATTATGCCTGGAGTTCCTAAAAGTAAAGTGAAATCCAGAATTATTTTAACACCACAACATGCAAAACGTTTGTTAAAAGCACTAGGTGAAAATGTAGCTAGATTTGAAAATGCACATGGTGAAATTAAAGATTACGAGCAACCGCCAATGCCATTAAATTTTGGTCCTACAGGTCAGGCATAGTAATTAGAAAATTTAAGATTCATTTTTTGCTTTCAAAAGGTTGCTCGAAATGTTTCATAGAGCAACCGCCAATGCCATTAAATTTTGGTCCTACAGGTCAGGCCTAAATAATAAAAATCCCATTGATAATTCAATGGGATTTTTTATTTCTAATACTAATTTATGAAGCTTGTTTTTTTAAATTTTCACGATATGATAAAGCGCCTGAAGGGCATCGTTTTATTTGGTTAATAATTTTTTTAGTTTCTGTCCCGTCTAAATTTATCCAAGGTATAATGCTAGTTCTAAACACTTCTGATAATTCTTTGGCACATTTTTCGGCATGTACGCACTTGCAAGGTTCGTAAGTTACAGTAATGTCGTTATTACTGAATTTATTTTTATAAGATTCCATAGGCTTTCAAATTTGGGGTTCTGAATTGCTATCTAATTTCGAATATCGTAAAATATTATCATAAATATAATAATTTAACAATATTAAGTGATGGAAATTTAGGAATATTTGATTTTGGTTAAAAAATATAATCGTTGATTTGCTAAAATTCCGAGGTAAAATGGAATTTTATGCTTGGATATGTTTGCTGAGTCATCTGCAATGAAAAGGAAGAATCTGCGAAAAACACTAATTGATTTTGTTTGTCTTTAGCTAAAAATCGTTGTTTTACACGCACAAATTCTTTGTATTCATCGGTTTTAGAATTCTTAGGATCTATCCAACATGCTTTAAATACATTTAAGTTTTCGTAGGTACATGTTGCACCATATTCATGTTCTAAACGGTACTGAATCACTTCATATTGAAGTGCACCAACAGTTCCAATAACTTTTCTTCCATTAAGTTCTAAAGTAAATAACTGGGCAACACCTTCATCCATCAACTGGTCGATACCTTTAAATAATTGTTTCGATTTTAATAGGGTCGGCATTATTAATATATCTAAAATGTTCTGGAGAAAAACTAGGAACTCCTTTGTAATTAATAATTTCACCTTCAGTTAAGGTGTCTCCAATTTTAAAGTTGCCAGTATCGTGCAAACCTACAATATCACCAGGATAGGAGATATCTACAATTTCCTTTTTCTCAGCGAAAAAGGCATTCGGACTCGAGAATTTTAATTTTTTACCATGTCGAACATGCAAGTAAGGTTTATTTCTTTCAAAAGTACCTGAAACTATTTTTACGAATGCTAATCTATCGCGGTGGTTCGGGTCCATATTCGCATGAATCTTAAAAACGAATCCAGTAAATTTATCTTCGTCAGGTTCTAACTAATCGTTCTTCACTTTGTTTTGGTCGTAGGTTTTGGAGCAATATCAATAAAACAATCCAACAGTTCACGTACTCCAAAATTATTTAATGCAGAACCAAAAAATACAGGTTGTAATTGGCTATCTAAATATTCTTGTTTGTTAAATTCAGGATATATACCTTCAACCAATTCTATTTCTTCACGTAATGTTTTAGCTGCTCTTATCACCTACAAGTTTATTCAATTCTGGTGAATCTAAATCAGAAATCTCAATAGTTTCTTCAATATCCTTTCGACTATCACCACTAAATAGATTTATATTTTTTTCCCATAAATTATAAATGCCTTTAAAATCATATCCCATACCTATTGGGAAACTAAGTGGCGTGACACGTAAGCCTAATTTTTGTTCAATTTCATCTAATAAATCAAAGGCATCTTTACCTTCTCTATCCATTTTATTAATGAAAACAATCATAGGGATATTACGCATACGGCAAACTTCAACCAGTTTTTCCGTTTGCTCCTCAACACCTTTTGCAACATCTACAACCACAATAACGCTATCAACAGCAGTAAGCGTTCTAAAGGTATCTTCAGCAAAATCTTTATGTCCAGGTGTATCAAGTATATTTATTTTTATACCATCATATTCAAATGCTAAAACCGATGTAGCACACTGAAATACCACGTTGGCGTTCAATTTCCATAAAGTCACTGGTAGCACCTTTTTTTATTTTATTACTTTTTACGGCACCAGCTTCTTGTATGGCGCCACCAAATAATAATAGCTTTTCAGTTAAGGTTGTTTTACCAGCATCTGGATGGGAAATAATTCCAAAAGTACGTCTACGTTGTATCTCTTTAATAAAACTCATAATTATCTTTCAAATGGATTGCAAAGATAAACTTATTGTAGAATTTAAATAGTTCTTATTACTTATTACTTTTTATCAGGATTTTAACATAAATCGAAGGTGATTATTGTTAATAAATTGTTAATAAGTCACAATTTAAATGTGACCAATAACTATTTTATGAGTCTTATAATATATATCTTGTAAGTCAAGATTGAATCTAAACCGTTTGTTATTAATTTGGAAAATTTATTCTGAATTTTAGCAGGTATGCTTTATGAATAATAATAGAATTTATTATGACTGGAATCTTAAATAATGATTTTGCTATATCATTTAACTCTCTTAAAATTAATGACATTTATTCTTAAATTTTTTATACCACGACTTGACTCGAATGTATATGTTGTTTTCAAAAATCTCCCTAAAAACTTATGAAAAATATTACAAAACTATTTTTGTTTTTCCTCTTATTTTTTGCTATACTTTCTAATTCTTTATATGCACAATTAGATAGCGAACACTTTTTGCCACCATTAAAACAAGCTGTTAATAATCAGGCAATACAACAACAGGAAATATATTTATCAACGCCTGTAACTACCGCTTTTTCGGTACAGGTGTATCGGGGGAATAACGCCGTTCCAATTGGAACAATTACTGGATTAGCAAATGGGGCTCCTAGATTGTTTACAACATTTATACCCTTGCCAGATGGAGATAATAATATTACGCTAGTAGATAATACAAATACAGGAGTAGTTTTGTCGAATAGCGGTCTTCGTTTTGTAGCTTCTGGTGGTCAAAAATTTTATGTAAATTATAGAGGAAGAAGTAGTGCTCAAGCAGGTTCGTTAACTGCGAAAGGAAGAAAAGCTTTGGGTACAGAATTTAGATGGGGAGGCATTCCTAACAGAGCATCAAATGCTAATCTTACCACCTCATTAGGTATTATGGCGACTGTAAATGGTACCGTTGTAAATGTTTTTGGGTATAATCCGAACTGTGAATTTAGAGTTGGAAATAATCAAGGAGGTAATACTGCAAATTCTTTTTCAATTAATTTAAATGCTGGACAAACATATGTTATAGAAGCAGCCACAAATCAGACTGCTGCTAATGTTGATGGCTGGCTAGGTGCCACTCTTACTTCAAACCAACCGATAGCCATTAGTAATGGTGGTTTAAATGTGGGAATTCAAACCGGTTCACAATCAAGGGACGTGGGTATAGATCAACCAGTTCCAGTTAGTATTATTGGAAAAGAATATGTGTTTGTTAGAGGAAATGGAACGGACCAAAGTGAGTTTCCTATTATTGTTGGAACAAGTAATGGAACCGATGTGTTTGTTGGAGGCGCCTATTTTGCAACCATTAATAATGGTGAATACGTAGAAATTCCAGGTTCATTTTATTCAAGTTCTTCAGTGGGAGCAAACATGTATGTAAGAACTTCTAAGGAAGCCTATGCTTTTCAGTGTTTAACAGGTTTACCTAACGCAATTCAAACCATAGGAATGAATTTTATTGCGCCTGTTAATTGTTTAATGCCCAATGAATTAAATGAAATTTCTGCTATTAATTTTATTGCTGGATTAGCATCCAATCAATCAGCGGTTACTATTATTGCCTCAACTTCGACATTAGATGCAAATATTACAGTAACAGATAGTAGTGGCCCAATTACATTACCAGCTTCCTTACCCGCTACCGGTACTACCGAATGGAAAACTTTTTTTGTGACTGGATTAGTTGGACAGGTAAAAGTAAATTCGACAGGACCTATTGCCGTTGGTACTTTTGGTAGTCAGGGCACAAATGCTGGTTATGCTGGTTATTTTTCTGGATTTGATACCGTTCCTGTAGTAGGTTTAAGCGTTTCGGGAAGTGGTTGTTTTCCGGGTACATTATTACAAGAAAATTCTGGAACTTTTGATGCCTATCAATGGTATAGGGATGGTGTTCTAATTCCAGGAGCAACTACAAATACATACGCACCATTAGTTATTGGTGATTATCTTGTTAGAGTAACAAAAGGATCTTGTAGTTATGATTCTGGTAATTTACCGGTTTTTAATTGTGACCCAGATATTTTAATTACGAAAACTGATAACCTTGATCCAATAAATGAGTTGGACGATGTAACATTTACAATTAGAGTAAAAAGTTTAGGTGTTAATCCGGTAACTAATGTTGTCATTCAAGATGTACTACCGACTGGTTTTACATTAGTAAGTGCAACACCTGGTTTTGGAACATGGACATCACCGAATTGGACAATTGGAACCATGACAGCTGGACAAGTTCGTAATTTAGTAATTGTAGCGAAGGCTGATTTTGGAACAGGGGGAACTACACTTACAAATAGTATATCAAATACCCAGGACCAAATTGATAGTAATGCTTCGGTTGATGACCCAAATGAACCAGTTACAATTTGTTCAACAGGCGGAACCTTGTCAGGAACACAAAACGTGTGTATTGGATTAACCACCACCTTCTCATCAACCCAAACGGGAGGTACATGGACAACTTCAGCTCCAGGAACTGCAACAATTAACGCAACCACGGGAGTCATTACCGGAGTTGCTTCAGGAACAGCGACCATGACTTACACGATTACAGGAACAGGAGGCTGTGCAAATGCGACAGCTACAAGAACAGTGACGGTAACGGCTGCTCCTACAACAGGAACACTTTCTGGTTTTCAAAATATATGTGTTGGATTAACAACAACATTCTCTTCTACGGTCTCTGGTGGAACATGGACTTCATCAAACACATCATTAGCAACAGTTGATCCTTCTACGGGAGTGATTACTGGTGTTGGAGCTGGAACTCCAACTATTACATATACAGTTACTGGAACTGGTGGATGTCCCAACGCATCAGCTACGAGGACGGTGACTGTTACTGCTGCACCAAGCGCTGGAACTTTATCAGGAACACAAGCCATTTGTGTTGGAGGTAACTCAACGTTTGCATCAACTATTGCCGGTGGAACATGGACTTCGTCTGCTCCAGGCATTGCAACAATCAACTCAACTACAGGAGCGATTTTAGGTCTTGCTGCAGGCACTGCAACAATGACTTATACGGTAACAGGAACAGGAGGCTGTCCAAACGCGACTGCTACAAGAACCGTGACTGTTACTGCTGCACCGGTAGTCGGAACACTTTCAGGAGTTCAGAATGTATGTATTGGATTAACAACAACGTTCTCTTCTACGATAAGTGGTGGAACATGGACTTCATCAGCTACTGGAACTGCAACGGTTGATCCTTCAACAGGAGTGATTACCGGTGTAGCTGCCGGAACTGCAACAATTACTTATACAGTAACTGGAACAGGTGGATGTTCAGACTCGATAGCTACGAGAACCGTCACTGTTACGGCTGCTCCTTCAGCTGGAACACTTTCAGGGGTTCAGAATGTATGTGTTGGTTTAACCAGGACGTTCTCTTCCACTGTATCTGGTGGGACATGGACATCATCCGATACGGGAACTGCAACGGTTGATCCTTCAACAGGAGTGATTACCGGTGTAGCTGCAGGAACTGCAACAATTACTTATACAGTCACTGGAACAGGTGGCTGTCCAAACGCGACGGCTACGAGAACGGTAACTGTTACAGCTGCTCCTTCATCTGGAACACTTTCAGGGGTTCAAAATGTATGTGTTGGATTAACAACAACGTTTTCTTCTACGGTATCTGGTGGAACATGGGCTTCATCTGCTACTGGAACTGCAACGATTAATTCTTCGACGGGAGTCATCACGGGTGTTGCTGCAGGAACTGCAACAATGACTTATACGGTAACAGGAACAGGTGGATGCCCAAATGCGACTGTTACAAGAACTGTAACTGTAACTACTCCTCCGTCTGCAGGAACGCTTTCGGGAGTCCAAAATGTATGTGTTGGATTAACAACAACATTCTCATCTACACAAGGTGGAGGATTATGGACTTCATCGGCTACTGGAACTGCAACGGTTGCTCCTTCAACAGGAGTCATCACGGGTATCGCTGCAGGAACTGCAACCATGACTTATACAGTCAGCAGGAACAGGTGGATGTCCAGACGCGACAGCTACACGAACAGTGACGTTAACTGCTCCTCCAAGTGCAGGAACACTATCAGGAACCCAAGCCATTTGTGTTGGCGGAAACTCAACATTTACATCAACTATCGCTGGTGGTACATGGACTTCATCTGCTACTGGAATAGCAACGATTGATCCTTCTACGGGAGTGATTGCTGGTATCGCTGCTGGAACTGCAACAATAACTTATACAGTTACTGGAACAGGTGGATGTCCAGACGCCACAGATACTCGAACTGTCACTGTAACTGCTGCTGCTACAACAGGAACACTTTCCGGTTCGCAAGCTGTTTGTGTTGGAGGGAACAACAACATTTTCCATCAACGATCGCTGGTGGAACATGGACTTCATCAGCTACCGGAACTGCAACGGTTGATCCTTCTACAGGAGTCATCACGGGAGTTGCTGCTGGAACGGCAACAATAACTTATACAGTTACTGGAACAGGTGGATGTCCGGACGCAACAGATACTCGAACTGTTACTGTAACGGCTGCTCCTTTAACAGGAACACTTTCCGGTTTTCAAAATGTATGTGTTGGATTAACAACAACATTCTCCTCTACGGTATCTGGTGGAACATGGACTTCATCAGCTACTGGAACTGCAACGGTTGATCCTTCTACAGGAGTCATCACGGGTGTTGCTGCTGGAACGGCAACAATAACTTATACGGTAACTGGAACAGGTGGATGTCCTGACGCAACAGATACTCGAACGGTCACTGTAACGGCTGCTCCTTCAGCAGGAACGCTTTCAGGAGTTCAAAATGTATGCGTTGGATTAACAACAACATTCTCTTCTACGGTCTCTGGTGGAACATGGACTTCATCAGCTACCGGAACTGCAACCGTAGATCCTTCTACTGGAGTCATCACGGGTGTTGCTGCTGGAACGGCAACAATAACTTATACAGTTACTGGAACAGGTGGATGTCCAGACGCCACAGATACTCGAACTGTTACTGTAACAGCTGCTCCTTTAGCAGGAACACTTTCTGGTGTTCAAAATGTATGTGTTGGATTAACAACAACATTCTCTTCTACAGTCTCTGGTGGAACATGGACTTCATCAGCTACTGGAACTGCAACGGTTGATCCTTCTACAGGAGTCATCACGGGTGTTGCTTCTGGAACGGCAACAATAACTTATACAGTTACTGGAACAGGTGGATGTCCGGACGCAACAGATACTCGAACTGTCACTGTAACTGCTGCTCCTACAACAGGAACACTTTCTGGTTTTCAAAATGTATGTGTTGGATTAACAACAACATTCTCCTCTACGGTCTCTGGTGGAACATGGACTTCATCAGCTACTGGAACTGCAACCGTAGATCCTTCTACAGGAGTCATCACGGGTGTTGCTTCTGGAACGGCAACAATAACTTATACAGTTACTGGAACAGGTGGATGTCCGGACGCAACAGATACTAGAACTGTTACTGTAACAGCTGCTCCTTTAGCTGGAACGCTTTCAGGAGTTCAAAGTGTTTGTATAGGTACAACCACAACTTTCTCATCGACACAAGGCGGAGGAACATGGTCATCTTCTAACATATCAATTGCTACAATCAATCCATCAACTGGAGAAATTACAGGTGTTGCTGGAGGTACCGCTACAATGACGTATACGGTTGTAGGAGCAGGTGGATGTCCTGACGCAACCGCAACTAGAACCGTGAATGTTCCTACAACAGACACAGATGGTGACGGATTAACAGATTGTGAAGAAACAACAGGAATTGATGATCCATCTACTCCAACTGTACCTATGACAACTTCTAATCCTAACGATCCATGTGATCCAAATCCAGCAGCCATACCAACAGGTGACTGTGATGGTGACGGTAATATAAATGGAACAGATCCAAACGCGGGTACAGCAACCGCTAACGATGACAGTGGATCGGTTATAGTGGGAACTACGATTACAATCGATATTTTAACAAACGATGATTATCTTGATAATGCAGATGTAAACAACCTTGGAACAACCACAATCACCCAAACTGGAGGAAGCGCTGGTGGAACTGTAACTTTCGACACTTCACTAGGAACGCTAGATTACACGCCTCTTGCAGGTGAAGCAGGAACAATTGTAACAATAGTTTACCAAGTATGTAATGATGCGAGTGGTTTGTCTGTCTGCGCCACGGCGACTGTAACCATAACCGTTTTGAAAGATACAGATAATGATGGCGTACCCGACACAGTAGATCTAGACGATGATAACGACGGAATCCCCGATACTTATGAATCTGGAGGAAATAATCCAGATGCCGATGTAGATAATGATGGTATTCCTGCTTATCTAGATGAAGACGACACAAATAATACAATTGGTAATGACACACCAGGTCTATTAAAGCTATATGATTTCGACGGTGATGGAATACCTAATCATTTAGATCTAGATTCAGATAATGATGCCATTCCAGATGTCATTGAAGCTGGATATTTAGATGCCAATAACGATGGCTTATACGATTCAGTTAATTATGGAACAAATGGTTTGGTTAACGAAGTTGAAACAGCACCAGATAGTGGTATTTTAATTTCAAATCCATTGAATACCGATGCTTCATCTGATGTTAATCCAGGTTTTACCTTATATAATTTTTTAGACGTTGATTCAGACAATGACGGTATTACAGATACTACCGAGGCCTTTTCTAACAATCCTGCTTATAATGATACAGACAATAATGGACAAGTAGATGGTTTTGTGGATGCTGATGGAAATGGCTGGCACGATCCGATTGATGCAGAAGCTATATTTCCAACACCACTAAATTCAGACGCTGATTCGATTACCAAATTATCTGATTTAGATTCAGATGGTGATGGTCTTCCTGATACATTTGAAGGGTAATTTTCAAGTGGTCGACGGTGATAACAATGGAATTGTAGGAACAGGAATACCGGCAGATTCAGACGGTGATGGTCTTGCAGACACTAATGATCCAGATTTTGCAGGTAACATACTGGGTGGTTTCGGATTTAATCAAGACAGAGATAACGATGGCGTAAAGAATTATTTAGATATAGATATTGATAATGATGGAATTATCGATAATATCGAAGGTCAATCAACCTTTTGCATACAGACCACCAACTGGTTTAGATACAGACGGAGATGGTATTGATAATGCTTATGATGTAAATAATGGTGGTGTTGGTATAGGTTATACGAATACAGATGGAGGAAGTGCACCAGATTATGCCGATACCAATTCAGACGGAGTTGACGGAGTTGGAGACGCCTTTGATATTCTTGAAAATGCGACAGCTAATGCTATAGATGGCCCTTTAGATTTGGTAGATAATGGGAATGGTTCTGCTGTACCAGATGGTATGGTAGATCCGGTATTATTTGTTGATTTTGACGGCGACGGCTTGCATGATGATTTTGAATATTCCGACCCTTCAACTGATGCTTCAAACACCACATCAAATTCTTTAAATGCTACAAATAACAACCAATTACCTACAGATCATCCCGATACAGATCCAGTAGGAGGCGATAGAGATTGGCGCGAAATATCTACTCAGGATAAAGATAATGATGGTATTCCAGATGTAACCGATTTAGATGACGATAACGATGGAATTTTAGATACTGTTGAAGATCAGAATCTTGATTT
Source organism: uncultured Flavobacteriaceae bacterium (assembly GCA_963698455.1). Taxonomy (GTDB): domain Bacteria; phylum Bacteroidota; class Bacteroidia; order Flavobacteriales; family Flavobacteriaceae; genus Mariniflexile. Next base: position 17,461 of record CAVOQU010000012.1, on the reverse strand, counting down.
AGACGGAGACCCAAGAACGAATCCAACCGATACTGATGGAGATGGAATTCCAGATTATTTCGATCTGGATTCAGATAATGATGGCATTCCAGACTATACCGAAGCTGGAGGAACTAATGATCCTGACGGTAATGGACAGGAACGTTCAGGGGTTCTAGGGAGCGCAGATGTAGATGCTCAAGGTAGGCCTAACGATACAGCACCTGGAGGATTGATACCAATGGATACAGATGGTGATGGTATACCAGATTATAAAGATTTAGATTCAGATAATGATGGCATTGCCGATGTTATTGAAGCTGGTGGCATTGATCCGGATGGAGATGGATATTATGGAGGAGGTACAACCAATGACGCCGATGCCGATGGATTAATTGATGCCTTAGACCCTTACGATGACCGAGATGGAAATTTAAACACCTCTTTAGGTGGAAGTCCTCTTGTGGTTATAGATTCAGATGGCGATGGTAAATTTAATTATCTAGATTTAGATTCAGATAATGATACTATTCCAGATAATATCGAAGGGCAATCAACATTGGGTTATATAGCTCCAAGCGGAGTTGATACCGATAAGGACGGTTTAGATAATAGTTATGATAATAATAATGGAGGGTCAGCAATAGTTGTTGTTAATACAGATGGAGTTGATTCACCTGACTATTTAGATTTAGATTCGGATAATGATGGTGCTTTTGATATTGTTGAAGCTGGGAATGGTGCAGCGGATACCGATACTGATGGTAGAACAAATAATGCTGTTGGTAATAATGGATTAGATAACTTAATAGATACTATAGATGATTATTCAGATTCAAATGGCATTTATGATAATCCAAAAGTAGATTTACCAGATTCTGACGCGGATGTATTATTAGGAGGTGATGTCGATTATCGAGATACTTCGTTTAATGATAATGATGGTGATGGAGTTCCTGATGGAACAGATATAGATGACGATAATGATGGAATTTTAGATACAGAAGAATCAAATAGCGCAGATCCTTTAATAGATTCTGATGGAGATAATATTCCAAATTATCAAGATCCAGATTTTTGTACGTTGAATTCATTTGGTATTTGTGCAAATTTAGACCCTGATAATGACGGTATTCCTAATCATTTAGACACAGATAGTGACGGCGATGGATGTAGTGATGCCAACGAAGCTTATGATAACGCGAATGCAGATGGAGGAGATAATGCATTTTATGGTCTAGGGAATCCTCCAGCAACAGAATTAGATGGAAGTGTAACTGGTGCGACATATGTAGTTCCAGCAGATACAGACGGTAATACTATTAAGGATTATTTAGAAGTAGGTCCAGATGCAGACGGCGATGGAATTTTAAATGCTTGTGATATCGATGATGATAATGATGGTGTAACCGATGCAGATGAAGCAACGGACGGCACCGATGGACAAGACCCATGTAGTTTTATATTAACGAGCGCCACAGTCCCACCAAGTGCTGCCTGGAATGCATCGGATTGTGATGGCGATGGTGTCACAAACGGACAAGAAGTAACAGACACAACAGATCCATTAGATGACTGTTCTTATGTAACAGCGAGTATCACCGAAACCGTAACCTCAACAGCAGATTGTGATGGCGATGGCGTCACCAATGCGGATGAAGCTACTGATGGCACCGATGGACAAAACCCATGTAGTTTTGTATTAACGAGCGCCACAGTCCCACCAAGTGCTGCCTGGAACGCATCGGATTGTGATGGCGATGGTGTCACAAACGGACAAGAAGTAACAGACACAACAGATCCATTAGATGACTGTTCATATATCACAGCAAATATCAGTGTGTACCAGTTACCTCGACAGCTGATTGTGATGGCGATGGCGTCACCAATGCGGATGAAGATACCGATGGCACGGACGGACAAAACCCATGTAGTTTTGTATTAACTAGCGCCACAGTCCCACCAAGTGCCGCATGGAACGCATCGGATTGTGATGGCGATGGTGTCACTAACGGACAAGAAGTAACCGACACAACAGATCCATTAGATGACTGTTCATATATCACAGCAAGTATCACCGAAACCGTAACCTCAACAGCAGATTGTGATGGCGATGGCGTCACCAATGCGGATGAAGATACTGATGGCACCGATGGACAAAACCCATGTAGTTTTGTATTAACGAGCGCCACAGTCTCACCAAGTGCGACGTGGAACGCTGCTGATTGTGATGGTGATGGTGTGACTAACGGACAAGAATTTATAGATACCACAGATCCATTAGATGACTGTTCATATATCACAGCAAGTATCACCGAAACCGTAACCTCAACAGCAGATTGTGATGGCGATGGCGTCACCAATGCGGATGAAGCTACTGATGGCACGGACGGACAAAATCCATGTAGTTTTGTATTAACAAGCACCACAGTCCCACCAAGTGCGACGTGGAACGCTGCTGATTGTGATGGTGATGGTGTGACTAACGGACAAGAAGTAACCGACACAACAGATCCATTAGATGACTGTTCATATATCACAGCAAGTATCACCGAAACCGTAACCTCAACAGCTGATTGTGATGGCGATGGCGTCACCAATGCGGATGAAGCTACTGATGGCACCGATGGACAAGACCCATGTAGTTTTATATTAACGAGCGCCACAGTCCCACCAAGTGCTGCCTGGAATGCATCGGATTGTGATGGCGATGGTGTGACTAACGGACAAGAAGTAACAGACACAACAGATCCATTAGATGACTGTTCTTATGTAACAGCGAGTATCACCGAAACCGTAACCTCAACAGCCGATTGTGATGGCGATGGCGTCACCAATGCGGATGAAGCTACTGATGGCACGGACGGACAAGACCCATGTAGTTTTGTATTAGCGAGCGCCACAGTCTCACCAAGTGCGACGTGGAACGCTGCTGATTGTGATGGTGATGGTGTGACTAACGGACAAGAAGTAACAGACACCACAGACCCATTAGATGACTGTTCTTATGTAACAGCAAGTATCACCGAAACCGTAACCTCAACAGCAGATTGTGATGGCGATGGCGTCACCAATGCGGATGAAGCTACTGATGGCACGGACGGACAAAACCCATGTAGTTTTGTATTAACGAGCGCCACAGTCTCACCAAGTGCGACGTGGAACGCTGCTGATTGTGATGGTGATGGTGTGACTAACGGACAAGAAGTAACAGACACCACAGATCCATTAGATGACTGTTCATATATCACAGCAAGTATCACCGAAACCGTAACCTCAACAGCAGATTGTGATGGCGATGGCGTCACCAATGCGGATGAAGCTACTGATGGCACGGATGGACAAAACCCATGTAGTTTTGTATTAACGAGCGCCACAGTCTCACCAAGTGCGCCTGGAACGCATGCGGATTGTGATGGTGATGGTGTGACTAACGGACAAGAAGTAACAGACACAACAGATCCATTAGATGACTGTTCATATATCACAGCAAGTATCACCGAAACCGTAACCTCAACAGCAGATTGTGATGGCGATGGCGTCACCAATGCGGATGAAGCTACTGATGGCACGGATGGACAAAACCCATGTAGTTTTGTATTAACGAGCGCCACAGTCTCACCAAGTGCGGCGTGGAACGCTGCTGATTGTGATGGTGATGGTGTGACTAACGGACAAGAAGTAACAGACACCACAGACCCATTAGATGACTGTTCATATATCACAGCAAGTATCACCGAAACCGTAACCTCAACAGCAGATTGTGATGGCGATGGCGTCACCAATGCAGATGAAGCTACTGATGGCACGGACGGACAAAATCCATGTAGTTTTGTATTAACGAGCGCCACAGTCCCACCAAGTGCGACGTGGAACGCTGCTGATTGTGATGGTGATGGTGTGACTAACGGACAAGAAGTAACAGATACAACAGATCCATTAGATGACTGTTCATATGTAACAGCAAGTATCACCGAAACCGTAACCTCAACAGCAGATTGTGATGGCGATGGCGTAACGAATGCAGATGAAGATACCGATGGCACGGATGGACAAAACCCATGTAGTTTTGTATTAACGAGCGCCACAGTCCCACCAAGTGCTGCCTGGAATGCATCGGATTGTGATGGCGATGGTGTGACTAACGGACAAGAAGTAACAGACACAACAGATCCATTAGATGACTGTTCATATGTAACAGCAAGTATCACCGAAACCGTAACCTCAACAGCTGATTGTGATGGCGATGGAGTCACCAATGCGGATGAAGCTACTGATGGCACGGACGGACAAAACCCATGTAGTTTTGTATTAACGAGCGCCACAGTCCCACCAAGTGCTGCGTGGAATGCCGCTGATTGTGATGGTGATGGTGTCACTAACGGACAAGAAGTAACAGACACAACAGATCCATTAGATGACTGTTCCTATGTAACAGCCAGTATCACCGAAACCGTAACCTCAACAGCTGATTGTGATGGCGATGGAGTCACCAATGCGGATGAAGCAACTGATGGCACGGACGGACAAGACCCATGTAGTTTTGTATTAACGAGCGCCACAGTCCCACCAAGTGCTGCATGGAATGCAGCTGATTGTGATGGTGATGGTGTGACTAACGGACAAGAAGTAACAGATACCACAGATCCATTAGATGACTGTTCCTATGTAACAGCAAGTATCACCGAAACCGTAACCTCAACAGCTGATTGTGATGGCGATGGAGTCACCAATGCGGATGAAGCTACCGATGGCACGGACGGACAAGACCCATGTAGTTTTGTATTAACGAGCGCCACAGTCCCACCAAGTGCTGCGTGGAATGCAGCTGATTGTGATGGTGATGGTGTGACTAACGGACAAGAAGTAACAGACACCACAGACCCATTAGATGACTGTTCCTATGTAACAGCAAGTATCACCGAAACCGTAACCTCAACAGCAGATTGTGATGGCGATGGCGTCACCAATGCGGATGAAGCTACTGATGGCACGGACGGACAAAACCCATGTAGTTTTGTATTAACGAGCGCCACAGTCCCACCAAGTGCGACGTGGAACGCTGCTGATTGTGATGGTGATGGTGTGACTAACGGACAAGAAGTAACAGACACAACAGATCCATTAGATGACTGTTCATATATAACAGCAAGTATCACCGAAACCGTAACCTCAACAGCTGATTGTGATGGCGATGGAGTCACCAATGCGGATGAAGCTACTGATGGCACGGACGGACAAAACCCATGTAGTTTTGTATTAACGAGCGCCACAGTCCCACCAAGTGCTGCATGGAATGCAGCTGATTGTGATGGCGATGGTGTGACTAACGGACAAGAAGTAACAGACACAACAGATCCATTAGATGACTGTTCATATATAACAGCAAGTATCACCGAAACCGTAACCTCAACAGCTGATTGTGATGGCGATGGCGTAACGAATGCAGATGAAGCTACCGATGGCACGGACGGACAAAACCCATGTAGTTTTGTATTAACGAGCGCTACCGTAGCACCAAGTGCTACGTGGAACGCTGCTGATTGTGATGGCGATGGTGTGACTAACGGACAAGAAGTAACCGATACCACAGACCCATTAGATGACTGTTCATATATCACAGCAAGTATCACCGAAACCGTAACCTCAACAGCAGATTGTGATGGCGATGGAGTCACCAATGCGGATGAAGCTACTGATGGCACCGACGGACAAGACCCATGTAGTTTTGTATTAACGAGCGCCACAGTCCCACCAAGTGCTGCGTGGAACGCATGCGGATTGTGATGGTGATGGTGTGACTAACGGACAAGAAGTAACAGATACCACAGATCCATTAGATGACTGTTCATATATCACAGCAAATATCAGTGTGGTTGTAACCTCAACAGCTGATTGTGATGGCGATGGCGTTACCAATGCGGATGAAGCTACTGATGGCACCGACGGACAAAACCCATGTAGTTTTGTATTAACGAGCGCCACAGTCCCACCAAGTGCTGCCTGGAACGCATCGGATTGTGATGGTGATGGTGTCACTAACGGACAAGAAGTAACAGACACAACAGATCCATTAGATGACTGTTCCTATATCACCGCAAGTATTACTGTACCAGTTACCTCGGCAGCTGATTGTGATGGCGATGGAGTCACCAATGCGGATGAAGCATACTGATGGCACCGATGGACAAGACCCATGTAGTTTTGTATTAACGAGCGCCACAGTCCCACCAAGTACTGCATGGAATGCCGCTGATTGTGATGGTGATGGTGTGACTAACGGACAAGAAGTAACCGATACCACAGACCCATTAGATGACTGTTCATATATCACAGCAAGTATCACCGAAACCGTAACCTCAACAGCAGATTGTGATGGCGATGGCGTAACGAATGCAGATGAAGCAACTGACGGCACGGACGGACAAAACCCATGTAGTTTTGTGTTAACTAGCGCCACCGTAGCACCAAGTGCTACGTGGAACGCTGCTGATTGTGATGGTGATGGTGTGACTAACGGACAAGAAGTAACCGATACCACAGATCCATTAGATGACTGTTCATATATCACAGCAAGTATCACCGAAATCGTAACCTCAACAGCTGATTGTGATGGCGATGGAGTGACGAATGATACAGAGATTGCAAATGGCACCGATCCAAAAGATGCCTGTTCTTATAATGTAATAGATATCTACAGAATCAGTCACGGCAACTACAGATTGTGACGGCGATGGTGTTATTGATGCCACAGAAATAGCTAATGGAACCGATCCGAAAGATGCATGTTCTTATAATGTAATAGATATCACAGTATCTGTAACGGCAACCACAGATTGTGACGGCGATGGTGTTATCGATGCGACAGAAATAGCTAATGGCACCAATCCAAAAGATGCATGTTCTTATAATGCAGCGGATATAACTGAATCAATTACGTCGACATCAGATTGCGATGGCGATGGCGTTATTGATGCAACAGAAATAGCTAATGGAACCGATCCGAAAGATGCTTGTTCATATAACGTATCCGACATTACGGTTGCTGTGACAACAATGGCCGATTGTACTGCTGAAATAGAAGTTACAAAAACCGCGGATTATTTCGGTGTGAAATTGGGAGACGAAATCAATTATACTATTACGGTAGAAAACATTGGTAATGTTAGAATAACAGAACTGATTTTAGTAGATAGTTTTATGGATGCGCAAGGAAATGTAATTAGTTTAACAAGTCCTGTAACATTCGAAAGTTCAGACTTAAGTAGTCCTGAAGGTACTTTATTAATTGGAGAGTCTGCTACATATACCGCCTCCTTTGTTATAACTCAACAAGCAATAAATGCAAGTGGAGTAAGTAATAGTGTCGTTGCATCAGGTAAAGCTCCAAATGGAGATATTATAAGTGATGTAAGTGATAACGGAGATGATTTTGATGGAAATACCAGTGATGACCCTACAGTAACTCAATTAGGCTGTTTAATTACATATAATGAGTTTTCACCTAATAATGATGGAGTTAATGACACGTTTGTTATTGGATGTATTGAGAACTACCCTAATAATAAGCTGGAAGTCTATAATCGCTGGGGTAATATAGTGTATACAAAACGAGGTTATAATAATGAATTTGATGGAACTTCAAATGGAAGAGTTACTATCAATACTTCTGAAAAACTTCCAGATGGCACCTATTATTATATTTTGGATTTAGGAGAAGGTTCGAAACCTAAAGTAGGATGGTTATACATAAATAGATAGTAAAAAGACTAAAAAAAAATTAAAATGATACAAAAATCATCGTTAATAAAAAGTTTAATTTTAGTGTTTATTACACTATTAAGTATACATGTTAGCGCACAACAAGACCCTCAATATACGCAGTATATGTATAATACCATGAGTGTGAACCCAGGTTATGCTGGTCAAAGAGAGGTGCTTAGTGCAACCGCTTTATATAGAACACAATGGGTTGGAATTGATGGAGCTCCTAAAACACTTACTTTTGGAATTCATTCGCCATTAGAAAATAATCGATTGGGATTGGGACTTAATATTGTGAGTGATCAACTTGGACCGGCAATAGAAACTAGTTTGGATGCTAATTTTTCGTATTCCATTCCAATGGATATCTTAGGTGAAACCGAATTTTCATTCGGTGTAAAAGGAGGTTTTCATTTGCTTGATACAGACTGGAGTAAAGGGATTTATAGAAACCCGGATGTGGCTTTTAACGATAATGTTAATTTGTTTTCACCCACACTGGGAGCTGGTTTATACTTACATTCAAACAATTGGTATGTAGGCCTAGCAGTGCCGAACTTTATAACTACAAATCATTATGACGATTTTCAAGAATCTTTAGCAACCGAGCGTATTGCACTATTTTTTAATAGGAGGTTATGTGTTTGATGTAAGTTACGATACCAAGTTAAAACCGGCATTTTTAGTAAAAGCCGTAAGTGGTGCTCCATTAATTGCAGATCTTTCACTAATGCATTAATTAAAGACATCTTTAACTTTAGGATTGGCATACAGATGGGATGATTCTGTAAGTGGATTAGTAGGATTTCAAGTTAGTGATGAGTTATATATTGGGTATGCATACGATTTAACTACTACTAATTTGAACAATTATAATAGTGGGTCGCATGAAATTATGCTTCGCTTCGAATTAAGGTCAGTTGGCAAAATATTATCTCCTAGATTCTTTTAATACAATCAGATTATGAAAATTAAATTATACAATATACTTTTTACTTTTATATCAATTATAGCAATTAATAGTTATGCTCAAAAGGCAACTATTAGATAAAGCTACTTACGATTATAATAATTATTCATACGTAAAAACTACAGACATCTTGTTGAATGTTGCAAATAAAGGTTATAAATCTGTTGACTTGTTTCAAAAATTAGGCAACTCCTTTTATTTCAATAATAAAATGGAAGAAGCATCAAAATGGTATGGCGAGTTAATGAAATTGGATGAAGTTAATTTAGAAAACAAAATTGACCCTGAGTATTATTACAGATATGCACAATCTTTAAAGTCTCTTGAAAATTATGCAGAATCCGATAAATGGATGCGAAAATTTTCAGAATCAATTCAGAATGATTTAAGAGCAAGTATTTTTAAATCTACACCCAATTATTTAAAAACGATTGATTTACAAAGTGAAGATTTAGAAATCATTAATTTACCTTTTAATTCAGCACAGTCAGATTTTGGAACAACAATCTTCGATAATCAATTTATTTTTGCATCCTCAAGAGGAACTGGTAAAAATTATGTTTGGAATAATCAGCCTTATTTGGAGTTGTATTCTATTTCAAAAGCAAATGATGGTACTTTTGAAAATTTGAAAAATTTTAATGAGGACATAAATACTAAATACCATGAATCGTCTGTAGCCTTTACACCCGATGGCAATACTATGTATTTTACCAGAAATAATTTTTTCAAAAGTAAATTAAAAAGAGATGAAGCGGGTGTAAATAGATTGCAATTATATTCGGCAAAAAAAACAGAAAATCGCAAATGATAATTCTTGGAACGATATAAATCCTGTTCATTTTAATAGTGAATCTTATAGTGTTGCACATCCAACTATTAATTCAAGAGGAGATAAGTTAATTTTTGCTTCAGATATGCCAGGTACTTTTGGACAATCAGATTTATATATTGTCGATATAAACCAAGATGGCACATTAGGAATTCCTGTTAATTTAGGGGCAACCATAAATACAGAAGCACAGGAAACATTTCCATTTATTAATGAAAAAGGAGACTTGTATTTTTCTTCCAATGGATATTCAGGGTTGGGTGGATTAGATATTTATAGAATTTATGATTTCGAAAAAAAATTAAAAAAGAATGAGTCCTTTATAGTTGAGAATATCGGGAAACCTATTAATAGTCCTAATGATGATTTTGCATATTATGAAAATTTAATCACAAAAGAAGGGTATTTTTCCTCGAACAGGGATGGAGGAAAAGGCGATGATGATATTTATTGGTTTAAAGTCCCAGAATGTTCTCAAAAATTAGCAGGCAAAGTTTTCGATATAAAAACAAACCAATTATTAGAAGGTGCAAAAGTAGTATTACTTAATAATGAAGGTATCATAGCTGCAGAACAAATAGTGGGTGATGATGCCATTTATAATTTTATGGTCCTAGATTGTGATAGTCAATACCTGGTGCGTGCTTCAAAAGATTTATATGAAACTTCAGAAAAAAGAATTTTAACAACTTCTAAAAGAAAAGAACAATTACATGTCGATATACCACTGGTTCAAGAAGAAGTAATAATAGCCGAAGGAACAAATCTTAGAGATGCCTTTAATTTAAACCCTATTTATTTTGATTTAGATAAATCGAAAATTCGTCCGGATGCAGAGATTGAACTGCAAAAAATTGTTGCAGTATTAAATAAATACCCTACCATGATAATAGATGTAAGATCTCATACAGATAGTCGAGGAAAAGCATCATATAATAATGCGTTATCTAATCGTCGTAATAAATCAACCATTAATTATTTGGTTAAAGTTGGTAAAATTGACGCAGATAGACTCACAGGAAAAGGATATGGTGAAAGTGAATTAATCAATAAATGTTCAGATGGCGTGCGTTGTAGTAAAGAAGAACATCAATTAAATAGACGAAGCGATTTTATAATTGTAAAAATGAAATAATAGTTTAGATAAAGATTATAAAAGGCTATCATTTGATGGCCTTTTTTTATTATACCTTAATTTAGAATTAAGTAAATATTTTCGTTATCAATTTGAAAACATGTTTATTATTAAAATCAAACCTTGAGTAAATAGGTGTAAAAACTAATCTAAATGTCTCTTACATTTTGTTTTTAGAAAAATGTCAAGAATTTAATAATTGAATATGTGACTTTCTATCTGAATTTGTGTCTATAATATTAAATGTCGGTATTAACAAAGAATGTATAATTATATTCTGTTCGAAGGAATTTTATCATTTTTTTTTATTAATTTAAAAAAATCCTAAACAGGACTTCATTATTTCGCTATTAATTCAACTATAATAACTTTTAAATGACTAATCTCTACCCTAAGAAGAAAGTTCAATTTCTGAAACTTTCTGTTTTTACTTTTATTATTTTGCTATTTGGAATGGGTTCATTAAATGCACAATCATGTACAATTAATGCTGGTTTAAATCGAACTATTTGCACAAACGAAGTATTTCAATTAAATGGTAATACTCCAGACACGTATGCACAAGGACCTACCTGGAAGCAAATTTCCGGTCCTTCTGTTATAATAAGCGACCCTTCAATTGATAATCCTGTTATTTCTGGATTTTCGGGAGGCAATATTTATGTTTTTGAACTTTCAGCAACTTGTTTTAATGGAGACACACCTTCGCAAACTGTTTCTGTAACGGTTCAGCCAATTACAATAGCCAATGCTGGGGCAGATTTAGCCTCTTGTCCAGATTCTACAGGTTCTTTAGTTATTAATGGTAATACACCGGGTAATTCTGGTGAAACAGGATTGTGGTCTGTTGTTGGAGGTAATGGTGCAGGGGTTGCTGTTAATCAGCCAAATTCAGCTACATCAACTATAAATTTAGGAGATTCCAGTGCTGGAACCACTACTTTAAGATGGACTATAACTGGTCCAGAATATGCGCCAGGTCAAAATTGTGAGTCTTTTGATGATATAATAATAACGAATTATGGTGGTGAAACTCCTGTTGATGCAGGGGCAGATCAGACATTATCAAATTGTTACACCGTTAATCAAAACACAAACTTAAATGCTAGTTTTGGTGGAAATAATATAAATGGTCAAAACGGTACATGGTACTTTGTGAGTGGGCCTTCAAATCCAACAATTTCAAGCCCTAATAGTAATTCAACCTCTGTAAATTCTCTTGTAGAAGGAACTTATGCGTTTAGGTGGACTGTTGTAGGACCATGCGTTTCAGGTTCCGACACAGTTACAATTACAGTGCCCGCGGCAACTCAAGATGTAACTCAGGCATCTATTGCAAATAATGACCAGCGTTTTTGCGACGCTTCAATTACTCAGACTACTTTGGTAGGGAGTTCTCCAAATTATACAAATGAAACAGTGCTATGGCAGCAAATAGGGGGCCCTGCGGCAACAATCGTAAGCTCGGATAAGAGTACAACTCAAATAACAGGTCTTTCCTCTCCCAATTCTTATCAATTCAGTTATACCATTACAAATTCGGTAACAAGTTGTACGACATCAAGTACTGTAAGTATTAGTTATAATGTGAACCCAGTTAGCATTTTAGTTAATGGAGGAAATGATTTAGTAGTAGGTACTTGTAACCAAACCTCTGTAAATATTCCTTATATATCAAGCAGTGGTAACATAACAGAGTACAGTATAGTAAGCGGGCCTAGTGATTCTAGTTTAACATTTCCAACAAATTATGTGAGTTTAGGTGGTGCGAACAATGGAACTGCTAATGTAAGTGTTTTTGATGTTTCAGGTACATATACTATAAACTTTAAAAGAAGACGAACTGGTAATCTCTTATTAGATTGTGATGAAGCTAATGATGCTGTAAATGTTGCAATTTCTACTATAATTTCTGGTTCTAATGCAGGGTCAAATCAAACTTTTGTATGTGGTCAGACAGCTGGAAATTTAGCAGGTAGTGTTATATCTCCGGGTGAAACTTCAATTTGGACCTTAGTTAATGGTCCGGCAGGTATGACAAATGCTATTATAGATGACAGGTACGTGCGAACTACTGGATTAACAGGTTTAATTCCTGGATCATATGAGTTTAGTTATACGGTGTCAGCTGGCCCGAATTGTTTACCACCAGCAGTGTCAAACACTTTCGTTACAGTAACACCTGTAAGTAATATTCCTATCGAAGCTGGTCCTAATCAGTTAGTTTGTTTTAATGCACCAGTACAGTTGTCTGCTGATCCGTTATTAAATAGTCAAATAGGAACATGGTCTGCCTCAGATCCTGGTATAGTTTTTACGCCTAACGTTAATGACCCCAACGCTATTGCTACTGGGTTTTCAATTCCAGACGCAACTATTGCAAATGGAAATGAATATATCTTAACCTGGACTGTAGATGAAGCACCTGGTTTTCCAGATTGTGGCGCTGCAGAAACCGATACCGTAATTATTGAAACATTACTTACGGAGTCTCCTACTATAGCTAATGCTGGCACTGATTTATGTTTAAGTGCCGGAGTTGGAACAATTCCAAATCTTAATGCTAATACTCCTGATATTGATGAAACTGGTACGTGGACACAAGTGTCGGGACCAACGGTAGGTGTCTTTACAAATCCAAATAGCCCAACATCAGAAGTTACTGGACTAATAGATGGTAAGTATATTTTTAATTGGGAAATAGCCTATTCGGCACCACCACCAAATGGTTGTCCCCCAACGTCGGATGAGATTGAAGTCGTTATAACAGATGCAACGGCTGTTGTTAGTGCTGGACCAGATCAAAATATCTGTTTAGACCCGGTATTATTATCGTTTTCAATGAATGCTGATGATCCATCCCTATTTGGTGGTACAGGAACTTGGAATTTAATTTCAGGATTGGGTTTTACAGTAGATGATATAAATAGTCCAACAGCCATCTTTTCAGATCTTTTAGATGGCACCTATGTTTTTGAATGGGTTATTGAATACGGGAATTGCGCAGCTAGTTCAGCACCTGATCAGGTTACGATAGTGGTTGGTATTCCACCAACAGAGGCCGTTATTCAAGGGGGTAATCAAGTTATTTGTGCAGCCACAAATACTACAATAACTGCTAATCCTTTACTGAGCCCAAATTCAGAAACAGGTGCTTGGACAGTCGTTTCAGGACCGAATTCACCGACTATTGATAATTCTGGAAATAATGCAATAAATGTTACTGGTTTAACAACGGGATCTTATGTTTTTAGATGGACTACATCTAGTGGCTCGCCACTTTGTCCAAATTCTACAGACGAAATTACTGTAGATGTTTTTGCACCAGCCAGCGCCGGTTCAGATCAGAATTTATGTGAGGTAACCAGTGTTTTTCTGGAAGCAACAGTAGGAACAACCGGAACCTGGTCAATAGTTTCAACAACAAACCCTCTAGGTATAGGTTCCTTTACGCCAACACAATCTCCTAGTAATAGTTATACAGCTAATGCACCGGTAGAACCTGGTTTTGAATATATTTTTCAATATACTACAGATTATGTAGGTTCTGGAAGTGCATGTAATAATAGCGATCAAGTCACGATAATCGTTAGTAATGGACCCAGTGAAGACGCCGATGCAGGTTTAGATCAAAATATTTGTATTGCAGATACAACCACAGCTACTTTAACAGCAGGAAATGCAGCCATACCCGGAGATGTAACATCTGAATGGCGTTTATTATCTCAGCCAGGTGGTGCAACCGTGGTTTTTACAACACCAAATAACAGCACAACAACCGATGTGACTGGATTAACAGTTCCAGGCTTATATGTTGTTGAATTGAATTTTCAGGCAAATTTATGTACTGATAATGCCGATATAGTAAGAATAGAAGTTTTTGAGGCACCAGGTCCAATTAATGCCGGGGTAGATCAGCCGAATGCTTGTCAAACAAATTTTCTTACGGCCGCAACACCTCCAACAATTGGAATTGGAGTGTGGACAATTACCAGTGCACCAGGAGGTTCAACAACAACCATAGATAATCCAAATAATCCGGTAACAAGTTTGTCAAATATTGCAGTTGGTACCTACCAGTTAACTTGGACTGTTTCCAATGGACCATTTGTTGCAGGTTTATGTGCGCCACAATCAGATGTTGTTAACGTAACTTTTATTGCTGTTCCCCCTTCTCAAGCTTTTGCAGGTCCAGATCAGGAATTGTGTGATGGTACTCAAACATTTCTTCAAGCAACACCAATCGCTGTTGGAACAGGTACTTGGACACAAACAGGAGGGAACCCAGCAACAATTGCTTCACCTAATAATCCAAATAGTTTGATATTAGGTCTTTCAGCAGGGACATATCTGTTTACATGGACAGCAACTAATGGCGGCTGTACTAATTCTGATACCATGGGTATTATTGTCTATTCTGATCCGATTAGTGCAGAAGCGGGACCAAACCAGACACTTCCAGAATTTTCGCCCGTTAATCTTGGGGCAACACCCGTAATGGCAGGAACTGGCGAATGGACGCAAGTATCTGGACCAAGTTCGGTTAATTTTATAAATGATAATGATCCCAATACCGCAGTTACTGGTACTATTGTAGGAACATATGAATTTGAGTGGACAGTTTCTAATGGATCGTGTAGCAATGCAAATGACAGAGTAACTATTATTATTACCCCAGTGTCAGATTTAGAATTAACAAAAACTGTTTTACCATCTAGCGCAAATGCTGGTGATGTTGTAACATTTACAGTAGCTATTTTTAATAATGATGCGAGTTCTACAAACTCAGATGCCACAGGAGTTGATGTGCAAGACGTTTTGCCTATAGGTTATTCTTTAGTACCGGGATCGGTTTCGAATGGAGGTGTTTTTGATTTAGGAACGCAAACCATTACATGGACTAATTTAAATATTGCAAGTGGTTCTACTTTATCTTTAACTTTTAATGCAACAGTTAATGCTTCTGGACCGTATATTAATACTGCACAAATTATTGCAAGTGATAATTTTGATCCAGATAGTGAGCCAAATAATGATGATGGAGACCAAAGTGAAGACGACGAAGATTCAGCTTTTGTATCAATCCAATCGGCAAATTTATCGCTTCAAAAAACAGTGCTACCAATAAATGTTAGTGTTGGAGATAATGTTACCTTCACTATTACAGTTTCTAATAGTGGTCCAGATGCAGCCACAAATGTTAGAGTTTTAGATCAATTACCTATCGGATATTCTTACCAAAGTGATGATTCCGCAGGAAATTATAATGCATCATCAGGTATATGGATTGTTGGTACTGTGGCAAACGGATCAACAAGGACTTTAAACATTACAGCCGGAGTAAAAGCCCCAACAGGAGCAGCCAATGAGTATATAAATAAGGCTCAAATTTCTGCGAGTGATCAGTTTGACCCAAATAGCCAACCTAATAATGATGATGGAGATCAAAGTGAGGATGACGAAGACAATGCAAATATTATATTAGAAACTGCCGATCTCCAAATTACAAAATCCGTGCTGCCAGTTTCAGGTTCAGTTGGAGATACTGTAACATTCTCTGTTTCATTAGAAAATTTTGGACCGGGCGATGCTACGGGTGTTGTTATAGAAGATTTGTTGCCATCAGGATTTGATGTTGTTCCTGGGAGTATATCTAATTCTGGTGTTTATTTAGTAGGTAATAAATCGATTACCTGGAGTGATTTAGCTATAGGAAATGGATTGTCAAGAATATTAACGTATAAAGCTATTGTTAATGGATCTGGTAATTATACAAATAGTGTTCAAATTATAGCAAGTGATTTAATTGACCCAGATAGTGATCCAACAACCGGTAATACTATAGATGATTATACTGATGGTATTGCCGATGATGATGAAGATACGGCTACTTTTGTTATCCAATCTGCCGATTTAGATCTATCAAAAGGGGTATCAATAACAAGCAGTGCTACGCCTAATGTGGGTGATTTAGTAACGTTTGAGTTAGTTGTAAGTAATTCAGGACCAGATACAGCTACGGGGATCTCCATAGAAGACATCGTACCATCAGGTTTAAGTTTAACAGCCACGCCAATAAGTGGCGGAGGTATTGCTACCGGAAAAACAATAAACTGGACAGGATTAACCTTAGCAAGTGGTTCGAGTGTCACATTGACCTATGAAGTACAGGTTAATGCACCCACAGGGGCATCCGGGGAGTATATTAACTATACGCAAATCACGGCCAGTGATCAGTATGATCCAGATAGTAATGCAACGACGGGTCGTACCATAGATGATTTAGGCGATGGGGTTTCAGACGATGATGAAGATAGTTTTGTACTGGTTCCGCAACGTTCAGATTTATCTTTGGCAAAAACAGTGAGTAATGGCACCCCTAATGTAGGTGATGTCGTTACATTTACTATAAGTATAAGTAATGCAGGTCCAAATGCAGCGAGTGGCGTTTCAGTACAAGATGTAGTGCCGGTAGGATACTCGTCACTAACGGCTATCAATTTATCAGGTGTAGCAACAGGCAATACCATAGACTGGACATCACTAAATGTACCAGTAGGGGTGAATGCGGTCGTGTTAAGTTTTAATGCCACGGTAAATGCACCAACAGGCGTTACGAATGAATATGTTAATACCGCACAAATCACGGCGAGTCTATCAGTTTGATCCGGATAGCGACCCAACTACGGGGATAATACCGACGATAAAGGCGATGGTATTAATGATGATGATGAGACCGAGGTTGGGGTTGTAATCCAGCAGGCAGACTTAAGTATTGTTA
>CAVOQU010000011.1:0-33629 GCA_963698455.1 uncultured Flavobacteriaceae bacterium | reverse complement strand
TTGTCCACCACCAATTTGGATAGTTTCAGCAGTAATGAATGATGCATCTTCACTTGCTAAGAAAGAAACAACACCAGCAACTTCTTCTGGCTGACCTAATCTTCCTAACATAATATTATTTGTCCAAGAAGCAAAAACTTCTGGTTTAGTAGCTTTAATTTGTGCGTGGAAAGGAGTATCAATAGTACCAGGAGATACTGCATTTACTCTAATTCCATATTCAGCTAAATCTTTAGCTAAAGCTCTTGTAATGGCATGAACACCTGCCTTTAGATGTTCCATAAATACCAGCTCCTGGTCCACCTGCATTCCATGCTGCATTAGAAGTATAATTAATAATTGATAGGATTTTCTCCTTTTTTAAGGAAAGGTATAGCTGCTCTTGAAGCAAAAAATACTGAATCAAGTTTAAATGCCATAACAAATCTGTAAAATTCAGTTGTCATTTCTTCAAATCTAGATCTACCACCTAATACCACCAGCATTATTTACAAGAACATCAATTTTACCGTATTTTTCACCAATTTTTTTGATGTTTGCAGTTACTGCTTCGTCTTTTGTCACATCAAATCCATAATATTCAGCAGTAATTCCTTCATGCAGTAAGTTCTTTTACTCTTTCGCTCCTACTTCATCTTCAATACCATTTAAAATTACAGTATATCCATCTTTACCTAATCTTTTTGCTACTTCGAAACCAATTCCACCTGTTGCTCCTGTTATTACTGCTACTTTTCCTATTTGAATTACTCATATCTATTTTATTTATTAATTTATTAAATCTTTAATTTTAATTTATTCTACTGATTCAATATTTTTTGCGAAATAATAAATTGCTCCAACTCCTAGTGGTACAAATACTGCAATAATAACGAAATATTGGTGTATAAGAGAAATTATCTACAATTACTGGAACTAAAAAGTTCATAATAATTACAGAAAATACACCAATCATTCCTCCTAAACCTGCTAATGATCCAACAGATTTTCCACTGAAAAAATCACTTGGTAAATGTTTGTACATTACTAATTGCAAATTGAAATCCAAATAATACAAAAAATACAATTGCAACAAATTTTTCAGCAGTATCTCCTAAAAGTACGTTGCTATTAAGCCTGATAACATAATTATACCACCAATAAAAATAGTTGTTTTTCTGCCTTTATCTATTGAATTTGTTTTAGCAATAATTTTACCTGAAACATAACCTCCAATAATACTACCAATGCAGCACCTACATAAGGCACCCATAAGAACATACCAACTTCTTTTACATTAAATCCATAAATATCAAATAAATAAATTGGCATCCAAGCTAACAAATATCCACCAAATTGGTTCTAAAAAGAATCTACCAATTACAACGCCCAAGATTCTTTATAATGAAAGAATTTCTTTTAAACTTTTCCCTTTAGTGTCTTCTGTTGCATTTTGATCTGCTTTACTTTGACCTGCTAGAATATATTTTTGTTCTTCTTCTGTAATCCAAGGATGTTTTTTTGGTCCTGCTTTGTTAATTAATAACCAAGGAATAATCCATAAGAATACCAAAAGAACCTACAACCATAAAAGTAATTCTCCATCCAAAAGCCACAAATAATGCAGCAATAAATGGTGGTGCAATTACAGAACCAATTGAAGCTCCTGCATTAAATAATCCTTGTGCAATGGCACGTTCTTTAATTGGAAACCATTCGGCATTACTTTTAACACCTCCTGGCCAGTTACCAGCTTCAGATAAACCTAAAGTAGTTCTAAAAAAAGCTATTGAGTAAAATCCACGAACCGTTGAATGTAAGAATGAAGATATTCCCCAAACTCCAATACTGATTACATAACCAATTCTGGTTCCTACTTTATCAAATAATTTTCCTGAAAAAAGTTGTCCTAAAGCATAGGCAACCATAAAAACATTGGATATTAAGCCATAATGATATTTTGTTAAACCTAGAGATTGAGCTATTGAACCTTCAATATTTTCACCACCCCACATAATGGCTAGTGCACTTCTATCTATATAATTTATTACTGTAGCTAAAAATATTAACCCAATAATCCACCATCTTAATCCTTTTACTTTCATATTTATTTATTTAATTAATGGAAGCTGTTAAACAATTACTCTATTAGTAATACTGCCTTCCTATTTTTATCAAGATTTGAAGATCAAATTTTTAATTTTAATATTATTTATTTAATATTATAACAATATTGATATAATGTTTTAAAATGTTCTTTCATTTTTTTTTTGCTAAGCAGGGTCTTGGTTTTTTATGGCTTTATAAATATCTTTATGTTCTTCTATTCCTTTCATAGCCAGATCTTTCATCACAAACATGATATTTTTCAAAATTTGTAATAATTTCAGGTGTTATTGATAACATAAATGTATTCATAGTACTATTTTCACTAGCTTTTGCTATAGCTAAATGAAACAATAAATCTTCCTGAACAGCATCTTCATCATTTAAAACTTTTTTAGCATATGCATCTAAGGCTTTTTTATTTTTTTTAAATCTTCATCTGTTCTTCTTAATGCTGCTAATCTTACTGTTTTTAATTCTAATAAAATTCTAGTTTCAACTAAATGATTTAAAATCTGGTTTTTCTAATTGTAAAATATCATCAATCATTCCATTCATTGCAATAACACCAATATTAGCTACAAAAGTTCCGCTTTGTGGAATAGATTTTAATAAACCATAAAATTCTAATTTTTGAATTGCATCTCTAACATTACCTCTGCTCACTCCAAATTTTTCAGATAACATTCGTTCTGAAGGTAATTTATCATTCTGGTTCCAAATTTTTATAATTTATTAATTCTCGAATTTTAGTAATTACAGCTATTTTGAATCTCTAGATTTTCGCTTTATTGATAATATTTCTAATTTCATAAATTATATTTATAAATTGGTTAACCAAAACTTTGATGCTATAAAAATAACAAAAAACTTGAACAATGGGTTTATAAAAACAATATAGTATTAATGCTGCTAATGATTTACTTCTAACTCATAATATTTTACTTTTGCAAATGCACCTTCATCTCTGGATTGAAAATAATTTCCTGCTTTAAAATAATTTTCAAAAATTCCCCATTTTCTCATGTGAATATCTTCATAGACTTTATATTCATTATTATTTAAAATAACTACCATTTTTCCATCAGATACTTTTACTTCTAGAGTAAATTTTCCAAATCCTACTTCTTGTTCAAAATTAAAACCTTCATCATCATCCCAAGCATCTTCATGTAAAATTTCGTATCTCCAGTTGCACTTAAATTTTTCAAAACTTTTGTTTTAACTCTAATTTTACCATTTTCCCAATATATTTTTAAAATTGGTGGTGCATTATTGTCTTTTTGACCAATTAAATCACGTTGCTCATTTGTTAACCTACCATGAATTTGCATAATAATACTTTATGATATTTTCCATCAGAATCTTTTGAAATTTCTTCCATAGCCAATTTACCTTTCATTTTACCTCCTTGTGCAAAGGTCCAATTTGACATTATTGTCTCCAGGTACCATTTGTTCTCTTAATTCAGATCGTGTGTACTTTGTATTTGCTGTTGTAGCATTACTTGGAAATGCATAAAACACTAAGCTCCACTTGTAGAATCATTATACATATAAGGTATTAATCTTTCATCTGTTGCATAATTTAAAATTTCTGGTGGTTCTATATTCATGGCTCCTCCTTTTTCATTTAATTCTGGGGTTGTAACACTCCAATGACTTAAATCTATTTCTGGTAATTTGTACTTTTTCTTCTTCTTTTTATCCTGCTTTTCAGTTTTAGAATCCGAATCTGTAACACTACTTGCATTATCTTGACAAGTAGCGTTAACAGAAAGAAATACTATTAATAAAATTGATATTAAATTTTTTACTCTATTTTTCATTTTAATTTATTGTGCTAGGTAAACCTTCAAGTTATCAACGTATAATTCATCGTTAGTTATGGCATAAATGCATATAGCAATTTCTCCGTTGCATTTGAGGAAAACACCTGTTTTACCACTTTAAAATTTCCTTTACCATTAGCCTCCGCTCCTACAGTTTGTACTAAAGGTGTGGAAACAACAGCATCAGCTCCATTTTCAACAACCATCCATATCTGAACGTTAACACGATCACCACCTTCATTATCAGCTATATCAGTTTTAATGGCATAGCTATATTCCAAGGTATAATTCGTATTTGGAGTAACATACGGGTGATTGGGTCATTTGCGTTTATGGCTTGGTAAGCATATCTGGTAGAACTACTTAACAATGGCCCTGCAGAAGTAGAACTTGTCCATTTAGCACCAGGTGTTTTACTGGCCCCAGATGGTGTACCATCATAATAAAGTGGATCTCCATCAGAACTAGCATTAAATGCATTTGTAGTACCACCAGTAAATGAACTTCGTTTCCAATTACTTGTTCCATCATTAAATCGCCATTTACAATTATAGGAACAATTGCTGGTGGCACTTCTGGTTCAACAACTTCAATTACTACTGAGTATGTACTATTTTTCCAAGTTTATCTGTAGCCGTTAAAGTTACTGTATACGTACCTTCAGCTGGAAAGGAATTTTCTCCATCTAAACCTGTTGATGTATTTCCATCACCATAATTCCAAACGTAATCTGTCGCACTTGAAGAGGTGTTCGAAAATGTATATGTTAAGTAATCTGAGGTTACAGACGCTTTAAAACTAGCGGTTGGAGGTGTTAAATCTTCCTTTGAATTCGCTTCAGGTAAATCAAAAGCTAAAGCATCAATAGTAGGGTCGCAAGACGTAACTGAAATGATAGCTATAAGTGCCAATGCACCTATACACATTTCTGATACGCGTTTTTTTAAATTACTAATTTTTTTCATGTCTTTTTTATTTAATTAATTTATCTTAATTATAGCCTGGATTTTGTGTCATTACAGTATTGCTACTTTTACTCAAATTTATTTCATTTTGAGGAATTGGCAACAACAAATCTGTAGCTGAGAAACCAAATCCGTTTGCAGTAGAAAATGCAGAAAGTACTGATTGAGCCGCATTAAAACGTAACAAATCAAACATTCTTTGATTTTCAAAAGCAAACTCCACACGTCTTTCTAACAATAACGCATCTTTAGTAAGTTTTGTAGGGCGGTCTGTTACTGGGTCAAATCCTGCTCTATCGCGAACTTCCATATAAGAATTAATAGCATTCGTATTTGTTGTTTCAACGCCTCCTGCTAAAATAGCTTCGGCGCGCATTAACAGAATATCTGAATAACGTAACACGATCCAATCGTTACCTGCAAGTTGTGGTAAACCGGTAAATGTTTGTCCATCACTGCCACCTGTTGCTCCGTCAGGAAAGTATTTAGCCAACTTGATATCTTATCGTGCCTCCAAACAGTGTAAGTGGGTCTTCTCTATAAGAAACTATAGTTCTATTTCCTCCATTGGCATCAAGTGCAGCAACGGCATCTGTAGTAGCATAATTTACACCACTTGTATTACCAACGGCATTCATCCATTCTGCAGAGAAAATTTGACTATTATCTTGTATACCACTGTTATATCCAATAGCAAAAATAATTTCATGAATTTCTCTCATTGAATAAAATACATTATAGAAATTACTTTGTAAAGAAAACTTTGCACTCTTAATAATTTCTTCACACAGAAGTTGAGCTTTGGTATAATTTGGTGTATCTACAGTTAAATATACTTTTGCCAATAAGCCTTGAGCTGCGGCTTTGGTCGCTCTGGTTTTATATGTTGTAGATAAACCTCCATCGATAGCAGTTGTTAAATCAGAAATAATTAAATCATAAATTATACTAGTATTAACTCTTGTAAATTGAATTTCTGTTTCAGATGGTGTAATAACACGATCAATTAATGGTAAATCTCCAAATAAGCGTACTAAATTAAAATAAGCATAGGCTCTTAAAAATTTAGCTTCAGCTTCAATAGCTGTTGTTTCTAGTTGCATCATCAACAACATCTAAATTTGCTAAAATAACATTTGCTCTATAAATAACTTGGAAATAACTTGTATAGTAATTTCCAACAAAATTGTTTGTTGGAAGTACATTCAAACTTTCGAATTGACCTGCATCAGAGGCATCTTCTGAATCAGGACTCTTAGTACTAGTATTATCACTTCGCATTTCAGTTACATAAAATTCCCACTGAACACCATGATTTTCATCTTTATCGTTACTATTAATACCTTTAATAGCAGCATAAGCACCTATTAAACCTGTTTCTAACTCTTCAGCAGTGGTATAATAATTATCGGTTGTTATAGAAGAGCTTGGTACTGGCTCTAAAAAGTCGCTACAAGAAATGAGCACATTTCCTATTAAAATTAAAGCGATATATTTTAAATATTTCATAATATTATTTGTTAAATCGTTAAAAATTATTAAAAATCTAAATTTAAACCTAAAGATATGGTGCTATAAATTGGAGATCCACCTCTTTGGTATCCATATTGTGTTGGACTTGTTTTGTCCAAAGCCTCTGGATTCCATCCTGTATAATTAGCAGCGGTTTTATAAATTAAATTTTGACCTGTTGCATACACTCTTAATCCTGAAATTCCGAATTTAGCTAAAACGTCACTTGGTAAATTATAACCAATATTAACATTTCTTAATGCAATATAGGATGCATCTTGAATCATACTACTTGTAAAATATTTATCTACCAAAAACTCTGTATTAGTAGCTGCAGTGCTTAGTATGGTTCTGTTATTATTGTGACTAAACAAATAATGATCGGCAATATTTCGTACTTCAGCACCATGAGATCCTTGGAACATAAAAGAAAGATCAAAATCTCCAATACTAAATTCATTAGTAAAACTCCAAATTAACTCTGGGTATGGATTTCCTAATACAGTTTTATCTTCATCATCTAATACACCATCTCCATTTAAATCTTTCACATACACTAAGCCCGCTTCAGCTCCAACATGTCTCCATGGTCTATCTCTA
Source organism: uncultured Flavobacteriaceae bacterium (assembly GCA_963698455.1). GTDB lineage: Bacteria > Bacteroidota > Bacteroidia > Flavobacteriales > Flavobacteriaceae > Mariniflexile. The sequence continues at coordinate 26,636 of CAVOQU010000011.1, read as the reverse complement.
TCTTCAAAAGCTAATTCTTTATCTACTACATAGCCGTAAAATAACGATATAGGTTGTCCTTCTAAGTTAATCCATTCTGCTGGTCTACTTGGATCTAAGCTTGTAATTTGACCATTAGAATCAGCAAAATCAACAAATGTATTTTTATTAGTAGTTCCAATAATTGTAGTGGACCATCTAAACTTTTCTGAAGAGATATTTTTTGTTCTTAACTCAATCTCCCAACCTTCATTTTTTACTTCACCTAAATTAACCAAAGCACCAGTAAATCCTGTGGTAACTGATATAGGGTTATTAAGTAGTAATTGATCACTCGTTCTTCGATACCAATCAACAGAACCTGTTATTTTATTATTTAAAATTCCAAAATCTACACCAGGGTTAATTTCAACTAAACGCTCCCATTTTAATTCAGGATTTGCAATATTAACTGGTGAAAAACCTGCCTGTACACTACCATCAACAGAGTAGCTAGAATTAGCAGCTCCCAATAAGGGCTAAATGTGGATAATAATCAACTAGAATATTACCTGTACTTAAAGTAGGTTCGCTTCCTTGAGCATCGGCATCTGTTGAGCCTGTATTTAAACGATCGTTACCTGTTACACCATAACTAGCTCTAAATTTAAGATTGTTTATAAAATCACTTTCTAGTAAGAAATCTTCTTTAGCGATATTCCAACCAATAGATGCCGCAGGGAAATTACCATATTTGTAATCAGATCCAAAAATTGAACTGCCATCACGTCTCATACTTACAGATGCTAAATATTTGCTATCGTAAGCATAAGTAGCTCTTGACACGTATGAAATACCTCTTTTTTGCCACTCAAAACCATCAAATTCAGAAATAGCTGTTGCATTCGTAATTTGTTGTACAACATCATTTGTATAACCAGTTCCTTTAAATCCTGAATAGAAATAATCTCTACTTTCAACAGAAGTACCTAGTGTAATACCTAAATCATGTTTTCCGAATGATTTGTTATAATTGAAGAAGTTATCAAAAAGTATATAACTTTCTTTTTGAGCAATCTCTTGCATATAAGCATCAGTAATACTTTCTCTTGCTTGAGTTCCCATATAATCGATTCTTTTAGTATCGTTATAAGAACCTGATAAGGATGTTCTAAAAGATAAATCTTTGGTTATTTCATATTGTCCATAAAAACTACCAAAAAGTTGAAATTTTTCATCCGATCTATTACGTTCAGTAATTCTTGCATAAGGGTTTGCATTATTACTATTACCAATGTTAGAAAGTCTATCATCAATATCGCCATCTCCATCTAAATCAAATATGATAAAATGATCTTGTCTGGCATAATCGCCCACTTCCATGCTTGCATAAGCGCCATTAGGATCAACAAACTGAAGTGATTGTTCAGTATGATAAATTGGTAACCAAGGCTGATGTCTGGCTACGTTATGAATGTTTTCAGAAAAACGTCTTCTATTAGTAAATGAAGGGCTAAAATTTCCACCAATACTAAATTTATCATTTAATTTACTGTCTAGTTTTAATCTAGCACCGTATTTTTTATAATTATCCACTAACATAACACCTTCGTCATTTGAATAATTTAAACTTACGGTGAATTTTGTTTTATCATTACCACCTCTTAGTGATAATGCATGATTGGTAATAGCACCTTGCTCAAAAAATACATCTTGCCAAGAACGATCGGTACCTATTTGTAATTGGGCTACGGTATATGGAGATAACGTTAAACCCAAATCTGTTTGTTGTTTTGCCCAATCTGCAGTTGTATATCCATAAGCATCACTTTTTCTAGGTGTTTTTATACCTGTAAACGTACTGTAGTTAACTCTTGTTTTTCCGGATACCCCAGATTTCATGGTAATCATAATAATACCATTAGAACCCTTTGAACCGTAAATAGAAGAAGATGCAGCATCTTTTAATATTTCGAAAGATTCAACATTATTCATATTTAATGATCCTAGAAAACTAGAATCAACAATAACGCCATCAACAACAATTAAAGGTGTAGAATCACCAGCCATAGAACCAACTCCTCTAATAGTAATAGTTGGTGCAGCACCAGCTTCTCCATCGGTAGCTTGAATGTTAACACCAGATACTTGACCTATTAAGGCATCATCAACCCTAGAGGTTGCGATTTGGTCAAGACTTTCGTTAGTTACTTTTGAAATAGCCCCTGTTAAATGGCTTTTCTTTTGAGTACCATAACCAATTACAACGACTTCATCTAAGGTTGCTAAATCTTCTTTTAAAGAAATAGAAAGCGTTTTTTGGTCGTTAATAATTACTACTTGAGTTACAAATCCAATGTAAGAAAATTGAAGGACATCCCCACTTTTTACATCAATTTTAAAAGCACCGTCAAAATCTGTTGTAGTACCTCTTGATGTGTTCATAACAATAACATTTACACCAGGAATTGGAATGTTATCTGTTGCAGACACAACTACCCCAGATACCGTCTTGGTTTGTGCGAACACTGCAATATTAAAAAGCAATAACGCAACGAGAACCAGCTTGTTTTTTAAATTCATAATTAATTGTTTAAAGTTTTTGTGATTTAGTTTTTTTGCAATTTGGTTAATCTTTTTGCCATACCATGTTACATGCTTTAGTGTTAGCGTAATTAAAAAATGCACCCATTTTAAACAATCTTAACTCAACTTTTTTTGTTAAATATGTTTTATGTGAGTGATTACATGTTTACTTCTTTGTGAAAAGAAGTCGATTACTAAAATAGGAAAGGATTCGCCTTTACTATTTTCTGATCAACCAAATTGGTTTACCAAATTGGTTGACCAAAAATATATAAAATTTTGTTAAAAACATTTATTTTAGCGAAAAATATTTTTCAAAATAGAATTTTTAACAAAAACTGAATTGATATGCAGTCTGTTACTGCATAAAATCTTCTCTAATTGGGCTTGCAGATTTTTTTCTTATTACTTTTTATCTCCAAAATAAGATGGTCCAACACCAGTTAAGAAATCTTCTCTTACAGGACTAAATGTATCAATTAATTCTCCTTCTTCTAAACAAACTGCACTATGCAATAAATTAGGTTCAATATAAACGCCATCTCCTGCTTCTACAATTTTCTTTACTCCATCAATTTCAAATTCAAATTTACCCGAAACACAATAGGTAGCTTGCGTATGAAAATGTTGATGTGGAGCACCTAATGCACCTTTCTCAAATTTCACTCTTACCATCATGATTTGATTATCATGACCTAAGAACTTTCTTGATACGCCTCCACCCAGCACTTCCCATTCCATGTCTTTTGTGATGATGTACTTTTCACTAAATCTCGTTTCATAATTTTTTATTATTTATTTCTGTTAATTTATAAACCCCTATCCATTCATAGGTTTTATCTTCTATTTTTATTTGATGTTTACTGTTTTTTGAATTGTCTTTAAATGAAAGCAGAAACAAACTTTTTTCAGTGGTATTCGTTTCTATATTTATAGCTATGTAGGCTTCGTCACTATATGCTATTGTTAGGTTTTTAACATTACTAAAAGCGTTTGTCGCTATTTCGCTAACCGGGTTGTAATGTCCATGTGATTCCAATAAAGATACAAAATAAGTGTCTTTAGTGTTCTTTTTTCTGATAATAAAACCTGGATCGTTTCGCAAATTAAATTCAGGGTCTTTTGCGCCAATTTTTGTAAAAATTAATTCATCTTCATTTGAAACTGTAGAAGTCAGTGTGTAAAAGCGTTCCTTGTTAAACCATGAAAGTTTAGCATTACCGCTGTCTGATTTACCTTCACCTGCATTCCATAAATGCTGATACCCATTTTTAGTACCTAGTGGCTTTAGAACTTCTGGTACATTGTATTTAAAATTTGTAGACATGATTTGTCCTAAATAATAATATGGTAAATCGTATTGATTTTCAGTTTCTGAATTTATTTTAATAATATCGAGCAGATAAGGGTTCTCAAAGTTTTCTTCTTTTATGAGGGCTAATGTTCTGTGTAATTTGGTGCCAGGGTAAGCATTCGCCTCGGTAGCACTAATTACTTGAACATTTTGATTAGAAACATCGAACACATATTTTTCAGAATGATGTAAACTACCAGTATCAAAATTCCCAGCAAAATGAGAGGTTTCATTTTGATTTATGGTATTATGAGCAATGGTTTGTTTTGCCCAAGTGGTGTTTTCCTTTAAATAATTACCGCCACCTTTTTGTTGGATATTAACAAATCTAGCCATTCCATAATCTTGAATTACCTCGTTGCCACCTTCGTAATAAGAGAAAGATAATTTATCGTAATGTCCATGACTTAGTCCGTGTGCAGAATATTTCATCACTAATGTTAGTTCATCTTTAGAACCTTCTGCACGCAAAATAGCAACTCCACCTTCATCGCCATTTTTACCGTCGGTAAGATTAATAGATTTTTTAATGAATGGTGTTGCCAGACCATCTCGAACTCCTATGGCTACCGACAATCCGGTATCGTCTAACAAAACTTCGCCCTGATCGTTGGCAATAGACAGTAAATCTGTTGGATTACCACCAAAATAATAACCAATATCTACCGCCGACACTAATTCTCTCGAATAATACGACATACCTTTTTGGCCATCGTTTAATGGAAAAAAATTACCATCAGTATCTGTTAAATTTAGTAAGGTGTTAATTGATTTTAATAACACACCATCTTTATATTCTAAAATTTTAAGTTCTGGTTTTACGTTTTGTAAAGCCTCAGCAAAAACTAAAAACGGATACATGGCATAGCGCTGGTAATACGGCCCTTCGGTGTAATAACCATCAGGCGAAAATGGTTCTTCTAAATTGGCTAAGAAACCAACTTTTTGACCTTTCTTTTTTATATAGCCACCGTCATTATCTTTCTCATTAGGGTCAATATTATCTTTTTTTAATCCATTTAAAGCGGTTTCTAATAATTTGTCGTCATCCATAACCAATGCAATCATGCCAACCGCTACATTACCCCAGGTACTGTGGTTGTGCACGCGATTATAAAATTTTGGGTTATCAACCGAAATGTATTTTGCAAAAGGTTTAAAAAGGTCTTTTTCTAAATGCTTACGCTCTTTTTCACTTAAATAGTTATAAACACAATCGTAAGCCTGACTTACATAGACCAACCAGTTAGAATCGTTTAAGCATTGCCAGAATAATTTTCCTCTTGCATACGATCTTGTTTGGGGATGTACAGGAAGTGTTGGATAGATTCTGGCATATTCCAGAAGCATATCTTTTACATATTTAGCATATTTCTCGTCATCCAAAATTTGGTATAAAACACCTGCTTTTTGTAGTGTTAAAAAATTCTTTTTATGACGCTCGTGCGTATAACCTCCAGAAAAATCTTTTGGAATAGGTACTTCAATACCATTTAAAATTTCGGCATCTACTTCTGCTTTTACTTTTGCTAAAGTTTCATCAAACAACGGTACGGTGCCTAATTGAGCTTTTATTTTTTCGACACCCGTTTTGGTGAGAATTAAACTAGGGTGTTCTAGTTTGTTGGATTTTGTCACATTTAAAGTTGCCTTGGTTTGCGCTTTGCAAGAAGTTGCAATTATGAGTAAAGCAACTAAAATAGATTGTATCTTGTTTTTTAACACCGTTTATGTTTTTAAATTGGTCAACCAGATTGGTTTACCAAAGATATGATTATTTAATCAGCTAAACAAAAATTAGGAGCATTTTTAATGTTTAAGTGCTAATACCTAGCTTTTAATATAAATTTTATTCATAAATAAAAATAAGCTAATTTTTTTAATTCGGCAATGTGAAATTTATTTCATTTCCAGAATCTAAATGAGCTTTTCCATTTGACTTCGTGCCTAAAACCTCAATATCTAATGGTTTAGAATTTAAAGATTGAATGGTGAGTGAATTACGGTCAAGTTTTATAAAAACATCAGCATTTTCAGAAAAAATAATTTTGAGTTTGTTTAATTCCAGTTTTTTTACAGAAAAGAATAGAGACAGGTTATCTTTAGTTAATGAAGTTGCGTCATTTCCTACAATATCCCATTTCGAATTATTTAACTGCCAGCCTTTTAATTTTGGATTGGTTTTATCTTCGTCAATTCTATTGTCAAATTTTCCAAAAGGAAATATAACGGTTATAAAGTTGAAATCGGATTTCTTATTTTTAGAAACAACAGTCCATTCTTTTCCTCTAGTTCCTGAAGTGTGAACAGAATCTGCTTCAATCAGCTGATAAATATCAAGACCAGAGCCATCATTGAAAGTAGAACGTAAAATATTTGGAGCAAGTTCTGAACTATAATGACCTTGCCAAACTTGTTTGTAGGTATGTGGTTTTTCTGATCTAAAATTATCTTTCACAATCCAAAAATCGTCCTTTAAATAAATAACCTGTCTGTTATACTTTACCCCAATATTTTCAAAACCATTATGGCTTCCGGCAAAAAAGTCGAGGTCGATATTACTTTTCCAAGCTATTGTAGTTGGCGCGGGCAATTTCCTGAATTTTCCAAATCCGCTACCGCCTTGGTTAGATGTGTATTGCTTTCCTTGTAATTCATTATCAACCAAGGCCACATTTTTAACCATAGAATTCTTGAATAACTCTAAATCTTTAAGCGAATACCTAACTTGATAATTTGGTAAAATTACATGGCCATTTGCCATGGCTTGAATTCCCAACATATCGCCATGTTGATGGTCTGGTTTATCAGGGTCTAGTCCGTTGGAAATAACCATCATTTTGTCATTGCTATTCCAACCTTCTCGCATTATGTAATAGCCTGTAGTTGGAAATGAAACCGATTTAAAATCTGGTGTTTTAGATTCAATATTATTTAACATTTTTAATTGCGAATCGCTTACATACCAAAACATTTTAGACTCTATAAAGTTATTGGCAAAATAACCCATTTCAGGGTCTTCAAATAATAAATACCCTAATGTTAATGCCCCCGAAATATCATTTTTTTCTGCCCAAGGTGCATCGGTGTCGTCTGAAAACACAGGAGCCGATTTATCTGGATAGGCTATTTTAGTTAAGGTTGTAAATAAAGATTTTAATTTGCTTTCCCAGAAATCGTTCACTTTTATTTGACTGTTTTTTGCTAATTGATACACGTAGTAATAATTATCAATATCGCTCATGTGATAATGTACGGAACGTTCAAATTGAAAACCATCATCATTAATTTCCTTAGCTAAATGTGCTTCCAGCATTTGCATCGAACGTTCGTACCACGTATCGGTATCTTTAAAATCGCGAAACAAAATAGAAAGCATTGCTAAAGCAGACATGCCTCTCGTCTGGTGGTTTCCAGGAACAAATTCAGCATTGGTTTCATATAAACTGGCAGCATGTTGTAATAAAGTAGCAATGGTTAAAAGTTGATCTTCATCTGAATAACCTTTTTCACCTAAAAACATATTATGAATTTGCAACCAATTTAAGATGCGATACCCAGACCTAAAGGCTTCATAAACACCATTTCCATCCTCAATTGTTTCATAATTATTGGACAGTAAAGCAGCATTTAATGACTTTAATTGGATTTTTAAAATAGTTTAAATAGTCTGTGTTTTTATTTTGATAGTTGTAATAAAAAGCAATATCTACCATTTTATGCTGACGTGCCAAATGTCGTAATGCATAGGCATTAACAGGTTCGCCATTTAAGTAATTAAAGGGCAGTTTCCATTTGGTGGAATCCGAAAATTTAGATAAATGGTCTAATGCTCTCTCAGAATGATTGTTTTTAGCTTCAGGATAAATAGATGTATACGATTTAAATCGGGTATCAAAATGTTTCCAATTGTAAAAATAACGTTCTGCGAATTTTTCACGAAAATATTGCGCTAATGTCGCTTTTGAAATCGAAGTAACACCGCCTAATGATTCTTGTACATCTTGGTTTAAAAAACTAACAAGTTTATTAGTTTCAATAATTTGATTTGAAGGAATATCTTGAGATTGCGTTTTTTGAAAACTAACAACACAGATAACAACCAGAATACTTTTTAGAAAATTCATTTTTCACTTGTTAGTACATTAATTTCAATTCCAGATTTTGTACCACTTCAATTTTACCAGAATTAACAATGGTGTTTTCTCCAGGTTCTTGTCCTTTTTCACCCCATAAAATCGCGATGATTTTTACCGGGTTATTTTTAAACGTATTATTAGTGAATTCCACATTTACAATACCTCTGTTTTTGATTAAAATCTCGTCTTTTTCTGCTTTTCCAGAATTGGTAAACGTATTGTTTTTAAGTGTTAAATTTCCACCGATAGTAGATTCATCATAGCCACCGCGGTAGTAATCTAGAACAACTTCTTGGATATTGTCGAAAGTGGTGTTGGTAATGGTCACAAATTCTGAATTATAGTCGCCTCCGTCATTTTTTTCTTTATTAAGCATAAACCCACGTTCACAATTTTTAATAACTGAATTTGATACCGAAACAGTATCTGCAAATGACCCTTTTGATACTTCTAAAACAGATTTAAAATATTTAATTTCTACATTATCAATAAATAAATTATAAGCTTTACTCATGTTTTTATCTAAAGTGGTAAAGGTGTTTTGAGATTTATTTCCTGTTAAAATAATATTTTTAAGCATTAAGTTGCCCTTAGGATGCATTTCAAACGCGGTTTTTTCTGAAGTAAAAAGCAATTCAGATTTGTTGTTTTTGTCTCTTGAAACAATTGAAATATCCTTGTCTATTATCAAGCTGGTATTTACAGTGTATTTACCTTTTTTAAGTGAAATAATATCGCCCGCATTTACTTCTTTCAATTTATTAATCAAATCGTCTGAAGTTGAAACGTTGTGTGTTTTAGGAGATTTTTTAGCTTTTTCAGAAGAAAACCAACTAGTTCCATATTTAGTTTTATCAATTAAAACAGGGTTTGCTTTAACAGGGTTTACAACGGCACCAATACTATTTGTCTCTGAAGTTCTATCATTCCCGAACAAGTCTTTAGTAATGGTTTCAAAATCAAAGCCAACATAAACATCGTTCAAGTTTTCATTTAGAACAAATAAATTATTTGATTTTTTAGTAACCGAAACTTTTTTTGTGATTAGACCTTCTGGCTTTACTTCACTTTTGTTTTCACTATTTATAATGTTGTTTTTAAAAGTAACCCCATCTACTTTATCATAATTAACTATCGGGTTTTCGTCGGGTACTTCATTATAAATAACATTATTAGCTACAACAACGCGCTCTGGTCGTGCAGATCGGATTTCGGATGCTGGTAATACGTCACTCTGACTTACATTCGAGCCAACACTAAACTGCCAAGGCGATTTGCAATCTATAAAAGTATTGTAAGCCGCCACAACATCGGTAACTTGGTTATATCGATTTAATGGAGATTTTGGAATACCATTCATCACTGCCAAAGCACTTCTAAATGCTTCACCTTTTATTTTGTAGAAATAGTTATTGGTTATCCAATGCCCTGTATTGATAACCCGAATCCCTCCTATAAAGCGTGAGTTGTCGTTACCAATAAATACATTACCATCTATTTTGGCGTAGTTCCCATGACGCAACACTAAAGAACCTTCGCTTTCGAAAAACACATTATTTGTAAACTCATTAAAGTTAGATTTGCTTGAGATAATTTCTATTTCGCCATTACATCTATCAAATAAATTATTAGATACATTTACATGAGAAGGGGTCATAGAGGTACCACTGTTTCCAATTTGTATGGTTTCTCCATGTGGTCCACCTTTTCGTGGTCGTGGTCCAAAATGGTTATTTATAATTTGGTGATAGTTATAGATGTTTTCATTTCCGTCTAGGCGTACCATAATGGTTGGTCCGAAGTTCGATTTTCCAGCAATGTAACAGTTGCTTAATTCGTTATGTCTGCCCCAAAATTCTATCCAATGGTCGCTTACATCGCGGTCTGGTTGCGTAAATTCTTCTATGACACACTCGGTTACTTTACAATTATTGGCAACTGTTTCGCTATCAATTTTAAATTGAATAAGATTTTTAGAAGGTGTATGGCCATTTTTAAAATACAAGCCATTTACAATTAAATAACTGCCGCCCAGTTTTAAATTAGAAACACCTTCAATGGTTACTTTTCCTTTTTCTTCGGCGGTTAAAGTAATAGGTTTTTCTTTGGTGCCTTTTCCGTAAAACTTAATTTCAACATCTTTCCAAATACCGTTTGCTAGCACAATATTATCTCCCGGGTTGCTGTTTTTTATGGCGTTGTTCAACTCCTTTATATTGCTTACTTTATTGCTGTTAGTTTGCGCTGTAGATTTGCATGATACAAATAAAACGAGTAAACTTAAAATTAATATTGTTCTTTTCATGTGGCGATTATATGTTGATTTTAATGTCATTTTTTAGTTAAGTTGGCATGGTTATATTAGGCTTCTTTCCAATATTCCTGTACTTTTTTTAAATCTTTCTTCATGGCATCGAATACTACTTTTTTATCAATAGAAATTTCGTAGTCTCCTTTTTCTGCACCTCCCAAATCGTATTCCAGATGTAGTGATACTGGTGGTTTTATGTTGTATTGTTTTAATAGTTTAAAGTATTTAACAAAGTCTACCATTCCTTCTCCCATAGGGACATTAATGGCTTCCCATTTTCCGTTTACTTTACCCCATATAAAATCTTTTAAAACAATAACTTTAGTTTGTGAATGTAGCAGCTGCAAGCCGTTTTCCCATGAATTACCCCCCTCTACCATGGCATGGCGAATATCGTACTGGGTGCCAAAATAATCTGGATTTACAGTTTCCAGTATTTTTTTTATTTCCCAATAAGAGGCACCAACATTGGTACCTGCATGGTTTTGGTAACAACCAATAAGGCCTAATTTTTTATTTAGCTCGCCTAGTTTCTTTATTTCTTCCTGATAAAGCAACAGAGAATCCTGCATAGAAATACCATCTCTATATTTAAACCAATTGGTTCTGTAATATTTTATTTGTGCTTTTGAAGCCGCTTCCAATATAGCGACATCTAACGGATTGTTTACACTTTCGATAGCTGTGGTAATCATGTTGCAGTTTATACCACTGGCGGTTATATCTTTTACAGCTTTGGGTAGATCTGTTAAAACCGTTTCTGGTAATACATGCCCTTTTGGGCGTACTGTTAAATCGACTCCTGAAAAGCCCATTTCGGCAGCCATTTCGCCGGTGGTTTTATAATCTAAAAACTGAAGATGTTTCGAAAATATATTAACATCGAGCTGGTCGTCTGGTTGGTCCATTACTAAAATTTTGGTACGGGAATGCCGATAAGTGGCAATAACCCCGCTGCTAAAGCTGTTTTGGTGATAAACTCACGTCTTGTTGTCATGATAAAGGATTAATTTAATGTAAAAAAAAGAACTCATTAAATTGAGATTAAAAATACAAAAAGCCTTTAAAAATTAAAGGCTTTTTGAGAACTAATCTAACTATACAAATATTATAAATAAATCTATTCAATTACTATTTTTTTGGTTGCACTTCCGCCTTCAGCATTTATTTTTAACATATAAATACCTTTAGCTAAACCTGATACGTTTAAACGACTGTTTACTAATGCTTTTTCAGAAATAACTTGTGCTCCAAGTAAATTATACATGGCTACAGAAGAAATTCTTACGCTTTTAGACTCAACAGTAATATAATCTTTTGCTGGGTTTGGGTAGATGTTTAAGTTTTGAAGCTAAAATATCTTTAGTTGATAATGCTGTTGCATCGAAAAAGCGAAATATTATCATAAAATACTTCAGTAGCTACCATCAATAGATCTAATGGAGCTCTCACATATAGTAACAACAAAGTTTTGGTTGCTGTAAATGCAAATGTAGTTGTAGTAAATGTATCTACAGTATCTGATCCTTGTCTAGCATTAAAGTCATTTGTAATTACCATGTGAGCATCAGCTCGAGATCAGAAACTCCATTGTTCAAGACCAGCTTCAGTCAGTAATTTCAGTATTTAAAATATATACTTGCTGAATGGAGTACTTCATTGCCTCATGAACGTGAATCTAACTGAAAAAGTATAATATTACCAATATGTAACTCCCAGTATACTGTTGATATCAAATCGACGAGAAGTTTCACTTATCACTAGGGTTCCATCGTCTATCCATCAACAGCCTCTATGTGCCAAATTCATTTCCATCAACTTGAAGAACCTGGTTGTTCATCTAAAGTACCTGCTGTACCAGCAATTAGAACTTAAGCCAATGCACTCTAAATCAGTCATTATTCCAAATAGGCTCTATAAGGGCTAGAACTGTGCACTGAATTGTCAACAACATCGTCCTGGAGGTGTCATATCAAATGCATCAGCATTATCATTGTTACCGGAATCAATGTTCATGCTAAGATCATCACAAGTAACCATTTAGTACAAGATTATTTGACTCCATCCGTAATTAAAAACCAAACAGAATATCAATAGGATATAAAAGTTGTTTAAGTTTTGTTTTGTAAAAAGTAATAGTTTTTTTCATAATATAATGTTTTAAAAGATTAAGTTGTTTATAATGTTTATAACAATTACTAAGGCTAAGTACTTATCAGATTTTTCGGGGCGCAATATAACTGGTTTACCAATTTGGTTTACCAAAAATACACAATTTTTTAAAGTATGCAACTAAATTTAAGTTTTTTTTTGTTAAATATTGAATTTTGAGAGACTTAACTTGTGGAGTTGAATTGGTTGAGTCCAAAATTTAACATAAATACTAAATTATTAAAAGATTTATCTCGTTAAGAATTAAATTTTAAGTCTCCACTATTAAGGATTTATCCAATTTAAATTATTGCTGTTATAAAAGTTAAAATTCATTAAATTCTTCCTTTAAACTGATTATAATTTTGTTACTTTTGCAGCTTAAATTTTAAACTAAAAAAGAAAATGAAAATAATTAAATTATTAGGAGTTGTTTTATCAGCTTCAATTTTATCATCTTGTGGCGGACAAGGCGTTTCAAAAAGAGCATTAAAAACTGAGCTTGATTCTGTAAGTTATGCTATTGGTATGGATGTAGCCAAAAATGTTAAAACGAACGTGTCTGAAATTGATAGCGAATTGTTTATACAAGGCTATATGAATTACTTAGATTCTACAAACATTTTAATTAAAGAAGAAGATGTTCAGCAAGTTTTAAGTGCTTATTTTCAAAAGAAACAAGCAGATAAAATGAAAGAGCAACAAGCTGAAGGTGAAAAAAACAAAGTAGCTAACGATAAATTCTTAGAAGATAACAAATCTAAAGACGGCGTTAAAGTAACCGAAAGCGGTTTACAATATATTGTAATGAAAGAAGGCACAGGTGATAAACCAACTGCTGAATCTAAAGTAAAAGTACATTACCACGGTACATTAATTGACGGAACTGTATTTGATAGTTCGGTTGAAAGAGGTGAGCCGGCAGAATTTGGTGTTAACCAAGTTATAAAAGGATGGACAGAAGGTTTACAATTAATGCCTGTAGGTTCAAAATATAAATTTTTTATTCCTCAAGATTTAGCTTATGGTGCTAGACAAACCGGCGAAAAAATTAAGCCTTATTCAACACTTGTTTTTGAAGTTGAATTGTTAGAAGTAGCAAAATAATATAATTAGTACATATTAATTATTAAAAAAAACAGAAAGTTAGCTTTCTGTTTTTTTTGTTTATATACCTAACATAGTAGATTAAACAAATCAAGGTTGTAAATTTGCAGCAAAATAAACAAGATATGTTATGAACCACAAAGCAGGATTTGTAAATATAATAGGAAACCCAAATGTGGGTAAATCTACCTTAATGAATGCCTTTGTGGGCGAGAAGTTATCCATCATTACATCGAAAGCACAAACCACGCGTCATCGTATTTTAGGCATCGTAAATGGCGATGATTTTCAGGTGGTTTTATCAGATACTCCTGGTATTATAAAACCAGCATACGAATTACAGGAAAGTATGATGGGGTTTGTTAAGTCTGCTTTTGAAGATGCCGATGTGTTGCTCTATATGGTAGAAATTGGTGAGCAGGAATTAAAAGACGAAGCGTTTTTTAATAAAATTACCAGCTCTAAAATTCCGGTGTTGTTGCTTTTAAATAAGATAGATAAATCGAACCAGGAACAATTAGAAACCCAGGTGCAGGTTTGGACTGAAAAAGTACCGAATGCCGAAATTTTTCCAATTTCAGCTTTAGAAGGTTTTAATGTAAAAGAAGTTTTTAATAGAATTATTGATTTACTTCCGGAATCGCCGGCATTTTATCCAAAAGACCAGTTAACCGATAAGCCAGAACGCTTCTTTATAAATGAAACCATTCGCGAAAAAATCCTGATTCATTATAAAAAAGAAATTCCTTATGCTGTTGAAATAGAAACCGAGGAGTTTTTTGAGGAAGATAATATTATTAGAATTCGTTCTGTTATTATGGTAGAGCGCGAAACCCAGAAAGGGATTATTATTGGTCATAAAGGAAGCGCCTTAAAACGAGTAGGTATAGAGGCTAGAAAAGATCTAGAAGCTTTTTTTGGCAAACAAATTCATCTGGAAACCTATGTAAAAGTGAATAAAAACTGGCGCAGTAATCAAAAACAGTTGAAACGTTTTGGTTATAATAGTTAAATCAGTAAAATCAATACGTCACCATTAAATTGATACTTATTTAGTTATCAACTTCAATCTTAATTCTAGATTAGATGTTCTTTATTTAATATAGAATTCATGAAATCATGAAGTTTATGCATGTCATCTTTACTGGATATCTTTCCAATACTACCGGCAAAATACAGCACAAACCAAATAATTACCATAAATAGCATCCCGCTTAATTGAATACCATAACTGGTTTTTAATGCCCAGTTAGAATAGGCCCAAATACCAAAAGCAATAAATAAACCAGCGACTAAAAAATGCAGAAACATAAAGAACGTCCAAACTGTTGGGTTAGGTCCGAATAATCCATGTAACAAACAGGTGTTTTTATCAACTTCATTTATTTCTAAATGTAACTGCGGCGACCAGAAATGCTGTTTGTGCTTCGGGAATTTTATAAAAACATGGTCGTCAATTCTACTAACAATAAACTCGGATTGTTTTGATTTACTTTCCTGAAAAGCTTCTAAAACGGTTTCGTTATTTTTAGAAATTTCAATTTGAAATCTAGGACGTAAAACAATATCGTTGGTAATTGGCATTTGGTTGAAATTTTGTGGTTATTAAAGTACTAATTTTTATCCAAAAAAGACAACAATTTAATAGTTGCCAAAAAAGAAGTGTACGTAGTGTATATTTCCTATTTTTGCAAAAAATTTAGCAAATCTTGTTAAATAAACAAATCAGCCTGAGGCTGTTGCAGACAATTTAAAGATTATGAGTAATATAGTTGCTATAGTAGGACGTCCAAATGTAGGGAAATCAACGTTTTTCAATCGTTTAATACAACGAAGAGAAGCCATTGTTGATGCAGTGAGTGGCGTTACCAGAGACCGTCATTATGGTAAAAGTGATTGGAACGGAAAAGAGTTTTCATTAATAGATACGGGAGGTTATGTTAAAGGAAGTGATGATGTCTTTGAAGCTGAAATAGATAAACAAGTAGAACTAGCTATAGATGAAGCCGATGTTATTATTTTCATGGTAGACGTGGAAAGTGGTGTAACTGGAATGGATGAAGAGGTTGCAAAATTATTACGTAAAGTAAATAAGCCTGTGTTTTTAGTAGTTAATAAGGTTGATAATGCAAAACGAGCTGAAGACGCTGTCGAGTTTTATTCGTTAGGTTTAGGTGAATATTATACAGTTGCCAGTATTAATGGAAGTGGTACAGGCGATTTATTGGATGCCTTGGTTAAAGTGCTTCCAGAAAAGGAAACCGTAGTTAATGAAGAATTACCTCGTTTCGCGGTAGTTGGTCGCCCGAATGCTGGAAAATCGTCTTTTATTAATGCCTTGATTGGAGAAGATAGATACATAGTAACAGATGTTGCTGGTACAACTCGAGATTCTATCGATACTAAATACAATCAATTTGGTTTTGAATTTAATATTGTAGATACCGCAGGAATTAGAAGAAAGTCTAAAGTAAAAGACGATTTAGAGTTTTATTCTGTAATGCGTAGTGTAAGAGCTATTGAACATTGCGATGTGTGTATATTGGTTTTAGATGCGACTCGTGGGTTTGACGGTCAAGACCAGAACATATTTTGGTTAGCCGAACGCAATAGAAAAGGTATTGTAATTTTGGTGAACAAATGGGATTTGGTGGAGAAAGACCATAAAACAACCCTTGAGTTTGAAAAAGCCATTCGAAAAGAAATGGAACCATTTACCGATGTGCCTATTGTTTTTGTATCTACAATAACGAAACAGCGAATTTATAAAGCGATTGAAACAGCCGTGGAGGTTTACAATAATCGCACTAAGAAGATAAAAACGAGTAAACTTAATGAGGTCATGCTACCTATTATAGAAAACTATCCACCACCGGCAAATAAGGCAAAGTATGTAAAAATTAAATACATCATGCAATTGCCAACACCACAGCCGCAATTTGCATTTTTCTGTAATTTACCGCAGTATGTTAAAGAACCGTACAAGCGATTTTTAGAGAATAAACTACGTGAACATTTCGATTTTAAAGGGGTTCCGGTTAGTGTTTATATGCGTAAAAAATAATCATTATTCGGTTGGAATTTGAGTAAAATTTTATTTTGTGATTAGTTTTTCTGTTTAATAAATTCATAATAGTTCTCACTCAAATTTAGGATGACTTTATAATTACCAGCTTCTGGGATATCGATGTTTACACCATCTTGCATTGTTTTTCCTTTTGGAAAATAGTTTTCACCATAATCATAACCCCAATTTTGTGTCCAACTGTCTCTGCATCTAAATTTTACTGAGCCTTTTTTTAAATATAAATTTACTTCCCAAATGTTTTTTTCTGGATCGGTAAGTTTCATAGGAGTAGATTTAGCACCTACGTCATCATAGCCATCTATTGCAGTGCCTATAATACCAACATCTTTGTAGGTTACTTTCACTTCTGGGTAATAAGTCTTTATCAATTTTCTTATCGACAAACCATCTGTATACATATTTTTAGCATCATGATAATTGAAAATTAAATAAGTTCGAGTGGTTTTCAGTATCGCTTTAAATCGATTGGAGTGGATTAATTCAGTAATATTTTTGATGTCTTCTTTTGAATAATAAGTTGAATCTATGACATCCCAATTGGCTTTACCAGTGTTATAATATTGTTTTGGAAGTGGAATATTTATATTCTGTAGTGATTGAGTCAAACGATCTTCAAATTGATACTTATAAGCGTTAAGGCGATTAATATATTTAAGTATTTCTTTTGTAATTTCTTTTTGACCTTGATTTTCTGGATTATAATTTAATTCTTTTGAGTGATAAACAGATTCTGACGTATAAGGTCTTACTAGATTTATAGTATATAGATACGAAGGCAAATCAGTTTTCGAAAAGGAATCTGGAGAATTTAAAAGAGAGTCAATAATTGTTACTTCAAAATTAAAGAACCCTGAATGATCATTAAACGCTTCAGCATCATATTTAATAGTCGTATAAAGTTGTTCAAGAGTGGCTTTGAATACAATTTCCTGTTGCCGTTTTTCATTCCAATTATTTAATTGCAATGCCATAAAAATACCAATCATAATAAGCGCTACTTCACCAAAAGCATATCTAAAGTATTTTTGAAATTTGTTTTCGTAAGCGAGTTGTTGTCGTATTTTTCTAAAAAAATTAATCATTGTCGTTGGTTAGCAATGAAGTAGGATAGTCCTGTTGGAGTTGTATAAATGTAGGAATTTAAATTTGAATATAATTTAATACTTTGAATACTTGATTTTTAGAACAGAACAAATACTTAAACTGTATGTATAGAATGTAAGACCTGCGACTGAAAACTGAATTCTACCAGCCACCAGAAGCGCCGCCGCCGCCGCCAGATCCGCCGCCGAAGCCACCACCAAATCCGCCGCCACCAAAGCCGCCACCAGAACTTCCTCCGCCGAAGCCACCGCCGCCTTTGTAGTTTCCACGTCCCATATTGCTTAAAATAATGGCTTCAAAAATATCCATGACATCCGATCGATGCCCACGGTTTCCACCACCACCACGTTTGTTTTTGGAGATCGAAATAAGAATGACAATAAATATAAAGATGATGATGAAAATAAGTTCGGTAGGAAATTCATTTTTGTCTGATGTTTTACGCGTGCCTTGATACTCGCCAATTAAAACTTCGAAAATAGCATCGACACCTTTGTTTAAACCTCCAGGATAGTCGTCTTGTTTAAAATATGGAATAATCTCATTTTCAATAATACGTTTAGACATGGCATCGGTTAGCAAATGTTCCACACCATAGCCCGTATTTATGCCTATTTTTCTATCGTCTTTTGCTAAAATTATTAAAACCCCGTTGTCTATTTTTGCTTGCCCAATTCCCCATGCTTTAATCCATTGCGCTCCTAAATAATTTATGTTTTCACCATTAGTAGATGCAATTACAGCTACCACTATTTGAGTTGATGTGGTGTCTGAATACTTAATTAATTTTTGCTCTAAATTGCTTTTTTCGGCAGGGGATAACAGATTAACATAATCGTAAACACTGGTTTGAAAATCTGGCTTTTTAGGGATGTCGAATTGTGCATAACAAAAGCTAAAAGATAAACTAGCGATTAATAAGATGAAAATTAATTTTCTATTTTTCTTATTCTGCGACTGCGACTGCGACTGCGACTGCAACTGAAAACTGAACACTAAATTCTTCACCCTTTAGAAATTTCGTTAGTGAGTTCGTTAGTATCTGCTGCATTGAATGGAAAATACTTTTTAAGTTGTTCGCCAGATTTTATAATGCCATCAACCAAACCCTGTTTGAAATTACCAGCTTTAAAGTGCGATTGCATAATATCTTTCGTACTATCCCAAAAGTTTTTCGCAACCACATCATTAATGCCTTTGTCGCCATATATTACAAAAGTTCTTTCTTCAACAGAGACATAAATTAAAACGGCATTTTGTAGTTTGGTGTTGTCCATTTTTAGCATATAAAAAACCTCTAAAGCACGATTGGTAGCATCGCCTTTAGAGGTTTTTTCTATGTGTACTCGTATTTCGCCTGAGGTGTTTAATTCGGCCATTCTAATAGCTTCAATAACCTCTTGTTCTTCATTGGTAGTTAAAAAATTTTCAACTTTATCTAACATAGCTTTACATCTTATCTACAACCTTTTCAATAAAGAAAAGTTTTTTTTTAAATCAATGTAGACCTATTTAAAATCGAATTCTACATCAGGCGCTTTTTCGCTTCCAGCATCAGCTTTATATCGTGCCATTTCTTTAAAACCAAACCAACCGGCTAGTATTTTAGCTGGGAATTTTGTGGTAAAAATATCGTATTTGTTTACTTCGTCGTTAAAACGATCTCTGGTAACATTAATTCTGTTTTCGGTGCCTTCCAGCTGAGATTGTAATTCTAAAAAGTTTTGATTTGCTTTTAAGTCTGGATATCTTTCAACAACTAATAATAATTTTGACAAAGCTCCGCTTAATCCGCTTTGAGCTTGTTGAAACTGCGCCATGTTTTCTGGTGTAAGGTTACCGGCATCAATAGTTGTTGAAGTGGCTTTTGCTCTGGCTTCGATAACTTCTTTTAGAGTTGATTTTTCAAAATCTGCAGCGCCTTGTACCGTTTTTACCAAATTTCCAATAAGGTCATTTCGTCGTTGGTATGAACTTTCTACGTTCGACCAAGCGGTTTTTGCATTTGCTTCAAGTTCTACAGCCGTATTATTAATTCCTACTGCCCAAGAATAAAGTCCATAGACTACTACAGCGATTATAATAACAGGAATAAGCCATTTTTTCATGATAAGTTTAGTTTTAAAGGTGTTGTTTTATTTTTATAAGTTGATTTTTTACGTCTTCTAATTTACTGATAATTTCAAAATTTGTAAGTGTTTCTTGTTTGCCTTCTTTTAAATGAATTTTTGCACCGTCCAGTGTAAAACCACGTTCTTTTACTAAATGATATATAAATTTAAGGTTTTTTATATCCTCAGGCGTGAATTTTCTATTTCCTTTGGCATTTTTTTTAGGTTTTAAAGCGTCAAACTCTTTTTCCCAAAATCTTATTAATGAAGTATTTACGTCGAAAGCCTTAGCTACTTCGCCAATACTGTAATATCGTTTTTCAGGTAAATCTATATACATTAATCTAATGATTGGTTTTCTAAAGAAGCGTGCTCTAGCATTTTATTAAATTCTTCAGCTGTTAAACTTCCATAATAAAAATTTATAGGGTTGATGCGTTCACCATCTTTAAAAATTTCATAATGTAAATGTGGTGCTTCAGAGCGTCCCGTGCTACCAACAAATCCTATTAAATCGCCACGTTTAACTTTTTGGTTTTTTCGAATATTATATTTGTATAGATGCGCATACAAACTTACATAGCCGTAACCATGGTCTATTCTTATATGGTTGCCATAACCCGTTGCTGTGTTGTCTGCACGTTCTACGATACCATCTCCCGATGCATAAATGGGTGTGCCTCTGGGTGCTGAGAAATCCATTCCAAAATGCATTTTTCTAACCTTAGTAAATGGATCCGATCGCATACCATAACCCGAAGCCATTCTTTTTAAGTCTTGATTTCGAACGGGTTGTATGGCAGGAATAGCAGCTAAAAGTTTTTCTTTATCTTCTGCTAATACCGCAATTTCATCAAGCGATTTACTTTGAACAACAATTTGTTTTTGAAGAATATCTAGCCGCTTATTACTTTCAATAATTAATTTAGAATTATCAAAACCTTCTAAACTCTTATAACGGTTTATACCTCCAAATCCGGCTCTTCGTTGTTCGTCTGGTATCGGGTTTGCTTCAAAATAAACGCGATAAATATTATTATCCCTTTCGGCAACGTTCGCTAATACTGCTTCGGCGTCCCTCATTTTTTTATTTAATAATTCAAACTGTAACTGAGAATTTTGTAACTCCCGTTTTAAGGCGCGTTCTTTAGGCGATTCTACAAACTGACTCGCTAAAAAAACAAAGAGAAATCCAAAAAGTGCAGCTCCCAAAAGAAACACGGATGCATACTTTAAAGTTGTCCTTTTTTTACGCTTTATTTTCTTATATGATAACGATTCCGAATCGTAATAATATTTTACCTTACTCATTTCTTAATTTATACTATTTTTGCACTTTAAATAAATGCAATACACATTATATTTTATAAGCAAACGACCAAACCTACAAAATAGTATCATTCGTTTTCCCGATAATTAAATAAAAGTAGCATTTGTTTTTTTGTAAACAGTAAATATAAAAATTGTTTTGCAATTAATACAATTTAACAACGTAGTAACCAATTTATATTAATGAAATGAGCATGTATAAAAGTTTGTCACTTTACCAAATGAGTCATAGCAAACAGCATGCGAGTCTTAAAAAACAATAAATATTACGCATGAAATCACAAGATATTCGATCTCAATTTTTAAGTTTTTTTGAAGATAAAAAACACAGTATCGTACCATCGGCACCTATGGTTCTTAAAGACGATCCAACCTTAATGTTTGTTAATTCGGGGATGGCGCCTTTTAAAGAATACTTTTTAGGTAATGCAGTTCCAAAAAACAACAGAATTGCCGATACACAAAAGTGTTTACGTGTTTCTGGAAAACATAACGATTTAGAAGAAGTTGGTTATGATACCTACCATCATACTTTGTTCGAAATGCTTGGTAACTGGAGTTTTGGCGATTATTTTAAAAAGGAAGCTATTTCCTGGGCGTGGGAATTATTAGTGGACGTTTATGGCATCGATAAAGATATTTTATACGTAACGGTTTTTGAGGGCAGCGATGAAGATAAGCTACCAATGGATACGGAAGCTTACGATTTATGGAAACAATTTATTAGCGAAGACCGTATTTTAAAAGGTAACAAGAAAGATAATTTCTGGGAAATGGGCGATCAAGGTCCGTGTGGACCATGTAGTGAAATTCATGTTGATATTCGTTCGGCAGAAGAAAAAGCAAAGATTTCTGGTAAAGAATTGGTAAATAAAGACCATCCTCAGGTTGTTGAAATCTGGAATTTGGTATTTATGCAATACAATCGTAAAGCCAATGGTAGCTTAGAAAGTCTTCCAGACAAACATATTGATACAGGTATGGGTTTTGAACGTTTATGCATGGTGTTACAAGGTGTTCAATCTAATTATGATACCGATGTGTTTACACCAATAATAAGAGAAATAGAAACCATAACTGATAAAAAATACGGTAAAGACAACCAAGTAGATGTTGCTATACGAGTGATATCAGACCATGTGCGAGCTGTAGCTTTTTCTATTGCCGATGGGCAGTTGCCAAGTAATACGGGTGCAGGTTATGTGATTCGTAGAATTTTGCGTCGTGCGGTGCGTTACGGATTTACCTTTTTAGATAAAAAAGAGCCTTTTATATATAGATTAGTCGATGTATTGAGTGAAAAGATGGGAACCGCTTTTCCAGAATTAAAATCTCAAAAACAGCTTATCGAAAATGTGATAAAAGAAGAAGAACAATCGTTTTCAAGAACCTTAGATCAAGGGTTAGTGTTATTAAATCGCATCGTCGAAGAAACTAAAGGTGAAATCGTTTCTGGTGAAAAAGCGTTTGAATTGTATGATACATACGGATTTCCAATTGATTTAACCGCACTGATATTAAGCGAAAAAGGATTGAGCTTAGATGAGAAAGGTTTTAAGGAAGAGCTTCAGAAGCAAAAAAATCGTTCGCGAGCAGCGAGTGAAATGTCTACCGAAGACTGGACTATTTTAGTAGAAGATAAAGATGAAGAATTTGTAGGTTACGATTATCTTGAAGCGAATGTTAAAATAACCCGATACAGAAAAGTAGTGTCTAAAAAAGATGGTGAAATGTATCAAATGGTATTTAATTTAACACCATTTTATGCTGAAGGAGGAGGGCAAGTAGGAGATAAAGGTTACTTAGAAGATGCGCACGGTGATGTTGTTTACATTTTAGACACCAAAAAGGAAAACAACGTCATTATTCATTTTTCTAAAAATTTACCGAAGCATATAAACGAATCGTTTAGGGCTGTAGTTGATGAAAAGCAGCGATACAGAACCGAGTGTAATCATACCGCCACACATTTATTACATCAGGCATTACGTGAAATTTTAGGAACGCATGTGGAGCAAAAGGGTAGTGCGGTACATTCTAAAAACTTAAGATTCGATTTTTCTCATTTTTCGAAATTAACAAATGAAGAATTACAAGATGTTGAAAATTTTGTAAACACTAGAATATCAGGTAAATTACCACTAATAGAAAAGAGAAATATTCCAAAAGAAGAAGCCATAGCAGATGGTGCCATGAGTTTGTTCGGTGAAAAATATGGGGATACAGTAAGAGCCATACGTTTTGGAAAATCTATTGAGCTTTGTGGTGGAACGCACGTAAAAAACACTTCGGATATCTGGTATTTTAAAATAATATCTGAAGGTGCCGTTGCTGCTGGAATTCGTCGTATAGAAGCCATTACAAATGATGCTGTTAAAGATTTTTATTCTGAAAATAACAGGCTTTATGCCGAAATGAAGGAGTTGCTCAATAATGCCCAAGAACCAGTAAAAGCACTTCAGAATTTGCAGGAAGAGAATTCTAGTTTGAAAAAGCAGATTGAATCATTGTTGAAAGACAAAGCTAAAAATATAATTGGCGAACTTAAAAGTGAATTACAAGATATTAATGGCATTCAGTTTTTAGCAAGGAAATTAGATTTAGATGCATCAGGGATAAAAGATGTGTCTTTTGAATTGGGACAAAAATTTGATAATTTGTTTCTGTTGTTTGCTACTGAAAGTGATGGAAAAGCATTATTGTCATGTTATATCTCAAAAGAATTAGTTGCAAGTAAAAGTTTAAATGCGGGACTAGTAGTGCGCGAACTAGGGAAGTATATCCAAGGCGGTGGCGGTGGTCAACCATTTTTTGCAACAGCAGGAGGGAAGAATCCAGCAGGGATTGATGAGGCGTTGAAAGCTGCTAAAGAATATTTAAAATAGGCTCGCAAAGTCGCAGTGACGCAAAGATTTAAAGACTGATATTTTTATTTATGAATGAAAATGAAATTTCTAAAGTGTATTGTAGATAAATGTTATCAAATTCATGTTGAGTTAGGACCAGGACTATTAGAATCAGTGTATGAAGAAGTATTGTATTTTGAACTTTTAAATGAAGGTCTGCAAGTTGAAAGGCAAAAGTCATTACCAGTCATATGGAAAAATAAAAAGCTCGATTTAGGTTTTAGAACTGACTTAATTATTAATAATAAAGTAATTGTAGAAATAAAATCTGTTGAAGAAATTCATCCTGTACATCCAAAACAATTACTTACTTAATTGGAACTATCTAGATTGAAACTAGGGTTGTTAGTAAATTTTAATAGTCCGTTAATAAAAACTGGAATCACAAGAATTGTGAATAATTTATAAGGATTTGTAATTTGCGCCTTAGCGTCTTTGCGAGCCAACATTTGCGAGAATAAAAATGAAGTTACAAACTCAAATACCATTACTAAAACAGTCTAACAATCTAATAGACTACAATTCTAACGTTTTATTGTTGGGGTCTTGTTTTGTTGAGAATATGGGAGATAAATTATCGTATTTCAAATTTAAAAATCTTCAGAATCCATTTGGAATTTTATTTCAAACTAAAGCTATTGAATCGTTAATTTCAAATGCCATCAATCAGAAAGAATATTCAGAAGCAGATATCTTTTTTTATAATGAGCAATGGCATTGTTTTGATGCGCATTCTAAATTGAGTTCATCTTCAAAAGAAGAATTGTTACGTAGTTTGAATGATGCTCTTTATTTAACAAATCAACAAATCAACAAATCAACTCATTTAATTATCACTTTAGGAACCGCTTGGGTATATCGTTTTGTGGAATCTGATAATCTAGTCGCGAATTGCCATAAAGTAACTCAAAAGCAATTTACAAAGGAATTGCTATCGGTTGAATCGATTACCCAATCTTTAAAAACCATAGTTAATTCTATTCGAAGCATAAACAAAAATGCAGATGTCATTTTTACAGTATCGCCCGTGCGCCATATTAAAGATGGTTTTATAGAAAACACACAGAGTAAAGCCCATTTATTTACCGCTATTCATCAACTGATTAATGATCAATTATCAAATGGTAATGGTCAATTAACTTATTTTCCTTCTTATGAAATTATGATGGATGAACTTCGCGATTATCGTTTTTATGCTGAAGATATGGTACATCCAAATCAACTGGCAATAAACTATATCTGGGAAAAGTTTCAGCAGGTTTGGATTTCAGATAAAGCATTAAATACGATGAAAATGGTTGACGAAGTGCAAAAAGGACTTCAGCACAGACCCTTCAATCCAAATTCTGATGCTTATAAAAAATTTATTAATGAGTTAGAATTTAAAAAAGCAAAACTTCAAATCGAGTACGCTCATATACTTTTCTAAGCTTAGGTTTTTTTACTTTTTATATAATCTTGTGGTGAAAAGGAGGTAACTTTTTTAAATGCACTAAAAAACGGGTTGTAAGAAGAGAATCCTGTTTTATAAGCTAGAGATTCCAAGGTATTGGTTTTTAAATAACCAGCTTCCATTAAATGAATACTGTCTTCAATTCTACTGTACATACGGTATTCTGAGAAAGATATTTTCGAATGGTATTTAAATAAATACACAATATGACTTGTTGGTACGCCTAGTTTTTCGGCTATTAAAGTAGGAGAAGCTTTCGGGTATCTGAATATACGCTCGTCATTACTTAATTTGTCAACTTCTTGTATATAACTACGTAATGTTCGACATGATTTTTTCTTGTAATTTCAGATCTTGATCGTTGTTTTTTTGATGGCTAATTTCTAAAATCCAATTGTTTTTAGATGGCTTTTCAATGAAGCTTCGTTCGTCGTCCAGTAAATTGAATTTTAAGATTTTCTTATTTAGAATAGGGAGTCCGTATAATATTTCAGGTGTAAATAAAATTTTGAAATAAATAAATAACCAAAATAGTAGCAAAATAATAGCCAGCGATTTTCCCGAAAGACTCGCTTCGCTATGTATTTCGGTATAAATGGAGGCCATTAAAGTAAAAGCAGCTAAAACATTTAGGGTAGAACAAATAAATAGTCCAATTTTTAACTAATATAAAATGCTTGTTATTTATTTCAAGGTCCTTTTTAAACCATATATATTTACTTAATGTCTTGTAAATTAAAAACAAATAGAACACAATAAAGACTCCTATTAGAACCAAATTGGTTAATTGCCCAAAGTGGAAAAAAACACTTCCAGCAAGCACGTTATTTGTGTTTATTATATAAAGGAATGCAATAAAAACGACATGCTTTAAATCTTTTAAGCTGTAAGCTTTACTCTGGAGCGACAGATATTTATAGTATAAATAAAAACAAGGAATAATAATTAAATAAAAAATGGATGGAGGTCCCTGGTCTGGTGATAAAATAGATTGTAAACCCAATTCAAAACTACCATGAACTAAAAACCTAACGGAGAT
>CAVOQU010000010.1:0-39854 GCA_963698455.1 uncultured Flavobacteriaceae bacterium | reverse complement strand
TTATGCTATAATTAGAATTAAGTTAGTATTTTTGTATACTATGGAGGAAGAGAAAGTAATTCTTGTTAACGAAAACGACGAGCAAATTGGTACGATGCCAAAAATGGAGGCCCACGAAAAAGCCCTGTTGCATCGCGCTTTTTCAGTATTTATTTTTAATGATAAAAATGAATTGATGCTTCAGCAACGTGCATCGCATAAATACCATTCTCCTTTGCTATGGACGAACACTTGTTGTAGTCATCAACGTGTTGGAGAATCTAATATTGAGGCAGGTAAGCGTCGTTTAATGGAAGAAATGGGGTTTGTGGTAGCGTTAGATGAATCCATTTCATTTATATATAAAGCACCTTTCGATAATGGCTTAACAGAGCATGAATTTGACCACGTTTTAATTGGTAGATATAATGATGTTCCGAATATAAATCCGGATGAAGTTGCCAGTTGGAAATGGATGCCTTTAGAAAAAGTAAAAGCAGATATTAAAGCGCAACCAGAACTTTATACCGAGTGGTTTAAAATTATTTTTGATAAATTCTACGAACATATAAATATCTTGAAAAAATGAAAGTAACAGTTAGTAGGAAGGCGCATTTTAATGCGGCACACCGTCTTTATAGAAAGGATTGGACATTTGAAAAGAACGACGACATATTTGGTAAATGTAATAACCCGAATTTTCATGGACATAATTATGAATTAATTGTGAGCGTTACTGGGGAAATTGACCAAGAAACAGGCTATGTTATCGATATGAAAGTTTTAAAGGACATTATTAAAAATGAAGTTGAAGATGCTTTCGACCATAAAAACTTGAATATTGAAGTTCCAGAATTTAAAGATTTAAACCCCACTGCCGAAAATATCGTTGTTGTTATTTATAATAAAATTAAACCAAAATTAAAATCTAATTTAGATCTGGAAATAACCTTGTATGAAACGCCTCGTAATTTTGTAAAATATTCAGAAAAATAAAACAAGCTAAATAAACTACACCCATTTTAAAAACAAAATCTAGGGATTTAGTAACATGGATAGGATAGTGATACGTCTGTGTTTGGATTGGTAGGTTTAAACGATAGTCACTAATATAATGACTAATAATTTTATTGGATGTATAAAGAAGGAGAAACCATATTACTTCCAGAAGTTATAGAGTACTATGAAATTAGTTCTAAAAATGCAATGCTATTAGAAGTTTATGTGTAATTTTGCGTGAAAATAAATTATTTGAATTATGGCAAATGTTAGAAACCTAAAAAAAGATATTAATTACGTTTTAGGCGATATTATTGAAGCAGTTTATGTTTGGGAATTAACAAACACAAGCAAAGACAACAAAAAAAGTGAAGCAATTATTGATGAAGCTATTGCTACATTTGATGAGCTGATTGTTAAAGTGAATGCGAAAAATGTGGACAATGCAAAAGCACACTTTAAAGCAATTAACAATGAGTTAGAAGCTAAAGGAAATGCATTAATTGAAAAAATTAATAAATTAGGATAAATTTTTTATCGGACTACTTGCAAATTTAATTTTTGCGATTATATTTGCACCCATTAAAACGCCGATGTAGCTCAGCTGGCTAGAGCAGCTGATTTGTAATCAGCAGGTCGTGGGTTCGAGTCCCTCCATCGGCTCTTAGTAAACAAAAAAAGACCTTTCAATTTGAAAGGTCTTTTTTTGTTTACACTTGTAGTGTTGGTTTATTTTTCGGTTGCTTTTATATTATCGACGAATACTTGTAATTCCTTACCATATTTAGACGCTTTTACTTTAGGTGTTAAAGAATTATTTATGGTATCTAATAAATTAATTTTAGCATTGTAAATTTCGGTTAATGCTAAATAAGGTGCCACTTCACTGTCTTTATTATTTAATGCGAAATTCACAGTAAATAAATATTTTCGTTTTAATAAATTATCAAACTTGTTTTGAAGAATATTGATAGTAGCTGTATCGTTTTTTTGTTTAGCTTCAATGCTCTCCTTAATTAGATCAAGATTTTGGTCATTAAAGCGAGACATCATTAATTTATAATCTTCAAACACTTTTTGTTGAGGAGATCCTTTTATTTTGGCATCGAAGGCAAAATATTTTAGAGAAGTCTTTATTTCTGTAGTGCCTTTATCAGCAAAAAAGACAATTTTGTCATTTTCAGAACTCTTTTTATCTATAAACAAGTAAAAAACTTCAGCAGATTCTAACGGGCCATGCAATTCAACTTCAGAATTTCCATTTATTGCGATGGTATCAACTGTAATTAAGTTATCATTTTTTATCTTTTTAAGATAAAGAACGCCCTTCTTTAATCCGTTTACAGTCACCTTTACCGTTAAGTCAGGTTGTTCTTTGTTACAGGCAATAATTAAGAAAGCTAAAATGAGAAATGAAATCTTTTTCATGAAATTATTAGTTTTTAAGAAAGCAAATATCTTATAATTAAATTTTAAAAGCTAATAGGGAACCGCTATTTTTAAGATTGTAATTTGATAGATTTTTATTTGTGTTATTTTTATGATTCATATTTTACTTTTGGCATAAAAATTGTTTTATATATTTAAGTTGCATTTTAATAAAAAGTTTATTGAGTGGTTACTTTAAACTTAAGAAATGTAATTCATATTTTGGTTGGTTAGTTAGTAAAAAAGCATCCTTTTCGGGATGCTTTTTTTATTTCAATTAGTTAAGTAAATAGTGTGTTTTATCGATGAATAGCAATATTTCATCGATAAATGTTAAAATAAAATGCATTTCATCGAATAAATATGTATTTAGACGTTGCAATTCATTTATAATTCTATCTTTGAAGAGTACTAAATAACATACTTTTTAGTTCAATGGATTAATTAATTAATATTTGCATTATGTTGTTGGTATAGAGACCCTAAATCTGCATCGTAATAAAAAAGCAAATTGAAAAGAAACCGAGTTTGAGGGAACTCGGTTTTTTTGTTTTTAATATTTGCGAAAGTGAAAAGTGCTAATTAAAACAATTTAATTATACTTTCTTATAAGTTTAAGTACATGAAGGCCCAATACATAAGTAGAAACTGTATTGGAATTCTTAAAACAAGCAACCATTTTGGCAATCCTGACGAAGCTTTTTTATTTGTTAACATATAAATGTGTACTAATAAAAACGCCAAAAGCATTCCAATAATTGAAATAAGTGCTAAGTTTTTAAAAAATGGAATACATATGGCAATTCCTAGAACAATTTCAATAATTCCACTTAAATATACCAACAACTTATGCTTGGGTAAATAATTTGGCATAATGCGTAAATATATTTTTGGTTTAATAAAATGCATAATTCCCGCTACAAAGTAGAGCGCTGCCATGGTGTATAAATGCCAGGAGTAGTTCATTTTTAAACTTTAATTTTTCTAATTTAGCATAATTTGTAAAGTTTATGAAATTATATATATCAATTTTCTTGTTTTTTGTGTGTTTTAGTGTGTTCGCTCAACTACCAGAAGGGTTCGTTTATGTGAAATCTGTTATACCCGATTTAGAAGTAGAATTACGCTATAATACCACCAATAACTTTATAGGTAAACGAATTGAAGGATATAAATCGAATAAACTCATCTTGACAAAAAAAGCAGCAATGGCCTTAAAACAAGTTCAGGAAGATCTACAAAATCAAAATTTGTGTTTATTGGTGTTCGATGGTTATAGACCACAACGGGCCGTTAATCATTTTATGACATGGGCTAAAAATTTAAATGATACTATTAATAAGCAAGCCTATTATCCTGATGTTGATAAATTAAATTTATTTGTTGAAGAATATATTGTAGCCAGATCAGGTCATAGTAGAGGTAGTACCGTCGATTTAACTATAATTGATGGCAATACTGGAAAACCTTTAGATATGGGTAGTAATTATGATTTTTTTGGTGAAGCCTCGTGGGTAGATTATAAAAATATAACCGAAAAACAAAGGGCAAACAGAAAACTTCTTCAGGAAGTGATGCTTAAATACGGTTTTAAAAATTATCCAAAAGAATGGTGGCATTTTACACTTCGGGATGAACCTTTTCCAAATACCTTTTTCGATTTTCCTGTAAAATAAAACCGATGATTGTTTTATACGTTATTCGATTTAATTTTACCAAACACCAAACACCAAACACCAAACACCAAATACCAAACACCAAACGCAAATTTAATACCAGCGTTTTTTCTTCTTTTTAGAAGCTTCGCTTTTACGACCCTTTTTATGTTTACTCTTTCCAGGTGTTCTGTGGACTTCCTTTTTGGCTTTTGGATCTAATGGATACGGATGGTCTTCAATGACATCTAGCTGTAATTGAATAAGCTGTTGAATGCTGGCCACATAAGTTTTTTCGTCAGCAGAACATAAAGAGTAAGCAGTACCAGATTTGCCAGCTCTGGCGGTTCTACCAATTCGGTGTACATACGTTTCAGGTTTGTTAGGTAAATCAAAATTAATAACAGCATCCAATTCATTAATATCGATACCACGTGCTGCCACATCAGTAGCAATTAAAATATTGACATTATTTTTTTTGAAATTATTTAAAGCTTCTTCTCTTAAATTCTGACTTTTATCACCGTGTAAACTGTCTACTTTATAGCCGTTTTTTTTGAGGGTTTCTTCCAGTTTTTCAACACCAAACTTAGTGCGTCTAAAAATTAAAATACTTCCTTTTATGGTGTTTCTTAACAAGTGTAAACACAGTTCAATTTTGTTTTTTTTAGGCACATAGTACAATACCTGATTTACATTTTTTGAAGTTGATGAATTTTGTGCCACTTCAACACGTTCGGGTGTATTTAAAATAGTATTTGCTAATTGTTCTACTTTAAAAGGAATGGTTGCCGAAAACAATAATATTTGTTTTTCACTGGTGCACAAACGTTCAATTTTCTTCACATCATCAATAAAACCCATGTCTAGCATTAAATCGGCTTCATCTAAAACTAAAGTTTCAATATAATCGAGGTTTACTACATCTTGTTTATGTAAATCGAGCAATCTTCCCGGAGTTGCAATTAAAATGTCAACACCCTTTTTCAATACGTCTATTTGAGGTTCAATAGAAGCGCCACCAAAAACAACAGTAGATCTTAAATTAGTATACGTGCTGTATTTTTCGAAATTTTCACCTATTTGAATCGCCAATTCGCGTGTGGGACTTACTATTAAAGCTCTAATTTTTTTTCCTTTTTTTGTTGCATCTTGTGTATCAAAAAGTAATTGTAAAATAGGTAACGCAAAGGCTGCTGTTTTTCCAGTTCCCGTTTGGGCAGAAACAATCACATCTTTTTTGTCTAAAACAAAAGGAATAGTTTTTTCTTGAACTAAGGTTGGGTTGTCGTAACCTGCTTCGGCAACGGCTCTTAATATAGGTTTGTTGAGTTGTAAGTCTTTAAATGACATGTATTATAATTTGGTGCAAAGATAGCTGAAAATGTTTTGAGAATTTTATTTAGTATTTGTGTAGTTCTTTTAGATGTGCGTATATTTTTTTTTAGCTCTAATTAAATGCAAATAGATTCAAGACAAAACATTATAATAAGCACAAAATCAAGTTGTAAGGTATTAATAACATGATAAATATCATAGTAATATGATGTTGTATTCTTTAAATTTAATATACTAAATCAAATAGTCATGGCAGCTAAAAAAAATCCAAATATAGACATAGCCAGAAACAGCGGAATTTATTTTGCTATAGGGCTAAATTTGATGTTGCTTTTATCTTGGCAACTTTTAGAATATAAAACATATGAAAAGGATATCGTAGCTATTGATGTTTTAAATATAAGTGCTGAATTAGAAGCAGACATTCCGGTAATTAATGTAAACACACCACCGCCACCACCGCCGCCTGTTGCAATTCAGGAATCAATTAAAATAGTTGATGATATTCAAGAGGTTAAGGAAACGATTATTGTGAGTACAGAAACCAACCAAACAGAAGCTATTGCAGAACGTGTGGTTAGCGTGAAAGAAGTTAAAGTTGTTGTTGTAGAGGAAGAAGTAGAAGTTGCGTTTGCAGTTATAGAAGATGTACCTGTTTATCCAGGTTGTGAAGGCTTATCGAAAATTGAAGCAAAAGATTGCTTTCAACGAAAAGTACAAGAACATGTTGTTAAAAATTTCCGGTATCCTGAGGCCGCATTACAACTAGGTATTCAAGGTAGAGTTTCTGTAATTTTTGCAATTGATTCGAAAGGTTATGCAATTGGAATTCGTTCTAGAGGCCCTGACAAAATTTTAGAAAAAGAAGCGGAACGTATTATTGGACTATTGCCAAAAATGCAACCAGGTAAACAACGTGGTAGACCTGTAAAAGTATCTTATGCAGTTCCAATATTCTTTAAGTTTGAAGAACGTTAATAGCGTTTTAAATTAGTTATTAAATTATTGTAAAAAATCAAGAGCCGTCATGTCTCTTGATTTTTTTTTGTTTATTAAATTCAAAATTCATTCATAAAAACATTTCATCCTTAAAAAATAACAATTGGGTAAGTTGCTTTTTTAAAAATATGTTGTTCTGCTTTATATTTGTTTAAACATTAAAAATGAAAGATCATGCAAATACCATTTAAATTAATTTTTTTCTCTCTTTTTAGTATTCTGGTTTCAAATGCTCAACAATCAAAAGGTAATGATGTTACAATTGTTGTTTCAAACCTTAAAAGTAATATTGGAAAAGTATTTGTAGCGCTTTACAGTTCAGAATCTAACTTTTTAAATCAAGCAGATAAAGGTGATTTTAGTAAAATTGAAAACAATAGTTGCACCATCACTTTTAAAGATATACCAAATGGAATTTATGCGATTTCACTCTTTCATGATTTAAATAATAATAATAAAATGGATACTAATTTTTTTGGAATTCCAAAGGAAGATTATGGATGTTCCAATAATGCCAAAGGATTTATGGGTCCTCCAAAATGGGAAGATGCAAAATTTCAATTAAATAATAAATCAATCATTCAACAAATAAAACTTTAAACTAAAATCAAATGAAAAAATTAATCATCATCGCAACATTTTTAGTGTCGGTAGTTACAACTGCACAAACTAATTATGATGAAGGCATGCAAAAAGCCTTTGAGTTATGGGGAAGTAATAACCCAATCGAAGCGTCCAACTTATTTGAACGTATCGCAAATGCTGAACCCGATAATTGGTTACCGTCATACTACGCAGCTCAAATAAATATTGTTTACAGTTTTGGAGAAAAAAACGAAGAAAAACTATCAGCACAACTTAAAAAAGCACAAGACTTAATAAATGATGCTACAGCTATTTCGAAAGATAATCCTGAAATATTAGTACTTCAAGCATTGTTACACACCGCTTGGGTAGCTTATGATGGTGCAACTTATGGCATGACCTTATCTGGAAAAGTAGTAGAATTGTATACAAAAGCAGAAATGATAGCTCCAGAAAACCCGCGTGTGGTATATTGTAAAGCTGAATGGAATATAGGAGGTGCACGTTATTTTGGACAAGACACGAAGCCATTCTGTAAGGATTTAGAACGCTCCTTAGAACTTTTTACTAACTTTAAACCAGAAACACCTTTTAGTCCAAACTGGGGAAAAGATCGTGTGGCAATGCTTTTAGAATCTTGTGAAAAATAAACAGATTTAGATTAATAAATAAGCAATGAACAAAACAACTAAAAATATAATCATTTATTTTTATTATTGGATGTATCGTTTATCTAATAGGAAATTTACTTTCAAATGGATTTGATTATAAAAATGTAAATGAATTTTTAGAAGATTTTATATTTTATCAATTGTATTCATTTGTATTGGGATATACTAATATGTACTTTTTTGATTATTTAGAAAAGCGCCAATGGGAAAAAGGATTATCTATTAAAACGATTAATAATTGGGATTTTAGGTTCTACAATTCTTACTTTAATTGGCTCTTTTTATAATTAGAGCGCTCACTTTAACATTATATGTTGGTAGAAGCTATTCAAGACTTTATAAGTAACGAAGTCTATAAAGAATTATCAGTTTGGGTTATGGATTACTTTAACAATTGTAGTTATTTTTCATGTTATTATTTTTATAACAAGTACCAAAAAAATAAAATAAAAGAACAAAAAGTAATTGCAGGTACAGCTAGTGCGAAATTTGATGCTTTAAAAAACCAATTAGATCCTCATTTTTTATTTAATAGTTTAAATGTATTAACCAGTTTAATTGAAGAAAATCCGGAAAATGCACAAAAATTCACAACCTCATTATCAAAAGTGTATCGTTATGTTTTAGAACAAAAAAATAAAGAATTAGTATCGGTAGATGAAGAACTGGAATTCGCCAAAACCTATATGTCGCTTTTAAAAATGCGTTTTGAAGACAGCATCATTTTCGATATTCCAGAAAAAGCAAAAAACCCAGAAAGCAAAGTAGTACCGTTATCGTTACAACTACTTTTAGAGAATGCCGTAAAACATAATATTGTAACATCAAATAATCCGTTGCATATAAAAATTTATGAAGATGGCGATAGTCTGGTAGTAGAAAATAATTTGCAGACCAAGCAAATTGTAAAAAAGAGTAGTGGTGTTGGCTTAAATAATATTATGCAGCGTTACGATCTTTTAACCAGTAAAAAAATACATATTAATAAAGAAGCAAATAGGTTTGCCGTAGCAATACCAATGCTTACAAAACAAATTTATAACATGGAAATGAAACATAATTACAACGAACAAGACGCCTATTACAAAGCCAAAAAGCATGTAGAAGAATATTAAAGGGTTTTACTCAAATTTATTATCGTATTGCATCGTAATCCCCTTTTTAATATTTATAAATTACAAAACCTCATGGAGTTTTCAATGGTTTTGGTTCCCCATGTTAGGTTGGGGAATGGGGCTCATATTTCACGCCTTCGGAGTTTTTGGATATGGAAAATCCTGGGAAGAACGCAAAATTCAAGAAATTCTTGAAAAAGAAGAATCGTCAAAAAATAAAGTCTGGAAATAATGGAATCAAATTATATAGAAAAAGACCGTTACGAACGCGCCGCAAAACGCGTGAAAAGCATAAGGGGATTTTATTCACATGCCCTTGTTTATGTGGTAATTAATTTAATGATAGTTGTTGTCAATATTCAAAATTTAGATGCTGGCGAAAGCTATTTTCAATGGCAAAATTTTACCACTTTGTTTTTTTGGGGTGTAGGATTGTTGGCACACGGAGTTTCTGTTTTTACTCCAAATTTTATATTTGGAAAAGACTGGGAAGAGCGAAAAATTAAAGAACTTATGGATAAGGATAAGAAACATTGGAAATAATTTGGGCGTTACCCTTCAGGTCGGGCTTTACGCGCTACACGGTAGCTTGCTTCAATCCCTAACGCACTAGCCAATGTCTCGGTTTACAGTCACAGTCACAGTTTAAACTTTGCAACTTTGCAACTTTGAAACTCATATAAAAAAACCAACCAATGAACATCATTATTATAGAAGACGAAAAACCCTCAGCAAGACGTTTACAGCGTATGCTGGCAACGTTAAACATGGAAACTGAGACTTTGCTACATTCCGTTGAAGAATCTATAAATTGGTTTCAAAACAACCTGCACCCAGATTTAATATTTCTCGACATTCAGTTAAGTGATGGGTTGTCGTTCGAAATCTTTGAAGCTATCGAAATTAAATCGGCAGTAATTTTCACCACGGCTTACGATGAATATGCGCTACAAGCTTTTAAACTAAACAGCATCGATTATTTATTAAAACCAATTGATGATGATGAATTAGCAAAAGCCGTAAAAAAATATCAGGAACGCTTACCACAAAAACAAGCAGTTACTCTCGATTTTAACGATATTAAAAAACTACTTATAAACCCCATAGACCGCGAGTATAAAAAGCGCTTTTCGGTAAAAGTGGGGCAACATTTAAAACTCATTAATATAGACGATATAGAGTGTTTTTACAGCGAAAACAAAGGCACTTATTTATATACTACCGAAGGAAGAAATTATCTATTAGACACCACGCTAGAGCTTCTGGAAAACGAACTGGAGCCACAAACCTTTTTCCGTATTAACAGAAAATTCTTTGTTAACATCAATGCCATAAAAGATATGGTAAGCTATACCAATTCACGTTTGCAAATTAAACTAAACTCGTATAGCGATGATGAGGTAATTGTTGCCCGTGAACGTGTGAAAGATTTTAAAGATTGGTTGGAGTAGGATTTTTTTCAGGAAATTCGATTATAGGTTAACCTATGATCTTGTTGTGAAATTTTCCGATTTGAAATCTGCTATAAATTATAGTTATCATTACTTATATTTTAAAATTCGGAGGTATTTGGCTTGAAAGTGTATAAAAATATGCTCTATACTTTTAACTAATTATTTTAATTAATAAGAGAAGTTATAAATAATGGGAAATCTATCAATAGATGAACTATTATTACAAAAAGTAGACTTCGAGTGTTCAAATAAATGATTGTAAGTAAAATACCCAAAGGCAAAACAACTCCTAAGATATGGAGTATATTCCAAGTTTGTGAATGAAGCAAAACAAAAGCACCTAAGCTTAATGCAATACCTAACCAATTGTTTCCAGTTATTTCACGAAGCCTTTCTAGTGGATAGGCTCTGAATAATACTTCTTCAGTGATTGCTGCAGTAATTATACTCGCCAATATTAGAATTGGTGATTGATTCGATATGCTATCAATTAAATTTCCCGCAGAAGTGTTGAATAAAAAAACAATTCCATAATAAAATAGTGGAATGAGTAAAGAGCCTATAAGACCAATTAAAGAAGCCAAAGCGATATTTTTAATGCTAATCGGCTTAAAACCAATGGAACTAAATTTTCGCTTTTCAATAAAAAGAATATGAAGTAATAAAAATAGGGTTACCACCCACAAGTAAATAAGTCCAATGATGTTTTCAAACTGCTGTTCCACATTTGGTTTTACCAAAAAGGGTAAAATTAGTATGACATATAAAGAAGGAAGTATCAGAGAAATACTGATTCCCGTAATTATCGTTTTTCTTGCCATTTTAGTTTTATTTAACATCCTTGTCACTAAATTATTTTATTACTATTAAATTTAAGAAACATATGGCTATAGAAAATCTGATTCAATCACAATGAATTATATCCGAAGTTAAACGAAGTTATAATTTTATTCTGACAAAGTCAAGTTGACTTTCTTTTGTGGAAATAAAAAATCCCGATAGAAATCTATCAGGATTTTAATATTATAAGACTCCTGCCTTCGCAGGAATGAAGTTAATCTTCAACCAAAACCCAGTCACCTTTTGCTAATAAATGTTCGGCTTGTTTGTATTTAAGGGTTTTGTTTTCGGCGGTAATTACATGTTTTATTGTAACACGATCGTTTCTCCCAATTTTTGGATGGTCTCTTACAATGGTTTCAACAACTTGCTGTTGTTGTTGTGTATTTCCTGCAGCTCTACTTTGTGCCGAACGCTCATCTAAATTAGGGATTTCATCCTTTTGTATATTTAATTTTTCCTTTCTGCGCTCTTTAGCTTCTTGAATCGTGTTTTGAGTTTCCTGAGGTAATTCACCTTTAAATAAGAAGGATATTACATCTTTATTCACTTCATCAATCATCGCTTTAAACAATTCAAACGCTTCAAACTTATAAATAAGTAAAGGGTCTTTTTGCTCATGTACTGCCAACTGCACCGATTGTTTTAACTCGTCCATTTTACGTAAATGGGTTTTCCATGCATCATCAATGATGGCTAGCGTGATGTTTTTTTCAAAATCGGTAATTAATTGTTTACCATTGGTTTGATACGCTTTTTCAAGATCGGTAACCACATTTAAGGTTTTTAACCCGTCTGTAAATGGAACAACAATTCGTTTGAATTTATCGCGTTGCGTTTCGTAAACATTTTTAATAACCGGGAATGCCAGGTCTGCATTACGAGCCATTTTTTCTTTATAATAATCGAATGCTGTTTTGTAAACTTTCGACGTTATTTCCGGTGCTGATAATTTTCCAAATTCCGACTCCGAAATTGGTGAACTCATAGAGAAATAACGAATTAATTCAAACTCGAAATTTTTAAAATCGTTAGCGATTTTATTGTTTTCAACAATACCTTCAGAAGTATCGAATATCATATTTGCTAAATCAACGCGAAGTCGCTCTCCAAATAAGGCATGATGGCGACGTTTGTAAACTACCTCACGTTGTGCGTTCATAACATCATCATATTCTAACAATCGCTTACGAACCCCAAAGTTGTTTTCTTCTACTTTTTTCTGAGCACGTTCAATAGATTTTGAAATCATAGAATGCTGAATCACTTCGCCTTCTTTCAATCCCATTCTATCCATCATTTTAGCAATACGCTCACTACCAAATAATCGCATTAAGTTATCTTCTAAAGACACATAAAACTGCGAACTTCCAGCATCTCCCTGACGACCTGCACGACCACGTAACTGTCTGTCTACACGACGCGAGTCATGACGTTCGGTACCTACAATGGCTAAACCTCCTGCTTTTTTAACTTCCTCAACTAATTTAATATCGGTACCACGACCCGCCATATTGGTTGCAATGGTTACTTGCCCAGGTTGTCCAGCTTCGGCAACAATATCCGCTTCTTTTTTATGAAGTTTCGCATTTAATACGTTATGCGGAATTTTTCTAATACTTAGCATTTTACCAAGTAACTCACTTATTTCTACCGAAGTTGTACCAATAAGTACAGGTCGACCTGCTTCAGATAATTGGGTAACATCTTCAATAACAGCATTATATTTTTCACGTTTTGTTTTATAAACTAAATCGTCTCTGTCATCACGTATAATTGGACGATTGGTTGGAATTTCAACAACATCTAATTTATAGATTTCCCAAAACTCACCAGCTTCTGTTACTGCAGTACCCGTCATACCAGACAGTTTACGGTACATTCTAAAGTAATTTTGTAAGTGTTACCGTTGCAAATGTTTGGGTGGCGTCTTCAATTTTTACATTTTCTTTAGCTTCAATGGCTTGGTGTAAACCGTCGCTATATCGACGACCATCCATAATACGACCAGTTTGTTCGTCAACAATCATTACCTTATTTTCAATCACCACATACTGAATGTCTTTTTCAAACAATGCATATGCTTTTAGTAATTGGTTTAGGGTGTGAATACGTTCAGATTTCACACCGAAATCTTTATATAACTCTTCTTTTAACTTGGCTTCGTCAGCTATTGGTAAATTCTGGTCTTCAATTTTAGCAATTTCAATACCAATTTCCGGCATCACAAAAAAGTTTGGATTGTCTTTTCCAGAAAGGTATTCTATACCTTTATCCGAAAGTTCTATCTGATTATTTTTTTCTTCAATTACGTAATACAATTCGGCATCAACCTTTGGCATTTCGCGGTTATTATCCTGCATGTAAAAGTTCTCGGTTTTTTGAAGCAATTGTTTTACACCTTCTTCACTTAAAAACTTAATAAGTGCTTTGTTTTTTGGCATACCACGATAAACACGTAATAATTGGAAACCACCTTCTTTAGTATCACCATCGGCAATTAATTTTTTAGCTTCTGCTAAAACACCAGTTAAATATTTTCTTTGTACTGCAACAATATCGTCTACTTTAGGTTTTAACTCGTTAAATTCATGACGTTCTCCTTGTGGAATTGGTCCAGAAATAATCAATGGCGTACGTGCATCATCTACTAAAACCGAATCCACCTCATCCACAATCGCGTAATGGTGCGGACGTTGTACTAAATCGTTAGGCGAGTGCGCCATGTTATCACGCAAATAATCGAAACCAAATTCGTTGTTTGTTCCGTAAGTAATATCGGCATTGTATGCTTTTATACGAGCTTCCGAATTAGGTTGGTGGTAATCAATACAATCAACTGTTAATCCATGAAATTGAAAAATAGGAGCCATCCACGCGCTATCACGTTTCGCTAAATAATCATTAACCGTTACAAGATGAACACCTTTTCCCGAAAGGGCATTTAAATACATAGGCAATGTAGCAACCAAAGTTTTACCTTCACCTGTTTGCATTTCCGCAATTTTACCTTGATGCAATGCAATACCACCAATAAGCTGTACATCGTAATGTACCATATCCCAGGTAATGGCTTTTCCGGCGGCATCCCATGAGTTAGACCAAATGGCTTTATCGTTATCTAAAGTTACATAGTCTTTAGCGCCCGATAATTCTCTGTCAAACGTACTCGCTGTAACAGTTAAGCTTGTATTATTAGCGAATCGTTTTGCAGTTTCTTTTACTACCGCAAAAGCTTCAGGTAAAATAGCGTTTAAAACGTCTTCGGTAGTTTTATAAGCTTCGTCTTTTAACCTATCAATATCTAAGTAAATATCTTCACGTCTGTCAATATCTTCGGTATTTTCGGCTTCAACTAATAGGTTTTCAATTTGGTCGTTTATAGGCTTTATAGCTTCAGCAATTTTTGCCTTAAACTCAGCCGTTTTTGCCCTTAAATCATCGTGAGATAAGCTTTCAATAGCTTTTTCGAAGGTTTTAATTTTATTTAAAATAGGAGTGATGGCTTTAACATCTTGTTTCGATTTGTCGCCAACAAATACTTTAAGTACAGAATTTAAAAAACTCATTATATATATTTTATGTTATTCTAGGAAAGTCCTAGATATTTTGTTTGTTTTTTCATGCTTTTTAAAAAGCAATCAAAGATACATTTTGTTATGTGTTATATAAAGATTAGGACAAAAAAAAAGCCTCAATACGAGACTTTTTAACTTTTCTTTATGCTTTATTAATATTCATCCTCATTCCAAAGGTAATCTTCATCTGTTGGATAATCAGACCAAATTTCATCAATTGAATCGTAGGCATCACCTTCGTCTTCAATAGACTGTAAATTTTCAACAACTTCTAAAGGGGCACCAGTTCTAATAGCGTAATCTATTAACTCGTCTTTTGTTGCTGGCCAAGGTGCATCACTTAAATACGATGCTAATTCTAAAGTCCAATACATTTTTTATGCGTTTTAATTTTGTGCAAAAATAAATTTTTAGTTGACACACACAAGGAAAAAATGAAATATTTAATTATTATTTTTAAGAACGTCTGTTTTTACTTTTTAAACAACTGAAATTAAGTGTATTTATTTGGGCGTTACCACAGGGGTCGGGCTTTCGGCAGTCGCGCTCTGCGAGGCGCTCCAACAATGCCTCAATCCCTAACGCAAATCCTCAGATTATTATAAAGTCATCGTCTTTACGAGGAGCTAGCGATGTGGTAATCTTTTCATTAATTTAACAGATTGCCACAACATTTTTCAAATGTTTCGCAATGACGTAAAAATTAATGCTTCTCGAAACGAAAACATTTCTTCAAAGCCTACTGCTTCTCGAAACGAAAACATTTCTTCAAAGCCTACTGCTTCTCGAAACGAAAACATTTCTTCAAAGCCTACTGCTTCTCAGGAATCCACTTGATTTCATTTGCTTGCAAGTCATGAGACAACTTTCGTGCCAACACAAAAAGGTAGTCAGAAAGACGGTTTAGGTAGATTAAAGCATTAGGTTCAATGGCTTCAATCTCGTTAAGTGCCGAGGTTAATCGTTCGGCTCTACGGCACACACAACGTGCAATATGACAGAATGACACCGTTTGATGTCCGCCAGGAAGCACAAAATGAGTCATAGGTGGTAATGCTTCGTTCATCGCATCCATTTCATGCTCCAAAAGTTCAATATTTTCGCTGGATATTTTAGGAATATTCAATCGTTCCTTGCCGTTTTTTAAAATAGCTTTTTCTGGATCGGTTGCTAAAATGGCTCCAACGGTAAAGAGTCTATCTTGAATATGCATAAGAATATCTTTATAATGATTATCAATTTCTTGGTCGCGAATTAATCCTAAATGCGAATTTAATTCATCAACAGTTCCGTAGCTTTCAATACGAATATGGTGTTTTGGCACACGTGTACCACCAAATAATGCAGTGGTTCCTTTATCGCCGGTTTTGGTGTAAATTTTCATAATTCAAATTTAAAACAAACTAAACGACTTAACAACTAAACGGTTAAACTCTTATAATAAAATGTTCCTTCAATTGTTCTTTCCTGAAAAACACAAGTCCCCAAAAAAAAGTATCAATAGTTACAGTTACTTTTGGATGGTTTTTAATGGTTTCCCAAGCCTCAGTCATATCTTTAGACCAGTAAATGTCATCAAAAATAAAAACAGAATCGTTATGAGCGGTTTGTAATAAACTTTCAAAATAGTTTAAAGTAGCTTCTTTTTGGTGGTTACCGTCAAAAAAGATAAGATCAAAGGTTTTGGGTTTTAGGTTTTGGATTTCTCCATTAAAATTCCCGGTAATTAAATGGATGTTTTTTAATTTATGTATTTCAAAGTTAGCTTTTGTAAATTCAGAAATAGTTGGGCAACCTTCAATAGTTGTGATGCTAGCTTTTGGATTTGCTAAACTCATCGCATGTGTAGCAATACCGAGGGATGTGCCTAACTCTAAAATGGAATTTAGTTTAAAATACGTTACAAGTCGGTATAAAAGCCTTGCTCTTTTGTTAGTGGTTCCGGCATTTTTAGCAATTTCAGAAACTATGCGTTCCTTTTTGTTTGAAACATGAGAACCAACGCCTAAATCCGTGACGTTTATTTTGCTTTTATTATTAAGTAATTCTTTTTTATAACTTAAAATGCTATTGTAATCTCCGTATTTTGATTTATCGTAAAAACATTTCGTAACCAAATCATATACAAAAGGTGAGTGAACACCATGTTGGTTGGTAGTTTTTAATAAGAATTTTATGTATGATTTAATTTGATATAACACTTACTTTTGTTAAGTTAAAAGTTAAGTCAGAAGGTTTCACTTTTATGTGATCTTCTGTCGTTCGAAATGATAAAAGTTTCTGATTTTAAAAAATAACTTTGCGACTTAGCGTCTTTGCGAGAAAAAATAACTTTCAAATGTGTTTTACCGCGTCAATCAAAAATTGTTAATCGAGGTTCGTTAATTATTTAATCTTCCAACTTTTCCTGTAATTCTAACCAACGCGCTTCTTTTGATTCCAAGTCGTCAATAATTTTTTGTAAAGATTTAGAGAGTTTGTTTATTTCCTCTGGTGACAAATCTGGATTGTTAAATTTAGCTTCTAATTCCTTTTTATCAAAAGTCAACGAATTTAACTTGCTTTCAATATTTTTAAGTTCTTTTTCTTCGTGGTAAGACAGTTTATTGTCCTCTGTTTTTTTCCAAGATTTTTTATCTTTCTTGTCGTCGGTATTCGAAATTACAGGTTGACTATCTTCATAAACTCTATAATCGGTATAATTTCCAGGGAAATCTTCAATCTCACCTTCACCTTTAAATACAAAAAGATGGTCGATTACTTTGTCCATAAAATAACGGTCATGCGATACAACAATAACACATCCAGGGAAATCCAAAAGGAAATTTTCAAGCACATTTAATGTCACAATATCCAAATCGTTTGTAGGTTCATCCAGAATTAAAAAATTAGGATTTTGGATTAAAACCGTACATAAATAAAGACTTTTACGTTCGCCACCACTTAGTTTTTCAACAAAATCGTATTGTTTTTTTCTGCTGAATAAAAATCGTTCCAACAATTGTTGTGCACTTATTTGTTTTCCTTTTTTTAATGGAATATAATCACCATATTCTCGAATAACATCAATAACCTTTTGTTCAGGTTTTATCTTGATTCCGTTTTGGGTGTAATAGCCAAATTTAACCGTTTCACCTAAAATAACTTTTCCAGAATCTGGTTTTGCTGTTTGGGTTAAAAGATTTAAAAAAGTAGTTTTTCCAGTACCGTTTTTTCCAATAATACCAACACGTTCACCATTTTTAAAAAGATATTCAAAACCATCAAGAATTACTTTGTCTTTAAAGGATTTAGAAACTTTATGAAACTCAGCAACTTTGCTGCCTAAACGTTCCATATTAAGTTCTAACTGAACTTCGTGGTCGTTTCTACGTTGACTGGCACGATGTTTAATATCGTGAAAATCGTCAATTCTCGATTTCGATTTAGTAGTTCTGGCTTTTGGTTGACGACGCATCCATTCCAGCTCCTTTTTAAAAAGTT
Source organism: uncultured Flavobacteriaceae bacterium (assembly GCA_963698455.1). GTDB lineage: Bacteria > Bacteroidota > Bacteroidia > Flavobacteriales > Flavobacteriaceae > Mariniflexile. The sequence continues at coordinate 21,730 of CAVOQU010000010.1, read as the reverse complement.
GTTTGGCTTTACCTGTTTCAGTGGCTTCTTGTTCTATTCTGGCTTCTCGTTTTTCAAGATAGTATGAGTAGTTTCCTTTATAACTGTAAAGTTGTCCTTCATCCAATTCTATAATTTCATTACAAACACGCTCTAAAAAATAACGGTCGTGTGTTACCATAAAAAGAGTAATGTTTTCTTTAGCAAAAAAAGTTTCCAACCATTCAATCATTTCTAAATCTAAATGATTGGTAGGCTCATCCAGAATTAATAAATCAGGTTTATTAATAAGTGCGTTTGCTAATGATAAACGTTTTTTTTGTCCGCCGGAAAGCGAACTAACTTTCATATTTAAATCTTCAAGTTTTAATTTGAAAAGTATTTGTTTGTATTGCGTTTCAAAATCCCAAGCCTGGTGCTGTTCCATTTGCTCGAATGCTTTTTGGTAAGCATCACTATCTTCAGGATCTAAAAGGGCATGTTCGTAATTTTGTATGACTTTTAAAATAGGATTATCACTGGCAAAAATGGTTTCTTCAACCGTTAAATTTTTATCCAATTTTGGGTCTTGCGATAAAAACGACACTTTAATATCTTTTCTATAAGTGACATTGCCCGTGTCTGCTTCATCATCACCAGAAATAATGTTTAAAATAGAAGTTTTACCGGTTCCATTTTTAGCAACAAAGGCTATTTTCTGGTCTTTATGAATACTAAAAGACAAATTTTCGAAAAGTGTTAACTCTCCGTACGATTTCGATAAATTTTCAACAGTTAGATAATTCAAAAGCTATTTTTTTTGCAAAGAACGGTTAAAAAACCAAAAACTGCATTATAAGTTTTATTGTTCATTTTGAAAAGTTATATTTGTGATAAATCATTCACCCCTATGTTGAAGCAGTATTTCTTACTTATTTGTATAGCAATTAGTGTTTTATGTTCTTCGTGTATTACTAATAAAGATGTCGTTTATTTACAAGATAAAGGTACTATAACAAACGATTCTTCAATTATTAAAGAATTGTCAAAACCCTATAGGGTTCAAGTTAATGATATTTTAAGTATTAACGTTAAGGCTTTAGATAAAGAACTTACGGCTATTTTTAATCCTGCAGGTGCCGAGGGTGGGAATGCAACTCAAGGACAATCAGCACTTTATTTTAATGGTTTTACGATTGATTTACATGGAAATATTAAATTTCCTATTCTAGGAGAAATAAATGTTTTAGGTTTTACGATTAAAGAAATTGAAGACAAAGTTAAAGCAGAATTGTTAGCTCAATATTTTAAAGAAACAGCCGAATTATTTGTTACCGTAAAATTAGCAGGATTGCGATATACGGTTACAGGAGAAGTAGGAGGAACAGGAGTTTACACACTGTTTCAAGATCGCGTAAATATTATTGAAGCATTAGCAAATGCAGGCGATATTAGTCAGACGGGTGACAGAACAGATGTTTTGGTAATTAGGCAATATCCCGACGGACAAAAAATTCATCATATAGATTTAACAGATGTGGCAGCAATGCAATCGCCCTTTTATTTTATTCAACCAAATGATATGATTTTGGTAAAACCTTTAAAACGTAAAGCATTAGGAGCTGGACAAACGGCTATTCAAAATATAACAACGATAGCTTCTATACTGTCGGTTTTAGTATCAACCTATTTTTTAACTCGAAATCTTTAAAAATAAATTATGATTGAAGAATTTGAAGTTTCAGAATCATCGGGTGCGAGTTTCGACATTAAAAAATTCCTGTTTAGAGCATTAAGCTATTGGAAGTTTTTTGTACTGCTTTTTGCCATTGGTGTCTTCTTTGTTTATCAAAAAAACATCAGAGAAGAGTTTTCATATCGCTTAGGTACCAAAATTTCTGTTGAAGATGATAGTAACCCTTTATTCACATCAAACGCGAGTTTAACATTTAACTGGGGAGGTGTTACGTCTAAAGTACAAACTTTGATTGTTACACTTAAATCGCGTTCACATCACGAAAAAGTAGTAGACCGATTGGAGTTTTATAAAAGTTATTTAAAACAAGGGCGTTTTAGAAAACAAGATATTTATAAAGCGGCACCATTTAGATTTATTCACGATTATAATTTTCCTCAATTAATAAATATTCCTATACAAATCACATTTGTAAATGCTGATACTTTTGATTTGGAAGTTGAATTTTTAGGTACTACTGCAACCGCCCAAAATTATCTTACAAAAGAAATTTCTAATGTCGATGTGCCGGTAGGGATTTTTAAAAAACAGTTTAAAGTAGGGGAGTCAATAGAACTACCATTTTTAAAAGGGGTTATTAATTTGGCTGAAAACAGAAAGGCAACACCAGGTGAAAATCTATTTATTCAGTTTGCAGATTTTGATGGTGTGGTGTCTAGTTATCAAGGAAGAACCTCGATAGCTAATTTGCCTAGTTCACCCATACTTGATATCTCGCTTATTGATTTAAACACAGAGAAAATTGTTGATTATTTAAATGCGGTAGTGACTGTTTTAAGTGAAGATCAATTAAATAGAAAAAATCAGTATGCTACCAATGCCATTACTTTTATTGATGAGCAAATATCAAGAGTTAGAGGTGAATTAACTGATAATGCCGAAGCTTTAAATGATTATAGAAAGAAGAATAAAATTTATAGTCTTGATGAAGAAAGTACAGCACTTAATGAGAAACTTACCAAATTAGATACCGATAAAGAGTCTATAAACAGACAACTAAATTATTATTCAAATCTTAAGAACTATTTGTTAACCAGTAGTTCGTTTACCGAAGTTCCAGCACCATCCATTGCAGGCATCGGGGATGGTAATATTTTAAATAATGTTGCAAAAATTAATGATTTGTCGGTTCAAAAATCGAAGTTGCAATATTCAGTTCGAAGTGATGCTTCTGTTTTTAATGATTTGAATAGGCAAATTGAAGGCTTAAAAAATGTATTGATTGAAAATATTAGTTCTGCAACCAATGGCTTAAAAAGAGAATTACAAAATATAAATGGGTTATTAAGTCGTGTAGAATCTCAATTTAATAAGTTGCCAGAAGATCAGCAAAAGTTAATAACCATAGAGCGTCAATATACTTTAAGCGAACAAACATATAATGTGTTTTTAGCAAAACGCGGTGAAGCAGAAATAATTAAAGCTTCTAATGTATCAGATATTTTAATTATTGATTCCGCAAAAAATACAGGTGCTACTCTTTTAGGAAGAAATTTGAATATTCGTTATGTGTTTGCATTATTTGCAGCACTACTTATTCCCTTATTATTTGCATTTGTTTTAACGTTTATAGATAATAATATTCATAGCCCGATGGATGTGGAACAATTATCATCCATTCCCATTTTGGGTGTGGTTGGTAAAAATATATTAGATAATAATCTGGTGGTTCACAGAAAACCAAAATCGGCCGTAGCCGAAGCTTTTCGAGCCATTCGTTCTAATTTGCAATATTATTATAAATCGCAAGACTTAGAAGGTGCCAAAACTTTGATGGTAACATCTTCTGTTAGTGGTGAAGGAAAAACGTTTTGTTCCATTAATGTTGCAACCGTTTTTGCCTTAAGTGGTAAAAAAACTATTTTAGTAGGTTTAGATCTTAGAAAGCCGAAGATTTTTGGGGATTTTGGTATTAAAAATGACATAGGCGTCGTTAATTATTTAATTGGACAAGAATCAATAGAAGGTGTCATACAAGCAACAGGCATCGAAAATTTAGATGTTATTACATCAGGTCCAATTCCACCAAATCCGTCAGAGTTATTAATTAATGACAGGCTGAGAGAACTCATAACTTTTTTAAAGACTAAATACGAATATATTATTTTAGATACGCCACCAATTGGTTTAGTTGCAGATGCTCTAGAGTTGTTAGAATATGTGGATGCTTCTTTATATGTTGTTAGACAAGATTACACCAAGAAGGGTATGCTAAATTTTATAAATGAAAAATATAAAACCAAACAAATTAAAAATATTAGTTTAATCTATAACGGATACGATCAGAAAGCAAAATATGGCTATGGCTACGGTTATGGTTACGGTTATGGTTACGGTTATGGAAATTATGCGAATGGGTATCATGATGACGCAAAATCTAAGACAGGATTATTATCAAGAATAAAATCCATTTTAAAGGAATGAAAATTTAACATGAAATAGATTCGTTTTTAAACCATAAAATTTTTGAGTAAAAAAATTACAGATGAATGGCTTTATACCATTTCGCCAAAAAAAGGGGCAATCAATCTAAATTTTAAAGAAATTTGGAATTATCGTGATTTGCTGCTTTTGTTTGTAAAACGAGATGTTATAACCTTGTACAAACAAACCATTTTAGGGCCCTTATGGTATTTTATTCAGCCACTATTTACTTCGGTAATTTTCACATTGGTTTTTAACAATATTGCCGAAATAAAAACAGGAGATGGCATACCTCCTTTCTTATTTAATTTAGCAGGCATTAGTGCCTGGAATTATTTTAGTGCTTGCCTTAATGGAACCAGTGATACCTTTAAACAAAATCAGGGTATTTTTGGAAAAGTTTATTTTCCTCGTGTCATTATGCCCATGTCAACAGTATTGTCAAACTTATAAAGTTTAGTATTCAGTTATTGGTGTTTGTTTGTTTCTATATTTATTTTGTGTTTTTTACATGAAAGTGCATATAACACCTCGCTAAATATTGCCATTTTATGGCTACCATTAGTAGTTTTAATTATGGCATTGTTAGGATTAGGATTAGGAATGGTCATTTCATCAATGACTACTAAATATCGCGATTTAAGCTTTTTAGTAGCTTTTGGGGTTCAACTTCTTATGTATGGGTCGGCAGTTATGTATCCAATTTCTTTAATACAAGAAAAAGTAGCTGCCGGGATATTACCTGTTTGGGTGGGAAATTTAATAGAATATAATCCCATGACGACCGTTATAGAATTATTCAGGTATATGACACTTGGAGTCGGAGATTTTTCAATTTTTAAATTACTGTATGCTACAATAATTAGTGTGATTATTTTTTTAATTGGACTGATTGTTTTTAACAGAACAGAAAAAAAATTTATTGATACGGTTTAGATATGAATGAGTAATATTAAAAGCCGAAAATATAAGTAAACAATACCGTTTAGGATTAGTGGGTACAGGTACTATTAGTCATGATTTAAACCGATGGTGGTATAAAATACGAGGTAAAGAAGACCCTTATTTAAAGATTGGAGAAGTTAATGACAGAAGCACTAAAGGAACTTCAGATTATGTTTGGGCATTACAGGATATTAATTTTGAAGTTAAACGAGGTGAAGTTCTTGGAATCATTGGTAAAAATGGCGCAGGAAAATCTACCTTGTTAAAAATTTTATCTAAAGTAACAAGTCCGACTACAGGAGAAATTAAAACAAAAGGACGTATTGCTTCGTTATTAGAAGTAGGAACGGGTTTTCATGGTGAAATGACAGGACGAGAAAATATCTATTTAAACGGTGCTATTTTAGGCATGACCAAAAAAGAAATCGCTTCTAAAATTGATGAAATTATTGAATTTTCTGGTTGCGAACGTTATATTGATACACCAGTAAAACGCTATTCTTCTGGTATGACTGTGCGATTAGCCTTTGCAGTTGCGGCTTTTTTAGAACCAGAAATTTTGGTGATTGATGAGGTATTGGCAGTTGGTGATGCCGAATTTCAAAAAAAGGCAATTGGTAAAATGCAGGATATTAGTAGAGGCGAAGGAAGAACGGTTTTGTTTGTGAGTCATAATATGGCTGCGGTAAAAAACTTTTGTACAAGAGGAATTGTACTTAAAGACGGAATGGTTTTAGGTATGGGAGAGATTGATGATATCATTGCCTTATATTTAAAAGATTCGAGTTTAAAAGAGCAACAGGATCAATTAGCAAAGTCGAAATTTTTGTCATCAATTTTAATGAAAAGTGATTTAGGAGTTAATTCTTTAAAAATAGGAGAGGATTTGCAATTGATTATTTCATTTAAAGAAACAGTTATTGGTCAGTTTGATTATTTTTATATTGCAATTGAAGATGAAATGAATCGTCGTATTTTATCAGTTGGCACGCATTTAGATAATAGTTTTAATCATAACCTTCATTTTTCAAAAAAATTAAATTGCATTATACCGAATTTATGTTTAGTAAAAGGCGCATATAAAATATTAATGGCAATTGGTACAAGTTTTCCTTTTGAAAATAAGGAAGTAGTTGAAAACGCTTTATTCTTTGAAGTGCTTGATGATAATTATTATGGTAATGGAATAAGTTTAGTAAAGGAGCAAGGGGTTATTGTAACAAAACCTAAATGGAAGTTAAGTTAGTTTTATTTGGTCAATTTAAAAAATATGTATTTTAGTTATAGGATAAATCTAGTAAAAAATAACATTTATTTATGGTTATGTCAACATGCGGTTTATGTATTAAAAATTTATTATAAACTTAATAATAGACTTTTTTTAGATTATAGAAGTCGTTGTTTGAGAAAATATTTAAAAGATAATAAAAAAGATTTTTTTGTACTTCAAATTGGAGCTAATGACGGTTTCGATAATGACCCTATCCATAAATTTATAATGAGATACGGATGGAAGGGACTGTTAATTGAACCTCAACCCAAGGTATTCAATAAATACTTAAAAAAAACATATTCAAGATTTCCTCAAATAAGTCTTCTAAACGCCGCATTGAGCGAAGGCGTAAGTGAAAAAATACTTTATGAAGTTTCTTTTAGTGATCATAGATGGGCTACAGGATTAACAAGGTTCGATAAAGACTCTTTTTCTGAGTTAATAGATAACGGATATATTGCTCGTCAGGCTAAAATGCAAGGTGTTGATTTGCCTAATTCTGCTAAGGATTATTTTACTCCAATGAAAGTTAGGACTGTGGATTTTGATTTTGTTTTACGGAAGTATAATATTGATAAAGTTGATTTTCTTCAAATAGATTCTGAAGGCTATGATTTTGAAATTTTAAAATTATTTCCTTTTAACAAATCAAAGCCTAGATTTATAAATCTTGAATATTTTCACTTTGATGAAAAAACAAAAAAAGAGTGTGACCAATTATTGTCCAAAAATAACTACGAATGTGTTCAGGTAGATTTTGATTTGTTTTGTGTTTTATTGGATTAAATTATAAACAATGACTAGATTAGTTGTAATACCTTCAGATTTAATTTCAGATTATGAGGCTAAAGGAACCTCAACATGGTTGAAGGATTATTATAATCCTGCAGGTTTTTTTGATGAAGTTTATGTTTTATCTCCTAAAGAAAAAGTAGCTAGGAAGGTTTATGGTTTAATTATTATTCCAATTACTTCTGATAAGCATTATAAGAGAGAATTAAAAAAAATTAAACCATTTTGTGTTAGAGCATATGGAGGTTATTGGGCTACAGATTATGCTAACTATAATCGCGTTGGTAAAATTCCTGTTATTTCTAGTGTTCATGATACTAACAATAGATTAATGCATAATAGTCTTAAATTTTCAGACTATATATTCACTATGAGTCAAGTTGTAAGCAATGTATTATTAGAACAAGGTTTTGCGGATAGTAATTTCTTGAGTGTTTTAGGTAACAGAGTTGATACCGAGTTATTTAAACCAGTATATTTTGATAAAAGAGATTTTTTAGAGACTCATAAATTACCATTAAAAAAAAGAATAATACTACACGTAGGAAGGAAAACCTATGAGAAAAATATTGAAAATGTTATAAAATGTATGAGTTACTTGGATGATGATTTTATATTAGTTCTCATCGGGCCAGGAGATTTTGATAAATACATTAAGTTAGTTAAATCATTAAACTTGGAGAAAAAAGTTTTTAATATTGGTAAAATTGAAAACAACAGATTACCAGAGATTTACAGTATTTCTGATGTAATGTGTGTGCCTAGTCGCTGGGAAGGGTTTGGTTTGGTATTTGTTGAAGCTGCCAGCTGTTTAACGAAAATTGTGACCTCTAATATTGCTCCTATGAAAGAGTATTTGATTAATGATGGGGTGATGAATGTTTTAGTAGATGATTATGAAAATCCAAATAGTTTGAAGGAAGCCATAATCAAACTTATTAGTAAGGATGATAAAAATGATAATACTAGACGTCAAATCATTGAGAATTTTGATATTAATATAGTTAGCCAAAAAGAACTTGATTTCTATAAAAAAATTAAATATCGGAATATTAGTAGTAGCTTAGAATATAAAAAATGGTATTTTAATTGTTGGACTAGAAGAGAGGTCTTTCCAGCGGTTAAAAGAATTTTAAAACTACCAAAACGAGTATGGTTAAAGATTCGTTAATTTCAATTATTCTACCTGTCTATAATGGAGAGCAATATTTAAAGCAATCTATAGAAAGTTGCTTAAATCAATCATACAAAAATATTGAGTTGATTATTGTAAACGATTGTTCAACAGATAGTTCATTGAGTATTGCAAAAGATTTTGAGAAATTAGACTCACGTGTTAGGGTTATAAATAATGTTGAGAATAAAAAGTTGCCAGCTAGCTTAAATATAGGTCATTTTGAATCAAAAGGTGATTATATAACTTGGACAAGTGACGATAATTTTTACAACTTAAATGCCTTGGAAACAATGCTTTATTATATGAAAAATGAAAATGTTGATATTGTTTATGCAAATTACAATCAAGTTAGAGGTGGAAATATTTCAGAAATTTATTTAAAAAATCAAAGCTTTTTAATTTTCTCAAACATTGTTGGGGCTTGTTTTTTATATAAATCTCATGTCTATAAAGTTTCAGTAAAGTATGATGAGTCTTTATTTTTATTAGAAGATTATGATTTTTGGCTTCAATGTTTGACTCAATTTAAATTTTATCACATAAAGGAAGTTTTATATAATTATAGGGTGCATCAATCTTCATTAACCGAGAGTGCTAAAAGGAATAAAAAACATAAAAATCTATTTGTTAAAAACATTAAATTGACATACGGAAAGTTTTTCTCTAAACTTAGTTTAGATGAAAGCTATGTGGAATTATTTTCTAAAATGCATATATCCCCATTCTCTATAAAAGAGAAAAATGAAATATTGAATATTAGAACTTTTGTTGGTACATGTATAAACAAACTTAATTCCTCTAAGGTTGTTAAAAAAGAAATTGATATAATGGTTTTAAAACTTCAACTTAAATTGCTAAGATCGGTCAATGATGATATAACTATTTTTGATTGTTTAAAGTTTTTAATTATGAATGCTTTTTTGTTTAACTTTTCTCAGTTTAAAGTTTGGGTTAAGTTGTGTTTAAATAAAAAATAGAGTGTATAATTGTTAACGCATGCTATTAAAAAAAAATAATAATATAAAATAACCTGGTACTTATTGGGTATTTTACAAAAACACTAGAATAAAAATATAAAAATTGAAGATTCTTATTTGTTTTGGTACACGTCCTGAAGCTATAAAAATGGCGCCTATTTGTTTAGCGCTCAAAAAAGAGAAAATTACCTTTAAACTATGTGTAACAGCACAGCATAGAGAAATGCTTGATCAGGTTTTAAACTTTTTTGCGATTTAATTCCAGATTATGATCTTAGATATTATGCAGCCTAATCAAAGTTTGAATAAGTTAAGTTCAAGAATATTATTCGAAATGGATAAAATTTTTGAAAAAGAAGATTTTGATATCGTTTTGGTACATGGAGACACAACAACATCATCACTTGTAGCATTATCTGCTTTTCATCGAAACTGCTAAAAGTGGCTCATATAGAAGCAGGTTTAAGAACATATAATAAACAGTCCCCTTTTCCAGAAGAACTCAATAGGCAACTTACGGGAAGAATTGTTGATTTTCATTTTGCTCCAACAAAAAAAGCACAACAAAATCTTTTAAATGAAAATATTAAAGAAACAAGAGTAGTTAGTCACAGGAAATACTGTTATTGATGCATTATTTATTACGCTAAATAAAATTGATAACGGATTTACTAATGATTTTATAGAAGATTTAAAAAAGACAATTGATTTTAGTAAAAAAGATTGTTTTAGTTAACTGGACATAGAAGAGAAAGTTTTGGGGTGGGATTTGAAAATTTATGCAATGCAATTTTAGAAATTATCAAAAAAAGAAGATGTTGAAATTGTTTATCCAGTTCATTTAAATCCTAATGTACAGGTATTGTGAAAATAGATTGTCTGGAATAAAAAATATTCATTTAATAGCACCATTAGATTACCCTTCGTTTGTATGGTTAATGAGTAAGTCTAATTTGATAATATCAGATTCAGGAGGTATTCAAGAAGAAGCACCATCATTTAAAATACCAGTTTTAGTAACTAGAGATACTACAGAACGAGATGAAGGAATAAAAGCAGGATGTTCTTTTTTAGTAGGAACAAATTCTAGTTCAATTATTAATAAAGCAAATAGCCTTTTAAATACAAAAGATACTTTACTTGAAGTTGTAAATCCTTACGGTAAAGGAAATGCAGCAGCATTAATTGTTCAATTTTTACAAAAAGTAGATTTAAGTCACCTATGAGTTTTTCTTTTAGAAATAAAAACGTATTAATGATTCTAAATCATGGTGGTCTTGGAGGCACTGAAAGGCAGGCATTCGGCCTCGCAAAATACCTAACAGAAAAAAAAGGTTGCCAAGTTAAAATATTGCAATTATATTCAAATTTTCAGACTGAAGAGTATAAAAAACATGCTGAACAAAGTCATGTTAAAGAAGTACTTCACTTTGATCCATTATTTTTAATATTTAATAAAGAGTGGTCTGTAAAAAATTTGAAGCGTTTAAAATGGTCGTTACAGTATTTGTGGAAGCTTAGGCAAGGCATTAAACCACACAAACCAGATATCATCATCCCGTTTTTAAATGCGCCTTCAAAATTAGGGTATTTTTTGTATAAATTATTACCATCTGTAAGGGTTACTTTTTGGCATCAATTAGGAGCAGATTCGTCAAAAGGAGATTGGTTTGAAACATTAGCTGCATATAACATGCCCTTTGTTGTTGGTAATGCTCCTAACTGTTTTGAGATCTTTCAGAACCAAATATAAAATTCCCAAAAGTAAATTGAATTTATTACCTCAATATTTAACTTTAGAGCGTATTTATATGGATGGAGATTCAATAAGAAGAATATTAAATGTACCAGTTAATGCTATTGTTATTGGTATGATTGCTCAATATAGAAGTGATAAATATTTTGACCTTTTGTTAGATGCCTATTATCAGTTAGGCAGGCAATTAAAGGTGGAAACACATTTAGTTATTCTTGGTAATAAAAAAAATAATGATTCGTCGCTTGATATCTTTGAAAATTTAAAAGAAAAAGTAAAGCTTTATAAATTAGAAACTCAAGTTTCTATTCTTAGCAATATTGAAGTGCATGATGTATTGAATATAATTGATATAGGAGTTTTGATGTCTCAAATTGAAGGAATGCCAAATACAGTTATGGAATATATGTCGTATGGAATTCCAGTTGTGGCAACTAATCATCCTGGATGTGAGCAATTATTAACTGGAAGCGATTTTTTAATTCCTAACGATATTAAAGTGTTAAAAAGGAAGCTTATAGAGTTGATTAATTCGAAGGAATTACGTGACGAAGAAGGAAAATTAAATGCTCAAAAAATATTAGATTACAATCTTCCCGATTATGTATGTAAATTAGAGCAAATCATTAATAAATATTTATGATTAAAAGTCATTAGTATCGATAATCGTCCCATGTTATAATCAAGGTAAGTTTTTAAATGAAACCTTGCTTTCAGTTTATAATCAAACCTATTGTAATTGGGAATGTATTATTGTAAATGATGGTAGTACAGATAATTCAGAAAATATTGCAAAGATTGGGTTGATAAGGATAATAGATTTAAATATTTCCATAAAGAAAATAGTGGTGTAAGTGCAGCTAGAAATTTTGCAATTGAAAAAGCTAAACGGAACTTACATTCAGTTTTTAGACGCAGATGATTTGTTGGATAGACAAAAACTTGAATTATCAATAAAGGCTTTAGATAAATTGCCGAATGAAAACAAACAGATAGTAATATCTAATTTTAGAATGTTTTCAACATAATTCAAGTAAAACTAAAGATCCATATTGTAGTTTAAATGAAGAACTGTTTTCGTTTGAAAACTTAATTTACAAATGGAACGAATCTTTTTCAATACCCATACATTGCGGTTTTTTTGAAGCATCATTATTTGAAAACATTCGTTTTCCAGAAAATTTAACAGCCCAAGAAGATTGGATTGTTTGGGTAAAACTATTTAAGCTACATATTAATGCCATTTTTTTAAATGAACCGTTGGCTTTGTATAGAGAAAACCCAAAGAGTAGAACAATGTCAAGAAGTATTTTTAAAGATCAAATAACAGCTTACGAGATGTTTAAAACCATATTATCTGAGGATGAATTTTATACGTTATCAAAAGTTTTGATTTCAAGATATTATAAAGAACAAGAAACATTAAAAAAGAGATTACAAAGTGTTAAAAACTCGAATTCTTATCAAACAGGATTAATGATAAAAAAAGTATTAAAAACTTTAGGAATGTTAAAATTTTCCAGAAAATTATTTCCGTTCTTTTTAAAATTCAAATCCAAATAGAATACGTAAATAAAATATGCTAGCCATAGTCATTCCTTATTATAAACATGCTTTTTTTGAATGCGACTTTACTATCGTTACAAAATCAAACCAATAAACAATTTACTGTTTATATAGGTGATGATGCCAGTCCTGAAAACCCTAAATATTTATTAGAAAAATATAAAGATACGTTTATCTACCATTATAAACGATTCGATTCCAATTTAGGAGGTATATCACTTACCCAACAATGGGAACGTTGTTTAGAAATGGTAAACGATGAAACCTGGGTAGTGGTTTTAGGTGATGATGATATAATTAGCAATAATTTTGTGGCAGAATTTTATAATCATCTAGATGAAATTAATAGTTTAGAAATAGATGTTGTTAGATACGCTACGGTAGTTATTAATGAGCATGGTGACGAAATTTCAAAAATTCACAAACATCCAAAGTTAGAAACATCAACCGATTTTTTAATGCGAAAATTACAAGGAGGCACCAGAAGTTCTTTAAGCGAATTTGTTTTTAAAAAGAAGGTCTTAGAAAATAAAAAATTTAAAAACTTACCTTTAGCTTGGTATAGTGATTATTTAGCGGTTTTAGAATGTTCTAATTTTGGCAACATGTACACCATAAACGAAGCTTTGGTATCATTTAGATTAAGTGGTTTAAATATTACAAGTAAAAGAGAATGACTTAACATTAAAAAATGTTGCTACCTTTAACTTTTATTATCATTTACTAGCTAATAGAGGTGCTTTTTTTAATAAAGACCAAAAAGGAAACCTTATTTTTTATGTTAGAAAAAACGTTTCTAGATAATAAAAAGAATTTGAAATTTTGGATGTTATTAACTCATTTGTATGTGGTTAAACTTCAAATAAAACGATACTTTAATTTTATTGTTAAGGTAATAAATTCAGTTTTAAAGAAATTTATAAATGATTAAATTTTTAGTAATAGAGCAAGATTTGCGAGTTTCGGGAACAAGCCAAGGTATTATATCTCGATCTTTTTTAGGAAAACTAAGAAAGGCATATCCAGATGCAATTATAGACGTTGTATATTTAAAACAATACACCTAGTAACGATCAGTTAGAGTTACTTCCTGTTAATAATATAGAAGAGCATATTTTAAATTTAAAAATCCCTTTTTTTACAAAGTGGTATAATAAACTGTATTGGCGTTTATTTCATATGTCATTAAAAGAAAGACATATTCATAGTGTGTATGGCTCATATATATCTAAAGTAGATTATCAAAAATATGATCATATTTTTATTAGAAGTGCTGGCTTAAATCATGAAACTATTATTGGGTTCTATAGGATTTGCCAATTTTAAAAAAAGCTATAGTGAATTTTCACGACCCGTATCCACTTTTTTGGTATCCTGGAACTAAAAGTAAATTGAATAACCTAGAGGTGTTTAGGTTGAAGAAAATGCAAAGAGTTGTATACTCAAGCAAAATGTTGTATGAGTTCTTCAAGTTTAATGTCTGAAGATTTACAGTTTTTGTACGGTTCAAAAAAAAAATTCTATACTTTACCGCATCAGTATTGTAGTAGCTGTTTTTGATTTGTCCGATAATTCTAAAATGTATAATAAAATCAAAAAAAGTGATGATAACCTATCATGGAGCCCTCATGTTTGGGAGAAATTTAAAAATCCTTCTTGAGAGTTATGAAGAACTAGTCAATACATCTAATTTGTACAAAGAAAATACAGAATTTGTTTTAAGAATAAAAGGAGATGGTACAGATGAGCTTATGAAAAAAATACTCAGAAAATGAAAACATAGTTATATTAGATATGTTAGATTTCTCTAATTCAGCTTATGAACAAATTCATTTGTCCGATATAAATATTGTTTTGGAAAATGGTCCACTATATAGCAATACGTTGGTTGGAAAAGCTCCTTTTTTAGCTTCAATTGATAAGCCTATTTTATGCATATCACCTAAGCGAAGCGAGTTGAATAAAATAGTGGATGACAAACAGTATATTGCCAATGTTAAAGATAAAAATGAGGTTAAGCAAAAATTAGAGCATCTTATTATTGATAGATTAAATTTAAATCAGCCTGTTAATCCATTCGGTGATTATTTTAGTGATGAGAATTTTAAATTGATGTTGGATAGAATTTTAGAAGGTAAAGATGATTGATAAACTTAAACGATTAATAAGAAAGCGTTATAACATAAGTTTTTCAAAATCTGGTGATGATATTCAACTGATGAAACTCATTAACAATAATGCCCCTGGAGTGTATGTTGATATAGGTTGTTGGCATCCTATAAAAGCATCAAACACCTACTTTTTTCACCTTAGAAAATGGAAAGGCATATGTATAGACCCAAACCCAGAATTAAAATCGCTTTACAAGAAATATAGACCGTCAGATAATTTTATTAATGCAGGAATTGGAGACTCTAAAACCTTATTAAAATATTATATGTTTGAAGAAAGCTCAATGAATACATTTAGTTATGATTTTTTAGAAAGAACAAAAATTAGAATCAAAAGTCATAGAGTACAATAAATGTTCCTGTTTATAATTTAAAAGATATTCTAGATGAAAATTTAAAAGAAAATGATCGATTAGATTTTTTTGATATTGATGTTGAAGGATTAGATTTAGAGGTTTTAAAAACAAACGATTGGAATAAATATAGACCCAAAGTGGTAGTTGTAGAAAGTGATATATCTATTAAACAAGATGTGAAGTCGGAAATTACCCAATATCTTGAACTACAAAATTATAGACTTATTGGAAAATCTAATATAAATGGCGATTTAGGGAATCTGTTTTTTTTATCAAATTAATTATTTAAATGCGAATAGGATTAAATCCAAATAAAGACACTGTTATAAAACCGTCTAATTACATTCATCAAGTAATTATTCCTGTTTTTATACCAAATGAAGAAGGTTATTTTAAAGATAGTTTAAAAATATTTAAGTTATGTATAGAGTCTTTATTAAGTACAATTCATAATAAAACATTTATAACCATTGTTAATAATGGAAGTAGTTAAATGGTTAAAGAATATCTAGAGTCGTTATTCAATACCAAAAAATACACGAACTCATTCACACAGAAAACATAGGCAAACTTAATGCTATTTTAAAAGGTTTAGCTAGGAAATGAGATAGAGCTTGTTACCATTTCTGATGCAGATGTTTTATTTCTTCCAAATTGGCAACAAGAAACCATTAAGGTTTTTAATAATATTCCTAACGCAGGTGTTGTTGGTATTGTACCTCAGTTTAAAATGTTTGAAGCACATTGTGGTAATGTGATTTATGATAATATTTTTAGTAAAAACTTAAAGTTTTTACCTGTTAAAAACCCAAAAGCTTTACAATTATTTTATGATAGTATTGGTTGGGAACGAAATTACAACCAAGATTATTTAAAATATAATTTAGGATTGAAATGTAAACAGGATTTAAGTGTATTAATAGGTTCAGGACATTTTGTTGCAACTTATAAAAAAGATATGTTTTCAGAAATCACCTCCTATTTGGGGTATAAATTAGGTGGAATATAGTGAAGACTTATTTAGATAAAGCACCATTGACAAAAGGCTATTGGCGACTAACAACACAGAATAACTTTGCTTACCACATGGGGAATACGCTATGAAGATTGGATGGAGGTAAAACAAAGAACAGTTTGAAGAAAATATAAATACAAATTTTAAAATAAATAAAAAAATAAGTTTGTTTACTTTTTTAAAGAACAGGTTATTCGTTAAATTCACTTCTATTGCCTTTTTATAAGATTTTTTTAAAATGGAAAGGATTACCAAAAGAAATGGTAAATACATATTGAGCAATTTAAAAATTTTAAATGTAAATGACTTACATTCTGCCGAAACAGGTTGCTTAATTTAACAAAGGAAAAATATGCAATAACTTTAGACGATGATACGCATATAATTTCTAAAAAAAATCTTATAAAAAATAGAAGAGTTATTTTAAAAGAAATACAAAAATGAAGTTAGTTGTTTGTGCCTTTTGCGTTTATCCAGATTATCCTTCTAGTGAGGGTATAGTAAATAAAAATTGGATTGAAATTTTAAAAAAAGAAAAAGTTGAATTAAGTATTATGTCTTTAAAACAAACAGAGATAGTAACTAAAACTAGCTCTAGTATTTTAATTAGTAATACTTTTAGTAATTTTATTTACAAAACACTAAAATCATCAAATAATAGTATATTAAATATTTTTTATAGAGTAGCAAATAAAATTTTAGTAAAATTTTTATCCCCTAAAAATCCCCTTACTATATTTCAGCGTTTTTGGATAAGTCAACAGTCTTCAAGGATTAAAAAGTTTGCATATAATGAACCTGATTTTGTTTTCTGGTCAAGAATTTTACCAATAGAATCGTTAGTTCCATTTTTTGAAGCTTACAAAAAAGTAAAATTCCCCTTAGTTGTAAATATTAATGATCCCATTTTGTTACAAAACAATAAAAAAAGATATCAACTCGAGGAGGACTTTTTAAAAGGTACTGCAACATTAGCTCAGTGTTGGACATTTCCATCAAGTAAATTAGCAGATTATGTTTCGGATAAATCTAGCTTAGATAGAAAAGATGTTTTGTGATTCCTCATCCGACCAAAACACAAAAAATATTATACCCTGCTAATTCAGGAAAAAGCACAAAGTTAAAATTTTTGTATTCAGGTACTTTTTACAAAAGTGCTTTTACAGACGAGTTTCGGGTAGCTCTCTAAGAGTTTTTGTGAATTGGTTATTTCGCGTAATATTGAATTTACTTTTATTCTATCTCAATTTGATGAAGCATCTATTTTATGGCTTAAAGAAGCAATTCCTCAAGTACAAATATATACCAAATTAACTAGAGATAAGGTGATTGAAATTACTTCGGGCGTAGACTGTGTTTTTGTAGTTGATGCACATTCTCATTCAAATTTATTGAAAGGAAAACTTGTTGAGGCAATTTCTTTAGGAATTCCTGTATTAGCTGTTACTTACCGAGAGTCTTTAATGGATAAGATTGTTCAAGAGTATGGTGGTGTTTGTGGCTATCAAGACATTGAAAATGATATTTTTAATAAATTATCATTGGTTTATCAAAATTTACGTAATGAAAATTGGGTTAATAATTTTTGTAAAAAAAGAGAGAGCGTGATGTTTAGAATGTCTGAAGATGTTATTTTTGAAAAAACTAAAATGATATCAGAATTTGCGAAAAAAAGATTTTTATGGGAAAATAACAAGAAAAATATTAAACCTACCTATCCTAAAAATTGTAATTGGCCATAGATTATACCGAATAAATTATATAAATAAATTTATATTTATGAATAGATTGGATTCAAAAATAAAAACATACAACAATAGAGCAGAATTTGCAAAAAGCATACTAAAAAAAAATGCATCTGAAGTGCCAATTAATGTTGTGAGTGATATTGGAGCCGGATTTGGACATATGAAAAATGATGTGCTTGCTTTAAAGTAGCGTAAATGGCAACCCATTGATTACCTTAAAAAAATAGATGAATCTATTATTTGGAATTTGGACAATAAAGCACCAAACAAGGTTGAAAAAGCTGGGGTTGTTTTATTTTTAGAAGTATTAGAGCATTTAAACAATCCGCTTCTGGGTATTCAAAATATCTCTAATCATATCGAAAAAGGGGGTGTTTTAATATTAACTCACTCCCAACCCTCAATCTAGTAAAAATACATTAAGTTTGTTTTTACGAGGTTCGTTATATGCATTTCAGGAAAAACACTTAATAGAAAACCATGTGTTCACCCCTTGGAAACATATTGTAGAGTACTTTTTATTACAATCTAATTTTGAGATTTTAGAGTATGCTATTATTGATACTCACTACAAGGAGAGAAAAATATTATCAATAAAAGATTGGATAAAATATAAAATTGAATCGTTTATTGAATATCGAAATCCCTTAGCTAAAGGTATGAGTTATGGAATAGTTGCTAAAAAAGTGTAATATACTAATGATAGAAATGTTTTGAAAACCATAGCCATCATACCAGCCAGAGGAAACTCCAAACGATTACCCAATAAAAACATCAAGTTATTAGGTGGTATTCCGTTGTTGGTTCATAGTATTAATTATGCAAAACAACATGATTTTATAGATGCTATTTATGTATCAACAGATGATCAAGACATAAAAGAAATTGCCTTACAATATGGTGCTTTAGTAATTGATAGACCAAAAGAATTGTCTGGTGATCTAGAACCAACTGTTTCAGCCCTTAAAACATGTTTTAGAATCGATAGAGGATGATATTGAAAACGTAGTTTTATTACAACCAACAAATCCGTTGCGACCAAAAGATTTATTAACAGATGCATTTCAAGTATTTAAAGAAAATGAATGCGACAGTTTGTTTACGGTATCTCGAAATCATCAAAAATTTGGTAAAATTGAGAATAATGAATTTAAACCCTTTAATTATAAAATTGGGCAACGAAGTCAGGATTTAGAACCTTTGTATTTTGAAAATGGTTTATTGTATATAACAAAAGCAAAGCATATTTTAAATAACGAAATTATAACATGAAATGCATTTCCTCTTGTTGTAAATCATCCTTTTGCATCTGTTGATATTGATACACAAGAAGATTTTGAATTCGCTGAATTTATGATTAATAAATATAAAAATGATTAACCCCTATCATAGAAATAGCAGGACGAAAAATAGGATTAGATTTTCCACCTTTGGTAATTGCCGAAATAGGCATTAATCACGAAGGTTCGTTACAAGTAGCCAAAGAAATGGTGGATGCTGCATTTAGAGCTGGTGTTGAGGTGGTAAAACACCAAACACATATTGTTGAAGATGAAATGAGTGATGTCGCTAAAAAAGTGATTCCAGGAAATGCAGATGTGTCTATTTACGAAATTATGGAACGTTGTTCTTTAAATGAAGCAGATGAATTAGAATTAAAAAATTATGTAGAAAGTAAAGGCATGATTTTTATTTCAACACCTTTTTCGCGTGCTGCTGCAGAGCGTTTAAAACGTTTTGATATTCCTGCTTATAAAATTGGTTCTGGAGAATGTAATAACTATCCGTTATTAGAACATATTGCTCAATTTGGGAAACCTGTTATTTTAAGTACAGGAATGAATACCATTGAAAGTGTAAAAAAAGCAGTTGCCATTTTTGATAAATATAAAGTGCCAGTTGCTCTTATTACATACTACCAATTTATATCCAACACCAAGTCATTTAGTGCGTTTTGGTGCTATGATAGAATTGCATAAGCCTTTCCAGATAAAGTATTTGGATTAAGTGATCATACATTAAATAACAATGCTTGTTTAGGAGCTGTAGCTTTAGGTGCTTCTATTTTAGAACGTCATTTTACAGACCATATGCATCGTCAAGGTCCAGATATTGTTTGTAGTATGGATGAAAATGCTTGTAAAGAACTTGATTGTTAGTAGCAAAGAAATAGCTTTAATGCGAGGTGGAACAAAAGAACCAGCAAAAGAAGAACAAGTAACCATTGATTTTGCTTTTGCTACGGTTTGTAGTATTTCAAAAATTAAAAAAGGAGACGTATTTACTAAAGAAAATATATGGGTAAAACGACCAGGAACAGGTAAAATTTTAGCAGAACATTTTAAATGTATATTAGGTAAAAAAGGCCAATGAGAGATATTAAAAATGACGAACAATTAACTTGGGATGATATTGAATAATATTAAAAAAAATAGTATTTTTAACAGGTACACGTGCCGATTTTGGTAAAATGAAACCACTTATTCAAATTCTTGAAGAGACATAAGATTTTGAGCCATATTTTTGTTACTGGCATGCATCTTCTTGAAACTTATGGTTATACCCTTATTGAAGTAGAGCGTTGTGGGTTTAAAAATATTTCAACCTTTAGAAATGATACGCATGAAGCCAGTATGGATTTAACCTTAGCAAAAACCATTACTGGTTTTTCTGAGTTTGTTAAAGAATGTACAACCAGATTTAATTGTCATTCATGGTGATAGGGTTGAAGCTTTAGCAGGTGCTATTGTAGGTAGTTTAAATAATATTTTGGTAGCTCATGTAGAAGGAGGCGAATTATCGGGAACTATTGATGAATTATTACGTCATGCTACCAGTAAAATGAGTCATATTCATTTCGTGGCAAATAACAAGGCTAAAATGTTACTAGAGCAAATGGGTGAATTGCCAGAATCTATTTATAGTATTGGTTCTCCAGACGTTGATATTATGTTTTCAAATACGTTGCCAGATTTAGAAACTGTAAAAACGTATTATAATATTCCTTTTGAAACCTATAGCGTTGCCATGTTTCACCCTGTAACTACAGAGCATATACAAATGGAGAATTATGCAAAGGAATTTGTAAAAGCATTAATAAAAAGTGATAAAAATTATGTGGTTATTTATCCGAATAATGACATGGGAAGTCAAACTATTTTAGACGCTTACCAAGTGTTTAATGAGCATTCAAATTTTAGAGTATTTCCATCTGTTAGATTTGAATATTTTCTTAACCTTGTTAAAACATTCTGAATTTATAATTGGCAATAGTAGTGCAGGAGTTAGAGAAGCACCTTATTATGGAATTCCTACTGTAAATATTGGTACAAGGCAAAATAATAGAGCTTTTTCAAAAGCTATTATTAATTCTGATTACACGAGCTTAGAGATTTTGAATAGTATTGAGCAGATAAAAAATATCAGTTTTTCTAAAGAAACCAATAATTTTGGGAATGGAAATAGTGCGGAAGAATTTTTAAAAGTACTACAATCAGATTCACTTTGGAAAACAAATCATCAAAAACAATTTAGAGAGCTTTAATGAAAAAACTTGGATTGGTAATTACCGATGGCGTTGGCTTTAGAAATTTCATTTTAAGTGATTTTTTACAATTTGCTGAAAAGACTTTTGATGAGGTTGTTATTTTATCATGTTTACCAAAAGCAAGTTATAAAGTCACACACTAAATATTAGAGTCATTGAATTAGATGTTTTTGAAGAAACCTTTAAAACTTGGTTTTTTAGAAAAACCAAAGAGATAGCACATCTCAAATTACATAAAAAAGGAAATCTAGGTATTCAAGATAATTTAA
>CAVOQU010000009.1:0-137454 GCA_963698455.1 uncultured Flavobacteriaceae bacterium | reverse complement strand
CACTAATATGATAACATTCTAACACTTCACTTAAATTGGCAACTTCCTTTTCGAATTTCATCACATAGTCTTTCGTATGTTGAATAAGCTTAATATGGCAAAAGGCAACGAACGATTTGTCTACCTGTTCTTTATTGACTAAAGCTACATATTTATTTATAAACCCGTCTTTTTCAAGTTTTTTAATACGCTCGTAAACTGCTGTAACCGAAAGATATAATTTATTTGAAAGCTCTTTATTAGTCTGTTTGCTATCCGATTGTAAAAATTCTAATAGCTTTTTATCAATATCATCAAATACCATAATTGAAAATTTTTCGTTAAAACACCAAATTTATTGAAAAATATAAACAAATAATCTAATTTTTTACTAAATCATAGTTTTATTGTCTAAATAATTAAACAATCATTGTTTTTTAATCTAATTATATTCAAATTTGTTAGATAACCAATACTTTACATTATGGCTTTTAAACCTGCAAACAACATACAAGATTTACAATATTTTGGCGAATTTGGTGGCGTAAACCCGTCTATTTCAGATTCATCAACTTACACATTTCTATCAGCAAAAACCATGTTTGACACTTTTGAAGGGAAATGCAGATGGTTGTTATTTATACTCACGACACTCTACTCCTTCTAATCTATATTTAGGTGAAACGCTGGCTGCCATGGAAGGTACTGAAACTGCCAATGTATCGGCCTCTGGAATGGGAGCTATTACACCGGTTTTAATGCAATTATGCAGTGCCGATGACCATATAGTTTCCAGCAGAACTATTTATGGCGGTACTTATGCCTTTTTGAAAAACTTTTTACCGCGATTTAAAATTACCACAACTTCTTTGTGGACATTACAAAACTAGATGTTGTTGAAGCTGCCATTACAAAAAATACGAAAATATTATATTGTGAATCTGTAAGCAATCCGCTTTTAGAAGTTGCCGATATTCAAGGATTAGCAGCAATTGCCAAAAAACATAATCTGAAACTAGTTGTTGATAATACGTTTTCACCATTATCAATATCTCCTGCTATTTTTGGTGCCGATATCGTAATTCACAGTTTAACAAAATTTATTAATGGCTCTAGCGATACCGTTGGTGGTGT
The DNA here is from genome assembly GCA_963698455.1 of uncultured Flavobacteriaceae bacterium. Taxonomy (GTDB): domain Bacteria; phylum Bacteroidota; class Bacteroidia; order Flavobacteriales; family Flavobacteriaceae; genus Mariniflexile. The sequence continues at coordinate 136,341 of CAVOQU010000009.1, read as the reverse complement.
GGTTTGTGGCACACAAGAACTTATTAACGATTTACGCAACGTAAACCATGGTGCTTCTATGTTATTAGGCTCCACAATGGATAGCTTACGAGCTGCTTCTATTTTGAAAAATTTACGAACACTACATATTAGAATGCAACAACATAGCAAAAATGGGTTGTTTTTAGCACAAAAATTTGAAGCGAACGGTTTAAAAACAGTATACCCTGGATTAAAATCACATCCCGGACACGAATTATTTAAAAGCATGATGAATGCGCAATATGGTTTTGGCGGTATGTTAACTATAGATGTAGGCTCTTTAGAAAAAGCAAATGAATTGATGGAGTTAATGCAAAACCGGAACTTGGGGTATCTGGCAGTTAGTTTAGGATTTTATAAAACTTTATTTAGCGCTCCGGGAACTTCTACATCTTCTGAAATTCCAGAAGTTGAACAAAAAGCCATGGGATTAAGTGATGGTTTAATTCGTTTCTCTATTGGTTTGGATGATGATATTGAACGCACTTACGAGATGATGAATACTTGTATGAAGGAGCTTAATATACTTTAAATTAAATTCCTTTTAATCGGATCCAAAGATTAGACATTGCTTTATTAAAATCATTAGTTTTAGGCCTAAAAGGTTTCATATTTAAACGATTTTTATCTTTAAAAAGAACCATTCTGAATACAGATGAATTTGGGTTGTTTTCATCTGCAATTGGATATCGAAGATCATTATATTGGTATTCGTTATCCCCTATTTTATAAACACTGTAATATTGATTACTAAAGTGTGCCAGATTTTTAATATCGCCAAAATCTTCTGGTTTTAAATCCCGCTGTTTTGGTAGTTCAATAAATTTTAAAAACCTGTTTTTCGTGTCTAACAATGAATAATAGGATACAAAATATGAGGATTCAGATTCCCCTATGGCGTACCACAAAATATTATTAAATATAGAAGGCTGTATGCTAAATCTGTTAATACGCATGCTGCTTTCAGTTATCGACTTTCTAAATATAGCATCAACATATAATTTATTTACCACGGTTAAAAACATATAAACAGAACTAACTCCCAAACCTAATTTCAACCAAAATCGTCTTCTATTATTTATTCTGTTGAAAAACATTAAAATAATCATACAAATTAAAAATGGTAGTGTGTATAATGGGTCAATGACCGCTATATTATTAAATGCGACTCTGTAATTACTAATTGGTGCAAAAATCTGCGTTCCATAAGGCGTAAAACAATCTAAAATAGGATGTGTGAATAACGACCAGAAAAAGAGCAAAATCCAATCTTTTTGAGTGGTTGTATGTAATCGCTTTCTGGAATTATACAATTTATGAATTCCCCAACCTAAAATAAATGCTGCCAAAATTGAAAATAAAATGGAGTGCATAAAACCTCTGTGAAATAACATAGCATCAATTTCATTTCCAAATAAATATTTCCCAACAATTACATCTAAATCTGGAATAGTACCTCCAATGGCGCCAAATAATAAAGCTTTATTGCCAATTTTCTTGCCCAGAACCGCCTCTCCACAAGCAGCACCTAAAATAATTTGCGTTAATGAGTCCATTAATTTTTTAAAATAAAGTGACAAAAGTACATATAAAATCCATTTGCATACATTCATCTAAAATCGTAACATTACAAATACAAATGATAAATAATGCAAGACGATAAAAACATTTCCAAAATAAAAATAGAAAACCAAGTCATTATTGAAAACAAAGAACTCAATATTTGGGAAGCCATAATTCCCGTGGTTATATTAATGGTAATGCTCGCTTATAATATATTTTTTGTAGATGGACAAGAATGGTTTGGCACATATACTAACCAGATTATCTTACTACTTGGCGGTGCCGTGGCTGCTGTTGTAGGTTTATTCAATAAAGTTTCGATTAAACGCATGCTGAAAGAGATTTGGGAAAATTTACAAAGTGTTTTTACCCCAATTATGATTTTGTTTTTGGTAGGTGCTTTAGCAGGAACCTGGCTTATAAGTGGCGTAATTCCAGCTATGGTTTATTATGGATTACAAGTGTTGAGTCCTGCCATTTTTTTACCTGCATCGGTTATAATTTGTGCCGTAATATCGATTGCAACTGGAAGCTCTTGGACTACTTCTGCAACCGTGGGAATAGCCTTAATTGGAATTGGAACTGCCTTAGGAATAAATACGGGCATGATAGCCGGAGCTGTTATTTCTGGTGCTTATTTTGGAGATAAAATGTCCCCATTAAGTGACACCACTAATCTAGCCCCTGCTATGGCAGGAACAGATTTGTTTACACATATTAGATATATGACGATTACAACAGTGCCGACAATAATTGTAACTTTAATAGTATTTGGAATAATAAGCATGAATATTGAAACGTCTGGGATTGCCGATTTAAGCGATCTTTTAGCAACAATCAATACAACCTTTCATATTTCGCCATGGTTATTTATTGTGCCACTGGCAGTAATTATATTAATCCTTTTAAAAACAAAACCATTAATTGCCTTAGGTATAGGCGTTTTATTGGCTGCTGTTTTTGCATTTATTTTTCAACCTGAAATTTTAGCTAATTTATCAGAATCTAAAATTGGCGCCATTACAAAATCTATATTAACTGAAACACAAATTTCTACCGAAAATAAAAAATTAAATGATCTCTTTTCAGCCGGCGGAATGCAAGGCATGTTATGGACCATCTTTCTAATAATGTGTGCTATGGTTTTTGGAGGCATCATGGATGCTATTGGTGCCTTGGCCAGAATCACTAAAGAATTATTAAAACTTGCAAGAACAATTTTTGGATTATTTGCAAGCACAGTTATCAGTTGTTTAGGATTGAATATTATTGCATCCGATCAATATTTAGCTATCGTAATTCCCGGTAAAATGTTTAAACAAGCTTATAAAGATCGAGGATTGGCTCCTGAAAACTTAAGTAGAACCTTAGAAGATTCAGGTACCGTTACCTCCGTTTTAATTCCCTGGAATACTTGTGGAGCATACCAAAGCGGTGTTTTAGGAGTAGATACTCTTGACTACGCAGGTTATGCCATTTTTAACTGGTTAAGTCCGTTTATGACTTTATTATTTGCTGCTTTCAAAATAAAAATAAAAGAATTGGCAAAAAAGTAGATTTAATAATTTAATCTATTTGCCAATATTTTGCTGAGTTGATATTTAATGGCATGTTAATTTATTAAATTAACAAAAATTACCCTACAAATTCAAATCCATTTCTAATAGCTATTACTCCATAAGTTTTACTAATTGATAAACAATTTTAAATGCAAATAGTAGTCTTAAGTTTGCATCAAAATAAATTATAAATTATTAAAATTTCAATATGGCATTAGTAGGAAAAAAATTCCCAAATTTAAACGTTAACGCAATGAACGATATGGGCGATACTTTTAAAGTAAACGTACTAGAAGAAGCAGTTAACAATAAGAAAAAAGTAGTTTTATTTTGGTATCCAAAAGATTTCACATTTGTTTGTCCAACAGAATTACATGCATTTCAAGCAGCTTTAGGCGAATTTGAAAAAAGAAACACTTTAGTTATTGGCGCCTCTTGTGACACAGCCGAAGTTCATTTCGCATGGTTAAATATTTCTAAAGATAATGGCGGAATTGAAGGTGTAACTTACCCATTATTAGCAGATTCAAACCGAAACTTAGCTTCTACATTAGGTATTTTAGATATTACAAACGAACAATATAATGAAGAAACTGGAGTAGTGACTGTTGATGGTGACAATGTAACTTATAGAGCTACTTATATTATAGATGAAGAAGGTACAGTGCAACACGAAAGCATTAACAACATGCCACTTGGTAGAAATGTTAATGAATATTTACGTATAGTTGATGCTTTAACACATGTTCAAGAAAAAGGTGAAGTGTGTCCTGCAAACTGGGAAGAAGGTAAAGATGCTATGAAAGCAGATAGAAATTCAACTGCTGAATATTTATCAGCTCTTGCAAATTAAGATACTATGTTACAAGAACTAGAAGTTGATAATCTGCAAGATATTATTGCAAATAATGAAACGGTTGTGGTGCAATATTCGGCAACCTGGTGTGGAAATTGTAGAATTATGAAACCAAAAGTTAAAAAATTGGCTTCAGAGAATGACAGTATTGCATTTGTTATTGCAGATGCTGAAAAATTTCCTGAATCAAGAAAATTAGCAACGGTAGACAACTTACCTACATTCGCTACTTTTAAAAATGGAACTTTTGTAAATCAGGTTCAAACAAATAAATTCGAAGTTTTAAAAGAATTAGTAGACGAGGTTATTTAAAATATATTAATGTCAGATCGAGCGCAGTCTGGACCTAAAACCTCTCGACTACGCTCGAGGAGACAAATAAAATTATCCAGATGAAGTTACCAGTAATTAAACACTTAACTCAGTTTATTGAAGAAAACGACGAAGATTTTGTTATTGAAACCATTGAAACTCTCGAAGCACTTACTGAAGTTTCTTCATTAAAAGATGAAGAATTAGATGTTATTGGAGAACTGATCTCTAATATGTACGGCGCCATCGAAGTAAACAAAATGATTAAAGATGGTACACCTAAAAAAGAAGCTTTAAATAATTTTATGAGCAGAGTTTTAGGAGCCATTGATAAATAGAAAAAGAGAAATTACCCAATTAAAAAACCACTTCAATTGAAGTGGTTTTTTGCTTTTTAATGTTTGATGATTTAATTTAAATCAAAACGATCAGCATTCATAACTTTTACCCAAGCTTTAACAAAGTCGTTTACAAATTTCTGTTTGTTATCATCTTGACCATAAACCTCGGCGTAAGCACGTAATATAGAATTAGAACCAAAAACAAGATCTATTCGCGTGGCAGTCCATTTGCATTTACCTGTTTTACGATCGCAAATTTCATAAACGCCATTTGCTGTTGGTTTCCAATAATTAGCCATATCGGTTAAATTAACAAAAAAGTCATTTGTCAATGCTCCAGGCTTATCAGTAAACACGCCATGCTTAGAACCTCCGTAATTCGTTTCCATAACACGCATGCCACCTATTAAAACAGTCATTTCCGGTGCTGTTAATCCCATTAACTGTGTACGGTCTAGCATTAATTCTTCTGGAGTTACTACATAATCCTTTTTCAACCAATTACGATACCCGTCTGCAACAGGCTCTAAATATTCAAAAGATTCTGCATCTGTCATTTCAGCTTTGGCATCTCCACGTCCTGCCGCAAATGGCACCTCAATAGACAGTCCAGCATTTTTCGCTGCCTTTTCAATACCACAATTACCTGCCAATACGATGGTATCCGCTACACTAATGCCAAACTCTTTTGCTATGGGCTCTAAAACAGATAACACATGCGCTAAGCGTTTTGGTTCGTTACCTTCCCAATCTTTTTGTGGTGCGAGACGGATTCTAGCTCCATTGGCACCACCTCTAAAATCAGAACCTCTAAATGTTCGTGCGCTGTCCCAAGCCGTAGAAACCATGTCAGAAATACTCAATCCAGATTTAGCAATTTTCTCTTTAACAGCCTTAATACTATAATCCTTTTTACCTTTTGAGATTGGATCTTGCCAAATTAAATCTTCTTTTGGCACATCAGGTCCAACCCAACGATCTTTAGGCCCCATATCACGGTGTGTCAATTTAAACCATGCACGCGCAAAAGCATCAGAAAAAGCATCAAAATCATTCTTAAACTTTAATGATATTTCTTTATATATCGGGTCAACTTTCATTGCCATATCTGCATCCGTCATCATGGGATTATGACGCGTTTTTAAATCCTCAACATCCACAGGCATATCTTCTTCTTTAATACTTACAGGTTCCCATTGCCATGCGCCAGCAGGACTTTTACGTAATTCCCACTCATGATTAAATAACATTTCAAAGAAACCATTATCCCATTTAGTAGGATGTGTTGTCCAAGCACCTTCTAAACCACTTGTTACCGTATCGCGTCCTTTACCTGTTCTGGTTGGATTAGACCATCCAAAACCTTGTTCTTCTACAGGAGCCTCTTCAGGGCTTGGTCCTAAAATACTAGCATCGCCATTACCATGGGTTTTACCAACGGTGTGTCCACCTGCAGTTAATGCTACGGTTTCTTCATCGTTCATTGCCATTCTTTTGAATGTTTCACGTACCTGAGCACCTGTTTTTAATGGATCTGGTTTACCATTCACACCTTCAGGATTCACATAAATTAATCCCATTTGTACTGCAGCTAACGGATTTTCCATTGTTGACGGGTTAGCCACATCGCCATAACGTTCATCACTTGGCGCTAACCATTCCTTTTCAGCACCCCAATAAGTATCTTTTTCTGGCCCCCAAATATCTTCGCGACCAAAAGCAAAACCGTAAGTTTTTAAACCCATACTTTCGTAAGCTATATTACCTGCCAAAATAATTAAGTCTGCCCAACTCACTTTATTACCATATTTCTTTTTAATTGGCCAAAGCAAACGTCTCGCTTTATCTAAACTCACGTTATCTGGCCACGAGTTAAGAGGTGCAAACCGTTGGTTTCCTGTTCCACCACCACCACGTCCATCTGCGATTCTGTAAGAACCGGCAGCATGCCACGCCATTCTAATCATCAAGCCACCATAATGTCCCCAATCTGCCGGCCACCAATCTTGACTATCTGTCATAAGATTATGAAGATCTTTTTTAAGCGCTTCCACATCTAGTTTCTTTAACTCCTCTCGATAATCGAAATCGTTCCCTAAAGGGTTGGTTTTAAGGTCATGTTGATGCAAAATGTCTAGATTTAAAGCATTTGGCCACCAATTCATAACCGACTTTTCACCAGTTGTATTTGCTCCATGCATAACTGGACATTTTCCTGTTTTTGAACTACTCATAAGGTTTATTGTTAATGTTTATTTAGAAATACTGAATTACTCAAAGTTACTAAATAGCAGACTAATAAACCAATTATTAACATTTTTATAAACTATGATGTAATTGATAAAACTTATTTCAAAAATCCACTCGATAGATTTAACATATAGCTTGGTTTTTTAAAAAAGTCAACTTCTTTTAAACAAAAATTGAAATTTTCATATTTCAATTATGTAATCAGCTCCAGATCTAATTAATAAATATTAACTTATAAAATCTTAACAAATTCATTCAATTGAAATAGAAATTATTGTATTTATTCATACTTTTACACGAATAAATAAATATACTATTATGGCAACAGTAACATTAAAAGGAAACGCAATTAAAACTTCTGGTGAACTACCAAAAGTTGGCACAAAGGCTCCAGATTTCAAATTAACTGCAACGGATTTATCATCAATGAGTTTAAGCGATTTTAATGGAACTAATTTAGTTTTAAACATTTTTCCAAGTGTTGGCACTGGCGTTTGCGCAGCATCTGTAAGAGCCTTTAACAAATCTGCAGCGTCATTAAATAATACTAAAGTACTTTGCATTTCAAAAGATTTGCCATTTGCGCAAAAATCCTTTTGTGCTGCAGAAGGAATTGAAAATGTAGTTATGCTCTCAGATTATAAGAACGGAAGTTTCGGTAAAACTTATGGATTAGGCATAACGAATGGGATTTTTGAGGCACTTCTTTCTAGATGTGTTATTGCCATTGATAAATCAGGAACTATTATATATTCTGAACTAGTAGCAGAAGTAAGTGAGGAGCCTAATTATGAAGCGGCCTTAAAATCTTTACATATATAAATTTAAGAAATACTTAATGACTAAAAAAGAATCCTTTCTTGCAAACCGTATAAAAAGTATTGGTTATGCATTTAAAGGCGCGTTGTTGCTTTTAAATAAAGAAGCAAGTATAAAAGTTCAATTTTTCATAGCTTTATTAGTTACAGCAGCTGGATTCTTTTTTAATATCTCTTCAACCGAATGGATTATGCAAATCTTGGCTATTGCATTAGTAATGAGTATCGAAGGCATGAATACAGCTGTTGAGGAAATTGCAAATTTTATACATCCAGAACATCATAATAAAATTGGTTTAATAAAAGATATTGCTGCAGGTGCCGTGTTTTTTGCTTCAATTTTCGCAATTATTATCGGTTTAATTATCTATTTACCAAAGATTTTTTAAAATACTATAACCATTAGGTTAAACGTTAGTAATTTGTATTTTTGTTTAAACTAACAGCGCATTAATGGCGAAGAAAAAAAACGATAGCACTAAACCTTCAAGTAAGAAATTTAAAGCACCAAGTTTTAAATTATCAAATCAACAAAAGCTTGTTTTTGGTAGTTTTCTAGCCTTTTTTGGTATTTTACTATTTATTGCATTTATTTCCTTCTTCTTCACAGGTGAAGCAGACCAAAGCAGTTTGTCTGATTTTGCAGCTCGCGAAGTTAAATCTGAAAATTGGTTAAGCAAATCTGGTGCATGGTTAAGCGATTTATTTATACAACGCGGATTTGGTATTTCATCATTAATAATTGCTGTATTAATATTTTTATCCGGAATTTATGTCTTGTTAAACCTAAGCAAAGCCAAACTCGTAACGCATTGGTTTTGGGGGATTTTAACAACTATCTGGCTTTCTATTCTTTTTGGATTCTTTGGAAATACTTACGACATTCTTGGAGGCACCATTGGTTTTGAAGTAAACACCTATCTGCAAGATTATATTGGAAAAATTGGAACATCCATCCTACTTTTATTTGGCCTTATTACCTATCTAGCGATACGTTTTAAAGTTACTTTTGAAAGTTTTACCAATATATTCACATCAGCTAAAAACAATATTAAAGATGAATTTACTAATGCTAATGGAGATGTTATTGTTCCTTTAGATAATGATTTATCTGAAGAAGCTAATGCCATTAAAAGTGCATTTGAAATTTCATCGGCAAGTAAAAATTCCGAAGTAAAAAAAGAATCTAAACCTATTGTTGAAACAGCTCCTTTAATTGTAAAAGCACCGTCAAACGAATCTATTGAAGATGATTTTGACATTGCCATGGAAGTTAAAGAAGTTGCCGAAGAACTTTCAGAGACTGATAATCTATCTGATAAATTAGTAGAAGATTTTGGTCAGTTCGATCCAACGTTAGAACTTTCAAAATATCAATTTCCGACGTTAGATCTTCTTAAAAAATATGATTCTGAAGGAATTACCATCAATCAGGAAGAGCTAGAAGAAAACAAAAATAAAATTGTAGAAACCTTAAAAAACTACAATATTGGCATTGCCAGTATAAAAGCTACGATCGGACCAACGGTTACTCTTTATGAAATTGTGCCAGATGCCGGAGTTCGTATTTCGAAAATCAAAAATTTAGAAGACGATATTGCTTTATCTTTAGCGGCACTTGGTATTCGTATTATTGCACCTATTCCTGGTAAAGGAACTATTGGTATTGAGGTACCAAATAAAAATGCCACTATAGTCTCGATGCGATCGGTAATTGCATCAAAAAAGTTTCAAACTTCGGAAATGCAGCTTCCTATTGCCTTAGGAAAAACGATTAGCAACGAAACCTTTGTGGTAGATTTAGCTAAAATGCCCCACCTACTTATGGCTGGAGCCACTGGGCAGGGCAAATCTGTTGGGTTAAATGCCGTACTTACTTCATTGCTTTATAAAAAGCACCCAGCTGAAGTTAAGTTTGTTTTGGTAGATCCTAAAAAAGTAGAATTAACCCTTTTTAATAAAATTGAACGCCATTATTTAGCAAAACTGCCTGATAGCGAAGATGCCATAATTACTGATAATACTAAGGTAATCAATACTTTAAATTCATTATGTATTGAAATGGATAACCGCTACGAGCTGTTAAAAAATGCCTTATGCCGAAACATTTTAGAGTACAATATTAAATTTAAAGCTAGGAAATTAAATCCAAATGAAGGACATCAATTTTTACCTTATATTGTTTTGGTGGTTGATGAGTTTGCCGATTTAATAATGACTGCCGGCAAAGAAGTAGAAACTCCTATTGCTCGTTTAGCACAATTGGCTCGTGCTATTGGTATTCATTTAATTATTGCAACACAGAGACCATCGGTTAATGTTATTACTGGTATAATTAAAGCCAATTTCCCCGCACGAATTGCTTTTAGAGTGACTTCTAAAATAGATTCAAGAACCATATTAGATGGCTCTGGTGCAGACCAGCTTATAGGGCGTGGTGATATGTTGTTTACGCAAGGAAACGAATTAATTCGTGTACAATGTGCATTTGTGGATACACCAGAAATTGAAAAACTTACAGATTATATTGGATCGCAAAAAGCATATCCTAACGCATACTTTTTACCAGAATATGTTGGAGAAGAAAGTGGCACAAGTCTTGATATAGACATAGAGGACCGAGATAAGCTGTTTAGAGAAGCTGCAGAAGTTATTGTAACAGCACAACAAGGCTCTGCTTCTTTACTTCAGCGCAAACTAAAACTTGGTTATAACCGTGCTGGTAGAATAATAGACCAATTGGAAGCTGCTGGAATTGTTGGCCAATTTGAAGGTAGCAAAGCCAGACAAGTTCTTATAACCGACTTAGCCGCTTTAGACAAATATTTAGAAAATGAAAATTTATAATTTTAAACTCATGAAAATCAAAAACATTTTAGCCATTTTATTAATAGTTCTATCGATTAATAGTTTTGCTCAAAATAAAGCTAAAACATTATTAAATCAAGTATCACAAAAAGTAAAAAGCTACGATAATATTTCGATTGAATTCAAATATGTTTTAGAAAATACTGCTGAAAGAATAAAACAAGAAACAAAAGGCGATGTTATTTTACAAGGAGAAAAGTACAAATTAAACATCCTTGGTGTTACCCGACTATTTGACGGGAAGAAACTCTATAATATAAGTTCTGAAGATGAAGAAATAACAATTTCATCAGAAAAAGACAACGAAGAAGATTCAGTAACACCAAGCAAAATGTTATCATTTTATGAAGACGGTTATACTTATGCTATGGATATTGAACAGAATATAAATGGCAGAAAAATTCAATTGGTAAAACTGACTCCTATCGACTCTAAATCAGAAATAAAATACATTCTTTTAGGCATAGATATTCAAACAAAACACATCTATAATTTAATGCAAATTGGTAAAAACGGTACGAAAACAACACTCACCGTAAATTCTTTTAAAACCAATGAGCCTTTATCAAAAACCTTATTTACCTTTGACGCTAATAAATACAAAGATTATTACATTAATAAACTTAATTAAATAACTTGGTATTATTGACAGATTGAAATAATTAGGAATCATAGTTACTTATGCTTTTCTTTTTAAAACTATCTGTTTAACAACTATTTAGCAAAATTTTTTGTGTGAAAATATTAGACCGATACATATTAACCACTTATCTAAAAACTTTTTTCAGCGTGTTTATTATACTCATGCTGATTTTTGTTTTACAAACTATTTGGCTCTATATTAGAGAGTTATCGGGTAAAGATTTAGATATAGGTGTTATCTTCAAGTTCTTATTTTATTTTATGCCCAAACTAATACCTTTAGTTTTACCACTAACAATCCTTTTATCTTCTATAATGGTTTTTGGTAGTTTTGCAGAAAATTATGAGTTTGCGGCCATGAAATCAACAGGGATTTCGCTACAACGAGCCATGTCTGGACTTAGTGTTTTTATTGTTATTCTTGGAATCACTACATTTTTCTTTTCTAATAATGTGATTCCGTGGTCTGAAGTTAACTCATACAACTTACGCAGAAATATTGCCAAATTAAAACCTGCCATGTTACTTGCCGAAGGTCAGTTTAATGAAGTTAATAACTATAACATTAAATTTGACGACAAGCACGGAGACAGAGATCAATTTCTTGATAACGTTACCATACATATTAAAGCTACAAATGGTAGAACAAATGCGACTGTAATTAAATCTAAAACAGGAGAATTAGCAAGCGAAAAAGATTCGAACGTCTTAAAACTTATTTTGTTAGATGGTAACTATTACAGTGATGTTAGTCCTAATACTAGAAAATCGCGAGAAAAAAGACCTTTTGCAAAAAGTACGTTCGAAAGATACATCATCAATATAGACCTTTCACAAATGAATAATGTCGATTTTGATGAACAGTCGCAAACAGATAAATATAACATGCTCAATGTTGTTGGTTTAAAAACCACTATTGACTCTTTAGTTAAACAAGAAAATGAAAGTCGCGCCGTATTTTCTAATAACTTATTTCAAGTTTCAAGTATTTTAAACAATACGGTTATTGAGAAAAAAGAAAAAGATACAATTAATTTAGGTCCGCTATTAGATGTTTTCGAAACAAAGAAAAAATTTGAAATGGTGGACGTTGCTTTAAAAACCATTAATGGTGCAAAACAAATTATTACTACAAAACAATCTTCACTTAAAATTTCGAAAGAATGGCTAAATAAGCATATTATTTCTTTACATGAAAAATTCGCTCTTGCGTTTGCTTGTGTTATTTTATTTTTTGTTGGAGCGCCACTTGGAGCCCTAATACGAAAAGGTGGTATAGGACTACCAATGGTTATAGCCATTTTGTTGTTTTTAACGTATCATTTTATAGGTATTTTTGCAACAAACAGTGCTAAAAATGGTAGTTTTAACCCTGTATTGGCAAGCTGGTTTTCTACACTCATTATGTTACCTTTGGGTGTGTTTTTAACGAGACGAGCAACCGCTGATAAAGGAATATTTGAATTTGATAACGTGATTGAACCTCTGAAAAAATTATTCAATTTAAAAGAAAAGAATAATTTAAATTATTTGTTTTTAGCATCATATAAAAACGAGGCCTTAATTAATGTTATACACAATTATGAAACGCTTGGTTTTGAAGAAAATAGTCGATTTGAAGCTATACAAGTTTTAAATAACAGAGGCATCACCACAAATCAATTACGAGAAGAAGGCTTAGAAATAAATACTAATTTTGAAACAACTAAACGTATTTCAAAGGATTATAATGATCATTCAAAGTTTACAATTACATTATATTCAATTGGTATCGTTTTACTTATACTTCATTTTGTATTTAAAAACAATAAATTACCATCGCTAGCATCTGCTTCTATCCAATTAAGTATCACATCACTGGTGCTATTTATAATTTATTACATCAAATCGTTAATAAACACATTTAATTTTTACGCTCATATTGAAAATAAAGATAAAAAACCCAATCTGTTTCTTATTATTCTTGGGTTGCCATTTTATTTTATATCTCATATTTTTCTAAAAGATAAAATGAAAGAGGACTTAAAACAAAATTGTTTAGATTCTTTAAAATAAGCAATACCTTTGTACTATGATAACTGATACCATGACAAAAAACACAATTTCTAAGTTTAAACTTAATACAATACACGAAGCCATTGACGATATAAGAAATGGTAAAGTTATTATTGTTGTTGATGATGAAAACCGTGAAAATGAAGGGGATTTTGTTGCAGCTGCAGACAAAGTAACACCAGAAATGATAAATTTCATGGCAACCGAAGGCAGAGGACTCATTTGTGCTCCACTTACCGAAACCCGTTGTAAAGAGTTAGATCTTAATATGATGGTTCGAAATAATACCGACCATATGGAAACTGCCTTTACAGTATCGATAGATTTAAAAGGTCAAGGCGTAACTACAGGTATTTCGGCGAGTGATAGGGCAAAAACAGTAAAAGCGCTGACAGACCCAAATACTAAATCGTTTGATTTAGCCAGACCAGGACATATATTCCCATTAGTTGCTAAAGAAGGTGGTGTTTTAAGAAGAACCGGGCACACAGAAGCGGCTATAGATTTTGCAAGACTCGCAGGTTTAAAACCAGCAGGTGTTATTGTAGAAATCATGAATGAAGATGGTACCATGGCGCGCTTACCAGAACTTATTAAAGTAGCTAAAAAATTAGATCTTAAAATTGTATCTATTGAAGATTTGGTGGCCTATAGAATGCAACACGATTCGTTAATTGAGAAGAAAGAAGATTTTCAAATAGAAACACGTTTCGGAAGTTTTAGATTAAGAGCATACAAACAAACAACAAACAATCAAATACATATAGCATTAACAAAAGGGATCTGGAAAGACAATGAAGAAGTACTTACTCGAATAAATTCGACTTTGGTTAATAATGACATTTTAGGAACACTTACTAATAACGTTGACGAGCAGTTAGAAAATATGTTTAACGTTATTAATTATGAAGGCAAAGGGGCCATTATCTTTATTAATCAAGAATCACAGTCAATGAATATTTTAAACAGACTGGCAGTAATAAAGGAAAATCAGCGACCAGACACCATATACAAAGCACCTAAAATAAATATGGATTCGCGAGATTTTGGAATTGGTGCACAAATATTACACGATTTAAATATTCACAAATTAAGGTTATTATCTAACTCACAACAAAGTAAACGTGTTGGTTTAATTGGCTATGGTTTAGAAATTGTAGATTATGTAAATTATTAATTTACAAACACTTTTTTATAAATTCTATTAACGCCAGAATAAATGCCTAACATATAAATACCAGAATTTAAGTTATCAATATTGATAGTGTCGGTGTTTTGTGTTTTATGCAATACTAGTTTGCCATAAATATCATAAAGTTCTACTCTATCAATAGCTGCTTGAGAAGCTATATTTATAACCGTATTGGCAGGATTAGGAAATACTTTATAACCATCGGTATTAAAAGATTCAACACTTAATTGGTTTGCTTGGTAAACTCTAACATAATCAATTACCATATCGCTTTGCGTATATCCCGCATCTATAGCACCTGAAATACCCCCCAAAGCAACATTTAATAGCAAATACTGATCTTTATCAAAAGGCCATGTACTACTATTTTTTATAGACGGATTATAGGTATAGTAACCTACCCCATCAACTAAAAAAGTAATTTGATTAGGCGACCAATTCATAGAATACACATGAAAATTATTAGCCACATCACTAATTAATTGCGAAGCTACATTTACAGTATTTCCAGAACTTGAAGGCGTATGTAAAGCACTTGACGTATGATTAACTGCTCCTAAACCATGTTCCATAATGTCAATTTCTCCACATGCTGGCCAACCTGTTGTGCCAAAACCTTCCGATTGCCAGTAAGCACCAATTTCATTTACGTTTTTCCCTAAAGTCCAAATTGCAGGCCATGTACCATTACCAGCGGGTAATTTAGCTCTAACATCTACTCTACCATAAGTAAAGGCAAATTTAGAATTTAACCGCGCAGACGTATATTGTAATGTTACTCCGTTTTGAGTGAAACTTTCCTTTTTAGCAACTATATTCAAATTTCCTCCCGATACAAACGAATTATCTATTCTATTTGTATAATGTTGTTCTTCGTTATTATACCATCTTCCTCCGTTTGGACCATAAGTTTGATGATACCATCTCGTAGGGTTTACTGCCGTTGTACCCGCATCATCAAATTCATCGGACCATACCAAACTTGTATATTCTACATCAATGGCATTTGGATCTATAGCGATTGAACCGTCATTAATACCATCAATTAAAAAAGATCCAGAAACCGTACTCCCATCATCAATTCTTATGGTTAATCGGTTATAAGTTCCGCTTCCACCAACCGTTGAGAAATCAAAAATCAAAGCATTCCAACTATTTGATGCAGATGCATTTACGCTCATTTCAATATCCGCATTCACCCCTTGCTCGAGCTTAACAACAATGTTATGTGCATACGCATCAAACGCGTAAAAATTTAATGTTATTTCATCTTCAACATTTAAATCTATTGATTTGGTTAAATCAATATATTGACCTTGCGATCCTGCTGAAGCAGAACGTGTAAACTGACCAACTTTATTATTAGAATCTGTTGGAGAATTAATAATTGCGAATGAACTTCCTCCCCAATTATTAAACGTATCCGAAGTATATGAAAAATCGATTGGTAATTGCTGCGAAAACGAAAACTGAAATCCAATAATAGTAAGAACAAATAATTTTATGTAGTTATATTTCATAATTAAATTTTAAGTTGGAAAATACGAACTTACCACTAAGTTTAAAATTTAATGCCCTATACAAAAACCATACAAAATCTAGATAACATAAAATACCTCAGATTTTTTATAATTGATTTATAATTAGACTTTGAAAATTAAAAAAGAGAGCTGTATAAGTAAAACTACTTAACACTGCCCTCTTTTTCACAAACTAACTCAAACTAATTTATTTGATTACAACTTTTTTAGTAGTAGTGCTTTTTTCGCTGAAAGCTTTAAGAAAGTAAACACCCGTTTTTAAGGTTTCTACATTTATTTGTTTGGTATTTTGGGTTGTTAATACATGATTCCCTAATATATCATACATTTCTACTCTATCAATACCAAAAGTAGATGTTAAATTAATGATGTTAGAAGCAGGGTTTGGAAACACTTTGAATTTTTCGATGTTAAAAACATTTGAACTCAAAATAAAGGGAGACGCCACAGAATAATCTCTCTCTGCTTTATAATAACTCACCCAACTACCATTTTCATATTCGTCAAAAATCAATTCTATATTATTACCATTACTATCATAAGAATTACGTTCTCTATCAATAGGAATATAATTTGCGCCACCATCCATTGATTGTTTAAATTCTAATATGGTTAATAACCCATTCATATAGGTATATGTAGATTTTTCTCTTTTACTTGTATCAATTAAATCTTCGGATAACACTTCCAAAAGTAAACCGCCTGGAGTATCGTAAGTAGCTGTATCTTTTTCGTAAGGTAAAAACCAATCTGGAATAGCAGCATTCCACTTAGAATAAAAGGCTGTAATTGGCTGCCCTGAGCCATTATTTGTTATCTCCGTTTTTTCAACATTTACCCAATTGGCACCAACCTTATTCTGATTGGTTTGTCTAATAGCATAAGCTCCCGAATATTCAATCCACTCTCTAGAAGCATCTGCAAACATTCCTGTTCCAGAATTATAGGTCTGATTAGTTATGTATTCTAATTTATTCGGCCCAAGATAGGAATATATTGTTTGAAATACATTTACCCAACTGCCTGGGGGTATAGGGTTCCATGATTGATAAATGCTTTTAATAATATCGTTATTTGCATTATATGTTTTAATATGTTTGTAAACATTATCCATACTAGGAAAAATTAATCCTATTAAGATGGTTTCTTTATTCCCTTCGTTTCCATAGGTGTATTGTTCCACTACTTCCTGAGTCCAATCTGGCGGCGTCTCATTTTCATCCCAAGAAAATATTCTAACTTCATCCACTTTGTAAACAGTTTGAGAAAAACATGGAATGGTTGATAAATAACATAAAATAGCTGTAGCGTAAAGTATTAGATGTTTCATAATTAATAGCTTTAAATTGTTAATATATAATTACTTAGAAATACAAACAAAATGTGCGCATTTCTATTCTGAATTTTAAGATTAACTGCTTTTTGTACTTACTTTTTGCTATTAATTAATCAAGAGAAATAATTTAAAACACAAACTTTTTAATATAAAAGTTTCACCACAAAAAAAATGTAGAAATCCTTTTAAGGATAGATTTTATGGGCAGACTAAATGTAAAAAATAAATTACTATAAATCAAGTGTTTATAGAAAAATATTTTAAAATGTTTATAATTTTTAAAAGTGTATATTTTACAACAAACCCTTTATAACTTCCACCATTTTATTAGCCCGTTCTTTTACCTGTTCATCTGTCCAGGAAAGTTTAATTAAACAAGAAATATTTCGTCCTATATAATGGTCGGAATGTGGAAATTCTTTGGTTTTAAGATATTCTAATCCCTCTTTTACTTCGGTTGAAATTGGGAACAACGATTTTAAATCCCTTAAATGATCCCATTTACGAATGTAATGCCAATTGTTATCGTAATAATGAAAACATGCATCTACTCCTTGTTCCTTAAATCCATTTGACACTTTACGGGCAATTTCTAAATTGGGTAAAAAGAAATTTAAAAAAGCATAACTCTCTTCACCACCGTCTGGAACGGTTCTAAAATTTACTTCCGGAATTTGAGATAAAGCTTCGCGAATAATGTTAAAATTCTTTTTCTGAATAGCGATAAACTCAGGTAATCGCTTTACCTGCGCCAAACCTACAGCAGCATGAAGTTCTGAAATTCTGAAATTATAACCTAAAAATGGATGTGTTTCTGCTCCTCTGTCATTACCAACATGGTCATGACCATGGTCACTATAATGATCGGAATTTGTATAATATTCTTTATTATTTGTAATAACGGCACCGCCTTCACCAGATGTTATAGTTTTTACAAAATCGAACGAAAAACAACCTAAATCCCCAATACTCCCCAGTGGTTTACCTTTATAAACACCACCAATGGCTTGACAAGCGTCTTCTACTAAAAGTAATTTGTGTTTTGTACAAATAGCCTGTAGTGCATCCATATTTCCCATACTACCACACATTTGCACTATCATAACTGCTTTGGTTTTTTTTGATATGGCTTTTTCAACAGCTGCAGGGTTTATTGTTAATGTATCGTCTATATCAACCAGTACTGGAATCGCACCGAGCATCATAATGGCTTCAAAACTGGCAACAAACGTAAATGTTGGCATAATGACTTCATCACCCGCTCCTACTCCCGCAGCTGCTAACGCTATTGACACGGCAGCGGTTCCACTAGAAACCAATTGCACATGATTGACTTTAAAGGTCTTTTCTAATTCTTTTTCTAGTTCTTTAGATTTCCAGTGGCCATTGCGCATACCGTCGAAACCATAACGCATTAAAACGCCATTATCTAAAACATCGTTTACTTGTTTACGTTCTAAATCTCCAAATAATTCGAATCCTGGCATATTGTATGTTTTTATTACTTTTTATTAATTGAAACTGCCTTTGCGTTAGGGATAGTAACGGCATCTTTTTTTTGCCATTAAAAGCAAAAAAAAATATAGTGAATAGCCCGACCCTAGCGGTAACGCCCAATTACATGTTTTTTAAATATCTATTATAGCTTCGCTTAATGGCATTCTAACTTTTGCAAAACCAGCGAACATATCATCTGTTGCTCTATAACCTACTGGGAGTAATAATACCGATTTTAGCCCCATTTTATTTAAACCTAAAGCATTATCGTAAGCTTCTGGTAAAAAACCTTCCATGGGGCAGGCATCTATGTCCTCTATTGCGCAAACGGTCATTAAATTACCCAACGCGATGTATGCTTGATTAATGGACCATTTTTGACGTTCTGAAACCGACATTTTTGCCATCATTTTTATAAGGTCTTCTCGATACGGTTTCAAAATGGCTTCGGGGGTGTTTCGAATATTCTTTATATTGTTATAATAGTTAATGACATCTTGCTCCAAAATATCTTTCTGAATACAAATCACAAGTAAATGAGAGGCTTCTAATACTTGCTTTTGATTATAAGAATGTGCTATCAAAGGCTCCCTTAGCTCTTCATTTTTAATAACTACCATTTTAATAGTTTGTAAACCGAAAGAAGTCGCAGTTAAATTAAAAGCCTGTTTTAATATGTTTAATTTTTTGGAAGAGAGCTTTTTATCACGATCGAATTTTTTAGTAGCATAACGCCATTCGAGTTGTTTTATAGTATTCATTTTAGAATTTTAAATAATAGCAAAAATAAGATTTGAAATTATCTTTTAGCTAAAATATGAGATAAAATAATTAATAGAAAAAGCGTTAAAATTAATTTTCAAAAAACTGGCGTTTTATTTGAAAGAATTAAAAAAGGGTTCTATATTTGCACCCGCATTCAGGGAATACCTGATGAGACGCAACTGGAGAAATGGCAGAGCGGTCGAATGCGGCAGTCTTGAAAACTGTTGAGGGTCACACCTCCGGGGGTTCGAATCCCTCTTTCTCCGCTGAAATTTATTCAATTTCCACTAAAAGCCCGTAAGCATTATGTTTATGGGCTTTTTACATTTTATTTAATATCAATTAAAATCAATTAATATCAAATAAGAGGTGCGGTATTCGGTGCGTAATTTTTTAACTAAGTTCATCCTCAAATAGCACAATAAATACCTGTTTATCGGAGCTCATAAAGTTGAAGTTAATAAAAATCAGATTTTAGCGGTGCCCAAAAAAATTATTTAATTTTCAATATGACATATATCATTACTTAAAATTTCTTATACCCGTATTTTTCCTTAGAAAACAAAAAAATAATTTTCAAAACATGACCGATTTAGAAATTGCAAAAGGGGTTAAACTCAAAAATATCAATGAGATTGCTATCAAACTAGGACTGGATGTCGATGATATCGAAATGTACGGAAAGTATAAAGCGAAAATTCCAATTTCAAAAATAGATAAAGACAAGGCTTCAAAAAGCAATTTGATTTTAGTATCTGCAATTTCTCCAACGCCGGCGGGAGAAGGGAAAACTACCATTTCAATTGGGCTTTCTGAAGGCCTCAATCAATTAGGAAAAAAGACAACCGTAGTTTTAAGAGAACCTTCACTCGGACCCGTTTTTGGAATTAAAGGTGGCGCTACTGGGGGCGGTTTTTCACAAGTACTTCCTATGGAAGATATAAATCTTCATTTTACGGGTGATTTTTCAGCGATAGAAAAAGCTAACAATCTTCTAGCGGCTGTTATTGATAACAACATTCAAAGTAAATCCACTTCCCTACATATCGACTCGAGAACAATAACCTGGAAACGTGTTATTGATATGAATGACAGAGCTTTAAGACGGATAGTTATTGGGCTTGGAGGTACGACCTCTGGTTTTCCAAGAGAAACTGGTTTTGATATTACCGCTGCGTCAGAAGTCATGGCAATATTATGTCTTTCAGAAAATTTAAAAGACTTAAAAAAGAGATTAGGAGCCATTTTTATTGGATATACTTATGATAAAAAACCCATCTATGCTAGAGACTTAAAGGTTGAAGGGGCCATGGCAACACTCTTAAAAGATGCTATTAAGCCAAATTTAGTTCAAACTATTGAAGGAAATCCGGCTATTATCCATGGTGGGCCATTTGCCAATATTGCTCAAGGTACTAATTCGGTGATAGCAACAAGAATGGGCATGACGTTCTCCGATTACACTGTTACAGAAGCTGGATTTGGATTTGATTTAGGAGCCGAAAAATTCTTTGATATAAAATGTCAAAGCGCTAATTTAAAACCAAAAGTTGTTGTTTTAACAGCAACTATCAGAGCCTTAAAATATCATGGTGGCGTCGATTTAAAAAACTTAACAACACCTAATACCGAGGCTTTAAAATTGGGTTTACCAAACCTTGAAAAGCACTTAGAAAACATAAAACTTTTCGGTGTTACACCAGTGATAGCAATTAACAAATTTGCTACCGATAGTGAAGATGAAATCAAAGTGATTTTGGACTTTGCCAAATTAAAACAAGTTGAAGTTGCAGTTGCTGATGTTTGGTCGAAAGGTGGAAAAGGCGCCTTGACCTTAGCCGAAAAAGTTATCAAGGCTATAGAAGAAAATCAATCAAACTTTAAACCATTGTATGATTGGGACATGGAAGTGAAAACGAAAATCGAAATTATTGCAAAAAAAATTTATGGAGCAGAACATGTTGTCTACGCTTCAAAAGCAAAACAAGATTTGGAAAATATTATCACTTTAGGCCTTGAAAAATTACCTGTATGTATTGCAAAAACGCAAAAATCTTTATCTGATAATCCAAAACTATTAGGAAGACCCAAAGACTTTATAATTACTGTGAGAGAAATAGAAATAGCTTCTGGAGCTGGATTCTTAATACCTATTACTGGAGATATTATGCGAATGCCTGGACTTCCAGCCCACCCTGCTTCAGAAAACATATCCATTGACAATGATGGCAATATTACTGGTTTAATTTAAATAAAAAAGGCTATCAAGAGTCTCTAAATTTTATAATCGCTGTAAAAGTCTACAAGACCTAGAGAAAACAAAACTCTTTCTCGGATAGAATTTCTTAAATTTCACTAATTGCCCATAAACATTAAGTTTATGGGCTTTTTTAGTTTTCCAGTTTATTCTTAAATATTATAAATAAAGTAACAACTATTTAAAACCCTGTTATTTTAAACAGCTATCTGTTTTTAATTTAACCCTTTTCATAACGCCCCCTTTTAAACTTAAATTTTATTAATTCTAAAATATGCTGACTATCTTTGTAGTATTATTAATCGAAATAAATTAATCCTTGTATAGAATAAAAGAAGTCCGAAATAATTCTAAACACATTTCATGTATAGAAATTGAAAATGCAGAAAAATCTAGCTATGCCAAAATTTATTTAGATTTAGGTGCCAGTTTGCAGGAACTAAAACTTAAAAGGCAAACTATTATTGAAGATTTACATCCTTTAACTTATAATAATACCTATGCTTCTTCAATTTTGTTTCCATTTGCTAATAGAATAAAAGATGGGGCGTATTCTTTTGATGGTAACTCATTTAAATTTGAAATAAATGAAGCGGGTAATAACAATGCACTTCATGGCTTAGTTTATAACAAAACATTTGAAATAATAGAGCAAGAAACGACTGAGGATTATGCCTCAATTAAATTGTTATATACCGAAGAAATTGAATCTCCAGGTTTTCCATATACCTACTCCATTCAAGTTGAATATACTTTGAAAGATGACGCTTTAGATATCAATGTTTTGGTTACAAATACCGATACAAAAACATTTCCTTTTACCATCGGCTGGCATCCTTATTTTAGCTGTAGCGACCTATTTAACAGTACTTTAAACTTTGACAGTAATAAACAGATAACTTTTGACGAAAGGAGCATTACGAAAGGAATTACTGATATGAATAATGAACCTGGTTTTGAAGTAAAAGACAAACAACTGGACGATTGTTTTATTTTGAATTCTGGAAAAACGCGATTTAATACGCCAAATTATTCACTTGAAATAAACGCAACTTCTAAAGAGAGTTTTTTGCAAATATATACACCGCCACGAGCCAATACAATTGCTATAGAACCAACGACTGGCATTTCAGACAGTTTTAATAATAAAATAGGTTTACAAACCTTAAAACCTAAAGAGACTTACAATGTAACCTGGAATGTTAAATTGCTGTAATTAGATATTTTTTTTTCATTCTACACACCATTTATACCAAAAAAAAAGCTACCTAATTTTTAGTTAGGTAGCTTTTAATTTAATCTTTTTTTATTTCGCTTTTAAAGTAAAATTATTAGAAGTAAAATAATAATAATGGCGCCAGATGAAATGTAAAGACCATTTCCTGAAGCTCTTACATCTTTCTTAATTACTCGTACTTCTTTACGTAGTTCCTTTTTTTCTGCAGAACTTAAAGAAGATTTGTCTAATTCTTTAATTTCTTCCAGACGATCCAACATAACCCGGACTTCAGCAGGCATTTCAGTTGGGGGTGGCGTTGTTGTATGTAACGGTGCATTTTCGGCAGCCACTAGTGTGCTTGGAAATGCTACTAATGATAGCGTAATTAACAACGAAATGAATGTTTTTTTCATAATACCTTGGTTTTAAGATTATTTAATAGTTTAAAGATACATGATAATTAATTATAGGTGTTATATCTTTTTTCTAACCTTTTACATAATTTAAACTTTAAACAAAAAATTAAAAGTTAAATAATATCGGGTTTTTATCTTTTCGTACTTTTACATGAGCGATAAATATATAGATGCAAATTTTCGAAACTTCAACCATAGTTAAACCAAATGATTTAGACGATCTTAATCATGTAAATAACGTGAGGTATGTAGAATGGGTGCAAAAGATTGCGAAAGCACATTGGGAACATAGTGCATCCAAACAAATTCTTAAAGACTATTATTGGGTCATGCTTTCTCATTTTATTGAATATAAAAGAGCGGCTCTTTTAAACGACAGCATCAAGTTTAAAACCTATGTCGTAAAATCTGAAGGTGTTACCTCAGTTCGGATGGTAGAAATAAGTAATGCTAACAATAAATTACTAGCCAAATCTGAAACAACATGGTGTTTAATGAATGTCCAGACAAATCGACCAACAAGAATTACTTCAGAAATAATAGAATTATTCAGCTAAATATAGACGCACATACTTTATCATCTAAACAAAAGTTATATTTTTACTCAAATTCATTTATTTTTTATGAAACGTAGTTTGTATTTTGTTTTGTCTTTAGGTTTTTTAATGCTTTGGAGTTCATGTAGAAAAGATTTCGAGTTTTCTCAAAACACTGGAAGTCTTCAATTTTCAAAAGACACTGTTTATTTAGATACTGTATTTACTAATATCGGGTCGAGTACTTACAATCTAAAGGTGTATAACCGCAGTAATAAAGACATTTTAATTCCATCCATTAAACTCGCGTTGGGCAATGCTTCAAATTACAGATTGAATGTTGATGGTATCGCTGGCAAAACGTTCGAAAACATTCATATTCTGGCGAAAGACAGTATTTATATTTTTGTTGAAAGCACAATAGATATCAACAATTTTTCGAGTCTTGAAGGTAAGTTTTTATACACCGATCAAATAGAATTTGATGCTGGCTCAAATATGCAAAAAGTAGAACTCGTTACCTTGGTACAAGATGCTGTATTTATTTACCCGAGTAGAGATGGAACCACCAAAGTTGTAGAAACTCTTAAACTTAATGTTGGAGGAGAAATTCTCGAAACCGAATTGCAAGGACGCGAATTATCACTAAGCGAATTAACGTTTACCAAAGATAAACCTTATGTAATTTATGGTTTTGCAGCGGTACCAAACAACGAAACATTAACCATTAACGCTGGTGCTCGGGTATATTTTCATGATAATTCAGGTTTAATTATATCTGAAGGCGCATCGTTGCATATTAATGGTGCTTTTAGTAATGACCAAAAATTATTAGAAAATGAAGTCATATTTGAAAGTGATCGTTTAGAACCCGATTTTTCTGAAACTCCAGGACAATGGGGAACAATCTGGTTTTTTGATGGTAGTATAGATAATATAATAAACTACACCACTATTAAAAATGCCACAGTTGGTATTTTATGCGATGGCAATCCAGACTTAGCCACCGAAAAGTTAAAAATTACTAATTCCCAGATATACAACTCCAGTAGTTTTGGTTTATTAGGCAGAAACACTTCTATTACAGCAGAAAATCTGGTAGTAAACAATAGCGGACAATCGTCGTTTGCAGGTACCTTTGGCGGGAAATACAATTTCACCCATTGCACACTTGCTAATTACTGGGATGGATCCAGACGACTTCCTGCTGTGCTATTAAACAATTTTGTTTTAGATGAAGAAAACAATGCTACTATAACCGATTTAACCGAAGCTAATTTTAACAATTGTATTATTTACGGAAACGATAATCCTGAAATTCTGTTGGATGAAATTGAAGATGCTGCTGTTATTTTCAATTTTAAATTTACCAATTGTTTAATTCGTTTTCAAGACAACAATAATAATTTTACGGGTGCTAATTATGATTTAAATGATACTAATCACTATGTTGGAAACATCTTTAATAAAGACCCGAATTTTAAAGATACTCGTGAAAACATGCTGATTATTGGTGAAAAATCTGAAGCTATAAACAAAGGGTTAGCAAGTTTTGCAACACAAGTTCCTTTTGATATTTTGAATATGAATAGAACTACTACTCCCGACTTAGGAGCGTATCAACATATTGTTTTTACTGCTGAAGATTGATGATAAAGTATAAAAAAACAAGGCTTTTAGAAATTAAGACTCTCTGAAAAAAATTAAAAGCTGGCTAGTTCTAAAAATCCCTCACAGAATATTTATTTGTGTTTTATTTGCTAAATTAGGTGCTTAAACACGTAACAAATCAATTTTAACCTAAAGCCATATTTCAAGACAAGACATTTACCATTATTACTAACACTAAAACCAAAATCAATGAGACTCATTTTACTTTTTATCATGGCACTTTTAATAGGCTCTCCTAATGAAACCAAAACAGAGAAATTGGAAATGTCTGCAGACAATCCATTTAATGTAAAACTCAATGAACCTATTGATTATGGAAATGTTATGGCCACGGATTTAGAAGCTTATGTGAATGTAACAATTACTGATGCATTATTGGAACTAAATAACATAAAAACTGCAGGTAATTTGAGTTTTGAAAATACCTTTGCAGCTTATGACAGAGTTGTAAATGATTTAGGAAAAGCATCAAACAATGCTTTTATGCTGTATTGGGTGTCGACTGATTCAATAACTCGAGTAAAAGGAATAACGGGATATCAAAAAATAGACTCTTTGAATACTGATATTGGTTCTGATAAAGCATTATATATGACCTTTCAATCATATGCTAATTCAGAAGCAGGCAAAACACTTAAAGGCAATAAAAAAACGCTTGTAAATAAGGTTTTAGATAATTTTAAGCAATCTGGAGTAAATTTAAGTGCCAAGGATTTAGAAACCTATAAACGACTTACAGCGCAGATTAATGAACTATCTACACAATATTCTACAAATATGAATACGGCTAATGTAGTTTTAAGTCTTGATGAAAAACAGGTAGATGGATTACCAGAAAATTTTAAGGATACCTACAGATTAGAAGATGGAAGTTATGAAATTCCTGTTATCAATGCTACTTCTGGCACCGTTATGAGCAATGCTACCTCTAGTGAGGTTAGAAAATCTTTTACTATAAAAAAAACAAACATCGCTGCTGATAAAAATCTAACGATATTAGATTCTCTCAGTTAGTAAGCGATACCAATTGGGTAAAATAATGGGATATGATTCCTATGCAGGCTATAACCTAAAACCTAAAATGGCAAAAACACCAAAACGTGTTTGGGAATTTATTGATGGATTAGTGGCAGAATCCAAAGCTAAAGCGCTTAAGGAAATTGCCTTATTAAAAACAGTGCGGAATATAGACAAGAATACTCCAAATAATGATAATCCTATAAACCCTTGGGATATTGGGTACTATAATAATCAATTGCTAAAAACAAAGTATAATGTTGATTATGAAAAAATGCGCGACTATTTACCAATGGAGGCGTGTTTAGATGGTATGTTTAAATTGTATCAAGAGCTTTTAGGATTAAAGTTTAAAAAAATAGAAAATCCTTCGGTTTGGCATAAAGATGTTACTATGTATGAAGTCTATGAAGGTGAAAAATTGAAAGGACGCTTTTATTTAGATTTATATCCAAGACCTAATAAAGAGACCTGGTTTTATGGAGTTCCCTTAGCTTCTGGCCGTCAATCAGACAATGGATATGAAGTACCTGTTGCCATGTTATTAGGGAATTTCACGGAGTCAACTGAGAAATTACCGTCACTACTCAGTTTCAGAGAACTAAACACCTTGTTTCATGAATTTGGTCATATCGTAAATTATATGTCTTATGAAGGAGAGTTTAATTTAATATCTGATACAAAGTCTGATTTTGGAGAAGCTATGTCGCAAATTTTTGAAAACTGGATTGAAGATTATGATATTTTGAGCTCCTTTGCTAAGCACTATAAAACAGGTGAGGTATTCCCTAAAACATTATTTAATAGTAAACGAAATGCAAAAAATCTGTCTTCTGGTTTAGGAGCACAAGGATCCTTAAGGTCTTGTATATATGATATGAATTTATACGATAAATACAATCCGACACAACCATTAAATACCGATAAATTATGGCAAGAGATAGATGCCCAAATGGGAGTAATGGATAACTACATAGTTGGAACACATCCACAGGCGAGCTGGATTCATATCAATACACATCCTGTTTATATGTATGGCTATTTATGGTCTGAAGTGTATGCACAAGATATGTTTACCGTATTTGAAAAAAATGGATTGAGAGATACTAAAACAGGAATTCGATACCGAAAACTTATTTTGGCAAATGGTGGCCAAAGGGATATTGATGAAGCGGTTGAAGAGTTTTTAGGTAGACCTACAAATAATAAAGCTTATATCAAGAGTCTTGGGTTGGAGTAACAATCATAAAAGCGGCATAGACAAGCATATATAATTAATAGAAGGGTTCTGAAAACGAAATTTTTATCTTGCTAGCGATGGTTTGCACGAGGTGTATTTCTACTTGTCTTGTGATAAAAAGCCTTTATATTTAACGGATTGTTCTTTTATTTAACCTTTGTAATAGCATTAACAGATAAGTGCGTTAGGGATTGCCGCGGCATCCTTTTTAAAATTGGATTATAATTATGTTTGTTAGAACTAAATTTGGAGAGATTGCTTTGTCCTTAGTCCTCGCCATAACGTTTTAAAAAGATATAGCAAAAAGCCCGACCCTTTTTAGGGTAACGCCCAAAAAACAAAAAATCCCGCAAGGAGCAGGATTTTTTATATAGTGTATTTTAAAATGTTATACAAACAATGGTCTTCCTGCCATCATTTCATTTACTTTTTCTTTAACGGCATCTAAAACGGCTTCATTTTCATGATTAGCAATAACTTCATCAATTAATTCAACAATTGCAATCATATCGGCGTCCTTTAATCCTCTGGTTGTAATGGCAGCTGTACCTACACGAATACCTGATGTTACAAATGGCGAACGTGTATCGAAAGGCACCATGTTTTTGTTTACGGTAATATCTGCTTTTACCAACGCATTTTCAGCATCTTTACCAGATATATTTTTGTTACGTAAATCTATTAACATACAGTGATTATCGGTTCCGCCAGAAATAATATTATAGCCTTTACCTACTAACGCTTTTGCCATAGTGGCAGCATTGGTTTTCACTTGTAATTGGTAATGTAAAAAATTATCGGTTAATGCCTCGCCAAATGCGATTGCTTTTGCAGCGATAATATGCTCTAAAGGTCCTCCTTGATTTCCAGGAAACACAGCAGAATCTAAAAGCGAAGACATTTTACGTAAACTACCATCTTTTAACGTGATTCCAAATGGATTGTCAAAATCTTTCCCCATCATAATCATGCCTCCACGCGGACCTCTCAACGTTTTATGCGTGGTTGTAGTAACAACGTGGCAATGTGGCAACGGGTCGTTTAAAATACCTTTTGCGATTAAACCAGCAGGATGCGAAATATCTGCCATTAAAATAGCACCAACACTATCGGCAATCACCCTAAAACGTTTAAAATCAATATCACGAGAATACGCCGAAGCACCTGCAATAATTAATTTTGGTTGTTCTTTAGTGGCAATTTCTTGGATTTTATCATAATTTAAAACACCTGTCTCCTGTTCTACGCCGTAAAATACCGGATTGTATAATTTACCAGAAAAATTTACTGGCGACCCATGTGTTAAATGGCCTCCATGTGACAAATCGAATCCTAAAATCTTATCTCCTGGCGTTAAACAAGCATGATAAACAGCTGTATTTGCCTGACTTCCAGAATGTGGTTGAACGTTAACATAATCGGCACCAAACAATGTTTTTGCTCTATCAATAGCTATTTGCTCCACTTCATCAACAACTTCACAACCACCATAATAGCGTTTTCCAGGATACCCTTCTGCATATTTATTGGTTAAAACAGAACCTGCAGCTTCCATAACCTGGTCGCTTACAAAATTTTCTGATGCAATAAGTTCAATACCATGAAGTTGGCGTTCTTTTTCAGCTTGTATTAGTTCAAAAATTTGTTCGTCGCGTTGCATAAAATTTATTTCGTGTTAAATATTCGGCAAAAATAGGAAATAGATTAGTTAAATTCATCAAAAAACATATATTTACTATTAAGTTTTTAACTGATTTATTAACGGTTAAAAGAAACCTAATTTTTTATAGTTTTATTCCAATAAAATGAAAAAAATGTGTAGGTTTGAACATAATTCAATAATCAACAAAAAATTAAGTTATGCCATTATCAGCTAACAATCCAGATAGAAAATCGTGGTTACACGTAGATAAAAACTCAGATTTTCCCATACAGAATATACCTTTCGGGGTATTTTTAACCCGAGATGATATTATTACAATAGGAACTCGTATTGGTGACACTGCTATAGATTTAGGCGCTTTGCATCAATTAGGATATTTTGAAGGCATTCCTTTAACCGACGATATTTTTCTTCAGGATACGCTAAACGATTTTATTGCCGATGGTAGAAAAACATGGCGTGCTGTTAGAAATAGAATTTCCCAAATTTTTGATAGCAACAATGAGACTTTAAAACAAAACAAACATCATAAAGAGATTGTATTATTTCGTTTGGATGAAATTGAAATGCAATTACCTATACAAATTGGTGATTACACAGATTTTTACTCAAGTATAGAGCATGCAACCAACGTTGGTTCTATGTTTAGAGATCCAGAAAATGCCTTATTACCTAACTGGTTACACATTCCTGTGGCGTATCATGGTAGAAGTTCTTCTATAATTCCTTCTGGAATCCCTGTACATAGACCAATGGGACAAATGCTTCCAAATGGAGCAGAAGTGCCGGTTTTTGGCCCAAGTAAATTGGTAGATTTCGAATTAGAAATGGCATTTATAACAACCGATGCTAACGATATTGGAGAATCTATTCCAGTTAATGAAGCTGAAGAATATATTTTTGGCTTAGTATTATTAAACGACTGGAGTGCTCGCGATATTCAAAAATGGGAATATGTGCCTCTTGGACCATTTTTAGCTAAAAATTTCGCTTCATCTATCTCGCCTTGGATTGTTACATTAGATGCTTTAGAACCATATAGAGTTGAAGGACCAAAACCACTAAAACCGCAATTAGAATATCTTCAATCTAAAGGAAAAAAGAGCTTCGATATTAGTTTAGAAGTTGCAATTCAGCCAAAAGGTGCTAAAGAGACTGTAGTTTGTAAATCTAATTTCAAGCATTTATATTGGAATATGGCACAACAATTAGCACATCATACAGTTAACGGTTGTCCTATAAATTCTGGCGATTTGATGGGTAGTGGAACCATTTCTGGTCCGACACCCGATTCCTATGGTTCCATGCTGGAATTAAGTTGGAAAGGTGAAAAACCTATTAAAATGAAAGACGGTAGCGAACGTATGTTTATAAATGACAACGATACCGTAATTATGCGCGGACATTGTGAAAAAGATGGTACACGTATTGGTTTTGGCGAAGTTTCGACCAAATTATTACCTGTTTTTACTAAAAAATAGCATTTTATAGATTTTTTTATACAGTTCATCGATATTTTTTATTATTTTTGGGTTTACATTTTAAAAGAATGTGCAGTAACCCAAATTTAACAAGATGAAAAAAATATTACTCTTAGGTCTGTGTATCGCATTCATTATTGCGTGCAGTACCAGTAAACAAATTGAAAAGGCTGTAAGTGTTGGCAATTACGATCAAGCCATTTCCGATGCTGTTGGAAAACTACGAACCAACAAAGATAAAAAAGGTAAATCCGATTATATCGCAATGCTTCAAGATGCTTATAATAAAGCAACTGCTCGTGATATGAACAGCATTAATTTTTTGAAGCAGGATAAAAACCCTGAGAATTATCTTAAAATATACGATATGTATGTGGGTTTAAATCGTCGTCAGGAAATAATTAAGCCATTGCTTCCACTTGCTATAAATGGCAAAACAGTTAAATTTGATTTAACTGATTATTCCAATCAAATTATAAGTTATAAAAACGATGCATCATTACAGATGTATAAGAACGCAACGGCGCTTTTACAATCTAACAATAAGATGGATTTCAGAGAGTCTTTTAATATTTTTAAAGATATTGAAGACATCAACCCAAATTATAAAGATGTGCGTCAGTTAATGGAAGTAGCACATAATAAAGGTACCGATTTTGTATTGGTGGATATGATAAATGACACCAGAAAGACCATTCCTAAACGATTGGAAGACGATTTACTAAATTTTAGCACTTACGGACTTAATAATTTATGGACCGTATATCATAACAACCCAGTCGCTAAATTGAAGTACGATTATAACATGCGCGTAAATTTACGAGACATTGTTCTATCACCAGAGCAAATAAAAGAACGTCAGATTATAAAAGAAAAACAATTGGCTGATGGTAAACAGGATTTACTTGATTCTAATGGTAATAAAGTAAAAGACAGTCTAGGTAAAGCGATACAGGTAGATAAAATGATAACGGTTCGTTGCGAATATTACGAAAGCACCCAGTTTAAGTCGGTGCAAGTAACTGGTACTGTAGAATACGTTAATTTAAACACCAAACAATTGGCAGATGCGTTTCCTATTACAAGTGAATTTGTTTTTGAACATATTTTTGCTACTTCACGAGGTGATAACCGTGCTTTAGAGACTACTTTACTTCCTTTTTTAAATAACAGACGTGTACCCTTCCCTACTGAAGAACAGATGATTTACGATACAGGCGAAAACTTAAAACAGCAGCTTAAGAATATTATAAATTCTTATACGATAAGATAATTAAAACGACAAACTCCTGAATAATTTCAGGAGTTTTTTTATGCTTTAACTTTAGTGTTTTAATCATCTGAAGTTTAATTTTAAACCAATACATTTTCAAAATCTGAGTCGGCGCAAAATACAGCAGATATTCTGGATTGATTCACAATATTCACCATTTCCTCTATGGTCATACCCTGTTCGATGCTAAAAATATTTATATCTGTGTTGCGTTCCTTGGCTACGTTTTCTATCAGGTTACCTTGTTTTATTTTGATGTCGGTTTTTTTAGGAAAACGTACCATAGTATGTAAATCTTCAATGTCGGCTTCTGAAAAAACCAATTCTGGATTATTATTCAAAATATGAACATCGATGTTGCCTTTCCAATTTCGACAAATTAACAAAGAAATCAAAGTTGATAAATTATTATTTCGTACACTAAAAGTTTCTTTCCAATCAACAGGAATATCTGTCATCCATAAATTGATACTTTTTTCAATAGCCAGACTTGCAGTAGAATAAGGAATGTAAATTATCATTCCGAAATTATTCGCTTTAGTATCGATTATAAGTTTGTTATAATACTCAAAATTTGAAGTTGCAGTATCAATACTGGCAAAAATGATATTCGGTTTAAAAAAAGCCGCGTTAAGGGACTGCATACTAACATTTACCGTCGTATTAAAATCGTTATTATCAATAACAGTATACGACACGGACAAATCACTTTCTTTAAATTTAGCCACAGCATTATTAAGAAAGGCTTCCATATTTTTTTGTTCTGTTTTATTATGATGTCTCAAAGATAAAATCTTAGCCGAACCTTTTGGATAGATAATAGAATGTATGAGTTTAAAAGAACTTCGCAGTTCTTTAGGCATCATAACCGGAAATAACAAATCTGGTCGCCATGATCTCACTTCACGCTCTTGCCTCAAGCTATTTGTTTTTTTAGTTGCCCATTCTGCCAATGCGGTAAAAAGTCCACTTCTTGAGTCGCCTGCAGCCGATTTTATATTCATTTTCACAAGGTACACATAGAACAAAATGATAAAAATCAATGAAAACAACGCCACAATTACATTCATAACAAACATTATAGCAATAGAACCAAATGCACCAATAGCAGGTACTATTATTGGTATTTTTAATGTTGGTCTGTAACTTGGTAACCCGAGTGTCTGCTCAACAAGAGCCACCACATTTACCATGGCATACGTAATCATAAAGAACATGGTAAGCAACGGTGCAATCGTATTTAAATTTCTTAACGAAATACCAAATAGCACAATAAATGCTGTAATAATCATGGCATTAACAGGCTCTCCTTTTTTTGAAGTTTTTGCAAGTTTTTTGCTTTTTGGTAAAATATTTTTTTCACCTAATGCTAATAATATTCGAGGTGCTCCAACAAACGACCCAAGTGCCGAAGATAAGGTTGCTCCTAAAAGACCCGCAAGCACAATAGGGCCATATAGGGATTTATCAATAAAAACATTATAATTTTTTGCTAGTTCGTCCGGAGTAGCAATAACAGCGGCTACAAATATTAAACTTACGTAAATAATGGTTGTTATAATTACGGATGATATAGTACCAACAGGAATACTTTTTCTAGGATTGGTGAGGTCGCCAGACATATTTGCCCCAGCCATAACACCTGTAACTGCAGGAAAAAAGACCGCGAATACTATCCAAAATGACGAACCTTTAAAATTGTTTTCTATAGACCCCGGATATTTACCAAACCATTCAATATCAAAATTTAAATCATTTACAAATAAAGAACCGTAGATAGACACTAATGACAAAACAATAATTCCTAAAATAACATATTGAATTTTGAAAGCGAAACTAGTACTAACAAATGCAATACCCATAACTACTGCAAAAATCGCTAAATCTAAAATTATAGGATTAATTAATGGTACAAGAATTTGTAGTCCTTCGCGAAATCCAAATATATACATAGCAACAGCAATGGCCTGTGCAAAATAAAAAGGAATCCCAATGGCGCCACCTATTTCTAAACCTAAAGATTGTGAAATTAAGCTAAACGCACCGCCACTGCCAATACGTATGTTTGTGGTGATAGACGATAAACTTAATGCTGTTGCGAGCGTGATAGCTACCGATAATAAAACAATCGCCAATGCACCAATGACGCCTGCATTACCAACCACCCATGGTTGGCGTATGTACATTATAACTCCAAGAATTGTTAAAGTTGTTGGTGTAAAAACACCTGAGAACGTTCCAAAAGTTTTTTTAGTCATAACCTTCTTCTTTATAATGTGAAATATTGTTTTAAATAAATAAAACTTAACTCCTCGGAGTTAAAAAAACTACGAAGCACTATAAAGATAAAGCTTATTGCTTTAAATAATTACCTGAAGTGATTAATTTTAAGTGTATTGTGGGAAGATTATAAACATAAACCCACGCATTAATTTTGAGGTTAGATTCTAAATAAGCTTGAATCAACTCGCGTTTATATTCATTTGGGTGTTCTGCAGTTAAACCAATGCCTTCATAATCATCTAAAATTTGAAAGGTCTTTTCTTCATTATGTATTTTAAAAAGGTGTCCAAACACTTTTTCTGATGGTAAATCACTTAATACGGCTCCCGGATACCATGATATTTGATATAATCTCCCATTAAAATAACCTGTTCCTATAAATTCAGAATTTCGATTTAAAAATTTAGACATATAACTGTCAAAATCTTTTAGTAACGTACCATAAACAAATAAATACTCGGACTGCATAAAGAAAACACTACTTAACTAAATCGATTCAAATCTATATCATTTATAGCGCCATGACTTGCATGTGCAACCACTACCCCATTTTTTAATACTAATAATTGTGGTGATTCATGCATGACTTGAAATTTATATCCTACTTCGTTCGAAACGTCACGGTAATTCAATAGATCTAAATAATACAAATCTAATTGTTCTTCATTAAAATTATAATTACCTACAAATTGATTCATCACCATGCTGCTAATGCCACAACGTGTGGAGTGCTTAAATATAAGTTGTGTTTTGGTTTTAGATTTTACTAAAATTTCATCCAATTGCTTTATTTCATTTAGTGCTATCCAAGGCAATATCTTTTCTGCTTTTTTTTCAGATGAACCACTAAATAACTTGTTAAATAATCCCATATTTTGTATTTTAATTAAATAAGTCGCAATAGTTTTGAAATCTTACAGACTGACTAAAAGTCACGTTATCACTGTTTTAAGCAGACATTATGTCTTCCAAATAGTGTTGGTAAGATTATTGACCTATACATTTTGCAAAACAAATATAAAAAACATATTTCTGTTCAAGCGGAAGTAAAAAATCTAAATATATATGAACTTAAATAATTATACAATAAAATCGCAAGAAGCCATACAGCAAGCACAACAAATTGCGCAGGGTAATGGCAATCAGCAAATTGAAAATGAACACCTTTTTAAAGGCATTTTTGAAGTTGATGATAACGTGCTTCCATTCATTTTAAAAAAATTGAATGTTAATATTTCCATTCTCGAACAGGCATTAAACAAACAAATTGAAAGTTTCTCTAAAGTGACTGGAAGTGAACTTATGTTGTCTCGTGAAACTAACAAAACACTTAATGAGGCTGCCATTATCGCCAAAAAAATGAACGACGATTACATCTCTGTCGAGCATTTAATACTGGCTATTTTTAAATCGCACAGTAAAATAGCACAAATGTTAAAAGACCAAGGCGTTACCGAAAAAGGTTTGCACGCAGCTGTCGATGAATTGCGAAAAGGTGATAGAGTAACATCTCAAAGTCAGGAAGAAACCTATAATTCACTTAATAAATACGCTAAAAACTTAAACCAATTAGCAAAAGATGGTAAGCTAGATCCTGTTATAGGGCGGGATGAAGAAATACGCAGAATTCTGCAAATTTTATCAAGACGTACAAAAAACAACCCTATTCTTGTGGGAGAACCTGGTACTGGTAAAACAGCCATTGCCGAAGGTTTAGCACATAGAATTATAGATGGTGATATTCCTGAAAATTTAAAAGACAAACAAATTTTCGCTTTAGATATGGGGGCTTTAATAGCGGGTGCCAAATATAAGGGTGAATTTGAAGAACGCTTAAAGGCCGTTATTAAAGAGGTAACCGAAAGCAACGGAGATATTGTACTCTTCATTGATGAAATCCACACCTTAGTAGGTGCTGGTGGCGGACAAGGCGCTATGGATGCGGCTAATATTTTAAAACCAGCTTTAGCGCGTGGGGAATTGCGTGCGATTGGAGCCACCACTTTAGATGAATATCAAAAATACTTTGAAAAAGATAAAGCCTTAGAGCGTCGTTTTCAAAAAGTAATGGTAGACGAGCCAGATACTGAGAGTGCTATTTCGATTCTTCGTGGAATTAAAGAAAAATATGAAACCCATCATAAAGTACGTATTAAAGACGAAGCTATTATTGGTGCAGTAGAATTATCTCAACGCTATATAACCAATCGTTTTTTACCTGATAAGGCCATAGATTTAATGGATGAAGCTGCTGCTAAACTGCGTATGGAAATCAATTCTAAACCAGAAGAGTTAGATGTTTTGGATAGAAAGGTAATGCAGTTAGAAATTGAAATTGAAGCTATTAAACGTGAAAAAGACGAATCGAAATTACAATCGTTACGTGCTGATTTGGCAAATTTAAAAGAACAACGAAATGATTTGAATGCGAAATGGAAAAGTGAAAAAGAAGTTGTTGAAAACATTCAAAATGCAAAACTAAGCATTGAAAATTTCAAACTGGAAGCAGAACGTGCAGAACGCGATGGTGATTATGGTAAAGTCGCCGAATTGCGTTACGGTAAAATTAAAGAAGCTCAGGAGCAACTGGAAATTTTTCAAAAGCAATTAGATGCGCAGTCTGAACACTCTATGATTAAAGAAGAGGTAACCTATGATGATATTGCCGAAGTTGTGGCAAAATGGACAGGAATTCCCGTAACCAAAATGATTCAAAGCGAACGCGAAAAATTACTGAAACTTGAAGACGAATTACACAAACGTGTAGTCGGACAAGAAGAAGCGATTATTGCGGTAAGTGATGCGGTTCGCAGAAGTCGTGCTGGATTGCAAAATCCAAAAAAACCAATTGGAACCTTCTTATTTTTAGGAACAACTGGCGTTGGTAAAACAGAATTAGCAAAAGCATTGGCAGAATATTTATTCGACGATGAAAATGCCATGACGCGTATTGATATGAGTGAGTACCAAGAACGACATGCCGTAAGCAGATTAGTTGGTGCACCTCCAGGGTACGTAGGTTACGATGAAGGCGGTCAATTAACGGAAGCTGTAAGACGCAAACCGTATTCTGTGGTTCTTTTAGATGAAATTGAAAAAGCACATCCTGATACTTTTAATATTTTATTACAAGTACTAGACGAAGGACATTTAACAGATAACAAAGGGCGTGTAGCCGATTTTAAAAACACCATCATTATTATGACCTCCAATTTAGGAAGTTCTATAATTCACGACCGTTTTGAAGCGACTAAAGATATTGATTCCGCTATCGAAGTAGCAAAAATTGATGTACTGGCCTTACTAAAACAAACTGTACGTCCGGAGTTTTTAAATCGTATTGACGATACCATTATGTTTACCCCTTTGAGCAAAAAGAATATCACAGCTATCGTTGGGTTACAATTAAAAAGTGTCACTAAAATGATTGCAAAACAAGGTATTACATTTGATGCTACTCAGGAAGCCATTGACTATTTAGCAGACAAGGGTTACAACCCAGAGTACGGAGCCAGACCTGTAAAACGCGTTATTCAAAAAGAAGTTTTAAATGAATTAAGCAAGGAAATATTAGCTGGTAAAGTAACAACAGACAGCATCATATTATTAGATGCATTTGATAACAGATTAGTATTTAGAAACCAAAATGATTTAGTTTCTAAAAAAGTATAAGATTGGTAAATAACACCGTGAAAACAGTTTAAACAAACAGTCTTTTAATTGGTTGGTTGGTAAAAGCAACATGATTCTTTTTTATAGGATGATTGTTGCTTTTTTTGTATAAATCACAAAAAAGAAGTCCTTAATTTACTAATTTTCTAATATTTTGATAACTAATTAGTTAATAACTTAGTTAATAAAATTTATCGTGTAATCGATAAACGGTAAGTTTATATCGATTAAAATACCTAATTTAGCCTTATTGTAAGTCGCCCCAACTCTACAAATCGATTAATAGCAACTTAGCTTATTATAATAAATAAGCACAAAACCTACTTATAACACATGGATATATCCCATCATATTGAATATGCGCTTTTAAAATCAACCACGACCGAACGTGAAATTATCGATTTATGTCGCGAAGCCAAGTTAAATAATTATCATGCCATATGCATAAACAGTGCCTACGTGGACTTAGCCAAACAACTTTTAGACAAAACTAATATTAAAGTATGTACAGTCGTTGGTTTTCCATTAGGTGCTACTTCTACAGCTTCGAAAGTTTACGAAGCCAAAAAAGCGATTGAATACGGCGCCGATGAAATTGAAATGGTCATGAATTTAGGCTTTCTTAAAAGTCAAAATCATGTTTCGGTTTTAAAAGATATTTGTGATGTTAAATTCGCTATTGGGCAAACACCTTTAAAAGTGATTCTGGAAATTTCAGAATTAAATAAAAATGAAATTATAAAAGCTTGCGAAATTTGCATAGATGCTAAAGCAGATTATATAAAAACATCCAGTGGGTTTTCAAAAAGCGGTGCTACTTTCACAGCCATTAAAATCATTAAAAAAACGATAAGAGATACAGCTAAAATTGTAGCATATGGTGATATTGAAGATTATGAAACCGCCATTAAATATTTAGAAGCTGGTGCCGATGTTATTGGAACTTCGGTTAATATCACTTCAGGAAACAGAGTACCACAAAACAGGAATGCTAAAATTTACAGGAAGTATTTAGAAGTAAATCAAAAAGTATGGGAAGCAGACATAAAAGAAAGTATTCTTGAAACCAATAAATCAACTTCCTGATAAAGGTTATGCGCAGTCGAAACCTGTTAAAATTTATTCTATAAACTTTTTAACTACGCTCAAGGTGATAAATAAAAATATTTGTAGTTTTTATATTTGAAACGCCTCGAAATAATAAAAGAACTCACTCTATTTATATAATTTCCAATAGTAATTTCAAAAGAATTGTTTATACCTTTGTTATACATGCATAACTTTTGGTCTAAAACATGATTTTTGACATATTTAGACTGTTTGATATGTCTTAAATTTAAACTTCTTTATGAAAAATTTAAGTAGTTATATAGACCACACACTTTTAAAAGCAACAGCAACGAAAAGTGATATTATCCAGCTTTGTGATGAAGCTAAAAAATACAAATTCCACTCTGTATGTGTTAATAGCTGCTATGCAAAACTGGCAAAAAAACAGTTAAAAGACAGCAGTGTAAAAGTGTGTTGTGTTATCGGGTTTCCTTTAGGCGCTATGAGTACTTTGGCAAAAGTAGCCGAAACAAAACAAACTCTTAAAGATGGTGCCGATGAAATTGACATGGTATTGAATGTTGGATTTCTTAAAAGCAAAGATTTTGACGCCGTTTGGAAAGATATTGAAGCCGTTAAAAAATGCATGCCGCATCAAACTCTAAAAGTAATTTTAGAAACTTGTTATCTGGAGGAATTAGAAATTATAAAAGCCAGCGAACTGGCGATACAAAGTGGCGCCGATTTTATTAAAACTTCTACTGGTTTTGGTACAGGTGGTGCAACAATTCATGATGTTACACTTATGAAAAGTGTCGCAAAAGGACTTGTAAAGATAAAGGCTTCTGGCGGGGTAAAAGATTATAAAACTGCCTTAGAATATATAAATTTAGGTGTTGAACGCTTAGGAACTTCTTCGGGAATCGCTATAGTTACAGGCGGAATTTCAGACGAAAAAAATTATTAAATAATGAGTGTACATATAGAAGCCAAAAAAGGCGACATCGCAGAAACCATTTTACTACCTGGAGATCCTTTACGAGCAAAATGGATTGCCGAAACTTTTTTTGAAAACCCTGTTTGCTTTAATCAGGTAAGAGGTATGCTCGGATATACCGGAACGTACAACAATAAACGTGTTTCTGTTATGGGAACAGGTATGGGTGTTCCATCAATTTCTATTTATGCACATGAATTGATAACCGA
The DNA here is from genome assembly GCA_963698455.1 of uncultured Flavobacteriaceae bacterium. Taxonomy (GTDB): domain Bacteria; phylum Bacteroidota; class Bacteroidia; order Flavobacteriales; family Flavobacteriaceae; genus Mariniflexile. The sequence goes on along the minus strand of CAVOQU010000009.1, from coordinate 95,741 downwards.
ATATGGCGTGAAAAACCTAATTCGTGTTGGTAGTGCCGGATCTTATCAGGCACATATTAAATTACGAGATATTGTTTTAGCCATGGCTGCTTCTTCTAATTCAGGAGTTAACGAACTTCGTTTTGGCGGCGCAGATTATGCTCCTACAGCAGATTTTGAATTGTTTCAAAAGGCGATAGAAGCTGCTAAAAACAAAAACATCCCAATAAAAGCTGGTAATGTATTTACTTCGGATGAGTTTTATGCAGACGATTTCGAGTCATACAAAAAATGGTCGAAATTTGGTGTGCTGTGCGTCGAAATGGAGTCTGCTGGTTTATATACCATAGCTGCAAAACACAATGTGCGCGCTTTAAGCATACTTACCATCTCAGATTCGCTGGTAACCGGAGAACGTACATCAACTAAAGATCGTGAAACCACTTTTAAAGGCATGGTTGAAGTAGCTTTAGAACTGGCTTAAACTAACTTAAAGTTTAATACATGTCCCGTAAATTTTTGAGCTAAAATATTAATAGCTGATTCTTTTAGCTGAAGCACTCTGGGGTAACCGCCTGTTGTTTGGCAATCACGCATCAATATAATGAGTTTTCCAGAAGGCGTAAGCTGAACAGTTCCAGGAAGTACTGCAGACGTTATTATTGGCTCTAAACTATTCTCAAAAGGTTCTATTAATTGATATGCCATTCTATTATTATCTTTTGAAATAGTAAATGACAATTGTAGTAAAAGTTCCTGTTGATTATTTGATAACGATTCAAATTCTGGCCCTTTAAAAACTTCTATATTATTATTCGAAAATAATTCATTATTTACTTTAATTAAAGCATGCTTATTATCTACAAAAGAGCTATTTACATTTATTTTTAATTCGTCATTTTTAGATATTTTAAATTGAGTTGTAATACCTTTATACATACTCTGACTATTCATAATAGTTTCTGATATTAATCCACCTAATACAGCTAAATAGCAACGAAAGCCTTTATTTAATTTCCCAAAAGACAACACGTTTCCACATACAATCTTGATATTTTTATTAAGCGGAATATTAATATCGTTTATTTTCGGAACCATATCAGCTCCAGAAATACAGATATAGGTATCACTATAAAATTGAAGGGTTGCTCCTGTCATGGTCATTTCGATAACCGAAGCGTTTATATTATTCCCTAAAATATGATTAGCTAAAGCGGCTGAATAAGCATCCATAGCACCTGAATATGGAACGCCATATTGCTGATAACCCATTCTTCCAGAATCTTGAATAGTTGAGTAAAACCCGGGATGCAAAACCTTAACCATACACTACCTCGCTTTCTATTTGATACAAACGCGCTGCCACCAAGGATTTTATGGTGTTAAATTCTTGAATAGTTATGGGTTTGAATCTAATTTTATCACCCGCTTTTGCAAAACAAGGCGTTTCTAACTTCGGATTAAAAAACTCAATAGGTGAATTCCCTATAATATTCCAACCACCAGGACTTTCGGTTGGATAAACGCCTGTTTGATTTCCTCCAATAGCCACCGCACCTTTTTCAATTTGCATCCTAGGGGTCGATTTTCTGGGCACATGAAGCGATGCATCTAATCCTCCTAAGTATAAGAATCCTGGTAAAAAACCAATAAAATAAACTGTATAAATGGACTGGAAATGGCGCTTAATTATTTCCTCCTTTAAAAGGTTTTTTTCTTTAGAAATAGCTTCTATATCTATACCAAAAACGGAGTCGTAGCATACCGGTATTTTCCACAATACAGATTTGTCTTTATCTTTAAAATCTGATGCTAAATACACGTTTTTAAGCACATTTATCTCGTTTTCAAAATTCCTACAAACGGTATGATAACTAATTAATAACGAGTTGTATGCGGATTTTAATTCAACAATAGATTTAATATTTAATTTTTCAATAGAATTTTTGAAATTTACGATGTCTTTTAATATATTTTCATCAATTACTGCTGGCCATTCTATTAAAATAGCACGCTCACCAAATGGTTTATATGTAAGATTATAAGTCAATAAATTTATAGTATTTTAATGCCATTAGATTCTAAATTCATCCTTAGTTTTTTCACTAAGCCAGCAGCCTTCAAACTGTCTCCATGTAAACAAAATGTATCCGCTTTTATCTTCACCTCAGCACCTGTTATAGTTTTTACTTTCTGTTTCATAATCATTCTATAAACATGTTCGAACATAACATCCGAATCCTGTATGAGTGCATCTTTTTCACTGCGAGAAACCAAAGTTAAATCGTTGTTATAATTTCTATCGGCAAAAGCTTCGTTGGTTACTGGTATGTTATTTTGAATTGCGAGCGTTTCAATTACTGATTGATACGGCACATATAGTTTTACAGGTAATGCCATAGTTTTCATGACTTCAATAATTGTGGCGGCTATTTTTGTGTCAGTAATCGCCATATTATATAATGCACCATGTGGTTTTACATGGTGCAACATAGCGTTTTCTGATTCAATTATTTTCATTAATTCATTTATTTGCTCTTTTAACGATGTAAACAAGGCCACACAAGGCATATTCATGCGCTTTCTGCCAAAATTTTCAACATCTGGGAAAGAAGGGTGCGCACCAATTTTAACGCGATGCTGCTTAGCTAATTTAACTACTTTACGCATGGTCTTACTATTTCCTGCATGCCCACCGCAAGCAATATTACATGAAGAAACATATGGCATTAGCTGCGATTCGTTACCAACCCCTTCTCCTACATCTACATTTATGTCTATACTGCACTTTTGCACGTTAATCTTATTTTGAATTTGAATTTAGCGCATAAATAGCAAAACTCCCCAACCAATGTCCGCCTTCATAGCTATCCTCAAATATACTTGGAAGCGAATAATTTATATGCTGGTTTGCAATGTTTTTAAGATGATTATATTCTGGTAAGTTTTCTGCTATCTTGTTTAAACTCCACGCCCGCGAAAAGTTCACGCCATCTAAATGCACGAGACTACCATCGGTTCTATCGGAAACCTTTCCTGTTTCTAATGTCAAGTTTTTATCCTTAAGTTGTGGCAAAAACTTATCTAACCAAGGCACAAACTCCTCTTTTGTCAATACGCGTTTCATTAAAGCCGCTTCTTCTAAGCAAGGCGATAAAAAATCGGTGCCACTGGGTTCCCAGGACATAGGGCAATCGACATCCAATAAATAAAAATCATTCGCGCGTTTTTCAATACTTGATTTTAATATAGTATCATTTACCGTATTGGCATAATCCAAAGCAAAACTTAATCCGAACGCTGTATTTGGGTGCTCACCTACTCTAATTGGATAATTTAATTTAGGCAGAAACTCAATATACTTCCCAACTATTAAATCGGTTAAAGGTTGAAGATTGTTTTCCAGTTGTCTCGCCGTTTCATTATCCCAGGTATGTAGTTCTTCTGCTAGTTTTAGTAACCACGCCCACCCATAAGTACGTTCGTAAGATTTATTGTGTTCACCATGAAAATATAGTACTTCGGTTTCTATGTTTTCTTTGGAAATATTTTGAAGTAGTTTTTGTTTGATGTTTTCAGCATGATCTAAATCGGGAAACTGTTTTAGTAAACTTACCAAACTCCAGTGCCCATGTACAGAAGAATGCCAATCGAAACAGCCATAAAAAGCAGGATGTAAAACACTGGGGGATTTTAAATCGGCATCACCGCCTAAAGTTTGAGACAACCTGTTTGGATATTCTGTATTCATGCAATGCAATGGTAATTGTGCTAAACGATTGGCTTCTTTTAAATTCAAAATGGGTGTTTTTTCTTGTTTGATTTCTGGTATCACAACTTCTTTTTGGTTTTTGGAATTGTTGCAGCTTAGTAAAATAACTGCCAATAATAATGCGAATGATTTTTTCATATTGAAATTTAGTGAAATAGAATGAATTTAATATAACGTTTATGTTTTTGATAAGAAATACTTTTTACTTTATTATCGCCACTAAACGAAGGTTAGCGGTAGCGGGGGACATTGGCTAGTCATGGGGAGCGCAGGTAGACATCATACTGGTAGGTCTAAACATTATACCATCTCTTGCTACCGCGAGCGTTCCGCTCGTTGCGTTAAAGATTGGTTTTTAAAATAGCTAAAAAGTTTCCTGCCTCCGCAGGAATTTATTACCCCAACCACCCTTCTCTATCTAAACTCCTGTATTGAATAGCTTCACTAATATGCGAACCGTTCACTTCTTCAACACCTTCTAAATCGGCAATGGTTCTGGAAACTTTTAGTATTCTGTCATAAGCTCGTGCAGATAAATTTAATCGTTCCATTGCTGTTTTTAAAAGCTGTTTAGAAGCTTCATCTAAAATACAATATTTACGAATTTGTTTGGTGTTCATTTGGGCATTGTAATGAACCTTCTCCGATTCTTTAAATCGTTCCGTTTGAATTTTTCTCGCTGTTGTAACACGTTTCCTAATTTCAACCGAGGTTTCGCCTTTTCTGTCTTCCGATAGTTTTTCAAAAGGCACAGGCGTTACTTCAATATGAATATCTATTCTGTCTAACAACGGACCAGAAATTTTACTTAAATAGCGTTGCATTTCTGCAGGACTTGAAGTTACCGGCGCATTGGGATCGTTAAAATAACCTCCGGGGCTCGGGTTCATACTCGCTACCAACATAAAACTACTTGGATAAGTAACGGTAAATTTTGCACGCGAAATAGTCACTTCTCTGTCTTCCAAAGGTTGTCTTAACACTTCTAGCACGCCACGTTTAAATTCGGGCAATTCATCTAAAAACAAAACACCGTTATGAGATAAGGATATTTCTCCGGGTTGCGGAAACGATCCGCCACCAACGAGAGCCACGTCGCTAATAGTGTGATGTGGGCTTCTAAACGGACGTTGTGCCATTAAACCGGTATCTTTCACCCTACCAACCACCGAATGAATTTTAGTCGTTTCTAGAGCTTCATGCAGCGTCATAGGTGGTAAAATACTTGGTAATCTTTTCGCTAACATGGTTTTTCCTGCACCGGGAGGACCAATTAATATAATATTATGTCCGCCAGCTGCTGCAATTTCCATACAGCGCTTAATACCTTCCTGTCCTTTTACATCTGAAAAATCATGCTCAGGGAAATCTAAGTTTTTTTCGAATTCCTCACGGGTATTAATTATGGTTTGTACTAAAGGTTCCCCTTTATCAAAAAATTCGATAACCTGCTTAATATTATCTATCCCATATACTTCTAAATTATCGACAATAGCTGCTTCTTTAGCATTCTGACTTGGCAGAATAAAACCTTTAAAACCCTCTTCTCTTGCTTTTACTGCAATTGGTAAAGCGCCTTTAATGGGCTGCAAACTGCCGTCGAGAGATAGTTCGCCCATAATAATATAGCGTTCTAAATCTTCAGCTTTTATCTGTTTTGAAGCTGCCAGAATTCCCATGGCAAGTGTTAAATCGTAAGCACTTCCCTCCTTCCTTAAATCTGCAGGCGCCATATTGATAGTAATCTTTTTTCCCGGGATTTTAAACCCGTTATTTTGTAACGCTGCAGCAATGCGGTAATTACTTTCTTTTATAGCATTATCGGGCAATCCTACTAAATGATACCCAATTCCTGAATCTACATTCACTTCCACCGTAATTGTGGTAGCTTCAACACCAAAAACGGCACTTCCAAAAACTTTTTTAAGCATAATTAATTTTTACATTTTAAAAGTAAGAAAAGTATTTTAAATGTCGTGGCGAGTAATGAAGCAATCTGTTATTAATTTAATTACAATAATGTTTCTGTTACAGTTTCAAATTGTAAGATTGCTTTAGTTCATTGCATTTCGTTCGCAATGACGCAAAAAAAAGAACCTCATTTTTATAAGGTTCTTTCCAGATTTAAAAATGTTTATACTAACCTAATAACATTTTAATTTATAAACTTTGGCTTAATAACCAACATAGCCCAAGCGAAATTTTGATTATCTGCCGCATTAGCCTTTGTTACGCCTTTTAATTCATACATACCATCTGAAGCGAATAATTGAGAATATCCAAGAGCTATACTATAGCCTTTGAATTTCTTAGAATACACTAAATCTAATTCTGTTCCTAAAGATTTTTCACCACTTGGTAATTTCTGCTCTCCACTAAAATTTAGTATGTTTAATGAAAAATTCGCTGTTTCACTTAAATTGAAATTCGATCCAAAATGCACATCAAACAAACCAACAGAATTTGCATGATTACCTACATAGAAATAATCCATAAATCCATTAAATTTACGATTTGTACCATATAACGGGAAAAACGCACCTGTCTCACCAACACCTGTATCATTTCCACTTATAATTTCAACACCAGCATTTAAACCAACTTTAGCCGAAGCTTTGTAAGTTAACTCTAATCCTAATAAGTAAGCCCCTTTAACATCTAGTTCACCTTGTCTTTTTCCTGTTTGAACAAAGGCATTCCCTGCAAGTCCTAAATTACCTTTTTTGTAATCTAAATGTGTTCCCAGAGTTTGTAAATTGCTCACACCATCTGCTTCTTGAAACCCGTTATTCAATAATAATAAACTACCCGTAAAATTTTCCCAAGTTTGTTTTAAATACAAATATTGCATGGTTTTATAAGAGAATAATCCTGTAGTATTATATGTTGTTTCAACCGACTGAAAACCTCCCGCATTATCAAAATCCTGATTAAATGCCAAACCTAGATCTAATTGAAATTTTCCTTGGTTATATTTTATTAAAGCAGCATCATGGTTTCTTCCTTGTTGTGCCCAGTCTAATCCTCCTAAAATACGTTGATCATCATAAGAAATAGCTTGACGCCCTAGTTTTGTTGAAAACCCAGAACCTAAATTAATATCTGCCCAGGCTTCAAAAATTGCAAAAGAATCATTTTGATCGTCTGGTAAAATTTGTCTGTTTTCACCCCAAACCATCACATCTTGAATGCTTAAATAAAATTTATAAGATTCGGTCGTAAAGCCAGCATTTAAACGTGCTCTTGTAGATATTGCGAATCCTGCATCTACATTATCTGGAATAATACTTCCATAACCATGACGATATTCTGTTCTTGGACGAAATTCGCCATCTAGTGTAAATTGTGCTTGTGCAAATTGAACCATAACGGTTAAAATGCTTATAGTTAGATAAATTTTTTTCATAATACTAAGTTTTAATTTGGTGTGATTTTAAATTTACAGTTTTAGTGTTTGTATGGTTTGAACTTTAAAATTTGATGGAAAAAATAAAAGCCTTACTTATTTTACATTATGACAAATCACATGTTTATTCTGATTCAAATTTAACATCATACGTCTTTAGCCTATTTTAATGTTCGTTTTAAGTTTTTACTAATGTTCTAATTTCTTGTACCGTATTTTTATATTGATGTTATAAATTGAATACAATAATACGTATTAATACTTATTTTAAATGAATAAATACTTATTTTTTGAATTTATGCAGAAAGTTGAAAATACCAATACTAAAATGAAGATTTAAAAAAATAATTGAGCGGATTTTGAGAATAAAAAAGTGGCTATTAAATATTTAATAGCCACTTGATTAAAATTAATAAGAACTCTTTTTAATTTATTGTTTTTGTAGTTTTATTTATTAAATGTATAGCTTATACCAAACTGTACCATAGAAGTTGTCATTTCGTAAGAAACAGACGATCCAGGTATTGCTCCATTAGGATTGCTCGGGGAAATTGCCATAGGATTAAGTATTTGACCTTCTGTTGCTCCATTACTGTCACCATAATGATATACAGCATCTAGTTTCCAGCTGTCATTCACTACATAACTTAATCCAAATTGGTAAGCATTTTTAATGACTGCTGTAGCAGGAATATTAAAGAATGTTATTTCTTCTGGAATTGGGTTCGAACTATAAGTGTATCCAAAACGTAAAGGTAATTTATCAATTCCTTTATATTGAAGACCAGCAGACAGTATAGAAATATTTTTCCAACCAAAACCAGCAACAGATGCAGTTTGAGTCCATCCTGTTTCTGCGAAACCTTCAGTATTTTCATAGTCAACTCTTCTAAAATCTAAAGCTAAATCAATATCGCTGGTTGAATACCCAACTCCAACAGACATAATCGCTGGGTAATCCATTTGAAATTTATTTTTAGCAGTACTATTATCTAAATAGGTATTGTTGAATTCTAATTCACTGAATTTTTGAGCCGTTTTATAAGACGCACCTAGTTTTAATCCGAAACCAGAATCATAAAATAATCCAAATTGAGCTCCATAACCAATAGCTGATGCTTTGTCTGTTGTCGGATACCCCGCCATTGTTGGATTCGCTGTTGGATTAGGCGCTAACTCTAATGCCGCATAATTTATTGTTGGCTGAATACCAATAGAAAATTTATCAGATAGTTCATACGCATAAGACAATCCTACTTGTAATAACATATAATCGGATTCTATATGTCCAAAACCTCCTGCAGCCTGCGGATAATTTATAGGGTTTGAATTAACCGTTGGGTTAAAATTTGGATTAGGATTTCCCTGTGAATCTGCTGGCGAATTATTCTCTTCTGGAAAAGTAACTCCAAATCCACTAATACCAAAAGCAGAAACTCCAAAGGTGTGTTTACTTCCTTCTTTTCCCCAAACCATTGCTATAGCTGGCATAGGAGACATACCTCTATCATCTTCAGTGGTACCACTTACTCCAGGAGCTCCAGGACCTAACATTCCTGCTGGTAATGAAGAAGACAGTTCTGGTGAAGAAAAGAACAATCCAACATCAAGCTTTAATATTTTGCTGTCGAAGGTTGAAAGTGTTGCAGGGTTCCATTGCATGGCTCCAGATATATCAAGCGGTTGTGCAGTTGCAGCACCTCCCATTGACATATTAACGGCACCTACGCCCTGCATAATATGACCAGCTTGTGAAAAAACTGCTGATGTAAAAAATAATAGGAAAAATTTTATAATGTTAGTTTTCATAATTAGGTTTTTGTGCATCCATTTTTAAGATGCCGATTATTAATAATTAATGATACAAAATTAAACTCATAGCCTTTATTTAATTATGACATTTGTTAGGTTTTAAAAAATTAAAAGCTTTATGAACAGCTATGTAACATAGGTTACATAAGCGTTTATTTATGACTTCTGTCATGTTTTTTAGATCCTCTAAGAATTAATTTTACCAAACAAAAGAATTACAAGATTTATCTGTTTTGTAATTAATTTTTAAATCTCAAAAACATGAAAAATTTAGTAATATTAGGAGCAGGTACAGCAGGAACGATGATGGCGAATCATTTAGTCTCAAAACTCCCGAAAAAAGAATGGAAAATCTCGATAGTAGATCAATATAAAACACATTATTACCAACCTGGATTTTTATTTCTTCCGTTTGATACCTATACCGAAGATCAAGTAAAAAAAGTTGGAGAAAAATTTATTCCAAAGGGAGTTAATTACATTCAAAAGAAAATAGAGAAAATTCTTCCTGAAGAAAATAAAATAACTCTTGAAGATGAAACCTTAAATTATGACATCTTAATAATTGCTACAGGATCTAAAATTGCCCCTGAAGAAACAGAAGGATTATTAGGGCCACTTTGGAAAAAAGACATATTTGATTTTTACACATTTGAAGGTTCTTTAGCATTGCGAAATAAATTGCGTGAATGGGAAGGAGGCAAACTAGTTGTACATATCACTGAAATGCCTATTAAGTGCCCTGTGGCGCCTTTAGAATTTGCTTTTCTCGCAGATTCATATTTCCGCAAAAAAGGGATGAGAGATAAAGTAGAAATTACTTATGTAACGCCGCTTTCTGGTGCATTCACTAAGCCAACCTGTTCAAAATCATTAAGCTATCTTTTGTCTGAAAAAGGCATAAAAATGGAAGCTGATTTTGCTATAGAAAGAGTTGATAATAAAACTAAAGAAATTGTTGATTACGGTGATAAAAAAATCCCATTTGATTTATTGGTAACTATTCCCACAAATATGGGCGATGAAGTTATTGAAAGATCTGGAATGGGAGATGATTTAAACTTTGTTCCAACACATAAACACACCCTACAATCTGTAGAAAACGAAAATATATTTGTAATTGGCGATGCCACTAATGTGCCGGCTTCAAAAGCAGGTTCTGTAGCGCACTTTCAAGCAGAAACTTTAACCGATAATATTCTTTTATATATACAAGGATATACGTTAAAAGAAGAATTTGATGGACATGCAAACTGTTTTATAGAAACCGGACATAATAAGGCTTTACTTATTGATTTCAACTATAATACAGAACCTGTACATGGAACCTTTCCTTTTGCAAAAATCGGGCCTCTAAAATTATTAAAAGAAAGCATTTTTAATCATTGGGGAAAATTAGCCTTTAGATGGATTTATTGGAATATGCTTTTAAAAGGCATTGCCATTCCATTTGTTTCAAGAAACATGAGTTTTAAAGGAAAAGTATTTGATATAAAAAAAGATTAATTAAAATAACTAAAAATAAATATTATGGATTTAAATATTGCAGGAATTAGATTAGACGTTACAGAAGACGGCTATTTAACAGACGTATCTCAATGGACTAAAGAAATTGGATTAGAGATAGCAAAAAACGAAGGTATTGTAATGACAGACAGACATTGGGAAGTGATTTCATGGCTTCAAGAACAAGTAAAAAATGATGTCGCTTTATCTGTTAGAGGAATTAAAAAAAGTGGTGTTTTGGATATCAAAGAATTCTATGCTCTTTTCCCTAATGGGCCATTAAAAATTTCAACTAAAATAGCTGGTGTACCAAAACCTAAAAGCTGTATTTAATTTAATAAACACGAAATAATAATTTAAAAGATATAATTATGGCCACAAAAGTTAAAAAAATGCTTTTCATTTTATCGAAAGCTACTATTGAAAACGCTTATGCTGCATTTGTTATGGCAAATGGCGCGAGAATGGAAGGCATTGAATCAGAAATATTCTTTACATTTTTTGGATTAGAAGCTATCCAAAAGAAAAAATTGGAGCATTTACATGTTGCAACTGTAGGTAATCCTGCAATGCATATCCCAACAATGCTTGGTGGTTTACCAGGTATGGAAGCATTTGCAACTAAAATGATGAAAAAAGAAATGGAAAAACTAGATATGCCACCAATTGGTGAGTTTTTAGAAATACTTTCTGATTCTGGATGTAAACTATGGGCTTGTAAACTGGCGGTTGATATGTTTCATCTTAAAAAAGAAGATTTAATAGATGATTTAGATGGCATATTAACAATAGGCGATTTTTACAATAGAGCCGATAAAGAAGGATGCCAAATCATTTTTATTTAAAAGTAATAACCCATCAAAACATTAAATTTTAAAAACAGCCAAATTAATATTTGGCTGTTTTTGTTTTAAAGATAATCTTTAACATGGCTATAAATGACTGGAAATCCTCTGTTAATTAGAAGGTAAAACACAGGATTTGCTAAGCTTCTTTAAAACAAGTTTCATACCCAAACTCATAGTTTGTTTCATAACTGCAGAATTATCTTTGTGGCATTGCAAACATGCTCCAACTAAAAGGAGATTCTTTTGTTCTTCAACGCTAAATGGTCGAAAATCTGATCGCGTAGATTTTGTTAAAGACTTTGGTTCTTTTTTCAAAAAAGGTATCCATGCATCTTCCGGTAAATTATCATTGGCATTCAATGCATATTCAGGTGTAAATACCCATTTTCCTATCTTATTTTTAATTTCATAATTTAATGTTCCGTTGCCATATCCTATGGATGCCGCATTAGAATGGCAGGATTTGCAATCCCGAACATTCTTTGTAGTGGTATGAGGCGAATTTGGTGCATATAGCCTGTGAAAAGAAACGTCTTCGCCAATTTTTTTATTTGCGTAACTACCTTTATCAATAGTTAAAATCATTCCCGGTACAGCAGGCTCAATTATTTTACCCTCTTTATTTTCCCGAACCCCCATTGCTGGAAGTGAAGAAGAGAATTCTGAAACATATTCTTTCCATTGTCCCTTAACATATTTCTTAGCTAATAAGTCGAATGCTCTTGGTTCTTCTTTATCAAATTGATTATGACATCCAATACAACGTGATGTCCATGAAGAATGACATGTAGAACAACTCACATTTTTATGTGCACTATCTCTAGAACACACCTGCGATTGTGGTTTTAATTTATGAAGTTCACCATCTTTTTTTCCTATTAAAAAGGCATCCCCTTTCGCGTCGACAAAAGTATTTACTAATGGGTTTTTTGCTTTCTCTGTTACTATAATCTGTTTATCGGTATGCTTATAGTTGCGATGCATAAATACTGATTTACTTTCTACATCTAATTCTTTATACGGAATTGTGTTTGGTTTCCCATTAAAATGGCAATCTATACATTGTATTTTTACCGCTTGTTCCTCATGCGTATAGGTTTTGCCATCGCCCATAACTTCATGTGAAGAGTGGCAATCTATACACAACATGCCTTTTGTATGATGCACATCTTCTGCTATATACTTATAGACTCTTTTATCTTCTAAAACTTTATATTCTTTTTTATTTCTAACAGTTTCTTCGTCTAATAATGTTTCCTGCAAACCAATATAATTTGTTGAAATTCTGCTTGAGCGACTATGGCAGCCAAAGCAATGTATATCATTTACAAATATATTTGTTGAAGGATGAAATTTTGGTAAAATCGTTTTATTTGAAGCAATATATTTGTCTAAGTCAGCTTTTGCTTCTTTCGAATAATTTAAATGGCAGGCATTACAACCACCACCCCTACTCAATTGATTAATTTCTCCATAAGTACGTTTTTTCAGCACCCAAATGGCAGTTAGCACATAAATCTCTTATATGTTTATCTGCTGGAGAGTTTTTTATGTCTTTAATATGAAAATGATTATCAGGATTGTCGGCTTCGCCAAATATAAATTTATCTACAGCAACTAACCCACTATTTGTGGTCATTAAAGATTTATTTATTTTATCTAATTCGTTGGGATGACATTTTCCACAGGTTTCTTTGGCATCAGATAAATTTCCAGGAATTAAAACCATCCCTTTATGTGCTTCATCTTTATTAAGCGAAATTGTATTTCCTAAATGGCAACTGGCACAACCTATAAGTTCTGGATTATGATAAAGTGAATACCCTTTAGTGTTACTATGGCATTGTATACAAGATTCAGTAAGAGACACTTCCGCTTTTTGGTTCCCATTTTCATAATAATTATCCGTTTTAAAAAATGCCTTATTTCTTAAAACAAACAACACCGTAAATAGTAATAATACTAATAAAAAAAGACCGTTTAAGTAGTTCTTATTCTTCATTAATTAAGTTGTTTTTCAAATCTACAACATTTTGAAATTCTTAAGAGATTAAATTTCAGGAGCATACAATAATTTTGATTCCGTTATGTAACCTATGTTACACATAAAACGTTGATTACATGACTTTTATCATAATATACGGCTATAATTATAAATAATTTTACAACCGAAAAACAAATCAACTTATGACTACTTCGAGAAGAAAATTTATAAAAATTTCTGCCTTAGGCTTAGGAGGATTAGCAACAGTTTCAACAGCTTATAATATGTTTGGCGGTAACTCATATTTAGATGCCGTTATTAAGCAAAATATTGCTAATAAATTTAAAAGATCTGCAACCTATTGCGAAGTTTGCTTTTGGAAATGTGCAGCTTGGGCCTATTCAGACGATGCGGGTAATATTCAAAAAATAATTGGTAATGATGATGATTCACATTGTAACGGCAGACTTTGCCCCAGAGGAACTGGTGGTGTAGGCATGTATAGTGATGAAGACCGATTAAAAACACCTTTAATTAGAACCACTATTGATGGCGAAGAAACATTTAGAGAAGCCAGTTGGGAAGAAGCATTAGATTTAATAGCATCAAAATTTAAAGGAATAAAAGAAACTTATGGTGCCGAATCTATAGCCTTACTTAAACATGGTTCTCCAGGAAAACATTTAGAACATTTATTTAACGCTTTTGGTTCCGATACTATCGGTGAGCCAGCTTATGCGCAGTGCAGAGGCCCTCGAGAAACTGGTTTTAAATTAACCTTTGGTTCTTGGGTAGGATCTCCAGAGCCAACAGATATTAGAGATACTAAATGCTTGGTGTTAATAGGTTCTCACATTGGCGAAAACATGCACAATTCGCAGGTACAAGAAATGTCGGATGCTATTGACAATGGTGCAACCATTATAACAGTAGATCCACGTTTTTCGACTGCTGCAAGTAAATCGCAACATTGGTTACCAATTAAGCCAGGAACAGACATTGCTTTAATGTTAGCTTGGATGCATGTTTTAATTGAAGAAAACCTTTATGATAAAGAATATATTGATAAATATGCCTTAGGTTTCAATGAATTAAAAGAGCACGTTAGCACTTTTACTCCAGAATGGGCTTATAGCATTACAACTATAAAACCTGAAGAAATAAGACGTACAGCAAGAGCCATGGCTTACGCCTCTCCAGCAACAATTATACATCCAGGCAGACACGTTGTTTGGTACGGTGATGATTCTCAAAGAGCAAGAGCAATGGCCATTTTAAATGCCTTGTTAGGTTCTTGGGGACGCAGAGGAGGATTTTACTTTAAAGAAAGCTTAAAAGTACCTGAATTCCCTCATCCAGAATACCCAAAACCAAAATGGACATGGAAGGAAGTTAGTTCTAAATATCCTTTAGCTGAAATGGGAGTGACCACCGAAATTATTCGTGCATCAATTCCAGGTGAAAACAATGAGTATCCAGTTAAAGCTTGGATGGTAGCTGGCACTAATTTAACCAAATCTATTCCTAATAAAAAGTTACTAGAAAAAGCCATTGAATCTTTAGACTTTATGGTGGTTATAGACACTATGCCAATGGATGTCACAGGATATGCTGATGTTGTATTGCCTGAATGTACTTATCTTGAAAGGTATGATGAAATTCGTTCTGCAACTAATAGAGAACCATCCATTGCAATTAGAATTCCAGCAGTAGCTCCAAAATATGATTCAAAACCAGCTTGGTGGATAGCCAAACAAATTGGCGAAAAAATGGGTCTGGCAGATCAATTTGCTTATGACGATTACAAAGAAGTTTTAGAATACCAATTAAAAGAATTAGGCACTTCATTAGAAGAACTAGAACAAATTGGTGTTAAAAACTATCCACGTAAATCTGGTCCATTATACTTAAACGAAAATGAACCATATACATTCAACACCAATAGCGGTAAAATTGAATTATATTCTCAAGAATTAAAAAATTTAGGATTCGATCCAATGCCTGTTTTCACTAAACACCCTGAACCAGAACAAGGATATTACAGATTAAACTACGGTAGAGCACCCATGCATACTTTTAGTAGAACTGCGAACAATCCTAATTTAAACGACTTAATGAAGGAAAATACCCTTTGGGTTAATCCAAAAGTTGCTCGAATAATAGGTTTAAAAACTGGACAAGAAGTGTGGCTTAAAAACCAAGATGAAATTATATCATCATTCGCAATAAAAGTTAGAGTTACAGAAAGAACCGGATTTGATGCTGTTTATATGGTACACGGATTTGGTCACCAAAACAAAAAACTAAGTCGTGCTAATGGTAAAGGAATTAATGATACAGAATTAATTTCAAGAGTAGCGATAGACCCAATAATGGGTGGAACAGGAATGCGTGGCAACTTTGTTACCATATTAACTGAAAACCCACATAAAACAATTTAGATATGAGATATGCAATGGTAATAGACACATTAAAATGTGTTGGATGTAGTGATTGCGTTGTGGCTTGTCAAACTGAAAACAATGTTCCTGTTGGATATTGTAGAGATTGGATAACAGAAGTAGTTAATGGTGCATATCCAAATGTAGAATTAGAGTTAAAATCAGAACGTTGTAATCATTGTGATACGGCTCCTTGTGTAAGATGTTGCCCTACTGGTGCAAGTCATATTGTAGAAGGTGGTATTGTTTTAGTAACTGGTAATGACTGTATTGGCTGTGGTGCTTGTATAGAATCTTGCCCTTACGATGCTCGTTTTCAACACCCAGAAGGTTATGTAGATAAATGTACATTTTGCCACCACAGATTAAAAGATGGTCAATTACCAGCTTGTGTTTCTGTTTGCCCAACAAAGTGTATGTATTTTGGTGATTTAGACAATCCAAACAGCGAAGTTTCACAATTATTAAAAAACAGAAAACATAAAACGTTAGCTCCAGAAGCTGGTACTAACCCTCACGTTTTTTACTTAATTTAAATTAAAAAATTATGCAAGAAGAATTATTTATAAGCGGTAGAGATATCCCAAATATAGATCCTTATTTACATGTTTGGCATTGGCCAATTTCTGTTTATTTGTTTGTTGGTGGTTTAGCAGCAGGACTATTATTTTTTGCTGCAATAGTTACAGTTATGGGAAAAGCTGATGTTTATAAAGCAGCCGTTAAAAATGCCGTAATTATTGCTCCAATAGCATTATCATTAGGTCTAATGGCGTTATTATACGATTTGACTCATAAAATTTGGTTTTGGAAGCTATATACCACAGTTAGAATAGAGTCTCCAATGTCTTGGGGAGCTTGGGTATTAATGATTATTACGCCGCTATCTTTCCTTTGGGTATTTAGTTATTATTCTGATGTTTTTTCAAAATTTGAAGGCAAATTTCAATTGCTCAAAAGATTTAAATTTTTAGCAACATTTGAAAATTTCTTAATAAAAAATAGAATGAACATGGCGTATGCCTTAATTCCTTTATCTGTTGTATTAGGAATTTACACGGGTATTTTACTTTCAGCATTTAATGCAAGACCGCTTTGGAACAATGCCATTTTAGGACCATTATTTTTAACGTCTGGTTTATCTACGGCCGCTGCTGCCATTATTTTATTTGCAAAATCACAAAAAGAGAAACACTTCTTTACTAAAATTGACATCTTTTTAATAATTATTGAATTAGGTTTAATTACACATATGATAATGGGGTTTTATGCCGGATCGCAAGTGCAATTAGAAGCCGTTCAATTATTAGTTGGTGGAGATTTTACTTTAATGTTTTTCGGATTTGTAGTAATCCTAGGCTTAATTATTCCATTAATAATGGAAGTTGCCGAATATATTGGTTTTAAAATACCTGCAGTTGTTCCAGCACTTTTAGTTATTATGGGAGGCCTCATATTTCGATTTGTTATGGTAGAAGCAGGACAAATTACAAGATACTTATACTAAAAATTAAAAGATCATGATGAAAGTTAAAACTCAAAAAAACAGACATGTATATTGGAATCCATATTTCGGCGGTTTCATTTTAGGCATTCTAATTATATTCACGTTTTATATTACAGGTAGAGGCTTAGGCGCTAGTGGTGCAATGAAAAGTGGTGTTGTAACAATTGTAGACGCCGTAACGCATTCGCATGCGACTGATAATGACTATTACAAACAATTTATAAGTGAAGATAAATCCTCCATGAATAACTGGTTAGTATTTGAAACATTAGGTGTTTTAATTGGAGCATTTATATCGGGCGGACTTAGTGGACGTATAGGTTGGAGAGTACAACATTCACCAAAAATAACTTCAAGAAGAAGATTAGTTTTTGCTCTAGGAGGTGGTGTTTTATTTGGATTAGGAGCACAAATAGCTCGTGGATGTACAAGTGGTGCAGCACTAAGCGGTATGGCAGTGCTTTCAACAGGTGGTTTTATTACTATGCTTGCCATTTTTGGCACAGGATATTTAGTAGCCTACTTTTTTAGAAAAAATTGGATTTAATTAAATAAAAATAAAAAATTATGGGACCTTTAATTCCTAACGGCGTAATTCCAGGAGATTGGGATAGTATAATTGCCATTTTAATTGGTTTAGTATTTGGATTTGTATTAGAAGCTTCTGGCTTCTCATCATCCAGAAAACTTGCCGGAGTATTTTACGGATATGATTTTGCAGTATTAAAAGTATTTTTTACGGCAGCACTAGTGTCGTTAATAGGTTTATATTACATAGATTATCTTGGTTATGCCGATATAAACTTAATGTATGTGCACCCAACTTATTTATGGGGTGCTATAATTGGAGGCGCTATTATGGGTGTTGGTTTTGTTGCTGGAGGTTTTTGTCCAGGTACAAGTTTATGTGCAGTTGCCATTGGCAAGATTGATGCTATAATTTATGTTATAGGTATTATGATTGGTGTATTAATTTTCTCAGAACTTTTCACTTTTTTTCAACCACTATATGAAGGTTCATTTATGGGTAACCTAACTCTGATGGATTCATTTGGCATTAATCCGTATTGGTTTATCTTCATATTTACCGTTTTAGCGATTGGCATTTTTGCGTTATCGGATAAAATAAGAGAACGCGTAAAAAAAATATTTTATTAAAACAATAATTCATACAAAATGGTTAAGAAAAAAGTAGCAAAATTTTTAGCTTTTAGATATAAAATTCTAGCTTTAATTTTTATAATTCTAGCAGGTGGTTTAGTCTTTTTACCAAAGTATAAAAAACATGAAGGAATAAAACCTGAAGAATTATTAAGTAATGTAATAAATCCTGAAAGATATATTTCTACTGATGAGTTAGCACATAAAATTATAGCTAAAGATCCTTCAATTATTTTAGTAGATGTGAGGTCTAAAGAAGATTACAACAATTACACAATTTCGAATGCGTTAAATATTCCTTTAAATAAATTATTAGATGAAGAAAGTGAATTATATTTAAATCAAGATCAATATGATTTAGTATTATTCTCTAATGATAATTTTTATGCAGATCAGGCCTGGGTATTATGTAACAGGTTAGGGTATAAAAATATAAAAGTATTAGCAGGTGGTGTTAACCAATGGTTTTTAACAATTATTAACCCGCCAGTTCCAACTGAAAATATGGCTGCAGTAGATTTTGAAAAATATACTTTTAGAAAAGCTGCAAGCATGCACTTTGGTGTTGCATACCCAGAACAAATTAAAGTTGACAAGCCCGTTGTTGTAAAAAAAGCAGCTCCTAAAAAGGTTGTTACAATAGAGAAAAAAAAGAAAGCACCGGTAGAAGGTGGTTGCTAAATTAAAAACTTTTTAAAAGGAAATTCATGAAAGAATTAGAAAAAACCAAAAGAATATCTATTGCCACGACATTGTTTATTTTAGTTGTTTTAATTGGTGTTTTATCATTTAAAAGACCTAAAAACTTGTATATATTTAATACAGTTGAAACTTTAGAAAAAATTGCTACTGAAAATTTGTTTGTATCCTTAGATGAAATAAATAAACCTGACTATGTATTAGTTGATGTTAGAAAACATCATGATTACAACAGAGGCCATCTTGAAAATGCCATAAATATTAATAGTGCGGCTATTTTAGATGATGAAAATATTGGTATATTTAAAGAACTTCAAAATAAAAACAAAACGGTTGTTTTATATGGTAAAAATCCTGAGCAAGCCATTGCTCCACATATGATTTTGTATCAATTAGGGTACACTAATTTAAAGGTATTACCCATTGAAAATAGTTATGATCATAATAAATTAATTACAAAAACTGTGGAAGTAGAAAAATATGCAAACGACATAAAAGGTTTTATTGCTGAATCTGTTAAGAAAGCTGCAGAAGCAGCAAAAGCATCTGCAGTCGTTGAAAAACCGAAAGTAGTAGCTAAACCTCAACCTAAAAAGGTAATTACTATCGAAAAGAAAAAGAAAGCTCCGATGGAAGGAGGCTGTTAATTTACCATCATAATTAAAAAAACTGCTTTTTTGAAAAGCAGTTTTTTTTTGCAAAAATTTAATTTTTTTTTATTTTAAAAATAAAAACATGCATTTTATTAATGCAATAAATAAAGTAATTAAGCTCCTGTAATTCTTCGCTCCTACTCATTCATAATTAAATCACCAAAATTCAACACAAAACACTGTTAATCAACATTTTACTTGTGTAACAAAAGTTACTAAACAGACCAATTACATATTGTCATTTACTGACATAAATCATAAAAATTACACGTCTTCATAAGTAATTTTGCCTAACAATTATGTGTATTAAACGCAAAAATTGTAACCAAATATTAATTTAAAATAATTTAAACAATGAAAAAGATAACAACATATTTCACACTACTTTTTGTAGCTACAATTTTGTTAAGTGGTTTTAAAAGTCCCCAACCACAAACACAAACAAATGATCCTACTGAATTTGAACTATTAGTTCAATATTTAGAAGCTAATGGTAATTTCATAAATAGTGCATTAGTACCAGCATTAGTTTTAGCACCAGAAATTAAAGAAAATTTAAAAAACAAAAAATATCTTGTTATAGATATTAGAACTAAAGACTGGTATGATTACGGACATATTCAAAATGCAGAAAATGTAGAAGGTTCTGAGTTACTAAACTATTTTGAAACAGAAATTACACCTGCTGATTATGATAAAATAACAATTGTATGTTACTCTGGTCAATCAGCTGCTTATTACGCAGGTTTATTACGTTTAGCAGGATACAATAATGTATTTAACTTAAAATGGGGAATGAGTTCTTGGGCTGAAGAATTTGCAACAAACATTTGGAAAAAAAATTCAACAGATGCATTTGCCGATAAATTAGAAACTACTGCAAATCCGCTTCCAGAAAAAGGTACTGCTCCAACTATTAAAACGGGAAAATTGAAGGTAAAGATATTTTAAAGCTACGCTTAAAAGAAGCTTTTGCAAAACCTTATAAAGATTTTATTGTAAAAACTGAAATTGCTTTTGAAAACCCTAGTGAGTATTATATTTTAAATTATTTAAGTGAAGACAATTACAATTTCGGTCACGTACCAGGAGCTGTAAGATACCAACCAGGAAGTTCACTTTCTTCAACCGCAGATTTATACACCTTACCTACCGATAAAAAAATATTGGTAAGTTGTGAAACTGGTCAATCAGCAGCGTACGCTATAGCTTATTTACAAGTTTTAGGTTATGATACATATAATTTAGCATATGGTGCAAATGGTTATATGAATACCACTTTAAATAGTAAAGGTTGGAACGGTTTTTCAGCAAAAGAAACTCATAATTACCCAGTAGTAGAATAACAACGCCAAATGGCATAATTATAATAATCAAAACAAACAAATCATGAAAAAACTATCTTTAATATTAATTGGACTTTTATTAATTCCAACACTCTTCTTAACATCGTGTGATAAAGGAGACGACGTTCAAGTTGTTCAAACTCCTGCTCAAACTTTAATGGCAGATTACATGCTAACTGCAAACTTAGATTTACCAAATGTAGATACAAGTGTTGCCGGCGCTAAATTTGTTGCAAGTCCTCCAGCAACTGAAGCTGATGTACCTGCATTTTTAGCAAAATATTATATTATTGACATTAGAAGTACTGCAGATTATGACGCTAGCCATATAGCAGGAGCAAAAAACGTAGCTTTTGCGAATATTTTAGCTGAAGGTGTTCTTGCAGGAACAAAACCTGTATTAATAGTTTGTTACACAGGTCAAACAGCTTGTTATGCAACTGCTTTAATGCGTATGTACGGTTTTAAAGAAACTCAAGCTTTAAAATGGGGAATGTCTGGATGGAACTCAACTACTGCTGGTTCTTGGAATAACAGTATTGGAAACATTGCAGAAGGAAATTCAAACTGGTCTTATGATGCTGCTCCAGCAAACCAAGTATTTACTAAACCTGCATTTACAAGTTTATCTACTTCAGGTGAAGCAATTCTTAAAAAACGCGTTGAAGAAGTTATTGCTGACTGGATTTAAAACTGCTACAGCTAAAGGAAGTGATGTTTTAGCTACTCCAAGTAACTATTTTATCAATAATTTCTTTAGTTCAGCAGACTATACTGCATATGGACACATTAAAGGTGCTTACAGAATTAATCCTTTATCTATAGCTGACAATAGTGTTTTAGCTTTAGACCCTAGTAGCAAAAGTTGTTACTTATTGCTATACTGGTCAAACATCAGCTGTTGTTACTGCTTGGTTAAGAGTTTTAGGATATGATGCCTACAGTTTAACTTTTGGAATGAATGGATTATACAACAACAATACAGCTTGGGGAACTAGCACAAATAAATGGAGTGCTAGTACTTCAAAAAATTTATCATTCGGAAACTAAATAATTATAAATAAATATTAAGCCCTAAAAATTGTAAGTACACTTTTTAAATAAGGTATTACAGCTTAATAAATAACATACGTTTTTAGGGCTTATTTAATTAAAAAACACAAATATGAAATCAAAAATAATATTTTTATTCTCTATATTTTTCACCCTTTCATGTGCTACTGCATTTGCTCAAGGATGTGAAGGTGATACTCCGGCAACTGCAGGTGCAAGTGGAGTTCCATCAACTAGTAGCACAACATTTTTTGGATATATTCAACCAGAATATGATTCTAATTTTACAGATGATGCAACTAGTTCATTTAAATTTAAAAGAGCGCGTGTAGGTGTTCGTGGTAGAGTTAACAGAACCTTCTCATACTATGTAATGATAGAAGCTAGTGATTTTATTTCTTCTGACGGTAACGTATTTTTAATGGATGCATTTGTTACTTATGATAAATATGAGTGGGCAAAAGTTTCTGTGGGTTCATTTAAACAACCTTTTGGTTTAGAAGTTGCCACAGCGTGTCATAGCTTAACAACTATTGACAGAGCTATTGTTTCAGATCAATTAGTTGCTCCACAAAGAGACATGGGTTTAATGTTATTGGGTGGAACAAGCCAAACTAAATTCCGTTATGCAGTGGCATTAATGAACGGTAGAGGTTTAGGTGTTGCTGATAACAATACTAAAAAAGATATTATTGGACGTGCTACTTATAAAGTTTTTGACTTTATGACAATTGGTGGTAGTTTTAGATATGGTTACCCTAATAATAACGAAGCCGACAGAACTTCTTACGGGGCAGAAATTGCTTTAAATTATAATAAATTTAATGTAACAAGTGAATATATTTATGATGAGGGTGATTATAACAGAGCTGCCGGAGGTGGTTGTGGAGCAGTTCCATTAGAATTAGGTGCTAAAAGACAAGGTGCTTATGTTATGGCTTCTTACGACATTAATAAACAATGGCAACCAGTGTTTAAGTATGAAACATTCGATCAAGATTTAGACCTTAAAAAAATTGGTTACCAAGAAATGATGACTTTAGGTCTTAACTACTTCTTTAACGATAATACAAGATTACAAATTAACTATCAAAATAAAATAGAAACTGCAACAACCATAGATAATGATGCACTTTTAATGCAAATACAAGTTAAGTTTTGATTCAATATTGATTTCATTGAATTGAATAAAGTTCTGTTAGAACTTTGGACCCTCCGGGTATGGCCGGGGGGTTTTTTTATTTCTTTTTGATTACCTTTGACTAAACATCAATACGGTTTAAAGGTGAACGATCAAGAACTATTTTTAAAGGAAAAACTAGTAAAATATTATTCTGAAATTTTTGAAGAAGAATTAATGAATGAATTTGTTAAAGTCAGCCATTTTAATAAAATAAAAAGTGGTGAACTTTTAATAGATATAGGCGATGAAATGACTCATATTCCTTTAATATTCGAAGGCATCGTTAAAATCATGAGGAAAGATAAAAATGGTGAAGAAATCGTACTTTATTTTTTAGAACGTGGAGACACATGTGCCATATCTTTTGCTAATTGCATTAATAAAAAACGAAGTGTTTTTAAAGGTGTTGTTGAAAAAGATCTTGAAGCCATTTTTTTACCTGTAGATTATATTGACAGTTGGTTATCTAAATTTAAATCCTGGCGTCATTTTATTGTTGATAGCTATCATTTTAGACTATTAGAAATGGTAGATTCTATTGATGGCTTAGCTTTTATGAATTTAGATCAACGAATTATGAAATACTTGACAGATAAGGCTAAAGTGAACAATACTAAAGACCTTGAAATTACACATCTTGATATTGCTAACGATTTAAATACATCTAGAGTTGTAATTTCTAGAGTTGTTAAACAATTGCATGATGCCAAAAAAGTCTATTCTACGAGAAATAAAATTCGTGTTCTCGTTCCTATTAAATAATAGAAATTGTTATTATTCCTTTTTTAAAGTAAATCATCCTTAAATCAATTTTTATTTCTCCAAACAAATAATTAAGAAAAACTAAATCACATATTCCATTAATCAGCAGACTTTTAAAATGTAACAAATGTTACTGTTTTTAATCATTTTATATAAGAAAAAACTGATAAATATCAGTAAATATCTACCGTCAAAAATTTAATTTTAAACGCCTTAAATAAATATATATCTACAATTGGTTGGGTTTTTATAATTTAAGTTTCAAGTTTAAACCCTCTAGGTATGACTAGAGGTTTTTTTTTAATTATTATTTCTGTATAATCTTTGATAGATAGTAAAAGTGGAGAATCAACAACTTTTTTTAAAGAATAAGTTAAAAAAATATTATTCAAAAATATTTGATAATGAATTAATTGATGAAATCATCAAGGTTGGGGAATACAATAAAATTAAAAGTGGTGAAATTTTAATTAATATTGGAGCTAAAATGTCTCATATTCCTCTAATTTTTGAAGGTGTTTTAAAAATTATCAGGAAAGAAAAGAATGGTGAAGAAATTGTTTTATATTTTTTAGAAAGTGGTGATACTTGTGCCATTTCATTCGTCAATTGTATTAACAAAAAAGAAAGCATTTTTAAAGGTATAGTTGAAAAAGATCTTGAAGCCATTTTTATTCCTGTTGAATACATTGATCCTTGGATAGTTAAATATAAATCGTGGCGATATTTTATTATTGACAGGTATCATTTTAGATTATTAGAAATGGTAGATGCTATTGATAGTTTGGCTTTTATGAATTTAAATGAACGCATTTTAAAATATTTAACGCACAAAGCTCAAATTAGTAACAATCGTGATCTTGAAATTACACATCTTGAAATTGCTCACGATTTAAACACATCTAGAGTTGTTATCTCCAGAATTATTAAACAATTACATATTGATAAAAAAGTGGTTTCTTCCAGAAATAAAATTCGCGTTCTCGTTCCTATTGACTAATAGAAACTGATAAAAATCATAATGTTCTGTTTGAAAATTTCGTTATATTTGCAAATACATAACGAAATTTAAATGATATCGATTTTAGAAGCTATTCAGCTAGTTAAAAATAATAGCTTTCCACTTTTAAAAAGTACCCTTAAACCGATTGAAAAATCAGGAGCATACAAACTGTTTTCAGATGTTTTATCGCCTATTAATATGCCTCCCTTTAGGCAATCTGCCATGGATGGGTATGCTGTATGTTTACACGACAACTTAACATATCAACTCATTGGTGAAATAAAAGCTGGAGATTCGCATCAACCCATTTTAAAAAAAGGAGAAGCCGTTAGAATATTTACAGGTGCTCCCGTTCCAGATTCTGCAAATGCGGTTATGATGCAGGAAAAAGTATCAGTAAATAATACACTCATTACTTTAGAAACACAAATTAATATAAATCATAATATTCGTCCGGCTGGCGAACAAGTAAAAAAAGGGGAATTAGCATTAGAAAAAGGAACTAAACTAACTCCTGCCGCTATCGGATATTTAGCATCGTTAGGAATACAAGAAGTTTCTGTTTTTAAAAAACCAAATATTGCCATTGTTACTACAGGTAACGAATTGCTGGAAGCAGGTAAAGATTTAACTTATGGCAAAATATACGAGAGCAATTCTAAAATGCTTCAAAACGCACTTTATAATCTAAAATTTTATGATGTAACTATTCATAAAGTTGAAGACGATTATAATAAAACACTGTCTAAATTAGATAATGTAATTAAAGAAAATGATTTAGTAATTGTTTCTGGTGGCATTTCAGTTGGTGATTACGACTTTGTTGGAAAAGCACTTGAAGAACTCCAGGTTAAATCTCTTTTTTATAAGGTAAAGCAAAAACCAGGCAAGCCATTATTCTTCGGAAAAAAAGAAGGTAAACTTATTTTCGCACTTCCCGGAAATCCTGCTGCAGCATTAAGTTGTTTTTACATATATGTTTATATAGCATTACAGAAAATGATTAATAATGGTAATGTTGAGTTACCTCGTATTAAAGCAAAATCATTATCGAAATTTATAAAACACGGTGACAGACCTCAGTTTTTAAAAGCCATTTATAATGAAGGTGGGGTTAAAATTTTGGAAGGTCAAAGTTCTGCTATGTTACAAACTTTTGCACTATCGAATGCATTCGTGTACATGCCCGAAGACCTTAGTAATATTGAAGTTGGCGATTCAGTAGAAGTTATTTTATTACCTGTATAAATCAAACAATTATGAGCTATAAAATTAAAAGTCGCGTTTGGATTGAATATGATAACCATGTGCTTTTGGGCGAAGGTCGTGTACAATTGCTAAAAGCTATCGATGAAACTGGGATCTCTTTCTAAAGCTGCAAAATTATTAAATCTATCTTATAAAAAAGCTTGGAATCTTATAGACTCTGTAAACAAATCCGCTAAAAAACCAGTGACCATAAATTCTATTGGTGGTAAAGGTGGCGGTGGCGCCGAATTAACAGAATATGGCAAATCTTTAATTAGAGTTTTTGATGAAATCAACATTAATTGCTGGGAATTTTTAGATGTACAACTTCAAAAAATTGAAACACTATAGACCAAAAAAACAAATTGTCCCCTCGAGCGCAGTCGAGAGGTTATTAATTGGAATATTATAAAAGGTCTCGACTGCGCTCGACCAGACAAAACAGCATATTTTGAATCTTTAGTCACTTAGAATGTTACAAACCGAAAACATATATTTATTTCTATTAATATTACCCATCATATCGTTTCTATACTCGAGTGTAGGTCATGGTGGAGCAAGTGGATATCTTGCACTCATGGCATTGTTTTCGTTTGCTCCAGAAACCATGAAACCCACTGCCCTATTGCTCAATTTATTTGTTGCAGGTATTTCGTTTTTCTATTATTATAAAGGAGGATTTTTTAATAAAAAACTATTTTTATCATTTGCAATTACATCCATTCCATTTGCTTTTATTGGTGGAACTATTGAAATTGATGCCTCTATTTATAAAAAAATATTAGCCATTTTATTGGTTTTTGCCATATTAAAAATGCTGAATGTATTTGGTAAAGAATCGGAAAACATAAAAGAAGTAAAACTTTGGCAAGGGCTTTTAGTTGGTGGTATCATTGGATTTTTTTCTGGCTTAATTGGTATTGGTGGAGGCATTATATTAACGCCATTAATTTTACTCCTGCATTGGGGAAACATGAAAGAAGCCGCGGCTGTTTCAGCCTTATTTATCTGGGTAAATTCTGCCGCAGGTTTAGTAGGACAAATAAGTAGCGGTGTTCATATAGAATCTGAAATGTTTGTTTTAGTGGCCATTGCTTTAATTGGCGGTGTATTAGGAGGTTATTTAGGAAGTAAAAAATTAAATAATCAAAAGCTGCGATACATGTTGGCTTTTGTGCTCATTATTGCATGCGTTAAATTATTTTTTACTTAAAATGATAGACAAAAAAAACATAACAGGTATTGTATTAGCTGGAGGAAAAAGCTCTAGAATGGGAACCGATAAAGGCTTATTAAAACTTAACGGTAAATCATTTGTGCAATATAGTTTGGATGCTTTAAAACCATTGGTTTCTGAAATTATTATTGTTTCTGATGATTTAAATTACGATACTTTCGGATTCAAGCGAATTAATGACATCACTAAAAACGCAGGTCCCGTTGCAGGAATCTGTGCCGGTTTAGAGGCGTCTTCAACAGATTATAATTTAATTTTAAGTTGCGATATCCCTCTAATTAATTCCAATATATTATTACAATTGATTGAAAGTATGGATGATACATCTGAAATTATCCAAATTGAAAGTAACGGCAAAACAATGCCTCTTATCGCTTTATACAATAAATCCTGTAAAGATAAATTTTCAAAATTGTTAAAAAAAAATGAAAGAAGATTAAGGATTGCAGTAAATACATGTAAAACCAAAAACATTATTTTAAAAGATGAGAACACTATGTTCACCGCCAATGTGAATACTAAGGAAGAATTAAAACTTATTGAAGATGCATATAAAAGTTAAATATTTCGGACAAATAGTTGAAGTAACAAAGTTGGAAGAAGAAACTATAGAATTCTCTGGCGGCCTAATTTCTGAACTTTTAGATGAATTGTATTCAAAATATCCGGTACTAAAAAACAAAGATTTTCAAGTAGCCCAAAACCAAGAATTAGTAACATTAGAAACAGAAATTTCAGGAAACGAAATAGCCTTATTACCACCTTTTGCGGGAGGATAAATAACAATGAGTAGATATAGCAGACATATAATCCTTTCAGAAATTGGTCAAATTGGTCAAGACAAACTATCTAACACCAAAGCATTGGTGGTAGGTGCTGGTGGATTAGGGTGTCCAGTTTTACAATACCTTGCTGCAGCGGGGATTGGTACGCTGGGTATTATAGATTTTGACATTGTTGAAGTTTCCAATTTACAACGTCAAGTCTTGTTTGGGACTTCGTCATTAGGTGAAAATAAAGCAATCGCTGCTAAAAAACGATTAGAAGATTTAAATAACGATATTTCAATAATCGCTTATCCTAAAAAATTAACCTATCAAAACGCCATAGAATTATTCAAACAATACGATATAATCGTTGATGGTTCCGATAATTTTGAAACGCGCTATTTGGTTAACGATGCGTGTATTATCACAAATAAACCTTTAGTATTTGGTGCTATTTATAAGTTTGAAGGTCAGGTTTCGGTATTTAATTACCAAAACGGACCAAGTTATAGGTGCTTATTTCCAAATCCGCCAAAAAAAGATACAGTTCCCAATTGCTCAGAAATTGGCGTTTTAGGTGTTTTACCAGGAATTATTGGAAGCATGCAAGCTAACGAAGTTTTAAAAATCGTCTTAGGAATTGGGAATGTTTTAAAAGGAAAATTACTTTGCTATAATGCATTAACTGCTCAAACGTCGTTCTTAAAAATTAATAAATCGGAGGCAGAAATCTCGAAAATTTTAAAAGAGCAAAATTACTTTCACACGAAAGAATTAAACACAAATTGCGAGTTTGAGCCAGTTGAAATCTCTATCCATGAAATTTCATTTTTAGAAGATATTCAGTTTATTGATATAAGAGAATCTCATGAACTTCCAAAAATTGAAGCTATTGAAATCATTTCGATTCCATTACTGGAACTTGAAAAGTCCATTCACAAAATCGAATCTCAAAAGAAAAAAGTTATTTTTTGTCAAGCAGGAATACGCAGTAAACAAGCTGTTTCAATATTGAATAGTTTAAATATTACAAATTGCTACAGCATTAAAGAAGGTGCTTGGGAAATAAAAAACATAATAGACAAACGTCATCGCGAAGAAGGAACGACTGAAGCAATCTCTTCAAAACAGAAAGATTGATTTGTACCTCGCCATGACCAATAAAATAAAAAAAATGACAGATAAGAAACCAAAAAGTGTTTTTAAACAAGGCGCTATTTCTTCAGAATTTATTGGAGAATCTATAGCAAAACATCAAACTAAAACTAGTATTGGAGCTCATAATATATTTTTAGGTCAAGTTAGAGCTGATGTTATTGATACTAAAACAGTGGCAGCTATTGAATATACCGCTTATGAAGATATGGCAAACGAGAAATTTCATGAAATACGTGAGGCAGCCTTTGAAAAATTCGAACTTACTTGCATGCACATTTACCATAGTTTAGGAACTGTAAAAACTGGCGAAATTTGCTTATTTGTTTTTGTGTCTTCACCAAGAAGAAAAGTAGTTTTTAAAGCATTAGAGTTTATTGTAGAAGCCATTAAAGCAGACGTACCTGTTTTTGGAAAAGAGCTTTTTGAAGATGACTCACATCAATGGAAAGTTAACAATTGATTATTTTTTATTGATTATTTATTATTAAAATTTTCCCATGAAAGAGCAATTAAAAACAAGGACTAAAGTATTTGCCCACAACTGTGTTAAACTAACGCAATCGTTCCCAAATACATATCTCGCTAATCACATTAAAGGGCAGCTAATTAGATGTTCTACATCTGTAGCAGCAAATTACAGAGCAACCTGTATTGCACAATCAAAGCCAAGTTTTATAGCAAAAATTAGCATTGTAATTGAAGAAGTAGATGAATCTAATTTTTGGCTAGAATTTGCTTTAGATGAAAACTTAATATTGAAAGAAGCTATTGAATCAATTATGAAAGAATCTAGCGAATTAACTTCTATTTTCATAGCTTCAAGAAAAACTGCTAGTTCCAAATAAACAATAATAAATAAACAATAATAAATCGAAAATGGTAGATATAACTCATAAAAGCACAACATTAAGAACTGCGGTAGCACAAGCTGTTGTGAAAGTCAGTAAACCTGAAACAATAATTGCTATTCAAAACGATACAGTGCCAAAAGGAAATGTATTCGCCATGAGTAAAGCGGCGGGGTTATTAGGTGTAAAAAGAACGCCCGATATTTTACCAGATTGTCACCCCTTGCCTATTGAATTTACAAGTGTTGAATACAACATAAACGGATTAGAAATTACTGTTATTTTCACCGTAAAAACCATATACAAAACAGGTGTGGAAGTTGAAGCCATGCATGGTGCGAGTGTGGTTGCTTTAAACATGTACGATATGCTAAAGCCTATTGATAAAGGCATTGAAATTCATCACATCAAGTTATTAAATAAAAAAGGCGGTAAATCGGACTTCAAAGATAAATTTAGAAAAGATTTAACCGCTGCGGTTATTGTGTGTTCCGATACGATTTCTGGTGGACAGAAAGAAGATAAAGCAGGAAAAGCTATTATTAAAAAGCTAGAATCTTGCGACGTGAAAATTGCGGAATATGTTATTATTCCTGATGAAAAAGATATTGTTCAGGAAAAAGCAAAACTATACCAAAGTCAGGGAATTGATTTAATTATATATACGGGCGGAACAGGGCTTTCTGTTAGAGATATTACACCTGAAGCCATTATTCCGCTATTAGACAGACGTATCCCAGGAATTGAAGAAGCGATTCGTAATTACGGCCAAGATAGAACCCCATATTCGATGCTTTCAAGAAGTATTGCAGGCACCATTAAAAACACGTTGGTTCTGGCATTGCCGGGTTCTACAAATGGCGCAAGCGAATCGATGGATGCTATTTTTCCATCGGTACTACATATTTTTAGAATTTTAAAAGGAGCCAGACACGATTAAAATGTTTATTCGTGGAATCGTTAAGTCGTTTAACCGATTACACAATTCAACGACTAAACAATTAAACAGAGCGAAGAAATGAGAGAAAACAAAAACATATTACAAGATTTACACGGTAGAGACCACGCGTATTTGCGTATTTCACTTATAGAACGCTGTAATTTACGCTGTTCGTACTGTATGCCTGAAGAAGGTGTACAATTGTCTCCTAAAAGTCATTTAATGACCTACGAGGAGATTTATGAAATTGCTAAAACGTTTGTAAATCATGGTGTTACCAAAATAAGACTTACAGGAGGTGAACCATTAATTAGAAAAGATATTCCTGTTATCTTGGAAAAACTGGCATCACTTCCGGTCGAATTATCGATTACTTCAAATGCTGTGATTATTGATAAATTTATTGATGTTTTAAAAACTAACGGCGTAAAGAAAATCAACATCAGTTTAGATTCTTTAGACCGTGACAAATTCAAACATATTACCAGGCGCGATCAATTCGACATCGTTTATAAAAACATGCTACTTTTAGTTGAAGAAGGATTTACCGTGAAAGTAAATGTTGTTTTAATGAAAGGTTTTAACGAAAATGAAATCATCGATTTTATAAACCTTACCAAAGATTTACCAATCAACGTTCGGTTTATAGAATTTATGCCGTTTGATGGCAACAAATGGGATATCACTAAAATGGTTTCGTATAAAGAAGTTTTGGAATATGTTTCATCAACTTTTACAGAAACACAAATTGAAAGATTACAAGACGCACCTAACGATACTTCTAAAAACTATAAAATAAAAGGCTATCAAGGTAGTTTTGCCATTATTAGTTCGGTAACCAATCCGTTCTGCGATTCGTGCAACAGACTACGATTAACAGCAAATGGGCAACTTAAAAATTGTTTATTCTCATCAACCGAATCTGATTTATTAACCACTTTACGTCAAGGAAAATCAATAGAACCGATTATACAAAAAGCTGTACAGGCGAAGTTTAAAGTGCGAGGTGGCATGGATACTATGGAAAAACTGCAAGAGCCCAAGTTGCACAATAACAATAGAAGTATGATTACTATTGGTGGCTGAAATATTGTTTAATCGTTGATTTGTTTAGGTGTTGAATTGTGCAATTTATTGGAGTTTACGTCACCCTCAAATTATTTATAGAATCCCATTATTAAAATACTGAAATTTTGTGATACTGAAACTAGTTCAGAACTATGGCTATTAAACAAACTACAACTACTACTTAACCAAAATTTTCTTGTCGAAATTGCTTTTTGGTGCTTCGCAAAGTGAACATTCGTAAGTTTCGGATAACTTGCGCAAATGGTGTATTAGGCAAAATGTCTTGAGTAATATCTCCATAAACCTCGTTATAAATGGTAAGACAATCTTTGCATTGATACACTTGCACTTCAGTAGCTTTCTTTTTTAACTTCTTGTGCGAGAGTTTCTTCTCTTTCTGTACCTAAGTTGATCGAAATACAACTGACTAAGTTCCATTAACAATCCTGGTAATTCTACCTTATCTACATCTTGAACATGCATGATATAATCGCGTGTATTTGGGTCGAAATTTTTGGCGTATAATAAGTTGTAGGTGTCTCGAATAACAAAATCGCCTATAACTTCTGGCTTTTTATTTTTTTCGACAACAATAGAAGTGAAATAATACGCGTTACTAGCGTAGTTGGTAAGTCCGAAAGTCAATCCATAGGTACTAATATCGTTCTGGTCGAAATTGGTTACCAAGTATTTTTTAAGACTTAAAGCTTCTTTATCGTTAACCGGTAAATGCCAGTTTAACTCCAACATAGAGTGGCGCACATTGATACCAAATTTGCCTAAAAACTTCTCCCATTGCAGTTTTGCTTGCAACGGAATTCCTTTAACAATAAAGGATTTCCAAGGGGTAATGGAAATTTTACCAATTTTGTTTTCGGCACATAAATCGCACATAGCTTTTAAAAACGCAAGATCATAGCGGTTATTTCGCCAGTATAAACCCAACCAATATTTATCGCCTATACGATTCATACCTTCGTAATAAGGAAAAGGGTAAAATGGCACATCTAATGGTTTATCTACCGTTCTGCTATTGGTGTCGATGGCATCACTAACTAATTCGAAAATAGTTTCTACATTTTCTGGTTCTTCCTGCAACATATTTTCGATAGCGAGCTCTACTTTATCTAAATCCCAACTATAAATAAGCGCTGGATACATGACTGTTTTTTTCCATTCTGGAAGACGAATGTATAAGTACCAATAGTCTTCATGCTCTGAAGCCATAAAGTTAATATGTCCTGTAAACAAAGGCACTAAGCGTTGTTTGGGGTCGGTAATATTAACACGCAGTTTTAGTTCGTGTTTAAACTGTTCTGCTATATATAAATATCGGTCGCCCGTTAGCCATGACGTACTTGGAAAAATATCTGCAGACACATAGGATGTTACCATATTTTCAATACGAATCTGACTTGGATTTACAACTTGCAGTTTATCAAAAGCTTTTAATTGCTCTTCATCAACGGGTTCTGGAAATATAATATCTTGTCTCGAGCCAAATGATATGGCCTCCAAACCTAAACTTTCAGCAGCTTCACAAATATATTTTAATTCTCCTGGAGATAACACACCACCATTTACTATCAATCTATAGGCTTCTCTCATGCTAAAACTTTTGTGTTATTTAGTATTTCCTTTACCTCGGTTTTACAACTTCCACATCCTAAACCAGCACCTGTTTTATTACATAATTCGGTGAAGTTTGTACAGCCTCCTTTAATGGCTTCTTCTATATTGCCCGCTCCGACCTGACTACAAGAACATACTAGTTTTCCTAAAACTGGAACATCGTTTGATGCGCCTCGTAAGAACGTATTTCGCTTATCAGACATTTCAATTTTACTTTCAATCATGGTTTTAAATTCGGCAAATTCGTTTTTATCGCCCATTAAAACTGCACCTATAAGTAAATCGTCTTTAACGATACACTTTTTGTAATAACGTTTTGAAATATCTGTAAAAATAACTTCTTCGTACGAATCGTCATTTTCGGGAACATCAATATCTCCAATACTGCATAGATTTAAATCATTGAATTTCAATATATTCATTAATACCGATCCGTTATATGATGAACTAACATCGCCTGCTATAAAGTTCGCTAATATTGTAGCCTGCTCTTCGGCAGCTGAAGTAATTCCGAATAACTTATTATTAAATTCCGCAATTTCACCTATGGCAAAAATATCTGGATTGGAAGATTGTAAATGCTGATTTACCTTCACACCACGACTGCATAAAATACCGTTTTCTCTTGCAATTTCAATATTAGGAATCGTTCCAATAGCATACACAATGGCATTGGCAGTAATGAATTTACCACTCTTTAAGGTGATGTTTAATTCGCCAGTATCGTCATCATCAAACACCGTACTAACCTCATTATCAAAATATATTTGAATACCACGTTCCTGTACATCTAAAGCCAACAACTTACTGGAAATTGAATCTAACTGACGTTCCATTAATCTGGAAGCACGTTGAATAATCGTGATTTTTACATTTTTGTGTTTCATGGCTGCTGCCAACTCCAAACCTAATAAACCACCTCCAACAATCACTACATGTTGTTCTTCCGGAGGCAATCCTGTGGCATCTAAATAAGCTTTAAATCTATCGGCATCACTTTTGTTGCGCATAGTAAAGCGCCCTGGCAACTCTATTTGAACATCTTTAGGAATAAATGCGCGACTTCCGGTAGCCAAAATAAGTTTATTAAATGTGTGTTGATCACCATTTGTATCTGTAACTATTTTATTTTCAGAATCTATGGTGGTAATAGAAGTTTCTGGATATACCTTAATATTTAGCTTACTAAGCTCTTTCTGTTTTATTTTTAGTAGTTGTTCCCAAGACAATTCCTCTGTAACGTATTCTGGTAATAAAACCCTGTTATAGAATAAATTAGGTTCTTTTGAAAATACATGAATTTCATCAACTTCGTTCGATTCTCTATAATTCTGAACGAACCTAAATGCTGCCGCTCCTGCCCCAACAATAATAATTTTTTCAACTATTTTTTTATATTTCGAAACTGAAACTCTAGTAAATTTAAAATCAGGTTCCTTAGAAAATGGATCGACCAGCGTGTTGGTCAAATTATTGGCTCTGTTTAAATCACTTTGCAGTTGTTTACCCCAATGCATAGGCAAAAACACACAACCTTTTACAATGTTATCAGTTACTTTTGCTCGTACCCTAACAACGCCATTTTCACTTTTAATTTCGGTGATATCCCCATCTTTAATTTTACTCAAATAAGCATCAACAGGGTTAATTTCTAATACAGGTGTTGGATAATGTGTTTTTAATCGCGATACTTTCCCGGTTTTAGTCATGGTGTGCCATTGGTCGCGAACTCGACCCGTTGTTAAAACCAAAGGATAGGTTCCATTAGGTTGCAACGACGTATTTTCTATACTGGTTGCCACATTAAAAATGGCTTTTTGGGAAGGTGTATAAAACTTTTTATCTTGAAATAATCTTGGTGTTCCGGTATGACGATACTCTGGAACTGGCCATTGAAAGGTGCCTTCACTTTTTAATCTGTCATAATTTAAAAACGATACATCAATTTTTGTTCCTTTAGTCATAGAACAATATTCATCGTAAATTTCTTCAATGCTATTGTAATTAAATCCACGGAAGCCCATACGCTGAGCAAAATCACAAAATATTTCAACATCAGGTCTTGCTTCACCTGGTGCATTGATTTCTTTTGGCAGATAAGAAATACGACGTTCAGAATTTGTCATTGTCCCTTCTTTTTCTAACCAACCAGCAGCAGGAAGCACTAAATCGGCATAAGCGACTGTATCCGCTTTATGCGAGATCTCTTGAACCACAACAAACTTAGCGTTTTTCATGGCGCGTTCTATTTTATGCGTATTTGGTAAGCTTACTAATGGATTCGTACACGCAATCCAAATGGCTTTTAATTTTCCAGATTCAAGAGCATCAAACATTTCGGTAGCCGTTAAACCTGGCTTAGGCGAAATTTTATCGACTCCCCAAAACTGAGCTACTTCTCTGCGATGTTCTTCATTTTGTAAATCTTTGTGCACTGCCAAAAGATTTGCCATACCTCCTACCTCACGACCTCCCATGGCATTAGGTTGACCTGTTAATGAAAATGGACCAGAACCAGGTTTTCCAACTTGCCCCGTTATAAGCGATAAGTTTAATAAAGCGGTGTTTTTATCTGTACCTACCACACTTTGGTTAAGTCCCATAGCCCACATGCTTATAAAGCCTTTTGAAAGGCCAATAATATCGGATGCTTTTCGAATATCTGATTCATCAACACCACAAATTTTAGAAGCTTCTTTTAGTGAAGTCGCAAAAATTTGTTCTTTATAATCTGCAAATCCTTCGGTATGATTTTTAATGAAATCTTCATCAATTAGCCCCCGCTTGTACAAACATCTTCCAATGGCATTGTATAGAATAACATCGGTTCCTGGAATTAATTGAAGGTGTAAATCGGCAAAATTTGCTGAGTCGGTTTTACGAGGATCAATAACAATAATTTTAACATCGGGATTTTTCTCTTTATGTTGCTCGATGCGTCTAAAAAGAATGGGGTGACACCAGGCAGGATTTGCACCAGTAATTAAAAAACAATCGGCTAATTCAATATCTTCATAAGAAACTGGCACACTATCTTCTCCAAATGTTTTTTTGTACCCAACTACAGCCGAACTCATACATAATCGCGAATTCGTATCGATGTTATTGGTACCTAAAAAGCCTTTGGTAAGTTTATTGGCAATATAATATTCCTCGGTTAAACTTTGTCCGGATACATAAAAGGCGACACTATCCGGACCATGTTTTTTTATAATGGATTTAAAAACGCTTGCGGCTCTATCTAAGGCATCGTCCCAACTAACACGCTCACGAGGGTGTGAACGACTCCATCGCATTTCTGGGTATAAAATCCTATCGGAAGTATCGTTAACTACATAATGTAAATTCATGCCTTTTGAACAAAGCATACCTTTGTTTACGGGGTGGTCTTTATCGCCTTCGACAAGAATCTTATCGTTATTATCTTTTTTAACAATAATACCACAACCAACCCCACAATACGAACACGTTGTTTTTACTTCCTTTTTTATCATTTACATTCGTGATTTATACGAATTAAGCTAATTAAATAACATGAAACAAGATGCGAATCTATTATTACAAATACACTAAAAAAGTTTATTTATTTTTTTTAATATGAAAAAAATAGTCCTTAATAATCGGCTTTTACTGAAATCAATTCTGGACTAAGTTCATTTAAATTAGTTTCCATAACCACTTCATCTTCTGTTGAAAAACGAATGGCAAGTGCTAAAACTCCAGCTAGTACAACCACAAAACCGATGATGAAATAACCGCTAGAAACTGCAGTTGAAGCCGCGGCAGATTGTGCTGATTTCATAACTTCCTCACCCAATCCTTGATTTGAAACAAGTGCTGCCTTTTCAGCTACAGCCGCTTTAGATTTTAATAACATAGCTGCTAAAAATGCCCCTACATTTCCACCTGCACCAACAATTCCTGAAACCGAACCAATGGCTTTTTTATTTATAAATGGTACAACAGAAAAGGTTGCCCCTTCCGCCATTTGAACTGTTAAACTAAATAGGATTAAAAATACAATTCCTAATACAATACTTGTTGTTGCTGAAAATGTAACTAGCATGATGCCTTCTAATGATAAGATTGCTGCAAGAAACAATACACGACCACGTAATCCTTTAAGTTTACCAAATTTATCTCCAAAGAAACCACCCAGTGTACGTGCAAAAATATTCATTAACGCAAAGGATAAAACAATGTTTCCTGCGGTAAGTCTGCTTAACTGAAACGTGTTCTGCAGATAATCATCCATGGTACCATAAACCGTTAATTCTATACCAAAACAGGCCGCATAAACAACAAAAAGTATCCATGTTCTATAATCTTTTATAACTGTTGAAAAACCAACTTTATCTTTTTTAGTTGTGATGGTTTCTCCTGCCTCTCTTAAATCTTTAAAGTTTCCTTCGGGTGTATCTTGTGTGAAAAAGTAATAGACAATACCCATTAAAAAACATACAATACCTGCAATAACCATAGAATATCTCCAAGCCTCGGCATCGGCAACTCCAAAACTTACTACAGCAGCTGCGATTAATGGCATCCCTAATCTATTAGCACCACCACCTAAATTACCCCATCCTGCGGAAGTAGCATTTGCTGTTCCAACTACATTGGGAGCAAACATTAAAGAAGTGTGTACTTGCGTAATAACAAACGAAGCACCTATAAAACCAATAAATAATCTACATACCAAAAATTGAAGTGGAGTTTGTACCAAACCACATGCAATTACTGGAATGGCGCCTAATGTTAACAACCATGTATAACATAATCTTGGACCGTATTTATCACATAATTTTCCAATAAGTAACCTAGCAAATACAGTTCCTGAAACTGCTAAAATGATGGAGTTCCATTTTTGCGTTGGTGTTAAACCTAAATCTTTAACAACATCGGGCATAAACGGGACAATACCAAACCATGCGAAGAAACACATGAAGAATGAAATTGAGGTAATCCAAAATGTACGTATTGGAACAGATCTAAAGTTAAGTAAATTTAATTTTGTAGCCTTAAGTGATTGTGTCGTTTTCATAATAAGTATTTTTATACGTACAAAACTAAGTATATATACTTAATAATAAAAATATAAATTACGTATTAACTAATAAATACGTAATTAGTAATTTTAGAAAAGTGTTTTTATGAATCTCTCAAAAAAAGAATGCATAAAATATAAGAATATGTGTTTTTTTATATCTAGAGGAAGACAAATGCTTGAAAATACCAACGCATTCTGGTTTACAATACGTGATTCTAATAAAAAATCAGGAAATAGAAGCAATTAAATAAGTTCGAATTCCTTCGCTTTATTACTTAGTTCCATAAGGTTTTTAACGTCTAATTTTTTCATTAAATTAAAACGATGCACTTCTGCTGTACGCTTACTTATCTGAAGTTCTTCGGCAATGTCTTTATTATTCTTTAACTGTAACACGAGATTCAATATCTGTTTTTCCCGTTTTGTAAGATTGAATGGGTCTTCAATTTGCTTTTTTTCTTGAGGTGTGGAAGATGCAACATTTCCATTCACAAAATTATTCATAATAATGGCAGATATATCTCCCGTAAAGTACTTACCACCCGAAGCTACTTTATATATAGCTTTTAAAAACTCTTCTTTACTCGCTCCTTTAAGCAAATAACCATCTGCACCCGCTTGAATAGCTTTTACTACATATTCTTCTGAATCATGCATAGAAAGCACTAATGTTCTAACATCCTTGTATAGTTTGTTAACTTCTCTAACAACTTCAATACCATTAAGTTCTGGCATGCGAATATCAACGATTAACAAATGTGGTTTGTTTCTTTTTATAACTTCAAGCGCCTCTTTCCCGTTTGATGCTTCATCAATAACTTGAATGCCTTCTTGATCTTCTAATAGTGCTTTAATCCCGTCTCTTACCAGAACATGGTCGTCTGCTAAAACTACATTTATATTGCTCATTTCTTAAGTTAATTTGCACAAATTTAATAAAATATTACGTAGAAATACTTAATTACTTAAAGGGATGTTCAACGTAACTCGGGTTCCTTTTCCTTCTTCAGAATTTAAAAACAAACGTCCATCTATATACTTAATACGCTCTCGCATAAAAGTCATGCCCATACCACCATCACCATTTTTAACATTCTTAATCTTATTTGGGTCGAAACCTATACCATTATCATCTATAACAATACTAAGTATATTTTCACTATGCGATAACGACACTAATATATGTTTAGAATCAGCATACTTAATCGCATTATTTATGGCTTCTTGAGTTATACGATAAATATTAATTTCAACTAAGGAATCTAATCGTTGGTTGAAATCTGTTTTATTAAAAAAAATAATGTTTTTACCGGTAAGTTTGGCTAATTCATGAGTTAACTTGGTTATTGCAGGCACAATACCATGGTCTGACAACTCAGGCGGCGATAAATTAAACGTCGCGGTTCTAACCCCTTTAATTATGTTTGCAGTGAGTCCTTTTAAGTGTTCAATTTTAGAAGCCGTTTTCTTTATATCCTTAATATCAATACTTTCTAAATTGAATTTTAAACCTGTAAGCATTTGCCCAATACCATCGTGAACATCTTTTGCAATTCGATTTTGCTCCTTTTCCTGGTTTTCAATTATCTGGCTGGAAATCACCTTTTGTTGGTTCATTTTCTCTTCAAAACTTTCTTTCGTTAAACGCACAATTTCTAATTGAGCCGCTTTTCGAGCTGTAATCTCTGATGCAATTATAAGTAGTTCCGATTTATCGTCCGTTGGATTGAAAGGAATCATTGACATTTCTAACCAAATATCCTTATTGTCTTTACTGGTAGCCTTGACTTCCCCTTGCCATCCCGTTTTTTTATGATGTGCAATTAAATTCTCAATAACCGACTGTTCCTTTTCATTTATGGATAAAACATGAGCAAAATTGGTACTTGTACTAAATTTAGTAAATTTAAAAAGACGCGAAAATTTCTTTCCCATATGTACTAAATTGCCATTGGGTGTTATTCTTGCAAAAAGCAGGGTTTCGTCCATCGCATGACTCAATGCTCGTAACTCTTTAATCGATTTTTCTTTTGATATACTTAACTCATCAGCATCAAAAGCCATTTTTTTAGCTTTCTTTTCGGCTATCAATAATTCGGATAAAGTTGTTTTTACAGATTTCGCTGTAGGCCAAAAAATAAACAAGAATTCGCCTAATAAAATTAGAATAGTAAATGCTGTTAACAGTAGTTCTAGCTTACGTAGCCAACTTACTTTGGCATCCGCCTCCAAATCGTATTGATTAACAATTTGATCCATCACCAATAGAAAATGGCCTTCGTTTTCCTTGACATTTTCTATATCCTCTATATATGCTGACAGAGGTAACGGTGGAACATTTTCAATTTTTTCAATTATAGATTTTGAAGCGCTACTAAGGATATAAAACGTTGGGTTTAAAACTTCAAATTTTTCTTTAATAATGGTACTGTTTTTACCAGGTAATCCTAAATTATCATTCCCATTTTGAAGCGCATAATGCGATAACTCCCAAATTTTTAATGTTTGTTTAATTTTTTCCTTAAGATATAGGCGTTGCTCCGGAGTGTTTTCAGTTGAAAGTGAGACAATTTCTTTTGTTAATTTCTGACTTAACATACGTTGCCTTCCCGCCACATTTATAACCGAAGAATCACTTTGCTGGTCGGTAAGATACTTTTGTACTAATATTTGACTCAAAATCACTGAAAGCGCAATTGTACTTAATGCGATGATATACAAACGGCTTAATCTATCAAAAGTGCTTTGATCTAATGAATTACCGTTTTTTGTCATTTTTAAGTAGTGTATTTAAGAAATAGCTTGTTTTATTAGTCCTAAACTTTTATCTGAGTATTTAATTTTTAAGGCTTCTGCATGTCCTTCTTCCGACATTTTAACCCATGTTTTTTGAAGAATATCAATAATTTTTTCATCCTGATGTTTTGCGGCAAATTCTTCAAAATAATAATCTAAAAACACCAAACATATTACATCTTCAATAGTTTGGCTTTCTTCATTCTTTTTAATGAGTTTTTTATTAATTAAAAAAGATACACGCTCAATATATTCATCTTCGTAACCCACTTCTTTTAAAATATCTGCTGTTATATCGGCATGCATTTTTTTAAGTGTTTCACGCCATTTTAAATAGCCCACACGATCCATTGGGTACTCATCTCTGGCAATTTTCCAACGGCAAATATGTTGTGCTCTGGCTGCAATTTGAAGCGCTCTAGAAGCATTAGGTTTAAACTGCAATAATTTTTGAGACATGCGCTGTGCGTATAATAATTCCTTCGGAAAATCTAAACCATGACTTTGGTATGCATTTGGGTCTTCCGAATTTTTTTTATCAATTAATGCTATGGCAATTTCAAATCGTGTTGGCTTCATTTTGTTTGTGTATTTGTGTTAATCTGAAAAGCCAATATACACATTTCCGCCTTCAATTTTAACAGGATATACCGCAATTTTTAAATCATCGCCCGCTAAATTAGTACCATCTTCTAACGAAAAATTCTTTTTGTGCATCGGGCAAGCCACTTTAGCAATGCCCTCTTTATCGCCAATCATACCAAGCGAAAGCACCATTTCCATTTTATGCGGACATAAATTCTGGCACGCATACCATTTGTTTTTTCTGGCGAAATTATACACCGCAATTTGTTTGGTTTTATACTTTATACACGCCCCACTATTCTCCGGAAAATCCGTTACCATACCAACTTCAAACCAAGTTTTAACGTCCGCTTCTGTAACCGATTTATATTGTTCAAGAATATTTTGCATATCTATTTTATTTAATTCAATTTATATTTGGGCGTTACCCTATCGGGTCGGGCTTTTCGCTACAAGTCCTCGTTCGTGCCTCACTGCGGGCTTTCCGCTGCAATCCCTAACGCGGATGCCACCTAACATTTCGTCATTGCGAAGCAAATTTTTATTTGCTGTGGCAATCTCATGATTTAAAGAGATTACTTCGTCGTACCTCCTCGTAATGACGCTTCAACAATTAAACAGTTAAACGGTTCAACATTTCAACCATTTACCAAGCCTTCGGCATTTTCTGGTCACGCATTGGTACAAACACCAAGTTATCATCCGTATCATCCGAATTCACAAAATGTTTGAAACGTTTCGCCATATTCGGATCTTCAATAGCTTGTTTCCACTCACATTCATATTTGTTAACTAGCCCTTGCATTTCCAGTTCTAATTCTTCAGCAATACCTAACGAATCTTCAATAACTACTTTTTTTAAATATTCAATACCACCATCCAGTTTATCTAACCACGGCGCCGTTCTAACTAAAGGTCCAGCAGTTCGAATGTAGAACATTAAGAATCTATCTAAGTATTTAATGGCCGTAGCATCATCCAATTGTTCTGCAAACAGAACCGCATGTTTTGGCGTAGCGCCTCCATTTCCGCAGACGTATAAATTCCAACCACCTTCAACAGCAATCAATCCAAAATCTTTTCCTCTGGCTTCAGCACATTCTCTAATACAACCCGAAACGCCTCCTTTTAATTTATGTGGCGAACGCAACCCTTTGTAGCGGTCTTCAATTTCGATAGCGAAGGTGACACTTTCGTGCATTCCGTAGCGACACCATGTAGAACCCACGCAACTTTTTACCGTTCTTAACGATTTTCCGTATGCATGTCCACTTTCAAATCCAGCATCAATTAATTCTTTCCAAATAAGTGGTAATTCATGCAATTGCGCACCGAATAAATCGATTCGTTGTCCACCCGTAATT
The DNA here is from genome assembly GCA_963698455.1 of uncultured Flavobacteriaceae bacterium. GTDB lineage: Bacteria > Bacteroidota > Bacteroidia > Flavobacteriales > Flavobacteriaceae > Mariniflexile. Next base: position 51,936 of record CAVOQU010000009.1, on the reverse strand, counting down.
TTTGTATATAAATCATATTTTTTAGCAACTTCACCAATAACAATTAATTTATCGGGTGTAATTTCTCCACCTGCTATTCTTGGCACAACCGAATAGGTTCCGTTACGTTGAATATTTGCTAAGAATCTATCATTTGTATCTTGAATAGCGACTTGTTTATTTGGTGTTTCCATTGTAATGGTCGCAAAAATAGATGCCAAAGCTGGCTTACAAGTTTCACAACCATCGCCTTCTCCAAATAAATTAAGTGCTTCGTCGTAATCTTTAACTTTATTAACTTTTACTAAATCGTATAACTCCTGACGGTTAAAACTAAAGTGCTCGCAAAGTGTTTCTTTAACTTCTTTTCCAAGAGATTTTAAAGTTTCATTTACCAAATCGACCACCATCGGTTTACAACCACCACAACCCGAAGTTGCTTTGGTTTTTGCAATAACATCACCTAAATTCTGGCAATCGCCTTCAGTAATCGAAGAACAAATCATCCCTTTAGTGACACTTTCGCAAGAACAAACCTGCGCCGCATCTGGAATATCCATCACACTACCAAACGATGAACCACCTTCACCTCTACTACCTAAAATTAACTCTTCCGCATCTTCAGGAATTGGTAATCCGTTTAAATAAATTTGATGAAACATATTATAATCAGATGCATCTCCTACCAAAATTCCTCCCAAAAGGCTTTTACCATCATGACTAATGTTAATACGTTTATATAAATTTTTGGTTTTATTTTCATAAATAATGGAATACCCTTTTTCAACAGGCATAAAAGGCTCACCGTAACTCGCTACATCAACACCAATTAATTTAAGTTTGGTGGACATATCGATATCACTTTCCATTAAAACCTCTGTGTTTCCCATAATTTGGTTTACTGCAACTCCAGCCATATCGTACCCTGGAGCCACCAAACCGTATATCATTTGGTTATATAAAGCCACTTCACCAATGGCATAAATTTCCGGATCGGACGTTTGCATTCTGTCATTTACCACAATACCTCCACGTGTTCCCATTTCTAAAAAACAGGTTTTTGCCAATTCATCACGAGGTCTAATTCCTGCCGAAATAACTAGCATTTCAACATCAATTTTATCGTATTCACCAAACTCCATTCCTGTAATACTTTTATCACCTAGTATTTTATTGGTGGCTTTAGACAAATGCACATGAATCCCTAAAGATTCTATTTTTTCTTGTAAAACTTTACTAGCTCTGGTATCTAATTGACGTGGCATTAACTTAGATGCAAACTCAACCACGTGAGGCTCAAAACCCATATCCATAACGGCCTTAGCCGCCTCTAATCCTAATAAGCCGCCACCTAATACAGCTGCTTTTACCGTTTCTTTCTTACCTTTTTTTAGCTTATCAGCATATGAAAGCATGGCTTCCAAGTCTTCAATCGTTCTGTAAACAAAAATCCCTTTTTTCTCAACACCCGGAATATTCGGTACAAAAGGTGCAGAACCTGTTGCAAGAACTAGATAGTCGTATTTATAATTAATTTCTTTTGAAGTAGTCACTTTTTTTGAAACGCGATGGATAGCTGTAATACGCTCGTCCGTTACTAATTCAATACCATGTTCTTCATACCATGTTCTAGGCGCCATTTCTAAAGCTTTAGCATCTTTATTTTGAAAAAACTCGCTTAAATGAACACGATCGTATGCTGGTCTCGGTTCTTCACCAAAAACAGTTAACTGAAATTTTTTATCTTTTGCTAGGGCTATAAATTTTTCACAAAACTTATAACCTACCATCCCGTTACCTACAACAATAATTCTTTTCATCAGTCAGATTTTTAATTATAATACAAAAGCCAAAATCATACGCTACGTAATTATATTTACAAATCTAAGTATTTATACTTATTTTTAAATACCAATATTAAATAAATTATTAATAAAACCTGAATTATTACCAATTTCACAAATTCAAATGAATATAACTAAGTATAAAACAAATTTTTGAGGTAAGAATTAGGAAAGTATGAATAAAGATTAATTAGAATGAACCGTAATAATAACACTTTTTGAAGCTGGCGTTTTAGCAGTATGCGCAAAACTATCTAAAGGAACTAAGATATTAGTTTCTGGAAAATAAGTAGCGCAGCAATTTTTAGGAATATCATATCCCACTACTTTAAAATTATGAGCTTCTCTAAGAACACCATTAAAAACCGATTTTAAATTTACGACTTGTTGTTCATGCAATCCTCTTGTTACCATATCGTCTCGATTCATGAAGATAATACGTCGTTCGTTAAAAACGCCTCTGTATCTATCGTCTAAACCGTAAATAGTGGTATTAAATTGATCGTGACTACGAATAGTCATCATTATTAATTCATTTTCTTTAAGTTTCCAATTTGGTAGTTTGTTTATCGAAAAATTAGCTTTCCCTGTTTTAGTTTTGAATTTCCGAACACGTGCACCATTTGGCAAATAAAAACCTGATGGTTGTTTTAGTTTGGTATTATAATCTGTAAAGCCTTCAACAACTTCTGCTATATCATTTCTTACTAAATCATAATCGTCTTTATATTGAAGCCAGTTTATTTTAGTTCTATCTTTTAAAGTAGCATTTGCAATACCACAAACCACTGCCACTTCGCTAAGTAACTTATTCGAACAAGGTTCTAATATCCCTCTAGTTGAAGATACAATTCCCATAGAGTTTTCAACACTTTGTACTTGTATGCCTGTTTTTTGATAATCTTTTTCCGAGCGTCCCAAACAAGGTAAAATAAGTGCTTCTTTACCAGTTACTAGATGTGAGCGATTTAATTTTGTACTCACATGAACCGTTAAATTACAATTCGCCAATGCCTGAGCCGCATATTGTGTATCTGGAACTGCCGAAATAAAATTACCACCCAATCCAAAAAACACATGAGCTTTTTTATCATACATTGCTCTTATGGCGTCAATAACAGAATAACCATGTTTAGCACTTGGTTTAAACCCATATTTAACTTCAATTTTATCTAAAAAAGCTTGTGGTGCGGATTCCCAAATACCAACCGTTCTGTCGCCTTGTACGTTGGAATGGCCTCTTACCGGACACGTGCCCGAGCCTTCTTTACCAATGCTTCCTTTTAATAATAACAGGTTTACTAATTCACGTATATTATCAACTGCGTTTTGGTGTTGCGTTAATCCCATTGCCCAACAAATAATGATTTTATTGTTATTCAGAATTAAATCAAAAACGTCATCAAAAATAGCTTTTGAAACACCTGATAATTTCAAACAATCTTCAAAACTATAAGTTTTTAAATCTGAAATGAGATCATCATACCCTTGCGTAAATTCTTTGATGAATTCTTTATCAAAAACATTTCCTTCAACTTCCTCTTTTTCAAGTAATTTAATCAACAATGCTTTTATAAAAGCCACATCGCCATTAATTGTTATAGGCACGAACACATCGGCAAGTTTTGTTCCACCTGTCAACAATTTTAACGGGTTCTGCGGATTCGTAAATTTTATTAACCCAGCTTCTGGCAGTGGATTGATTGCAATAATTTTACCGCCATTATTTTTACATTTTTCTAAAGCAGTTAACATTCTTGGGTGATTGGTTGCCGGATTTTGTCCAATAACCATCACCACTTCGGCTTTGTATAAATCGTCTAAAGTAACGGAGCCTTTTCCTATACCCAATGTTTCGGAAAGCGCATTTCCACTCGCTTCATGACACATATTAGAGCAATCTGGTAAGTTAGAAGTACCAAATTCACGAACAAATAATTGATATAAAAATGCCGCTTCATTGGTTGTTCTTCCAGAAGTGTAAAAAATGGCTTCATCAGGAGAATTTAAAGTATTCAAATGTGTTCCTACTTTATTAAAAGCTTCATTCCAAGAAATTGGTTTATAATGTGAAGCACCTTCTGATAAAAACATGGGTTCGGACAATCGACCTGATTTACCAATTTCAAAATCGGACCAACCTGCAAGTTCATCTACGGAATATTTCGTAAAAAATTCAGAACCAATTGTTTTGCTCTGTGCTTCTTCTGCCATCGCTTTAATCCCATTCTCACAGAATTCACCTAGCGAAGAACGCTCATCGTCCGGATCCGGCCACGCGCAACCTGGGCAATCAAAACCACCTTTTTGATTGAGGCTTCTAGATATTTTTAAGGCATCTAATGGTTTTAAGTATTTCGTGACATGACCTAAAGCCACTTTAATAGACGCAAAACCCGCACTATTTTTAGGTGGCGTTTTAGTTTTTATTTTTGAAAAACTTTCTGGTGTTTTGGCTTTATCTTGTGGTGACGTACTCATTTTTAATATTTAAACATATCAATATGTGCTTTTTGATAATCAACTTTTGTATCTATATCAATATGATTAAATGAAACTTCCAAAGCCTTTACATAGCGCTTATTATTTTGCAAAATTTGATTTGCACCAATATCTCCATTTAAACTTAATAGTTCATTAAAAAAATATTTATCAAAAAGTACTGGAACTCCCAATTTCCCATCTTCGTACTGCGTTGCTATTATTTGGTTTTGGTTAACCATATAATTACTTAACATTTGCTTCAAATAATTGTCTGAAATAAATGGTTGATCAGCTAAAATAAAAATTAAAGCTTCTATTTTTTGTTCTGTAATATAATGCGATACAGCTTTCGAAATAGAAATGCTCAGACCTGCTTTCCAGTTGGTATTAGTAATAATATTAATGGGATAATTTTTTATTTGTTTATTTATGATTTCAAAATTAGCACCTAAAACGACCGAAACTTCCGTTACCTTAACTTTTAGCGCTTTTTGAATAATATGCTCAATTAGTGTAGAATTACCCCAAGGAAGTAACTGTTTAGGTTCTCCCATTCGTTTGGAAGAACCTGCAGCCAAAATAACAATTGCGGTTTTAAATGATTCATTTGACATACAATCAGTTATGACTTTTATGAATTTTTCCAGATTTTTTACTTAGTGAAATAGCATCTCTTTTGCGTGTAACCGCCAAAATCTGTGAAACTATTGAAATGGCTATTTCTTGTGGTGTTTCCGAGCCTATATCTAGTCCCGCAGGACCATGGATTACATCTAAAAAGGCATCACTAATTTCTGGGCAATATTCAATTAATTGAGATAATAATTCTTCCCTCCTTTTTGTCGGCCCAAGAATACCAATATAATTTGGTTTAGCATTTTTTAAAGCCACCAAATAACGTAAATCTTTGGCAAAACTATGAGTCATTAAAACAATAGAAGTTTGATTGTCTATAGCCAACAAATCAATTTCTTCGGGAGTCATAGAATAAAATTCATTGGCACCTGGAAAATCATTAATGGATTTAGATTCATTATGCCCAGAAACTATGGCAACTTCCCAACCCGTTAAACTTGCATATTTACAGAGCTGCACCGCATCATGTTCTGCGCCTATAATAATGAGTTTAAAACATGCCGAAAGAAACTGTTCATGAACAGAAAGATGTTCCGTACTTGATTTTTCATATTTACTACCTTGTACTGAAAAAAACTCATTTTTAATTTTCACAAATGACCCAATTCCAGATGTAAACCCATCTTTCTTATTAAAAAAAGACTGAATTTGAAATGAATCTCTTTTTTTGATTGCATCTAAAAAAGCTTCTTCGAACGTCATTTCTGGTTGAAACAACTCTAATAAAATATAAAGAACACCTTCACAACCTAATCTGTATCTTCCATCGTAGGTCATAATCTTTGGGTCTCCTGTTTTAAAAACAGATTCCGACTGTAACAAAATTTCTTTTTCAACACAACCGCCACTAACAGCCCCAACCATTTGTCCATTTTCAAGAATTAACATTCTTACACCAGGTTGCCTATAAGATGAACCATCCAAATCTACAACTGATGCTAATACCGATTTCGAATTGTTCTTTTTCGCTTTTAATCCTTGAAGAACTATGTCTTTAAATTCATGAGTCATTTTATAACAGTCTGTTTTTTAACCAACAATTGGCGTATAGGATATGAAAGGTTGATGATAGTAACGTGTTCCACTCGCCTTATACAATGCATTTGCCAATGCACCTATCGCTGGAGGAAGTCCTGGTTCTCCTAAACCTGTTGGAGCAATCTCATTTTCAACAAAGAATACTTCTATAGATTCCGGTGCTTGAGAATGTCGCATTAATTGATATTTATCAAAATTTGTTTCATTAACCTCTCCATTATTAAAAGTTAATTGACTGTACATGGCGTGCCCAATGCCATCTATAACCCCACCTTGAACCATGTTTACAGCCGCATCGCGATTCACAACAATACCACAATCTACAGCACACCAAACTTTTTTAACTTTTGGCAGACCATTATCCATAACAATATCTACAACTTCTGCAACATAAGAATCATGACAAAAATATGCTGCTACACCACGATAAACTACCAGATTTTTATCTCTCCCCAATTAGATTTTTCTTTTACCAATTTTAAAACACCTGCATAACGTTCTGCCTCATAGTCATTTTTTTCACCTACAGGTTTTTTAATGACTCTATCAAATAATTCTAAACGAAAATCTATGGGATCCTTTCCTGCCAATTCAGCCACTTCATCAAGAAATGATTGTTCAGCACCAGCAGTAAAATGAGACCTTGGGGCTCTCCAAGCACCAGTAGTAATATTGGTGTTTCCACTAATATCTGCTGCAAAATAATTATCAACAGTTCCTGCAGGGAATCGATCAGGGAAAATCGAACTTTCTGGTAACCCTGTACCTCTAACTGAAAAAGCAATCAGATTATTATTTTCATCCAGACCAGCTTTATAACTCGATAAATATGCTGGTCTATAAGTGCCTTGACTCATGTCATCTTCTCTGGTATAAACAAGTTTAACCGGAGCGCCTATTTTTTTAGAAATAGCGGCAGCTTCCAACCCAAAATGTACATAAAGCCTTCTACCAAATCCACCACCCATTCTTGTCATATTGACAGTAATGTTTTCAATTGGCATGTTTAATAATTTAGCCACAGAACCTTCAAGTGCTTCAGGTGTTTGTGTCGGTCCAATTAGTTCAGCAGAATCTTCAGTTACATTCGCAAAGAAATTCATAGGCTCCATCGTATTATGAGCAAGAAAAGGAGAACTATAAGTACGTTCAATAACTTTAGCAGCCAATTTAAATGCACCATCAGGATCTCCATCTGTTCTACTTGCTTGAACTTTGCCTGAAACAAGCGCTTCATTCATAGTATTCCTATGCATTTCTGAATTTTCCAATTCACTCACAATGTCCCAATTGGCTTTAATTGCCTTTTTGGCTTTAATTAATTGCCAAGTCGATTCCCCGACGATGGCTATAAGCTGAAGAAAACCTTTTTCATCAGACCAACTTGGGTCAGGTATAGCTATATCAATAATAAATGCATCTTTTACCCCCGGCATTTTTTTTATTTCTTCTTCATTGAAGTCTTTCACTTTCATACCAAATGCAGGCGGATGCTGAATCATGGCTATTCTCATTCCTTCTCGTTTGAAGTCTAAACCAAACAGTGATTTGCCAGTAATTATTTTTTTACCATCAACATTTTTAACACTTGTGCCAATTAAATTAAAATCTTTTATTTCTTTTAGTTCAACTTCTTCAGGTATTTCGATACCGACTGCTTTAGAAGCTATTTCTCCATAAGTGATGCTTCTTTCTCCATTCTTTTCTTTAATAACACCTTGATTAACGTTTAAATCTGAAACAGAAATCCCCCATTCTTTTGCGGCTGCTTCTAATAACATTCTTCTTCCAGTAGCACCAGCCATACGCAGTGCATTCCAACTTAACTTAATAGAAAGACTCCCTCCGGCAAATTGATTTTGATAGAATCCAGTATTTAAAGGTGCTTGCTCAACTACAACATTTTTCCAATCTACATCCAATTCTTCTGCAACAATCATGGGCATTGATGTTCGAACATTCTGTCCAATCTCTGGATTTGGAGAGTAAATTGTAACCATTCCCGTATCTCCTATTTTGATATAACCATTAATCTCAAACCATTCTTTTGGCACTGCAACCATTTCAGATTTCGAATCGGTAATACAACCAGTTAACCAACTAAATCCTATAAGCATACCTCCACCAGCTGCTGCAGAAACCTTTAAAAATGAACGACGATTATATTGTGTTTTTATCTTTGTCATGATTTCTGTGTTTTAAAGCTTTGAAGCCGTTTTAATAGCTTGTTTAATTCTTATATAAGTGCCACATCTACAAATATTTCCATTCATACCATTGTCTATTTCCTCATCAGACGGGTTTGGATTATTCTTCAATAATGCGGCAGCATTCATAATTTGACCGCTTTGGCAATAGCCACACTGCGGAACATCGTGTTCAAGCCATGCTTTTTGGACTGGATGGTCACCATCAACAGAAAGCCCCTCAATAGTTGTAATTTTTGTATTCCCGATGGACGAAACAGGCATAAGACAACTTCTCACCGCGGCACCATCAAAATGAACCGTACAAGCACCACATTGACCTATCCCGCATCCATATTTAGTTCCTACTAAGTCTAAATGATCTCGCAACACCCATAAAAGCGGTGTGTCGTTATCCACATCAACAGAATGGATTTTACTATTGATATTTAAGTTGTATTTCGGCATATCTATTAGTTTTGGTTGTACAATTTTTAGTATCCCAATATTTATTAGGATAAACTTTCTCAATAAAAATACGAAAAAAGATAGCTTGTAATAATTTTAAACTAAATTTTAATAGTTAAGTACAAACTCAAGTGCCTTATACTCATTATAATAAATATTGTTTTTTGCAACAAACCCAACATGCCCGCCATTCTTTGGCATCTCTAAAAATAAATTAGGATTGTTTTTTGCTTCTTTTACTGGGTAACATTCAGGAGATAAAAATGAATCGTTAAGCGCATTAATAATAAGTGTAGGGGTTTTAATATTCGGTAGAAACTGTAAACTGCTGCATTGCTCGTAGTAATCTAAAGCATCTTTAAAGCCATGAGCTTTCGAAGTATATACATTGTCAAAATCAAATAATGTTTTTATAGAATCAATTTCTTCAAGACTTAAATCTTTAGTGAAATTTCTCTGTTTAATTTTTAAACGATTTACTAAATGCTTTTTAAAGCGATCATGGAATAATATGTTTTTAAAAGTATGTAATTCTTTCGCTGAACCATACAAATAACAAGGCACCGAAATCGCGATAGCAGCTTTAATTTCGTTTGGAACAGACTCGCGTTCTCCCAAATATTTTAAGATAATGTTTCCTCCTAAACTAAATCCTTTTAAATATATTTCTGAATATTTTTTCTTTGAAATAGCATGACTAATCACAGCTTCTAAATCATCTGTAGAACCTGAATGGTAACTTCCATATTTCAAGTTATCTTCTCCACTACAGCCTCTAAAATTCACACAAACCGCATCGATTCCATTATTATTAAACAATTGTGCTGCACCTGTTACATAGGGCCGTTGTGCATGTCCCTCAAGTCCGTGAAGTAAAATGATGAGTTTCTTGCTTTTTTCCGCTGCATAGCTCCAATCTAAATCTAAAAAATCACCATCTTTCAGTGTGATACGTTCTCGTACTTGCTTTAGTGAAATGCGACGAACTAAACCTGAATAAACAGTTGAAACAAATCCTTTTTTAAAAAAGTAAGAAGGTTTATAAGTAGATTCTATTACCGGCATATATTTTTAGTTTTCAGTTACAGTTGCAGTTTTAAGTTACTTCTGTTATAATTCTAAAGATGTAAATTTAAAATTAGTTCCATCAAACAATCCTTTATCGCTTAATTTTAATGATGGAATAACCAATAATGCCATAAATGACAAAGTCATGTAAGGTGCGTGTAAAGTACTTCCTAAATTTTTAGCCAATTTATCGAGTTCGGCATATTGCTTTCCTACCGTTATTCCGTCTTTATCACTCATAATTCCTGCGACTGGAAGTGGCACAATTTTTTCTTCAGAATTAGAAATCGCACAAATTCCACCTTTGTTTTCAACAAGTAGATTAACAGCTTTACAAATAGCTTCGTCTGAAACACCTACTGCAATAATATTATGAGAATCGTGACCAACAGAAGATGCAATAGCGCCTTCTTTTAATCCGAAATTTTTAATGAATGCTATAGCGGGTTTTTCATTTTTGTAACGATTAACAACGGTCATTTTTAAAATATCTTTTTTAACATTTGAAACTAAATTTCCATTAATAATTAAAGCGTCTTCAATTAATTCGTTTGTCACTAATTGTCCTTCCAATGCTTCAATAACTCTAATTTTTTCTTTTGAAGATTTAAATCTGAAATCTGTTATTTCCTTTTTATTGCAATCGAAATTATTAAGATTTTTAAAAGAAACTGGTTTGATTAATGATTTTTCGTTATCGAAAACCAATTCACCATTTATATATGTTTGAATGGTTTTAAAATTGATTAAATCTTCTACAACTATAAAATCTGCCTTATCACCTATCTGTAACAAACCAACCGCTAAATTATAATGTTTTACAGGGTTCACACAAGCCATTTGCAATACTTTAAACACATCAATACCTTTTGCCACAGCTCTGGCACAAAGTTTATTTATATGGTCGATTATTAAATCATCTGGATGTTTATCATCACTACAAAACATCATGTTTTTAAAATGCTCGGGAACTAAATCTACTAAAGCTTCAAAATTTTTAGCTGCACTGCCTTCACGAATTAAAATTTTCATACCCTTTTGAAGCTTCTCTAAGGCTTCTTCATAAGTAAAACATTCATGATCGGTAGAAATTCCAGCATTAATATATTTGGTAATGGCTTCGCCTCTCAAACCGGGAGCATGTCCATCAATAGGTTTATTATAATGTTTTGCCCAGGCTATTTTTTTAAAGACTTCTTCATCATCAAACAAAACGCCTGGATAATTCATCATTTCTGTTAGATACTTGATGTCTGGGTTTTCTAAAAGCACTTTTACAGCTTCAGAATCAATAACAGCTCCAGCCGATTCAAAAGTAGTTGCAGGAACACAAGATGGTGCGCCAAAATTAAATTTAAACGGTGTTTTTTTACCATTTTCAATCATAAATTCGACACCGACAACTCCTAAAACATTGGCAATTTCGTGCGGGTCTGAAACCGTTGCCACCGTACCATGAGTTACGGCTAAACGAGCAAATTCACTTGGAACCAACATAGAACTTTCTATATGAATATGGGCGTCGATAAAACCGGGGACAATGTAGGTTTCAATGTTGTGTTCTTTTTCAACTATGGAACTAATTTTACCTCCATCAACGGTAACTTCTCCTTTAAAGATTCGTTTGTTGGATATGTCCACTATACTGCCAAGAATCTTCATTTTTAGTTATGGATTTAATTTATGTTTTCTTCAATTAAAGCTCTCAAATTATCATCAGAACTATTTAAAGAAATTATATTGCCTTCTTTATCAATCACTACTTTCGCTGGAATTCCAGTGATTTTGTATTTTGCAACCACATCATCCTTATAATCAAACAAAACATTGAAAGTATATTTATTGTCCGCTAAAAATTTTGATACATTTTTTCTAATTTCGGTCGGTTCTTTTCTTTCCCAAGTATTGATAAAAAAGAATTCGACATTATCTCCTTTATAAGTATTCACTAAATTCTGCATACTTGGAAAAGAAGCACGACAGGGTCCACACCAAGTTGCCCAAAAATCCAAAACAACAACTTTCCCTTTGTAATCAGATAACTTGACTTTTTCTCCTTTAATGTTTGTTAAAGTGAAATCTATACTTTTTGTGTCCCCAAAAATATCTATGAGTTCCTTTTTAGCTTTATGGGTAGCCAGTTTTAAAGAATTTTGTTTAATTTTTTCGAATTTATCTACAGGAAGATTTAGTTTTTTATAAACTTCATGAAGATGATTGATCATTACTTGAGAGTTTTCACCCGCGATTAATTGCTCTTCTAAAAATTTTCTTGTGAATTCCAGACCTTTCGCTTTCTCAGCAATCCCAGCATATCTTTCTTTTCCACCTGTATCCAAACCGTCAATTTTGGCTATGGCATCTTGATATTGAAAAGCCAAATCATATTTCCCTTGTTTGTACGAGATAAGCGCATAGGTGTCTGCGCACATATCGTATGTTTTTTGAAGTTGATATAAATCCTCATCCTCACTTGGATTATCCATTATATCATTTACCATGTCAACCGTTTTTTTCGATAATTCCGCAGCAAAATCTAGATCGGTCCCAGGATTCGTTAAACTTTCACCCGAAAGGTTCCATGCATGATTGTTGTAAATGTTTACCAAAAACAATTTGTCTTCTACTAAGTCTTCGTATTTCAATAAATTCGCTGTGTCCTTATTTTTGAGGTAAAGGTTTATTAAGGGAAAATAAAACTGGGTTTGAGCTTGTTTCGATTCATCTTTAAACCTTATTGTGTATGTTTCGATTGCGTTTAAAATAAAATCTTCGGTTTTATCTTTTTGCTCATAAAAGTCACTCATAAACTTTCCTTTTGCAATATTTCCTTTTGGATATTTTTTTAATATCAAGGTTTCAAGAGCATCAGCTTCATTCCCCATTTTAATAAAAGAATAAAGACCGTGAGCAAGGGTTAAACTATTTTCGTCATTTTTTTTGGATAAAATCTGAGCAAATTCTATAATTTCAGGTTTGGTTTTTTCTTTATCAGTTTGATACTTGACCATTAAATAGTCACGATATACGTTATCTTGCTTTAAATGAGGATTTTGTCCAAACAAGGCATCATATTGAGGTATAATAGTAATTGGGTTGATTTCTAATTTTAGAAAATAGTTGGCAAATCGATACAACTGTAAATAGTTCAATTTTGCTTTTTGAGTTTCTTCTTTAGTCTTGTTTTTTAAATAAACTACATATCCTTCTTTTCCATTATTATCTATTATCTCACCTTTCTTATTAGTGATAGCAAGTACCAAGACATCAATGGAATCGGGAACTTTTATACGAAACCCATACCCATTTTCATTTTTATCCAACGGTACGGATCTTTTCTTATATCCTTGATGAACAAATGTAATTTTTAAGTCTTCTGTAATTATTATACCCTGTGGCGGCTCATAAACATAGATCTTTTCGGCATCAATTTTTATTTCTGTTCCTTTAGGATAAATTTTTCCTTCTTGCGAAAAAGCAAAACTTTGTATAGCCAAAAAAAATAGTACAATAGATGTTTTCATGATCCAAGATATTAAATGGTTATTTTTAAAATATGTTTCGTGTTTTCGGAAACTTTAAATCTGTTATCGGCTCTTTTATTTATTACCCAAACCACATCGTCTCCAGAACATAATAATAACGTACTTTCTTTGTCTAAAAGTGAGAATTTTTCGTCTTTAAAAAACTTGCTTAGTTTCTTTTTTCCTTGCATCCCGAAAGGATAAAAATAGTCTCCTTTTTCCCACTTTCTAATTTTTAACGGAAACTTTAACAAAAGTTTGTCAATGTAAATAGTATCTTTTTCTTCACTATTTATTGAATTAACTTCGGTTAAATGTAAAGTTCCAATGGGCAAGTGTAGTTGTTTATCCGTTTCTGAAATATAAATAGTTTGACCATCATCTGTGTGAATTTGACTTAGCAACAAACACTCCCTATCCTTAATCAATCGATGTGAACTGGAAAGAATATATTTCCCAGATTGAGCATCTAATAAATTGAAAACATCCTGCCATTCTGTAAACCCGAATTCTTTTAAAAGCTCATACAAATATGCTTTGGGATGATTCAACTTCTTAATTTCATTAATATTTAATGAGATAGTAAACTCATTAATAGTCTTTATTACTAAATTTGATACATCAAATATTTTATCATCAATTATACATTTAGAATCATTTAAATGCACTTGCGTTTTGGAAAAATTTCGCAATAACTGTGGATTAATTTCTTTAAGAATTGGTATCACATCAAGACGTAATTTATTCCTTAAATATTTAGTTGAAAGATTACTGCTATCTTCTCTCCACTTCAATTTATTTTCCTTTGCATAATTCTCGATGTCTTCCCTCGAAAAGTTTAACAACGGTCTAACAACATGATTATTAATTTCAGGAATACCCAATAACCCATCTAATCCCGTTCCTCTGGATAAGTTAATCAAAAATGTTTCAAGATTATCATCGGCATGGTGCGCAGTTAAAATATAATCAAAATGCAATTGCTCTGAAAGTTCGGAAAACCAATGATACCTTAATTCTCTAGCTGCCATTTGTATACTAAGTTTTTCATCTTTGGCAAATGTCTTAGTTTCAAAACTTTCAATAAAAACTTCCAGTTCCCAATCTTCTGCCAGTTGTAATACAAAATCTTCATCTGCATCGCTATCATGTCCTCTTAAATTAAAATTACAATGTGCTAATGCAATATTTAAACCCAATTTATAACATAAATGCGACAACACCACGCTATCAATTCCACCAGAAATAGCAACGAGAAGCTTACTTGATTTTAAAAAAGTAAGCTTTGAATTTATATGGTCTTGCAGTTGAATAAGCATGCTCCAAATATACAACTTTGGGTATTTAAATAGGTATTAACTCTGTATTTTAAAATGACTTTCATCATGCTAAATTCTAGATAATTTAGTAACTTTAGAAATACATAATTTAAAATTAAAGTTATGAGCTCTATAGAAAAATTAAACCAAAAAGCAACTCAAACTGCTTTTGAAAAAAAAGTAGTTTCAACGTCTCAACAATTACATCCTTATGTAAAACATCGGCTTTATATTGCTGAATCGATGCGGGTTATCCCTAAAAACATGTATTCATCCAGTGGTGTTATCGACGAAAGTATTGCCAAATTTTATGAAAATGGGTATGACATTGATATTGATGCAAATGCTTTAAAATTAAAACTATTTAAATATGCTGATGCCGAATTGGCCATAATATTTAAGAAAGAATCATTTCATAAAAACACCATAAGCACCAATTCAATTTTAGAAGAAGAATTAGACGCCTTAGAAGAAAAATATACCATTGATGATGGTTTTGATTATGTGATGAATGATGAATTAAATGATATTTCGTACCAACAAGACCAAAAACACAAACACTTATTTTTATATAATGAAGATGAAAATGCTATGTTATCGGCTTTTCAATTAGATGATGTGTCTAACGATAAATCGAAAGAACTATTAGGCAGCCTTTATAGTTGGCTTCCTTTAAATGTTTCCAGCATTATTGATTTACTTATTTTTGGGAAATTAAGTTTTGAAGAAATTGCAAAGGTGAAATCTATAGAAGTAAAGCGCGTAGAATTTATATATGAAGAAGTAAAAAATAAATTTAAAGATCATTTAGACTAATCTTCTAAAACTTGACGCATCGCTTTGGCTTTGATTAAACATTCCTCGTATTCTGTGAGTGGATCACTTTTTGAAGTGATGGCACCACCAACGGAATAGGATACATATTTTTTAGTTTTATTATATAAAATACTCCGTATCACCACATTAAAATCGAAATCTCCTGACGGTGCAAAATATCCAACCGCTCCTGAATAGAGACCTCGTTTGGTTTCTTCAAGTCTTTCAATAATTTTCATTGCCGAAATTTTTGGCGCACCAGTCATGCTACCCATTGGGAAGGTACTTTGTATAATATCTACAGAATGTGTGCTGTTTTCTACTTTCGATTTTACAGTCGAAACCATTTGATGCACTTGGTCGAAGGTATAAATTTTGCATAATTCTTCTACTTCAACACTTCCTTTAATGGCAGTTTTAGATAAATCATTACGAACCAAATCGACAATCATGATATTTTCACTGCGTTCCTTTTCGTTCTTCAGTAAATCCTCTTTTAATTGTTCATCTTCTACCATATCTAAAGATCGCTTCGCTGTTCCTTTTATAGGTTGAGAAATAACCGAATTCCCTTCCTTTTTCAAATAGCGCTCTGGAGATGCCGACAATAAATACTTGTCGTTACATTTTAAAAATGTGGCGAATGGTGGATTTGAAATACTATTGAGCTTATTGTAAGTCTCTAAAGGATTAATCTCAGTAGTTTCAGCATAAAACTCCTGACAAAAATTAGCTTCATATATATCCCCTCTGTGAATATGAGCAAGCATTTTATTTATTTTTTCGAAATATTCGTCTTTATGAATACGGAGTTTAATTTTTATTGGATTGTTGGATTGTTGGATTGTTAGATTTTTAGACTTTTCGATGGCTTCTAAATCACTTTCAAACTCATCATCAACCATTTTCAAATAGTGCATTTCTACCTGATTTCCTTTAAAGAAAAATAATTTTTTAGGTTGAAAAAAAAATAAATCTGGGAATTCTAATCCATCAAAATTCTCAGACTTTAAGGTTTCGGTCGCATTTTTTAAATCATATGTTAAATACCCAAAAATCCAATCTTTTGTAAGAGTCTGGTACTCTTTAAGCTGCTTAAACGCATCATAAAAGTCGGTTTGAATACTTGTAAAGGCATCAACAGCTAAAACCGCATCATATTTGGAATAGTTTTGTTCGTAATTGTTAGAATCTAACCAAACTACATCATCAAATTGCTGACTCCAAATTAATAATTGGTGTTTAAATGATTCTGAATTTTCGACTTTATAGTTATAAGTTGTTCTCAATAATAAAAATTAAGTCGTAAAGTTAGTTAGAATCCTTAAAAAATGACAAATTTTGCACTTTAGTTTAATAATCAGATTATATGTTCACTTTAGAAAACAAACAACTTAAAATTACCGTAAAAAAAACAGGCGCTGAGTTATGTAAAATTACCTCGTCAAGAAATGGCACTGAATTTATGTGGGATGCGAACCCTGACATTTGGGGAAGTTATGCTCCTAACCTTTTCCCTATTATTGGCGCACTTAAAAATGATACTTACATTTTTGAAAATCAAGAATATAAATTACCAAAACATGGTATCGTTAGAAACAATGAAGCAATAATTTTACATGAACAGACACCAAATAGCCTAACTTTTAAGTTGTCATATAGTGAAGACTCTTTAAAAATATATCCTTTTAAATTTGAATTTTATATTACCTATAAATTAACAAACAATAGCATTGAAGTTATTCATACGGTAAAAAACGTCGATACCAAAACTATATATTTTTCTGTGGGAGGACATCCTGCTTTTAAATGTCCTGTGTTTGAAAATGAAAATTATGAAGATTATTTTTTAGAATTTGAGCATACCGAAACCTCTAAAACACATCTAATTAATATGGAGAATGGGCTTATTTCTTCTTTATCAATACCTCTTTTTAATAAATCTAATAACATTCCTTTAACTCATGATTTATTTAATGATGATGCCCTTATTTTTAAAGATTTAAAATCTAAAAAAGTAACATTAAAAAGTAAATTATACGGTAATATTCTATCTGTTAGCTATAATGATTTTCCGTTTTTAGGCATTTGGGCGAAACCTAATGGCAACTATGTATGTATAGAACCGTGGTTGGGTATTGCGGACAGTGAAAACACGAATCAGGACTTAAAAACAAAAGAAGGGATTTTAAAATTAAAAGCAGGTAATACCTTTAAAGCAAGCTATACAATTGAAATACATAAGAGTTTAGTCTAAATAGATTATTAAGCTTAACTTTGCCGATTAAATTACGCACCGTGACTTTCGAAGAATTAAATTTAAATACACCGTTATATAATGCCTTAAACGATTTAGGCTTTACAACTCCTACACCAATTCAGGCAGAAGCTTTTAATGTGGTGAATTCTGGGACCGACATGGTAGGTATTGCACAAACTGGTACGGGTAAAACGTTTGCCTACATGTTGCCAATTTTAAAAAATTTAAAATTCTCTACGCAAGAAACGCCTCGTATTTTAATTTTAGTACCCACACGCGAACTTGTTGTACAGGTTGTAGATGAAATTGAAAAACTTGCAAAGTATATTAACACACGTGTACTTGGCGTTTATGGAGGTACCAATATTAATACTCAAAAACAAGCCATTGCTGCAGGTTTAGACATATTGGTAGCAACACCTGGTAGGTTTTACGATTTAGCTCTAAGCAGAGTTTTACAGTTAAAATCGATACAAAAACTGGTAATTGATGAAGTTGATGTTATGCTAGATTTAGGGTTTAGACATCAATTAATTAATATTTTCGATATACTACCAGAAAAACGACAAAACATCATGTTTTCGGCAACTATGACGCAAGATGTAGATGTATTGATTAATGATTTTTTTAAAAGTCCTCAGCGTGTTTCAATTGCCGTTTCTGGTACACCACTAGAAAACATTGAGCAATCTCGCTATAATGCGCCTAACTTTTATACGAAAGTAAATTTATTAATCCATATTTTAAACGATATAGAAACGTTTAATAAGGTTTTAATTTTTGTATCGCACAAAAAAATGGCAGACCGTCTGTTTGAAAAATTAGATGAAACTTTTCACGACGAATTGTGTGTCATTCATTCCAATAAAACACAAAATTACCGACTTCGAAGTATTGAGCAATTTAGAAACGGTATGAACCGTATTTTAGTTGCAACAGATGTAATGGCACGTGGTTTAGATATTGACAATATATCCCACGTAATAAATTTTGACACACCCGAATACCCCGAAAATTACATGCATCGTATTGGTAGAACAGGACGTGCAGAACGCCAAGGTGAAGCTATATTGTTTTCTACTGAAGCCGAACAAGAATCTATTGAAAAAATCGAAGGGTTAATGAAAATGACTATTCCTTTAATAGAAATTCCAGATTCGGTTGAAATTTCCACAGAGTTAATTGAAGAAGAACGTCCACAAATAAAAGAACATTACAACCCAATAAAACGAACCGAAGAAGATGCTCCTGGACCTGCATTTCATGATAAATCTGAAAAGAATTCCCAAGAAAATAAAGGAGGGTCTTATAAATTTAAAATTGCCGCTAAATATAAAAAACCTAAAACCAGGGGTGATAAAAATTATAATAAGCGAAATAAAAAGTAATTAACCGACGTAATTTTCTGTATTAATTTTAAATAATATTTAAATAAAAACCCTGCTCAAATGAACTCTAATATTTTATTCACAATACTACTAGGTACACTTTTAACTTTCCAAATGTCTGCGGAACCAAAATGGGGAGCAACCGGACATAGGGCTATTGGAGAAATTGCTAACACTTATTTAAATTCTAAAACCAAACGGGAAATAAAAAAATTACTTCAAAGAGAATCTTTAGCATTTGTTTCAACGTTTGCAGATGAAATTAAATCTGATAATCGGTACAAAAAGTTTTATACCTGGCATTATATCAATATGCCTTTAGATGCCATGTACGACAGGTCTAAAAGTAACCCAGAAGGGGATTTAGTTAGCGGTATTGAGTTTTGCGAAAGTATTATAAAAGACAAAAATTCATCAGATAATGATAAAGCATTCTATTTAAAACTACTTATTCATTTAATTGGCGATTTACACCAACCTATGCATGTTGGCTTAGAAGAAGACAAAGGTGGGAACGATTTTAAATTGCAATGGTTTTATAAAGACACTAATTTACATAGTGTTTGGGATAGTAAAATGATTGACGACTATGGCATGAGCTATTCTGAATTAGCTAAAAATGTCGATTACTTAACAAAACAACAAGTTAAAAACATTCAAAAAGGAACTGTTATAGATTGGGTAAATGAAACACATAAACTTAGTAATGATGTTTACAACTCAGCCAAACCTGGCGAAAATTTACGCTATAACTACTCGTATATATATTTTGGAACCGTAAGATCGCAACTTCAATTAGCTGGTATACGATTAGCTAAAGTTTTAAATGAATTGTTTTAAATAAACCTCTTAATTAAGTTTTTACTTTTTGATTTATATCGACTATTGGAATTTTAACAATTTCAAAAGTTGCAGAAGCTAATTGAACCTTTCCATTCGTTTTCTGAATTCGTTCACCAATTAACTCATTTAAAATATGCTTGGTTCCTCTTCTTTTTTTATAGTCTACAATATATCTTAAATTAAATTGTATCCAATTATCGGTCATTGTAATGGCAAGAGTTGGTTCTACCTTTGCATCTTCAATATAATATTTATCAACCACTTTTTTCCAATCTGCAATCGATTCGGTCACATATTCAGAAAGATTTTCGGTTGCTATTTCAATAAAAATAGATTTTGCTAATTCAATATCGGAACCATACCGAATTGGTAGATTAAATTCATCCCACACAAAAGGAAAATCTTGTGAATAGTTATACACTGGTCCTCTAAAAACAAAGGCATTACTTAGCTTAACTATACGACCACTGTAATTATCACTCGAAACCCATTCCCCTATTTCCATCATGGTTGTATAAATGCTATCAACATCTATTACGTCACCTTTTATTCCATTAATCTCAATGCGATCTCCGGGTTTATAAACCCTAACAAAAAAGATATAAAAAGACCCAGCGATGCTAAGAATTAGTTCTTGTAATGTAATTGTTATTCCTGCCGATAATAAGCCAATAGCTAATCCAAAATCTTTTATATTACCTGTGAAATAAGAAATAGATATTAACAATAGAAGTATAAAACCTAAAATTTCAATTCCTTTTTGTGATTTATAGCGCAACGACGTGTCAGGAAATATATTTTTTAAGTATCGTCTAAAAAACGCAATGATAGAAAACACTAAAACCACCCATATAAAGTATTTTATAAGATGGGTAGCTGTTGGATTTTCCAACATCCAATTTTTTATATTTTCAAAAGTATCCATGTCATTAATATAAAAACAACACTACAATTGGGTTGAAAATTGTGCTTTCAATCACTATCACTAAAGTTACTTCTTTAATAAATCAAAATCAATATTTTTATTAAAAAATATAGCCATTTCAAATAAAAAATCCCTTTCCATATTAATGGAAAGGGCAAGTACCGAGGGTTTATCTAGAAACAGAAAGGTAACCAACTAAATTAATACCAAACTCAAAATTATTCCTGTATTCTTACTTCACTCTCAATTACTTATATATTTTTTTAAAAATTAATTCCTAAAAAAAATTAAGCACATAAACTGGTTAGTTTATCTTTTGCTCTTTTAATTCTCATTTTAACGGCACTTTCACCAATTCCTAAAACGTCCTCTAAATTTTTAATTGTTAAATTATCTTGATATTTATATAATAATATCATTTTATCTTCAGAAGAAATATTATTTAATGCTTTATCTAATTTTTTAATTTTATTTTGATGTGCACTGTTATCAGATTCTTCATCCACTAAATTTTCAAAACGATAAAATACATTAGTCCGTTTTTCAATTTTCTTTGCGGTATCTCTATTTACGTAGTTTACACAATGATTGTATGTAAGCGAATATACCCAGGTTGAAAATTTAGAAGTTCCTTTAAAACTTGGTAATTTAAGATATACCTTTAAGAAAACATCTTGTGTTAAATCTTTAGCTTCATCTGCGTCTCTTGCAAATCCATAACACAAATTATATATTTTATTAGAAAATTTGTCATATAAAATTTCAAACAGTTTTGTATCATTATTAACTATAATTTTTTTTACTAATTCCTCGTCAGTCATTTATTGTTGGTTTACTTTATTAATTGTAAACCAATATTATAGTTTTCAATATAAATTCTTTTCTCCAAAAAAACTTTTATAAGAAAATAGATGAAATGCACTTTTTTTAGATATAATTTTTATTATATAAATTATTTCGTTCAATTTTAACAAAAATAATTATCAAAAAAACCAAACTCGTTAACTAAATCATTATCATAATTCACAAAAAAACCCTTTTCAAATAAATGAAAAGGGCATTATAAAGAGCGTTAAGTCTACAAAAAAGTAACCAACCATTTTTTAATCCTAATTAGGATTAATCTTGTATTCTTAACAGACTCTCAACATTATCTTAAATATATTTGACGCTATACACATACTTATATTAAGTTTTCTAGTTTAAAATGTTTGTGTTAGGATTATATGCATTTTGTTTTCTCAAGAACAAAACAATTTCAAAAACATCATCCTTATAATAAAAGTCTGTATTATTGATGTTTATTATCCCTTTCGCAATTGCAATGTCTTTCATGACTTTATTCTTAAGTTCTATGGGAACTTCGTTATACCACCGCTTTCTATGTTTATATAAATTATCCATTATTTAGTATGTCTTCCTCTTTTTAATTGGCCTTTCCGACGTAGCGATATTCAATATAACATTTATAAGTACATTTTAGATTCTCAACTTATTAGTATTATACTTTAAAACGCCATAGTTAGGTTTAGTTAAGTAGTTATTTATTAAGACACTAAACTTTCAATAAAGTCACAATTTTCAGTAAACAATATGTTAGTTCGCAATAGGTAAACATTTTAAAATTTGTGCGTTTCAATAAAGAATCCCTCAAAAAAGATGTAGTGAATTTTATAAAGCTAAATTTATAATAGAATTGAGATCGTAAAATGCATGGTTTTATTAGCCGCAAAATAGGTGTGGTTACTTTTTTTTATAATGTATTTTAACGTATTTTTGTTAATTAACATGGTAATATTCATCACAATATGACACAAAAATCAAAACAAGAACTACCTGATATTACTAAAATTAATGTCAATGGTAAGTCAAAAATAGATGCCATAAAAGAGCTTATTTTTGGAGAAAACATTCAAGCATATGATGCAGAATTTGAACTGGTTAAAGCGGATGTTCTTAATAAGAAACAAGAGCTGGAAAGTTTAATTGATGAAGTGAGGTCAGATCTCATGAAAAATATAGATTCTCTTAGCACCGATTTAAATATCAGAATTACAGACCTTGAAGATTCATTAAATTATAAAATAAAAACTCTTGAAGATAAAAAAGTTAATAGAAAACTATTAAGCGATTTATTTATTAAATTAGGAGAGAAAATTGGCGAATAAAAACACTTCCATTTATGACCCAAGAGGAAAAGTTAAGTATCATAAAAGATATTCTGCTCACCGACGAACGTGAATTTTCCGCTTCTATTGAAGAAAAAATTAGCACTCTTGAAGGTATCATTAATAAAAGAGAGAATTTAGCTTTAAAGGTTGATCCTTTAATTAATGAAAAGCTAAATGAATTTGTAAAAGAAATTCCCAGCACATTAGGTCCCACAATTACTAAAACCTTGAGAGAAGAAATAAAAAATTCTCAAGATGCCGTTGTAGAAGTACTGTACCCTATTTTGGGGAAAATGATTAAACGATATATTCAGCATGAAATGCAGTTATTGTCTGAAAAAATTAATGCCCAATTAAACAAGACATTTTCATTTAGAAGATATTTTTCTCGTGCTAGATCAAAAATGCATGGGGTAACTGATGCTGAATTAATTATACAACAACAATCTAATCCAAAAATAGAACAAATTATAGTTATTGAAAAAGGATCTGGAATTGTTCTTGGAGAATTTTCTAAAACAAAAGCTATAGATGAAGATATGGTGGGCGGCATGTTAACAGCTATTAAGAGTTTTGTTGAAGACGCCTTTAAAAGAGAAAGTCAGGATTTACAATATATTGAATACGATTTGTATCATATCCATCTTCAAAATTTTTCGTCTTATTATATAGCCATAGTTATTTCTGGAGCCTATAATGTCATATATAAAGATAAATTAGAGGACAAACTTTTAATATTTGCTAACAAACATATAAACCCACGAAATCTTAAAAACAAAACATTACTAACTCAAAAACTCCAAACTTACTTTAAAAAAAATGATAGCATCTAAAAAAATTGTGTTGTTAGGACATTTTGGAGTTGGAAAATCATCTTTAATTAGACGCTTTGTAGAAAATACATTTACCGAAGATTACAAAGTAACTATTGGCGTTCATATTTCTAAAAAAACAGTGGAAATTTCAAACGGGAAAGACACTGTAACATTAATAATTTGGGATTTAGAAGGTCATGACGACATAAAAAAAACACGTTCTTCGTATCTTTTAGGTACTCATGGATTTATATATGTTTTTGATTTAAGCAGACCTGTAACTTTTGAAAACCTTAAATCTGAAGTAACATTTCTTAAAGATAATTTCCCAAATATCCCTTTAAAAGTAGTTGGAAACAAATTAGACTTGGTTAATACATCATATTTAAAGCAATACGACGCTATTTTTAAACTTTTGGTCGATTTTTTTACAAGTGCTAAATCTGGCAGTAAAGTTGAGTCGCTTTTTTCTAAATTGGCTGAAGATCTTATAAAAAGTTAAGAATTCATGCTGAAATCCTATATTACAAAATACAGAAAAAACAATTTTCAATACATATTAACCGATTTAAAAGGTAAAATTATTGATGTAGATAGTTTAATTATTCCTGTAAAACCAAATATGTATATTCAGGAAATTCATCCTTTTTTTGAAGTTCTAACAGATTTACTAATTGTTAAAAATAAAACGTATCAATTTTCATGTATTTATCTAGATTTTGATGATAGCTCTATAATTGCCGATATTTCCATACACACCCAAAATAATAATGATTGTCTTATTATAATTGAAGATTTAACTGCACACTATAACAACTACCAATTAGCAGCACAGGATAGAAATGAATCTGTAATTAATTCTCAGATTTTAGAATTAAAAAACAAATATCTCATTGAAAAAGAGCAATTTAAAGACACGTTTATTGAAAATTTTAGCCACCAATTAAGAAATCCTATTACGGCTGCCAGTATATTTAGTAATTTGTTAATTAACACCGATTTAAATCCCGAACAAAAAAGTTATGCAGATGTTATTCTTTCATCTAATGCAGATTTAAAAAATATTATTGGAGACATTTTAGATATTTCTGTATTAGAATCGGGCAAATTTATTCTCCATGAAAATATTTTTAGCTTGAAAATTTTAATTGATGAATTAACCTCAAGTTTCAAACAAATTGCTACCAAAAAATATTTAGAATTTTATACTGAAGTAGAACAGGAAATACCCGAATTTATTGAAGGTGACGAATACAGGCTGAAACAAGTTTTAAGAAATCTATTAAATAATGCCATTATTTACACTCCTGCTGGCTCCATAAAATTACATATTTCTTTAAATCAGGTAAGGGCTAAGAAAGCCAATATATGCTTTAAAGTTACAGATACAGGTATAGGAATAGATTCAAAAAACCTGGATTCTATTTTTGAAAGATTTACAAAAATTAAAACTTCTATATTAAATGATAATAATATTGGTCTCGGTTTAGCTATTACCAAACATCTTATTTCTGAAATGGGCGGCAATATGAAAGTTGAAAGCGAATTAAAAAAAGGCTCTGTTTTTACCTGTAATATCAGTTTTAAAATTTCAAACTATAACAAAAATTTAAAACAAAAACTACTTGAAAAACAACGTGTTAATTTAAATAAAAAGAAAAATATTTTACTTGTTGAAGATTCTGAGTTGATACAACTAAGTATCTTAAAAATACTTGCGTTAGAAGGAAACTTTTATGTAAATATCATTATGAATGGCGAAGACGTGATTCCAACAATTGTTCATCAAGATATAGATTTAATTTTATTATCAAATACTATTCAAGGACACACTGTAGAAGGCATAACGCAATCTGTTCGTAAACTCTCTAAAGAATACAAAAAAATACCTATAATTGTGATTACTTCTGAAGCCTATAAAAATGATATTAAACGCTTTAAGAAAGAAGGCGCTAACCGGGTTATAACTAAACCATTTGACCACAAAACATTAACAGACTCTATTTACAAATATTTAAAATAAAGGAGCCACTTTTTTTATAATGCTATTTTTTCAAAATGGTATCTCACAATCTTCAATAGGTTATTGGATAATAGTTTTTTAGGTTTTTTTATATAAAATTTCACTATTTAAGTATATGTTTTTATTGAAAAACAATAGGTGATTTTGGCAATCGATCAAGGATAACAAGGTTTAAAATAATGATGTTTTAGATTAAATTGTTTGCATTTATAAAAAAAGAATGGCTTAAATTTGCACTTGTTAATTGAATTTAACTATGGATTCTTCAAAAGAGCTAATAAAAGCTACCAATCTACTTTTAGAAATCTCATCACTTTTAATGGTTTCGGGAGCAAACACAATACGAGTGAATTTAAGTCTCAACCGATTTGCCGCAGGCTTAAATTTCAAAACATCATGTTTCATAAGTCATAAAAGTATCATTATGACTTTATATGAAGAAGATTCTACGCAAAGTTGTACGCGAGTAAAAAACATTCCGCCACATGCTATTAATTTTTCTATAATTTCAGCAGTTAGTAAAGCCAGTTGGGATGCCGTAACTGAAAATTGGACACTAGACCAAATTTCTAATGAAATTAAAAAAATAAATAATCAAAATAGATACCCTCGATTATTGGTGTTGGTTGCCGTAAGTTTAGCAGGGGCAGGCTTTTGTAATATTTTTAAAGGCGATTATTTAAACATGCTTGTTGCTTTTATAAGTACATTTATTGGTTTAGTTGTTTTTCAATTAACGCATAAAGTAAAATACAACGTTTATATTCGAATTTTTCTAGGCTCCTTTATAGCGTCGCTTATTGCCGGACTTGGAATAGTTTATAATATTGGTGAAAATCCACAAACAGCACTAGCTACTTCCATACTTTATTTAGTGCCTGGTGTTGCTTTAATAAACTCTTTTACAGATTTATTAGATAATAATATAATTAATGGATTGGTACGTTTTACCACAGGACTTATGACTGTGCTTGCGATCGCTTTAGGATTATTTATAACCATGCTTATTTATCAATTAAACTAATTATGGTAGAAATTATATTAAAATTATTAGAAGTTTCTGTGTGGTCTGGTATTGCGGCATTGGGTTTTGGAATACTATTTAATATTCCAAAAGGAACCATTATTACTGTTTTTGTTTTGGGCTTCTCTGCGGGTTTAATAAAATTTACACTTTTAAAATTCGGTTTAAATATTGTTTTAGCCACTTTTATTGCTGTCCTTTTTGTGGCTATTATTAGTATGCCAACAGCACATAAAATACACCATCCACCGGTAGTGTTTTGTATACCACCCGTAATACCCATGATTCCTGGTTATTTTGCATATGAAACCGTTTTATCGGTAATGAATTTCATTTTTATTGAAAAAGATGCTGCAAGAAGAGTAATACTGATAGATTCGATATTTTCTAACGGATTTACCATGTTTTTTATATTGATATCGATAGCGGCAGGAATATCTTTACCGATGCTTGTTTTAAGGAAAAGTACTGTTAAAAAGATTGAGGATTAATATTTTGAAAAAAAATAACTTATAAAAAAAGCGAACCTAATTAGGTTCGCTTTTTTTAATATGAGATTTCTGCCTTCGCAGAAATTAGTTAAATATGTAATGCTCTATCTCCGGTAGCAGCTAATGCTGCTTCTTTAATAGCTTCGGTAAATGTTGGGTGTGCATGACTCATACGCGATACATCTTCAGCAGATGCTCTAAATTCCATAGCAACAACCGCTTCTGCAATCATATCGGCAGCTCGTGCACCAATCATATGCACACCTAGAATTTCATCGGTTTTCTTATCTGCTAAAATTTTAACGAATCCATCTAAATCCATGCTCGCTCTACTTCTACCTAAAGCACGCATTGGGAATGAGCCTACTTTATATTCTACTTTTGCTTCCTGTAGCTGTTCTTCGGTTTTACCAACAGCTGCTACTTCTGGCCATGTATAAACAACACCCGGAATTAAATTATAATCGATATGTGGTTTTTGTCCCGCTAAAGTTTCGGCAACAAAGACACCTTCTTCTTCTGCTTTATGAGCTAACATAGCGCCTTTAACCACATCACCAATAGCATAAATATTAGATACACTTGTTTGTAAATGGTCGTTCACTTCAATTTGACCTTTATCCGTTAGTTTAACACCCGCAGCTTCAGCATTTAAACCATCGGTATAAGGACGACGACCTACAGATACTAAACAATAATCGCCTTTAAACGTAATTTCTTCTCCTTTTTTGTTATCAGCCTTTACGATTACTTCTTTTCCTTTTCGCTCAACAGATTTAACTTTATGAGATGTATTTATACTGAATTTTTGTTTTTTCAGTACTTTATTAAGCTCTTTTGAAAGTCCGGAATCCATAGTTGGAATCACGCGATCCATAAACTCGACAACAGAAACTTCAGAACCTAATCTTTTGTAAACTTGACCTAGTTCTAAACCAATAACACCACCACCAATAACGATTAAATGTTTTGGAATTTCTTTTAATTTTAAGGCTTCAGTAGAAGTAATAACCCGTTCTTTATCTATTTTGATAAATGGCAAACTGGAAGGTTTACTTCCTGTTGCTATAATCGTATTTTTAGCTTCAATTTCAATTGTTTTTTCACCCTTAATAGTGATATGCGTAGCATCTTTAAAGCTTCCTAATCCTTGATAAACATCGATTTTATTCTTCTTCATTAAAAAATCAATACCGCCAGTAGTTTGATCAACCACAGATTGTTTACGAGCAATCATCTTTTCAAGATTCACTTTAATATCTCCAGGAATATCAATTCCGTGTTCTTCAAAATGCTTAACAGCATCTTCATAATGGTGTGATGAATCTAAAAGTGCTTTACTTGGTATACAACCCACATTTAAACAAGTACCGCCAAGTGTGTTATATTTTTCTATAATGGCAGTTTTCATGCCTAATTGTGCGCAACGAATGGCTGCAACATAGCCTCCGGGACCTGAGCCAATAATGGCTACATCGTATGAATTCATATTATGAAATTGAAGTTCGTAATTTATAATCTAAAGTCAAAAATACAAATGTTTTACTGGAAGTCAATAAAAAAGAAATGTTAATTGATACCTGTTAGAAATTCTGTTACTTCGAAAATTAAAACCAGCAATGTTTAGGAATACTATAAAATAATTAGTTTGATGACATCAATTTTTCATTTTATTAATATCACTAATTATCCAATCTAACTCGGGATCTTTATACTCTCTTCTATCTTCAATAGTGGGGATAATTTCAACATCTGGCATAATGCCATAACCATCGGGCGTTTGTTTATAGGGTGCTTCAACTTGCATTAAACCCATTCTAATTTTAAGTTTAGATGTTGGCATTTCATAAATTCTATAAATACCCGCAACACAACCATTGTATGCACCACCTGTTTCTTCACCAACAAATACAGCCCTTTTATTCGCTTTTAAATGCGTTGAAAGTAAAGACGATGCGGAAAATGAGTTTCCATTAATTATCACATATAAAACACCTTTGTAATTTAACGGATTGGGTTCTTTTTCTTTAGAAAATCTAAACTTATAATAAAATTTATCGTCCCTTTTTTTTGTTTTGATTAAATTCTGTGCAATTATTACAGGCGACAGTAATAAAGCTGATGCTTTAATGGCAAAAGGGGTCGTATTACTCATTAAATATTTAAAATAAGGTAAGCGACTATTTACTTCGCTCTCTTCAATAAACTTATAGTTTTCGTTTGTTAGCAACGAATAGAGATAATCTATTTCTGAAATTCTTCCACCACCATTATCACGCAAGTCTAAAACAAGATGCTCGGTTTTTAATGAGTCTAAAGTCTCAAAACTTTCCTTATAAAATTTCTTGTAATTCCCGTTGTTAAAACTTCTAATTTTTAAGTATGCAATAGCACTGTCTTTCCCTATAAAATTAAAATTTCTGGTATATTGATTTTCAGAAGAAATAAAGCCTCTTTTTTTACGCTCTTTTCGCTTCTTTTTTGCAGCGATTTGGTTAAGTTTCTTTTCTTCTTTTGATAATTTTTCAACTTTCAAAGAAACGATTGAATCTTTTTTACTGTTTTTTTTATCTTTTAAAATTCGATGAAATGTTCTTGTAAAGACCGAATCTTTTTGTTTAAATTCAATTTTTAAACTATCTAAATAGCCTTTATCCTTATAATATAAAGTTGAAAAACTATTACCTACCGCCCTATTATACAGCGTTTTATTATACCCGTCTGATGCAAATCGTGTTTTATAAAGCTCCGCTAAATTAGCAGCATTTTCATTTTCTATTGTTAGTACTTCACTGCCAACTATAGTTGAATCTTTTCCTTTAGATTTAACCACCCATAGCTTGTTATCCATATATTCAAAATCTAATTCGTAAAATTCAAACTTTCTTTTTTTTAATTCATTTCGCTCTTTTTTTGTATAATGCTTATTTGCCGAACCTACCGAAATATGTCCTTGTTTTACATTAGCTACCACAGGCGATAATTTTTTATAAAATTCCTGTGAGGTCATTGGAGTTTTTATATTAGATTTAAGACTATCGAACTTAAAATCTAAATCTTCTTTAGAAATATATTGGTTTAATTTAGGATGGTGTTTTTTTAATTGATGGTAAACATGATCGACATCATGCTTTAAATCTATAACAGGATGCATTGCCGTAATTTGTTCGTTATGTTTCTTTATGCTTCCACAAGACATCAATAAAATTATCATAACAATAAACAATAATCGTTTTTTCATGCACTAGTTTTTCAGTTTTAAGATGCTCTAATTTACTTGTATTTAAATCAATTCAAAATGTATTAAATTTTATTTAACGTTTCAGTATAATGGAATAGCAGTCTAAAAATAAAATTATGTAGTTTTGTGCTCGATGCAAAAAAACATAAACATACAAAACAAAAAAGCACGCTTTCTATACGAAATTTTAGATAAGTATACTGCTGGCATTGTGCTAACGGGTACCGAAATAAAATCACTTCGTAGTGGCAAAGCATCTATTGCCGAAAGTTTTTGTGAGTTCAATGAGAAAGGCGAACTATTTGTGATTAATGCTACTATTGAAGAGTATGCTTTTGGCAATTATTACAATCACCGCCCTAAAGCTGAAAGAAAGTTGCTTTTGAATAAAAGAGAGCTTAAAAAATTGCTGAAAGAAGTTCAAAGTTCTGGGCTTACTATTATCCCGCTAAGATTGTTTATTAACGAAAAAGGCTATGCTAAAATGGATATTGCACTGGCTAAAGGTAAAAAGTTGTTTGATAAGCGTGAAACCATCAAAGACCGCGATAATAAACGCGATTTAGACAGAATCAAGAAAAACTTTAAATAATCACATTAAAATGATGAAAAAATCTTTTCTAATTATTTTAACCACCATCATATTTGCAAATACGCAAGCTCAAACTAACAAAACAGTTAAAGACTTAGTCCCTGAAAAAGATTATACCGAAAACGTATTAACACTGGATAGTGCTATTAATTCTTTATACTCTGTAATTTCTGGTGAAAAAAAAGAAAAACGCGATTGGGCGCTTTTTAAATTCTTGTTTTACCCTGAAGCTAAATTAATTGCCTCAGGTAAAAATGACGATGGAAAGCCACAAGTTAAATACATGAAGCCTGAAGATTACATTAAAATTTCTGGAAAATGGCTCGTTGAGAACGGTTTTTTTGAAAAAGAAATTCATAGGTCAATTGATCATTTCGGTTCTATGGCTCAAGTATTTAGTACTTACGAAACCTATCACAGTAAAAAAGACGAAACGCCTTTTATGCGCGGCATAAATAGCATCCAACTTTTTAATGACGGTAAACGCTGGTGGATTGTAAACGTTTATTGGTCTCAGGAATCTAAAAGAAATCCAATTCCTCAGGAGTATTTGCCACATGGGCAGCAGGTTTTAGAAGATCGACATTAGACGGTAAAAAACCTAATTTTTATCCTCCAATAGCGGCACAAAACGAAATTCACCAAACTCGTGTTGTTCAAATTCTTTAGTGTCTTTTCTTATAAAAAGCGTCATTATTTGAACATCATCACCAACCGGAATAACTAACCTACCTCCTACTTTTAACTGACTTAATAATGGTTTAGGTACAAATGGCGCACCAGCAGTTACGATAATACTGTCAAAAGGAGCTTCTTCTTTCAATCCTTTGTAGCCATCTCCAAAAATGAGTTTTTTTGCTCTGTAACCTAGTTTAGGTAAAAACTTGCTTGTTTTTTTAAACAATTCTTGTTGTCGCTCGATACTATATACTTTAGCCCCTAACTCACATAAAATAGCTGTTTGATAGCCACTCCCTGTCCCTATTTCAAGAACTTTATGGTCCTTTTTTACTTGTAGTAATTCCGTTTGGAAAGCTACCGTATAAGGTTGCGAAATAGTTTGGTCTGCTGCGATAGGAAAGGCTTTATCTTGGTAAGCAAAGTCTAAAAAACCAGAATCCATAAATAAATGTCTTGGCACTTTGCCTATAGCATTTAAAACTGCTTCATCACTTATTCCTTTGTTTTTTAATATATTAACTAGTTGTTGTCGTAATCCTTTATGCTTAAAAGTGTCTTTCAATGTTGGTGTGGTTTATATGGCTAAAATTAGTCAAACATTTCTAAGCTAAAAACTATTTAAACAGATTTTATTTTTGATAACTTATAACTAAAAAATTCATCAGAAATAATCAAATTCGTGTGTTAAATATCTTATTTTTGTTGAAAACGTAAAATATGATGCTAAAAGCTGGTGTACTTGGTGCAGGCCACCTTGGAAAAATTCATTTAAGACTCCTTAAACAATCTGAAAAATACGAACTTGTTGGTTTCTATGATGCAGATGAAGAAAATGGTAAAAAAATAGAAGCTGAATTTGGATATAAATTTTTTAATTCTATTGATGCTCTTATTGATGCTGTAGATATGGTGGATATAGTTACTCCAACTTTATCTCATTACGAATGTGCAAAACAAGCCATTTCTAAAGGAAAACATATATTTATTGAAAAACCAATTACTAATACGGTTAAAGAAGCAGAACATATTAGGGAACTGCTTGCTGAACATAACTTACGTGGTCAAGTTGGGCATGTAGAACGCTTTAATCCTGCCTTTTTAGCTGTAAAAGACGATATTAAATCGCCCATGTTTATAGAATCGCATCGATTGGCAGAGTTTAATCCCCGTGGTACAGATGTGCCTGTGGTTTTAGATTTAATGATACATGATATCGATATTATTTTAAGCGTTGTAAAATCGAAAGTAAAAAACATAAGTGCCAGCGGTGTAGCGGTAATTAGTAATTCGCCCGATATTGCCAATGCACGTATTGAATTTGAAAACGGCTGTGTAGCAAATTTGACAGCTAGCCGAATTTCGCTTAAAAAAATGCGTAAAGCACGTTTCTTTCAAAAAGACGCTTATATCTCTGTCGATTTTTTAGAAAAAAAATGTGAAGTAGTAAAAATGAAAGATGCGCCAGAAAATCCTGGTGACTTTGATATGGTATTGCAAAATGCAGAAGGCGTTAAAAAACAAATATATTTTGACAATCCGCATGTAGCAAATAACAACTCTATTCTTGATGAATTAGAATCGTTTGCAAATGCTATTAATACCAATACCTCACCCGAAGTAACACTGCATGACGGAACGGAAGCATTGCGCGTAGCTACTCAGATTATAAATTGTTTTTAAAACATAGCCACATAGTCGCAAATGCTTTTGGTTAATAGTTTTTCGTGAATTCGTAGTGAAAACAATATAATAAAATTCCCTCCATCGAGAGAATGATAAAATAACTTATTAAATGAAAAACATTGCAGTAATTGGTGCGGGTACCATGGGAAACGGCATCGCACATACCTTCGCTCAAAGTGGATTTAAAGTTAACCTAATCGATGTTAGTGAGTCTTCACTAAAAAAAGGCATCGAAACTATAACAAAAAATCTAGACAGAATGGTTTCCAAAGAAACCATTTCTAAGGAACAAAAAGATGCTACACTTTCAAATATTACAACGTTTACCACTATAATAGAAGGTGTAAAAAACGCTCAAGTAGTAGTCGAAGCCGCTACCGAAAATGTCGATTTAAAACTTAAAATTTTCAAACAACTCGATGAGACTTGTGCGAAAGACTGCATTTTAGCAACTAACACGTCTTCAATCTCTATAACTCAAATTGGAGCCGTAACCTCAAGACCAGATAAAGTAATTGGCATGCACTTTATGAATCCGGTGCCAATAATGCAACTGGTTGAAATTATCCGAGGCTATAATACCAGTGATGCTGTAACAAAAACCATCATGGAATTATCTAAAACTTTAGGTAAAACTCCTGTTGAAGTTAACGATTATCCTGGTTTTGTTGCAAACCGGATTTTAATGCCTATGATAAACGAATCTGTTGAAACCCTCTATAATGGTGTTGCAGGTGTTAGTGAAATAGATACTGTTATGAAATTAGGTATGGCGCATCCAATGGGCCCGTTACAATTAGCCGATTTTATTGGTTTAGATGTATGCTTATCTATTTTAAACGTTATGTATGATGGTTTTAAAAATCCAAAATATGCACCATGCCCGTTATTAATAAATATGGTTCGAGCTGGTAAATTAGGGGTGAAATCTGGTGAAGGCTTTTATGATTATTCTGAAAGTAAAAAAGCCGAAAAAATAGCATCGCAATTTTTGAAGTAAACAGAAGCAGTTTTTATTTCTGAACTTTATAATGAAATTCAATTCTATAAAAAATGGCGCAAGTAATTCCATTTAAAGCTGTAAGACCAACCCGCGATAAGGTAGGTCTTGTAGCTTCGCGCTCGTATCAAAGTTATACCGAACCAGAGTTAGAAGCTCGATTAAATTACAATCCATTTTCATTTTTACATATTGTTAATCCTGGTTATAAATACGATAAAGATATTCGCGGAAAGGAACGTTACAACTTAGTGAGAAATCGTTATTTGGAATTTAAAGAAGATGCCATTTTTATCCAAGACAAAAAACCTTGTTATTATGTATACAAAATTGTAAACCGCGACGGAAATGAATTCTCTGGAATAATAGCTGCAACAAGTACCGAAGATTACAAAAATGATGTTATAAAAAAACACGAAGACACCATCGAGTATCGCGAAAATATTTTTAAAGATTATTTAAAAACAGTTGGCTTTAATGCAGAACCTGTACTTCTTACCTATCCAGATAATACGGCTATAAAAACTATTATTAAGGAAACTCAAAAAGTTCGAGCTGAATTTGAATTTACAACACATTTTAGAGACACACATTATTTATGGATTGTAGAAGCTAATCAGACTATAGAAAAAATAAGGAAGGAATTCGAAAGTATCAAAACCATTTATAT
Organism: uncultured Flavobacteriaceae bacterium; assembly: GCA_963698455.1. Lineage (GTDB taxonomy): Bacteria > Bacteroidota > Bacteroidia > Flavobacteriales > Flavobacteriaceae > Mariniflexile. The sequence goes on along the minus strand of CAVOQU010000009.1, from coordinate 16,767 downwards.
TGCAGATGGACATCATCGTACTGCATCATCCTATTTACTTTCAGAAGTATTAAAATCTGAAAACTCGGATCATAAAGGAAACGAAGCTTATAATTTTTTTATGAGTTATTTAATTCCAGAATCTGAATTAAAAATTCATGAATATAACCGGCTTGTTAAAGACTTAAATGGGTTAACAAAAGATGCCTTTTTAATTCAACTTGATACGCACTTCCGAATTGAAAATAGAGGACAAGAACTATACGTGCCAACAAAAAAACATCATTTCAGTATGTATTTAGAAGGTGAGTTTTACTCGTTATTTTTAAGAAAAGCCAACTACCAATTTCAAAACCCGTTGGATGCGTTAGACACTCAAATTTTATATAAAACCATTTTAGACCCTATTTTAGGAATTTCAGATGTCCGAAACAATACTAGATTGAACTATTCTTGCGGAAAAAATAATATGGTTACTATAAAAAGCATGGTTGATTCAGGTGAATTTGCTCTTGGATTTGGTCTTGTTCCTATTACAATTAACGAACTTAAGGCCATAGCAGACGAAGGTTTAACCATGCCCCCAAAAAGCACGTTTATAGAACCTAAATTACGAAGTGCTGTAACTATTTACGAATTTTAAAATATGACAATTCAACAAAACCTTAATTATATAAAATCTACGTTACCCGATCACGTTACATTAGTGGCGGTTTCAAAAACCAAACCTGTTTCAGATTTAATGGAAGCCTACAACGCTGGTCAGCGTATTTTTGGAGAAAACAAAATTCAGGAAATGGTTGAGAAACAAGAAGCAATGCCAAAAGATATTGAGTGGCACATGATTGGGCACGTACAGAGCAATAAAGTAAAGTATATGGCATCGTTTGTAAGTTTAATTCATGGTGTTGACAACTTTAAATTATTAGAAGAAATAAACAAACAGGCATTAAAACATAACAAAATAATTAATTGCTTACTTCAAATAAAAATAGCTTCTGAGGAATCAAAATTTGGTATGACACCAAATGAAGCTACAAATCTTTTAAAATCACCTGCATTTTCAGAATTAAAAAACATTAAAATTGTTGGTGTTATGGGTATGGCGACGTTTACCGATAACGAAAGTCAGATCAAAAAAGAATTTGCTTTGTTAAAAACCACATTTGATGCCTTAAAATCAATCGAAACTTTTAACTTTAAACCAGAAACAATAAGTATGGGAATGAGTGGAGATTATGCCTTGGCCATAGAATGTGGAAGCAGTATGATTCGAGTTGGAAGTAGTATTTTTGGCGAACGGAATTATTCCATTTAATTGAAAAATTTAAAGTAAAAAAAGTATTTGTACGCAATATTAGACATAGAAACCACTGGTGGCAAGTATAATGAAGAAGGAATTACAGAAATTGCTATCTACAAATTTGATGGTCATAAAGTAGTCGATCAGTTTATAAGTCTTATCAATCCTGAGCGCGATATTCAACCATTTGTCGTAAATCTTACGGGAATAAACAATAACATGTTACGCAATGCTCCAAAATTTTACGAGGTTGCAAAACGTATTGTTGAAATCACCGAAGATTGTATTTTAGTTGCTCATAACGCCCAGTTTGATTACCGAATTTTATGTACCGAATTCAGTCGATTAGGCTTCGAATTTGTACGTCCGTCGCTTTGTACGGTAGAACTTTCTAAAGATTTAATTCCAGGTCAGGAATCTTATAGCCTCGGGAAATTGGTGCGCTCACTTGGAATACCTGTTGCTGACAGACATCGTGCTTCCGGAGATGCTTTAGCAACCGTGAAATTATTTCAAATGCTAATGGATAAAGATACTGCCAAAAGCATTATACTGGAATCTATAAAATTAAATCCTAAATATCAATTAGAACCCAAACATTTAGATATTATTGCTGAATTACCATCTACCACTGGGGTTTATTACATTCATAAAGTGGATGGAGAAATCATTTATATAGGCAAAAGCAAAAACATAAAACAGCGCATTAATCAACATTTTACAAGTACCAATCATAAATCAAAAAAAATACAGCTACAAGTTACAGCTGTAACTTATGAAGAAACTGGTAGTGAATTGGTTGCACTTCTTAAAGAAAGTGAAGAAATAAAACGCTTAAAACCTAAATTTAACAGAGCATTACGCCGCACCTCATTTACTCATGCCTTATACAGTTTTAAAGATAAAAACGACTATATAAACTTAAAAATTGATATAGTTGATGGTCGTAAAAAACCGATAACCACTTTTAGTAACAAACAGAGTGGAAAAAGTTTTATAACCAAAGCCGTTGAAGATTATAGGTTATGTCAAAAATTAGCGGGGTTGTACAAAACAAAAACCAGTTGTTTTAATTTCGACATTAAAGCCTGTGATGGTGCCTGTATAGAAAAAGAACCTACCGAATCTTACAATAAACGGGTGGAAGCACTTATTACAAAAAATAGCTATTCCAATAAAAACATGGTCATAATAGATAAAGGGCGTGCTATTGACGAACACAGTGCCATATTAATTGAAAATGGGGTTTTTAAAGGTTTGGGATTTTTCAATTTAAATTATCAAATAAATAATATTGAGGTACTAGAATCTATTATAACACCCATGCAAAATAATAGAGACACACAACATATTATTCAAAGTTATTTAAGAAAAGATAAACGACTGAAAGTAATTACCTTTAATTAATAGTAACAAAAAGTATAATCTTTTAGTACATTTGAAACTATGCAAAAACGCAAAATCATTAGATGGAGAATTAGGCTCCAGGAAATAATTTATGAATCCGACACCCATGCGGGTAAGTTATTTGATATTGTTTTAATGATAACCATCATTGCAAGTATATTACTGGTGATGCTCGAAAGCGTTAATAGTATTGATGCCAAGTATCATAATTTTCTAAATATATCTGAATGGGTAATAACCATTTTATTTAGTATTGAATATATCGCAAGAATAATTACAGTAAAAAAACCACTTCAATACATTTTTAGTTTTTATGGTATTATAGATTTGTTATCTACTATTCCAAAATACATATCATTAATTTTTGGAGGTGTACACGCATTGGCAGCGCTACGAGCCTTGCGCTTGTTACGTATATTCAGAATTTTAAAACTAGCTCGCTATTTAGGTGCTTCAAATAATTTAGTGCGAGCTTTAAAAGCAAGTCGTGCAAAAATTTCAGTGTTTTTATTTGCTGTAATTATTATTGCAATTATTTTAGGAACCATTATGTATTTGATAGAAGGAGAAGAAAATGGGTTTTCCAATATTCCAAAAAGCGTATACTGGTGTATTGTAACATTAACCACTGTCGGTTTTGGAGATATTGCTCCACAAACACCACTAGGACAATTTATCGCGTCCTTAATCATGATATTGGGTTATGGCATAATTGCTGTACCTACGGGAATAGTTTCTGCAGAATATACCGCACAACATAATCCTAAGCAAGAACCTCAGAATCCTGTTATTGATTTAAACACACAATCTTGTAATAATTGCACCTCTACAAAGCATGAAGCTAATGCCGGATATTGCTATAAATGTGGTCATAAATTAAGACATGACTAAATACTTAATTTCAATTGTTGGACCTACCGCTATTGGAAAAACCGCGTTAAGCATTAAACTGGCAAATTATTTTAAAACCGAGATAATTTCTGCAGATTCCAGACAGTTTTTCAAAGAAATGAGTATTGGTACTGCTGCACCTTCAAAAGTAGAATTAGCTGCTGCTAAACACCATTTAATTCATCATAAATCAATTCAAGATATTTATAATGTAGGTGCTTTTGAAAAAGATGCTTTAAAAAACATAAATAAGTTATTTTTAACTCATAATGTGGTTATTATGGTTGGTGGTTCTGGGTTGTATGTTGATGCTGTAACAAAAGGATTAGATGAATTTCCTGAAGTAGATGCTAACATTCGAGAAACTTTAAATAATAATTTACAAAATATAGGTCTTCCCTATCTGCAAAACCAACTGAAAGAATTAGATACAGTGGCTTATAACAGCATCGCAATCGATAATCCACATCGGGTTATTCGTGCTTTAGAAGTATGCATAGGTACAGGCAAACCGTATTCTTCATTCTTAAACAAGAAAAATATTAAACGCAATTTTAAAACAATTACGATAGGATTAACTGCCGAAAGAGAAATAATTTATAACCGCATCAATCAAAGAGTAGATATCATGATGCAACAAGGATTGTTAAATGAAGTTAAAAATCTACTTCCTTTTAAGGATTTGAATGCTTTAAATACTGTAGGGTATAAGGAATTGTTTAATTATTTGGATGATGAATGGACGCTTGACTTTGCCATTTCAGAAATTAAAAAAAATTCCAGACGCTTTGCTAAACGCCAACTTACTTGGTTTAAAAAAGATGATAACACTTTGTGGTTTGATTTTTTAACGGATAGCAAAATCATTATTGATTCGTGCGAATCTCAAATGAAAAACAAGTAGTATTATAAAAAAAATATTTTTTAAAATAAATAAAACAATCTTAAGATTAGTACGTTTGCACTTTAATAGTTAATACTTTTTTAAAGTATCTTTATCACCAAATAAATTCTTTTTTTAATGAACACCTTTTTGAAACGCGTTTTAATACTATTAAGCATTATAGCAATTGGCTTATTTTTATACTCCATTATTGTTGAAAATATTTTTGAAAAACGGTTAAGTCCAAAAGACACTGTTAAATTTGAGTTGAATGATTTAAAGATGAAAGTGTTTTATAACCGACCATCTAAAAAAGGAAGAGAAGTTTTTGGAGCGTTAGTCCCTTTTAATGAGGTTTGGAGAACAGGCGCAAATGAAGCGACTACTTTTGAAACGAATCAACCACTTACTATTAACGGTTCTATATTACCCGCTGGAAAATACACATTATGGACGGTTCCGAAGGAAAGTATTTGGACTGTTATTTTTAACTCGAAACAATATTCCTGGGGTGTTAATTCTGAAATGAAACCCATGTGGGACCCTAACTATGATGTCGTAGATATTGAAGTTCCTGTGGAAAAACTAAATTCAACCGTAGAGCAGTTTACAATCGCTTTCGATAATTCCACCGATAGTTTATCGTTAACCATGGCGTGGGACGATGTAAAAATTGCTGTCCCTCTTTATAAATAACTTGATATTATTTAATCTTACTATAAAATAAACGCTATCGAAATATGATAAGCAAAATTTTTCCTCGTCGATACAAATTACTTGCATCCTTTATTTTCATTTTTCTTTTATTCTCATTTATTATAAGAGTAGGTTTTTTAGTTTGGAGTTTTGGGCAAACCGATACCACGTTTTTCACTTTAACAAAAACCTTTATTGTTGGATTTTTGTTTGATTTAGGAACCATTTCTTTTTTCGCAATTCCTTACATAATATATTTATTATTAGTTCCTAGCAAGCTTTATGGATCCTTATTAGATAAAATCATCACCTACTTTGGTTATGGTTTGGGACTTACTATTTTTTTGTTTTCATTTTTTGCTGAAGTTACTTTTTGGGAAGAATTTGAACGTCGCTTTAATTTTATAGCGGTAGATTATTTAATTTACACGTTCGAAGTAGTAAAAAACATAAACGAATCTTACCCGATTCCCTTACTTTTTAGCGCTATATTTTTGTCACTTTTTGTCTTAATTTATTATACCAAAAGGAAAAATATATTTAAAAGCACCTTTAATAATAATACATCGTTTAAAGAAAAAATATTTCCGTCTGCATTAATTATATGCATTGCATTAATTTTTGCACTATTTGTAAAAAATGAAAATGCAGAACAATTTAATAACAGATACAATAACGAAATTGCAAAAACAGGTATCTACTCCTTTTTTGCTGCCTTTCGAAGTAACGAACTGTCTTACACCGAATTTTACAAAACGATTAATGACGATGTAGCTTTTAACATTGTAAAACAAAAATTATTAGCACCAAATAGCATCTTTTTAGAACCAGACAAAAAAGAAATATATAGAACAATAACTCATGCAGATAGTTTAAAACCAGAGCTAAAACCTAATGTTATTTTTATATGTATTGAAAGCTTAAGCGCTTCTTATTTAAATTCATTAGGGGGAGATTTAAACATTACACCAACATTAGATTCATTAGCAAACAAAAGTTTGTTTTTTACTAACTTATATGCTACAGGTACGCGAACTGTAAGAGGTATGGAAGCCATTACTTTATCAATACCTCCAACACCTGGACGAAGTATTGTAAAACGAGATAAAAACCAAGACTTATTTACGATAGGGGAAATATTTAAACAAAAGGGTTACGAATCAAGTTTCTTTTATGGTGGTGATGGCTATTTCGATAATATGAACAATTATTTTGGTGGCAACGGTTTTAATATTGTTGACAGAGGAAGAGGATTTTTATTAGATTCTAGTATAAAAACAACACGAACTAATATTAATGATGACGAGGTAACTTTTGAAAATGCTTGGGGAGTATGTGATGAAGATATTTATACTAAAGTTTTAAAAGAGGCTGATGAAGCACATCTAAATGACATGCCCTTTTTTAATTTTGTAATGACCACTTCTAACCATCGACCATTTACGTATCCAGATGGTAAAATTGATATCCCTTCTGGGACAGGTCGAGAAGGAGGTATTAAGTATACAGATTACGCAATAGATAACTTTTTAAAACAAGCAAAAACAAAACCATGGTATAATAATACTGTATTTGTTATTATGGCCGATCATTGTGCCAGTAGTGCCGGACGATGGAGTTTAAATATAGATAAGTACCGCATACCTGCCATGATTTTCAATATAGAAAATCAGTCGCCTCAAAAAATAGAAAAATTAAGTTCTCAAATTGATATGTTTCCAACGTTATTCGCCCTTTTAAATTGGGATTATTCATCTAATTTATTTGGGATGGATATAATGAAAATGCAAAAACAAGACGAGCGTGCCTTTATCGGTAACTATAGAAATCTAGGTCTTTTAAAAGATAAAAAACTCATGGTATTAAGCGACCAACGTGTTGTTAATTATTTTGAATGGGAAACCGATAACGACAATTTAATTCCCAAAGATATTGATGACACTTTGTTAGAAGAAACCATTTCATTTTATCAAGTAGCAGATTATTTGTATCGAAATAATGGTCTTAAATTAATAAAATAGCTATTTGAAACATATTCATTTTATAGTAAATCCTATTGCTGGAAAAGGTAAGAATAATATAGATTTAGTACATCTTGAAAAGTATTTTAATAAAGAAGCCTTTAACATAAATATTAAGATTACCAATTACAAAAAACACGCTATTAAGCTTACTCAACAATCTATTACAGAGCAAGCCGATATTATTGTAGCCTGTGGTGGTGATGGAACAATTAACGAAGTAGCATCCTGTCTAGTAAATACTTCAATTATTTTAGGTATTATACCTATTGGCTCTGGTAATGGCTTAGCATCTAATCTCAATATTCCAAAAAACCTTGACAAAGCATTACAAATTATTAAAGCACAAGTAGTTAAAAAAATTGATGTTGGACAGTTAAATAACCACTATTTTTTTAGCAATACAGGTATTGGATTTGATGCACTGGTTATAAAAAACTATGAAGCTTCTAATGAAAGAACCCTTATCAGTTACGTTAAGGCCACTTTAAAATCATTAAAAAAATCCAACAAACTTATTGAAGTTGAAACCATTTTAAATGGTCATATTATAGAACACCAACCCTTTTTAATCTTCATCTCGAATTCAAATGAATTAGGTTATAAAGTAAGTTTAACACCAAAAGCATCCTTAGAAGATGGTAAACTGGATATTTTAATCCTACCCAAACTGAGCGTTTTAAAAATCATGCTTTTTATGTTATTAATGACAATTAAGCGCCATCACATTTTAAAAGAAGTTAGCACTTATCAAACTAAAAACATTAAAATTACCCAAAAAAACAGACCGCTATTTAAAATACAAATTGATGGTGAATTTATATTGATAAAAAATAGAACTATCGAAATTAATATCTTAGAAAAAGCGTTAAACGTTATTGCTTAATCGGGTTTTAATTTAGTTAACACGTACTTTGCTAACTTGTAAAATAAAAAGCCAGAAAACGCTCCAAAAGTTAATCCACAAACAATATCTAACGGATAATGCACACCAACATAAATTCTACTATACGCCACTACAGCGCTCCAAAACAGTAATAAAAATATCAGGTATTTATAATAGGGTTTAAGCAATAAACCAGCAAACACTGCTACTGCCATCGAGTTCGATGAATGCCCAGAAAAGAAACCATATTTCCCACAATAGTCTACTACAAAACGCATTTTACCTACCAATTCTGCAACACCACACGGTCTTGGTCTTTCGAAACCACGTTTAAAAACATTCGTTATTTGGTCTGTAAACGTTATCATTAAGGCAACCGTAATAGCAAAAACCAAAAGCGCTTTTAAACCATATTTCTTATAGAGTAAATAAAACAAAAATATGTAAAGTGGAATAAATGCAAATCTGTTGGTTACAAACAACCAAAAATTATCCCAAACCGGAGAACCTAAATTATTTAAAAACAAAAATAGTTTGGTATCGAAATCTAAAAGTTGATCAATCATATAAATATTTTAGGCGTTACTCTCGTGCCCCAAGTCAGGCTTTTATTCGGGCATATTATTTTAAATTAAGGAACTCATGAATATAAATATTTCGCTATATCGTTTATGCTTTTCATGGCAAAAAAAGATACCGCTTCAATCCTTAACGCACTTACTCTTCGTATTTTAATATTTCATTATCATAAAACTCGGTGGCCAGTTTTATTGCGTTCTCAGTTTCAGCCAACAATTCTTTTTCATCTTCATCTTCAAAATCTTCAAACCATTCAATTTCATCATTCTCAAGATTAATAATAAATCTGGGAAATTCCGTATGAATGACATATATAGCATTTGGATAATCTGAATTATCACCTAGTATAAATTTTGGAAGACTCATATTTTTAAAGTTAGTTGTTTGACAAAATTAGTTTTTTTGACAGATAATTAAACCTAATATATAATAAAATAGCAGCAGTGGTTAATCCTGCAAGTAAACCCAACCAGATTCCAAAACTTCCATACGCAGATTCCTTACCTAAAAACCAACTTATTGGAAACCCAATAAGCCAATAAGAAATAAAAGTAATTATTGTTGGTATTTTAACATCTTGCAAACCTCTTAGTGCACCTAAAACAACAACTTGTATACTATCGCTAATTTGAAAAATTGCTGCTGCGATTAATAATTTTGAAGCAATACTTATTACTTCAGTATTATCAATCATATTATTTACATCATCATAATCTAAATATAATTTTGGTAAATAATTATGAAAGGCAAAGAAAATAATAGCAAATCCGATGGCAAACATAATACCCATAAAAAAGATAGAGTATGCAATGCGTCGCAATTCAATAAAATTCTGTAATCCTTTTTGGTTACCTACTCTTATCATGGCTGTAACACTTAACCCGATAGCCACCATAAAAGTCATGGAACTTAAATTTAATGCAATTTGATTAGCCGCCTGTGGATTTTTACCCAATAAACCACTTAACCAAACAGCCGATGTAAAAATCCCGACCTCAAAAAACATTTGCATCGCACTTGGTGCACCTATATTCAATATTTTTTTTAACATCAATTTATTTAGCACAAAAAATTTAATATTGGTTGTAAATATTTTAGCTTTTTCATTGTTTTTAAGCAAAAACCATAAATACCAAACCATCACAATTCTGGATATTAAAGTACCATAGGCAGCTCCAACAATTCCTAATTCTGGAAATCCAAATTTTCCAAAAATCAGTAAATAATTAAAAATCACATTTATAATATTTGCAATAATAGTAGCATACATAGGTTGACGTGTCATAGACAATCCGTCGCTAAACTGCTTAAATCCTTGAAATATTATTAGTGGTATCAATGAAACGGCTACTAGATCTAAATACGGAATAGCAAGTTCTACAACCTCCACGGGTTGTTTCATTAAATACATAAGTGGTTTTGCTAATAGCGTCAATAAAAACAGTGAAACACCAAGAACGGTGCATAAAAAAAGACCATGCTTAAATGTTGCCTTTCCATTTTCAAAATTCTGTTCAGCATCGGCTTCAGCAATTAAAGGCGTAATAGCGGTGGAAAAACCAATTCCTAAAGACATCGCAACAAACACAAAACTGTTCCCTAACGATACTGCAGCTAGTTCAGCAGTTCCTAATTGTCCAACCATTATATTATCTACAAAACCAACGAAAGTATGCCCTAACATACCCATCATAACAGGAGCTGCTAGTTGCCAGTTGTACTTAAATTCTTTAGTGTAATCCTTTAATTGCATCGTGCAAAAGTAATCTTTAGTCATAGTATTACCCAATATTAAAAATACTTTTAAAACTGAGTAATTAACATATGTTAATAAATTAAGATAACTTTCTTATAATCAAGTACTTTTTTAAATTAAATTTGTACGTTCTTAAAATCTACGGAGAAAATATATAGAAACATTTAGCTTTTATTTTATAGGGATTTAGAATTTAGCAATTAATAGTTTCGATATTTAAAAGGAGGAAATAAATTTCCTCCTTTTTTTATTTAATATTTTAGAAAAAAGAAATAGTTATAAACTAGGAATTTGTTCTTTTGCTAATTCAAATTCTTTAATTATTTCAGCAACAATTTCCGAAACGGGCCTTATATCATGTATTAATCCTGCCACTTGACCTATTTCTAATTCGCCTTCATCTAAATCTCCTTCAAACATTCCTTTTTTAGCACGAGCTCTGCCAAGTAACGTGTTTAATTCTTCAATTGATGGAGATTTTTTATATAATTCCTGAACATCATTGTAAAATTTGTTTTTTATCAATCTTACAGGGGCCAACTCTTTAAGCGTTAATTGTGTATCTCCTTCTTTAGTATCCACCACTATTTGTTTAAATGCTTGGTTCGCAGAACTTTCAATGCTTGCAACAAACCGACTTCCTACTTGTACGCCATCGGCTCCTAAAACCATAGTAGCCAACATGGCACGTCCGGTGGCAATACCACCAGCTGCAATTAATGGAATACTTATCTGTTCTTTAACCATTGGTATAAGTGTTAAAGTAGTTGTTTCGTCTCGTCCATTATGTCCGCCCGCCTCAAATCCTTCAGCAACCACAGCATCAACACCTGCTTCCTGTGCCTTTAACGCAAATTTTACACTGCTAACAACATGAACCACAATAATACCCCGTTCTTTCAACCAACTTGTCCAAGTTTTAGGATTTCCTGCGGAAGTAAAAACAATTTTAACACCCTCCTCTACTATAATATCCATAATTTCCTGAATGTTAGGATATAACATCGGTACATTTACGCCAAATGGTTTATTAGTCGCATTTTTACATTTTTGAATATGCTCGCGTAAAACTTCTGGATACATAGATCCTGCTCCTATTAAGCCTAAAATTCCTGCATTACTCGCAGCAGAAGCTAATCGCCAACCACTATTCCAAACCATTCCTGCCTGTACAATGGGATATTTAATATTGAATAATTGTGTGATTCTATTTGTGGACATTTATTGTTTAATAAGTTTAATTGTTTTTGATGTATTTAAAGATTGAATTTTAACAATATACATCCCGTTTGAAAAGGAGGAGATATCGACGCTGGGTGTTGCATATGTTACAATGGTTTCAACTATAAGTTTTCCAAGAACATCAAAAATATAAAGCGTAGCTATATCATCCGTATTTAAAGCAAAGTATACCTTATTAGATGCTGGATTTGGATATATTTTTAGTTCAACATCATTGCTCATTAATTTAACTAAATCAATTCCTTTATTAAGGGAGATTTCTAAATTCGGAATACCGTAACCCAAAAAATTATCGGGTACATTATATTGTGACGCCGATTCGCGAACCAATTGCATTATTTGTACATTATTTAAACTTGGTAAAGCTTGCCACAAGCATACTACTCCGCCAGCCATAATAGGTGAACTAAAACTCGTTCCATTGGCGGTTGTAATAATATCGTTTTCCGTAATAACGAAACTTGCCTGTCCCTGCGCTACCACATCTGGTTTTTGGGATGGTTGTATATTATTTCCACGTGAACTAAAAGTAGCATAAGTACCATCTGATTTTACAGCACCAATACTTAATACTCCAGCAGCATCGGCAGGTGCACCCACAATTACCCAACTGTCATTTCCAGAATTTCCAGCAGAATTTACTAATAACATCCCTTTCTCAAATGCTACATTGGCTCCTCGTGTAATAAACGTTGTATTCCCATTCATGTCGCTAGTTGTATAGCTATAATTTGGATTATCATAAGTGGTATACCCTAAAGAGGTATTTATAACATCGACACCTAAACTATCAGCGCGTTCGGCAGCCTCTACCCAATAACTTTCTTCTACAGGGTTTTCGTTTGGAGCATCTTCTGTAATAAATAAATAATACGATGCATCTGGTGATGTGCCAACAAACTGATTTTCAACATACCCTGCCATAGTACTTAAAACCCATGTTCCATGACTGCTTGTTGTATTTGAAAATACGTCATCATTTCTATTTACAAAATCGTAACTACCTTTTAAATTTCCTGCATTTCGCATTCGTTGAAAAGCGGCCATTGTATTTACTTTTGGAAAACCTGCATCTAAAACCGCTACAGTCATTCCCGTACCTGTATAATTTACCAAATGCAATTTATCGCCCTTAAACATTTGAATTTGATTAGCAGCACTTCCATAGTTAAAATTGGTCAAGGCTTCAACAAATTTAGACTGCTTCTTTTCATTAACTTTTTTTAAACCGTTTAAACTTTTATCAGCAAAATCTATATGGTCTATAAATGAAAAAGTACTTTTTAAATTTTTAATATCGGTTTCACTACCCCTCACATGTACGGCATTAAACCATTTTGATTTTGCCAAAACAGTAATACCAACTGTATTTTTAAGTTGTGTTATGTATGCTTCATTAACCGGAACATCACGATCATCAATACTTACAGCATGTAAATTTTTCCTATTGATCGCTTTTTGGGTTAAGTATTAAAAGAGGGTTAGAAATGGCGGTAGCCACATTCTGCTTGTCAGCTAAATAAACCCACGCATCTTGTTGTGCAAGCAACTTAAACTGACAACACAGTACTATTAAAAGTAGTAGGCACTTTTTCATTTGGAAAACGATTTAAGTCATTGCAAGTTAAGAAATTACTCCCGAACCTACTAATTCGTCATTTAAATACCAAGCTACAAATTGACCTTCTGTAATTGCAGATTGAAATATCTCAAACTCTACATATAAACCAGAATCTACCTTATGTAATATTGCTTTTTGAAGCGGTTGTCTATATCTAATTCTAGCCATAACCGGCATGTTTTCATCTAATTTAAGTGCTAAATCTTCACGAATCCAGTGCAATTCTTCGTTGGTAACAAACAAGGCTTTTTTTAATAAACCTGGGTGTTCTTTCCCTTGTCCGGTATAAATAACATTATCTTCAACATCAGTATCAATTACAAACAATGGTTCTATAGTACCACCTACTGCTAACCCTTTACGTTGCCCTTTTGTAAAATAATGTGCACCTTGATGCTTACCTACTATCTTTCCTAGACTAATTTGATAATCAATTTTACGAGATAAATATTTTAGTTTTTCTTCTTCTGAATTGAACTCTGGTTCTATTTCACTATAAATTTCTTGTTCTTTTGAAATTTCGACAATTACCCCTTCTTTTGGTTTTAATTGCTGCTGAAGAAAATCGGGCAGTTTTACTTTTCCAATAAAACAAAGCCCTTGTGAATCTTTCTTTTCGGCGGTAACTAAATCTAATTCCATGGCTATTTCACGAACCTGTGGTTTTGTAAGCTCACCAATAGGAAATAAAGATTTTGCTAATTGATCTTGTGATAATTGACATAAAAAGTAGGACTGATCTTTATTATCGTCTACTCCTTTCAACAATTGATAGATTTCTTTTCCGTCTTTTTGAATCGTCCCTTTTCTGCAATAATGACCAGTTGCCACATAATCTGCTCCAAGTTCTATGGCTACATTCATAAAAACATCAAACTTAATCTCTCTGTTACAAAGTACATCTGGGTTTGGTGTTCTTCCTTTTTCATATTCATGAAACATGTAATCTACAATACGTTCCTTATATTGCTCACTTAAATCGACTGTCTGGAAAGGAATACCTAATTTTTCTGCAACTAACATGGCATCGTTACTATCATCTAACCAAGGACATTCATTCGAAATAGTTACCGAATCATCATGCCAGTTTTTCATAAACAGGCCAATAACCTCATATCCTTGCTTTTGCAACAAATAAGCTGCAACGCTGGAATCTACACCACCCGAAAGTCCTATAATAACTCGTTTCATTCACTATAATTTAAAGCACAAAGATATAAATTTAAAATGTTCTTAACGCCCGTAAACACTTAGATTAACAAATAATTAAACATATTTTGTTTAAAGTTTTTTAAAAATTATTAAACATTTATTTGGTTTTTTGTTTAATCTTTTCTTATATTTGTCAAACAATAATTAAAAACTTGATTATGAAAACTATTAAAAACCTTAAAATTTTAGCCATCCTTTTTATAGGATTAATTGGATTAGTATCATGTAGTGATGATGATGATACTTTGACAATGCCAGAAACCATTTCTGAACTTGCAGTTGCAACACCAGATTTAAGCAATTTAGTTGCGGCTCTAACTCGTGCTAATTTAGTTGAAACTTTAGATGCAGCCGGAAATTACACCGTTTTTGCACCTACAAATGCAGCATTTAGTGCATTCTTAACTGCAAATAATTTTGCATCGGTTAATGATGTCCCAGTAAATGTATTAACACAAGTATTACTCAATCACGTCATTGCAGAAGAACTGCCAGCAGCAAGTTTAACTACAGGTTATAAAAACACTTTAGCTACTTATGCTGACACCAATTTAAATTTAAGTATGTTTATAAACACATCAAGCGGTGTTAAATTAAACGGCGAGGTAAATGTTGTAACTCCAAACATTGAGGCTACTAACGGCGTGATTCACATAGTTGATAAGGTTATTGGAATTCCAACGGTCGTAACTTTCGCAACCGCCGATCCAAACTTTTCAACACTTGTTAGTGCATTGACTACCTTAACTCCAGCAACCGATTTTGTATCTGTATTATCTAATACAGAAGCAGCTTTTACCGTATTTGCTCCAACAAATGCCGCGTTTACTGCTTTAGGTACTCCTCCTGCAGAAGCTACATTAACACAAGTGTTATTACACCATGTTGTATCTGGTAATATCCAATCTGGGAGATTTAACTCCAAATGGTAATACTGTGGCACCTAGCTTAGAAGGGGATAATTTAACAATTGCTTTACCTGGAACGGGAGGAAATATAGCAAATATGACAGACGGTTCTGGAAGCTCAGATATTGGAATAATAGCCGTAAATGTTCAAGCAGGGAATGGCGTGATACATGTAATAAATAAAGTAGCTATTCCTAATTTAGAAAATTAAT
This sequence comes from uncultured Flavobacteriaceae bacterium, assembly GCA_963698455.1. Classification (GTDB taxonomy): domain Bacteria; phylum Bacteroidota; class Bacteroidia; order Flavobacteriales; family Flavobacteriaceae; genus Mariniflexile. Next base: position 1,171 of record CAVOQU010000009.1, on the reverse strand, counting down.
TTTAGTTTGGTTGGTTTTTATAGACAGTGATTAATAGCATTTATCTTGAAATTGTCTATGAAAAGAAGGCTCCTTAAGAAATTAAGGAGTTTTTTTTATGAATTTCGGTACATACGTAAAATCTTTTTCTTCGGTAAGTTTACCATCTTCATAATACTTCCAAACCCCATCCTTTTTATCTTTTTTATAAGCTCCTTCTGCCACTATTTCTCCTTTAGGTGTATAATATTTTGATGGGCCATGCAATTCTCCATTAACATAAACCACTTCACTTAGTACGACGTTTTTATCTGAATATACTACAGAAACACCATCTAACTTACCATTTTTATAAAATTGCTTTTCAGCCAATTCCCCGTTAGGATAATTTACTATACGTTCACCATTTAAAACTCCCGCCTCGTTATAATACTCTAAAATTAATAGCCTGTTATTGGTTTTTTGATAATATTTCCATTCACCAATATGTTTTTTACCATCCATTTGGCCTTCGCTGATAACTTTACCTGTGGATGCTAAAAATTTAACATAAGCCTTATTGTTATCTGCATTAAATTCCTTTGTTGCCGAGAGTACCGCTTTGTTTTTTACATTCTTATAAAATTTAAAAAGTCCAATTTCCTTTCCATGTAAAAATTCACCTTCGTATCTAATCACATTGGTATTCTCAAAGTTTTTCCTCCAGATACCATGATTCTTTCCGTTAGCATCTAATTTATTTATTTCTTGTGAAGAAGCTAACATGGTGGCAAATAAAACTAAAGTCGTAAAAGCTGTTTTCATAAAACTTAACTTTATAAATGGTTTTTATAATTCTGAATAAACAATTAACGCAACAAATGGAATCAAATTGTATGTAACAAAAAAGCTGCCAATTAAGGCAGCTTATAAATTATTTTTTCTTTTTTTGCTGTAATTGTTTTTGCTTTTCTGCCTGCTCCATCATTTCTGCCATTTTCTTTTGAAAACGGTTTTCTTTCTTCGGTTTCTTTTTATTCTCTTGCATTTGAGCATGAATTTTATCTTCATCAAGAATAAAATTCTTAATCACCAATATAATTCCAATACTAATAACATTCGAAATAAAGTAATATAAACTTAACCCAGACGCATAATTATTAAAGAAAAACAACATCATTATTGGTGAAAAGTACATCATGTATTTCATCAT
>CAVOQU010000008.1:0-10714 GCA_963698455.1 uncultured Flavobacteriaceae bacterium | reverse complement strand
TGCCCAATAGCGCTAATCATAGTCACATCATTGTTAAATGACTGCAATCTACTGGCAACATTTAAAGGAGCTCCTCCAATTTTTTTATGTGATGGAAATACATCCCATAAAACCTCACCAAAACAAGTAATTTTAGACATCTTTTAATATTTTTAATAATATTCCAGAAGCCTTTAAAAATATAAAGACTTCTGGAATTAAAAAACTAACTCAAAAAAACTAAACAATTCAATTAATATCCTGGATTTTGGTCATATAAACCTCCAGTAAAATCTATCTCTCTTTGCGGTATTGGATAATACTCATCTCTTCCTGCTGTAAATTGCGCATTCGCAAGAAAGTCTTTTCTGGTTTTTTCAACAGCCAAATACGCATTAAGTACTGGCTCGGCCATTCCCCATCTAACTAAATCAAAGAATCTTGGCCCTTCCATACCAAACTCTAATCGTCTTTCAAACATTAGAGCTTTAAAGGCATCTGCTTTGGACATTCCCATTGGATACATTCCTACATTATAAACGTTTGAAGCTCCGGCAGCTATTTGTCTTTGAGTACTTGCTGCTGCACGCGTTCTAATTTGATTAATAATGGTTACACCTGCATCTACTTGATTTAATTGAATTAATGCTTCCGCTTTAAACAATAGCACGTCTGCATAACGTATAAAATCAATATTTTTAGAAGTACCAACAAACGGTCCTTCTTTTACATAGCATGAACAATCCGGTGCTTGCTGCTCTTTCATATTACCAAAATAGCCATAAACACCTGGGTCTCTCGCCCAACTAAAATTGTATATCATATCACCAGCAGTCGCAAGAGTATTTCGATATTTAAATGGACGACCTGGTATACCAACGGTATGGTCAATTCTAGGATCTAAAGTAATCCCAGGAGCTAATGGTGTTTTACCACTACTATCGACTACATTAAAAATATTGGTGTTATTAAACGTATCTAATAAAGGTAACCCCGTAACAACATCTGTTTTAAAAGCATTTACCATATTTTGGCTAGCCAAATGGAATCCACAACATCCATACAATCCAGTACCATGTGGTGAGTTCAACCCCGTAACAAAACTAGTTCTACCAACAGTGGTACCATCATTTATAGAAAACTGAACAGCCCATATAGATTCTGCACCATTATCAAAACCATCTAAAAAATTATTTCCATAATCTGCTTCTAATGCACCAGTAACATCATCTGCATAATCAACAACTTCTTGTAATTTAGACGGGTTTATATTAGTTACCTGATGGGTATCATTTTGCTCATAAGCTTGATACAGTCGTAACTTGGCCAAATATGCTGCTGCGGCATTTTTATCGGCTCTACCAACTTGATCTTGAGATTGTGACAACGTGTTATAGGCAAACAAGAAATCGTCTGCTATTTTATTCCATAAGGCATCATTATCAATATCATTGGACGTTGATGCTTTCTCCTCAGCGGTCATATCTTCTGTTATATAAGGTATTTTTTTGAAAATCAGTTTTAACATAAAATGACAGTGCGCTCTTAAAAACCTAAGTTCAGCTTGTCTGATAGCTTTGTTTGGATAGTCTGCATCTGGAATGATGTTAATTACAGATAAGGCAAAATTAGCTCTTGAAATGGCTCTATAATAAAGTGTCCAAGTTCTTGGTGTCATCCAGTCGCCCTGATCTGCCGTAGTAAGGTTATATTGCTCATATTTATCTACAATATCAACATCACCACGACCTCCTCCGCCTTTATAGGCGTCATCAGAACGTACGCTACCGTAAACCCATTGAGAGGTTATAGGACCAACCATATCATCGTTACCAATTGCAGCATATGCGGAGATTACTAATGCCTCTGCATTATCAGCCGTTGCAACATTTTCACTAGAGAGTACACCCTCTGGTTCGTATTCTAAAAAATCTTTGCTGCATGCAGACAATATTATTGTTGCAAGTAAACAGCCAATTATCTTTATATTTTTTTTCATGACTTTTTTATTTTAAAAATTAATGTTTAAACCAACAGATAATGTGGTAGGTACTGGAATTCTATTTACATCTATACGCTCTGGATCTGATCCGATATAGTCTTTAGGTGTAAACCAAAATAAATTCTCTCCTTGACAATAAACACGTAACCCAGTCATTCCTGCCAATTTACTAATAGAACTTTCAGGGAAAGAATATCCTAATTGCATTGTTCGCAATTTGAAATAGGAGTTTTTTCTATAAACATAGTCGTTGTCGCCGCCAATATTGTTTACTAATGATAATGAAGGAACATCGGTATTAGTATTTGTTGGTGTCCATGCATTTAAAACCCCAAGACCAGCATTTTCACGACCTTGTGTGAAATTATTCCAGAAAATATATGGATCTGTTCCTATTCTACCTGCAACTCCAGAACCAAACATTGAAAAATCAAAGTTTTTGTAGTTTAAATCGATTCTAATACCATATTCAAGATCAGGTACTGTGGTTCCAATAAAATCTCTATCATCACCATCTATCTTTCCATCATTATTTAGGTCAACAAACTTTACGCCTCCTGGTCTGGCATTACTTGTTTGCACACCACCGTTTGGATGGGCATCAACTTCAGCCTGACTTTGAAATAATCCATCCGTTTTATAGCCAAATATTGAAAATACGGATTGGCCTAATATAGAATTATCTGCTGTACCAGGAAATCCTGCAAGAACATCCGCTGGTAAATACGTAATTTTATCTTTAAAGGCTCCAAAATTTGTAGAAACTGAGAAGCTAAAATCGTTATCATAAGATTTAGAATAACTTATTGCTAATTCCCATCCTTTTGTTTCGGTAGAAGCCCCATTTAACACACGTTGTTGCCCCTCTCCTAAAACAGATGGAATTGGCGGTGTAGTTAAAATATCACTCGTTTTTCTGGTAAAATAATCGAACGAGCCACTAATGGCATTTTTGAATAAACTAAAATCAACACCATAGTTGTATTCTTTAGTTGTTTCCCATTTCAAGTCTGGGTTTTCAGCTTGTGTAGAAACAAATCCGGATGGTAAAGTACCCGTGTTATTACCATTAATGTCATAAGCAGTACCAACATTTTGATAAATTTCGAAAAATCCACCTGAAAGTTGTGCTTGATTTTGTCCATACCTTGATTCATATAATCCGAAACGCGCTACATTACCAATTTCTTGGTTACCTACTTCACCATAACCAACACGAAGTTTTAAATCTGAAATAACATCTGTTTTTGGGAAGAAATCCTCATTTGTAATTTTCCAACCAACTGTAGCTGCTGGAAAAATACCATACCTATTATTTTTACCAAATCTTGAAGAACCATCTCTACGTAAAGTAAACGTTGCCAAATATTTATCGGCATAAGAATAATTCAATTTTCCAAATTGCGAAAGCAAGCTATATGCTGTTGAAATCCCGTTACTAGTTCGGGCTCCTGTAGCGGCATTTAATACAAAATATGATTCTGATTCTACAGCAAAATCATCAGCTTGCGCGAATAACGTATCAAAGTTTTCGTTAACCGATTCAACTCCTAAAATGACTCCAAATTTACTTTCTCCAAGCTCTAAATTATAATTTAAAACATTAGAAAAAACTAACGATGATAATTTATTGGTATCAAAAATAAGTCGATTAGTCCCTCGTGTTATAAATCCATTAGATACTTTTGGTTCAATATTTTTCCTTTTAAAGTCACTAAAATCAATACCCAAAGTAGATCGGAATGTTAAGTTTTCCAATAATTGCAATTCGGCATACACGCTTCCAAAGAAATTATTTTTTTCGGCATTATCCCATCTATTTAAATATTGCATTAATACTGGATTGTTACGATCTGAATATCCAGCTCCTAATGGTCCAGCAAAATTACCATTGGCATCATATACAGGAATTGTTGGTGCTAATGTAATAGCCAAACCAGGTGTTGGAGCACTACCAACATCAGGTGAAGCTAATGTTTCATCAGAAGTTGAAAATTGAGTGTTTACACCAAATTTAAGTTTATCATTAAATAACTTAGTGGAACCATTAATCTTAGCTGTATATCTATCATAATTAGTATTTTTAAGCATACCAGTGTTTTTTAAATACCCCATATTAATAAGTAAAGCCGATTTTTCACTACTTGCAGAAACCGTTACTTCGTTATTGAATACATAACCTGGTTTATAAGTTGCGTCTTGCCAATCGGTATCTCCAACAGGCACGTTAGTATCACCACCAACAAATGGCTTAACAGTAACGCTGTTAAGAACAGGATTACTAAAATTACCATTCCAATCGAAATTGTAAATTTCTCCATATCCACCATTAGGATCTGCACCGTCATTAACAGATGCTTGCCATAATGCCTGACCTCGTTGTTGCGCATTTAACATATCATAACGTTGTTTTTTCTCAGATTGAACAGATACGTTTGAGTTTATACTCACAGTTACTCTTTCTCCTTTTTCCCCAGTTTTTGTTGTAACTACAATAACACCATTTGCAGCTCTTGAACCATATAGAGAGGAAGCCGATGCATCTTTTAGTATTTGAATAGACTCAATAGCATTTGGGTTTAAACTCGCAAAAACTTCCTGACGCTTCGTTGGTACACCATCTATAACGTACAATGGGTCGTTATTACCTAATGTAGTAACACCACGAATTAATATTCTGCTATTTAACCCCGTTGGGTCTCCAGATTTTTCAACAAATAAACCAGGTACTCGACCTTGAAGTGCTTGCATGGCATTACCAGAACTTAAACTTTGCCCTTCAACTGGGGCTAAATCTACTACAGTTATAGCGCCAGTAATATCTACTTTACGTTCTTTACCATAACCTGTTACTACAATCGCATCTAGTTCGGCTGCATCTATTTCCATTACAACGTCTATTACGGAACGTCCACTTATTTGTATTTGTTGAGTTTTAAAGCCTATATAGCTAAAAACCAATGTTGCATTTTTATCAACATTTTCAAGTACATAATTACCATCAAAATCTGTTGCGGCACCTTGCGTTGTGCCAGATGCAATTACAGATACACCAGGTAAAGGCATCCCGTCCTCCTGCGAGGTAACAGTACCTTTTACCTGAGCTTGTGCCAAAATGCTTATAAGAGCAAATACAGGCAGAAATAAAAGTTGTTTTAATTTCATTTTAATTTAATTTAGTTAATATTTAGTTTGTGAATTTCAATGTTGCCAAGAATAAATTCTTGGTCTTTAGGTTCAATACTTAGTTCGCTGAATGGTGAGTTCGGAAAAAATATTTCTGTCATTACTGTTTCTCCATTATCAAAAAACAATTCTATAGATGTTTTATCAAGAATAATTGTTCCAAGCAAATCTGGATTTAGTGATGTTCTTTTAGCCAAAGAAACTCGATCTGCAAACTTTTCTGAAAATTCTGTTTTACCAGATTTTCTTCTATCTACAAAAAAGTTTTTATGACTGTTATTATATCCAAAAGCTAAGGTGTCCCCTTGTTTATTCGTGAGTTTGAACGTGAAACCACTATTTTTTAAATCGGAAATTTTAAAATTGATTTCTGTACTTGATAAATCGATAACTTTTGAATCAATAATTTTAGTATCTTCTTTTATGGCTATAGACTCCTTTTTATATTTAACACTCCTATAGCTGGTTAGTTCCTTTAGAGGTTTAAATAAAAGTTTATAACTGTCATTGGTTTTTTGAAGTTCAATTTGTCTTGCTACTGTCATAGCACTTCTCCATGCTTCAGTTGGTACTACATTGGCATATTCCCAATTAGACATCCATCCTATAAATAATTTTCGACCATCGGTATCTGGGATATTGGCCCAAGTTACTCCTGCATAATTATCTCTTCCGTAATCAATCCAAATAGATTTGTACTCCGTATTATTTAAGTCGTTCTCAAAAGATGCGTCTATTTTAAATTGTTTACCATCAAAATCGCCCACAAAGTATTGAGTGGCACTACCACCATTTGGTCCACCTGGATTAATACTAACTAATAGCACCCATTTAACCTCTTCTGTTCCTTGGACTTTCATTGGAAAGAAATCTGGACATTCCCAAACACCGCCATGTCCTCCTATACCATCACCAAAATCCGATTCTAGTTTCCAATCTTTTAAGTTTGAAGAACTGTAGAACATGATTTTTTGTCCAGCGGCCAATACCATTAGCCATTTTTCGTGTATGGAGTCCCAAACAATTTTTGGGTCTCTAAAATCTTTGATACCTGGGTTTTTAATTACTGGGTTTTCAGAATATTTAGTAAACGTTTGTCCTTCATCTAAAGAATATGCAATGGCTTGAGATTGGTAATTTATATTACCAGCTTTTTCACCATCCATATCATGATAAGTAAACATGGCTATTATGGGCTCAATACCATTTTTGGAAAACCCTGAACTATTATTAACATCTACTACCGAACTTCCTGAAAAGATATATCCTTTTTCATCTGGGTATATGGCTATAGGCATTTCTTTCCATGTTACCATATCTGTACTTATGGCATGCCCCCAATGCATAGGACCCCATGTGTTTCCATCTGGATAATGCTGAAAATATAAATGGTAATATCCATTTTTGTAGAACATACCATTAGGATCGTTCATCCAACCTTTCTTAGGAGTAAAATGAAAGTTAGGTCTACTAAGTTCTTCTTCTGAGTATGTTGTTTTATCTGATTTGTTTTCTGTAATTTGACTTTCTTCTGTCTTATTTTTACAACTAACAAATAATGATAACAACAAAATAATTATAACAAAGTTTGAATTATTAATACGTTTCATACACTTATTTATTTCGTTCATTAATTAGTTTATTACTTAATTCTTCTAGAGATACTCCTTTTGTTTCTGGCATCATAAAGAATACAAATACCAATTGTAAAAACATCATGATGGCAAAGAATAGAAACACCATACCAGCTCCAATGGTTGAAAATAAAATTGGCACCAAAGAGGGTACAACAGCTGCCAATACCCAATGAACTGAACTACCAAAGGATTGCCCCGAGCCTCTTAAATGATTTGGGAATATTTCTGAAATAAAAACCCATATAACTGTTCCTTGCCCAATAGCATGTGATGCTATGAACATGAACAGTAATATGGGAACAATACTACCTTCCCAGCTCAAAAAGAAAGCAGCAGAAACTAAACTCAAAGAGATTATATAACCAAACGAACAGATATACATTAATTGTTTTCTTCCCAATCTATCTATTAGGATAATTCCTAATAGAGTAAAAAGCATGTTTGTAACACCAATACCAATACTGCTTAATAAGGCAGTACTCTCGCCAAGACCAGCTTCTTCAAAAATTCGTGGAGCATAATATAGCAAGGCATTGATACCTGATAGTTGATTGAAAAATGCTATCAAAAAAGCTAGAATTAAAGGGAATCGGTATTTTTTAAGAAATATATTTTCGTTAGGCACTGTATTTTCCATCTCTTCCTTAATCTCTAACATGAGTTTTTCTGGATCTTGATCTGGATTTATAATTTTAAGAACACCTATGGCTTCACTATTTCTAAATTTGGTCAATAACCAACGTGGACTTTTCGGTATTGTTAATGCAAAAATGGTATAAATAGCGGCAGGAAATGCCTCAACACCTACCATCCAACGCCATGCGTTTTCACCTATATTATTTAATAGATAATTTGATAAAAAGGCTACTAAAATACCAAATACAATATTAAATTGGTATAGTCCTACAAGTTTACCTCTATCTTTAGCTGGTGCAATTTCAGATATATATGCTGGTGCAGCAATAGTTGAAGCTCCTACGCCTAAGCCTCCAATAAATCTGAAAATAGCGAAAGTAATTGGATCATTGGCTAAAGCAGAACCAATCGCTGATATGGTATATAAAACCCCTATCCATATTAAGGTGTTTTTTCGCCCTATTTTATTAGTAGGAATACCTCCAAGAAATGCACCCACTACAGTTCCCCATAATGCCATTCCAATAACAACGATGCCATGAAACATATCGGAAGAACCCCATAATAATTGTAATTTTTTTTCAGCTCCCGATATAACTACAGTATCAAATCCAAATAAGAAACCTGCTAAGGCAGCAGTAATAGACCAGATTAGTATCTTTCTGTTCATGTGGTGGTGTATTTAGTTTAGTGTTCACAAGGTATATTGAAAGACTATTTCTGTATTTTAGATTTGTATCAAATGATAACAAAATTGTTAAGACAGTGGCAATTAACACATAACTGATTGTTTTTAAAGGGTTTAAAAGATTTTTAATTTTTAATCATTAACATGTGTTTCAAAATTGTAACATTATTTGTTCAAAATTGTTTCACACTAGATGCAATACCTATTAGTAAATTCGCAAAAAGAAGATTGTATAATTACCAAATTGAACTTTTATAAAGGGTAAGAACAATAACTACGTAAATAAAATGGCTAAAATTTACGAAAATGACAATATATTAGATGTGTTTCAGGATAGAATTTAATCCTCTCTAAATACTTTTGGCGTTTTATTAAATTTACTTTTAAAGCTTGTAGAAAAATAATTGGGCGATGAGAAACCAGTAGCGTAGGCTATTTCAGAAATAGTCAATTGAGACTCTAGCAAAAGATTTTTAGCTTTTTCAAGGCGAATATTTTGAATGTAATCACTAACATTTACACCCATAATGGCCTTCATTTTTCTATATAACTGAACTCGGGAAATATTAAGATTACTTGCTAAATTTTCAACTGAGAATTTAGAATTATCAATATTTTCATCTATTATTTTATTCACTCTTGATATAAATTCTTGCTCAAAAGAACCAAAGGTGTTGCTAGATTCTATTTTATAGACATTGTTCACGAAATAATAGCGAAGTTTTTCTCTGTTATAGATAAGTGTTTTTATTGATTGTGATAAAATTGCGAAACTAAACGGTTTAGTTAAGAATAAATCTGCTCCAACCTCCAGACTTTTAATATAAGATTCTTTATTATTTAATGCTGTTAGAATAATGGTTGGAATGTGAGAAGTTCTTAAATCTTTCTTCAAAATTTCACATATTTCAAAGCCATTTTTATGTGGTAAATTAATGTCACATAATATAATATCTGGGATTATCTCTAATGCCTGTTCAATACCATCGGTACCATCTGAAACATGAACACTATATTCTGAAGATAATTTACCTTTTAAATATTTTACCAAATCGGGATTATCTTCAATTATTAAAACTGAATAATGTTCATCATCATTTAGAACTAATTGTTCATCAAAAGCATCGTCTTCAAACACTAAATTGGAATTTATAATCGCACTATCAATAACATCTGGTTCATAAACTATTTCATCAGAATTTAAATGGACATTATCCTTGTAAAGCGTAATAATAAATTCAGTACCATGTTTAGAATTAACTTCAATAGTACCTTTATGCATTTCAATAAATTCTTTAGACAGATGCAATCCGATTCCTGAACTTGCTTTATTATTATTTGACCCTTGAAAAAATGCTTGAAACACATTATTCATTTCGTTTTTTGGGATACCTATGCCGGAATCTTTGAAATGAATATTTACAAAATTACTATCAAATTCATCTACAATTTCTATTGTAATAACTCCATTATTTGGAGTGAATTTAAAAGCATTGGATAACAAATTAAAATATACCTTATCCATTAAGTTTCTATCCAAAAAAACTGATAAATCTTCGTTATTTGTGCTTATTGTAAAATTAATGTTCCGCTTTTGTGCTTCTCGCTCAAAATCTTTAAAAATTAAATTAGAAAATTGATATAAATTAGTTTTTGAAGCTTTTAAGACAAACTTACGGTCTTCTATTTTTCTAAAATCCAGTAATTGGTTAATTAATCGAAGTAACCGTTTTGAGTTATTAAAAATTAAACCAACTTCATTCAATAATTTATTATCGCGAATTACTTTGTTTTCTGTTAAAGATTCAGTAGAAGATAGAATAAGTGTAATAGGGGTTTTAAATTCGTGCGACAAACCAGTGAAAAAATTAACTCGGGCTTCGTTACTAATTTTAACTTCTTCTGCAATCTTTTTAATTTGATTACGCTGTATAGTAATTTTTTGATTTCGTAGCTCAAGCTCCCGTTTTTTCTTTTTAATGTTGTATACCGAATAAATACTAAAGGCTGCCAAAAGTAAACTTGTAATTAAAAACCCTAAAAGCAACTTTAATATGTTACTTTGGGTTGAATAGGTTTCTTCCTGTTTTTTGATTTTTATATGTTGATAATCTATATCTTGTTGCTGTTGGTATATTTTATCAAATTGTTTACTCATAATATCAGCATTACGAGAATCTATAACAGTAGTACTTAAAACATTGTTTTTTGCAACTCGCTCTCCATTCAATATTTTTAAAGCTAACCGAATAGCTTCATCACCCCCTGTTGGATATAAAATAGTGGCTAGTAATTTTTGGTCTTTAACCAATTGAATACCACCATTTGGCCCATTTAATCCATCAACGCCAACTATTTTTATTTGGTTTAGTAGTTTCTTTTCCTTGACAATTTCCCAAGCACCTAAAGCCATTCTATCGTTATGCACAAATATATAATCAACGTCTTTTATATCATCTAATGCTATGCGCAAACTATCTTTTATAGAATAACTTTCCCAATTTCCTTCAATGGTTTTAACAGTTTCTAAATTACGAGCAGAATTAATAACATCATTAAAACCTAAACTACGCTCTAAAGCAGGAG
>CAVOQU010000007.1:760000-865036 GCA_963698455.1 uncultured Flavobacteriaceae bacterium | reverse complement strand
TCAATTACAAACAATGGTTCTATAGTACCACCTACTGCTAACCCTTTACGTTGCCCTTTTGTAAAATAATGTGCACCTTGATGCTTACCTACTATCTTTCCTAGACTAATTTGATAATCAATTTTACGAGATAAATATTTTAGTTTTTCTTCTTCTGAATTGAACTCTGGTTCTATTTCACTATAAATTTCTTGTTCTTTTGAAATTTCGACAATTACCCCTTCTTTTGGTTTTAATTGCTGCTGAAGAAAATCGGGGAAGTTTTACTTTTCCAATAAAACAAAGCCCTTGTGAATCTTTCTTTTCGGCAGTAACTAAATCTAATTCCATGGCTATTTCACGAACCTGTGGTTTTGTAAGCTCACCAATAGGAAATAAAGATTTTGCTAATTGATCTTGTGATAATTGACATAAAAAGTAGGACTGATCTTTATTATCGTCTCATCCTTCAACAATTGATAGATTTCTTTTCCGTCTTTTTGAATCGTCCCTTTTCTGCAATAATGACCAGTTGCCACATAATCTGCTCCAAGTTCTATGGCTACATTCATAAAAACATCAAACTTAATCTCTCTGTTACAAAGTACATCTGGGTTTGGTGTTCTTCCTTTTTCATATTCATGAAACATGTAATCTACAATACGTTCCTTATATTGCTCACTTAAATCGACTGTCTGGAAAGGAATACCTAATTTTTCTGCAACTAACATGGCATCGTTACTATCATCTAACCAAGGACATTCATTCGAAATAGTTACCGAATCATCATGCCAGTTTTTCATAAACAGGCCAATAACCTCATATCCTTGCTTTTGCAACAAATAAGCTGCAACGCTGGAATCTACACCACCCAAAGTCCTATAATAACTCGTTTCATTCACTATAATTTAAAGCACAAATATATAAATTTAAAATGTTCTTAACGCCCGTAAACACTTAGATTAACAAATAATTAAACATATTTTGTTTAAAGTTTTTTAAAAATTATTAAACATTTATTTGGTTTTTTGTTTAATCTTTTCTTATATTTGTCAAACAATATTAAAAACTTGATTATGAAAACTATTAAAAACATTAAAATTTTAGCCATCCTTTTTATAGGATTAATTGGATTTGTATCATGTAGCGATGATGATGATACTTTGCCAATGCCAGAAACCATTTCTGAACTTGCAGTTGCAACTCCAGATTTAAGCAATTTAGTTGCGGCTCTAACTCGTGCTAATTTAGTTGAAACTTTAGATGCAGCCGGAAATTACACCGTTTTTGCACCTACAAATGCAGCATTTAGTGCATTCTTAACTGCAAATAATTTTGCATCGGTTAATGATGTCCCAGTAAATGTATTAACACAAGTATTACTCAATCACGTCATTGCAGAAGAACTGCCAGCAGCAAGTTTAACTACAGGTTATAAAAACACTTTAGCTACTTATGCTGACACCAATTTAAATTTAAGTATGTTTATAAACACATCAAGCGGTGTTAAATTAAACGGCGAGGTAAATGTTGTAACTCCAAACATTGAGGCTACTAACGGCGTGATTCACATAGTTGATAAGGTTATTGGAATTCCAACGGTCGTGACTTTCGCAACCGCCGATCCAAACTTTTCAACACTTGTTAGTGCATTGACTACCTTAACACCAGCAACCGATTTTGTATCTGTATTATCTAATACAGAAGCAGCTTTTACCGTATTTGCTCCAACAAATGCCGCGTTTACTGCTTTAGGTACTCCTCCTGCAGAAGCTACATTAACACAAGTGTTATTACACCATGTTGTATCTGGTAATATCCAATCTGGAGATTTAACTCCGAATGGCAATACTGTGGCACCTAGCTTAGAAGGGGATAATTTAACAATTGCTTTACCTGGAACGGGAGGAAATATAGCAAATATGACAGACGGTTCTGGAAGCTCAGATATTGGAATAATAGCCGTAAATGTTCAAGCAGGGAATGGCGTGATACATGTAATAAATAAAGTAGCTATTCCTAATTTAGAAAATTAATTTTAGTTTGGTTGGTTTTTATAGACAGTGATTAATAGCATTTATCTTGAAATTGTCTATGAAAAAGAAGACTCCTTAAGAAATTAAGGAGTTTTTTTTATGAATTTCGGTACATATGTAAAATCTTTTTCTTCGGTAAGTTTACCATCTTCATAATACTTCCAAACCCCATCCTTTTTATCTTTTTTATAAGCCCCTTCTACCACTATTTCTCCTTTAGGCGCGTAATATTTTGAAGGGCCATGCAATTCTCCATTAACATAAACCACTTCACTTAGTACGACGTTTTTATCTGAATATACTACAGAAACACCATCTAACTTACCATTTTTATAAAATTGCTTTTCAGCCAATTCCCCGTTAGGATAATTTACTATACGTTCACCATTTAAAACTCCCGCCTCGTTATAATACTCTAAAATTAATAGCCTGTTATTGGTTTTTTGATAATATTTCCATTCACCAATATGTTTTTTACCATCCATTTGGCCTTCGCTGATAACTTTACCTGTGGATGCTAAAAATTTAACATAAGCCTTATTGTTATCTGCATTAAATTCCTTTGTTGCCGAGAGTACCGCTTTGTTTTTTACATTCTTATAAAATTTAAAAAGTCCAATTTCCTTTCCATGTAAAAATTCACCTTCGTATCTAATCACATTGGTATTCTCAAAGTTTTTCCTCCAGATACCATGATTCTTTCCGTTAGCATCTAATTTATTTATTTCTTGTGAAGAAGCTAACATGGTGGCAAATAAAACTAAAGTCGTAAAAGCTGTTTTCATAAAACTTAACTTTATAAATGGTTTTTATAATTCTGAATAAACAATTAACGCAACAAATGGAATCAAATTGTATGTAACAAAAAAGCTGCCAATTAAGGCAGCTTATAAATTATTTTTTCTTTTTTTGCTGTAATTGTTTTTGCTTTTCTGCCTGCTCCATCATTTCTGCCATTTTCTTTTGAAAACGATTTTCTTTTTTCGGTTTCTTTTTATTCTCTTGCATTTGAGCATGAATTTTATCTTCATCAAGAATATAATTCTTAATCACCAATATAATTCCAATACTAATAAGATTCGAAATAAAGTAATACAAACTTAATCCAGACGCATAATTATTAAAGAAAAACAACATCATTATTGGTGAGAAGTACATCATGTATTTCATCATTTTCGCCATATCTGGCATCCCTTCCTGCGTTGGTTGTGATGCCATTTGATCGCCAGTTGTTATACGCATATAGAAGAAAATGGCAACAGACGCCAATATTGGGAACAAACTAACATGATCTCCATAAAATGGTATATTAAATGGTAACTCTGCTATTGTATCATAAGATGATAAATCTTCTGCCCAAAGGAAACTTTTTTGACGTAAATCGAACGCCGATGGGAAAAATTGAAATAATGCATAAAATACGGGTAATTGTACCAATGCCGGTAAACAACCCGCCATTGGGCTTGCTCCTGCTTTATGTTTGTAGCGCCATCGTTTCTTGTTGCGCTTTCATTTTATTTTCTTTGTACTTTTCGCGAATGTCGTCTAATTCTGGTTTTAGAATTTTCATTTTCGCTTGAGATAGAAACTGCTTGTATTGTACGAACGACAATATTAATTTAATTAAAATCGTCATGACAATAATAGCGATTCCATAAGGTAAAAATTTACCTAAAAAAGCAAATAACGGAATAAATAAAAATTTGTTTATCCATCCAAAAATACCCCAGCCCAAAGGCACAACTTCATCTAAATTTCTATCGTATTTATTTAAAATTTTAAAATCACTTGGTCCATAATACCAATTCATGGATTTATTAATCTCACCACCCGCAAGCTCTAACGGAAGTTTTGTAGAAAATGCTTTGGTGTAAACGGTATCTATATCCTCGTTTTGTACTAAGTTTTTAGACTCGAAAGTGGCTGTTTTAAACGGTGTGTCCGCTAATAAAATGGAGGTAAAAAAGTGTTGTTTAAATGCTACATATGTTACATCATCGGCAGTGTCATCAGACAACTCACTTTGACCCAAATAATCATCTTTCCCATCTTCATATTCAAAAACAATCTCAGTATATCTGTTTTCATATGAAATACTCTGGGCATGTCGATAAGTTTTTAAATTCCAATCTAAATTAATGGGTTGCGAACTATTGATAACATCACTCAATCCTTGCGAACGAATGGTGAAATCCATCATGTAATCGCCTTCTTTTAACTCGTATCTGTACTCTAAAAACTTACTGTCTGATACCTTTAGTTTCATTGAAACTATTGTATTGTTCCCGTTTTTAGTTACAGTTGGTTCAAAATACAAGTCTTTAGTATTCAGAATTCTACTATCGGTTGTTCCAAAATTAATATTGAAAGAAGCGTTATTATCTTTAATGATATAAATTGGTCTATCTTTAAAATCTGTATGCTTTTTAAGCTTTATTTCAGATAGATAACCACCTTTATTGTTGAATTTTAAAGATAACAAATCGCTTTCTACAGTCGTTT
This sequence comes from uncultured Flavobacteriaceae bacterium, assembly GCA_963698455.1. Lineage (GTDB taxonomy): Bacteria > Bacteroidota > Bacteroidia > Flavobacteriales > Flavobacteriaceae > Mariniflexile. The sequence goes on along the minus strand of CAVOQU010000007.1, from coordinate 860,519 downwards.
CTGCTTTAGAAGCATTGGCGGCAGAAAATGCAAAAGCACCTAATTTGTTCTTTAAATTAACTAATTTAAGAGAATCGGTAACTTCACCAACAGTAAAATCTTCAGCAGTTGTTACCTTAGTTTGTTCCTGCACATTAGCTTTATTCTCTTTTTCAACCTGTTCCTGTTTTGTTTTTTGTTGTAATTCAAGTTCTTCTGGCGTTGGTTGATTCTGCCAAAGCATATACATTAATATTCCGAAAATAAGTACAAAACCTATAACCGAATTAATGTCTAATTTTTTTTCTTCCATGTATTCTTTAAATATCTAATAAAATTTGCGCTGTAAAAGTACTGCACAAATTTATAACAATAAACTATCCAATTTTAATTTTGTGCCAATCTGACACTTGATTTCTTTTTTTTGTAATTTAAAGCTGCTTTTACGAATGCCACAAATAGTGGATGTGGGTTAGCAACGGTGCTTTTATATTCCGGATGGTATTGAACCCCTATAAACCATGGATGACTTGGTATTTCTACAATTTCTACCAATCCCGTATCTGGGTTTATACCAGTTGCTAACATCCCAGCAGCTTCCATTTTTGTTTTATATTTGCTATTAAATTCGTAACGATGTCTGTGTCGTTCTTTAATACTTTCAGCTTTATATATATCACGAACTGCGCTTCCTAATTTTAAATCACAATCCCACGCCCCTAAACGCATCGTTCCTCCTTTATCTGTAATGGTTTTTTGGTCTTCCATTAAATCGATGACCGGATTTTTAGTATCTGGATTCATTTCGGTTGAATCTGCATCATTAATACCTAATACATTTCTGGAAAATTCTATGACAGCCATTTGCATGCCTAAACATATACCAAAAAATGGCACATTATTTTCACGCACAAATTGTACTGCATCAATTTTTCCTTCAATACCGCGTTCTCCAAAACCTGGAGCAACCAACACACCGTCTAAATGCCCTAGTTTTAATTTTACATTATCACTATTTATATATTCAGAATGAATAGACTCAATATTAACTTTTACTTCGTTTTCTGCGCCAGCATGTATAAAAGATTCTAAAATAGATTTATATGAATCTTGTAATTCAACATATTTTCCAATTAAACCAATAGTGATTTCAGTTTTTGGATTTTTATGACGCTTTAAAAACTCATTCCATTTTGAAATATCAGGGATAGAACTTTTTAATCCTAATTTTTTTAAAACCACTTTATCTAATCCTTCTTCCAACATCATGTTAGGTACGTCGTAAATAGTTGAAGCATCAATAGATTGAATAACCGCTTCTTCCCTAACATTACAAAAAAGCGCCAGTTTTCTACGTAAATCGTATGGTAAATCGTGCTCGGTTCTACACACCAAAATATCTGCTTGCACTCCGCTTTCCATCAATGTTTTAACACTATGTTGCGTTGGCTTTGTTTTTAATTCGCCTGCTGCTGCTAAATAGGGCACTAATGTTAAATGTATAACTACACCGTTTTTCTCTCCTAAATCCCAACGTAACTGACGTACTGCTTCTATATAAGGTAAAGATTCAATATCACCAACGGTACCACCTATTTCAGTGATAATAATATCGTAATCGCCAGATTTCCCTAAAAGTTGAATACGCTCTTTAATTTCATCCGTAATATGAGGTACTACTTGCACCGTTTTTCCTAAAAACTCACCACGACGCTCTTTTTGAATAACACTTTGGTAAATTCTGCCTGTAGTTACATTATTAGCTTGACTTGTTGGAACGTTTAAAAAACGCTCGTAATGACCTAAATCTAAATCGGTTTCGGCACCATCTTCAGTAACATAACATTCGCCATGTTCGTACGGATTTAGTGTCCCTGGATCAACATTTATGTAAGGATCTAATTTTTGAATTGTAACTCTATACCCTTGGGCTTGTAGTAGTTTAGCTAACGATGCAGCTATTATGCCCTTTCCTAGAGACGATGTAACCCCACCGGTTACGAAAATGTATTTTGCTTTGGTTGTCATGTTGCGCTTATAAACGCAGGCAAATTTACAAAATTTAAATAGTTATTCCCGAATTAGTTTTTAGTTATTTAAAGTGAGTTTTTAACAATGATTTTAGTAAGAAATTTAATTTGTTTTTTTGATGAAAACTTTGACTTTGCAAAAAAAATAAAATAACTTTGATTATCAGTCAATATAGTAATTTGAAACTGATTATATCTTAGAGTAAAACATAATACCTACCTAGGATACTGTCTCTTAATATTCCGTATCAAATCTTCCAAACCGTTTAATTTTAGCTCGTAAACCTGTTTTAGCATATCGCCTAACTTCCCTTTCGGAAAGCCTTTTTGGTTGTACCAAACCACGTAATATTCGGGTAAATCTATTAAATAACGGTCTTTGTATTTGCCAAACGGCATTTTAGTATGCGATAAATCTATTAAGAATTTTTTATCTGGAAGCATGTGGCTAATCTACCAATTTATATTCGTATAGTTTCGTAAGTTCTTTAGTAATATTTGCTTTCCACTTTGCTTGTTGTTCTGCATTTCTGGAAAAATCCGTTTCGGAATCATAAGCATTTTGCATGGAAGTAAGTTCTCTCTTTATAGTTTCATGAAGTTTTTTTAATTGACTACTAATACTATTGGAAACCGTTAATTCACTTATACGTTGCCTAAATTTACGAGCAAATAGTTCGGTAATATCAAAATGTAATTGTTCGTGACCTAACACATGCGCATCGGCTTCTTTTGCTTTGTACCAAGATTTTTCTGGATAAAAATGAGTAGAAACATTCGTAGTGAAACTTATAACTTGTGTGTCAGTCTGTTTAATTGAAAACCCAAAGGTAATACCCGATGCTGTAATTGCGACTGCTTTGTCTTTATTATCAGGTTGGTCTTTAAAATCAATCCAAGATAATTTATAAGAATCGTTCCAGGCAATTTCGGGTTCGTCTTGAGCACTACACAAAAAACCACATAAAATTAGGGCAAATTTATACACAGATAAATATCAAAAGTGTTATTAATTATTAACGAATGTTAATACGGCTTATTGTTTTACCTCAACAATAGATAAATCGTAGTCGTACTTAACTAAATAAACTGCATCGTTAATATAACCTCCAAAGAGTTTCTTTTTATAAGCGAACTTATTTTCAATATATTCTGTTAATGGAGCGTTGTTTACAGACATATATAAATCATCGGCAGTTACTAATCGCAATATAACATCCATAGTTAAATCGAAACCTTTTACAGCGCGTTTATTAGGTGTAATGTTATATGTTTTTGTATAATTAACCACAAAAGAATTACGGTCTTCTTCTTTATAACTTTTTGAAGTTGTAGCATAATGCAATTGAAGTTTCGCTAAATGCTCGTTAGATACCTGATCGCCTTCAAATGCGGGGTTAAAATTAGTTGTAACCAAAATAATTTCTATAGCAGAAGGATTATTTTCGGTTTTCTGACTTAATGAAGCCAAGATACTCGTTACGTTCGAAGCAAATCCTTCATTAAACGTTTCTAAAAAAACATAATTCTTGCCTGGTTTTAAGGTGCTTCTTATATCCTCAACATAAACATAATTCACATCACTTCCATCTTTGTTTTTTCTTGAAAACACCATTCTGGCAGCATTAAACTCGTGTTTAATCTCATTGGCAATTGCACTGTTTTTTGTATCTGAAATAATAACAATGTTTTTGTTTAACGAATCAGATTTAACATAATTCATTATTTTTGATTTTAATAAATCGTCTGATGGTCTTGACTGAAAAACATTATCATATAATGTTAAGTTAGTGCCAATAGGAGAAACAACGGGCACGTTTAATCCTTTTAATTCTGAAGCTACTTTATCAAATGTTTCTGGTGTAAGCGGTCCTATGACAGCATCAACATCTTTAAAATTATTTTCATTAAGGATTTTAATAACTTCACTCACTTGATATTTGGTATCGTAAACATCCACCTTTAGGGAAACTCCAAGCTTTTTTAATGAATCTAAAGCGACTAAAACCCCAGAATAAAAATCGAGAGAAGCATTTAAATACGGGTCAGTTTTAATACTACTTTTAGTGTTTGGCAAAGAATCGAAATTTACACGATTTAACCTAAACGGCAGCATAACTGCAACGTGCTTCGTTTTATTATTTATAATTCTGTTTTCTAAATTAACTTTAGCAACTGAAACTTCGTCATTACTTAGCAACTTATTTGTATATGGTATTTTTAATACCATACCATCTTTTAAACCAGATTCTTTTAAATCAGGATTTAACGCTTCCAATTGATCTTGTTCTAAACCTAATTTCAGTTTTAAGCGATAAAAACCTTCTTTAGGAAGCACTTTATAATAACTATATTTTTCGTCAATTACTTTTTCTTCAGATCCGCCAATATTAGGCACATACACCTGTTGTCCATCTTGTAAACTATCGCCCATACCTGGGTTAAGCGCTTCTAATTCTGAAACGGTAATACCGAATTTATAAGCCACACGCCATTTACCCTCCTTAGGTTGTACAATGTATGTTTTTGTGTTAGACTTTGCTTCAACTTTAGTTATTTTAAAAACTGGTATTTTAAGTATATCATTTTTACCTAATGTATTTGCATACAAAAAGGTATTGTTCTTTTTTAAATCTTCTTCCGTAATATCATAGCGTTTTGTAATACTATAAATGGTTTCTTTTCTTCTTGTTTTATGTTCTTTAAACCCTACTAATTCTTTAATAGTAGTAACTTCTGGTTTTTTTGCTTTTGAAATAGGAATTATTAAAATAGTATTGGGTTTTAATTCATTCTTTGCATCCGGATTTAATGCATAAATATCTGTAGTCGTTACGCCGTATTGTTTAGCAATTCCTGTAACAGTTTCACCTGTTTTAACTTGATGCGTACTAAAATTTTGTGCATTTGTGGTAGTAAAGCTAAGTATAAATACTAAACATAAAACGGAAAAGAATTTAATCATGCGAATCTATTTTTATTTGTTTTAGAGATGCAAGTCCTTCGACTGCACACAGGATAAACCTATCCTTTTATTTTTAATTATGTATTTGTAATTGCATATAGTATGCCAAAAAATAAAAGTTATAGCGAACAGCCCGACAATATTATTGTGTTGACTAATTTATATACGTTTATATTATAAATATAGTTTATAAAAATTGGAACGCCCAACTACCATAAACAGAATTATTTGTATTTACAATATTAATTATGACACAAAATAATCTAAAAAGTCACGAATTATTCTACTCCCACTCGATGGTTGCAGGTGGTTTTGAACTGATATCGTAAACTACTCTATTAACGCCTTTTACTTTATTTATTATGTCGTTTGATATTTTTTGAAGGAACTCATAAGGTAAATTTACCCAATCGGCAGTCATCCCATCGGTACTTTCTACGGCTCTTAGTGCTACACATTTCTCATAAGTACGCTCATCGCCCATAACACCAACGCTATTTACAGGTAGTAACATGGCGCCTGCTTGCCATACTTTATCGTACAATCCCCATTCCTTTAATCCGTTAATGAAAATGGCATCAACTTCTTGTAACATACGTACTTTCTCGGCAGTGATATCGCCTAAAATACGAATACCTAATCCAGGACCAGGAAATGGATGACGACCTAAAAGCTCAGGATCGATACCCAAGGTAGCACCAACTCTTCTAACCTCATCTTTAAAGATGGCACGCAGTGGTTCTACAATTTTAAGTTTCATATAATCAGGTAAACCACCAACATTATGATGACTTTTAATGGTTGCAGAAGGACCTCCCGTTGCAGATACACTTTCAATAACATCTGGATAAATAGTGCCTTGAGCTAACCATTTTACGTCTTCAATCTTATGTGCTTCGTCATCGAACACCTCGATAAAAGAATTACCTATAGCTTTACGTTTTAGTTCTGGATCTTCAATTCCTGCCAAGGCATCCAAAAAACGTAGGGAAGCATCAACCCCTTTAACATTTAATCCCATGCCTTCATATTGATTTAAAACGTTTTGGAATTCGTTTTTACGAAGCAATCCGTTATTTACAAAAATGCAATACAAATTTTTACCTATTGCTTTATTTAAAAGTACTGCAGCCACGGTAGAATCTACACCACCCGATAAGCCTAAAACGACTTTATCGTTTCCTACTTTTTCTTTGAATGGCCTCAACGGTTTCTTCAACAAAAGAATCTGGTGTCCAATCTTGATGAAGTCCTGCAATACTTACCAAAAAGTTTTCTAACAATTGTTTTCCATCAGTTGTATGATATACCTCTGGATGAAATTGAATGGCATAAGTTTCTTCACCATTAATGCGATATGCGGCATTTTTAACATCGTGCGTACTTCCTATTAAAACACCGTTAGTAGGTAATTCCTGAATGGTATCACTATGACTCATCCAGACCTGACTTCCGGTATGAATATGAGCAAAAAATGGTTCGTTAGTTTTTATGAATGATAAATTGGCACGTCCATACTCTCTTGTGTTTGAAGGTGCCACATTTCCACCAGAAAAATGTGCCAAATATTGAGCTCCATAACAAACTGCTAAGAGTGGTTTTTTACCACGAATATTTGATAAATCTGGGTGTAATGCTTCTTCTCCTCTAACAGAAAAAGGGCTTCCAGAAAGTATAACAGCTTTATACTCTTCAAAATTTGTTGGGATTTTATTGAATGGATGAATTTCGGAGTAAATGTTGAGTTCTCGAACTCTACGGGCAATAAGTTGTGTGTATTGCGATCCGAAGTCTAAAATTAATACCTTATCATGTTGCATGCGCAAAAGTAATAATTGATTTTAGAATGACGAATTACTAATTACGATTTTTTGATTAAATTTTATCTCATCGAATTTAAAATCATCTGAATGTCTTTTTTTGTGGTATCTGGATTAATAAAACAGAAGCGAGAAACAGTTTCAAAAGTATTTCCTTGTTTCCATTTAGTCGGTGTTACTAAGGCAAATCCTTTTTTATGATTTTCATAAGTCCAATGCGTATAATCTTCAGGCTTCCAACCTATTCTTCTGTATAAAACACAAGATAAACTTGGTTCTCTAACTAGCTCCACATGCGGGTTTTCTTCAATAAGTTTACCAGCTATTTGCGCTAATTCGAGTCCGCGTTCTACGGCCTGCTTATACCTGTTTGTTCCATGCATCGCTAATGAAAACCATAAAGGCAATCCACGAACACGTCTTGTTAATTGTATTTGATATTCAGATGGATTAAAACCATGAGCTCCTTCATCTTTAAATATATCTAAATAAGATCCTTCCTGAGAATGTGCTTTTTTAGCTAATTCGGGTTTTTTATAAATAACTGCACCGCAATCGTAAGGAGAAAACATCCATTTATGGGGGTCTATAGTAATACTATCAGCCTTTTCAATACCATTAAATAAATGCCTTACCGAATCGGCAACTAAAGCGCCACCGCCATATGCTGCATCTATATGGAACCAAAGATTTTCCTCTTCACAAATTTTGGCTATACCTACTAAATCATCAATAATACCCGCATTCGTTGTTCCTCCGGTTGCAACAACAGCAAACAATCGTTTCCGCTGTTGTTCTGTTAAACTATCAATGGTTTTCTTTAGTTCAGAACCCAATAATTTATCTTCTGTATCTACTAAAAGCACATCCACATCAATCACTTTGGCCATTGACTTTATTGATGAATGCGCTCCAATAGAAGTTATTATAAGTCCCTTTTCACCTTTATAAATATCATTTTCCCTCCAATACTCCCTAGCTGTAACCATAGCCGACAAATTTGCCGCAGTACCACCACTGGTGAAAACTCCAAAAGCGCCTTTTGGTAATCCTGTTAATGAAACAATCCACTTCATAGCTTCATTTTCACAAAAAATACCACCAGCACCTTCCATCCAATAGGCACCGTGAATACTGGAAGCAGAAGTAACCAAATCGAACATTATAGCAGCTCTGGTGGGCGATGCGGGTACAAATGCTAAATGCCTTGGATGGTCAATAGATACATTGGCTTTCGTTAAATGCTTTTTCCAAAGATTAAACGCCACCTCACCACCAATACCTTTTTCTGTAATGGTTTCACCTACAAGTGCTTTTAGTTCTTGTTCATTTTTAGGCTTACCTATTTTATGTTTTTTTGAAGATAATCTATCAATAGCATACTTCATGATATCCATAGACATTTCAACTAACTCAATATCTGCCTTATGCATTTTTAGAGATTTAATATTATAAATTCACCTTTTAAAGGTTCTAAATTTTCAATAAGTTTAGGTATTAACTGTTCGCCATATTCTAAATAAAATTCAGAAAAATTGGTATTGCGTTCTTGCAAACTTTGGTTAGGAAATAACTCATTTTGTAAATCGGTCATTCTTGTAACTACGTCAGTCAACTTACGCTTTTGCGCTTTTATTAATCGTTTTTCTAAGGTATCCAAACCTTTTAACTGTTTAATTTCTTGCGCTTTTACAGCTCCTAAAAATGATTTATCGGTTTGTTCTGCTAATTTATATAATGATTCAAATTGCTTTTGCAACGCTTCTTTTTGTTCTGAAAAATCGAGTGTAATATTCGATATATCTCTCACTTTTTTATTGATGAAGGCATTTCGTTTTAGAAAAATATCTTCATTTGAAATGTTTAACTTTTGAAGCTTTTTATGTTGGCTTTCTGACTGAATCAAAACCGAATTTCGCAATAATAAAATTGGAAATGGCACTTCAACTTTATTAAAATAGTGTTTTAATTGAAACCAATAAGCTATCTCACCTCCACCACCTATATAACACAGGTTTGGTAAAATAACCTCCTGATACAAAGGTCGCATAATTACATTGGGCGAAAATCGCTCAGGATGCTCCAAGAGCACATTTTGTATCTCATTCTTACTCCATGAAAGACTTGTATTGTTTACTTTATAAACACCATCTTCAAAAAGAACCCGCTCTCTTAAATTTTTGGTTAAATAAAACAAATTGATTTCTCGCGGATTGACTTGAATCCCATAATTGTTTGAAAGTCTTTTATTAGTTTCCGTAACACTTTTAAAAGATGTTTGATTAAATAATTCATCTTCAACAAACGGTGCGAATTGTTTTTTCAGATCTTTATCGTTACCATCAATAATGACTAATCCATAATCTTGAAATAACTCATTAGCCAAAAACCGTGTTGCATCTGTTAAATTTTGATGTTTTAAATACGCATTCTTAAACAACAATTTTAAGTGTTCAGCATTCTTACTTGTGCCTAATTCCAGAGAGAACAAATTAAAAACGGCTTCTAGCCCATCGATAGATAATTCACCTACTGCCCCACTAGCCTCTTTATTCCAATGCACTTTTTTACCTTTAAAGTTGAAATAATTTATTTCTTCAAAATCATGATCCTCAGTCGCCATCCAATAAACTGGAACAAAATTATATTTTGGATATTTTTGCTTTAATTCTTTTGAAAGATTGATAGCAGACACGATTTTATAAAGAAAATACAGCGGACCGGTAAACAGGTTTAATTGATGACCTGTTGTTATAGTAAACGTGTTTTCAAGTTGTAATGATTCTATATTTGATTTAGTGAATTCTGAAGTCGAAGTATTTAGATATTGCTTTTTTAAACTTTCAACCAATATATTTCTAGACTTTACTTTAAACGAAGTCGTTTTTTCATCAATCTGAACTTTAAAATTCTCAATTTTTGGGAAACGATTATAATAGGGTTGTATCTCTGGTTTTTCATCTAAATAATCACATATAAGTGATGAGAAATATCCTGTCTTTTTAAACGAAATACAATTGGTAAGCATATAAATATTAAAAATTAAGATGTAAATATACAGCTATTACATTTTTAAAGTCTAAAAAAATCGTTAAGAGTTTATTGATGATTTATTTTATATAACTATTTAAAATTAACATAACTATTTTTATAATTTGGAGTATTTTTCGTATCTTAAAAGTTAAATAAATCATTAACTATCAACAAATAATGAAAAAGACATTTCTTGTATATTTTATTGCGAGTTGTTTGTTTTTTATAAACAGTAACCAAAAAATAGATGCTCAGACTTTAACAACTTTTAAAGAAATTAAAGGCAAAATTATAGATGAAAATTCTAAAAATATTTTAGTGTTTGCTGATGTCGTTCTTAATGATTCTAATATTAGTACCATAACAAATTCTGATGGTATATTTGTTTTAAAAGTGCCAGATACACTTGTAAATAAATCATTAGTAGTTTCACATTTAGGTTATCAGAAAAAAGAAATAAAAATTTCTGCATTCGAAAACAACTCGATAATTGAGCTAGCACCCGCCATTACCGAGCTCAAAGAAATTGAAGTTAAATCGTTTAAGAATCCTCTAGAATTATTAAAATTAACTTTGAAAAAACGAGGCAGCATTTATAATAACGACAACACATTAATGACTGCTTTTTATAGAGAAACCATAAAAAAAAGAAACAAAAACGCCTCATTATCTGAAGCTATTTTACAAATCCATAAACAACCTTATGGCAACTCTAAACAGGACGCAATAGACCTAATTAAATCAAGGAAAAATACAGATTATAAAAGATTAGATACACTCGCAGTAAAACTTCAGGGTGGTCCGTTTAGCAATTTATATACAGATATTATCAAATATCCTGAATATATCTTCACCTATGAAGATTTGCCTCTTTACAATTTTAGTTTCGATAAGTCTACTCAGATAAACAACAGCATGGTATATGTAATTAACTTTAAGCAGAAACCAGAAATTATTGAACCTTTATACTACGGAAAACTTTACATAGATGCTGAAACATTAGCCTTAACAAATGCTGTATTTAGTTTAAACGTTTCAAATAGAGAGCTAGCTAGTAGAATGTTTGTTAGAAAAAAACCAAATCGAGTAGACGTATATCCAATCGAGGCAACATACCGCGTAAATTATAGAACTAAAAACGGAAAATGGCAATACGCATATAGCAATGTTTTACTTACATTTAAGGTAAATTGGAAAGGCAAATTATTTAACAGCGTTTATACCCTAAACAGTGAAATGGCTATTACAGATTGGGAAATCACAGAGGCTATATTAACACGACCTAAGGAACAAATACTAAAACCCACTACCATCTTAACTGATAAAGCATCAGGTTTTTCAGATCCAGAATTTTGGGGAGAATATAATATTATTGAACCGGAAAAATCTATAGAATCCGCTATTGAAAAAATAAAGAAACAATTGGAAAGAAATCAAAATATTTAATCATAATTATTAATTTGAAATATAAATTTTAATTAATTTTATCCCGTAAAATTTTTGTTTCATGATAGACTTCCTATTGACAAGTGACGCCATTATGGCGCTTTTAACTTTAACATTTTTAGAAATAATTTTAGGTATAGATAACATTGTATTTATATCTATTGCCGCAAACAAACTTCCTGAACATCAACAATCTAAAGCGACTACAATTGGTTTACTTATGGCAATGATACAGCGCATTGTATTATTGTTTTTTGTAACATTTTTAATTGGGTTGAAAGAACCATTTTACAATATTGAATTGTCTTGGCTACAAATAGCCGTAAGTTGGCAAGCTATTATTCTATTTGTTGGCGGACTATTTTTAATTTATAAAAGTACTTCTGAAATTCATGAAAAAGTTGAAAAGCCCTTTCACGACGAAAAAGCATTAGAAGGAAAAAAAATAAAAAGCTTAACACAAGCTATTATCCAAATTTTGATAATCGATTTTATATTCTCTATAGATTCCATTTTAACAGCAGTTGGAATGACAAATGGATTGCATCCAAACCACAACTACAACTTGGTTTTAATGATTATAGCTGTTGTAATATCTATAATTGTAATGATTGGTTTTGCGAACCCTATTCGTAAATTTATTAACGAACACCCAAGTATGCAACTCCTAGGTTTATCCTTTTTAATTTTAATTGGTTTTATGCTAATTACAGAGTCTGCACATTTATCGAACACCGAATTATTTGGAAACACTGTTGGTGCCATACCAAAAGGCTACCTATATTTTGCTATAGCATTTTCGCTGTTTGTTGAATTTTTAAACTTTAGAATTGAAGCAAAGAAAAAGTCTAGCTTAAAACGTAAAAAATCATCACCTAAATAAAAACTGAAAGTCAATAATTTAATTATTTCGATTCCCTTTAAAAATACGATATAAATAATAAGCTATCAAAGCTAGTAGTACTATAATTATGAGCCTAAAAACCATAGTGCGAAGTATTAAAATAATTTAGTTTGTCCTTTAGTATCTAAACTATCATCATCGTCTTCTTCATCTTCATCATCTGATTCTGATTTAATTTGATTTTGCTTTTTGTTGCCAGCATTTTTACCATTATCTATAGAAATATCTTCCTCATCTACTACCTCTAAATCTTCTGCATGTATTTCTGCTGGAGCTTCATAGGGGAGCGGGTCTAATAAATTAATTTGATTAACCTTATCTTTAGTTAATTGGTTTCCTAAAGCATTAATCCCTTTTATAGAAATAAATTCTTCTAAATTTAAAAGCAAATTATCTTTTCTATCTACGCCTCGTTCTTTAGTAAATTCTACTTCAACCATAGGAATCCAATCGGTTGAAACAATTTCTAAATTAGATTTATCATGACTTGTAATAAAAGACTCTTCTTTATTTTCGTTTTCAATCAAGAATCGTTTTACAAAATACCGTTCTTTTTCACCATCAAAATAAATTGCTGAAATAGGTTTTTTAGGTATCCATTTTTCCATCACAATCATATCGCTATCAAAATGCGTAGTTACTTCTGGAATTATGGTTTTTACATTTCCCTTTTGACTGATAATTAATATTCTGTCTTCACCTCTAAATTCCCCAACCAATTCACCTCTGCCATCTACATTTAATCGTTGAACTGCTTCATCAAACCAAATTTTACGTGGCTTTAAAGTTGAAATACCTTTTTCTTTTAACTCGACTTTTTTGATGGAATATTTTGTTACCAGATTTCCTTTAGAATTTCTGCCTTTTATTAAAATATCGGCAAAATCGATATCCCACTTCAATTTTTTAATGCTTCCTGCCTGACGTAAATTAATACTAACAACTTCGGCTTCTCCATTTGGATTCGCAGAAAAATAAGATATTACCGATGCTTTGTTCCCGTTGGTTAAATCGTATTCTTTATCACGGGTAATGCTTGTTACGGCAAAACGTTTTATATAAGACGGTCCACTTTTGCCATCGCGATAAATCATATTATAAATGGTACGATTATCTTTTTTGTCGAAAACTTCAACGTTAATAATATCTTTACCTATAAAGGTTTTTGAATCTACTTTCGTAATCATCATTTTACCTTCTTTGGTAAAGACGATAATATCGTCTATGTCACTACAATCGCAAACGTATTCGTCTTTACGTAAAGACGTTCCAACAAATCCTTCTTCTCGATTCACATAAAGTTTGGTGTTTCGAATAACTACTTTCGTGGCGTCAACGTCATCAAAAGTTCTAATTTCTGTTTTACGTTCTCGCCCTGCTCCATAATCCTTTTTAAGCCTTGTAAAGAATGCAATCGCATAATCTATAAGATTTGCTAAATGGTGCTTTACTTCAGCAATTTGCTCTTCTAAAGCATCTATTTTTTGTTGTGCTTTATCAATATCGAATTTAGAAATTCGCTTGATTTTTATTTCCGTTAAACGTTCAATATCTTCAACGGTAATGGCACGTTTTAAATGTTTAATATGTGGCTTCAGACCTTTATCAATAGCGCTAATAACACCTTCCCAGGTTTCTTCTTCTTCAATATCGCGATAAATACGGTTTTCAATAAAAATACGTTCTAAAGATGCAAAATGCCATTGCTCTTCAAACTCGTCTAACCGAATCTCTAATTCTTGCTTTAAAAGTTGAACAGTATTATCTGTTGAACGTCGCAACATTTCTGTAACACCAACAAACAGCGGTTTATTATCTTCGATAACGCAACCTAATGGGGAAATAGACGATTCGCAGGTTGTAAAAGCATACAAAGCATCAATGGTTTTGTCGGGTGATAATCCTGAAGGTAAATGAATTAAAATTTCAACCTCAGCGGCTGTATTATCTTCAATCTTCTTTATTTTTATTTTTCCTTTATCATTGGCTTTTAAAACAGAATCAATAAGCGATGATGTTGTAGTTCCAAAAGGAATTTCAGTAATAACAAGTGTATTTTTATCTAATTGTGAAACTTTTGCACGTACCCGAACGCGCCCACCTCTTAATCCATCATTATAATTAGAAAAATCGGCAATACCTGCCGTTGGGAAATCTGGTAATATTGTAAAACGTTTTCCTTGTAAATGCTTAATGGAAGCATCTATAAGTTCGATAAAATTATGAGGTAATATTTTTGTCGAAAGACCAACTGCAATGCCTTCGCCTCCTTGTGCCAACAACAACGGAAACATAACTGGCAGGTTAACTGGTTCTTTTCTACGCCCATCATAAGATGATTGCCATTCGGTTATTTTAGGATTGTAAACAACATCTAAGGCAAATTTTGACAAGCGCGCTTCAATATAACGAGATGCTGCGGCGCTATCACCTGTTAGAATATTTCCCCAGTTTCCCTGAGTATCTATTAACAAATCTTTCTGACCAATTTGCACCATGGCATCGGCAATACTAGCATCTCCATGTGGATGATACTGCATAGTATGACCAACAATATTTGCTACTTTGCTATAACGCCCATCGTCTAAATCTTTCATAGAATGCATGATACGTCGTTGCACGGGTTTAAATCCGTCTTCTATAGCAGGAACCGCACGTTCTAATATAACGTACGATGCATAATCTAAAAACCAATCTTTATACATACCCGTAATACGGGTAATGGTCTCTTTTGGCTCGTCTTGTTCGTTAATTAAATCGTCACCTTCTTCAATCATTAATTGATCCTATTTTTTTGGCTTTCCACTAAGTGTTACCCTTCCTGTTTTATGAAGCCTGTGTACTTGTTCACTACTTGTATGAACATGTAAATATTCATAAGACCTTCTTACTTTTTTAATTTTACTCTTACTATATAACATATTAGTTTAGTTTAAATAATTTTCTAAATTAAGTGTTTAAACACTCGTTTTATCTATCTTTTTTTAAAGTATAAATTTAATCATTTTTTACTTAAATTCATTTTAACTTTATTAAAAATAGTGATGATTTAATAGAAATACTTTACGTGTCGTTAATCTACAATATCCAACTCAACTTTTAAATTATCAATAATAAATTCCTGACGTGTTGGTGTGTTTTTCCCCATATAAAATGACAATAAATCTTCTATCGACATATTATCATCCAGCATCACAGGATCGAGACGGATATTTTCTCCAATAAAATGCACAAACTCATCTGGTGAAATTTCACCAAGCCCTTTAAACCGAGTTATTTCTGGTTTTGGTTTTAACTTTTCAATAGCATTTCGTCTTTCTTCTTCCGAATAACAATAAATGGTTTCCTTTTTATTTCTTACACGGAATAATGGCGTTTGCAAAATATACAAATGCCCTTCTTTTATTACTTCTGGAAAAAACTGAAGAAAAAATGTGATTAACAACAAACGAATATGCATCCCGTCTACATCAGCATCAGTAGCTATAACCACATTGTTGTAACGCAAATCTTCTAAAGACTCTTCAATGTTAAGTGCGGCTTGCAATAGATTAAATTCTTCGTTTTCGTAAACAATTTTTTTACTTAAGCCATAACAATTAAGTGGCTTTCCTTTTAGACTAAAAACCGCCTGAGTGTTTACATCGCGCGATTTGGTGATACTTCCCGATGCAGAATCACCCTCAGTAATAAATAAGGTTGACTCTAAACTGCGATCATTTTTCGTATCGCCAAAATGCACTCTGCAATCACGAAGTTTCTTATTATGAAGATTCGCAGATTTAGCTCGATCTTTTGCCAGTTTTCTAATACCAGAAAGCTCTTTTCGCTCGCGTTCTGCCTGAAGAATTTTTCGTTGAATTTTTTCAGCAGTATCTGGGTTTTTATGTAAAAAGTTGTCTAAATAGGTTTTTAAAAAATCGGAGATATACGTTCTTACTGTTGGCAAATCGCCACCCATATCGGTTGAACCTAATTTGGTTTTTGTCTGACTTTCAAAAACAGGTTCCATAACTTTTATAGCAACGGCACTTACAATCGATTTTCTTATGTCGGATGGGTCGAAATTCTTTCCATAAAATTCTCGTATGGTTTTTACTAAGGCTTCTCTAAATGCATTTAAATGTGTACCCCCTTGTGTCGTATTTTGTCCATTTACAAAAGAATGATACTCTTCGCTATATTGGGTCTTACTATGTGTTAAAGCAACTTCTATATCTTCACCTTTTAAATGAATTATTGGATATAATCTATCTGATTCATTAATGTTTTCAGACAACAAATCTTTTAAACCGTTTTCACTGAAATATTTTTCACCATTAAAAACTATGGTTAAACCTGTGTTTAGGTATACATAATTTTTAAGCATTTTAACGATGTATTCATTTCTATATTTATAATTCTTAAAAATGATATCATCTGGTATGAAAGACACTTTAGTACCTTTTCGTCGCGTTGAGTCGTCTAATAAATCCTGGTTAATTAAATTACCCTGTTCAAATTCTGCAGAAGCTGATTTATTGTCACGTGTAGATTCGACCCTAAAAAAGGAAGACAAAGCGTTTACAGCTTTTGTTCCCACCCCATTTAATCCTACCGATTTTTTGAAAGCTTTTGAATCGTATTTTCCACCAGTATTCATTTTAGAAACCACATCGACCACTTTTCCTAATGGAATACCTCGACCATAATCACGAACCGTAACTTTATTACCTTGAATTGAAATTTCAATGGTTTTACCAGCTCCCATAACATACTCATCAATAGAGTTATCTAAAACCTCTTTGATTAAGATGTAAATTCCATCATCAGGCGAAGAACCATCACCAAGTTTACCAATATACATCCCTGGTCGCATACGTATATGCTCTTTCCAGTCTAATGAACGTATATTGTCTTCGGTATAATTGGATAATTCAGCCATAAAATTGAGTAAAATTTGGTGCGCGGACGCTAATATAATACAACCCGTTAAAAAAAGAAACTGCCTTTACACAAAGTAATTAACAATATAAAATCTTTTTGTTGAGAACCTCCATTTGCTAAATCTTTTCTTTTTTTATCGAGACCAATAAGATACCAAAAATTACAACCAATGCACCAAATAATTGTAATAAAGTTAGCACTTCGTTCAAGAAAATAGCAGCTAAAATAATAGTTGAAATGGGTCCAAAACCAGCAATAATTGCAAAATTTGAAGAACTTATTCTGTTTATAGATTCTGATACTAAAAAAGATGGAATAACAGTGGCAAAAATTGCGATTAAAAATCCTAGCAGAAACACTTCTTTTTCAAGACCAAAAATATCAACTTTTGAAAATAATCCGAAATGTATAAATACACAAAAACATGAAATAATCATGGCATACGAAGTAAATTTTATCACTCCGAATTTTGGTATGAGCCAACCGCTACCAACTAAATAAATAGCATACGTTATAGCGCATAGTAAAATATAAAATCCTCCTAAATAGGTGTCGTTTCCAGAAATAACGACCTCCCCAAAAAACGCAATAAAAATCCCAATATAAGTCAGTAATATTGCCAGCGCCTGAATTGATGTTATTGGTTTTTTAAGAAATAATTTATTTAAAACAATTATTATGGTTGGATATAGAAATAATATAATGCGTTCTAAACTTGCTTTGATGTAATGTAATCCTAAAAAGTCGAAATAACTGGATAAATAATAGCCAACAATTCCAAAGAACAGCACCCAGACATAATCGTTTTTTTTAATAATATAATGGCTTTCTTTTCTACTATAAATTATGGCAATAACAACATAAAAAGGAAATGAAAACAGCATTCTTAACAACAAAAGACTTAACGCATCTACTTGGTATTGATACGCCAGTTTTACCATGACAGCTTTGGAAGAAAACAAAACAATCCCTAAAACCCCTATTAAAATTCCTGAAATAAACTTCTTTTTGGAATGCATGAGGCTAAGATAATTACTCTCAACGATTGATTAGTAAAAAATATATTTTTATTATACTTATTGAAAAACTCTATAGAATTTGTGAGCCAATTTTCTTTTAAAAATAAAAACCCAACGCTTTTATCATTGGGCTAAATACAATTTCTATCTTCATATATTATAACATATAAACTACACCAAATAATACTCTAGGCATTAAACTAGGTTGTTTTATAGCCTTATTGGCGTCTTTAAATGTAAACGCTACATTATCATTTGTATTATCATTTCTGGGATTTACATTATCGTTGTCCGGACTGTATGATGTGTCATGACCCGTTAGAGTATTATTAAAAAAATAATCTAACCCAATTGCAGCTATTAAGTTTAGTTTTTTATTCATTTTAAATTGACTTTCGTAACCTAAGCCTAATCCCATTTGTTTCGAAATAACATCGAAATTTTCGTTGCCACCTATGTATGCAAAATTGGCTTTAAAACTTGAATATCTCGGTCCAAAAACTATTTTAGAAGATTCTAAATCTATCAGGTTAGAATCAAACATAAAATCTAATCTATAATCAAAAGATCTTGCTTTTTCCTCAGGAACTCCATTGGTGGCATTATTAATAAAAATACGTCTAGCATCTGCAGAATTTCCTGGATCCAAACTTGTTATTCCTATACCTAACCTTATTTGAACAGGAACACTTTCCAGTGGTTGTAAAGCTGTTGCATTAATTTGAAAGGTCAATCCTCTGTTATAGCCGGTTGAAAAACCTAAAGCGAAATCAGATTTCTTACCTTCTATTTGGGAATAAGATATTGTCGCAATTAGGCATAAAAATAGTGTTAAAAATGATTGTTTAGCATTCATAAATTTGGGGGTTTAATTTTATTTACTAGTAGTAAATACGAATGAAAACATTATTTAGATTATAATTTTTTAAAAAAACATGATATTAATAATTATAAAATTCCTCGGCTTTTTGTTTTAAAAAATTATTTCGTTTTAAAAGTAGATTTGAAACATATTTTTTTAAGAATAATCTATCGGCTACTTTTCCTAAAATGCCATAAGGCGATTCAAAATAGAATACATTAGTCATTATTGTATTATTATCGCTTTCGCAAAAAACATATTCATGTCTGAATGATTTAAATGCTCCGGAAACCATTTCGTCTACAAAATATGAAGATTGTTTAAATTCTGTAATTTGTGAGGTTAAATGCTGAACAAACCCCAAATGTCTGGCTTCCCAAGTAACAGATTCACCTAACTCAATTAATCCAGATGTTTTACCTGCAATTGCAATTTCTGCTGAAAATTTAAGGGATTCTTGATGAATATCGATATTTCGTGCTAAATTAAAACAAGTTTCTTTATCTGCTTTAATTATTGTTTCGGTTTTGATGAGAGGCATTATAGTTGTTTTTTGAGGCATTAGATTACAAAACAGTTACTAATATACAAATTCACCTACAAATATTTTCTATTCAGTATAAATTATGACAGAAAAAAAATTAATTCATCCCTTTTATCGATAAATCAATCTTAAAATTTGTCCGCATTAAAATTATACATTAAATAAGAAATGCATAACATCACCATCTTTAACTACATAACTTTTCCCTTCAACACGCATTTTTCCGGCCTCTTTTACTTTGGCTTCACTTCCATAAGAAACATAGTCATTATAAGCAATCACTTCAGCGCGAATAAACCCTTTTTCGAAATCGGTATGAATAACACCAGCTGCTTGAGGCGCAGTAGCTCCAATGTCGATAGTCCATGCTCGAACTTCTTTAACGCCAGCAGTAAAATATGTTTGCTGTTTTAACAATTTATAGGCTGCGCGAATTAATTTTGCCGATCCAGCTTCTTCTAAACCTATATCCTGTAAAAACATTTGACGCTCTTCGTAATCGTCTAACTCATTAATATCGGCTTCGGTACCAACTGCAAGTACTAAAACTTCAGCTCTTTCATCTTTAACAGCTTCCTTTACTAAATCGACATATTTATTTCCAGTAACAGCAGAACCTTCATCTACATTACAAACATACATCACAGGTTTTTCAGTTATAAATTGCGATGGTTTTACAAATTCCTCATAATCATCTTCGGTAAACTCTAAAGCACGTATAGAAACACCCGCCTCCAAGTTTTCTTTTATTCTTAATAAAACAGCTTCTTCTTTTTGGGCATCTTTATTACCGGTTTTAGCAGCACGTTTTACTTTTTCAAGTTTTTTATCGACGGTTTCTAAATCCTTAAGTTGCAATTCCATATCGATGGTTTCTTTATCGCGAATGGGATTTATATTGCCATCAACATGAATAATATTATCATTATCAAAACAACGTAACACGTGTAAAATAGCATCGGTTTCACGAATATTTGCTAAAAACTGGTTTCCTAAACCTTCGCCTTTACTTGCTCCTTTCACCAATCCTGCAATATCCACAATCTCCACAGTAGCAGGTTGAACACGTACCGGTTTCACTAATTCTTCTAATTTTTCCAAACGTTTATCTGGTACATTTACCACACCAATATTTGGTTCGATGGTGCAAAACGGAAAGTTTGCACTTTGCGCTTTGGCGTTAGACAAACAATTAAACAACGTTGATTTACCTACGTTTGGCAATCCTACAATTCCTGCTTTCATGAAACTTATTATGTTATTTTAAGGCTGCAAATATAAACTATATTAAGAGTATTAAATAATTTAAATTGAAAATTGATTTGTTGCATTTTATGTATGAAAAATATGATTTTGTTAAATTATCTTCAAATTTTTACCAATATCCCTTTCAGTTTTGTTTCGTTTTAACATATATTAGCTTAACTAAGTCAAAAAAAATAAAAATGAGAACATTTACTTTTTAGTGCTTATAATATTTAGCATTAATTTTTCCCTCGCACAAAATGTGACAGGCGTTATTTCAGACAACTCAGGAATTCCGCTTCCAGGTGTTAATATTACAGAAAAAGGAACTAAAAATGGCGTGGTTTCAGACATCGATGGTAAATACAAAATTAATGTTGGAGATAATGCTACTCTAACATTCAGCTTTGTTGGATTTAACTCAAAGGTAATTGCAGTTAACAATCAATCTATAATTAATGTGACTTTAGAAGAAGGCGTAAGTCTTGAAGAGGTTATTTTGGTGGGTTCGCGTAGTCCCAAAAGAACCGCAACAGACACGGCTGTTCCTGTAGACGTGATAGACGTTGCTGGCTTAGCTTCAAGAACTGGTAAAGTAGAAGTTAATGATATATTACAATTTGCGGCACCCTCCTTTAATGCGAGTAAACAATCTGGTTCTGATGGTGCAGATCATATTGTTCCTGCATCTTTACGTGGTTTAGGACCAGATCAAACTTTAGTGTTAATTAATGGAAAAAGAAGACATCAGTCATCGCTTGTAAATATTTTTGGTACAAGAGGGCGCGGTAATTCCGGAACCGACTTAAATGCCATTCCTGCGACCGCCATAAAAAGAATTGAAGTATTAAGAGATGGGGCTTCGGCTCAATATGGATCGGATGCCATTGCTGGTGTCATAAATATTGTTTTAAAAGACAATACAGATGGTTTTTCTGGAGGTGTTACTTATGGAGCCTATAGTACAGCTATTGGTGAAGGTTGGGAAGATGCTACGGGCGAAACGCTTTATAACGTTGAAGGCGAGAATAGATTGGATGGGAAAAGCAAAAGTTTTGATGGTACTACGGTTAAAATTGATGCTAATTATGGGGTTTCATTAAACGATAATGGTGGTTTTATGAATTTTACCACCGAATTTTTAACTAAACAAAATACTTTAAGACCAGGTTTCTCTTGGAGAAAAGGCTATGGTAGCGCAGGTTTAGATGGATTTAATTATATGGTTAACTCGTCTGTACCTATAAATGATAATACTGAAGTGTATGCTTTTGGTGGTAGAAATTATAGAGATACTAATGCCTATGCTTTTTCAAGAGATAGTTACGCAGACGGTGATAATAGGTCTGTGCCAAGTTTATATCCGAATGGCTTTACACCAAGAATCACATCAATCATTTCAGATGTTTCTGTGTCAGCTGGTATAAAACATAAAATGGACAATGGCTGGAATGTAGATTTTAATAATACTTTCGGGAAAAACAATTTTCATTATTATATAAAAGGAAGCAATAATGCATCTATGCAGGAAAGCTCTCCAACCGACTTTGATGCCGGTGGACATTATCTTTCACAAAACACAACAGGTTTAGATTTTAATAAATATTTTGATGATGTGGCTTCTGGTTTAAGCATAGCATTTGGAATGGAATATAGAACTGAAAACTTTGCCATTTTTGCAGGCGAAGTCCCTTCTTATGGCCTATATGATGTAAATGGTGTGGTAATTACTAATCCTGCGCAACAAACAGTGGCTTTTGACTCTAATGGTGATGATTTACCTGGTGGCTCCCAAGGTTTTCCTGGATATAGCCCAGATAATGAAGTCGATAGAAGCAGAACTAATTATGGACTTTATTTAGATACAGAACTTAATATAAGTGAAGCGTTTATGATTGCAGGAGCTATTAGATTTGAGGAGTATAGCGATTTTGGAAATACATTCAACGGTAAATTTGCAACCAGACTAAAAATTACCAATGATTTTTCATTAAGAGGATCTGTTTCTACAGGATTTAGAGCACCGTCATTAGCACAATTATATTATAATTTAATATTTACGAATATTGTGGCTGGTAACTCAGTACCTTCATTGTTATCCGCTAACAATAGCACGATAACCAAGGCATTCGGAATTGGTCCTTTGCAAGAAGAAAAAGCAGTAAATGGAAGCATTGGTTTTACATACAAAAAAGGTGGATTTACCGCAACTGTAGATGCCTATTCAATTTCTGTTGACGACAGAATTATTTTAACTGACAACTTTACAGACCAAGCTATTTTAGGTCCGCTAAAGGTAGATGCAGCACAATTTTTCGCAAATGGTGTTGATACCAGAACAACTGGTTTAGATATGGTATTTAACTATACCACATTATTAGGTAGTGATGGTAATATCGATATTGGTTTGATAGGAAATTTTAATAAATTGAAAATTGATAAAATTCATAATGGTGCATTAAATGAGTTTACCTCTTTTGGGCCTTCTCGCAAGCTTTTTAAAAGCGTCTGCACCGTTATAAATTTGGTGTAAATCTGGGATTTTCTACCAAATTAACATTCAAATATCTTTAAAAAATAATTGATAAAAACACCAAAATCCCTATCCCATTCGCCACCATAAAAACAGGTGAGTATAGCGGTGTACTTTCTAATGAAGAAGGTTATTTTAGTTTGAATTTAGATGATGGGAATTTGAAAAACGTTGCCATTTCATGTATGGGTTACAAAAGTGAAACACTAACTGTTGAGTCCATTAAAATTTCAAATTATGTTATAGGTTTAGAAGAGGCTGTTAATCAATTAAAGGAAGTTTATATAAGTAACAAAAAACCAAATGCCGACGATATTATTACTAAAGTACGCTTAAAAATAAATGAGAATTACGATTTTAAGCTTAACAAATACAATGTTTTTTACCGTGCTACAGATTATGCCGACTTTAAAAGTTTAGATTTTGAAATTGAAAAAGCGTCGCATGTAAGCTCCAAAAATATAAACAAAGTGAATTATAGTTTAGATTCTCTTTCAAAACATATTATTGCCAGTAAAATTATTCAGTTTTCAGATTTTAAAGGAGAATTTATACAATTTGATAAAGACAGTAGTAAATTGGTGGTTGCCAAAGCCACTAAACTTATTGACCATAAAAAGGATTTTTCTATTGATAAGGTGCAAGAAAAAACCCAAGAATTAATGCTTAAATATTTAGATACCACAAAAACCTATAAAGTAAAAACAGGCATTTTCAAAGTAGAAGATTCACTTTCTTTAAATGATGAAAAATTTAAAGAGGACAAAAAAAACGAGTATAATATTTCTGATTTAAAACATAAAACTAGTGCTCTGATAAAAGACTCGCAGTTTTATGACGAGTCGTTGCTTTACGATATTTTAAATCCCGATTTATACGACTATACCTTAGAAAACATCTCTAATAATAATGACGACTTAACCTATATAATTAGTTACAAACCAAGAAAATCGAAAGCAAAATATGCAGGCCATATTTATGTTAGCAGTGAAAATTATGCAGTTACAAAATTAGACTACTCCTTTTACAAGTCGCGCCATGGCAGTAAATTAAACCTAAAACTTTTACTAGGTGTTAAGTATGTAGAAAATCTAAACGAAGGCACCATACTTTATCAAAAAAACAGCGAAAACAAATACCAGCCAAAATATATAAAACAGATAAGCGGCAGTTATTTTTACGTAAGTCGCGGACTAAAGTTTATCGAAAACAGCAGCGCAAAAAACAAAATAGGTATCGATTTTACAATTGAAGGCGATAATCGCAACAAGCAAGAATTATTAGTTACGGCAAACAACAAACTAACTTTAGCTGATTTTAATTTAATAAAAGAAGTTAAAAAAACACCTATCCAATTACTTAAAAAGTTTGAAAACACTACTTGGAAAAATGAAGAAACTTTGGAGCCTTTAGAGGAAATGAAACGGTTTGGTGGAGAATAGTTTTAAGCTAAATCTTGAAGGTGTGCTTAACTTTTCGGCGATTAATAGCATGTGATTAAAAGATGATGACCTTTTCAATTGGTAAACTTTGTATAAACCTATAAAATGTGAATTAAGAATCAATCGTATAATTATAAGCTTTGGTGTGCATTCGTTTCTATATTTTAATCCTTTGAAGCTTTGTTTTCATTTAAAAACGTGTTTAATCCTAAAGCAACTCCATTGGTCCATCCAAAACCATCTTGATTCTTGTATTCACCACCACCTCCAATTTGGGTAGTATCAATCACATTATATTTTTCCATCATTTTGCCTTCTTCACTAAACACTTTCTTATTCAGGGTTAACCATCGATGAGCAATTTCTATAGCAAGATCTTTATGACCATAATTGTCTAGACCAATTACCGTCATCCATTGCAATGGAGCCCAACCATTTGGATAGTCCCATTGTTCTCCTGTATTAACTGTTGAAGTCACGACTCCTCCATCAAATAAAAGTTTATGTTTTACTACGTCAGCAATTTTTGCCGCTTGCATTTCCGTCGCAATACCAAAATACAATGGATAAAGTGTTGCAAGAGAAAGTACAGGAGTTTGTTCTTTTTTTACAAAATTATAATCCTTAAAAAAGCCTTCTTCCTCTGACCATAGATAATTTTGTATCAGTAGTTTTCGAGCTATTGATAATTGTTGATAGTACTGTACTTTATTTTTATTACCTGTGTATTCATGCATCACGATCAATTGTTTTTCCATACCAAACAATAAGCTATTTAAACAAACAGGAATAATGTCTTCGCAATTTGTAGTGATTTTATTTTTACTATCGGCAAACCATCTACCACTAAAATCCCACCCAGATTCGCATACAGCCCTTAGGTGTCTATGATATTTTGGGCGGTCACTTTCTGGAAGCTTTGCTGCCCATTTTTTTTCTTTCCCGTACCCTTCTGCTCTTGGAGTAGTCATTGTTCCAATATATCTATTTAGAGTACCATTGTTCAATAACACGGTTCTGTTGTAGGGATTGTTTTTGGATTCATGAGCGGTCCAGAATTCGTACTCCTTTTCCAAAGAAGCAAGAAATCTCATGATGCTTTCTGTTCCATGCTTTTTGGAATAAATAACAAGCATTTCAGCAAAAAAAGGAGGCTGGGAACGTGATGCAAAATAGGTCCGATTGCCATTGGGTATAAAACCATATTTTTTAATTAGGAAATCGAAGTTTTTAATCATTCCCAATGCAAGTTCATCTTCATCACTTTCTAACAGTCCGATGATACTAAAATAACTGTCCCAATAGAACATTTCTCTAAAACGACCACCAGGAACAATAAAGGGTTCTGGAAGATTGATCATTGAAGTATATTGTTGAGTACTATTAGCGGTTCGACTCAAATATTTCCAGTGATATTTCAAGTGGGCAATCATATCTCCCTTTTTATCTATCTCTTTTTTTTCAATGGGAGGAGGAAGCGTAAAATTATCATGTACAAACTTTTTCAGATTGAAATCCTTTTTAGCTTTATTTGTATTGTACAAACTTACTATTTCGGAAGGTTTCCTGTTCGGAGAACAATCTACGAATGTTTTATAATCATCAAATACATTTGAGGTCTGAACTACATCGAATAATTCACCCAAATCACGATCAGGTTGATAATCTAAAGGAGTTGGTTTTTGTGATTCACGACCACCTTGACAATTGAAAAGTAAAATTGTTGTGCAAAGAAAAAATTGAATTATGCCTATCCACTTAATGTTTTTAACTATCACTGTTTTTTAATTTTAATGAGTATATATTATTAAAGTAGACAAAATAAAAAAAATAAATTTCAGAAAAGGTATTTTTTTAGTACAGACTTATTTTATTTCCATTTATAAACAAAAAAATCCCAAGCTAAAAGCTCAGGATTTAATTATTAATTTTCAATTGTAAACTATCAATTATTATTCTTCTGGGTGCATAAAGCGTTGTTTTGCTAACAACTCTTCTTCAGTTTCTACATGAGCATCATCTGGTACACAACAGTCTACAGGACAAACTGCAGCACATTGCGGTTCGTCATGAAAACCTTTACATTCTGTGCATTTATCAGGCACAATGTAGTAAAGCTCATCGCTGATAGGCTCTTGTGCTTCGTCTGCATCTACCTCACTTCCATTTGTTAATACCACTTTACCATTTAAACTGGTACCATCTTTATAGCGCCAATCGTCGGCACCTTCATATATTGCTGTATTTGGACACTCGGGTTCGCAAGCGCCACAATTTATACATTCGTCTGTTATAATAATTGCCATAGCGTTTTTTCTTTCTAACTTTGTACCGCGAAAATAACGCCAATACTATTCATAACCAAATTCAGAATGGATTTACAACAAAGAATTAACGCTTTTGTAAAATTAGGAGAATTTTTAAGTCAATTTTCTAATGAAGCTATTCAAAAAAATGATAATATTGAACACAACGCTATTTTTTTCGATGGATTTAAACATCAATTAAAATTGGCCGAAGAAAATAATGGCTGGTTTACTTCAGAAAATATAAGGTATTCGATTCATAGTTGGGTAGAGGCTTTAACTGTTTCAAATTTAGAAACCTGGTTAAAACCTTATAAAATAAATACTTCAAGCCCAAAACTCGTTGCTATTATTATGGCAGGAAATATTCCTTTGGTGGGATTTCATGATTTTTTGTCGGTGTTAATTTCTGGTCATAGCGTACTTGTTAAACAGTCTTCAAACGATAAACACCTTCTGCCCTATTTAGCTAAATATTTAGAACATGTGGAACCTGAGTTTAAAGGAAAAATCACCTTTACCGAAGCTAAAATGGAGAATTTTGATGCCGTTATTGCCACTGGAAGTAATAATACGTCGCGCTATTTTGAATATTATTTTAAAGGTAAACCATCTATTATTAGAAACAATAGAAACTCGGTAGCTGTTTTAAACGGCAAGGAAACTGAAAGTGATTTAAAAAACCTATCGGAAGATATTTTTAGATATTATGGTTTAGGATGCCGAAACGTTTCAAAACTCTTTGTTCCAAAAAATTATAATTTCGATACGTTTTTTAATGCGATGTACCACTGGCATCCAATTATAGACAAAGCTAAATACGCTAATAACTACGATTACAATAAAGCGGTTTATTTAATGAGCGAATTTAAAATGCTGGAGAATGGTTTTTTAATGATTAAAGAAGACCAAAGTTACGCATCGCCCATTGCTACAGTGTTTTACGAGTATTATGACGATGCTAATCAACTAAAAGAAAAATTAGTAGCAGATAACAATCACATTCAATGCATCGTTTCAAATGGATTTATTAAAAATGAAATAGCATTTGGTGATACTCAAAAACCACAACTTTGGGATTATGCGGATAGTATCGATTCTATTGAATTTTTGTTAGCAATTTGACGAAAAAATTATTGAATTTTCAATACTAAATTTCTAATTATTTAGCACCTTTGCAACTTAAAATTCTACAACAAAAATGAAGAAACATAACTTTAGTGCAGGACCAAGTATTTTACCTCAAGAAGTAATTCTTAAATCTTCTCAGGCCGTCCTTGATTTTAATGAAGAAGGATTATCTATTTTAGAAATATCACATAGAAGTAAAGCTTTTATCGACGTAATGGAAAAAGCCAGAGCTTTGGTTTTAGAGTTAATGGGCTTAGAGGGGAAAGGCTATAAAGCATTGTTTTTACAAGGTGGTGCAAGCACACAGTTTTTAATGGTTGCCATGAATCTTTTAGAAAAAAGAGCTGGTTATTTAAATACAGGTGCCTGGAGTTCTAAAGCCATTAAAGAAGCAAAAAAATTAGATGATATTTACGAAGTAGCATCTTCTAAAGAAGCTAACTTTAATTATATTCCTAAAGGTTTTGATATTCCTTCAGATTACGATTATTTCCACTGTACATCAAACAATACTATTTTTGGAACACAAATGAAATCATTTCCAAACTCACCAATCCCGATGGTTTGTGATATGAGTAGCGATATTTTTTCTCGTCAGTTAGATTTCTCGAAATTTGGTTTAATCTACGCTGGTGCTCAAAAAAATATGGGACCTGCAGGAACTACACTTGTAGTTATCAAAGAAGATATCTTAGGAAAAGTGACTCGCAATATTCCATCTATTATGGATTATAAAATTCATATTGAAAATGGTAGCATGTACAACACGCCTCCAGTATTTGCTGTTTACACCTCTATGTTAACTTTAGAATGGTTAAAAAACCTTGGAGGATTAAAAGCAATTGAAGAAATAAATGAGTTAAAAGCTCAAGTAATGTATTCTGAAATTGATTTAAATCCATTATTCAAAGGATTTGCTGCAAAAGAAGATCGCTCTTCAATGAATGCAACTTTTACTTTAGAAAATGAAAATTTAAAAGAAACATTTGAAACTATGCTTAAAGAAGCTGGTATTAGCGGTGTTAACGGGCATAGAAGTGTTGGTGGATACAGAGCTTCTATGTACAATGCATTACCTATTGAAAGTGTAAAAGCACTTGTTGAGGTAATGAGCGAATTGGAGAGCAAAGCATAAAAAGTTTGCAGTAAACAGTGACGGTTTTCAGTGCTGATTACTCTAAATAAAAAATAGTCGTCATTACGAGGAGAGAAACGGTGAAGTAATCTCAAAATAATAAACAGATTGCCACAATTTTTTTCTAAAATCTCGCAATGACAAAAAAATAAAATTAATCTAAAGTAAAAAATGAAATCGTTCTCAAAAACTTTTAACTTTTAACTTTTAACTTTTAACATAAATAATGAAAGTATTAGCAAACGACGGTATTTCACAAACCGGTAAAGATGCTCTTGAAAAAGGTGGATTTGAAGTAATTACAACAACCGTAGCACAAGAGCAATTAGCAAATTATATAAACGAAAAACAAATTAGTGTTTTATTAGTGCGTAGTGCAACTACTGTACGTAAAGACCTAATAGACGCTTGCCCAAGCATTAAAATTATTGGACGTGGTGGTGTTGGAATGGATAACATTGATGTTGACTATGCAAAAAGCAAAGGTCTTCATGTAATTAATACGCCTGCTTCTTCATCACATTCTGTTGCTGAATTGGTATTTGGTCATTTTTACGGATTAGCACGTTTTTTACATAACTCAAACAGAGATATGCCTTTAGAAGGTGATGCTAATTTTGGTAAATTAAAAAAAGCTTATGCTAAAGGATCAGAGCTTAAAGGAAAAACTTTAGGAGTTTTAGGTTTCGGTCGTATTGGTCAAGCAACTGCAAAAGTGGCGTTAGGAGCTGGCATGAAAGTGATTGCTTTCGATCCGTTTTTAGAAAAGGCAAATTTAGAATTAGACTTTTTTGATGGTCAGAAAGTAAGTTTTGAAATTAAAACTATTTCAAAAGAAGAAGTCTTAAAACAATCAGATTTTATAACATTACACGTTCCTGCACAAAAAGAATACGTTATTGGAGCAAAAGAGTTTGAAATCATGAAAAAAGGTGTATTTATTGCGAATGCAGCACGAGGTGGCGTGGTAGATGAAGTTGCCCTAGTAAAAGCTATTGAAAGCGGAAAAGTGGCTGGAGCCGCATTAGATGTTTTTGAAAACGAACCAAAACCAGAAATGCAATTATTAATGAATTCAGGTTTATCTTTAACACCTCATACAGGTGCTGCGACTAACGAAGCTCAAGATAGAATTGGCACCGAATTAGCCGAACAAATTATAAGTATCTTAAAATAATAAGATAAAAATTGTGACGTAAACGATTTAATTGAGTCCTAACTTATAGTTGGGACTTTTTTTGTACTTTCAACTTTCAAATTCAGTATTCTCATATTAATTAAAAATATATTAAAAACATGTCAGGAATTTTAGACTTATTAAACAGTGACTTAGGAAAAACAATCATTAACGGTGTTGCTGGTCAAACTAAACAACCACAAAATAAAACGCAAGATGTTTTAACCATGGCTTTACCAGTATTAATGGCAGCCATGAAAAGAAATGCTGCGACTCCACAAGGTGCCGAAGGCCTAATGAGCGCTTTAAGCAGTAAACACGATGGAAGTATTTTGGATAATCTTGGTGGCTTATTTGGCGGTGGAGTTGATTCGAATGTCTTAGACGATGGTGGTAGAATATTAGGTCATGTTTTAGGGGGAAAACAACGCAATGTAGAAAATGCTATTAGTCAAAAATCTGGTTTAGATGCTGGCTCTGTAGCGCAAATATTAAAAGTAGCTGCTCCTATATTAATGGGAGTATTAGGAAATCAGGCAAAAAAACAAAATGTAAATAATGCTAATGGTATAGAAGGCTTATTAGGTGGTTTACTTGGAGGTAGTTCTGCAAAAAATGAACAAAGCTTTTTAGAATCGATTCTTGATGCCGATGGCGATGGTAGTATTATTGACGATGTTGCAGGAATGGTGTTAGGAGGATCAAAAAAGAAAAGTGGTCTTGGAGGATTACTCGGAGGTCTTTTTGGAGGTAAATAATTTCCCGTAAAATATTATATTATAAACGTCAAGCTCAGGTTTGGCGTTTTTTATTTTGTTAAAATGGCTCTAAAACAAGTATTTAAGGAATGATTTTTGTAAATTTAAATACATATACGAAGACTTTTCAAATTGAAAATTCACATTAATTTATTACGGGTTTTTAAATATAGAAACAGTCCGTTCATTTGCTTTGGTTATTTTAAAATCTTGAGTTATGAAAACTTTCACTTCCATATTATTAATTGGTCTCTTAATTTTTAGTTGTAATACATCAAAACAAACAGTTTCAAATAAAGACGAAAAATTAGAAAATCTTAAACTTAATGATACTGTAACAATATCTAATGATGAATTAGAATACGAAATAATTATAATTGAACCTGGTTTTAATTTTTGGCTGGCAAGTAGAGCTAGACCAGAAGGTTTTTATTCCCAAGAATATTTGGAAACCAGAAATTTAATTTATGTTACTGAATGGAATAATAGGGTAATGCAACCTTTTAGATTTAACCCTAATTTATATGAAATGCAAATAGATTATAGTCCAAGTATTGATTATGGTTATGAAGTTAATTACAAACTATACAATTACTTTATTTATTTTCAATTAACCTATAAACAACAATTAGCAGGATTTGTTCCTCGTATTTAAGTCTTATTTAATTACTTTTGCCAGCTGAAAGAAAATTTGTGAGAAAATTTAAAAAACACTGGGAAATAGAAAAAAATTGGCAACTGCTCTTCCCTTTATTGGGTCTGATAGTATTAGCTTATTCTTCATATAAATTGTCATTACTCTTTATAAATGAAGTCAACCTTATTATTACTATACTAATTAGCAGTGCATTATTTTATATTTTATTAAAGTTCATATTGTTTATTTTTAAGAAGTTAGAAAATAAATGGGAAGTAAGTTATAAATGGGAAATGATTAGTATTTTTCTTGTATTTGCTACAACTGGGTCATCGTCCGTATTTATAGGAAGACCAATATTAAAGTTAATAGGAATTACTAAAGAAAACTTAAACCCTTTTCTTTATTGGATATTATATATTATTATTGGTTTTATTTTTTACCAAATACTACTAGTTTTTATTGGTTGGCTTTTTGGACAATATCGATTCTTTTGGAACTTTGAAAAAAAGATGCTTAGTCGGTTAGGTTTTAAACGATTCTTAAAAGAGTGAATAAATTTAAAGAACATATCGCAACAAAAACATTCACTATATTATTAGCATGCCTGCTTTTAGTGCCGGCATCAGCTAAATTTGCACATATTTTTTCAGATCATAAACATGATATTTGTAAAGGCGAAATATCAACGCATTTACATGAAATAAATATAGATTGTGACTTATATAAATTCAAATTAAATACAAATTATACAATTACTTTTTGTAATGTTGAGCTATATTTTCCTAAAGAGATATCTTTAAAAATTAATTCACAATATCATTTTTTAAGTAAGTTTCAAAAATTACAAACCTCACTACGCGGTCCTCCTGTTTTAATTTAATAGTGATCCAAATTGAAAGTTATTCAGTTACAAAAACATTATTAAATTAATAAACATCCGTAATCACGGAAGTTAAAAACACATTAATATACATGAAATTATTTATAAAGGCAATGCTATTGATAGCATTTTCAAGCTTATATGCCCAAAATTCAATAAAAGGATCTGTTATTGATGCCAACACAAAGCAAGGTTTAGTATTTGCTAACATCTATTTTTCAGACATAGACAGAGGCACATCAACCGATGAAAATGGTTCTTTTTCTATTCAAAATTTACCATCTGGCAATCACAAGATATTAGTGTCATTATTGGGTTATGAAACAAAATCTGTTACTATCAGCATTCCAAATACAAATAATATAGAGGTAAGTTTAATGCCTTCTGCTATAGAAATGGAAGCCATCATAGTATCAACTCCTTTTCATAAACTTCAAAGTGAAAACGTTATGAAAGTGGAACACGAAACCATAAAAACCCTGAAAGCCAATGGCGCTGTAAATTTATCAGATGGTATAACAAATATTGCCGGTGTAGAAAGTGTTACTACGGGATTGTCTATCGGAAAACCTGTTATCCGTGGGTTAAGCTCTAACCGAGTGTTGGTATATGCTCAAGGTGTTCGGTTAGAAAATCAACAATTTGGAGACGAACATGGTCTGGGACTTAGCGATTCTGGAATTGAAAGTGTTGAAGTTATTAAAGGGCCCGCTTCCCTTTTATATGGTAGTGATGCACTGGGTGGTGTGTTATATTTAAACCCTGAAAAATTTGCTCAAAGCAACACTTCCAACGCCGATTTTAATGGCAACTACTTTAGCAATACCCAAGGCTATAACACCAATGTCGGCTATAAATCGTCTGACGAGTATTTTAAATTAATTTTCAGAGGAAGTCTTACAGAGCATTCAGATTATAAAACGAATAGTTACCGAGTGACCAACACCCGTTTTAAAGAACAGGATTTTAAAGCTGGTTTAGGGTATCAAAAGGATAATATTAAAACTGAATTTCGTTATAATTTAAACGCATCTAAATTAGGAATTCCTGAAGAAATTGCTGAACAATCTTTGTCAAAAACACCATTGCTGCCGTTTCAAAACATTACGAACCATATATTCAGCTCCAAATCGACAGTTTTCTTTAATAATTCCAGACTCGATATTAACCTGGGATATATTTATAATGACCGAAAAGAATTTGAAGAACACCATCATGATGCCGATGAAGACGAAGATGAACACGAAGATGAACACGAAGCAGACATTTTAGAAGCGGCGCTTCATATGAAGCTTAAAACTGCCAATTACGATGTAAAATACAACTTACCTGAAATTGGGAAATTTGAAACCATTGTTGGTATTCAAGGAATGAACCAAATAAACACAAATTATGGTGAAGAACAATTAATCCCGAATGCCACGACCAACGATATTGGTGTATTAACCACTTCACATATACATTTTGAAAAAGTTGCGATACAACTTGGGGCACGGTTTGATAACCGAACTATTAATGTGGTTTCAGGCCTTTCAAAAGACTTTAATAGTTTTAATGGTGCTTTGGGTGTTAAAATAGACATAGCCAAAAATATATCCACAAGAATAAATTTAGCCACAGGTTTTAGAGCTCCTAATCTATCCGAATTAACGTCCGATGGTTCTCATGAAGGCACTAACCGATATGAAATAGGAAACGAAAACTTAAAAAGTGAACAAAATTTTCAAACGGATATTGTTATAGAGTATACCAATGATCATGTTGAATTTTTTGTAAACGGATTTTACAATGCCATCAATAATTACATTTTTCTATCACCGAATGGCAACACCATTAATGATGACCCTGTTTTTGTGTATTTACAAAATGATGCAAACTTATTTGGTGGTGAAATTGGATTACATTTACATCCGCACCCATTAGATTGGTTACACCTTGAATCGAGTTTTGAAACCGTTACAGGTAAACAAACAGGCAACAGTTATTTACCGTTAATTCCAGCGAATTCACTCACCAATATTTTAAGAATAGAATTTGAAAAATCGTGGTTAAAAAATGGCTATTCGTTTGTTAAATTAGTGTCTACATTTTCACAAAATAACATAAATACATTCGAATCCAAAACACCAGGATATAGCCTTTTAAGCGCTGGAATCGGCGGTAGTTTTAACCTATTTAAAAACGAAGCCACCCTTACTTTGTCTGGAACTAATTTATCTAATAAAACCTATATCAATCATCTTTCACGCTTAAAACCAGATGGCATTTTTAATATGGGAAGAAATATAAATATAGGCTTAACTTACAATTTATAAAACAAAAATCCCTTTCAAATTTGAAAGGGATTTTTTTAATTTTCTATTTCTATAAATGTTTTTTCTTTTACAATTGTTTCTTCTTTACTAAAAACATACGTGATTAACCACATAATTGTAAAGGTTGGAATAATATCTAAGCCTGGAATAATTTCTTCAAGAAAAGATATAACACCCGCAATTTTACCTTTCTTGCCTTTATACATCTTGGTCATTAAATAACCAGAAAGTGGTGCCCAAATAAGGTCGATGAAGGTAATAAACCCAATAATATCGAAAACGATACTTAATGCTAGTTTTTTGTATTTACTTAAATTTTCTAATTTCATGTACTATCATAATTGTTTTGTTATTAAATACAACACAATAAACATACCAAAACCTACTTCCCAATTAGTTTTAAAAACTCGTTTCGGGTTTCAATTTTTTCAAATTGGCCTCTAAACCCAGATGTCGTGGTAACCGAGTTTTGTTTTTGTACACCACGCATCATCATACACATATGCGACGCTTCTATAACTACTGCAACTCCCTGTGGTTTTAAAGTATCGTTAATACAGTCCAAAATTTGCTCAGTAAGACGTTCCTGAACTTGTAATCGTCTGGCAAAAACATCTACTATTCTTGGCAATTTACTTAACCCAACTATTTGTCCGTTTGGTATATAGGCGATATGCGCTTTTCCAAAAAAAGGTAAAATATGGTGCTCGCAAAGGGAGTATAACTCAATATCTTTTACGATCACCATTTCATTATAACTCTCCTTAAACATGGCGCTTTTAAGAATTTTTACCGGATCTTGATGATAACCTTGAGTTAAAAACTGCATCGCTTTGGCGGCACGTTCTGGTGTTTTTAATAAGCCCTCGCGCGATGTGTTTTCACCTAAATCTTCAATAATATTTTTATATCTGTTTTTAACTTCGTCTGTAACCCGAATGTTATATTCTTCAAAATTTTTATACGGCATTGTTTAATTTTTATATTATAAATATAAGCATATTTGGCTTATTTATGAATTTATCAAATCGCAGCTAAATATTAACAGTAATACTATGATTTTAACGTTTAATTATGAAAATCACTCTAAATACAAAGTTAAATTTGTAATAATTAACTGTAACAAATTAAATCTTATATAGTCTTTCTATAAAACTATATAACCATCAATCAAAAAATCACATGAAACTAAGCCAATCTATGTTTCTTTTTGCCTTTTTTAGCATCTCATCAATGCTGGCTCAAGAAGAAAAGCAATCACTGCATATTGTAAAAACGACTTCCCCTCCAAAAATAGATGGTATCTTAGATGACGAAGCTTGGTTAACGACCGAAGTAGCCACAGACTTCACCCAATTTAGACCAGAAATGGGTGTAAAAGACACCATTGGTATAAAATCGATTGTAAAAGTAACCTATGATGACAACGCAATTTATTTTGGAGCCTATTTGCAAGATGATCCTTCCAAAATAATGAGCCAATTAACTACCAGGGATAATTTTGGTCAAACAGATTTTTTTGGAATTGTACTTAATCCTAATAATGATGCTCAAAACGATACAGAATTCTTTATTTTTCCTTCTGGCACACAAGCTGATGCGATTGCTAACCCTAGTATAGGGGAAGATTTTGGATGGAATGCCGTATGGGAAAGCAAAGTAAATATTGTAAGTGATGGCTGGATTGTAGAAGTTAAAATACCATACAGTGCATTGCGATTTTCGAATCAGAATGTACAAACCTGGGGACTTCAATTTCACAGGCACTTTAGAAGAGACAGAACTCAGTACACATGGAATCCATTAGATATAACTAAAGGAAATATAGGGCTTTATCATGGTGAGCTTAAAGGCATTGAAAATATAGAATCTCCTATCCGACTTAGCTTTTACCCGTTTACATCTGGTTTAATAAATAGCTTTGATGGAGATACCAATACAGATTTAAGCTTTGGTTTAGATGTAAAATACGGAATTACTGAGAATTTCACTTTAGATGCTACTTTAGTTCCCGATTTTAGTCAAGCTGGATTTGATAAATTAGAATTAAACTTAGGTCCTTTTGAACAAACTTATTCTGAACAACGTCAATTCTTTACTGAAGGGGTCGATCTTTTTAGCAAAGGTGATTTGTTTTTTTCCAGACGCGTTGGAAACAGTCCCATTGGTAATGTTGAATTAAATGCCAATGAAGAATTAAAAAATTACCCGAATACCGTAAAAGTATTAAATGCCATAAAATTATCGGGTAGAACAAAAAATGGTCTTGGCGTTGGTGTTTTTAATGCGATAACAGAAAAAACTGCAGCCGTTATTAGAAATACAGAAACCAACGAATTAAGGGAAGAAATTGTTGAACCATTTGCCAACTACAATATTTTAGTACTTGACCAACAGTTTAACAAAAATTCATCGGTAAGCCTAATTAATACTAATGTTACCAGAGATGGTGATTTTAGAGATGCTAATGTAACAGGTTTGGTATTCGACTTATCAAACAAACGAAATACTTATAATTTACATGGCGAAACAAAAATGAGTAACCTTAAATTGGCCAACAATAATTCAACTGGATATAGCTCATTTTTTATGGCAAGAAAATCGCATGGGAAATTAAGATATAGTTTTGACCATAGTTTTGCCGATACCCAATATAATATAAACGATTTGGGATTGCTTTATAGAAATAATTACAACAACTTTGGTGTAGATATGTCTTACCAAATTTTCGAACCATCAAAAAAACTTAACAACTATTATATCAGTTCTTATTTTAATTATACCCGATTAGCAAATCCTGGAGTTTATACCGGAAGCAGTTTTGGATTTAATTATAACGCTACTTCAAAAAAACTAAATAGCTATGGTGCAAACTTGAATTTTCAGGCAGGAAAGCAATACGATTATTTTGAACCCAGAACCGAGGGTCGTTTTTTTATATATGAAAACGGCTTGAATTCAAACATTTGGTATTCATCCAATTATAATAAAACGTTTGCTTTCGATATGAATTTAGGTGCTGCTACCTACATTGACCCTAATAGAAACACAAATGAATTTTGGTTTGGAATAGACCCAAGGATTCGATTCAACGACAAATTTTTAATGACTTATTCTTTTAATTATAATAAAGAATATAATGATAGAGGATATACAGCCAATGTTAATGACAATATAATTTTTGGAGAACGAAACAGAACTACATTAATAAACTCAATTTCAGGAAGTTATACATTTAGCTCGTTTCATAGTCTGTCACTAACTTTTAGAAATTACTGGTCGTTAGTAGATTATAAAAACAATCTATTTACATTAGAGGATAATGGACGATTAAATGCTAGTTCTGGTTATACTTTAAATGATTTGGATAATAATCCAAATGCTAATTTTAATACCTGGAATTTAGATCTTAGTTATTCATGGCAATTTGCCCCGGGAAGTTTCTTAACAGCTTTATATAGAAATCAGTTATTTAATTACGATAATAATTCAACAGATTCTTACAGCCAAAGTTTAGACACCTTGTTTAATCAGCCAATACAGCATACATTTTCACTACGATTACAGTATTATATAGATTATAACAGTGTTAAAAATATTTTCAATAAGAAAAACACTTGATTATTGCCAATAACCACTTAAAGTGCTAAATTGTGAGCATGATTCAAGCAACAAACATTCATAAATTCTACGGCGATTTACAAGTTTTAAAAGGGGTAGATATTCATATTAAAAAAGGAGAAGTCGTTTCTATTGTTGGAGCTTCTGGCGCTGGAAAAACCACTTTGTTACAAATTTTAGGCACTTTAGATAGTGCTTCAAAAAAGGAACCTTTCGAACTCACCATTAACAATATTAGCATTAATGGGCTTAACGATAAAGCTTTAGCTAAATTTAGAAATGAACATATTGGGTTTATTTTTCAGTTTCATCAATTATTACCAGAATTTACTGCTTTAGAAAACGTGTGCTTACCAGCTTTTATAAAAGGCACAAAAAAGAGTGATGCAGAAAAACGAGCCAAAGAACTTTTAGACTTTTTAGGATTATCACATCGATATAACCATAAGCCAAATGAACTTTCTGGTGGTGAACAACAACGTGTTGCCGTTGCCAGAGCTCTAATTAATAATCCTGATTTAATTTTTGCTGATGAACCTTCCGGAAATTTAGACAGCGAATCTGCCGAAAATTTACATAGCTTGTTTTTTAAACTTCGCGATGAATTTGGGCAAACTTTTGTAATAGTAACTCATAACGAAGAACTTGCCAATTTAGCAGATAGAAAATTGGTTATGGTAGATGGTAAAATTGTTATTTAAATACAATTGCTTAGTATAATATTATACTAAGCAATTGTATTTAATTTAGTTTTTATCCGGTATTTTTTAATCCTCCAGAAATTGAGTTTATAATAGATAATAGCTTCGTTAATATCTTTTCTGCCTCAACGGGATTAGTTTCTTTTAGTGCCCGCCATTCTTTTAAATACTTAATATGAAGCTCATGCAGTACATGCAACTCTTTTTCTCGACATTTTAAATTATCTAGCTGTCCTACTCTTCTAATCGCTACTGATTCTCCTAGTAATACTTCAATACAATTAATACCCGCTTCATAATCGGTTAATATCATGCCTAAAAGCTTTGTTCTAATACCAGAATCAGTTTCTAATTCTGCGTAACGCTTCATAAGATCTGAATTTGCAAGAATTAAATTCGTTTCTATTTGAATGAATAAAAACTTTAAGAATGGCCAAGTTTCAATTGAATTTTTTAATTCTTGAAACTTTATTGGTTTTTGATTTTTGAGTTCATCTAAAGCTTGTCCAACACCGTACCAACCAGTTAAAGCAAAACGCGATAAATTCCAACTAAATACCCATGGAATAGCTCTTAGGTCGTTTAATGTTCTTTGACCTGTTCTACGAGCAGGACGAGAACCAATTTTACTATTCTCTAAAACATCAATGGATGTTACCTGACTAAAGAAGTGAATAAAATCAGGATCTTCAATCATCAATTTATAATATTTCAATGATGATTCTGTAACCCAATCTAAAGTTTCCGACGGATAAGATTGTGCTTGTTTATTACTAGAAGGTGGTATGGTTTGTCGTGCCACTCCCGACGCTAACATATTTAAGTTATACGTTGCCGTTAAAGGATTTCCAAATTGTTGTGCAATAGATTCTCCCTGTATTGTTAGTTTGACCTGACTGTTTACTGTATTAAGTGGCATACTTTCCATAAAACGGTGATATTTTCCACCGCCTCGACTTATAGTTCCTCCTCTTCCATGGAAAAAGAATACCGCTACTTTATGCTTTTCACCAACTTTGCTAAGACGCTCTTCTGCTTTATATAAATTCCATTTACTGGCTAAAGTACCTCCATCTTTATTACTATCGCTATACCCCAACATGACTTCCTGGGTATTCGACACCAACTTATTTCGATTTTTTGTTAAGGAATGACTTAAAAAAGCATCAAGAATAATATGACCTGTTTCTAAATCGGGAATTGTTTCAAATAATGGAGTAACACGCAAATTAGTACCTAAAAGTTGTGTTTCTCTCATTAAAAGGTAAACAACTAATAAATCGCTGAGACTTCGTGTCATACTAACAATTAAAGACCCAATACCGTCTGATCCATATTGGTTAATATGCTGTCTTAATACTCTAAAGCAATCTAACACGTTGTCTGCCTCTTGGCCATACGATATTGTAATATCGGTTATGGGTGCATGTTTTTGCAATTCTTTCGTTAAAAAGCTAACCCGTGTTTCTTCATCCCAAGTATCGAAATCAAATTTTATAAATCCTGATTTACTTAAAATTTGAGCGACAGCCTTTTCGTAAAATGTGCTGTTCTGACGAATGTCTAATTTAGCAAGATGAAATCCAAAACATTGTACAGCTCTTTCTACCGGAAATAACAAATCTAAAGCAATACCTTTTGCTCCATTTTCAATTAATATGTTTCTAATAAATTTTAAGTCTTCTTGTAAAAACTTACTAGATCTGTAATAAGCATTTGAATCGCTTTGATTCTGCGATATTGTATGCTCTACTTTAATTACCAACAAACTAATATACTGACGCCAAGGTTCATAAAGATTTCGTTTTATCGCGTTTTCTCCGGCTAAACCTAGGGCTTTTGCTTGCTTGTTTACAGCATCTGTTAACGCTGGCGGTACTGGATTACTAATAGCCGACAAAGTTAAGCGCGACGCCAAGGTAACTAGTTGCTCATGAATAATTTTTAACGCTTTTTCACGATGGATTAATAATGTGTTTTGTGTAATACTAGGCGTAACAAATGGATGTCCATCGCGATCGCCTCCAACCCAACTTCCAAAATTATATTGAGGGAAATTTTCGGCTAAACTTAATTTATCGGCATCAAAACCCATAGCAACCCAAGAATCTTTTAATTGCTGATCACTCTTTTCTAAAACTACTGGAAATACATGGCTTAGATAGTAAACAATATTATCCCGTTCTGAAGTTATGTCTGGTTTTTCAAGATAAATCTCACCTGTTCTCCACCAACGTTCTAACAAAAGGATTATTTTTTCTCGAATCGTATTTTTTTCAGTTTTAGATAATGCCGTATTTTCTTTTTGCACCAATAGCAAATATAACTCTCTATGCAACTCAACAATAGAGACTCTTTTTGCTTCTGTAGGATGTGCCGTTAAAACAGGCATGACATTAACAGAAGCTATTAATTCTACCATTTTATCTTCACTCAATCCTTGACTTATCCATATTTTAAATGTTTCTGCCCAAGATCCACGTATGGAAGATATATCTTCATGATTTTCAACTTGTCTGCGATATTGTGTGGCAGCATTTTCTTCAACCAAAGTAATTAGCTGAAAATAAATCCCTAAGGTTTGAATTATTTTTTCATCTGAAACGGCTATCTTTTTTATTTCGTTTTCAGAAAATTTATTTAGCTGCAAAAGTTTTAATGTTTCATTTTCATTTATACGCCTTAGCATGTCTTCATAACAAGATAATATAAAACTTCTATCGTCTATAATCTTTTGAAATTCGTTATTTTCTATTTGTTCCTTCATTTATATTTTCTTTATATATATGCAACATGTTTCTCTAAACTGCCTACATTTTAGAATAAAACATGCTTTAATGTTTTAAAATTCGTTTATGCGAAATAATTCATTTTCGCTTGAAATTTGAATGACTAAAATTAGTAATTATTACAAAATAATTTATTATGTCACCCTTTAAATATTAAGAAAATATTTAAATAATAAATAATTCGCAGATAAGTAGACTTTAATTTAAAGTATTAAAAAAGGGTTCGTTGAATACTTTCAACAAACCCTTTTTTAAGAATTCTTTAGTGCTTTTGTTAACTTTTAAAAATCAAAAGGAAACGATTGCCCCAATATAGTTATGGTAGAATTATTATAATTTAATTTTATATCCTTAATGTTTCCGACATCAATATTAAGAATACCTGCTGTTATACTTCTTGGTAGTAATACAAAATGTAGTGATTCTTCAATTGTTAATGAATATTCAATACCTTTAGAACTAACACCTGTTTGTGATCCATCAAGCTTATATTCATCATCCCAAATATTAAACGGTGTGTCGAAACCTGCTACCCAAGTTCTGGTAGTCTCTTCTGTATAGCTAATAGTTTTACCACTTGATGTGGTTATTTTTCCATTGCCGATACTAACGCTATATTGTAAATAATCATCTTGATTTTTACCTAAATTTTCGACAATATGTGTCCCTTCTACTTTAAAATCATTATGGTAGAAGTTAGTAAATGTCGTCGTGTGCACGCTTCCTTCTATACCATACCAGTTAGAGGAAACGATGGTAACTAGACCTTTACGTGTAATGCCATCTTCACATAACACACCTGTTTGATAATCGATAGTTATCTCTTTAGGAAATGTTGTTAAATCGAACGGTACAATAGTAATTACTGGACCATCAGTTGTTGTTTTACCGAATTTTCCTGAAGTAGTATTTTCTGCACTTAGAACGCCATCTCCACTATTATTTGCAACGTCTTGAAAGACCTTGTTTATGGTGGCATACTCGGTTAAAGCTTCAATTGCAGAAGCTGAATTTACTGCCGTTTTTAAAGTATCTACTTGACAACTCATGAAAAACATGGCAAGAATTGGGACTATAATTTTTTTCATAATATATTAATTTGTTGACTAAATAACGTTTTAATTTTTAATTTTAGTCTCTCGAACCAAAAAAATATTACTGTTTAAAGGTTTTTTTTACCGTTCGTCGATATTTTTGACTGATTTGGGTTAATCATGCTGTTAGTAGTTAGGGTAAATTGAAATTCAAATACTTAAAAAATAGAACTATTTTTGTTCTTAAAAAGAACCTATTTTGAATAAAACTGAACTAAAAGACTTTTTAGACAGCAAAGTCGAACAATACAACAATCCAACATTTATAGATAGCGACCCTATACAAATACCGCACCAATTTACAATTAAAGAAGATATTGAACTTGCCGGATTTTTAACAGCAATTATAGCCTGGGGAAACCGAAAAAGTATTATTAATAATGCAAAACAATTAATGGAATTACTTGATAATTCTCCTTTTGATTTTGTTATGAATCATTCTGAATCTGATTTGGATA
Source organism: uncultured Flavobacteriaceae bacterium (assembly GCA_963698455.1). Lineage (GTDB taxonomy): Bacteria > Bacteroidota > Bacteroidia > Flavobacteriales > Flavobacteriaceae > Mariniflexile. The sequence continues at coordinate 816,766 of CAVOQU010000007.1, read as the reverse complement.
ACATTCACCCATTTGTACATAGAACCTTTAATAGTGACGATTGCGTCCAATTTATAAAATGCCTTAGGCACATTTATATAAATCACAATGGTTTGGAAGCACTTTTTGCCAAACATGCTGAAAAAAATTCACTTCAAACTTCCATATCTAAATTTAAAACAATATTTTTTGATATTGAACATTTACAAAGAACACAAAAACACATTAGTGACCCGTTAAAAAATTCGGCTGCCAAACGCATTAATATGTTTTTACGCTGGATGGTAAGAAACGATAAAACAGGAGTTGATTTTGGTATTTGGAAAAGCCTCTCGCCTGCTCAACTCTCTTGCCCATTAGATGTGCATTCGGGTAACGTGGCAAGAAAATTAGGGTTATTAAACAGAAAACAAAATGATGCTAAAGCTTTATTGGAATTAGATACCGCTCTCAGAACTTTTGACGCCAATGACCCCGTTAAATACGATTTTGCTTTGTTTGGCTTGGGCGTTTTTGAGGGGTTTTAAGTGCGTTAGTGATTGCAGTGGCATCCTTTTTTGAGACTATCGAAACCAAAATATTTTTTGGTTGAAGATATCGAAGCGAAGCTTTAAAAAAGATACAACGGAAAGCGCGACCCTTGGGTAACGCCATAAAAAAAAACGATTGACAAACTTAAAGTTCATCAATCGTTAATTCAACGTAAATCTAAAAGATATTTAGCCTTTTAACCAAGCTTTACGTATAGCAATCTGTTGAGGCGTTGCATCTGTTTTTTCTAAAATACCTTCACCCATGGTATAAGATTGGGTTGTTTTTGTTTTTATAACTATTTCTTTGCCTTCTCTTTCTAATTTTACAACCACATCTTTCCCTGGTTTCCACATATAAACGTCTTGTAAAACCTGATTTGCATTAAACATAGTTAAAAGCGTACCATTAATATCTTTAATAATATCGTTTGGTTGTGCACCGTTATCTGCCCAAAAACTATTTTCTTTAACTAAATCTGTAAAAAATATGGTGCCTTTTTGTCCATCACCACTAATAATTAACTCTCCAGCGTTCTGAATGAAATTGGTTTCTATCCTTCCTTCGCCAATTTCTAATCCTACTTTATTAAAAAAATCATTATAATTTATTGGAATATCACCGATAACATGACTATCGAAAAAGTCTCTTAACGATGGATAGGTCATGGCTACAATTTCGTCAAAAAGTTTATCATCTTCAAATGGTTTGTTTTTTCCATATTTATTTGATAATTCTTTCATTAAAGATAAAATACCTCTGTTACCATTACTATCTTCCCGCATTAAAATATCTACACACATACCTATTAAAGCTCCTTTTTGATATACATTATAGTATTCATCCTTATATGGTGCTTTTAATACATTTTCACTCATAATGGTAAAACTCATAGCATCATTCATCATTGTAGCACGTTGAATTTTTTCCATCATTTTATTGTAGAATTCGTTTTCGTCTATCAATCCTTGATCTACTTGAAATAAATTTGCAAAATATTCGGTTACCCCTTCATACATCCATAAATGTTTTGAAAACGTTGGATTGTTATAATCGAAATAATGAACATCTTCAGAATGCACACTTAATGGTGTTACTATATGAAAAAATTCGTGCGATACCGTTTCTAACATGCTATCGCCAAGTGCTTCTCCATCCATCGACTCAGGATATACTACAACCGTAGAGGAATGATGCTCTAAAGCGCCAAAACCTTTTGGCGAATTGTCTTTACCTTCAGACAAATAAAGAAAAATGTCATAACGCGGTGTACTGTCAATATCTCCTAAAAATGTTTTTTGCGCTTTCATCATTTTATACATAGCATCCTTTAAAGACGCTGCTGTATGAATTTTGTTTGGAGAATACACACTTAAAACAACTTTAATATCACCTACCTGAAACTCTTCAACATCTAACTTACCATACATCATCGGGTTGTCGGTAATATCAAAATATCTAGCAGCAAAATAACTGGTAGTAATGCTTGATCCATCGTCACTAGTTTTTGACGCCGTATCTTGTAATGCCGACGAACGAACAAAATCGGCAGGAGCAGTTATATCTAGTTTATATTGACTATTTTTTAACGAATCGAAATAACCAATAAAACCGTGTAAGATTTAAAACATAATTATCCGGCTCAATATTTGTGCCCCCTGGAGAAAAAGGATTATCAGATCCAATTCTTCCCGAAACTTCAGTATCGTAAGTATCATTAACCAAATAAGTGATTTTGTCTAATTGTTTAGCATTAGAAATCGTCCAGGTATTAGTGTCTGTTTTAGTAAAAGTCAATTCATTACCTTTATAATCTAAAGCTTTAAAATCATCTATATATTTACCAAAATTACTAACGGAATAAGTCCCTTGTACAACCTTAGGAATACGGTAGGTAACAGTTTCTGTGGTAAAACGCCCAGGATTAATAATAACTGGAGCTTTATCGTTTTCAACTTTCGATAAATTAATTGATGTTTCAATTGGTAAACTGGTTGCTAAATCGTTGCTTGAAGTTTTTGTTGCTGTACAACTGGCCAATATTATACCAGCAAATAAAGCGGCTAAAGTTTTAGAATTCATTAATACTTTTTTTAGATTCTTTTAATTGACGTCCAATTTAGCTATTATGTTACAAATCCTGCTCTTAAGGTTTTGTTAAAAAGTTGAAATATGTATATTCGTTCTATGCAAAAATCAGTCAATAAGCATATTAACTCCTTTTAAGAATACAGCTGCCTTTTTAGAAGACTGTATAAACTCTATTTTAAATCAATCTTACACCAATTGGGAACTGATTATTGTTGATGATGGTTCTACCGATGATAGTTATAAAATAGTTGAAAAATTTGCTGAAAATGATAGTCGAATTATTCTTTTAAAAAATACGGGGCATGGTATTATTGATGCGTTACAATTAGCTTTTAAACATAGTAAAGGACATTTTATTACCAGAATGGATAGCGACGATATAATGATGCCAAACAAACTTGAAGTTTTATGGAATAACTTAACCACTTATGGTGAAAAGCATGTTGCTATTGGCTTGGTGGAATATTTTAGTGATGAAGGTGTAGGTGAAGGTTATAAAAGTTATGAAACCTGGCTAAACAACTTAACAAAAACTGGAACCAATTATTCTGAAATTTATAAAGAATGTGTGATCCCTTCTCCTTGTTGGATGATTCACAGAAAAGATTTTATAGCTTGTGATGGCTTTAATCCAAAAATTTATCCTGAAGATTATGATTTAACGTTTCGATTTTATAAAAACAATATGAAGTGTATTCCTTGTGATACCGTTTTGCACAAATGGCGCGATTATAGCACCAGAACCTCCAGAACGCATGTACATTATGCTCAAAATCATTTTACAGAATTAAAAGTACGCCATTTTTTAGATATAGATTACAATAAAAACAAAACACTAACTATTTGGGGTGCAGGAAATAAAGGTAAATTAATAGCCAAAATATTATTAGAAAAAAATATTCCGTTTGAATGGATTTGCGATAACCCAAAAAAAATTGGAAAAGATATTTATGGTAAAAAATTAAAAGCATTTCAAGTGCTTGCTGAGATAAAAAATGCTCAAAGCATTATAACTGTAGCAAATAAAACGGCACAAAAAGAAATCAGAGCTTTTTTAAAAAATATAAATATGAAACCTATAGAAGATTATATATTCTTTTGTTAATTTAGGTTCGTTAGAATTATTAGTTTTCATTATCATTCAAAATTAAAATAATGATAAAAAATGTTTACTTTTGAAAAATCTAAAACAAAATGCAGTTTAAAAATCCCGAAATTCTCTACGCTTTATTTTTACTGCTCATTCCAATAATTGTTCATTTATTTCAATTACGTAAATTTCAAAAAGTAGCTTTTACTAATGTTGCTTTTTTAAAAGAAGCCACTATTACAAACCCGTAAAAGTTCGCAAATAAAAAAATGGCTTATACTTTGTACGCGACTACTGTTGCTTGCTTGCTATTGTAATGGCTTTTGCACAACCATTTACCTCTAAAACAAATACGTTCAACACAAAAAAAGAAACGGTTATTTATTTAGATAATTCGTTTAGTATGCAGGCAAAAGGTCGTGAAGGTGAATTATTTATTCGCGCCATACAAGATCTTATTAGCAACATACCTGAAGATGATAATATTACACTGCTTACAAACGATGCGGAATACCGTAACACCACCATAAAAAACATTAAAAATGATTTATTACAATTAGGTTATAGTTCTAATACACTATCACTTGAAGCAGCTTTACTAAAAAGTAACACCTTTTTAAGCAAGGAAAAAGCTACTACAAAAAATATTGGTATTTATATCTGATTTTCAACAGAATAAAGATCAGTTTTAATCCTAAAACAGATTCATTAATCAACTTACATTTTGTTAAATTAACACCGGTTTCTGAAAATAATATTGCCATAGACAGTGCTTATATTTCTGAAAATAATGCAAACACTTTGGAGCTCAGAGTTATTTTAAAAAATTCGGGAACTCCAGTAGAAAATTTACCTGTGTCATTATTTAATTTTGATAAATTGATCGCAAAAACATCCGTAGCCCTTAATAAAAAGGCAGAAACCAGTTTTTCACTACCTAAAGGCGAACCCATTAATGGAAAAATTACTATTGAAGACTCTAATTTAAAATTTGATAATACCTTGTTTTTCAACATTAATAAAACATCTAAAATAAATGTGCTTGTTATAAATGCTGAAGATGATTCTTTTTTAAAACGTATTTATACAGATGATGAATTCAATTACACCACAACAGCCTTAAATCAGTTAAATTATAACATTATAAATGAACAACGCCTTATTGTTTTAAACGAATTAGATGCCATACCAAATGCCTTGTCTATGGCGTTAAAAGCGTTTACAGATCAAGGTGGAACACTCATTATAATTCCATCAAATAAAATTGATACCGCATCTTACAACTTACTTTTAAATAAATACAATTCTAATTTTAACGCGTTTTTCACAACCGAAAAACAAGTGACAAAAATAAACTATTCGCATCCTTTGTATAGTAATGGCGTTTTTGAAAAACAGGTGAGTAATTTTCAATATCCTAAAGTAAATAGTTTTTACAACGTCACATTCAACAACGCTTCAGCAATTTTACAATTTGAAGATGGAAAGCCATTTTTATATCAAAATAAAAATGTATTTGTGTTTACTTCTTCCTTAAATGCTGATAATTCGAATTTTAAAAATTCGCCATTAATTGTTCCAACGTTATACAATATTGGCAGATATAGTTTTAAAAATCCGCCAATATATTTTACTATTGGAAAGGAAAATAGCTTCGATGTTGAAACACAATTGCAGCAAGATGCCGTTTTAACATTAGCGAATAACAACCAAAGCATCATACCAAAACAACAGTATTTTAATAATAAAGTGATTATAACGACTTCTGAAATGCCATCGATTGCTTCCATTTATACCGTAAAAAACAAAAATGAAAGTATAAAAAACGTAAGTTATAATTACAATAGAAACGAAAGTAATCTGGTCTACAGAAACCTTTCAACCTCAAAAAATATAACTGTTGGTAATTCAATAAACGAGATTTTCGATACAATAAAAAGTGATACAAAAGTTAACGCCCTATGGAAATGGTTTGTTATTTTTGCATTAGCGTTATTGATTATTGAAATGCTCATCTTAAAATACTTTAAATGAACATACTTATAAAATCTGCCACCATACTAGATTCAAAAAGCGAGTTTCACAACACAACTCAAGATATTTTAATTGAAAATGGTGTAATTACTAAGATTGCCAGTTCTATTAAAAATCCAAAAAACTACCAGGAAATAAATTTAGAAAACCTACATATTTCTCAAGGTTGGTTTGACAGTAGCGTTTGTTTTGGTGAACCTGGTTTTGAAGAACGCGAAACTATAATTAACGGACTAAAAACAGCTGCAGCATCTGGATTTACAGCAGTTGCTATGAATGCAAATACAAACCCAGTTATAGATTCCAATTCTGATATTACGTTTGTAAACTCTAAAGCTTCAAATAACGCAGTTACCTTACTTCCAATTGGAGCCTTAACTAACGGAAGCAAAGGTGAAGATTTAGCAGAATTATATGATATGAATACCGCTGGAGCTGTTGCTTTTTACGATTACCAAAAACCAGTTTCCAATTCAAATCTTTTAAAACTTGCTTTGCAATATGCAAGTAATTTTAATGGGTTGGTGTGCTCATTTCCGCAAGAAAGTAAAATTGCAGGACATGGCGTTATGAACGAAAACATAACTAGTACATCGCTTGGTTTAAAAGGTATTCCTGCTTTAGCTGAAGAATTGCAGATTGCCCGCGATTTGTCTTTGTTAGAATATACAGGAGGAAAACTTCATATTCCAACCATTTCTACTGCAAAATCAGTAGAGCTAATAAGAGAAGCAAAAAAGAAAAAACTGGATGTAACCTGTAGTGTTGCCATTCATAATTTATATTTTACAGATGCAGTTTTAACCGATTTTAACACCCATTTTAAGGTTTTACCGCCATTAAGAATACAAACAGATATTGATGCTTTAATTGAAGGCGTAAAAGATGGTACGATAGATATGGTTACCAGCGACCATAATCCATTGGATATTGAACATAAAAAAATAGAATTTGACTATGCTGCATATGGCAGCATTGGATTAGAAAGTGCTTTTGGAGCATTACAAACCATTTTTACAACTAAGAAAACGATTGATATATTAACGAAAGGAAAAGTGAGATTTGGTTTAGAACAAACACCTATAAACATTGGTAACAAATTGAATATCACACTATTTAATCCAGACACCAAATACACATTTTCAACTAAGAATATTATTTCTAAATCTAAAAATGCTATTTTTGAACATGAGACTTTAAAAGGAAAAGTCTATGGAATTATTTCAAATAATAAAATTTCTCTAAATTCATAATCATGACAGAACAAGAAATTGAAGATGGCAAAGGCTTGGCTATTATTAGTTATTTAACTATAATTGGAACCATAATTGCCTATTTTATGAATAACGATAAAAAAAATGAATTTACCAGTTTTCATGTTAGACAAGCATTAGGTTTGTGGGCCATGTATTTTATTTTGGCCTGGGTTGTAAGTGGTTTTGATAGCTGGTTTGCTACTTTTGGTTTCTGGTTATTTTTTGGTGTTTTATTTATTTACGGATTTGTAAATGCCATAGCAGGAAAAGATCAAACAGTTCCAATTGTTGGTGACTTATTTCAAAAATGGTTTGCAAATTTAGGTAAATAAATATGACCAATACATCACTCTCTTTACATCATATAGTTCGTAAATCTTCGTTAACCCAAAATGCACCATTATTAATTATGATGCATGGTTATGGCAGCGATGAAAACGATTTATTTTCATTTTCTTCTGAATTACCAGAAGAACTTTTCATTATTTCGGTAAGAGCACCCTACCCTATGCAACCTTATGGAAATGCATGGTATGCCATTAATTTTGATGAAAATCAAGGGAAATGGAGCGACAATGAACAAGCAAAACAATCGCGCGATTTAATTGCTAAGTTTATTGATGAAGCCATTGCTGAATATCCCGTAAATAAAAATAATGTAACGCTTTTAGGCTTTAGTCAAGGCACTATTTTAAGTTATGCCGTGGCATTAACCTATCCTGAAAAAGTTAAAAATATTATTGCTTTAAGTGGTTATGTAAACAAAGACATTTTACCTGAAGCTATTAATAAAAAAGACTATTCAAAATTAGATTTTTATTGTTCGCACGGAAGTGTAGATCAGGTAATTCCTGTAGCTTGGGCGAGACAAACCGAACCATTTTTAACTAGTTTAAAAATTAAACATAAATATTCAGAATTTCCTGTAGGACATGGTGTGGCACCTCAAAATTTTTATGAACTTAAAAATTGGTTAAGTACGCGTATTTAGTAGAAAATATATCTTAAAATACTAAAATCCTGATAGAAAATGAACTGCCCCCAAAAAGTTAGACACAATTTGGGGGCAGTTCAAAAACTATCAGGATTTTTTAACTTCAAAAAAAACCTACTTGAATTTGTAAGAAAAAAATTATAATTTTGTAAAAATCAAAAAAAAATCCAGCAAATAGCTGGATTTTTAATACTGTAAAAACAAATATTTTAATTAGTTTACCACCAATCTAAAGCCTTCACCATGTATATTAAGTATTTCTACTTTATCGTCTAATTTTAAATACTTACGCAGTTTTGCAATATATACATCCATACTACGTGAAGTAAAGTAATTATCGTCTCTCCAGATTTTAGTAAGTGCTAATTCACGAGGCATTAAATCGTTTTCATGTAAAGCTAACAAACGTAATAATTCATTTTCTTTTGGTGAAAATTTAACCGGATTGTTGCCGTCAAATTTTAAAAAACGTAATTTAGAATTTAAATCGAACCTGCCAATTTTAAACTCAAATTGTTTACTATCCGATATAGTTTCAGTAGCTTTACGTTGTATGATGGCTTTTATTTTCATTAACAACACTTCACTATCAAACGGTTTGTTTAAATAATCGTCTGCTCCTACTTTATATCCTTTTAAAACATCTTCCTTCATGGTTTTTGCCGTTAAAAACACAATAGGAACATCGGTATTCTTTTCTCGTATTTCTTTTGCTAACGTAAATCCATCTTTATATGGCATCATAACATCCAGAATGCATAAATCGAAATCGTCTTTTTTAAACTTTTCGAATCCTTCCATTCCGTTTTTAGCATGAATAACGTCATAATCATTCATCATTAAATAATCTTTAAGAACGGTTCCAAAATTTGGGATCGTCTTCTACTAATAAAATTCGTTTTTTTTGCTCTTCCATATTTATGATATTATTGGAAGCTTTATAATAAATGTGCTTCCTTTGTCTTTTTCACTTTCTACTGATACATGACCTTGATGGTCTTCTACAATCCGTTTTACATAGGCCAAACCTAAACCATGACCTTTAACGTTATGAATGTTTCCAGTGTGTTCTCTATAAAATTTTTCGAACGCACGTTTGGCAGCAGCTTTACTCATGCCACTTCCATAATCTTTTATTTTTAATAAAATATTGTTTCCAACATTTTCTGTATATACTTCTATTTTTGGTGCATCTGGAGAATACTTTATCGCATTATCCAGAATATTAACTATCACATTAGTAAAATGTGTGTCGTTTGCTAAAACTGAAGATTTCGGGGCATCAAAAAATGTTTTTATATAGCCTTGTCTGTCTTCTATTAATAATTCAACATGCATAATAGCATCTTCAACTAAGTCGTGCAAATCTATTCTATCCTTACTTATGTTTAATTCGTTTTTTTCCAGTTTAGATATCCTAAGCACGTTTTCTACCTGTGCATGCATCCTTTTATTTTCCTCTTTTATCATATTAAGGTAACGTATTACCTTTTCTTTATCATCAATTACCTTTGGATTTTTAATGGAGTCTAATGCTAAATTTATAGTTGCAATGGGTGTTTTAAACTCATGCGTCATATTATTAATAAAATCTGTTTTTATCTCTGCGATTTTACGTTGTTTAACTAATTGATATAGCGCACTTGTATACGCTATAATTATAATGCCAGTAAAAAGTATTGATAAAAATATCATCCCCATAATCGATGATAAAATAAATTTTCTGTCTTCCGGAAAATTTACCAGAAGTTTATACAAACTCTGGTTATCTTCATTATAAAACATGAACACACTGTAAGATTGCTTATCAAATTCGAAATCATCACTTCTTACCCTGGTCGCTAAATCATTACTATAAATGGCGAATTCAAAGTTTATATTAATGCCGTTTTCTCTTAATTTATTCGATAATAAATCGTGTATACCTTGTTTGGTCACCCTTTTGTGTATGGGCATTCTCGAAGCTAAATCTTTATAAACATCATCAAAAACAATCTTGTCGGTACTAGACATTTTGTCTAATAGCAACAATTTATCTTTGGCACTTAAATCAAATTCTAAATCGGATCCAGTACTTTTATAAACTTTGGTTTCACGTTCATTTAAAACGCGTTTTAAATTAATTGTATCTAAACCTATGTCAAAGATCGACGAATTAAACTTATAGTTTTCTTCAAGTGTTCCACTTCTGTAAATTACGGTTTCTTTAGAATCATAATCTTCCTGAATAATGTACAAATTACGGATTGCTGCGGTATCAACTTTAACTCCCTGAGACATTAAATCTTGAAGTTTGTAAACGTATTCAGATTTCTCTCTATCTTCTAAAGTATTTGATACGTAATTAAGTACCTTATTTACATTGAATGCAAACCGTTCCTTTTCATTTTTTACAGAACCATTAATATAATAAGCTTGAATTGAAATAATACCTATAAGAGATAAACTCATTAATAGTATTAAAAGGACGAATATTCTTTTGCTCATTAGTCAAATTTAACATTTTAACATTTAGTGCTCTTCGCTTTTAACCTTACATTAACAAAAATGTTAAAATTTTGGTTTAAAGCAAAGTCTTCAGCAATTGATTATGCACTTTTACCACTTGTTTTTTAGTATTTTCAAGATCTTCATTACTAATTACAAACTGTGAAAGTTTCACCTTTTGTTTATCAGTCCATTGATTCTTCATAATCGCTTCAATTTTATCTTTTGTAGTATTATCTCTTTTTAATAAACGATTTAATCGTAAATTTTTTGGCGCAGTTACGGTAATAATATAGTCACAAAATTTATAGCCGCCGTTTTCAAATAATATAGCTGCCTCCTTAATTACATAAGGTGCCGATTGTTTTTGCAGCCAATTATTAAAATGTTTTGCTACGCGAGGATGTATTATAGCATTCATTTTTTGTAAATATTCTTTGTTCTTAAAAATAATATCGGCAATAAATGCTTTATTTAACTGATTGTCAATATAAGCTTCGTTGCCAAATAACGCAATCAGTTTTCGTTTGATTATTTTAGAACGATTCATGAGTTTTTTGGCTTCTTCATCGGCTATATACACAGGAATACCCAATAACTCAAACTGCTTTGCAACAGTTGTTTTACCGCTTCCTATTCCACCTGTTAATCCTACTACAATCATTCTAATATTATAAATTCTATACGTTGTTGATTAATTTTTACATTTTTAACCATTTCTGGAAATTTCACTAATTCCGGAACCATTAGATATTGGTTTTTCGAAATTTTGTTATAATCACAAATAACTTCAAAATCCTTTTTGGTTATTGAATTAAAATTACTCAAACTTACATAATAAGAAACACTAACTTCCTTCGGGAAAAATTTCAATTTCATCTTTTCGGGTACATTAATGAGTATCACCGGAATTTTCAATGTGCCCTCTGTAAATTTTTCCACTTTTCCTTTTAAGGTTACAACATCATTTGAAAATGTGACATCTTTACTGTTTTTTGGTAATTTAAGTTTCACAGTTTCAGATAAATCTGTTCGAACATTCGTTAATGTAGCTTTTACCGTTTCTATATGATTTATAGTTGTTACTATGGCTTTCGGACCAACAACCACTATAGAATCTGGTTCTAAGATATATGCTTTTGAAACATCGAAACCAGGAGTAAATGTTATATTAGAATTTAAATTAACAGGCACCTTTTTCACCATGTTAACACCATAACGAAACTCCAAAGTTTCAGGTGAAATGTTAAGGACTTCTATATTTTTATCAAATTGTGTATTGGCTAAATAAGCCCGAGATTTATGCCAGATAAACACATTGTCTTTCCTAGTAACATCTTTACTAAAATCAATTTTAATTTTTGGTTGAGAAAAATAAAAACTAAACCAATTAAATCCATTGGTTTTTAAAGTGATATTTAATGGAACAGAATCTTTTAAAATGATATCTTCTTGAGGTACATTAACTTTTTCAATAGTAAAAACCAAGGTTTTAGTATATTCTTTAGAAAGTTTGCTAAATATTAAAATAACAATGGCCAGCAACAAAAATAAAAGAAACACATTTATTTTTTTATTCTTAATAGAGCTTAATATGTCTGACTTTAATTTTACGAACATTTAGGTTTAAAAAATAAATTAGGAAAATATATTTCTGGGTCTTTCTTGAAAATTTCTATAGCGATTGTCGATTTTAAAAACCCATATCCATAACCAAAAAATTGTACAATTATTGCAAGCAACGCTAGTGTTGAGACAACTATATTTTTCGTGGAAACTATTGCTGTTATAAAGGCCAATATAAAATAAAATGCATACCCAAATAAAAATATTTTTACCTGCAGCAGAAACAATAATATAGACATAATTAATCCTAAAAAAAATAATGTTGGAAACCAATATGTGATTTTTTTTGTTGAAGGATGCCATACATTTAGAATAGGGCGTACTGAACCAAATTTATATACTTGCTTGTAAAATTTACTCCATGAAATTCGACGCTTGTGATATACATATGCTTCGGAAATTAGTCTTGTCTTATAACCTAAATTCCAAAGGCGGATTGATAAATCCGGATCCTCACCTGGGTGAATAAACCCAAAGCCTTTTGATGCTAAAAACGCTTCTTTTGAAATTCCCATATTAAAACTCCGAGGTTGAAAGGTATCCACACTTTTTTTATTCCCTCGAATACCACCTGTAGTCATAAAAGAAGTCATAGAAAAATTGATGGCTTTCTGTAAATTACTAAAAGAATCGTGTGCTGCATCTGGTCCTCCAAAACAATCTACATAGTTGGCTTTTAAACTTTTTTCAACTTCGTTCAAATAATTTTCAGGCAAAATACAGTCTGAATCTAAGATGATAAAATAATTACCTTTGGCATGATGCATCCCGAAATTTCTAGAATCGCCCGGTCCTGAGTTTTCCTTAAAAAAATAAGAAATATTAAGTTTTTGCCTGAAAGATTCTGCCACCTCTTTTGAGGTTAAATTGGAGCCATCTTCAACAATTACTATTTCATACTTCGTATCTGATTTTAACCCGGCAAAACTTTGCAAAAGTTCCTGTATTTCGTCAGGACGATTGTAAACTGGGATTATAAATGAAAACTGTAATTGCATAACACAAATGTAACTAAACCAATCAAAAAAGCCACCGTTTTATAGGTGGCTCATTTATCAATATTATAAAAATATTTTATTCTTCACCCATAAAGGTGTCCATAACCATATCACTCACACCCATATTACTAAAACCACCATCGTTATAAAGGTTTTGTAAGGTTACACGTTTCGTTAAATCACTAAATAAGGTTACTGTATAGTTTGCACAATCTAAAGCCGTTGCATTACCAAGTGGTGACATTTTATCGGCATAGGCAATAAACCCATCAAAGCCTTTTACACCACTACCAGCAGTAGTTGGTGTTGGAGATTGCGAAATCGTATTTACACGCACTTTTTTATCGCGACCAAAGAAATACCCAAAACTACGAGCAATACTTTCTAAATAAGCTTTATTATCGGCCATATCATTATAATCAGGAAATACACGTTGTGCAGCCATATAACTTAAAGCTACAATACTTCCCCACTCGTTCATAGCATCTGCTTTATATAATGTTTGCATTACTTTATGAAAAGACATTGCAGAAACATCGGTTCCTTTTTGTGTCCATTCGTAATTCTGATTTGTATAATGTTGTCCTTTTCTAACATTTATAGACATCCCAATTGAATGCAACACAAAATCAAGTTTTCCTCCTAAAATTTCCTGAGATTGTTTAACCAAATTTTCTAAATCTTCAATAGAAGTAGCATCAGCAGGAATAATTTGAGACCCTGTTTTTTCAGCTAACTCATTAATTTGTCCCATTCGCATGGCAACCGGTGCATTGGTTAAAACAAACGTTCCACCTTCTTCATGAACACGTTCTGCTGTTTTCCAAGCAATTGAATTTGAGTCTAATGCTCCAAAAATGATTCCTCTTTTTCCTTTTAGTAAATTGTATGACATATTTATTGGTTTATATGTTGATTCGATTAATAGTTTAATTAGCGCTCAAAGATACAATTAATTCAATAATTCTTTAGCATGTGCAATAGCTGAAGACGACATTTCTATACCACCTAGCATTTGTGCTATTTCTACAATACGTTCGTCATGGTTTAATTTCACCAAATTGGTTTGAGTTACATCGTTTACATCCTCTTTAAATACTTTAAAATGAGAATGCCCTTTGGCTGCAATTTGTGGTAAATGAGTTATGGAGAATACTTGCATAGTTTTACTCATTTCCAACATAATATCACCCATTTTATTCGAAATTTCACCTGAAACACCAGTGTCAATCTCATCGAACATAATGGTTGGTAATTGTATATATTTCGATAATACTGATTTTATTGCAATCATAATACGTGACAATTCTCCTCCAGAAGCTGCTTTTTTAAGTTCATTAAAATTCCCGCCTTTATTGGCCGAAAACAAAAAGGTTAAATCATCTTTTCCATTTGCAAAAAATTCTTCCCCGTAAAGAACATCTATTTTAAACTGTGCATTTGGCATTCCCAAACTTGCTAAAATAGTTTCTAATTGCTCTTTTAACTGTGGAATAATACCCGTTCGATTATTATGAATTTCTTCTGAAATAGTATTTAATTCCTGTTTCCTTTACTTCAATTTCTAATCTTTTTTTCTGAATTGAATCATCCAAATTTTCAGTAAAAGCGACCTTTTCATCTAATTGATTTTTAATTTCGATTAATTCTGAAATATCATTAGCAACATGCTTTTGCATTAAATTATGAAGCACTCTTAATTTAGAATCGACTACTTCTAATCTATTTGGATCTGCTTCTAAATTATCCTGTAACACATCAACTTCAGCAAAAACATCGTCCATATCAATAAGACTACTATTTACCCTGTTGAATAAATCTTCATACTTAGATGAATACCCAGATAGTTTTTGAAGTGTATTTTTTAAAGTAGTAAGGGCAGATAAAATACCTATTTGTTCTTCATTTAATAATTGATAAGCTTCAGAAAGTTTTTCCTTAATGCCTTCAATATTATTCAATGTTTCGTTTTCTTCTTCCAGTAATTCTAATTCACCTACAACTAAATTAGCTTCAATCAATTCATTTAATAAAAACGAATTATAATCGTGTTCTTTAATGGCATCTGTCTGAAAATCTATTAGTTCCTGAAGTTCCTTTTTTAATTTTTTATAGGCTTTTAATTCTAGCTTATACTTTTGAAGTGTTTCTTCATTATTGGCTAAAGCATCTATAATTTGAAACTGAAACTCGTTGCTTGTTAACTGAAGTGTTTCGTGCTGAGAATGAATATCAATTAAACGTTCTCCTAACAATTGTAAACTATTCAAATTTACAGGCGAATCGTTTACAAAGGCTCTCGATTTTCCTGATGGCAATATCTCTCTACGGATAATAGTTTGCGCTTCGTAATCGAAATCTTCAGCTTTAAAAAGTGCTTGCAGTTTATAATTTGAAATATTAAAAACCGCTTCAATAACACATTTTTCTTCGGTGTTTTTTAAACTACTTAAATCGGCGCGTTTACCAAGAATTAATGATAAACCTCCTAAAAGAATAGATTTTCCCGCTCCGGTTTCACCAGTAATAATTGAAAACCCATCGTTAAAATCTACTTGAAGATTATCAATTAATGCGTAATTTTTTATAGAAAGTGATGTTAACAAGTCGTTATTGGCTTTTAAATTCTGAAACTAAATATAATGATAGTGTTTTAAATAGTTTGCTACTTAAAACTTAATATTTTGCCATTTGCTGCTATGCATAGGAGCCACTTTTTGAAGTGTTTCTTTAACGCTGGCAATATTTACGTTAGGACCATCGCTAAATATTTGTTCAATTTCATCGGCCTTAGCATCAAAAAAAGTACGTAACAAAAAAGAATTTGGTCTTCTGACTATTCATAGCTTGAAATAACTTTAACGACCCTGCAATTTGCTCTTTTCCTTCTTTAACATTACCACTCATAGCATCTAAACCTTTTCGGTGATAGCTGTATATAACTTGTTTGTATTCCTTAAAAGTAGGTGACAATAAATTATCTATAAGTGCAAATCTACTTTGTAAACCATCTGCTAATTTCCATCCTTTAAAATAAGCTCTTGTTGGGAATAATTAACAATGGTTTGTGCCTGTTTAAAATACACATCGCCTCCATTTTCAGAAAAAGATTCAGCATCTAAGCCTAAAATCATATAGACATGAAATGCTAAAACAGACACTAAATTAGATTCGTATTGAGTTGGATTAAAAATTAAATTTTGAAATTCTAAATATCTGAAATTAAAATCTTTATCGTTAAAATTGTAAACTGGCGTAGTAAAAGAAGAACCAAAAACAGGTCTTGAAGATTGTACCTGTAAAGATGCCTGAAAAGCTTCACCACTGTAATTTACCACATTAATTATCATACTACAATCAATACGCTCTTGTGCAGCAAAATTTTTACTGGTCCACTTGGTATTATTAACAAATTCTTTTAATTGCTTTTCTAAAGTTTTAAAAATGGGTAAATTCTCATTACCGGTTTGTTGTGCATTCACAACTACAGTACAATTTAATTCCTGGGAAAATCCTATTATCCCAAAACCAAACATTAAAATTATAAGGATATTACGCATTAATTTGTTGTAAAATTTTATTTAGTAAATCGATAGCAACATCTGCTTTCGATTTTAATTGATATTCTGTTACTGTCTCCTCGTCGTCAATAAAAGTTACTTTATTGGTGTCACTTTTAAAACCAGCACCTTTATCGTTTAACGAATTTAAAACAATTAAATTTAAATTCTTGCTTTTAAGTTTTCCTTTTGCATTTTCAAGTTCATTGTTCGTTTCTAAAGCAAAACCTACTAAATACTGATTAGTTTTAATTGCGCCTAAAGACGCTAAAATATCTTGTGTTTTTTCTAACTCTAAAGTTAACGTAGCATCTTTCTTTTTTATTTTCTGATTAGAGACTTCTTTTGGTTTATAATCTGCCACTGCAGCAGAAAGTATGGCAACATCAACAGTTTTAAAATAACTATGAACTTCATTATACATGTCTGAAGCACTAATTACTGGAATAACTTTAATAAGACTATGACATACTTTTTCATGGGTTGGTCCTGTAATTAAAATAACCTCAGCACCTAAATTCGCTGAAGCTTTTGCAATTTCAAAACCCATTTTACCACTGGAATGATTCCCTATAAAACGAACTGGATCAATAGCTTCGTACGTTGGGCCAGCAGTAATCAATACTTTTTTTCCTTTTAATGGGAGTTTATCTAAAATATCATTTTCAATAAACGATACAATATCTTCAGGTTCTGCCATTCTGCCTTCGCCTACCAAACCACTTGCCAATTCGCCACTAGTAGCAGGAACCATAATATTTCCAAAACTATCTAATACTTTAAAAGAATGTAATGTACTTGGGTGAATATACATATCTAAATCCATAGCTGGTGCAAAATAAACCGGACATTTAGCCGATAAATAGGTTGCTAACAACAAATTATCGCAAACACCATTTGCCATTTTAGCTAAAGTATTTGCGGTAGCTGGAGCAATAATAAACAAGTCTGCCCATAGACCTAAATCTACATGACTATTCCAAACAGCATTGTCATCATCTTCATTTACAAAAGATGAATAGACAGGATTTTTTGAAAGAGTTGATAAAGTTAAAGGTGTAATAAATTCTTTTGAGGCCGGCGTCATAACTACTTTTACGGTGGCACCTGATTTTATAAACAACCTTACTAATGAAGCAGTTTTATATGCAGCAATACCAGCAGTTATACCTAATAATATATTTTTTCCGCTTAAAATACTCATAAAAAATAGCTTTCAGAATTCTTATGATTAATACGAATTAAACTCCAAAACCACATAATAATATCGTTTTGGAGTTTAATTAATTTCATTGAAATTTTAGAAATTATTCCTGATTATCCTCCTCAGTATTTCTAAAATAAATTTTATCTGTTAACCATTCTTGAACAGCTAATGCATGAGGTTTTGGTAATTTTTCGTAAAATTTAGAAACCTCAATTTGTTCTTTGTTTTCAAAGATTTCTTCTAAACTATCATTGTAAGTAGCAAATTCTTCTAACTTATCGATAAGTTCTTTTTTAATCTGAGTGTTAATTTGTTCTGCACGTCTAGCGATAATAGAAATTGACTCATAGATATTCTCTGTTGGCTCGTCAATTTGATTTCTGTCGTACGTAATGGTATTAACAGGTGCATTGGTTTTTTTTAAGTCCATTGTCATAGTAATTTAACTTTTAGTGCTGTATTTTTTTAATTCTTCATCTAAAGTCTACAGCCATTTTATCTAATTCTTCAATATGATTCGAATTTTTAAATGATTTTTTAAATGAATTATAAAATTCTTTTGCCTGATTTAATCGGTCTTTTTTAAGATTAACAATTCCATTTGGTGTCTTTTTAAATTCCACACTATTAACGGCAAGTTTATAGGCAGAATCAAATCTTATAAATAATGCTTCTTCACGTAATGAAGAACCAGGAAAGTCTATAATAAAATTATCAAACGACTTTACAGACGCAGGATAATCGGATATAGTATTATATTGTTTTGCAATACTATATGCTTTTTTTTCTAATTTAAAATCTAACTCCTTTATTAACTTATTTGCTTCAGGTAAATACTCTGATTCTGGAAATAAATTGATAAAGTTCTGAAGTTTTTCAATGGCCTCTTTCGTTTCCTTTTGGTCTTTAGTATATACTGGTGATAACATATAAGAACTCTTTGCCGCCAAATAAGAAGCTTCTTCTAGTTTTTCACTTTTTGGGTAACTAGATGCAAAACGTTCAAACTGATAACCTGCTGTATAATACTCCTTCATTTTATAAAATGAATTAGAATATAAATACATCAATTTTTCAGCTTGAGGTTTTCCTCTATAATTAGGTACTATTTGAGCAAAAAGTTTATTTGCTTTTGCAAATTTACCTTGGTTATACAGTGATTCTCCTAATTTAAATTTTGCAGCAATATCTTCAGACTTTAAAGCCTTTTGATATTCGCTACAAGAACTTAAAGTTAGAAGTAAAATTAATATGTAAAGAAAATGTTTCATAAATTTTAAACAAGATGCAAAATTAAGTCTATTAATATGGATTTTAAAAATATTATTTCACGGCTAAAATAACGGCTTAAACACAGCAATCATAACGTTTAAGTAATTTTTAACAGTACTAGAACTTATTTACAAATGATTTAATTTTTTCTTTTAGTGGATTTGATGCCGGAACTAATGGTAATCTTACGGTATCTCTGCACAATCCTAAAGATTCAAAAACGCCTTTGATTCCTGCTGGATTATTTTCTTCAAAAATATAACCAATAACATCCATTAATCGGAAGTGAAGTTTGTAAGCTTCTTTTGCTTTACCATTTAATCCTAAACGAATCATGTCTGAAAATTCTTTAGGAAATGCTTGACCAATTACAGAAATAACTCCTGCTCCGCCTGCTAAAACAATACCTAAAGCTAAATCGTCATCCCCAGAAATTATCAAAAAATCTTCTGGTTTATTTTTTATTAACTGTAAATATTGGGACACATTATTTCCAGCTTCTTTAACTGCAATAACATTTTTAAAATCGTTTGCTAATCTTAAAGTTGTTTCTGGTTCTATATTTTTTGAAGTACGTCCAGGTACATTGTACAAAATAATATCAATTGGCGACGCTTCTGCAATAGCTTTAAAATGCTGATAAATTCCTTCTTGGGTTGGTTTACTATAATAAGGAGACACAGATAAAATAGCATCGATATTACTTAAATCTGTTGTTTTGATTTCTTCTATAACCTGTGCTGTATTATTGCCTCCAATACCTAAAACCATAGGTACACGACCTTTATTTGTTTTAGAAATAGTATTTATAATTTCCTTTTTTTCTTGTTTAGTGATGGTAACACTTTCTCCTGTGGTACCACAAATTACAAGATATTCTACGCCATTTTCAATATTGAAATTAACAATAGTTGCTAATGCATCATGATCTACACTTAAATCTGATTTAAAAGGGTGTAACTAAAGCAACTCCAGTTCCTAAAAACTTACTATTCATTTTTAATTTTATTTAATACAGTTAGGTATTTAAACATTTCGTTTTTAAATACATTAAAATCTTTTAACTTGGTATGTATAATTAAGTCGTTTATACGCTCATCAGATTGCAATATTCCTATTTTAAAATGCGCCTTAGACAAGGCTGTAAGCAACTTTAATTCGGTAATGTCTGCCTCGTAATAACTAATTAACACATCAAATTTAGTTTCTAAAAAAGTTTGTAGTCCACCATTTTTTATGGCTCCTCTCCAACCAATATCAATTGGATGGTAACAATCATCCCATGATTTAAGTGTATCGTTCTTTTGTGTTGAAAACGCTATAATTTTTAATTTATTTTCATGCACATTTAAAGAGTTTGCTAGTTCTTTAAACCATTCAAAATCATCAATTTCATCAATATTTAAAATAACGCCTAAACTTACAATCTTACTATCTGTAACATTTTCACGTTCTTTAGATAACAATTTGTTTATATACTTTTTAATAGATTTTTCTTTAAAACCCTTTAAAATCATTTATCTTTATGCTTTGCGCAAAGGTAACAAAAGTACATTCAAATATTTATCAAAAAATTATAAGTTTAAATTAATGAGATTTAAATATCTAATATTAGCAGTTATTACATTTTTAGCATTTAATTGTAAACATCCAAAAGCATATCTTTCAAAAATTGAAGGTAAACAAATTCAGATTGCAGATACTTTAGCTATCCGATTCTCAGATTGAAGCATTTATTAAACCATATAGAGAACATATTGAAAAAGATTTAGACAGTGTTTTGGCTTATTCTATGAATACTTATTCAAAATCTGATGGCGAATTTAATACGGCCATTGGTAATTTTATGGCAGATGTTGTTTTTGATGAAGCAAATCCTATATTTAAAAGTAGAACAGGGAAAAATATAGATATGGTTATTTTAAATCATGGTGGGATTCGTTCTATTATTTCAAAAGGAAATATAACCACGCGAACTGCCTTTGAAATTATGCCTTTTGAAAATAGCATTGTTGTTGTAGCCATAAAAGGTACCCAAATAGATAGTTTAACAAATTATTTAAGCAAAGCAAAACAAGCACATCCTATATCAAAACTAAAACTGGTTATTAATAAAAATTTTGATGTTGTAGACACATCTATTAAAGGTGAAAAAATTGATCCCAACAGAATTTATTATGTTGCCACCAACGATTATTTATATAATGGTGGTGATGACATGAATTTTTTTAAACCTAATGAAGGGCTTTATGTTTTAGACTATAAAATTAGAAATGCTTTAATTGATAATTTTAAAGAAGTTGATACCATAAACCCGGTAAGAGACGATAGATTTATTCAAATTAATTAAACCTTATGAAACGTAGAGCTTTTATACAACAAACAACAGCAACAACAGCATTAGTAACTCTTGGTGGTTTTGGGCTTCAATCGTTTTCAACAGCACCAAAAACATCAAAAATAACTATTTTACATACTAATGATGTACATAGCCATATTGACCCATTTGGACCAGAAGATGGAAGAAATGCCAATATGGGTGGTGTTGCGAGAAGAGCTACTTTAATTGAATCTATAAGAAATGAAAATCCAAATACCTTATTATTAGATGCTGGCGATATTTTTCAAGGCACACCTTATTTTAATTATTATGGTGGTGAATTAGAATTTAAATTAATGAGCAAATTAAAGTATGATGCTGCCACTATTGGCAATCATGATTTTGATAATGCTATTGATGGTTTATATGCGCAACTTCCTCATGCAGAATTTGAATTTATATCTGCTAATTACGATTTTTCGAATACCATTATGAATACCCATGTTAAACCCTATAAAATCTTTAAAAAAGAGGGTATTAAAATTGGAGTTTTTGGACTAGGTATTGAGTTAGAAGGCTTAGTGGACCCAGCAATGTATAAAGAAACAAAATATTTAGATCCAGTTGAAATGAGCCCAAGAAATGACTCGTGTTTTAAAAACTGAAGAGCATTGCGATTTAATAATTTGCTTATCGCATTTAGGTTATGCTTACAAAACAAATCCGAATAAAATTAGCGACCTAAAACTAGCTGCCTTAACAAAAGATATTGATTTAATTATTGGTGGACACACACATACATTTTTATCTAAACCAACTATAGTTAAAAATATGGAAGGTAAGAATATGTTAATAAACCAGGTTGGTTGCTACGGTATAAATTTAGGAAGAATAGATTTTTATTTTGATGATAAATAAAAACAAATCTGCTAACGGAACGTCTATAATTGTTTAGGCTAATATATTATCGGAAGAATAGCTTTCATTTAACTTTATTGGCTTAGCCTTTTTGGTTATATGCACTTCCATAATAAACTTAAATATTACATACAGTCCAATCGCATACAATAATCTTTGTAACAATACAAAAGTCCAGTCGTATAAATAATAAAGGTTTATATAATTCATTATTACCGATAACCCGAAGAAAATGACAGCCGTTAAAAAAAGTGCCGATTGTTTTGTTTGCGTATTTAGATAAACCCCAAAAGACACGAAAGTAAGAATTATTAGACTTAAACTTTTTATTCCAAATAACAGCACTTCGGTTTCGTTTGCTACTACAGTTTGCATGATGCTGTAAATAACATACAAGAAATACAACGTAATAACAAAAACAACAAACAAGTAGGCTCCAATTAATTTATTCACTTCAATTAATTTTAAAATTTGGAGCCACAATAATAATTAAGTATAAATAACTTAATAAATAAAGAATACTTGAAGTCTGGATTAATGAGTCTTCTGAAAAAAACATAGAAGATGTATCGCCTAAAAACGAGAATAAAAGAAAAGATATAAAAACAATTTTTAAAGAATTATATTTAACAAAGTAGAAAATTAAAAACACAGGGATAAACAATGGCATCGTAGTTTTCATTAGTAATGCATTATCTGTTACAGATCCGAAAACATTAATGGCAATTAACAGCAATAATGCGGCTAAAAACACATGGTTGAAAGTAAGTTTATTCCGATTGTCCACAATATTTAAATAAGTAGGTTGAATCAAATATATAAATAAATTTTTATTTCAACGATAAAATAATACTTTTAATCGATAAAATGCAAAAATATGTATCGTTTATCGGACAGGTTTATAAATAAATGTTCATGTCCAATAATATAATGATTCAGTTTTTATTGAGATTTTAATGATGAAAAAAGCATATATGAACTACTTTAAGTTTATTGGATTTACAATTTCAATGCACTTAACAAAGCTTTGAATATTAAAAAATACTGATGATGATTTAGGCTTTATATCGCAACTTTTACTTCGCTATTATATTTCTTTATTTTTACAGAAAGGATATTCTTCAAAAAAAGTTAAACTAGTTGACTAACATTTCTACTTCTTCTTCTCTATCCTCATAAACTAATTTAGATTGTATATAAAAGAAATAAAATGAAAGCATATATAATGTAGTTGATATTATATTAAGAAACGTACTAGCCGATATGTATATATAAGCTACCCAAATTACTTCACTGAAAACAATGCACATTGAACCTAAAAATAAATATAGAGACTTTATATTATCTCTATAAAAATAGTTTACCAGTGTTAAAGACAAAACTAGCAGCATGACCACATTATATACTATTTCCACATAAAATTCATTTGTATTTCCCAGACGAGGATCAACAATTACATGCAACACATAAATTATATAAATGTTTAAAATGGTAAGAACCAATATGTGTATTTTAAAATTTTTTACCACATGAAAAACACAAACCGATTTACACACCTCAAGTAACAAAAATGAGTAAGCAAGAATATATAACGAATTACCTAAGTAATAGTTAACATTATAAGAAACATATGGTTCTGCAAAAATTAATAAATCTGAAATGGAATAGAGGAGCAAGAAAAGCGAAAAAAACAAAGATCTTCTTTTCACTGTTAAAAAATACAATAAAGTAATATATAGGTATTATAAATGATTTTAAGAGAATTCGCAATACCACTATCATTACCAAACTGAAACATCACGGATAGCACATAAACTATAAGTACTAAACCCAGCAAAATCTTTGACTTGTACATAACAACAATATATGGTTAAAAAACAAATATAAATAAATATTACAATTAAACGTTAAATAATATACATTTTATCGATGAAATTGTAAATTATTCTATTTTTTGTAAGAATTCATATTCATTTATAATTAAAATATTCAGTTCATCGGCTTTTTTCTTTTTACTTGGCCCCATATTATCTCCAGCCACAATAAAATCTGTTTTCGATGAAATGGAACTACTTACTTTACCACCATTATCTTCAATTAATTTTTTAAGTTCATCTCTGGAAAGTGATTCAAACACACCTGAAATAACAATGCTCTGTCCTTTTAATTTATCGGTTTGCCCAATTAGTTGTTCTGCAGATATTTCTAATTGTACTCCAAATCCTTTTAATCTTTCTATTATTCGTATATTTTCTTCGGAAGCAAAAAAAGCATTAACACTTTCGGCTATTTTAACTCCAATTTCATCTACATTTATTAACTCCTCTTCTGTTAGCATTCGCTATAGCCTCTATACTTTTATAGTGCTTCGCTAATTTTTTGGCCACCGTTTCTCCAACATATCTAATACCTAAAGCAAATAACACACGTTCAAAAGGAATATTTTTTGATTGCTCGATACCCTGAATTAAATTATCCGCACTTTTTTCAGCCATACGTTCTAAAGGAATTACCTGTTCTTTAGTTAATTCGTATAAATCGGAATAATTAGAAATTAACCCTTCATTTACCAGAAGCGCGACCGTTTCACCACCTAATCCTTCAATATCCATAGCTTTTCTGGATATAAAATGCTGTATGCGTCCAATAATTTGAGGATTGCAGCCATTATAATTTGGACAATAATGCTGTGCTTCACCTTCTTGTCTAACTAATTCGGTGTTACATTCTGGACAATGTGTTATATACTCTGTTGGTGTGGAATTTAATGGTCGTTTACTTAAATCGACTCCCAATATTTTAGGGATAATTTCTCCTCCTTTTTCAACATACACTTCATCACCTACCCGAATATCTAATTTTTCAATTTGGTCGGCATTATGCAAAGACGCACGTTTTACCGTTGTTCCTGCAAGTTCAACAGGTTCTAAATTCGCAACAGGTGTAATAGCTCCCGTTCGACCAACTTGATAGGTAATACTATTTAGTTGTGTTGATACCTGTTCTGCTTTAAATTTATATGCCATTGCCCAACGAGGTGCTTTGGCTGTATACCCTAACTCTTCCTGTTGCTGTAAATTGTTTACTTTTATAACCACACCATCGGTTTCATAAGGCAACTTATGGCGATGCACATTCCAATAATCTATAAATTCTAAAACTTCATCAATTGAATTAGTTAGTTTTGCGGCATTAGGCACTTTAAATCCCCATTGTCTAGCTTTTTCTAAACTTTCAAATTGAGAATTTATTCCCAGATTGGAACCTGTTAAATTATATAATAAACATTCCAAAGGGCGTTTAGCTACTTCGGCACTATCTTGCAATTTTAAACTTCCAGAAGCGGTATTTCTCGGATTTCTATAAGGTTCTTCTCCTATTTCAATACGATCCTCATTCATTTTATTGAATCCTTCAAAAGGCAAGACAATTTCACCACGTATGTCAAACTTCTCTGGAAAATCCCCTTTTAATTTAAGAGGTATGGATTTTATCGTTCTAATATTGGTTGTTACATTATCTCCTTGAAACCCATCGCCTCGGGTTACTGCTTTTACCAAAAACCCATTTTCATAAGTTAAACTAATAGAAGCACCATCGTATTTTAGCTCGCAAGTATATTGGATATTACCATCAATCAATTTTTTAATGCGTGTTTCCCAATCCAGTAAATCTTCTTTTGAATAGGAATTATCCAACGAATACATACGATGCTCGTGTGGAATGGTTTCAAAACTTTTTATAACCTCCCCTCCTACACGTTGTGTTGGTGAATTAGCATCAAAAAACTCAGGATGTTCTGCTTCTAAATCCTGAAGTTCTTTTAGTTTTAAATCGAAATCATAATCAGAAATAGTTGCATTATCAAGCACATAATAATTGTAATTATGCTCATTTAATTCATTTCGAAGATTTTGTATTTTTTGTTGAATATCACTCATAATTCTTAATTCCTTTAATCATTCTGTCTTTTTTAAAAATGTCTTGTTTTAAAACAATGTCTTCGAATTTGTTATTAACTAACAACTGAATCATTTCTTTTCCAAGAAACTCATTGATTTCAAAAAATAACATGCCGTTTTTTGATAAATTATTAACAGCAAATTGAGTAATCGCATTATAAAAAAGCAATGGGTTTTCATCTTTAACAAACAATGCTAAGTGTGGTTCGTTATTTAAAACGTTAGGTTGCATTTGTTGTTTTTCCAACTCTCTTACATATGGCGGATTAGAAACAATGATATCGAATTTTAATCTTTTAAAATCCGATTGCCATGTTTCAGAATTTAAAATATCAGCTTCAATAAATTCAATATTCACCTTATTTAACTTGGCATTTTGTTTGGCTACATTTAATGCCGCTTTGCTTAGATCTAAAGCGTAAACGGTCGCTTTTGGCAAGTTTTTGGCCAATGTAATTGCAATGCAACCAGTACCTGTTCCAATATCTAAAATTCTGAATTCTGAATTTAGAATTCTGAATTTAGAAATAACCCATTCCACAAGTTCTTCAGTTTCGGGTCTGGGAATTAGTGTATGTTCATTTACTTTAAAAGGTAATCCATAAAATTCGGTTTCTCCTATTATATATTGTATGGGTTGCTCTTTTTTTAATAATTGTAACGCATTAAGAATTAACTCATAGTCATTGACCGAAGCTTCGGGATTCATTGCTAAATTAAGTCTGGAAATTTTATAGAAGGCTTCTGTTAATATAAAAAAGAAACTATCTACTTCTTCTTTTCCATATAAATCATCTAATTCTTTGTGAAATGTATTTTGTACCTCTTTTAAATTCATAAATCTTTTATCATCCAAACACCGCACGAGAAATGTCCCGTATTTCCTAATGCACCCGGTAAATGTTTAAAACCATAACTTTCATAAATATGAATAGCCGCTTTAAGTTGTGGTGCAGACTCTAAATAGCATTGTTTATAGCCTCGTTCTTTGGCAGCTTCCATACATTTTTCAAAAAGTAGTTTCCCATATCCTTTTCCTCTTACCTTAGGTGAAAAATACATTTTCTGAATTTCACAGACATCAGCTTCAAAATCCTTTAAAGGTTTTACGCCGCCGCCGCCTAAAATTTCACCGTCCGAATCAATAACAAAATACACATCATTACTGTTTTGATATGACTCAAACATTTTTGGAGTTTCTTTATCTGAATACGCTGTTCCTTCCAACGGAATCTTAAATTCATGAAAACATGCTCTAATAACCTGCTCTAGCTGAGCATTATCGTTTGGTTCTATTTTCCGTATAACTATGCTATCTTTACTCACTTTAAAATGCTAATTTTGTGCATGTGAAGATACATTAATTATAAAAAAATCGAAATGAAACGTTTTATAATCTTATCAACAATATTGATTACTTTTTTTAACTGTTCTGTAAATGAAAAGCCCGAATTTATTGGTGTTGAAAACATAAAAATTCTCGAATCTACTCCAGAATACATTGTACTTACTGCAGATGCTTTTTTTGAAAACCCAAATATTATTAGTGGAGAACTGCAGGTCAATGAAGTAAAAGTTTATGTTAATGATAGTGAAATGGCTTCGGTTTCTTCAAAAAACTTTGAAGTCCCTGCAAAAAAGGATTTCTCAATTCCCTTAACAGCCAATGTACCTATTGACAGTATTTTTGGAGATGAAAATTTAAGCAGTTTAATTGGAAGCTTGCTAACAAAAAAAATGAAGGTGCAATATAAAGGTATTATTAATTATAAGGTTTTAGGATTTTCTCATACCTATGAAGTTGATAAAACCGAAGAAGTAAAAATAAAATAATTCACTTTTTTTTGACTACCCACGAAAAACATATAAAACGCTGTATTGAAATTGCCAAAAACGGTTTAGGTTCTACCAGACCAAACCCCATGGTAGGAAGCGTCATAGTTTATAACAGTGAAATTATTGGAGAAGGCTTTACAAGTGCTTATGGAGGTAATCATGCCGAGGTAAATGCGATAAATTCGGTAAAAGATAAATCACTTTTAAAACAATCTACAATTTATGTTACTTTAGAACCTTGCTCTCATTACGGGAAAACGCCACCTTGCAGCGATCTAATCATTAAACACCAGATACCTAATGTGGTAATAGGTTGTTTAGATGACAACTCACAGGTTGCGGGAAAAGGCATTGAAAAACTAAAAAATGCCGGTTGTAAAGTCGTGGTTGGTATTTTAGAAAAAGAATGTAAGGAGCATCATAAACGTTTTTTTACCTTTCACAACAAAAAGCGTCCTTATATTATTTTGAAATGGGCTGAAACTGCTGATGGCTTTATAGCTCCTCAAAATAAAGACGAACAAAAACCAGTTTGGATAACAAATGAATATTCCAGACAATTAGTGCATAAATGGCGCTCTGAAGAACAAGCGATATTAGTAGGCACCAACACGGTATTACAAGACAATCCAGGTTTAACAGTAAGGGATTGGACCGGAGAAAATCCAATTCGAATTGTGATTGATAAAGAAAATAAACTTTCTAAAGATTTTAAGGTTTTTAATGCTGAAGCTAAAACAATAATTATTTCTGAAGAAAATATCAATTTTAATAAAAATATTGCACATCAAATTTGTGATATTCTTTATAAAAACAATATCAACTCGGTTATTATTGAGGGAGGTGCAAAAACTTTGCAAACTTTTATCGATGAAAATCTTTGGGATGAAGCAAGGGTTTTTACTGGTAATATTCAATTCCAGAACGGCGTAAAAGCTCCCAGGTTTTCGGGTACATTAATTTCTGAAGAAAGTATTTTAGAAGACAAATTAAAGATTTTTATAAATAAATAAACAGATTCTGGAATTAGTTCAGGATAATACAAAATGATTAAAACCATTATATTCGACTTTGGCAATGTATTTATCAATTTAGATATTGAAGGCGCCATAGAGAACATTTTTAACAAATTTGAAATTGATACGCTTTCTGAAGAGATGATGGCGTTTAATAGTTTCTATGAACAAGGATTAATTTCAACCGAAGAATTCATCGAGTTTTATGCTGAAAATTTTCCAAATATAGAGTCTTATGAAATAATAGATATTTGGAATTTCATGCTTAAAGATTTTCCTAAGCATCGATTAGATTTTTTAAAACAGTTAAAAGCCAGCTCAAAATACAAACTTATCCTATTAAGTAACACAAACGATCTTCATATAAATTGGGTAAAAAAGCATGTTCCGTTTTATGAAGAGTTTAAAAATTGTTTTGATGCCTTCTATTTATCACACGAAATCAATTTAAGAAAGCCAAATCATGATATTTTTGACTTTGTTTTAAATCAAAATAAACTAATCGCCAACGAATGTCTTTTTATAGACGACATTAAAGCTAATTGCACTAGTGCAAAATCGTTAGGCATAGAAACTTGGCATATAAATCCCAAAACAGAAGATATCTCTAATCTTTTTGAAATTAAAAGAAGTTTATTCTAATTGATTTGATAGATAAGGATACATATAAAACCATAGAAACTTCAACTGATAGCATTCTATTTAAAGAAAAAAATAGTAAATTTTTTGGTTATGCCTATCCGGTATTGAATGAAGAGGATGCAAAAATTCATTTAGAAAACCTGAAAAAAGAACATCATAATGCAAGACACTGGTGTTATGCATACCAATTAGGAACGGAAACTATTGTGTATCGAGCTAATGATGATGGCGAACCAAATAACTCTGCAGGCATGCCTATTTACGGGCAAATACAATCGTTTGATGTCACAAATATTTTAATAGTAGTAGTTAGATATTTTGGAGGTGTAAAATTAGGTGTTGGCGGTTTGATAAGCGCTTACAAAACTACGGCTCAGCTAACCCTAGAAGCATCTACCATTGTTGAAAAGACCATAAATAAAAATTATCTTATTTCTTTCGATTATAAAAATATGAATACAGTCATGCGTATTATTAAGGAAAAAAACTTAAATGTTACCAATCAAAAATTGGAATTAGATTGTCAAATAACAATTTCCGTCAGAAAAAACGAAGCCGACGCTGTTTTTGAAAATTTTAATCATCTATTTGAAATCAACATAAAAGAAATTTAGACTATTTCTTAATAAGGTCTAAAATATATTGTGGTGCTTTCATTGGTCGGTTTGTTTTCATATCAATAAACACCAAAGTAGTGCTGGCTGTTGTTAAAATTTCACCCTTTTCGTTTGTAATTTCATACTCAAAATCAATCTTTGCAGTTGGTATATTTTTGAGTTGTGTTTTTACATTAATTACATCATCATAACCCGCTGATTTTTTATAGTTTATGCTTATAGAAATTACTGGTAACATCACGCCATTTTCTTCCATAGTTTTATAAGATATACCCAATTTTCGTAACCACTCAATGCGCCCCATCTCAAGATATAACGGGTAATTCCCGTGATATACAACACCCATTTGGTCGGTTTCACCATATCTCACTCTTATTTGTATTTCGTCGAATTTCATAAGGATATTTGAATATTTTTTTGTAGTTTCGGCAAAGGTTAAACATGGTCATTTTTTTCTTAATAATCAATAGCAAATGATTTTTTTTTTAAGAATTTTGTTCACATATTTGCCGAACTAAAGGGGATTTAAGGAAATAAGTTTTTTCCGTCCAAAACTAACTAACAAAACTACTAAAATTAAAAATGAGTAAAACTGCGCAAACGGTATGGAATAGTTGTCTTGAATTCATAAAGGATAATATTCAACCGCAAGCCTATAAAACTTGGTTTGAACCCATTCATGCAGTTAAACTTACAGACAACGCATTAAGCATTCAGGTACCTAGTAAATTCTTTTACGAATGGCTTGAAGAACATTACGTTAAAATTCTAAAAGTATCACTTACCAAAGAATTAGGAGAAACAGCCAAACTTGTTTACATTATTAAAATGGAAAACACGTATGGTAACAAACAACCTTTTACCGAGAAAATACCGAGCTCTAATAGAAGTGCTATGAAATCTCAAGAAGTTGATGTTCCTCTAAATAATAAAAGTCCAGAATTACGTAATCCATTTGTAATACCTGGAATTAGAAATGTAAAAATTGAATCGCAACTTAATCCAAATTATAGTTTTGAAAATTTTTTAGAAGGCGATTCTAACCGTTTAGCCCGTAGTGCTGGATTAGCTGTTGCTGCAAAACCAGGAGGAACCTCTTTTAACCCATTACTAATTTTTGGTGGTGTTGGTCTAGGAAAAACACATTTAGCACATGCTATTGGTGTTGATATTAAAGATAAATATCCAGAGAAAACGGTTTTATATATTTCTGCTGAAAAGTTTACCCAACAATATATAGATTCTGTAAAGAAAAATAATAGAAATGATTTTATTCATTTTTATCAAATTATAGATGTTTTAATTATTGACGATGTGCAATTCCTTTCAGGAAAAACAGGAACGCAAGATGTTTTCTTCCACATTTTCAATCATTTACATCAAAATGGCAAGCAGGTTATTTTAACTAGTGATAAAGCACCTGTAGATATGCAAGATATTGAGCAACGCTTATTATCTCGTTTTAAATGGGGGCTTTCAGCCGAATTGCAAACACCAGATTTTGAAACACGTGTTTCAATACTAAAGAACAAACTTTATCGAGATGGTGTTGATATGCCCGACGATATTATTGAGTATGTTGCTAAGAACATCAAATCTAATGTGAGAGAATTAGAAGGTGCTATTATTTCGTTAATTGCACAATCTTCTTTCAATAAAAAGGAAATCACTTTAGATTTAGCAAGAATTATTGTTGAAAAATTTGTTAAAAACACAAAACGAGAAGTTTCAATAGATTATATACAAAAAATTGTATCTGATTATTTCCAAATGGATGTTGATACTTTACAATCGAAAACAAGAAAACGCCATATTGTGCAAGCACGACAATTAGCCATGTTTTTTGCTAAAAAATTCACTAAAGCTTCTTTAGCAAGTATTGGTTCTCAAATTGGAAAACGAGATCATGCCACTGTATTACATGCTTGTAAAACAGTTGATAATTTATCTACAACAGACAAACAGTTTAGGAAATACGTTGAGGATATAACCAAAAAACTATCTGTCTAAATTCAAATAAAAATGACTAAAATTCTAATGGTATGTTTAGGCAATATTTGTCGTTCGCCATTAGCTGAAGGCATTTTAAAATCAAAACTTCCGAACGACGATACCTTTTTTGTTGATTCTGCAGGTACAGGAGATTATCACATTGGTAAAAAACCAGACAGTCGTTCAATAGCTGTAGCTGAAAAATATGGTTTAGATATTTCAAATTTAAAAGGACGTCAATTTAATGTTTCAGATTTTGATGTCTTTGATATTATTTATGCCATGGACGAATCGAATTACAGAAATATCATTTCACTTGCCAGAAATAATCAGGATAAAGAAAAAGTTAAGTTTATATTAAACGAAATTTATCCCGATCAAAATTACAATGTGCCAGACCCTTATTATGGTGGGCATGATGGATTTGAAAATGTTTTTAAAATGTTAGATGAAGCCTGTACCATAATTGTCAAATCATTAATTGAAACTGGTCATGACAATGGTTAAAGGAATTCTCTACTTAATTCCAACCACATTAGGCGATAACGAACCATTAGAAGTATTGCCTATTTCAGTTAAACATATAATTGATTCAACCAACACCTTTATTGTTGAAAACGATAAAACAGCGCGTCATTTTATAAAACGGATTTCGCCCGAAAAATCACAACCTTCTTTAAAAATGTTTCATTTAAACAAGTTTACAGAGCCAAGTGATATACCTGGCTTTCTAGAACCTTGTTTAAAAGGGATTAATGTCGGATTATTATCTGAAGCTGGCTGCCCTGGAGTTGCTGATCCTGGAGCGGACGTTGTTAAAATTGCGCATCAAAAAAACATAAAAGTGGTACCTTTAGTAGGACCATCGTCCATATTAATGGCATTGATGAGTTCTGGTATGAATGGACAAAGTTTTGCTTTTAACGGCTATTTACCTATTGATAAAGGTGAACGAAAAAGTGAACTTAAGCGCTTAGAGCGATTATCTTTTGAACATAATCAATCGCAAATATTTATTGAAACACCATATAGGAATAACAAAATGCTTGAAGATTTAAGCAATATCCTTGATCAAAATACACAGGTTTGCGTAGCATGCGATATTACTTTACCTACAGAATTCATTAAAACGCAATCTGCTAATTCATGGAAAAAAAATATCGTAGACCTTCATAAAAGACCTACGATATTTATAATTCATAAAAGTTAAAACTAAATTGCTTTAGCTTTTCTATTTCCTTTGATAAACGAAGTATCGTATCCAGAAAATCGTTTCATATAATACTCGATTGATGTACCAAAACCATCTTCAAAGCTATCGATTCCATAACTTCTTAAGTATGTTTTAACACTTCCCGGTCCTGCTAAGTGAGCTGCCGCCAAAATTCCAGATTCTGTTACCAATATTCCATTAATAGTTTTACCAACATAATTTTTTATGTCTCTTCGTAAAATCCATTTATTACGCTGGGTATTAGCTATAAATGCCTTTTCTTGTAGCTCTGGCGTTTTTAAGAATAACGCTGGATTATTGATGCCAATTAATTTTAGAGTTCCACTACCAAATTGATATTTTCCGAGATACCCTAAAGTATTAACTACAAAATAATTTCCTCTGGATTCTTTAAAAGCTAAGGCTTCTTTAAAACCTACGAACGATTTCCCTAAATATGGAATATCAGCTTTTTTGAGATCATTTGATGCTAAAACATTGTTATCAATGTCCTCATCCTGACTTACTGTATAATTCAACTCTAAACCAGCTGTAGAATACTTACTTAAATCTATCGTTTCATTTGATGAAAACGACACATACAATAGAATACATATTGTAATAGTTAGTGTTACGTAACTTGCAATACTTTTTCTCATAAAGTTTAAATTTTTTCAGCATTCTTAATTATAAAAAACACCTTGAAATTTCAGCGTGCAAAATTAGACATTTTTCTAAGAATATCAAAATTAATCGTTTAACGACTTTTTTTAATAGTAGAATAGATGAAATACACACCCATTTTTATTAAATTCTAATGTTGGTAAGGGGATTTTTATCATATTGAAAATATCAAAAAGAGACCTTAGCAACTTCGAATTTGTTTTAATGTTGTTCAAATTTACATCTAAACTTAAGTAGAATTGTCGATGTCTCTCAATATTTGTTAACAACTGATTGTCAACATTTTTGGTGCCAGATAACATGCCTTCAGCCCCATATCCTACTGCTATATTCAACCATTTTGGAATGTTTTTTTCTTTAAAAAACGAATGCAGATTTGCACTTAGCCAATATGTCTGTCCATTATAGTCCTTTAAAACCTGCTCAAAAAAGTCCTCTCCAAGTTTATCTGGACGTTGTGAAGCATATTTTGTTTGATGAAAAGAGAATTTAATTGTAATTCGCTGTTCTTTCCAAAGTAATTCTTGACCCACATACAAGCCTGTGCCGGATGCATTTGCCAAAACATCACCCCAGGAAAAGCCCCATTCTTTCGAAAAACCGTCTAAAACTTCTACGGTTGTTAAAAATCCGAAGCCTAAAGTTGCTCCATATATTAACTGATCTTTTTTACTAACACCACTCCAATTTAATAATTGTGCACCATGTTTTCCCAATTGATAGGATGTAAACACATGCCCCATTTTATCCAATTGAAGCCATTCGCTATTATCATTAATGGTATGAAATTTAGAGTGTTCATAATCGGCATACCAAAGCTGATTTAATCCTATTAATGTGACAACACCTAAGGACGCTTCAGAAATAGCAACCGTATTGCGGCGCTGCTTATTTAGTGTGTCGCTTGCCGTTAAAAATGAATTAAGATTTGATTGCGAAACCGATAATAATGGCAATAAAACACATAGTAGCAGGTATTTTATTGCTAAACTATTCACTATTTATTTATCCCTTGAGATGATAAATATTTTTGATATTCTCGTGCGTTCGCATTATGCTGCGATAGTGTTTTAGCAAATTTATGAAACCCTAAACGTTTAGCATCAGCACAGAAATAAAGATATTGGTGCTTTTCATAATTTAAAACTGCATCTATTGCCGAAATATCTGGCATAGCTATTAGTCCTGGAGGCAAACCTAAATTTTTATATGTGTTATATGGTGAAACTATATCTTTATGAATATTCAAAACACGCTTTATAACGATATTTTTATATTCTGGTAATTGATATGCTGCAAATTTAAGCGTAGGATCTGCTTGAAGCGGCATACCAATTCTAATCCTGTTCAAATAAACACCTGCAATTCTTGGTTGTTCTGAAGCTTGTTTAGACTCTTCATAAACAATTGATGCTAATGCAATTACTTGATCTCTCGATAAACCAATAGATTGTGCTTTTTCATTTCGAGAAGCGTTCCAAAAACGATTATACTCATTAAACATACGTTCTCTGAAATTGATCTGCAGATGTATTCCAGAAAAATTCATAGCTATTTGGTAAATACATGCCTAAAGCTGTTGCATTTGTAAAACCATTTTTAGCTAAATATGCTGAATCTTTCATTGCTTTTAAAACTGAAATACTATCGGATTCAATTTGAGACGAAACTCGTCCTGCTAATTTTTCAAGTGTTTCCTGATTATTAAAAGACAACCTAATAGGAAGATTTATACTCCTAATAGAATTTATAATATCATTATTATTCATGCCTTTTTTAATGGCATACCTACCAGCCTTAACATTCACATCATACTTTTTTTGCTTTGCAAGTGCATCAAAAGTATTTATATCTTTTAATAAAGGCTCTAGTTGTTCCCTAACATCTTCATAAGTAGAATTGGTAGCAATAAATACATAAGCCGTATCATTTTTAAAGGCAGTATTCGCATCCATCATGGTTTTGTAAACATAATATGCAAAGATTGATGCCACAATTAATCCAATAAATACAATAGCAAGAAGTATTTTTTTGATATACATTTTAATTATTTATAAGCTGATACACAAATTCGTTTTTATAGATTCCATTAGACAGAATCCAATCTTTTTTTAATCCAATTTTTTTAAAGCCTTGATTAGAAAATAATTTAATACTTGCTTCGTTTTCTTCAGAAATATTGCAATACAACTGATGCAATCCTAAGTGTGTAAAACTATATTTTACTAGTAGTTTCAGAGCTTCTTTTCCATATCCTTTTGATCGGTCATTTAATTCTTTAACTAAAATACCAACGCCTGCTCTACTGTTTTTAAAATCGAAATCGAACAGATCTATCATTCCCAGTGCTATTTCATCATAACTAGAAATTACAAGTCTTAACTGCTTTACTTCAAAAATATCTTTGTGAGCTTGTTCCAAATACTGTTTTATTAAATACTTTGAATATGGTGTTATGGTATTACTGATTTCCCAAAAAGATTCATCGTTTTCAATGGTATGTATAAACTCCAAATCTTCGGGCTCTAAAGCTCGTAAATAAATATGTTCTCCTTTTAAGGTTATCATATAGTGCCTTTATAAACAAAAGTAGCGGGACCAATAAGCCATACGTTTTTATACAAACCGTTTTCGACGTCAAAAGATACTTGTAATTCGCCTCCTTGAACTTTTAACGTAATTAAGTTTTTATCTGTTTCTTTAAGCGCATGCATGGCTAATGCCACCGCAGTTACACCTGTTCCACAAGATAAGGTTTCATCTTCAACACCACGTTCATAAGTTCTAACAGCAAAAATTTGGTTACTTATTTTCTTTACAAAGTTTACATTACTTCCCGTTTCGTTATAAGGTGATCCGTATCTAATTTTGGCGCCTTTTGTTTTGATGTCAAAATTTTCAATGTTGTCTTCAAACTGAACATGGTGTGGCGACCCTGTATTTAAAAATACATGTTGCGGGTGTTTCTCAATAATAGCAACATCTTGCATTTGAAGTCTCACTATACCTTTTTCTATACTGGCATGATGCAACCCGTCAATCGCTTCAAAAATTGCTTTATCTTTTATAACACCTAGTTGTTTGGCAAAAGCAACTAAACAACGTCCACCATTTCCGCACATGGTACTTTCGTTGCCATCTGCATTATAATACACCATTTTAAAATCTAAAGTGGGATGATTTTCAAGTAAAATAAGGCCATCTGCACCTATACCAAAACGTCTGTCGCACAAAAAGGCAATCTGTTTGGTGTCTTTTTTATTGAACGATTGCTGACGATTATCTATCATCACAAAGTCGTTTCCTGTTCCTTGATATTTATAAAATGTCTGTTGCATAATAATGCACAAATATAAAGAAGTCTTTTAACTTTTTGATGACAAGCGAAAATTTTGAGTTTTAAATTGACGTTAGCTGCACGTGCGTTAGGGATTGCAGTGAAAAGCCCACAGCGATGAAGGAGCGAGGACTTGTAACGTAAAGCCCGACCCTTGCGGTAACGCCCAAATATTGAAATTAATTTAATTGTTAAATAGTCGTTAAATCCTGCGTTAAAAATCGTTAAAACATGATAACCGACTCAATAAATATTTAATTTTAATCGTTAATAAATTAAAACTTAACTGAAAATTATGAAGAAGATCTTATCATTAGTATTAGTTTCTGCACTTGGTGGCGCTTTAACGCTTGGTGCCTATAAAATGTTTTTAGAGCCAAAAAATGAATTAGTAGTTACCACGACAAGCCCCAACCCCGCTTTTTTACCCACTAATAATGTAAATAACTTAATTTCCGCCAACATAGCTCCAGATTTTACTATTGCTGCTGAAAATGCAGTTAATGCTGTTGTGCATGTGAAAAATGTTTCGATAAGCAAAGGACAACTAACTTTACAAGATTTGTTTTCTGGAAATAGTACGCCTCGTACACAAATGGGAACAGGCTCAGGTGTTATTATTAATGCCGATGGTTATATTATTACGAACAATCATGTTATTAATAATTCGGATGAATTGAGCGTGACCTTAAATAATAATAAAACATACAAAGCAAAAATTATCGGATCTGATGCAAAAACAGATATTGCACTTTTAAAAATTGAAGCGGATGAAGATTTACCATTTGTAACTTTTGCAGATTCTGATCAGGCAAAAATTGGTGAATGGGTTTTGGCGGTCGGCAACCCATTTAATTTAACATCTACCGTAACTGCTGGTATTATTAGTGCGAAGGCGAGAGATTTATCAGGTACCAGTTCACAATCGTTTATTCAAACCGATGCCGCTGTAAATCCAGGTAATTCTGGTGGTGCTCTTGTAAACACTAAAGGTGAACTTATTGGTATTAATACTGCTATTTCATCGCAAACAGGTTCTTATATAGGCTATTCGTTTGCGGTACCAAGTAATATTGCGCGCAGAGTTATTGAAGATATCATGGAATATGGTAATGTACAAAACGGTATTCTTGGAATTAGTGGAGGTGCATTAAACAGTGAAAATGCAGAAAAACTAGGTGTTAA
This sequence comes from uncultured Flavobacteriaceae bacterium, assembly GCA_963698455.1. GTDB lineage: Bacteria > Bacteroidota > Bacteroidia > Flavobacteriales > Flavobacteriaceae > Mariniflexile. The sequence continues at coordinate 777,919 of CAVOQU010000007.1, read as the reverse complement.
TCACACTGAAGGTATTTATGTAGATAGTGTTGTTGAAGAATCTGGCGCTGAAAAAGCTGGTATTAAAAAAGGCGATATTATTAAAGAAATTGATAATATTAAAGTTTCAAAATTTGCTGATTTAACAGGGCATATTGGAGCGAAACGCGTTAATGATATTGTGATACTTAAAGTTTCGAGAAATGGTTCGCTTAATACGATTCCTGTTACTTTAACTAGAAATGAAACGGTTGTTTTGCCACTTGTTGGACAGGTTAAAAATGCTAAAAAAGAAGATTTAAGAAAGTTTAAAGCCAATAACGGTGTAAAAATTATGCAGTTGGATAAAAAATATGCCGATTATTGGAAAAAGAATAATGTTAATGAAGGTGATATTATTATTACTATTAACGACATAAAAATAAACTCGGTTGATGATGCCCAAAATGCCATTAAAAACCAATCATCGTATGAGCCTTTAAGATTTGAAATTCTTAATTCTAACGGCGAAAAGCAACATTATAATTTTAGATAATAAATCAAAACCATTTAAAAAAACAACCCCTAAAAATTTAAAACTTTAGGGGTTGTTTTTTTTATATTCAGACTACGAAAATGCTAATGTTGTGGCAATTTGACAAAATTTATCAACAATCTAAAATTTTATAAATGCCTTTTAACAGCAGATTAATTAACCCGTAACGCGATTCGGATTCCAATAACGAATGGTTAGCGGACTATTTTAAATTAAGAAACATCTGAACCGTTTTTTTAACCGTATATAATTTAGCCTCGTATTATGAGGCTTTTTGCTAAATTTAAACTGTTTACTAAACATTTTTTTTTAACTTAGTAAGCCATAATCAACTGTAAACCAAATCAAAAATGAATTTCACGAAATTTACTGCATTATTAACCCTACTTTGCACAGTATCATTATACTCTCAAAACGCTAAAAGTGAAGATGATAAACTCTCATTAGATAGTGGAACACTTGATAGTCAGTTTGAATATGTGATAACGAAATCTAGTGGATGGACCGACGAACGTGGTCAAAATTATAGAGTTGTAAAAACTTTTTGGCTGTCAGATTTAAAAGCAAACACATTAGATTCTTTACAGTTAATAAAAAAAGATTTAAATAGTACAAACATTACGGTAAAAGCCCAATCTCAAGAAATAGAAGATTTAAAAACGAGTTTAAGTAATGTTCAGAATTCACTTGACAAAACAAAAGGCGAAAAAAACAATATTTCACTTTTAGGCGCCCATATGAGTAAAGGTGGTTATAGCGCACTCATGTGGTCTATTATTGTCTTATTAATAATTGCATTACTATTTTTTATTTACAAGTTTAAAAATAGTAATGTATTAACTAAAAATGCCAAACAAACACTTCAAGACGTGGAAGACGAGTTTGAAGAACATCGCAAAACGGCTGTAGAACGTGAGCAAAAAATACGCCGTCAGTTGCTGGATGAAATAAACAAGCAAAAAGTTACCAAAGGAAAAAAATAATAGTTTTAAACTAAATTATACTAAAAATCTGCAAGCAATTCTTGCAGATTTTTTTGTTAGAGTTTATCGGAAAAAATGGCTAACTTCGTTTAGCTTGGAATATAAATAACTATAAAGGAATCATATTTACCATAATTTTTGCGTAAGTTATTGAAAAACAATACTCTGAACTAAAAAAACCAGATTATGGATGTACTGCTAAAAAACACTTCTTACCCAGTAATCTGGATGAGTATAATTCTTATTTTAATTGCATTTAACATTTACTGTGCGATAGACATCATGAAAAGCCCATTCAAAGAGAAGGATTATATTACCTGGATTTCTGTTGTCTTTTTTGTTCCGATTTTAGGACCAATTTTATATATGTTTGTCGGAAGAAAGCGGAAACTGAATTAATTAACCTACATACAACAACGAGAATAGTTCATTGATTCAGAATTTCCTAATTGAAAATTCTTGCACAATTAACAATCTTGGTTTCTTAATCTGAAAATCCTAACGGATTATCATCGTAACACACCATCAATAAACAATCCTCCAAAAATCTCCGTAACTAAATTCATTAATTCAATTATCTTTGCAGCTCTAACATTGACACATGCGCATTGATATTATTACCGTATTACCCGAATTACTAAAAAGCCCTTTTGAAGCTTCTATTTTAAAACGTGCTATTGAAGCCAATTTGGTAGAAGTTCATTTTCATAATTTACGTGATTATACGAGCGATAATTATAAATCGGTTGATGACACCCAATTTGGTGGTGGTGCTGGTATGGTTATGATGATAGAACCAATTGATAAATGTATTTCGGCACTGAAGGCTAAACGTGTTTACGACGAAGTTATTTATATGACTCCGGACGGCGTTACTTTAAAACAAGGTATCGCCAACCATTTATCATTAAAAGAAAATATAATTATTTTGTGCGGACATTATAAAGGTGTAGACCAAAGGGTTCGTGACCACTTTATAACCCGAGAAATCTCTATTGGCGATTATGTTTTGTCTGGTGGTGAATTGGCTGCTGCAGTACTTTGCGATGCATTAATAAGGCTAATTCCTGGGGTTTTAGGCAATGAGACTTCTGCCCTGACTGATTCGTTTCAAGATAATTTACTGGCTCCTCCTATTTATACCAAACCTAGAGAATATAAAGGCTTGAAAGTACCCGAATTATTGTTTAGTGGTAATTTACCTAAAATTGAAAAATGGCGCGAAGAACAGGCCTATTTGCGTACAAAAGAGCGAAGACCAGATTTATTGGATGAGTAGCTTTAGGTGATTAGGTGTTAGGTGTTAGGTGTTAGGTGTTAGGTAAATCTATATTTCTAAAACGTGAACTTGTTTATTTCGGAATATATTTATAAATATGCCTGTACACTGAGACTGAGACTGCAAACGGCAAACAAGCCCGTGTTAAGGATAGTAGCGGCATCCTTTTGTTTCCGTTTTTACGGCACAAAAGATATAGCGGATAGCCTGACTCGACTTTAGGAGGAGAACAACCAAATAAAAAAAATAATTATTAATTGTAGATTATGAATTAATAATTATCTTTGCACCCAATTTCGGGTTAACCTCTGGCGAGAATCGTGAATGTTGTTTCGGATTAATCATTATTAAATTTAAAGATATGGAATCTTTAGTAAAATTTGTACAAAACGAATTTGTAGCAAAAAAAGACCTTCCAGAGTTTGGAGCTGGAGACACAATTACTGTTTACTATGAAATTAGAGAGGGCGAAAAAGTTCGTACTCAGTTTTTTAGAGGTGTTGTAATACAAAGAAGAGGATCTGGAGCATCAGAAACTTTTACCATTAGAAAAATGTCTGGAACAATTGGTGTGGAACGTATTTTCCCAGTTAATTTACCTGCATTACAAAAAATTGAAGTTAATAAACGCGGTAATGTAAGAAGAGCTAGAATCTTTTACTTTAGAGGTCTTACTGGTAAAAAAGCAAGAATTAAAGAGCGTAGACATTAATAACGTACTATTGCAATTGCAATTTAAAAGCCTTGAGATATCTCAAGGCTTTTTTTATTAACTTTTGTTAATAACTTCGGTTTATAAATGGTTGATATCTAAAAGCTTAAAAAGTTTGTTTTTTTGAATTTCGGTATTATCTTAGCATTTAAGAAATAACAACAACTTCGGTTGGTTTCGTCTAAGCAATGAATTTGTGTTATTCCTTAATAAGGTAACGTTCTTTATTTATTAATTGTTTTTTGAGGATTTATTGGAATCATGTGTAAGCATGAATAACAAAAATCCATGATATTATAAAAAGACCAAATGCGAAAGCAGGTGGAAACTTGTATAATTGAAAGCTTGAAAAAACAGCAGAGTCGAAAGGGTTGTTGTTATAATAAAAGCAATGTAATTGGCAAACTCGACGTGAATAGCGAAAAGTGAAGCAAATAGCATCAAGAAAAACGATTATGTGAAACATTTTGGTAATAGGTCAATGCATATTGAAAATTACAACAGCAGAATGTTTCGTTGAAATAATAGCACTTGAATTGAAAAGATTTAAGCGAAAGTTTAAATTGATTTAGTAGCAATACTAATTAGATCACGTTATGTTATTTCAAAGAAAGCCATGTCAACGGAGAGTAAAATCTGCTGTGATATGGCTTTTGTTTTTTATAACATCTTCATTAGTTTTTTAATAAATCCTTACTCCTATAATGCATTTTTGATTTTATACTAAAACTTCATGTTTTTGTCTCTTTTTCAAGTTGTAATTGGGTAATTTTAAAAGTCAATTTTTGTATATTCGCTATGCGAAAACGATATAGTTAATCGTTTTCAAGAAAACAGTTAATTTATAATATAAAAACTATCACATTAATGTCTAAAATTATTTATACAAAAACCGATGAAGCTCCGGCTCTAGCAACACGTTCTTTTTTACCAATTGTACAAGCTTTTGTAAAGTCTTCTGGTATTAATATTGAAACTAAAGATATTTCTTTAGCTGCAAGAATTTTAGCTGTTTTTCCTGATTTTTTAAATGAAAACCAACGTGTTTCAGATGATTTAGCTATTCTTGGTGAAATGGCAAAAAGCCCTGATGCCAATATTATAAAATTACCAAATATTAGTGCTTCTCTTCCACAATTAAAAGAAGCTATAAAAGAATTGCAATCTCAAGGATTTGCAATTCCTAACTACCCAGATGAAGCCGCTAATAATACCGAAAAAGAAATTAAATCGCGATACGACAAAATAAAAGGAAGTGCCGTAAACCCAGTACTTCGTGAAGGAAATTCAGATCGTCGTGCGCCAAAAGCAGTTAAAAATTATGCTAAAAAGAATCCTCATTCCATGGGTGCTTGGAGCAGTGATTCTAAAACACATGTAGCTACTATGGAAACTGGTGATTTTTTCCATAATGAAAAATCGGTAACCTTAACTGATGCTACAAGTATAAAAATTGTTCATACAGATAGTAACGGAACATCTACTATTTTAAAAGATAGTTTAAAATTATTAAAAGGTGAAATTATTGATGCAACTGTTTTAAGTAAAAAAGCATTAATAAGCTTTTTAGATCAACAAATAAAAGATGCTAAGAACAAAGGCGTGTTGTTTTCATTGCATATAAAAGCCACTATGATGAAAGTGAGCGACCCAATTATTTTTGGGCATGCTGTAAAAGTGTTTTTTAAAAATGTATTTGCAAAACATGCTGAAACTCTAGAAAAAATTGGTGTGAATGTAAATAATGGTTTTGGTAATCTTATAGAAAAAATTCAAAGTTTGCCCGAAGCTAAACGAAATGAAATTCAAGCAGATATTGATGCTGCCTTTAAAAATGGCCCTGCTGTAGCTATGGTAAATAGTGAAAAAGGTATCACAAACTTACACGTCCCTAGTGATGTTATTATTGATGCTTCCATGCCAGCCATGATTCGAACTTCTGGACAAATGTGGAATGCTGATGGGAAGTTTCAAGATACTAAAGCAGTCATTCCAGATAGTAGTTATGCAGGTATTTACGCCGCAACTATCGATTTCTGTAAAAAACATGGTGCATTCGATCCAACAACTATGGGGACAGTTCCTAACGTAGGTTTAATGGCTCAAAAAGCAGAAGAATATGGTTCTCACGATAAAACATTTGAAATAGCTTCAAACGGAACGGTTAGCGTAATTGATGCTTCAGGAAAAACTTTATTACAACATCATGTAGAAGCTGGAGATATTTGGAGAATGTGTCAAACTAAAGATGCACCTATTCAAGATTGGGTAAAACTAGCCGTAACACGTGCAAAAGCATCTGGAACTCCCGCTGTTTTCTGGTTGGATAAAAACAGAGCTCATGATGCTGAATTAATCAAAAAAGTAAATACTTACTTAAAAGAATACGATACTAAATCTTTAGATTTAAGAATTTTAGCCCCGGTAGATGCTACTTTATTTACTTGTGAAAGACTCATACAAGGAAAAGATACCATTTCTGTTTCAGGGAATGTTTTACGTGACTATTTAACAGATTTGTTCCCTATTTTAGAAGTTGGAACCAGTGCAAAAATGTTATCAATTGTTCCTTTAATGAATGGTGGAGGATTATTTGAAACCGGTGCAGGTGGTTCTGCTCCGAAACACGTAGAGCAATTTATATCTGAAAATCATTTACGCTGGGATTCTTTAGGTGAGTTTTTAGCACTTGCCGTGTCGTTAGAACATTTAGCAATTACTAACAATAATGCCAAAGCGCAAATTTTAGCAGACACTTTAGATGATGCTACTGGGAAATTACTTGACAATGGAAAATCACCTTCTCGTAAAGCTGGTGAATTAGATAATAGAGGAAGTCATTTTTATTTGGCTCTATATTGGGCTGAAGCATTAGCAAATCAATCTAAAAACCCAGATTTAAAGGCAGAATTCAGTTCAATGGCTAAACAATTAGCAAATAATGAAGCTGTTATAGTTAATGAGCTTATCCAAATTCAAGGAAACCCTGTAAACATTGGTGGCTATTACGAGCCAAATGAAAAATTAATTAATGATGCTATGAGACCAAGTAAAACATTAAATAGTATTCTTAATTAATTAAAATATATTCAATTTAAAAAGCTCCTTTTCCAAGGAGCTTTTTTTTATACTTTTATAAAAAAAAAGCAATTGATGAAAAACATAGTATTATGTTTTCTGTTTATATTCAGCTCCAGTATTATTTCTACAAAAGCTCAAGAAAAATTCACTTTAAGCGGAACAATTTCAGAAGAAAAAAGTAACGAATCTTTAATAGGCGTAAGTATTTATATTCCTGAACTACAAACAGGTACAACTACCAATGAATATGGTTTTTATTCTATTACACTTCCAAAAGGTACTTATAAAATTGTAATCAGCTATTTGGGTTTTAATACCATTGTTGAAACTTTTTTATTTTCAGAAAATATAATTAAAAACTTCCGTTTAACAGATGCTTTAGAAAATTTAGATGAAATTGTAATAACTCAAAATGTAGAAAACCTAAATATTCAAGCACCTCAAATGAGCGTGAACAGGTTAACATCTTCCACCATTAAAGAAATACCTGTAGTTCTGGGAGAATCTGATATTATTAAAGCCATTACGCTCCTACCTGGTGTTACGAATGCGGGCGAAGGGTCTTCTGGATTTAATGTTCGTGGTGGTTCGGCAGATCAAAATTTAATTCTTTTAGATGAAGCAACCATTTATAATTCATCTCATTTATTTGGTTTCTTTTCTGTATTTAATCCAGATGCTATAAAAGATTTAAAACTTTATAAAGGTGGCATTCCAGCTCGTTATGGTGGTCGGGTATCTTCGGTTTTGGATATCTATCAAAAAGATGGAAATAGCAAGGAATTTCATGCCAATGGTGGCATAGGGATTGTTTCGAGCAGATTACTTATTGAAGGCCCATTAAAAAAAGATCAAGGCTCGTTTTTGTTAGGAGGCAGATCGAGTTATGCGCATTTATTTTTACCTCTTTTTGATATTAATAATATTGCATACTTCTACGATTTAAACACAAAATTGAGCTATAAAATTAACGATAATAATAACATTTACTTATCAGGTTATTTTGGACGTGATGTATTTAAAATAAATGATTCGTTTGAAAACACTTATGGCAATTCAATTTTAAATTTTAGATGGAATCATTTATATTCAGATAAATTATTTTCAAACTTGTCTTTAATTTATTCAGATTATTATTATGGTTTAAAACTAAATTTTGTAGAATTCGATTGGGTTTCGACTATTAAAAATTTCAATATTAAATACGATTTCAAACATTATATAAATGATAAATTTAAACTTCAATATGGTTTAAACAGTATCTATTACAAGTTCAATCCAGGAGAAATAAACCCAACAACCGAAACTTCAGGAATAAATCCATTCAAACTTATTGATAAATACGCTTTTGAAAATGCTATTTATATAGATGCAGAACAAAAAGTATCTGATAAATTGGCCATAGCTTATGGTTTGCGATTTAGTACTTTTCTAAGATTAGGCCAGACTGAACTCAATATTTATGAAAACAATCAGCCCGTTGTATTTAATGAAGATTTTAAGATTTATGAAAAGGCAGAACCTATAGGTACCGAAACTTTCAAACGAAGCGATGTCATTGCGAAATTCTTCAACTTGGAACCTCGTTTATCTTTATCGTATCTCATTAATTCCAATAATTCGGTCAAAGCGAGTTACAACAGAATGAGTCAATATTTGCATTTATTATCAAATACAAGCTCGCCAACACCTTTAGACGTTTGGACACCTAGTGGAAAATATATTAAACCCCAATTACTTGATCAATTTGCCATAGGTTATTTTAAGAATTTTAATGATAATACGTATTCTCTGGAGGTTGAAAGTTTTTATAAAACCGTAAAAAACAGAATTGATTATATTGATGGGGCAAATTTAATTGCAAACAACGCCATTGAACAAGTTATTTTAAACGGAAAGGCCAGAGCTTATGGTTTAGAATTACTACTCAAGAAAAACGAAGGTAAATTTAAAGGATGGTTAGCCTATACCTTGTCGAAATCTGAGCAACAAACAGCAGGCAGAACATCAACAGAATTGGGTATTAACAATGGAAACTGGTATAGAACACCCTACGATAAAACGCATGATGTTTCTTTTACGGGAAGTTACGAATTAAATAAAAAATGGAAATTCAATACTAATTTTTTATTTCAAACAGGTCAACCAGCCACATTTCCAAATGGACAATATGAATATAACGGTATTAGTATTCCAAATTACAGTGCTAGAAATTCCGATAGATTACCATCTTACAATCGTTTAGATTTTTCTGCGACATATATTCCTAAACCTGAAAAGCTTGAAGGCTGGCAAAGTTATTGGGTATTTGGTATATATAATGTTTACAATCGTAAAAATGCTGCTTCAATTGCCTTTGGGCAGAATGAAGAGACAAAATTAAATGAAGCTACACAACTATCAATTTTTGGAATTGTCCCTTCAATATCCTACAATTTTAAATTTTAAAACATGAAGAGATTACTATATATTTTTTTACTATGTCTTCCATTCTTTACATGTGAAGAAGTCGTAGATTTAAATTTAAAAACAGCTGAACCCCGTTTGGTTATTGATGCTTCATTAAATTGGATTAAAGATACCGATGGTAGAACCCAATATATTAAATTATCACTTACCGCTCCTTATTATAATACCACTGTTCCTCCTGCAACTGGAGCCCGTATTACTATAACTGACGATAATAACAACTCATTTGAATTTATTGAAGAAGGAAATACCGGAATTTATACCAATTTAAATTTCATTCCAGAAATTAATGGTGTTTATAACCTTACAATTACATACAATAATGAGATTTATGTTGCCACAGAATCTTTAAAACCAGTTGTTGCAATAGAAAGTGTAGAACAAAAAAACGATGGAGGATTTTCGGGAGAAGATACCGAAATAAAAGCCTATTATACAGACCCTAAAAATATTAAAAATTATTATCTCTTTGAATTTATAAAAACGAATTCCAATATATTAAGTCTTGATGTTTATGAAGACGAATTTACAGATGGAAATAGAATATTTGCATTTTACTCGGATGACACACTTGAATCTGGCGATGAGTTAATAATAAAAAATTACGGCATATCTCAACAATATTTCGAATTCATGAACATTTTGTTAGCACAAAGTGATAATAACTCTGGTGCGCCGTTTCAAACACAACCTGCTACAATAAGAGGTAACTGTATCAATCAAACCAATCCAGACCACTACCCGCTTGGGTATTTTCGAGCCTCGGAAGTAGCTGTTTTTCAATACACAATAGAATAAAATTATTTTTAGTATGCTCTAAAATTTTAAAAACGGATTTATTTTTTGGTTCATATAAAACACAAATATATAGTCGCTTAAAGAATCTCTTCAAACAATATTCTAAACTAAAAATTATGTATTTTTGAACCATGAATTTTACAAAAACAACTGAGCAAGATTCGAATTATAATCATCTAGAAAAGATGACTATTTCAGATTTATTAAGCAATATTAATAATGAAGATAAAACCATTCCTATTGCTGTAGAAAAAGCACTGCCACAAATCGAAAAATTAGTAGCCATTATTGTTAAAAAACTAAAAAATGGTGGTCGTTTATTTTATATAGGCGCAGGAACTAGTGGGCGTTTGGGAATTTTGGATGCATCAGAATGTCCTCCAACTTTTGGGGTCTCTCATAATTTAGTTATTGGTTTAATTGCTGGTGGTGATTCTGCTATTAGAAAAGCGGTAGAATTTGCCGAAGATTCAACGACACAAGGTTGGGAAGATTTAAAAACTTACCAAATATCAAATAAAGATGTAGTTATAGGTATAGCTGCTTCTGGCACAACACCTTATGTTATTTCTGCTTTAAAAAATTGTAACGACACTAAAATTATAACAGGTTGTATTACTTGTAACAAAAACAGCCCTCTGGCCCGAACAGCACAATACCCAATTGAAGTTATAGTTGGTCCTGAGTTTGTTACCGGAAGTTCCAGAATGAAAGCGGGAACCGCACAAAAACTAGTGCTTAATATGATAACTACAACTACCATGATACAATTAGGCCATATTAAAGGCAATAAAATGGTTGATATGCAATTGAGTAATAATAAATTGGTTGACCGAGGCACTAAGATGATAATGAATGAATTAAAAATATCGCAAAAAGAAGCCGAAGCTCTATTAGATAAACATAAAAATGTTCGTTTAGCTATTCAAAATTATCAAAATGGAAACACATAAAACAGATAGAGATTTGCTTGTAAAAGGATTGAAAAACATGGGACTATCAGTAGCTTGTATGTTTCTTGGTCCTTTATTATTGCATACGGCATTATCAAATAAAGAAAAACCACTTTATATTCCTATTCTTATTTTAGCTATACTTATTTGTGGTCTAGCTATTTATTTAGCTTTTAAAGGCATACAATATAATTTTAGACAGTATGTTTAAAAACAAAACGTCATTAATTTAAGGAAGCTTGCTTTGGTGTCGTTGAATTATAACCAAAATCAGCGTCATCAAAAGCTATTTTCAAACCATCCAAAATATAATTTATAATCGCATAATGGTGTATAGTATGGCTATTGGCTTGAGAAAATAAGGCATCGTATGTGTAAGTCATTTCAATTTTTCCTAGTCCCAAGATCATCGAAAACCACCACAGTATCCTTCATATTACAATCTAAACTCTTGAGTTTTTCAATGATAGTGTTTAAATAACATATGGCTGTTTCACAATTCGTTTCTACTTCTATATTTCGACTTCTTGCCGTGAAATCAATCTTTTTATTAGAGTTTAAATTAAAAATACATTCGTAAAAATCTAATATGTGCCTTATATGAGAACCTATACTTGAATAATATGGAGGAACTGTAGAATTACAAAAATTTTCATCGGTCAATCTATCCAATAAATATTTAGATTTTTCAAGTGTTTTTAAGGTAGATTGGATGATTATATTCATAATAAACTAAATTAATTAAATAAACCGGAACTAAAAACAATTGTTCGATTAGTCTATCAATTAATATCACCTTACATTTATTCTTATAATAAATAAATATAAAGGATTATATATTTTACTTATCAATCAACATCTGAATTTTTTCGAATGGGAAATTTGCTTCAAGCTTCTTCATAAAGTCATTTGACACTTTATTGTTAGTAGAATTCCATTTGAGTATAATCATTTGAGCCACTAGAGCCGGAAGATTTTTCTTCATATAGGTATTATCTTTTACTACAAGATAATGACCTTCCTCTTCTTCAGTAAAAAACCCTCTGAACACATCGGTAACCCTTACAGATGCGGGCTTTTTAAGCTCCTCTGCGGTATGGGTTTTAAGATACTTTTCAATATTCATCGATTCCTCACTTGAAAACGTTGAACTTGTTGTACCTACTTCTTTTTTCTGTCTTTTAATTTCTTCAAGACCTCTTTGCAATTCTGCTTTCATCTGTTCCCGCATTTCACCTGTGTAGCTCTTGTCAACTTCTTTTAACTGGTTTATAAAATTGGCTTCAATTTCGGCCATTTGAGTATTAACTGAAGGTTCCACAGACTTCATTTTTTTCAAAAGTGCCTGCAAAAACTGCTCACGCGTTATCGTTTTAAAAGGAAGTTTTCCGTCATGTGTGTAAAGAATAGTTTTGTCTTTTGGTAACCCATAAACTTTATACCCCTTTATAGTCCCAATAGATTTGGGAAGCATGTATACCGTAACATCTGTATCATTAATATTAAATACTCCTTCACCCTTACCCGTTCCACCTGCATCCAGAAACAACTCAAAGGTATTGGCATAAACTTCTGCACCACTACTACCGGTATATTCATTGGGTGTAATTTTTTTTGTATCTCTGTCACAGTAAAATTCTATCAGCGACATTTCAAATGCATAGCCGGCACCGATAGGAAAATCTATATTAGGATACTCCCTTAGGGTTGCATATGATCGCACATCACAACCTATGGGATTTGGGTATGCTATTTCAAAAAATGTTCGGAAATGTTCAGCTTTCTTAATTAATGTAGGTGCTAAGGATGCAGTAGCTTTTGAGCCCTTTTCTATATATATTTTAGATTCTATTGGTCTCCAGTTACCTTTAGTAGTTTTTGCTATATCCTCACTGCATTGGGCATAAGCGTAGGATGCTGATAACATAAAAGTTATAACGATTACACTGATTTTTCTTTGCATAAGACATAAAAATTTAATTAATACTATTATTCACTACAAATTTCACGCTACTACATTTTCATCGGAGTAACGAACATAAAGACAATTTTTGTTGGTATAAGCATTCATTCCTTTTCTCCAGAACATCATATATTTTTGAGGGAACAGAATGCTCATTAACCATAATGATTTCATTTTCCCATTTCCGGTAGTGACGATCTGTTGGATAAAAATGTATTTCATTTGCTGTGGATGTCCATGTTCCGGTAGTAGAAACAAATACTCTATAGTTTGGCCTTCCTGATGTTACTACGGTAACATGAAGAAATGTACCATCTTCTTTAAATTCAATACCAAAACCTTTGCTTACACCCGAAACCACCATAACTCCTGTTGAACTATCCTGCCAATTTACTTTTGCCCCGGCTAACATTCCCCAATTGCCAATAAGGGAAGTGGAAATATTGGTATGAAAAACGGCAGGTGTGGATGAAACTACAGTGCTGGTTTGGGAATCTAATTTTGATTCGTTGTTTGAGGTTTCCACCAATGGTTCTGGATTAAAAAGCTTTCCAAAATAAAGATTAGCCTCTTTTTTGCCTGGGGATATGTACATAAGCCTTTTTTGATTTTGCTTGCTTAAATACATATAGGAATGGTCTCTTTCTGAGGTTTGCAATTTCCAACCGATTGAATCCAGACGTTGAATAATGGCAATTAACCAAGCTTCTGAATCAACTTTTTTACCACTTTTGTTTTGCCATACAAAAACCTCCATATCACTAACACTGTTCAGAACCCGACTCCATCTCCAATGTAGTTTTGGCAATGCCAACAAAAAAACCTCGTGTATCCAATAAAGTACCTTTTGGAAATTTAATACCCGTAAGTATGGACGAATCCGTAGGAACTAATTTTTCTTGAGCTTCAACATTGCCATTGAAGGCAATTAAAACAAGTAGCATTGACAGCAATTTTTTGAAAAATAGTTTCATAACAAGTGTGTTATAATCAAAGGTATTAATAAGCATTGTTCTTCCATAAAATCATTGCCCTTCTATATGCCACTTAATTGCCATATCACCGCAATTTCCTTGTCCACCTAAAAGAATACCGTCTCCTTTGTTTTTTCCGTATGCCATCTCACAGGGACTAATTACTTGAAGCAGACCTTGAGGAATGTTAATCCCATTGCAATTGATGTCAAAGCTGTCTGTAAAAAAAGCAATTCCATGACCAGACCCACCTGCAACAGATTTATCCTCCTCATTTTCAAATAGCTGTAAATCGCCTGCGAGTGGTATTATTCCCTTAAAAGTGGAGCAACCATCAACTTTATACTGAATACTCAGGTTACCTGAAATTGAATTAAAACTGCCGGAATTATAACCAGTTTCTTTAAAAGTGATTACGTCCAAAGGCCTTAAAGATTACGCCTTCTCCCTTTCCTTGAATCTCTACGGTACCGTGATAGATCCGTAAATCGTCTAAAATAATAATATCGGCAATTAGTAGCGTTTTGCCCTTACCCTCAGTCTCTATTTCCGTACTGACCTCAATTCTACCTGATTTTGGTCTATGGGTAGGTGCGGTGTACATGGCAAAACCATTTCCTTGAGCTACTATACTTCCGGCTCCAGCATTACCCCCTTCGATACCGTTCACACTCCATTTTGATGCTTGTTGCTGTTTGCAATTATAGGAGGCAAGTTCAAATGTTGATGCGTCACACTCATAACATAGCAATGATTCTAGAGTGTCTTCTCCTTCTATTGTGTACCGAACGCAATTTCGCACCGTTAAAAGTTGTGATTTCCCTACTTTAACAAACGATGTTTCAGGCCTGATCTGAAAACCTCCATAGCGTTGAAAGGTCTTTCGATTGTGCAATTCCTGGCATTCGTGCTGACCCCGTACAAAAGGACTATTATCAATAAATTCCTTGTAATGTGTTTCATAGCGCCTAAATTATATCTATAAATGTAGGCGATAAGCTATACTCGCTTTTTCCCCTTTTTAGGGGATATTTTTATCTTTATTATCGATAGACAGTAAGTTATGCTCTATAGCCAATTTAACCATAGCAGCAGAGTTTTTTGCACCTATTTTAAGAAGTAAATTTTTTCTATGGGTATCAACTGTGGTGCTACCCAGAAAAAGTCGGTCTGCAATTTCCACATTGGTGAGGCCTTCTGCAATAAGCTCCAGAATTTCCTTTTCTCGCCTTGTAAGAACAATATAGGGTAATCTAGGTTTACTATTTAGTTGTTTTGAAACTTCATTATTAAGATATATTTTGCCGTTCATAACTGTATGTAAAGCATCTAATATCTCTTTTTTTGTAGCATTTTTTAAAATATACCCTAAGGCACCACTTTCCAACATTTTTTTAATAAAACTTTGTTGATTAAAAGTGCTTAAGCCAATAATTTTTATACTTGGATATTTTTCTAATACTTCTTTGCATAACTCTATGCCACTTTTATCTGGTAGATTGATATCCATTAAAATAACATCTGGTTGATTAACTCGCAACTCAGCAAGACATATGGCGGCATTTCTTGCATAACCACTCCATATTACGGAAGATTCATGCTGCAATAAAGATTTTATACCTTCAATAACCATGTAATGATCGTCTACTATAAATAATTTAGTTTTCATATGTTAAAGGTTAATTGAATTGATGTCCCCTTTTTAGGGGTTGAATGAATGTCAAGTTTTCCATTTAAAAGATTTACACGACTGTAAATATTGCTCCATCCTATACCACTATTATCCTTCAGAATTGTCGGTTCAAAACCAATACCATCATCTTCCACTGTCAATGAAAGTTTATCATCGTTTTTTATAAGCTGTACAATTACTGTTTTTGCTTGAGCATGTTTTAAAGAATTATACATTAACTCTTGTACAATTCTATATAAGCTAACAGCCTTTGATTGGTTCATGTCATAGTTATCAATTCCAATGGATTGGTAGGTAACCTGAATGATGCCTCCTTGATCGATATTAGCACAGAAATCTTTCAGTGCTGTATCCAATCCAAATTTTACGAGTGTCTCTGGCATCATATTATGAGCAATGCGCCTTATTTCGTCTATGGAGGTATCTAACATTTCCATTCCTTTAGTATAGGCTTCATCATTTTCTGGAGGAATATCCAAATTACCTTTCATATTTTGAAATGAAAATTTAATTCCAGACAATAAACCCCCCTAAACCGTCATGAAGGTCTCTTGCTACTCGTACTCTTTCCTGTTCTTCACCTTTAAGCACTGCTTCTGTTGCTAATAATTGTTGTTCAATTTCAAGCTCATTAATGCGTTTTTTTCTGATAATAAGTTTTTGCCTGTAATTCTTTATAAATAAAAATCCAGATAGAAATAGCACAGCAATAAAGCTGATTAATACAATGTTTAGTTTAGTTCTGTTAGATAATTTTATTTGTTGCTGAAGTTCCTTACTCTCTAATAATGCTATTTTTTCTTCTTTAAGATTGGTATCATATTTTTTTTCAAGTTCAACAATTTTATGTTGAATGTTTTCATTCAGCAATTGATCGGCTATCAAATTTCCTTCTTCATTATATTGTAAATAGGCCTTTATATTTCCAGAAACCAATGCTATTTCTGCTAGCAAAAAAAGACTACTTGCTAATTCCGGTTTCAATTCATTTTTTCTAAAAATTTCTTTTGATTGGTTAGCATAATCTTCCGCATTTTGGATGTCATTTTTATATAAATAATAAATAGAAAGAAATTTTAAAGCAAGCCCTTCGCTTTGAGCATCTTCTAATTGATTTGCCAATGATTTGGCTATTAAAGCATGAATTTTCATTCTATCGAATTGAAATTTTTTCTCCCAGGCTTCAGCAAAATTTAATTGAATTGTCAATTCAAGATATTTATTGTCAATTCTTCTACTAATCTGAAGCGCTTCATTTAATACTTCAATGGCATTGTCAAATTTGCCTAATTTATTATAACTAATAGACATATTACCTAATGCATTACCTAAGTCATATTCCAAATTATATTTTCTTGAAATGGCAATAGCTTCTTGTCCAAGCTCAATGGCCTTATCATAGCGTTTAAGTTTTTGGTAAAGGGTTTGAAGAATATCAGAAGATTTTGCAATAAAAGATTCATTGTTAAATGATTTAAATAGCTTATTTCCTTCTAAATAATAACTTATTGCTTCTTCATATCTATTGAGCAATTGGTATGAAGTACCTGTATTAAACAAACATTTTGCCAGTGCTAATGAATCTCCAATTTCTTGTGAAATATGAACCGATTTAAGATTTAATTTAAGCGATTCCTCATATTGCCCTTGCATATTAAGTACATACCCGTAATTTGATATAAACTTTAGAACGCCTCTTTTATAATTAAGTTTTTCACTTAAAGTTCCTGCCTCTTTATAATATTTTTTTGCAGTTTCCGGATTGGTTCCTTCGTATTGCTGCCCAATATTAATAAGCAACAAAACCCGAGTGGTATCTATATTAGATGACTTATATTCAGTCAATAAGCTATCCAAATTCATCAGGGTTTGCGAACTTGATTTAGCGACTACAAACAAAAAAACTATTCCAATGAAAAGTATATGCTTCATCAAACTAAATTTATGTTACTGCAATTTAGTTAATATTCTAGAGTAGAAATCCTTGTTTTAGTGGATTTTTAAAATATCCTCTTTTTAGGGGAAGCAAGAGTAACTAGCTAAAAGTAAATTTACATTTATAATTTTTAAATATTATATTATGAAAAAAGTCGTTTTTATTTTAGTTATGCTAATTACTTTTTTAATTCCAACAGATTCTTCAGCACAGTTATTAAAAAAACTAAAGGCGAAAGTTGAAAATAAAGTAGAAAAAGTGGTTACCCCTAAAAGTGAGAAACAAGTAAGTTCTCCGCAAGATAATACAGTAGAAACAAAACCAATTCAATCTGAAAGTAGCGATAATTCAGATAATCAAACGAAAAATGAAACCACCAGCTATACCTCCAAATTCGATTTTGTTCCAGGGGAAAAACTTGTTCTTTCTGATGATTTCAATGAAGATGCTATTGGTGATTTTCCTGCTGCGTGGTTCACAAATGGATCTGGTGAAGTAGTAACTGTAAACGGAACCGAAGGAAAATGGTTAATGCTTAAAGATAATTCTAAATATTTTATAGAT